>JAUZSF010000017.1 GCA_030949705.1 Robiginitomaculum sp. | reverse complement strand
AAAGTGACCAAGCGCTCACGCCGAGGTTTCGGGACGGCAGATTGTTTCTGGAGTTCATCATTGCCGGTGCCGCCGTTTATCTTATGAGGTGAAAATGACAGCAGAATCCGTCACCTCGCCAGCAATATTTTCCACCGCGGTGGCCATTCCCTTTTTCAAGGATGTGCTGATCAATCTGGGCCCGTTTTACCTGCTCTTTGGGGCCTTTGTCATTGTCGGGGCCTCCAATGCGGTCAATCTGACCGATGGTCTGGACGGATTGGCCATTGTGCCGGTGATGATCGCGGCGGGTTCTTTGGGCCTGATTGCCTATATTGTCGGTCGGGTGGATTATACCGATTATCTGCAATTACCCTACGTGCCGGGAACGTCTGAACTGGCGGTGCTGGTGGCGGCGCGATTGGGGGGCGGGCTGGGCTTTTTGTGGTGGAATGCCCCGCCGGCGATGATTTTTATGGGCGATACCGGGTCCTTGTCATTGGGGGCCGCCATCGGGGCCATTGCGGTTTCGGTCAAGCATGAGGTTGTTTTGGCGATTATCGGCGGCCTGTTTGTGTTGGAGGCGGTGTCGGTGATCATCCAGGTGGCCTCGTTCAAGCTGACCGGCAAACGGGTGTTTCGCATGGCGCCCATTCACCATCATTTTGAAAAACTGGGCTGGGCCGAGCCAACCATTGTGATCCGTTTCTGGATCATTGCGGTGGTGTTGGCATTGCTGAGGCTGGCCACCTTGAAACTGAGATAGGAAAAGATCGTGATTGCCGCCATTGGGTTCAAAGATAAAACCGTTGCCGTCATGGGGCTGGGCCGCACAGGCCTCAGCGCGGCAAAATCTTTGCTGGCGGGCGGTGCGAAGGTCATTGTCTGGGACGATAACGAGAACAATCGCGAAGCGCAATCGAAGCCCCGGGCCTGACCTGTCAGGATCTGACCAAGCGCGACTGGTCGGACATAGCCGCCCTGGTGTTATCGCCGGGCATTGCCCACACTCATCCGGAACCCCATCATGTGGCCAGGCTGGCCAAGGCGGTGGGGGTGCCGATCCTTGGCGATACTGAGCTGTTCGCCATGGCTATCAATGCCATTGCACCAAAAGACCGGCCCGTAATCTACGGCATTACCGGTACCAACGGTAAATCCACCACGACCGTCTTGCTGACCCATCTTCTGCGCGAGAGCGGACATGATGCCCATGCGGGGGGCAATATCGGCACCGCCTGCCTGGATTTGCCGGAACCACATCCGGGGATGATTTATGTGCTGGAGTTGTCATCCTATCAATTGGAATTGACCCAAAGCTTGCATTGTAATGGGGCGGTTTTGCTGAATCTTTCGCCGGACCATCTGGACCGCCATGGCGGCTTTACCGGTTATGAGTCGGCCAAGCGCCGGATCTTTGCTCATCAGGAGCGCGGTGATATCGCCATCATTTCCATGGATGATACCCATTCACAAAGCCTGTGCATGAACGCCATGGTGCAGGGGCCGGCCACGGTGGTGCCCATTTCCGCACAGGGTATATTAAGCCAGGGCATCTCCTGTGTGGCCGGCAAACTTTATGAATCTTCGGCCAATGAAACTAAAATGCGTGTGGATCTGGGCAATGCCCCGGCTCTGCAGGGCCAGCACAATGGCCAGAACGCCGCGGCGGCGTATGCGGCGGCCCGCCATGCGGGGCTGAGCGTGGATGCCATTGCCGCCGCGATGATGACATTTCCGGGGTTGGCCCATCGTATGGAAACCGTAGGCAGCGTGCAGGGCGTACGCTTTGTCAATGATTCCAAGGCCACCAATGCCGATGCGGTGCGTCAGGCGCTGGGCACCTTTGCCCATGTGTTCTGGATTGCCGGCGGACAGGCCAAATCCGGTGGTCTGGAAGATCTGCAGGACCAGTTAGGAGCAGTTGAAGAGGCCTTTCTGATCGGCGAAGCCCAGGACGCTTTTGCCCGCCAGCTAAAGGGTAAGGTCAAAGCCAGAAAATGTGGCACGCTGGAAAATGCAGTTTCTCAGGCGTTTGAGGCGGCAAAAAACGCGGGCCTGTCTGATGCGGTGGTATTGCTGTCCCCGGCCTGTGCCTCTTTTGACCAATTTGTCGATTTTACGGCCCGTGGCGACGCCTTTCGCGCGCTGGTTGGCGGGCTGGAAGCCCGACAAAAACAAAAGAGGCCGGCGTGAGCCTATTCTATCGAAGTTTATTGCAATTTTCTGGGGCCTTGCGCGACTGGTGGTGGAGCGTGGACCGGGTGCTGGTGTTTACCTTTTGCACTCTGATGGCGGTTGGCTTGGTTTTGTCGCTGGCGGCCAGTCCCGGCGCGGCGGCCAGCAATCATATAGCTGATCCGTTTTATTTCTTTTTTCGCCACAGTGTGTTTGCGGGGACCGGTCTGATCATCATGGTGCTGGTATCTTTGGCCGATCCGGTCAATGCGCGCCGCTTTGCCAATCTGGTGCTGATCGGCTCCTTGTTATTGATGATTTATATCATTTTTGCCGGTCATGAGGCCAAGGGGGCCCAGCGCTGGGTGCGCATCGGCTCCTTTTCCCTGCAACCCTCGGAGTTTTTGAAACCCGGCTTTGTGGTCACCGTGGCCTGGCTGTTTTCACGGGCCAAAATCAAAGGCTCTCCAACCATGATCCTGGCCTTTATGGTGTTGGGTGTCACGATTTCCCTGTTGATGAAACAACCTGATTTGGGACAGACGGTATTGATCACAGCCAGTTTTGGCGCGGTCTTTTTCCTGTCGGGCATGTCATGGGTATGGATTATCGGGCTTGGCACGTTTTGCCTGGCCGGGCTTTATGCCGCCTATACCTTTTTTTCCCTATATCGCCGCCCGGGTGCAGCATTTTCTGGCCCCTTCCGGGGATGGAAACTCACAGACCGATCGGGCGCTGGAGGCCTTGACCGGCGGCGGTATATTCGGCCGTGGCCCCGGCGAGGGGGTGATTAAATGGATTTTGCCCGAAGCCCATACGGATTATATTTTTTCGGTGGCGGTGGAAGAGTTTGGCACGCTGGCGGCGCTTTTTATTATTACCCTTTTTTCCATCATTCTGTTTCGCGGCTTTTCCAGCGCCCTGCGCCTGACCGACCAGACCGAACAATTGGCCGTAGCCGGGCTTTCGGTGCTGATCGGTCTGCAGGCGGCCATCAATATTGCGGTGAATTTGCACATTTCACCGCCAGAGGGCATGACCTTGCCGTTTCTGTCCTACGGAGGTTCCTCCATGCTGGCCATGAGTATTACGGCGGGGCTGTTGCTGGCCTTTACCCGTCGCCGCCCCGGTGCCTTTGAATGAGCAAGACCATCATATTGGCCGCGGGCGGCACTGGGGGGCATATGTTCCCGACGCGGGCGCTGGCCGACGTACTGCGGACACGTGGCTGGCGCATTGTGCTGATCACCGATCGGCGCGGCGCGGCGCTTAGCGATGGTTTTGCGGAGACAGAGCGCCATATCATCCCGGCGGCCAGTCTGGGTGGTAAAAACCCGATCCGTCTGATGGTGGGTATATTCAGCCTGTTGGCCGGGATATTGAAAAGCCTTTGGCTGATCCTGCGCACCCGGCCAACCCTGGTGGCGGGCTTTGGCGGCTATCCCTCGTTTCCGGCACTGGCGGCGGCGCGGCTGAGCTTTACCCCCATGGTTTTGCACGAGCAAAACTGTGTGTTGGGGCGTACCAATCGGGTGTTTGCCAAAAATGCAAAGCTGATCGCCAGTGGCTTTGACGTGCTGGAAAAACTTCCCCCCACGGCCAAGGCACGTCATGTGGTGACGGGCAATCCTTTGCGCGCCAGTATTCTGGCCTGCATGGATAAGACGTCCGCGAGCACGGAAGAACGGTTAAACCTGCTGGTGCTAGGCGGCTCGCTGGGGGCGCGTATATTGGGCGAAGCGGTGCCGGCGGCGGTTAAACTTCTCCCACAATCGCTGCAAAACCGCCTTGATATGGTCCAACAAACCCGCGAAGAGCAATTGGACACCCTTCGAACCCTTTATGCCGAGGCCGGTATGAACGCAGAGCTTGCGCCCTTTTTTGATGATGTTGCCGATCGGCTGGCCCGGGCCGATCTGGTCATTGCGCGCGCCGGAGCCTCCAGCGTTTCTGAGATCGCGGCCATGGGCAAGCCGAGCATTCTGATCCCGCTGGCTATCGCCATGGATGACCACCAGATGCGTAATGCGCAAACCCTGGCCGATCAGGGCGCTGCCGATGTCATTGCCGAGGAAAAACTGACGCCGGAACGACTGGCCGCCCTGATGGCGGTTCGTCTTGAGGATCCGGCCGATCTGGCGAAACGCGGCAAGGCGGCGCGGGCGCTGGCCCGCCCGGCGGCGGCCAGGGACCTGGCCGACTTAATTGAAGATTTGGGATAAAAACAATGCGTAAAGACCTACCCTTTGATATTGGCATTGTGCATTTTGTCGGCATTGGCGGCATTGGCATGAGCGGCATTGCCGAGGTGATGATCAATCTGGGCTATAAGGTGCGCGGATCAGACATATCCGATAATGCCAATGTAAAGCGGCTGCGCAAAATTGGTGCGGATATTCGCATTGGGCACGGACCGGAAAACATTCAGGGCGTGGGCACGGTGGTGACCTCCACTGCCATTAAAGGCGGCAATCCAGAGGTGGATGCGGCCCGCGCCCTTGGTATTCCCATTGTGCGCCGCGCCGAAATGCTGGCCGAACTGATGCGCCTGAAATGGTCGGTCGCCATTGCCGGCACCCATGGCAAAACCACCACCACTTCGCTGGTCGCGGCCTTGCTGGATGGCGCCGGGCTGGACCCTACCGTGATCAATGGCGGGGTTATTTCCGCCTATGGTTCGAACGCCAAACTGGGCGGCGGTGAATGGATGGTGGTCGAGGCGGACGAATCCGATGGTTCGTTTCTCAAACTGCGGGGCGCCGTGGCGGTGGTGACGAATATCGATCCCGAACATATGGAACATTATGGCAGCTTTGATGCCTTGCGTGCCGCCTTTGACCAGTTTGTCGAGGCCATCCCGTTCTATGGCTTTGCGGTTCTGTGTCTGGATCATCCCGAAGTCCAGGCCTTGGTGGCGCGAGTGCGAGACCGCAAAGTGCTGACCTATGGCTTCACCCCCCCAGGCTGGGGCGCGCATTGAAAACGCCCGCACCGAAGACAGCAACGCCATTTTTGATGCGGTGTTCGAGGCTAAGGACGGCCATGGGGGCGAGCGCTGGAACAATATGGTCTTGCCCATGGCGGGGGATCATAATGTTCAAAACGCTATGGCTGCCATTACCGTGGCGCGCGAGCTGGGCGCCAGCGAGCAAAGCATCCGAAAATCCTTGACCGGCTTTACCGGCGTCAAGCGCCGCTTTACCGGGGTTGGCCAATGGAATGGCGCTGCCATTATTGATGATTATGGCCATCACCCGGTGGAAATTGCCGCCGTGCTAAAGGCCGCGCGCAGCATTACCAAAGGCAAGGTTTTGGCGGTGGTTCAGCCGCACCGCTACTCTCGTCTCAGCGCCCTTTTTGAGGAGTTTTGCACCTGTTTTAATGATGCGGACATGGTGTTTGTCGCCCCGGTCTTTCGGGCCGGTGAAACCCCCATTGAGGGAATAGACGCGAAGGGGCTGGTGGACGGCCTGCGCACTCATGGTCACCGTCATGCCGAACAGATTGAGCGTGAAACCATGGCAAAACAGATTAGCGAACACGCGGCCAAGGGCGACACTATCTTGTTTCTCGGCGCAGGCGACATCACCACTTGGGCAAAAAATCTGCAAGCCGAGCTGGAGGCGCTGGGTTGAGCGTAACGGCCATTGCCAGACACTTGCCCGAAGTGCGGGGCAAGTTGCTTTTTGATGTGCCTTTGGCCCCCTATACTTGGCTTCGGGTGGGCGGCGCTGCCGATGTATTGTTCATGCCGGCCGACGAGGCGGATCTTTCCCTGTTTCTGGCCGCCTGTCCCAAAGAAATTGCGGTTTTCCCCATGGGGGTGGCGTCCAATTTATTGGTGCGTGATGGCGGTGTGCGCGGCGTGGTGGTGCGCCTTGGCCCGGCCTTTGGCAAGATCGCTATCGAAGGCAATCATATCCGGGCCGGGGCGGCGGCCTTGGATAAGTCCGTGGCCAGGGCCTCGGCCAAAGCCGGGCTGGCGGGGCTGGAATTTTATGCGGGCATACCGGGCACGATCGGTGGGGCGTTACGGATGAATGCGGGCTGTTATGATGCCGAGACCAAGGATCGTTTGCGTGAAATGGTGGCTATAGACCGGCTGGGGCGGCTGGTGGTGAAAAACGCCAAGGACATTGGCTTTTCCTATCGTCATTCAGATGCACCAGAGGACTGGATATTCGTTGAGGCCCTCTTTGAAGGCACGCCGGATGATCGTACCAAAATTCAGGTGCGTATGGACGAGATCACGGCCCGGCGCGAGGCCAGCCAGCCGATACGGGAAAAAACCGGCGGTTCCACTTTTGCCAATCCTGATGGTCATAAATCCTGGCAATTGATTGATGCTGTGGGCGGGCGTGGCCGCCAGGTAGGCGGGGCGCAAATGTCAGAACAGCATTGCAATTTCATGATCAATACCGGCCATGCCAGCGCCGCCGATTTTGAAGCCCTGGGCGAGGGAATTCGCGATGATGTGCGCAAACAGTCCGGTATAGATCTGCGTTGGGAAATCAAACGGGTGGGAGAGCCACAATGAGCCGACATATCGCCGTTTTGCTGGGGGGGCTTAGCCCCGAGCGCGAGGTTTCGCTGGTCTCGGGCAAGGCCTGTGCCGATGCCTTGCGCCGCCAGGGCTGGCAGGTCAGCGAAATTGATGCGGGGCGTGATCTGGCTGCCGAGCTGGACCGGATCAACCCCGATGTGATTTTTAATGCCCTGCACGGGGAATGGGGCGAGGATGGCCGTGTGCAAGGCATATTGGACACTTTTGGCAAGCCCTATACCCATTCCGGTGTGGCGGCTTCGGCGTTGGCCATGGACAAGCACCGGGCCAAGGCGGTGCTGGAGGCGGCGGGAATTAAATGCCCCAAAAGCGTACTGGTCAGTCGGTTTGAGGCCGCCAAAACTCATATATTGCTGCCCCCCTATGTGGCCAAACCCAATGCACAGGGCTCCAGCGTCGGGGTGGTGATCGTCCGGGAAGGGGCCACGCATCCCCCCGCTATTTTGGGTGGTGATGACTGGCCCTATGGCGATGAAATCCTGATCGAGGAATATATACCGGGGCGGGAGCTGACGGTGGCGGTTCTGGGGGATCGCGCCTTGGCAGTTACGGAAATTTGTCCCCATACTGCCTTTTATGATTACGAAGCAAAATATGCAGATGGTGGCTCGGTGCACCAGATCCCGGCGGATATTCCCAAAACCATAGAAAAAATGGCTATGGAACAGGCTTTGGCGGCGCACAGGGCGCTCGATTGCCGGGGTTTGACGCGCTCAGATTTTCGATTTGATGATGAAAATAATTTCTTAAGGTTACTCGAAATTAACACCCAACCGGGCATGACTGCTACCTCGCTTGCTCCAGAACAAGCGAACCATGTGGGGATCGGTTTTGACGATCTCGTCGAATGGATGGCGGAGAATGCCCATGTCCCGTGCTGCGCAGCGGGCAAAACCAAAGATTAAGGCCAAAACGGCGCCCTCGCGCCGGCGCAAACCTGTGTCCAAACGCCGCCCGGTGCCACGCAAGGCAACCAATTGGCTGCACGCGCGGGCGCGCGATGTAAAGCGCGGCCATAATGTGCGAAGTACCATTATGGGGCTTTTGGGCTCATTGGCAGTGGTGCTGATATTGGGTCTTTGGCTGTCCGGCAGCCTTGGTGAAGCCATACAATCCACCCGCACCATGATGACCAACAGCCTGTTGGCGGCCGGGTTTCGGGTCGAACATATTGAAGTGGTCGGGCCGTCTGGCGATATGCTGAACACCCGCGATAAAGTCGCGGTGCGGCGCGCTTTGGCGGTTGAGGAAGGGGAGCTGGTTTTTGCGGTCAACCTTAATCAGGCCCGCCGCCGTATAGAAAATTTGGGATGGATCAAGGAAGCGCGCATTATACGCCAGCTTCCCAACCGCTTGACCGTAATTGTGGTGGAACGGGCGCCTTTCGCGCTCTGGCAATCGGCGGGCAAATGGCAGGTGGTCAGCAAAAACGGCAAGGCTCTTCTTTCGGCCAAAGCAGAGGATTTCCCCACTTTGCCTCTGGTGGTGGGCCAAGGCGGTGCCGAGGCCTTGCAAGGGTTTTTACAGGTGATGCAAGACTACCCCCATCTGGCGGCGCGGGTACAGGCCTATATTCGGGTGTCGAACCGGCGCTGGAACCTGCGTCTGGATAATGGCGCGGACCTGATGTTGCCGGCACATAATCCGGCACTGGTTCTGGATGTTTTTGAACACAATGCCAAAGTGGCCTCGTTATTGTCGCTGCCGCTAAGGCGCATAGATGCGCGTTTGCCGGGGCAGATTTTTGTGCGTCCAGGCGAGTTGACCTCGCCGGTTGCAGAGCATGAAGCGGAGCGGCTCTCGTGAGGAAGCATGCTGTTGTGGGGTCGCCCTCTTCCGCCAATGCCAATCAAGCCGGACTGTCTTCGCGCCAGGGGGCCGTGGGGGTTCTGGATATTGGCACCTCCAAAATCGCCTGTTTTGTTGCCCGTCCGGGGGAATTGCCCGGTGCCACCATCCGTATTGCCGGGGTGGGGCATCAGTCCTCAAAAGGGCTGCGCGCTGGCAGTATTATTGATCTGGATGCCACCGAATCTGCGGTGCGTCAGGCCATTGAACAGGCCGAGCGCATGGCCGGTATTTCCATCAATGCGGTGACGCTGAATTATTGCGGGCCCTCTTTGCGCGCTCAGAAAGTGCGTGGTATGGCCGCCATTAATGGCCGCGAGGTCAATAACCGTGATGTCAAACGGGTGCTCAAAACCGCGCTGGCCAGTTGGCAGGACGAAGGCCGGGTGATCATCCATGCCATCCCCCAGCGTTACAGCGTTGATGACAATGTGGATGTGCGCGATCCGCGCGGCATGTTTGCCTCCCGTCTGGGCGTAGAGGTGTGTGTGGTCAGTGTGGATCGAAATCCCTTGCGCAATCTGGCGCTGGTGGTGGACCGGTGCCGACTGGATTTGCGTTCCATTGTGGCGACCCCCTATGCCGCCGGGCTGGCGGCGCTGGTGGATGATGAAATGCATTTGGGAGCTACGGTGATTGATATGGGGGCGGGGTCTACCTCGTTCGCGGTCTTTTGTGATGGCGCGCTGGTGCATTTGGGGGCCGTGCCCCTTGGCGGCCAGAATGTCACCAATGATATCGCGCGCGGGCTGTCCACGCCCGTGGCCGCGGCAGAACGCATCAAAACCATGTATGGCACAGTGCTGGATGGTCCCGATGATGATTTTGAAATGATCGATTGCCCGGGCATGTGCGATGATCCGGGCATGCGCACCGATCAGGCCCCCCGGGCGGTGCTGACCAGTGTGATCCGCCCGCGTCTGGAAGAGATTTTCGAAATGGTACGGGCGCAATTGCAAAACGGCGGTGTCTATCGCGATGCCGGCGAACGGGTGGTGCTGGTGGGTGGTGCCAGCCAGCTGGACGGGGTGCGCGAACTGGCCGGACGCATCTTGAACAAACAGGTTCGCCTGGGCCGGCCCTTGCGGCTTTCCGGGCTTGGCGATGCGGTAAACGGGGCAGGTTTTGCCGCCACTGCCGGTACTTTACATCACGTCATTTCCGGCCCGCGCGAGGCCATTTTTGGCGCACCGGACCTGACCAAAGGCGGGCGTCGGCGTCACCCCGGTCAACAGGAAAATCCAGTCAAACAGCTTTGGAGCTGGCTGAAAGATAATTTCTAGGCCCGGGCCGAAACCACCTTACATACGATCCCAGGTACCGTTGGCATTTTTACACAGGATGATCGTTTCCGGATCGTAATGGCCGTTTTTGTCGGCGGTTTTGGTGGTGATGGTATTACACTGGCGTCCCTGGCTGTCGATAAAGGATTGTGCCCGTTCGGTGGTGCCGCCATAGCCGCTGTCATCATTGGACCAGTTTTGCGCATGGCCGCTTTCAATGGCCCGCACTGCCGCTTCATCCTGAAGGTAGCGGTCACAGGATGACATTTTACCGGCAATGGCCTGGCCAGCAATCGCGCCGCCCACGGCCCCCAAAATCGTGCCGGTTTCACGGTGTGTGCCGCCATCAATTTTACGGCCGACAAAGCCGCCAACAGCCGCCCCACCCAAGGCACCCAATATCTTGTTTTTCTTTTTCTTTTTGTGGTTTGCGCAGGCGTGTTTGCGCGGTGTGTCATTATAATAGGAATTGTTTTGCGCCATGGCTGGCGTGAAGGCGCTGCCATAGCTGGCCAGGATTAAAGGGATAATCAGCGCCAGATTCAGGCCGTGTGGTTTTACGGATTTGGACATGATTGTTCTCGCATAATTGCTCTTGGGCTTTGGCGCGATCCACAGGACATACATCGAATCAGCGTCATAACTGAATTTAATCTCATCATTCTATCAGGTTTATGACCCTTTGGGCCAGACCGGTTTTAATCCGGTAAATAGCATTTTAGATGGTCAATCCTTCCTTAAGCTTAACTGGGCGTTAAAGGGTATTGAGTCAAAACAGGGCCGCACATTGATTTTTATATTTAGGGGCCTGCCACTATGGCTATTTCGCTGACTGCACCCAAAGTACTGGAACTTAAACCACGCATTGTCGTTTTCGGGGTTGGGGGTGCCGGTGGCAATGCCGTCAACAATATGATCGAGGCCGACCTGCAAGGGGTCGAATTCGTGGTCGCCAATACTGATGCCCAGGCGCTGCATTTTTCCAAGGCTGAATGCACCATCCAGATGGGGCCGGGCATTACCGGCGGCCTGGGGGCCGGGGCAGACCCTGAAAAAGGCGCGCAATCTGCTGAAGACTCAATTGACGAAATCAATGCCCAGATTGAAGGCGCGCACATGGTGTTCATCACCGCCGGCATGGGCGGCGGCACCGGCACCGGCGCGGCGCCGGTCATTGCGCGGCTGGCCCGCGAACGCGGTATTCTGACTGTCGGGGTGGTCACCAAGCCATTTCGCTTTGAGGGCGATCGTCGCATGCGCATTGCCGAACAGGGCATTGAAGACCTGCAAGGGGCGGTTGATACCCTGATCATCATTCCCAACCAGAATTTGTTCCGCATTACCAATGACAAGACCACGGTTACGGACGCCTTTTCCATGGCCGACGAAGTATTGCATTCGGGTGTGCGCGGCCTGACCAGCCTGATGGTACAGCCCGGCCTGATCAATCTGGACTTTGCCGATGTACGCACCGTAATGAACGAAATGGGCAAGGCGCTGATGGGCACCGGCGAAGCCGGCGGCGAAGATCGTGCCGTCGAGGCAGCGCGGGCCGCCATTGCCAATCCGCTTTTGGATGATGTGGCCATTCGCGGCGCGCAAGGCGTGTTAATCAATATTACCGGCGGTGCCGATCTGACCCTGCACGAGGTCGACGAGGCCGCCGAACTGATCCGCGGCGAAGTCGACGAAGGGGCCAATATTATTGTTGGGGCCACTTTTGATGACAGTCTGGACGGGGTTATGCGGGTTTCCGTGGTGGCCACCGGCATTGATATGAACCAGGCCCAAAAGGCGCCGCGCGAGACGGTGGCCGCGCCTATGGCGGCGCCTCGCCCCAATCCCGTTATGGCTCAGGCACCGGTGCCACCAGTTGCTCCCGAACCACCAGTGCTTCCCACAGTCGAAGCCCCGGCAGAGGCGGCCCCGCTTGCTGAAGAGGTGCTGGAATACCCCCCTCTGGATTGTGGACATGAAGAGGCCGTGATGCAGAGCGCCCCCGTAAAG
Organism: Robiginitomaculum sp.; assembly: GCA_030949705.1. GTDB lineage: Bacteria > Pseudomonadota > Alphaproteobacteria > Caulobacterales > Maricaulaceae > Robiginitomaculum_B. Next base: position 250,751 of record JAUZSF010000017.1, on the reverse strand, counting down.
GAAGAAGAGCCTTTTGTCGCCGAAAGAGCACCCGAAGAGCTTGCCGAAGAACAACCGCGTCAAAGCCGCTTTGGTTTGGGCTTTTTGGGTCTGCGCCGCAAGCCGTCCGGCCCGCCGCCTGCCTTTATTGCCGATGAGTTGCCAAAAATGAACCATCACAGCGAGCCGCGGCGCGAAGCCCCGGTGCGCGAAGAAGAAGCTCCCACGGCGGATCTTTTTGGTGGTCATATTGACGAAGAGCTTGAAATTCCCGCCTTTTTGCGCCGCCAGGCCAATTAAGGGAATATCTTTGGTCATAATTTGAAACGCAATGTTTATTGCGCTTTTGTCAATCCACGTCCTAGGGTGCCTGCCTTAACCCGCATAGGCAGGCCAACCAATCGTGCAAGAACCATTTCCATTTTCGGCGCCGCCCCGATGGCAACATACCCTGGGCAAGCCCGTGTCTTGCACGGGGGTTGGTTTGCACACCGGGGCGGCGGTCCATCTTGGTCTTAGTCCGGCCGCGGCAGACACCGGTCTGGTATTTGTGCGTAAGGACAGTTCGGACAAAGAGGCCAGAATCGCCTTGCATCCGGGGGCGGTTTGCCAAACCCGACGCGGAACCAGCATCAGCAATGCAAAGGGACAAAGTCTGGCCACCACCGAACACCTGTTGGCTGCCTTAACGGCTTGTGGCGTGGATAACGCGGTTGTTGAGGTCAGCGGCCCGGAAATCCCGGCCATGGATGGCAGCGCCAGGGCCTTTGTCGACCTGCTTGGTGAGGCCGCGCTGGTACGCCAAAACACCCCGCGGCGTTATATCGAGGTGCGCAAAGCCATCACCTGCCGGGATGGTGAACGCTGGGTTCGCCTCGCGCCCTCAACCACTCCCAAGATCAGCGCCCGTATCGATTATCCGGATACCCTGATCGGTGATCAGAGTTATGATTTTGCCGTGACGGCGGCCGGGTTTATTACCGACATCGCCCCGGCGCGCACCTTTGCTTTAGCCCATGAAATCAAAAGCTTGAAAGAGGCGGGGCTGGCGCTTGGCGGCACGCTGGACAATTGCATTCTGGTCGATGGCATGACCATGCAAAACGAAGACGCGTTACGCTTTACCGACGAGTTTGTCCGCCATAAAATTCTGGATATTCTTGGCGATATGGCCCTGGCCGGGGCACCGGTATGGGGGCATTTTACCTCTAATTGTGCCGGGCACGCCCTGAACAATGCCCTGATCAGAACCCTGATGGATGATCCCGAGGCCTGGCAATGGCACCAGATTGAAAACTGAATCCGGATCACCCGATGTGCAAATGCTCTCATTGTATCCTGCCTATTCAGGGCGGGCATAACTTTGGTTTTATCCCCGCTTATCCGAGGGACAAGCAGGGGTAATGAGGGGTAAATGAGGGACGTTTCAGGGGCAGTTTTGCAAACTTTAGGGGTAATTCAGGGGTAAAGACGGGCATGCCTAGGGGTATGAGGTGACCCTCTTTGACCCTCAGGTTTGCTATCCTCGGCGGCGCTCCTTCTCCCTGGGGAGAAGGTTGGGATGAGGGGCTTGGGAAGCAAAGATAGTGCGCTTTCTTTAAGTCTATGATCCCTCACCTCATTCCTCTCCCACCCGGGAGAGGAAAGAGATCGTCTCTTGGCCGGTGCCATGGATTTGGGGATGGGGGTAGAAATATTTTGTCCCACACCGGCGTGGATGGGGTATTATTCTAGTCATCCTTCGAGGCTCTCTTCGTTCGTACCTCAGGATGAGGTTTGCATATTATTCTCTACCTCATACTGAGGTGTCCTGAGGGCGGGCGTCGCACCCCGAAGGGCCTCGAAGTATGGAGCCACACGCCCCCAGGGCCTCCGGCCTTGAGCCGGGGCACGCTCTGAGATGGGAATCCCGACCTTGGGCTGATCTATAAAAGGGATGCCAGAACGGTGTTTTGCCTTTTCAATCTGGGCAAAAGTGTGATTGTTCCAGCTTAGCGCTTCACCCGGACAGGACTTCGGGGTAGATAGAGTTTTCGTATCCATGAAATCAGACCGTATTATGCCAAATAAAATGCCTAAAATCTTGACTGCCTTGCTGCTTGCCTCCCTGGTTTTCACCGTCGGGTGTGGCAGCAAGGGCAAGAAAAAACTGGCCTATGTAGAACGCCCCGCCGAGAAAATTTATCTGGAGGGGTATGATCGCATGAGCCGGCGGGACTGGCCAAAAGCGGTTTTGCTGTTTGATGAGGTGGAACGCCAGCACCCGTATTCGGTCTGGGCCAGACGCTCCATGCTGATGGCGGCCTATGCGAATTATCAGGCCAATAAATATGAAGACGCGATCAATGCGGCCCAACGCTTTGTGGCCCTGCACCCGGGATCGCGCAGTGCGCCCTATGCTTATTACCTGATCGGGATCTGTCATTTTGAACAGATATCGGATGTGGGGCGCGATCAGACCGAAACCAAAAAGGCGCTGGAGGCCCTGCGTCAGGTGGTGCGGCGCTTTCCCAACAGCGAATATGCCCGTGATGCCCGCCTGAAGATTGATCTGACCAATGACCAGCTGGCGGGCAAGGATATGGCGGTTGGCCGCTGGTATCTGAAACGCGGCTATAATCTGGCCGCCATTGCCCGTTTCCAGCATGTGATCGATACCTATGAAACCACCAGCCATACGCCCGAGGCCCTGCACCGTCTGGTCGAGGCCTATGTGCGTTTGGGGATTATGGACGAAGCGGTACAGGTTGCTGCGGTTCTGGGGTATAATTATCCGGGCACGGACTGGTATAAGGACACCTATCGCCTGCTGACCAAGTATGGGGTGACCAGTGTGGCGGAGGCTGAGGGCGATGAGCATAAAACAAAGAATAAAGGGTCTTTCTTCAGCCGTACCTGGAGACGCTTGTTCTGACGTTTCATGCTGAACGCACTTAATATTCGCAATGTGGTTCTGATCGACCGGCTGGATATCGGTTTTGCGCCGGGGCTGACGGCTCTGACCGGGGAAACCGGCGCGGGTAAATCCATCATTCTGGATGCTTTGGGGTTGGCGCTGGGCATGCGTGGGGCCAAGTCACTGGTGCGCGCCGGCACGGACCAGGCCAGCGTGGTGGCGGTCTTTACCCTGCCCCAAAACCATCCGGCCTTTGCGGTGCTGAACGAAGCCGGGGTGGATTGGGATGCCGCCGAAGATCTGGTCTTGCGCCGCACATTGGGGGCGGATGGCCGCAGCCGCGCCTTTATCAATGACCAGCCGGTCTCGGCGCGTCTGTTACAGGAGGTGGGATCAAAGGTGCTGGAAATTCATGGCCAGCACGATGGGCAAGGTCTGCTGAACGCGGCTACGCACCGTCCCCTGCTGGACGAAACCGCCAATCTGCACGGCGAGGTTGCGGCGCTGGGGGCGCTGTGGCGCGCCTTTCAGGAGGCGCGTGAGCACTTGGACGCGGTCATCACGCGCCGGGAAAACAGCGAAGCAGAAAGCGAATTTGTGCGCGCCTCACTGGAAGAGCTGAACCGGCTGGACCCGGTAGAGGGCGAAGAAGAGGCCCTGGCCAATGAGCGGGCATTTTTGATGCAGGCTCACAAGCTGGCGGAAAAGGTAGAAAACGCCAATGCCATTTTACAGGATGGCAGCGGGCTGGAAGCGCGTCTGTCTTCGGCACTGGGCTCGCTGGAACAGGCCATTGCCGGCCTGCAGGGCGGCGATCAGTCCGAGGCGGTAAAACTGCCTCTGGAGCGCAGCGCCAGCGCGCTGGAACGGGCGCTGATTGAAATGGGCGAGGCGGCTTCGGCGCTGGATGATGCCGGGCATGCCCTGAATATAGAGCCGGACCGGATGGAACGTACTGAAGAGCGCTTGTTTGCGCTGCGTGCCGCGGCCCGCAAGCACAGCGTCAATGTGGATGATCTTGCTGATTTGCGCACACAGTTGACCGCGCAATTGCAAAGCATGGAAAATCTGGCCGAGGAAGAACAAGCCGCCCGCACGGCACTGGAGACCGCCAAGGGACGTTATGATAATGCGGCCAAGGCGCTGGCCACCAAACGGGCCAAGGCGGGCAAGCGACTGGAACAGGCGTTGGCCCGCGAACTGATACCGCTGAAAATGGAAAAGGCGCGCTTTGCGGTGCGCCAGACCATGCTGGCGCCTGATCGTTGTGGCCCCGGCGGTTGTGACCAGATCCATTTCGAAGTCAGCACCAATCCGGGTACACCCTTTGGGCCGTTGGGGGCCATTGCCTCGGGGGGGGAGTTGTCGCGCTTTTCACTGGCGCTCAAGGCCAGCCTGGCCAGCAAGGACGGACCGGCCGCGATGATTTTTGACGAGATCGATCAGGGCGTTGGCGGCGCGGTTGCCGATGCGGTGGGGCGGCGGCTGGCGGACCTTTCAAAGGGTGCGCAGGTGTTGATGGTGACTCACAGCCCGCAAGTGGCAGCGCGCGCCAATACCCAGATCCGCGTGGAAAAATATGAAAAGAACAAGGCAACCCTGACCCGCCTTCGGGTGCTGAGCGAGGAAGAGCGCACCGAGGAAATCGCCCGTATGCTGGCCGGTGCCGATGTGTCGGACGAGGCCCGCGCCGCGGCCCGGGCATTGTTACAGGGCGATTAAGCCAGTTTGGTATCGGCGGCCTGCCATAAATACCAGCATGCGACCGAGCGCCATGGCCGCCAGTTTTCACCCATGTTGGCAAAGACCTCTGCATCGGGGCGTTTCTGAAGACCATAGGCGATTTTGGCACCGTTCAGCAGGCCCACATCATTCAACGGCAAAATGTCTGGTCGCCCAAGGGTGGACATCAAAAACATTTCGGCGGTCCATTTGCCGATGCCGCGCACGGTGATCAGGCGGCTGATCACCTCTTCATCGCTAAGCGCTGCCAGCGTGCCTTGCACCGGGATGGTGCCGTCCAGCGATTTGGCCGCCACATCAATGACCGCCAGCGCCTTGTTGCGGGACAGACCGGCGGCGCGCAGCACCTCCCAGTCCATGGTGGCCAGAGATTCGGGGCGCGGAAAATCTTCGTCAAACAGGGCCAAAAAGCGCTTCATAATGGCGCTGGCCGCGGCCCCGGAAATTTGCTGAAAAACAATGGTACGGACCAGCGCATGATAGGGGCTGACCTCGGGATTCTGCCTTAACGGGCAGGGGCCGTGACGGGCGATCAGGGTGTCCATCACCGGATCAGTGCTCAGGTGCGCATGGGCCTCTTTATGATGCATCAAACACCCTTTGCAGCCATGCCAATAGCGGCGGGGAAAACGCCAGCGTAATGACATAAACCAGCCCGGCAATTTTGTTTTGTTTGAAGGCCCGCAAACAGGCATTGGCGTCATTAAAATCAGTTTTGGTGATTTGTTCGGCCAGAAAAAAACGCAAACAACAAGGTGGGCAGCCAACTGCCCACAATGATCGCCTGATCCGCGGTTTCCAGAAGTCTGGCCTGGGTAATCCCGGCAAAGGCTAATAGAATCAGGGTTGCCGCGTAGATCACAAAAAGTGCGTTCCTGGTATGCCGCCCAAACAGGCGCGCGGTGGATTTAACCCCGATCAGGGCGTCGTCTTCCTTGTCCTGATGGGCGTAAATGGTGTCATAGCCCAGCGTCCAGAAAAAGAGACCCGCATAGGCCAGCAAAAGCGGCGTGGTGATGGTGCCATGAATGGCGACATAACCCACCAGCACCCCCCCAGTTAAAGGTCAGGCCCAGCCAGGCCTGAGGCCAGTACGTGATGCGCTTCATATAGGGATAGCCGAGAATCAGCGGGATGGCGGCCAGCGCCACGAGGCGCGCCATGGCGGGCAGGATGATCAACACCCCCAGACCGACCAGGCATTGCAGCATCAGGAACGCCCAGGCGGTTTTGACGCTGACCGCGCCCGAGGCTATGGGGCGCAAGGCAGTGCGGCTGACCTTCGCATCCAGATCGCGATCGACAATATCATTATAGGTACAGCCCGCCCCGCGCATGGCCAGCGCGCCGACCCAGAAGCTGAGCGCCAGCACGCCGTCATGGGCGGTCCATGGCTGGCCCAGATGCGCCAGCGCCATGCCGATCCAGCACGGAATGGCCAACAGCCAGAACCCGATGGGCCGGTCATAGCGCGCCAGGCGCAAAAATGGCCGCCAGCGGCGCGGCGCGCGGGTATCCACCCAGCCCTGGGGGACGGCATCGGCAATGCGTTTGTGATCTTCTTCCATGCCCTGTTGCATACAATTGTGCGCCGCGCGTCAAGCCGGACTTGACCTTTGGCGTGCCTTCGGGTGCATTTGGCCAATGAAAGCACCACCAAGACTTTATGTTGATGAACCGTTGTGTGCGGATCTGTATGTGACGCTGGACCGCGAGGCCTCGCATTATGTGGCCAATGTCATGCGCCGCCGTGTGGGCGATCCTTTGCGCCTGTTTGACGGGCAAAGCGGGGAATGGCTGGCGCGGATAACACAGGTTGAGCGCAAAGTCGTGCAGGTACATATCGAGACGCAAAGCCGCCTGTTTGTTCCTGTACCGGACCTGTTGCTGTTATTTGCACCGGTCAAGAAGAGCCGGTCAGAATTTATAATCGAAAAAGCCACCGAATTGGGGGTGCGTGCTTTACAAAGCGTGCAGACCCGGCGCACCACGGCGCGGCCTTTGCGCGATGAACGCATGGCCCTGATTGTCCGCGAGGCGGCCGAACAGACCGAACGGCTGGATTTGCCGCAAATCATGGCGCCCGCCTCTTTGGAAGACGTCTTGGAAAACTGGGATGGGGAACGGACGCTGATATTTTGTGATGAAGCCGGCGAGGATGCGGACCAGCCCTGGGGTGGCGAACATGGCCGGGCACTGCCCATGCTGGAAAGCCTGACTACCAATCCCCCCGGTCTCAAAGGGGCTATCCTGATCGGTCCGGAAGGGGGCTTTACCCCCGAGGAACGGGAAACTTTACGCGCCTGTGCCTTTGTGCGCCCGGTGACCCTGGGGCCGCGCATTTTACGCGCCGATACGGCGGCGGTGGCGGCGCTGAGCCTGTGGCAGGCCATAAATGGTGACTGGAAAACAGCAAAATAATCAGGGTTATTGCTGCACTTCTCCAGTTTGTGACTTGCCCTTGGGAAAGCGCCTTCCTAAATCATGATCTTCGGGCTGAAGGAGAGGCTGTATGTCTGCCATGGATAAGAACGCGCCGGTTGAGGATAAATCGGCGCTGGTGGAATATCTGGCCTCTGGGTGTAAACCTCCCGAGGATTGGCGCATTGGCACCGAACATGAAAAGTTTGGTTTTCGCCTGAGCGATCATGGGCCATTGCCCTATGACGCCAAGGGACCAAGCATTTTGAAAATGCTGGAAGGCCTGCAACGCTTTGGCTGGGCGCCCATGGTCGAGGAAGGTTTTATGATCGGCCTTTCCCGCGAAGGGGCCACCATCACGCTGGAACCGGGTGGCCAGTTCGAGCTGTCCGGCGCGCCGCTGAAAGACATTCACGAAACCTGTTCCGAGGTGAATGCGCACCTCAAAGAGGTCAAAAAAGTTGCCGATGAAATGGGCGCCGGCTTTTTAGGGGTGGGTTTTTCGCCGGTTACATCCCTGGAAGATACACCGATCATGCCCAAGCCGCGCTATAAGATCATGCGTGATTATATGCCCAAGGTCGGGCGGCTGGGACGTCAGATGATGTTCCGCTCGTGCACGGTGCAGGTCAATCTGGATTTTGCCTCCGAGGCCGACATGGTGAAAAAGTTCCGCACCTCACTGGCGCTACAGCCGGTGGCCACGGCGCTATTTGCCAATTCGCCCTTTGCCGATGGGCGGCCCAACGGGTTTTTGTCCTATCGCAGCTATATCTGGGGCGATACCGACCCGGACCGTACCGGCATGTTGCCGTTTGTCTTTGAACAGGGGTTCGGGTTCGAGCACTATGTGGACTACGCCCTGGATGTGCCGATGTATTTCGTCAAGCGTGATGGGCATTATCTGGATGCTTCGGGCAAGAGCTTTCGCGATTTTATGGCCGGCAAGCTGGACATTCTGCCCGGCGAAAAGCCGACCCTGAAGGATTGGGAAGACCATATCTCCACTCTCTTTCCCGAAGTGCGGCTGAAAACCTTTCTGGAAATGCGCGGTGCCGATGGTGGGCCCTGGTCCCGCCTGTGCGCGCTCTCTGCCTTCTGGACCGGGATCTTTTATGATGATCAGGCGCTGGATGAAGCCTGGGCACTGGTCAAGGACTGGAATGCGTATGAACGCGAAGGTTTGCGCCGCACCGCCCCAACGCTGGGCCTGAATGCACCGTTTCGTGAAACCACGATGCAGAAGATCGCGCAAAACGTATTGGAAATCTCTCATGGTGGGCTAAAGCGCCGTTGCCGGTGCAATCATTACGGCGAAAATGAAAGCCTGTTTTTGCGCGGCATGGAAGACATTGCCCGTTCCGGCATCACCCCCGCCGAAGAACTGATCGCCTGTTATCATGGCGAATGGGAAGGCGATCTGGACATGATCTTCACGGCCGGGGCGTATTAAGCCAGACGATCTGTTGGGTCGCCATGCAATTTTGGGCCATTGCGTTATGTTTACAAAAAGAACATAATAGAAACATTGATGATTTTTAATGATGGAGCATCCCATGATCGGATACGTCACCCTGGGCACCAATGATTTCGACAAGGCCGCGGCATTTTATGATGAATTGCTGGCAGAGCTTGGCGGCAAACGTATGATGGAAGATGACAGGTTTATTGCCTGGACCGCCGATGGCAGCGGCGCTGCTATCTCCATTACCAAGCCATTTGATGGCAAAGAGGCCTGCGTTGGTAATGGGGTGATGGTGGCGCTAACCGCCAATTCAACCGATCTGGTGGACAAGGTTTATGCCAAGGCCATCGCGCTGGGGGCTGTGTGTGAAGGCAAACCCGGCCCACGCGGGGAAAGCGGGTTTTATGCTGGTTATTTTCGCGATATGGACGGCAACAAGCTGAACGTCTTTACCATGCCAGGCATGGGCTGATCGACATTGAGGGATGGGTCCCGGGGCGCAGGCCCGGGGCCTCTAAGGGGAAGGCGAACCTTCCCAGACCTGTCATTGCCGGGCTTGTCCCGGCAATCCAATGCGGCCTTAAAACTGAAACTGGATTACCCGGACGAGCCGGGTAATGACACGGATGTTATAATGGCCCCCTCATGCTGAGCCTGTCGAAGCACGAGGCGTACTGCTTTCATCCTTCGACAAGCTCAGGATGAGGGGGTGGGATTAAATATTACTCCTCCTCATCCTGAGGTGCGTAGCCCTTTTATGGGCGAAGCCTCGAAGGGTGAAGAACAAACACTAGGGTCCCCGGCCTTGAGCCGGGGTCCATTTTTCCGGGTCCCTGGTCTCACGCCCGGGAGCCCTAAAGAATAACGCGGTCATGCACCCACTAATGAGGAGAAGCTCTGATCTGCAAAGGTGAATTCCCCATCAGTACTTGAGTACGCCCCCCCGCCGTGCTTTGTTGCGCGCCAACGCGAATCTAAGAGAACGCGACGCATAAATTGGGGAGTACCATCGTGGCAGCAGACAAGGCGCAGGTTGCAAACACCGGCTTACATGACACATCATTTTTTTGGCCATCCGCGCGGATTGGCCATTTTGTTCGCAACCGAAATGTGGGAGCGCTTTTCCTATTACGGCATGCGCGGCCTGTTGATCATTTATCTGACCCAGCATTTCTTGTTTTCCGATGAACGCTCGGCACTGATTTACGGGGCCTATGTCTCGTTGGTTTATGTGATGGCCATATTTGGTGGCTCGCTGGCCGATAAATATCTGGGACAGCGAAAGGCGGTCACCTTTGGGGCCATCTTGCTGGTCATGGGGCATTTCGGCATGGCGTTCGAAGGGTCCGGCTCCAAGGAAATCATGACCTATCAGGGCGCAGAATACCAGTTGACGCTGGAAGGGCGCGGCGGTGATGCCACCCAGATTATCCTCTCTGATACGGGTAAGTCAGAAATTTCCTTTAATGATGATGCCAGCCAGATGATCATTGCTGATCCGGCGGCCGTTGGCCTGCCAGGTGTTATTGATACGGCATCATACCAAACCCATAAAATTCGCGAGCCGCTTTTTGTTGCCATACTGTATCTGTCTCTGGCTTTGATTATTGCGGGGGTTGGCTTTTTGAAGGCCAATATTTCCACCATTGTCGGCGAGCTGTACGAGCTTGGCGATCCGCGTCGCGATTCCGGTTTTACCATATTTTATATGGGCATTAATCTGGGCGCATTTTTTGCTTCGCTGACCGCCGGTACGCTGGGCATTGTGTATGGGTGGAAATATGGCTTTGGCCTTGCTGGCATTGGCATGTTGGCCGGCTTGTTGACGTTTTTGAAATTCCAGCCATGGCTGGAAGGCAAAGCAGAGCCCCCCAACCCTGAAAAACTGAAACAAAAGGTCTTTGGCCCGATCAATGTGGAATGGGCGTGTTATTCCTCGGCATTGCTGATCATGGCGGTGGCCATTGCATTGATCATGAACCCTGAACCGGCGGCCAAGCTGATGGCAGGCACCGGGGTTTTGATGTTTATATTCCTGATCAGCTACAGCCTGGTAAAACTGCAAGGCAAAGAGCGGACCCGCATGTGGGCGGCCATCTATTTTGCGCTGGCACAAATCCCGTTCTGGTCCCTGTTTGAACAGGCCGGGTCCTCTCTGAATCTCTTTACCGACCGTCTGGTCGATCGCAGCTTTTTGGGCTGGTCGGTCCCGGCGCCGGTGTTCCAGTCTCTGAACGCCGGGTTTATTTTCATCTTTGCGCCGATCATTGCCTGGTTATGGGTCTGGATGGCCAAACGCCGGATTGAACCCTCGACGCCGGTCAAATTCTCCTTTGGGGTTTTGTTTGTCGGGCTGGGTTTTCTGGCGCTGGTTGCCGGGATGAAAACCACCGGGTCCAGCGCGCTGACCCCGGTGATCTTTATCTTCCTGATTTACTGGATCCACACCATGGGCGAATTGCTGCTTTCCCCGGTTGGCCTTTCCGCCATGACCAAACTGGCCCCGCCGGTGGCCGGTGGTTTGGTGATGGGGACCTGGTTTCTCTATACCGGGTTGTCCAATTCGCTGGCGGGCGTCATTGCGGCCGGTACCGGGGCAGAAACCATTGGCGGTAAAATCATCAATGCGGCGGCGGCCAAGGCAACCTATGCCGGCGTTTACACCAATGTGGCCTATGTGGCGATTGGGGTGGCGGCATTCATGTTGCTGATCTCACCCATCATCAAAAAATGGATGCATGAAACCGATTAGACCGGGGGCGGGTTTTGGCGATTTTCGCCAAAACCCGTAAATCCCCCTGACGGAGAGTAAACGTGCAAAGCATGGGGGTAATCGGTCTGGGGGCCTTTGGGCAATTGCTGGTGGCGCAGATGCGCCCCCATTTTGACCTTACGGCCTATGACCCCTCGGCCCAGGCCCAGGACTTTGCCCGCAAAGCGGGGGGTCAGGCTGGGCACTCTTGAAGACTGTGCCCGCGCCCGCCGGGTGGTGCTGGCCGTGCCGGTATTGCAGATCGGCCCGGTGGCCAGTGCCATTGCGCCCCATGTCCAGGCCGGTGCCACGGTGTTTGATGTGGCCTCGGTCAAGCTGGGCCCGGCGGCGGCCATGGCGGCGGCGTTGCCGGATCATGTGCGCATTATCGGCACCCACCCTTTGTTTGGTCCGCAAAGCGCCAAAACCGGGCTTACGGGATTGAAAGTCTCTATCTGTCCGGTGCGCGGGGCCGGTCCAAAACGGGTGGAACGGATTATTTCCTTTTTGCGCGATACCTTGCATCTGGATGCCTTCCAAAGCGATGCGGATCGCCATGACCGGGACATGGCCATGGTGCAGGGCCTGACCCATTTGATCGCCAAAGTGTTGGACGAGATGGAGCCTTTGCCCCGCCGCCAGACCACGCTCAGCTTTGATTATCTGGTCAATGCCATGCAATTGGTGCGCGGCGATTCGGACGAACTGTTTCGCGCTATCGAGCGCGAAAACCCATATTCGGCCGATGTGCGCCAGACATTTTTCCGCCTGATCGACGACTTACGTGCCTCGCTGGAAAATGGTGATAAGGGAAAGTAAAGCGTTTAGCTTGCCGACTTGGGCAAATTCTTTTCCACGGCCTTGCGCAGCTTTTTTGACATCGGTTTGACGATGGATGGGTAGGACCCCACCAGATGGCCATCGGGGTCGATCAGGTATTTATGGAAATTCCATTTCGGGCCTGAGCCGATTTTCTGGCGCGCCCATTTGTAAAACGGGTGGGCCGCGTCGCCCTTGGTGACAATTTTGCTGGTCAGGGGGAAATTGACGTTAAAATTCACTTCGCAGAATTTCTTGATCTCTTTTTCGCTGCCCGGTTCCTGGCCGCCAAAATCATTACTGGGCGCGCCCAGCACCACCAGACCCTGATCGCGGTATTTTTCCCACAAGGCCTGCAGGCCTTCATATTGCGGGGTAAAGCCGCATTCCGAGGCGGTATTGACCAGCAAAACGGTCTTGCCGCGATATTGCTCCAGCGGCAAAGGCTCGCCATCAATGGTGGTGAAACTGTAATCATAGGCCGAGCCTTCGGCAGCCACCGCGCCCCCCATCAGTGCCAGATATCCCATGCCGGCAAAGCCCAGCAGGGTGGTAATGCCCAGCGCGGTATAAAGGCCGCGGCGGCGTTTGGGATTTTGTGATTTAGCGGCTTCAGTCATGACAGACTCCCAGAAAAGAATGCACCAGTGTATCGCGATTGCGGATCATTCGCTACTGATTTTATGGGGGCGGGCATCACATTTGCGTGGAAAGGGCGCGCAAGGCCCTGGCCAATTGCTGTACATCATCAACACTGTTGTAAATGCTGGGGGTGACGCGCACACAGGCACCGTTGGCCACACCATCGCGGTGCACGGTAAAAATGCCATGGTCCTTTAACAGGCGTTCCACAATGGCCTTGTTCTCCGCCACGCTGGTTTTGCCATCAAAACGAAACGAGGTAATGCCCCCATGCAGGCGCGGATCATTCCCGGTAAGCACGCGCAGGTTTTCTATGTCACGAACCGCCTCTACCCACACATCGCGTAAATAACGCAGGCGCGCTTCCTTGTGCCCGGCCCCGATCCGGGCATGATAATCAAAGGCATCGGGGATGGTCATCACCGCGGCAAAATTGGTGGTGCCGGTGTGTACACGCCCTTCAATGCCGTCTTTTTCGCTTGGCGCCGCCGACGGGTTGGGGGCAATGTCGCCAAGGCGATTTTCACGGATATACATGGCCCCGACGCCCAGCGGCGCGCCGATCCATTTATGCAGGTTAAAGCCAATAAAATCGGCACCGATATCGTCGATTTTAACGTCCAGTTGTCCATAGGAATGGGCCGCATCTACAATCACATCCACCCCCGCTGCGCGGGCCATTTTGGTGATTTCACGTACCGGGATTTGCAGGCCGGTGCGGTGGCCGATCTGGGTCAACAACAGCAAGCGCACTTTGGGGTGATCGGCAAGCGCGGCGCGGTAAAATTCAAGAATGCCATCATAATCCACTGGCTCAGGGATGTTCAGCCTGACGACCTCACAGCTCTGGCGGGCTGCCAGCGTGTCCATGGCGGCGATCATGGAATAATAGTCAAGATCGGCATACATTACCGCCTCACCGGGCTTTAGCCGATCATAACCGTTTATCAGCCCTTGCAGGGCTTCGGTGGCATTTCGCGTCAATACTATTTCGCCGCGTCTGGCCCCCAGCTCGCGTTCGATGCGGCGCAAAATGGCGGGAAAGTCTTCTTTATAACCACGCCGGGCATAATAGGAATTATTGCGGTTCACGGCGCGAGTGTTGGCAATATATTTTTCCAGCACCGGACGGGACATCAGTCCCCAATAGCCATTTTCCAGATTGATGACGTCAGGAGTGACATCAAAGTCCATAGCGATTTCAGCCCAGTATTTTTCGTCTTGTGTAAGATCCATAACGGTATTGGTCTCCTTGGCATCTTTGCCGTGCACCCCAGCGGGTATAAAGGCTGCCGTGCCCAGAATCGCGGCGCCTTTCAGGGCGCTGCGCCGGGATATGTTCTGTGTGTTTTTGGTCATGGCCTGCCCCCAATGTTGCGCCGTACCCTGTTAATGTGTGGGAGAGAGGAAGGGTTTGCAAGTATACCGCACGATTTCGCACGTTCGGCTCTGGTGCCTGGCATCATCCGTGGTTATCCTGCCCCTATGTTTACGAGATTTTTTACAGAATTGCGTTCCGCCAAAGTGCCGGTATCGTTACGCGAATATCTGACGCTGATCGAGGCGCTGGACAAAAAAGTAATCCCCGACCGGGTTGAGGATTTTTACTATTTGTCCCGCTCGGCACTGGTGAAAGACGAGCGCGATCTGGACAAGTTTGATCGCGTGTTTGGCACGGTATTCAAGGGGGTGGAGCGCACCGCCGATCTGGTGGGCGAGGCGGACATTCCCGAAGAATGGCTGCGCAAGCTGACCGAAAAATATCTCTCGGAAGAAGAAAAGCGCGAGATCGAGGCGCTGGGTGGCTGGGACAAGCTGATGGAAACTCTGGCCGAACGCCTGAAAGAACAGGAAGAGCGTCATCAGGGCGGCAATAAATGGATCGGCACGGCCGGCACCTCGCCCTTTGGTGCCCATGGCTATAACCCCGAAGGGGTGCGCATCGGCCAAAAGCATGGCCGCCATGGCCGGGCGGTCAAGGTATGGGACAAGCGCGAGTTTAAAAACCTGGCGGGCGATCGTGAGCTTGGCACCCGCAATATCAAGGTGGCCTTGCGCCGCCTTCGTAAATTTGCCCGCGATAGCGCCACCGAAGAGCTGGACTTAAAAGGCACCATTGATGCTACGGCCAAGCAGGGCTGGCTGGATATTCTGATGCGGCCAGAACGGCGCAATACGGTCAAGGTGGCGCTGTTTTTAGACGTTGGCGGCTCGATGGATCCGTTCATCGACAAGTGCGAAGAGCTGTTCAGCGCCGCGCGGACCGAGTTCAAGCGCCTCGACCATTATTACTTTCATAATTGCCTTTACGAGGCGGTGTGGAAAGACAATGTTCGCCGCCGTTCCGAAGTGATTCCCACCTGGGATATTCTGCATACCTTGCCGTCCGACACCAAAATCGTCTTCGTTGGCGATGCCTCCATGAGCCCTTACGAGATCACCGTGCCCGGTGGCTCGGTCGAGCACTGGAATGAAGAGGCCGGCGCGTTGTGGCTGCAACGCATTGTCGATAGCTATACCGATGTCATCTGGCTAAACCCGACGCCGGAGAAATATTGGGACTATACGGCCAGCATTTCCATGATTGGCGATATTATTGGTCACCACCGCATGTTTGCGCTGACCCTGGAAGGCATTGAAAACGCCATGAAGGAATTGGCGCGCTAGGAGCTTTCTTTACCCGCCAAGGCCGCCGGGCTCACCCGATTGTTCCACATAAATCGTGCGCGAGGGAAAGGCAAAATCGGTGCCGGCCTTGGCAACGATCTCTTTGACGGCGCAGACAAAATCTTCCTTAATCTCCAGCCATTCGCCCCAGTTTGTGGTTTTGGTGAAGCAATAGATCATCAGATCGATGGAGCTTTCATTGAAACTGTCGATATGCACAAAGGTGCTGACTTCGGGGGGCTGGGCGAAGTCGTCATGGGTCTGGATGTATTCCAAAATGCCCTGTTGCACGGCGCGCAATTGTTCCACCGTCGAGCCGTAAACCAGGCCGATTTTCCAGTAAATGCGCCGATGGGTCATGCGCGAGAAATTGGTCAGTGAATTGTCCGATAAGAGGGCGTTGGGCACATGCACAATGCTTTTGTCAAAGCGGCGGATCTGGGTGGAGCGAAAATTGATCTTTTCCGCGGTGCCCTCGACCACCCCATCCACCTTGATCCACTCGCCGGGGTTAAAGCGCCGCTCGGCCAGGATCAAAATGCCGGCGATCAGGTTTTTGAACAAATCCTGCGCCCCCAGGGCCACCGCCACGCCAAATATGCCCAGCCCCGCCAGCATGGGGCCAACCTGAATGCCCCAGATTTCCAATATGGCGGCCCCGCCAATAAAGGCAAACAGCGTTTTGGCGGCCTTTTTGGTCCAGTCCAGAATGGCCGGGCTGAGGGTGTTTTTCAGCGGGTCCATCAGATGGAATACCGGTTCGACGCTGCGCACCAAGGCCCAGAAAATCGCATAGGCAATCAGGGAGCGCATGACATTGGCACCAAAGATCTGTGCACTGCCCGACAGGCCCAACACCTGGATGGCAAAAAACAGCCCCACGATTAACGGCAGCAATTTGAACGGCGGCGCGATGGCCTCGAACAAATGATCGTCAAAATCAGTCTTGGTCTTGCGGGCCATCCGCGACAGAATGCGCAGCACATGGCGGGTGAAAAACCCGCGCACCAACAAGGCCAGCACCACCAGGGATACTGCCAGAATGACCTTGCCCAGACTGATCCCGAAAAACGAGGTATTCCAGACCTCGACGACCAGCGTGCCAAGTTCACCAAACTGTTCGGTCAGTGTTTTTACGATTTGAACCTTCATCCTAGTCACCCGAATCTAAAGTTCGGCACATAATCTAAAGTTCGGTGCATAAGGTTTGCTGTGTTTTGTGGCAGAAGCGTTTGACGGAGGCAAGGATTTCATCGGCGGATTTGACCCATCTGTATGGTTTTGGGTTTTCATTGTGGGTCTCAATGAAGGCGAGAATGTCAGCTTCCAGTTCGCGGGTTGATCGGTGAACACCGCGTTTAAGTTTCTTTCGGCTCAACTCGGCAAACCAGCGTTCGACCTGATTGATCCAGGAGGCGGAGGTGGGCGTGAAGTGAACATGCCAGTGAGGCCGCCGGACCAACCACGCCTTGACTTCTTTGGTCTTGTGGGTCGCGTAGTTATCCATCACCAGATGCACGTCCGGTCCTTTAGGCAGACACTCATCAATCTGTTTGAGAAAGCCCAGAAATTCTTGTGAGCGGTGGCGTTTGTAGCACTTGCCGATCACCGCACCGGTGGCAATATCAAGGGCGGCAAACAGGGAAGTCGTGCCATGGCGGATATAGGTGTGAGTTTGTCGCTCTGCCACCCCAGGCATCATTGGCAGAACCGGCTGTTCGCGATCCAGCGCCTGAATTTGGGACTTTTCGTCTACACAAAGCACAATCGCCCGGTTGGGCGGTGACATATAGAGACCAACAATGTCCCGCACCTTGTCAACAAACAAAGGGTCGGTCGAGAGCTTGAAGGTCTCACGCCGATGTGGTTGCAGGCCAAAGGCATTCCAGATGCGCCGGATGGTGGTATGCGAAAGACCGACCTCTTTGGCCATCGAGCGGATCGACCAGTGGGTGGCATCTTTGGGTGTGCTGTGCAGCGTGCGCTCAATCACCTTCGCCACTTGTGCATCAGACACCGTGCGCGGTCGGCCCGGGCGATACTCGTCCGACAAACCCTGCACACGGTCCCTCACAAATCGTCGCCGCCATTTGCCAACCGTATGTTCATGCACGCCCATGGTGCTGGCCACTTCCTTGCTGGGCAACCCATCGGCGCACAGCAGGATCATCCGGCAGCGATCCGAAAGTGAACGCGGTGCCTTGTGCCGCCTGACCTGACTTTCCAGAAAAAGAACGTTCTTCAACACTCAATACAACAACACCAGCAACACGACCCACCAAAACCTCCAAATCAATAGCATCATAATGATATCAATTACAGTTCCAGATGACTAGCGCTCTTTCGTATTCATAAATTCGACCTTGGGGAATTTTTCCTGGGCATAGCCAACATCCCAGGCGGTTTTGCCCAGAAACACCGGATCGCCGTCCACGTCCTCGGCCATTTGCATTTTGTGCTTGTCCATAAAGCTTTCCAGATCGGCCTTGTTATCCGCTCGTACCCAGCGGGCCACGGCATAGGGGGGAGGTCTCGAATAGCACATCCAGCTTGTATTCTTCGGCAATGCGTTCGGCAGTTACCTCGATCTGCAATTGCCCCACGGCCCCCAAAATCATATCGGCGCCGATCAAGGGCTTGAACAATTGGGTGACGCCCTCTTCGGCCAGACTTTCCAGCGCCTTGCGCAAATGCTTGGCCTTCATCGGGTCTTTGGGGCGCGCCCGGCGCAACAGCTCGGGCGCAAAATTGGGAATGCCCGCAAATTGCACTTTGCCGGTTTGGCTTAAGCTGTCGCCCACCCGCAAAGTACCATGATTGGGAATGCCAATGACGTCCCCGGCCCAGGCCTCTTCGGCAATGCCGCGATCCTGGGCAAAAAACATGATCGGCGCATTGATGCTCATTACTTTGCCGGCGGTGGTTTTTAACTTCATGCCACGTTTGAATTTGCCCGATGCCAGCCGGGTAAAGGCGACCCGGTCCCGGTGGTTGGGGTCCATATTGGCCTGTACCTTGAACACAAAGCCACAGGTTTGCCCATCGCCGGGCTGAATGATGCCCTCCTGTCCGCTAACTTGCGCTTTGGTCGGGCGCGGGCCGGGGGCATGTTCGGCCAGGGCGTTTAGCAATTCAATGACGCCAAAATGGCGCAGGGCCGAGCCAAAATAAACCGGGGTCAGATGCCCCTCCAGATAGGACTGGCGATGAAAGGTCGGATAGGCCTCAAAGGCCAGTTCAGCGGCCTCGTTCAGTTCTTCGCGTTGGTCATCAGGCAAAAACCCATCCATTTGCGGATCGTCCAGATTGATCCGGCGTGAGGCCGCGGCATCCGCCTTTTTCTCATAGGGCAGGAACAGATTATCGCGCAAATCCTGCACCCCGCGAAAGCGATTGCCCGAGCCGGCAGGCCATTGCATGGGGGGAAACGTCCAGCGCCAGCTTGTCGGCGATTTCATCCAGCAGTTCCAGCGGGTCCAGCGCTTCGCGGTCCATCTTGTTGATAAAGGTCAGAATGGGAATATCGCGCAGGCGGCAAACCTCGAATAATTTCAGGGTTTGTGGTTCGATCCCCTTGGCTGCATCCAGCACCATCACAGCGCTGTCGGCGGCCGTCAGGGTGCGATAGGTGTCTTCGGAAAAGTCTTCGTGGCCCGGGGTATCCAGCAGGTTGAATACCAGATCGCGATATTCAAACGTCATCACCGACGAGGAAACCGAAATGCCCCGTTCGCGCTCGATCCGCATCCAGTCTGATGAGGTGCGGCGGTTTTCACCGCGCGCACGCACTTGACCGGCCAGATGGATGGCCCCGGCGGCTTGCAGCACATGCTCCGTCAGGGTGGTTTTACCGGCATCAGGGTGCGAGATGATGGCAAAAGGTGCGCCGCCGGGCGGCCTCGCTGGCATAGGGAAGTTCGGTCATAATGGTTTGGGCCTCTTTATCGTGACCGCTTAGCCTGCCAAGACAAAAACCGCAACCGTCTGGCTCAACGCAAGGCCGACCAGACGGCTTCCTCTACCCCGGAGGTGCTCAGGGTACCGTTTTGTTGTTGTATTTGCAGACTGGCCAGGGTCAGTATGGAAACCTCGGCCAGCAACACTGCAATGTGCGCGGGGTTAGGCGCGCCTTCGGCAGGTGGCCCCGCCAGCATGGCATTGGCATTGGTCTTGGCCGCAATGATGGTGGCCAACTGGCTGGCCCGCACCGGCGCATTGTGAACCAGCAACGGATCGGCAAACAGTTCTTCGCGCACCAGACCAAGCACGTCCCTTTTGCGAAGGGCTTCAAAACCCTCTGGTGACAGCGGGAAACCCTCCGAATGAATGGTTACATTCGGCTGTCCAATTTCAAATACCCGGTCATTAAATAAAAATAGCATTCGTATACTGCGTCATGTTCGGCTCTATGGGTCAAGTCTGACAGGTTAAGTTGACCCAATCTCATGAGGAAGAAGAAAATGCCGCGCCTGCGGGTCTTCGATTTCCACCACCCATAAATCCGGGTCGGTTTGCAGGGCCCGTTCTATCCAGGCCTCGACCTCGGTCTCGTTTTGTGGACTTTTCGATTGCGCCACCCACACCCGATTATAATTCTCATCGCGCTCCGGGGACCAGATCATGGCAGTGTCATTCATCAGGGCGATTTTGACCAATACCACCCCCGCATCATCATCACCGTGATGGCGCAAATAGGCAAAGGCCCCGCCCAGACGGGCACGGCGGATCAGGGCTTC
The DNA here is from genome assembly GCA_030949705.1 of Robiginitomaculum sp. Taxonomy (GTDB): domain Bacteria; phylum Pseudomonadota; class Alphaproteobacteria; order Caulobacterales; family Maricaulaceae; genus Robiginitomaculum_B. Next base: position 230,631 of record JAUZSF010000017.1, on the reverse strand, counting down.
GGCCCAGATTTTTGATTTCAATTGCGGGTCAGGTTTCATCTGAATGCGTGTGGTGCCCGGAAATTTCTCGTGAACATGGCGGCATTCTTGCTCCTACACCCCCCAAGAGTGGATTTATAGGGGCAAGGTGTTTCAACATGGCACGTTTATTCTGGATTTGCATGTTTATCCTGGGGGCATGGGTATTGCCGACCATCGGACGCGCACAGGAAAGCTTGCGCACCTTAACCGGGATGGATCGGGAGCAAATGCTGGATTGGCGCAATCCGGTGCTGGAATTTGACCTGAATATCCCCCCCGGGGCCAGCGCTGCCATGCTGACGCTGGTGGCTGATCCGGGTAAAACCCTGCCCGCCAAGGGCTCGATGATGGTGGTCAGTGTTAACGACAATCCCGGGGTGATGGTCAATCCACGGCCCGAGGCCTTTAATGCCAGAATAGACCTGCCCGCGGCGAATTTGCAGGCCGGTATCAATCACATTCAGATTGCTTTTGAGGGGGCCAATGACAGTCTGTGCCCGAGCAAAAGCGATGGCGGCTGGCAACTGGATCTGGCCCGCAGCCGGTTTGATTTGTCCATATCGCCCAATATTGCTTCTTTTGATGCGTTGGAAGGGTGGTTGTCGGCCGGAGCCTGGGCGTTGGATCGGGTCAGCATCAGCCAGGGTGCCCTGGATGCAAGCCATTATGGCGCCTTTGGGGCGCTGATCACACAGGGCTTGGCGGTGCGGGCCGGGCGGGTGCCATTGTTGGTGTCGCCGGAACGCATTGCCGGGGTAGATTTCAAGGCACGCATGGATGCCATGCTGGCGGGACCAGGCATTGCCCTGCGCCCTGGTACGCGCCCCGTGGTCGAGTTTCAGGGGCGCAATGCCGATGAAGTTGTTGCCATGGCGCGTCTGTTTGCCGGTCGGATCATCCGCCTGGGGGGAACGCGGGCAACGCCCGCGCTGCTGGCCCGGGCAGAACCGGTACAGGCCGCACAGGCTCTGGACGGTATCAAAGCCGCTTTGGCACAGCCCAGCTGGGATGCCCGCCCTTTTGTAAATACGGTTCGCGCGCCCCATCACGGGCAAACTCGTCTGGTGGTGGAAATGGAACGCCCGGACTGGGTCAGCCCGCAATCCACCGTGTTGATCTCTGTTGATGGGCAAAAGCCGTTCAAAAAACGTCTCAAGGATGAACTTAATCATTTTATCATTCCGATGGATCGCAAAAGCGCCACCGTGGTTCGGGCCTTCAGCATTGCCCGCCAGGCCCGCCCCATGGAAGAGGACGCCCATTGCGTCCTGCCCCATGAGGGTACACCGTTACGGTTGTTGTCAGCGCGCATTGAGAGCAATGGTTATGAGGCTGCCAAAGGCCTGTCTCGCTTTGCCATTGATGGAGCTCCCTTTGCACAACAGGCCGGGGCCGGGGCCGCCATCGTGTTTGCTACACACACCAATACACAGCTTCAGGCCGCCTGGCGGGCGGTTGCACGGGTGGCGCTGGTCTCCGGGGCGCCCCTGACCGCTGCCTGGTATGGTAATGGTGCCGATAAGGCCCCTGAGGGAGCGGCGATTATGGTGTTGGGACCACGCAGCCATCTGGCCCCGCAAACCATTGCCGATCTGCCACAGGTCTTTGCCGCGGGGGCCGCGGCAGGCCCTGGCGATTATGAAAACCAGTATAAAAAGCCCAGATTATCCGTGGCCCAGCGCGCCTTTGCCGCCGATGCAAATCTGCCCCTGGGGCTGGGGGTGGCCGGATGGACTCAGTTACAGCAAAAACCCGTACTGATCATGACCGGCGACAAGGATAGTGATTTTATCCCGGCCATGCAGGCTTTTGCCGATGGTCCGGCGATCAATTTCTTTGCCGGGCGGGTGGTGCGCTGGCGTGCCGGTCTGGTTGAAATCAATGATATTGGCGCTGGCCCCGCCCTCATGGCCCCCAAGGGACAATGGCCGGCCATCCTGTTCCTGATTGCCGGGATCAGCCTGTCTGGCCTGTGGATCAGCCTGTGGCAAAGAATGTACGCAAATTGGCGTCCCGCATAAACGAGATTGCAAGACAATTCCGCTAGGCTTCCCAGATTGAATTCAGGGGATCCAACGTGCGTATTGGTGTTTTTGTCTTTTTTGTGCTTGCCATTGTAGGCTATGGCACGCCGGGTCGCGGGGCCGAGGCCTTTGAGGCCTATCGGGAACGCACCTCCATGTTGTTGATCGCAGATCATTGCGACACACTGGGGACGCTGGAACAGGCGGCCTTGATATCCGGTCAGGTACAGGCGCGCGGGGCCTTGCTGCGGGCCGGGGAAGACCCGCAAAAGCTGGATGCCCTGCAAATGGATCTGTCTCGCCGTGCCAAGCGGATTTCATGCGACCAGAGCGATGTGCAATCCGAAATTGCCAGAATGCAGGACGCTGCACAAATCTGGTCACGCCTGCATACCATGCGCTTTCCCGCCCGGTGGCAAAACTGGGAAGCCCGGCGCGATGATGCCCGCGACAAGCCCCGCTGGCGGGTGCGCGCGCCCCTGAGTGATGCCAATGGAACCATTGTGGATTTCGGTCTGGTGGCCGATGGGGAAAGGGTGTTTCTGGACCTGGTGGTGCTGGACGGCAAAAAACCAACCAGTGTGATTTTGCATATGCGGGATGCCTCACGGTTGGCGGAACCCTTGGGTGAAGATCTATTGCGTCTGATGGGGCGCACCGGCGACAGCCCGGCCAGTCTGATGCCGCCACAAAGTGTGCTCCAAAGTTTTTTCGCGGTTGACAAAATGCCGGCCCCGCCTTCGCTTACCGGTGAAGAAGAGGCACCATCCAAAGCAATATTATTTCGGTTTTCCGACAAGGCATTGAACGCCTTTAGCGCCCTCGATCCCCGCGATGTGGTGGCGTTGGAACTGATCTATCCGGGGCAGGCAGGGCAGCGGCAAAAACGTGAGCGCATTTATGCCGAGGCCGGAGACTTTGTGGCGGCCCGCCTGTTTGCCGAAACCTTCCCCGAAGAAAAATCTGTCACCACCGCGGCGGCGCACTGACAGGCCAATGCCTCTTCCATACGTCCGTGGGTGTATTTTCACACAATCGTAACTGGCCAAGAGCATCGTTTCAGGGTTTCCTGTTCCGGCCCTTTATGTTTATGGCGGAGCCTGAATGCGCATCCTACTGGCCCTGATCGTTTGGTTGAGCCTGGCCGCGCCGGTGGCCTCGCGCCCGGATAATGCTGTGCCTTTGGGGTATTCCGCCGATGGGCATTTGGTGGTGCCGGTTTATATCAATGCCAGCGGTCCCTATGCCTTTATTCTGGATTCGGCGGCCAGCCGTACGGTGATCAGCACTCGTCTGGCCACGGAACTGACCTTGCCATTATTACCTAACCGGGTCGGGCGTCTGGTAGGCGCCAGCGGCGAGACGACGACACAGGTTTATCGTGTGGATGCCCTGCGTTTCGCCGGCCAGCAATGGACGTTGGCGGCGGCGCTGGCTTTGCCGGCGGCCCCGACCCCGACCGAAGCTGGCTATGCTGGTATTTTGGGGCTGGATGTTCTGACTACTCAGCCGTTACTGTTTGATTTTAAAGGGCGCAAGCTGGCCTTTCTTTCAGCAGAAGAGGCCCAGCACATCCGGCGGGATCGCCGCTGGCATAAAATTTGGGCCCGGCGTAATTTTGCAGGCTTTCTAAGTGTTAATTTGCGCATTAATGGCCGGCGGGTGCGCGCCATTATTGATTCTGGGGCGCGACGGTCCATTGGCAATGAAAAACTGGGGGCTTTGCTGGATGGTCTCAGCCCGGCGAGCATTTTGGTGCGCGAACAAATTATCACCGGGGTGGCGCTGCCACAGGTGCCGGCCCGCACCGGCCTGGCGCGCACGGTTAAATTGCAAAGCCTGCGTTGGGATGAGGCCGAAATCCTGGTTGCGGATCTGGCGGTTTTCGAAGCCCTGGGCCTGAATCGTCAACCGGCTTTGATTCTGGGGCTGGATTTTCTGCAAAGTACCTCTGGCGTGGTTTTTGACTTTTCGCGACAGCGGCTCTGGATCAAACCCTGATTGCCAGTCTGTGAAGATTGCAAAAGGGTAATCTAATTCGCAACATTTTTATTTGTACCTTTCCCTATAAAGCGTATGGGTTGGACAAAGGTTTCCTAGGGCGAGTTATTGTGAGCATTAATCAGAAATTTGGGGCAGGGCTGGCCCTTTTTTGTATGGGCATCGCTTGGCCCGGCGCGGCGGTTGTTGCCAAAGAGGCGGACGCAGATCCGCGGGCAGAGTCTGGCAAGACCGAAGGGGTTTCGGTCTATAAGCCAGAATTTTTTGCCAGTTATTTCCCGGTAACCGCCCTGGATATGGTGCGCCAGGTGCCTGGTTTTTCCATTAATAATGGCGATAATGTGCGCGGTTTTGGTGGGGCCCAGGGCAATGTGCTGATCGATGGAGAGCGGCCCAGCACCAAGTCTGATAATCTGGCCAGTATCTTACAGCGTATTTCGGCGGACCGGGTTGATCATATAGAGCTGATCCGTGGTTCCGCGCCGGACATTGATATGCGCGGTTTGACCCGGGTGTTGAATGTGGTGCTGAAAACCGACGACACGGCAGATCGCAATAACTGGTCCTATGAAACAACCCTCTCGCGCAGCCGGGTTGTTGTGAATGGCGAGTTTGTGCGCAACCTTACCCTTGGCGGTGCGGATATAACGCTGGGAATTGCCCGCCAGGGCGGCCCGGGACGTTCCACGGGGATCGAAAACCGGTTTTCGCCGCCGGGCACCCTGACCGAGAGGCGCGATGAGGCGGCCCAGCGTAATTTTGCCTTTTGGACACCGACATTTAATCTGGAAAAAAAGTTTGCCGGTGACCGGGTGCTGCGTCTGAATGCCAAAGGCAATCGCACGGCGTTTACCCGCAATGAATTTTCCTTTGTCGAAACCCCTACCGTGGGGGCGTTCTCGTTTTTGCGCTTTGATGGAAATACCGCGCGATCCGTCTCAGAGAGTACGGAATTTGGCGGTGATTACAGTTTTCCCATCGGCAAAAAACTGGATGTGAAACTGATCGGTCTGCGTAATGACAATACCAGCAAGGGACAATTTTCCTTTGCCAGCATCAATGCCACCGGCCAGACCAATGCTTCGCGGGTGACAACACGGGATGTCACTTCGGAGAGCATTTCACGGATTGTTGTGGATTGGGGGCTGAGTAAAAAGCACAGCCTGCAATTTACTGCCGAAGGGGCTCTGAACACGCTGGATGCCAATCTCCTGCTGGAACTGGATAATGGAAACGGGTTTTCAGTTGTCCCCTTGCCGGTCAGCAATACCGGCGTGAAAGAGCGGCGCGCTGAGTTTTCTGCTTCCTGGGTTTATGTGCCGAACCAAAAATGGACCATTGAAAGCGGACTCAAGTTTGAAACGTCCCGGCTTAGCCAGAGCGGCGATGCCAGCCGCACGCGGAATTTCTCTTTCCCCAAACCCTCTCTGACAGCCAGTTATAATCTGAGTGAAAAAAACCAGCTGCGCTTCAGTGCGATCCGCAAAGTGGCACAACTGAATTTCAAGGATTTTGTCACCTCGGTGAATCTGACCGATGATCTGACCGATGTCGGTAATCCGGAGCTGGAGCCGGACCGGACCTGGACGGTAAAAGCAGAATGGGAACGGCGGTTTGCCAAAAAAGGTTCATTAACGCTTAGCGCCAATCGGGACTGGATCACCCAGGTGCAGGGGCGGGTACCGGTCAACAATATCTTTGATGCGCCGGGCAATCTTGGTGATGCCCGCCTCTGGCAGGTAAAAATGGTGGCTCGCCTGCCGTTGGATATGCTGGGGCTGAAAAATGCAACGCTGGATGCCAATGGTTTTATTAGTGATTCATCTGTCACAGATCCGGTAACGGGCGTGCGCCGAAAACTGGGCAGCCGGGCGCATCGCAATTTTGACTTGTCCTTTCGCCAGGACCTAAGTGCCCAGCGTATTGCCTGGGGCTGGGCCTATAATAATGGTGTGACCCGCCGCAGTTTCCGCTTGTTTGAAGAACAGGTGCGCCACCTAGGTGGTGGTAATTTCGGCGGCGGCAGCCCCCGGGCCTTTAGCGTTTTTGTGGAAACCACCAAAATCGCCGGGATGACGGCAATTTTTGATATTCGCAATATCTTCAATCGCCCCAGCAGTCGTGTCCGGACGTTCTATGATGGGCCGCGTTCCGATGGAATTGTTGCGGCGATCGAGTCACAGCAACGCAAATCTGGCCTGCGTTATCGCATCCAATTGCGCGGCTCGTTTTAGGGCCCAGACTCAATCATCTGAATGTTTGGCCCCTAGGTCTCTGGGTTTGTTTCAGGCCTCAACGGTTTCTGTTTGTGACGGTTCTGCGCCGCAAACCCGCAACACCTCTTCCACAGTCGTGGTGCCTTGGCGTGCCTTTAGCAGGCCATCCTCGATCAGGGTTTGGAAACCCTGGCGGCGGGCAACTTCCAACAAGGTGGACATAGGGGCATGATCCAGAATGGCATCGCGCATTTCATCATTGATGGCGACCACTTCAAAGACCGCGATGCGCCCGGTATAGCCGGTGTTGGCGCAATGTTCACAACCGGTGGCCTTGCGCCAATTGGCTTTGCCTTCCAGTTCCTGATCCATGATCAGGCCGGCGCGGCTCAGGCGTTTTAACATGGCTTCGCCTTCGCCCTCGGTATCCGGGGCAGCGCATTTCGGGCACAGGCGACGCACCAGCCTTTGGGCGGCCAGCCCCCGCACGGCTGCCGCAATCATATAGGGCTCCAGTCCCAGATCTTCGAGACGGGCAATCGCCGCCAAAGAGGAGTTCGTGTGCACGGTGGACAGTACCAAATGGCCCGTCAGGGCGGCCTGGGCCGCGATGGTGGCGGTTTCGCCATCGCGAATTTCGCCCACCATGATGATGTCCGGGTCCTGGCGCAATATGGCGCGCAAGCCCTTGGCAAAGGTATAGCCGATATCGGCTTTGGTCTGGATTTGTACCACCCCGTCCATGTCGTACTCGATTGGATCTTCGATGGAGATGATCTTGGTGATGCCGTTATTGAGCTGTTGCAGGCTGCGATAAAGGGTGGTGGATTTACCTGAACCGGTTGGGCCAGTGACCAGAATGACCCCATTGGGACTCTGGGTCAGCTCGCTCATCACCGCGTTGGCGCGCCCGGTAAGGCCCAGCCCCTTCATGTCCGGCAATTCGCCTTCTTTTTTTCAACAGGCGTAACACCATGCTTTCGCCCCACGAGCCCGGCAGCGAGGAAACCCGCAAATCGATGGCATGGCCGGCAAAGCGGATTGTCTGGCGTCCGTCCTGTGGCAGGCGGCGTTCGGCAATGTCCATGCCCGAGAGCAGTTTGACCCGGCTGGTGACCGCATCGAATATACCCCGCGGTTCGGTTTGGCGCGTATGCAAAACCCCATCAATGCGATAGCGGACTTTGAATTCGTGCTCAAAGGGTTCGACATGAATATCCGAGGCATTTTCCTTTAGTGCGGTGGCAAACATATTGTTCACAAAGTCAATGACCGGCGCCTCTTCGGCCATTTCTTTCAGGCGGGCGGTATCATGAAAGTCATCGGAATCTTCGGCCGCCGTGCCCAGGCTCTCACTGATGTAATACAGACAGCGTTCGATAAACTGGTTGCTGCTCAGCCAATATTGAATCGGTCCAACGTCGGAAAACCCACCCTCGTCATTGTGCTGCTGGGCGCCTATGCGATACCAGCGCCCTTCCAGATGCTCCTGAATGCCGGCATTCAGAATATCACGGGCCACTATATTCAGGGTTTTCTGGCCGCCATTTTCGCTAATCCAGATGGCGGCACTTTGGGCCAGAAACCAGCGCGGTGAAATTTTTAACAGGGCCATGGCCTCTTCATGGCGTTCGGCTTCTTTGGGCGCCATGGCGGCATCCAGGATGGGCAGGTCCAACTGGCTGGAAAGAGCCTCCAGCAAGGCGTCTTCGGTCAAGGCCCCCAGGCGCAACAAAGCCTGGCCCAACAGGCCACCGGTTTCATCTTGCAGCCGTAATGCCTGATTAAGATCCTTTTGGGTGATCAGGCCACGGTTTAGAAGAATTTGACCAATTAGTTCTGTATGCATTCCTGGGTCCAGTCTCATCCAAATGAGTCTTGCCATTCGTCTTATAGGCGGGGCGCCGTTTCTTGAGAATAGCAAAATAACGAATATATCACTGAGAGTGACCGCCGTATGGGCTGTCACCATGCATTTACCTTGCCCGGCGCATAACCTAAAATCCAAGACCCTTAAATCAGGTGCCCTCTAGACACAGGTATCTGTGAACCGGCCAGTTGATGGATGTGTTGAACCACAAGAGCAAACAATCACAAAGCGGGTTCTCCTTGATGGAAACCCTGTTGGCCCTGGCGATCATGTCGGTGGCGTCTCTGGCCTTGTTCCAATCCACGGCTGCGCTGTTGCGCTTGTCGGACCGAACCATCAATGCGGCCTTGCGCACGCAGGATGTATCCGTTCTGCAAAAAAGCTTTAACGGCCTGGTGGGCGGGCTGGTGCCGGCCTGGCCCAAAGACACCAGCAATGTTTTTACCGGTACCCCAACCAGGTTCTCAGGGCTGACCCGCACGCCTTTGCATACATTGGATATCAGTCTGACGCCATTTTCAATGACGCTGGAAAATGATGGTGCCGGCTCGACCCTGATCTATCGAAGTGGCAAGGTGGAATGGGTGTTAAAGACGTTTCCTGATGCCAATGCGCATTTTTCATATCTGGGTGAGGATAATGTCTGGCGACCTACATGGCCGCCGAAAAACACGCCCGAGCCGGGACCGTTTAAGGATGCGCAATATTATGATCCGCCAGCTTTTCCGTTGGCCATACGACTACAGGCCTTGGAGGAGCCGTCTGGCAAAGACATAGTCTGGATTGCCTTTGTCAATTATCGTGACCAGTTGCCAATTTTAGAGGATTCTTTGAAGTGAGTGGATCGGTAGCAGAGCGGTCAGTAAACAAGAATGAGGGCTTTGTATTGCCCTATGTGTTGGTTGTTATTTTTGTACTGGCGCTGACCAGCACCATTGCTGTGCGCTCCATTGGGGCTGCTGGCCAGGTGATTACCGCATTGGACGCGGATTTTATGGCAAGGCAGCGCCTGGCTTCTGCTGAGGCCGATACTCTATATGTTTTCCTGACCAGCGCCGCCGTAAAAGGTGGTATTGATACCAGTTACACGCCCTGGACAACCAATGATATGGTGGACGGCTTCGATGTAACAAAATTACCATCAAATGCCATTTGGTCGGCGTCGGGGGGGCAGCGAACATCCCGTTATCCAAGTGGCAATGTTACGGTCTCCTATCGGGATGTTTCTGGCCTGGTACCTTTGAATCGCAATGCGCCAGAGCTTCTGGACCGTTTGTTTAAAGGGGTTGGCCTGAAGTCAGATGTGGCAAAGTCTGCGGCCGCCAAGCTGGGAGATTATATCGATTCCGATAACCGGCGCCGATTTCGGGGTGGGGAGCGGGCAGATTACCGGCTGAAGCGTATGCCCCCGCCGACCAACGCCTATTTACGTGCGCATGAAGAGGTATACCGTATTCTGGGGTGGAAAAAAATGATCACCCCGCCGCTTTATGAACGGCTACGACGCTATACGACATTGACCACCTCAACTACTTATTATAGAAAGAGATTTCTGAGTTCTGATGTTGCCAGAACACTGGGTTTAGACGATTCAGATGGCAAAATTAGGAGATTGAGCAGCCAAAATATGGATATGTTGGATGCTTTGACTTCCACTGTTGAAATGCCAACGCAGCAGGGGAGGTTTATTTTTTCGACTTCACAAGCCACGGGAAAGACGATCATAAGAGCTATTGAAGTGGAACGCTCGCCCATGGCGCCGGATCGCCCCTTCAGGAGGTATGTCGTATTTGAGGAAACCAGAGATGCCAGCGACAACAGCGAAAGTGAAAACGCTCAGAATGGAGCTTCCATCCCTATTTTCCCAACGTCTGATCGCCTTATACAGTGATGGCTCTACCCAGCTCATAAGGCCGGGGGGGCTGATCCAGACAGATGTACTGGTAGTTTCCCGGGCACAGTGCAGTTTTAAACGGATTTCCCTGCCCAACGGATCCCGCAACGCGGTGCGGGCGGCTTTGTTGCAGGCTAAACGCGAAGCCTCTTCCGAAGCGAATATTTCGCAAATCGAACAAGATCCGTCTAACCGCAAAATGGCGGGGCTTTGGACCTGGGCGGTTCCGCAAACAACTGCGGACCTGAATCCCCACCCAACACGCAGCATTCCGGAAACGCTGGCGCGTCAGCCCATGCAGGCTGGCCTCAGGCTGGTAAAATGCCTGGAAGGGGTTGAGGGGCAGGTATGGGAAGAGGGGGCGCTGGTCGCCAGTCGCTGGTGGCCAGATGTACCCCGTCAGGGGCAATGGATAACGTTCTTGCGCTCAGCGCGGATCAAAACCGATGAACACGGTATCGCGCCACCTCCCCTCACAGAGGTGCCGTGGCGCACCAATTTGCCATTATTGCAAAGCCTTATCGATGCCCTGCAAACGTTTGCCACGCCGGGGCGTTTGTTCATGACTGCGGGCATTGTTTTGGCAGTTATGTTTATGTATTCCGGCGCGCAATACATTCGCTATACGCAGACATTGAAAAACCTTCAGACACAAATCACGGCTAGAAAAGAGGTTGTCAGTGATGTTCTGCAGCAAAGAAACCAGGCCATCCAGAACCTGAAGGCCATTGACAAGATGGCCAATATTGGCGTGCCAACAGCATTGTTGTCCGGCTTGGCTGGGATATTGGAGAAGGTGCAGGGCAAGGATACGCGTATTGTCAGATTTTCCCTGAGTGACAACCAGTTGCTGGTAAAGATAAAAGGAGAGCCGGATCTGGATGGCGCTGCTCTGGTAAAATCCCTGGAAGATGACCCAGCGCTTGAAAAGGTTTCCGTTAATTTCAGACCAAATAAAATGCTGGAAATCAGCTCTGAACTGTCGGCGGGTAACGTACAATGAACGCGCTTGGTACGATATTAACGAAGGTCAAAATATCTACGCATGCCGCCTACGGCCTGGTGGTGCTGGCGGTTTTGCTGGGAACGGTGATGCTTGGCCATGTTCGTGATTATGCAACGCAGGCCAAAACCGAAACTGAATATGCAGCCCGTGAGTTATCAAAACTCAATTCCATAAAAAATTCAGACCTTTGGGAGCAGCGCGCTCAAGAAAGCGCTATTGCCTTGAAAGAATGGCAAAGCGTAAAATGGCAGGGCGAAACCGTTGGGGTGCTGGCGGCCAAAATTCAACAAGAGCTGATGAAGCAGGCCAGCAAGGTAAAACTGAGAAATCCAAGAATTAATGTCGGTAGTGAAATTATCGAAGTGGATGGCGAGACCATTATGCGGTTCAGTCTTTCCGGTACAGCCTCGAGCAAATCTGCGGTGCCGGAACTTCTTCTGGCGATGGCCGAAGGAGAAAAGAAGCTGGTTGTCGATGAGGCCATTGCTGATTTTTATCTGGACCGGCGCAGTATCATTCGGCTGTCGGGATTGGCAATCGTGCAGGTTATCAATCGTGACAACAAACCGGGGAGTGGTGCATGAACCGCTTAATGGTTGTTGGCGCCGTGGTGTCCTTGATGTTGGTTTCAGGCCTGGTGGGGTGGCAGCAGGCGGGCACAGAATCCTATACGATGAATAGCAATCAGGCACAGTGGAAAAAACCACTCAAGCTTGAGGATGGTAAAACGAAAGTTTCTGCCTTGAGGCAACGGCTCTTGGGCTCACCATATTTTCAAGGCCGTGGGACGGCCCAGAATGGGGGGAACGGACTTTCAGATGAAGAGGGCAAAGTGGACAGTGCCATTGCCGCGGCCGAAAAAGAATATGGTCCCTTTCCTCATATTATCTCGATTTCTCGAATTGATGGACTGGACACAGCACAACTCAGGCAGGCTGATAATATGATCCTTACTGTTCATGCTGGCGACACACTCCCCAGTGGCTGGGTCATTGCCAGGATTTTTCCAGACCGTTTAGAGGCAGACGCTGGGCCGACACGCTTCTCATTTGCGGTTTTTGAGCATATGAGTATGCAGGAGCAGGATAATGCTGAAGAATGAATTTGGTATCCGTTAAGTGTGGCGATGATGGCCATTGAAATATAGGTTGGTAATGAAGAATATGGCGAATAAACCATCATACTTTTTGAGGGCTTTGGCGCTGAGTTCGGCTTTGGTCGGGCTAAGCGCTTGCGAAACTACCAATTCAATTCGCACCCTGTCGGCACAAGGCAATAATGTCGGTTTTCGTGTTGAACGTCCTGAACGGCAGACGCAGGATGAACTGGAAAATAAAACCAGCGAAGACTCTGTTGAAAAGAGCACCCCTTTGTCTGAGATTAAGGCGGTTCCCAGTATTGCAGAACTGCAAAGAGAGGGGCATAGCAAGGTTTCGACCAGAGCGCCCAAAATTCCGGTTAAGACGGTTGAAGCCTATGTGGCGCCATCTCCTTTGCCTGAATTTATTGATGTGGCTTTTGGGGAAATGCTCAAGGTTCCCTACGTTACCGGGCCGGGAGTGGCCGCGCGAAAAGATGTAGTGCAATTACGCTCGTCCGGCACTCTATCAGGCAAGGACTTTTTTGACCTTGTTCAATCGGCCTTGCGTGAATATGGCGTACGCGTTGTCCCGGAAAACGGGGTCTATCGCATTTTGGAAGACCAGGCCCTGAAAGCTCGTATGCCGCGCTATATCCGTTCTCGTGCGCAACCGGGGACTCCAAAATCCCTAAGACCGGTAATTCAGCTCGTTGAGCTGTATGCGGTTGATGCTAACAGCATGGTGGGTTTGTTAAAACAGGCTGTCGGCGGCAGCAAGAATGTTAAAATTACGGCGCAACCACTCAAAAATACGATCACCCTTTCGGGCTTGCCGGACGAGGTAGATGCCATTTTGTCTATCATCAAGGAACTGGACGAGCTCAATTATGCAGGCTCTACCGTACAGCGTTATTCCCCGGTTTACTGGGAAGCCAAGGCGCTCGCCAAAGAGGTCGGGAAAATTTTATCGGTAGAGGGATGGCAAGTCACTAATAATATTATGGCACCTCGGGCCATCAACCTACTTCCCGTTGAATATTCAAATGACATCTTCATATTTTCTCGGAATAAAACGGTTAGTGAGCGCACCAATATCTGGTTGAAAGAACTGGATCGCCCGATAAAGGGGGGAGATAGCAGCCAGCTCTTCATTTACCAGGTGGCCAATGTTGATGCCATTGATCTGGCCGAGACCGCCAATGCCGCCATGAATGCCGGATCTGTCAATAGAGGAGCAGGCAGGCCGGGCAGTGGCACGGCAGCGCCGTCAACGGGGGATGCCTCCGGCAGAAAAGCGCGAAAAAGCTCACCAGGGGATAAATTTGTGGTTGACCCCATCGGCAATCGTCTGATTTTTTCCGGCACTGTAAATGAATATGAGAGGGTGTTGCCTCTTCTGAAACAATTGGATCGACCACCGGCCGAGGTATTGATTGAGGTAACGATTGCCGAGGTGACCCTGAATGACAGCACCAAATTCGGCCTTGAATTTTTTATCAATGATATTGGGGCCAATAATTTCAAGAACACCTTTGGTACCCAGGGGTTGGGTGTAGGCAGTACCGGTTTCAATGTGGCCATTGCCAAGGGGGATGTCACCCTGAACGCCAATACGCTGGCCACCAACAGCGATATCAAAGTGCTGTCCACGCCGCGCCTGATGGCCCGTTCCGGGGGCTCGGCCAATATTACCGTGGGTACCGATGTGCCGGTTATCACATCACAGCGTGCCGCCAATTCACAATCGACTTCAGGCGTGACCGATGTATTGCAAACGGTTAGCTATCGTAAAACCGGGGTGATCCTGAATATTGAGCCGATCGTTTTTAGCAATAATCGTGTGGATCTGACCATCAGCCAGGAAGTTTCAGCGACCATTGATTCCGGCAATAGCGCCATTGCCAGCCCAACCATATCCAATCGCTCACTGGAGACACAGCTTTCCCTGGAAGATGGCCAGACCGCCGTATTGGGCGGGTTGATGCAGGATACCTTAACCCATAAGGAAACCGGGATACCTTTTCTGAAGGATATTCCCTTGATCGGCAGTGCATTTTCGTCGGATACGATTACCTCTGACCGAACGGAATTGCTGGTATTGATCACCGCCTATATTATGCGAGGGCAAGAGGACAAGACGGCCTTTGTTGATAGTCTGACCAAGGAGATTAATGGCTCTTTGAGCAAGTCAGACCGGCTGATTACCCTATTGCCGAGAAACTCTTTGCTTTCCATTGGGAAAAAAGAGTCTACCGCTGACTAAGCCATGCCAGGCAATGGAAAAAAAGCACCCGATGCAATGAAAGCCAACGGTGGGAAGGTGGGATCGCCCGGGTTTTCTGTATTGGAGGCAATTATCGCCATTGCCATTTTGGCGATCGCCTTTTTGCCTTTGTTGGCGCTTCAAGAACAAATGGCGAGAACCACGGTTTCATTAGAGCGCAATGCAACGATAATGGAAGCCAAGCGTTCGGCTTTGGCGTATGTGCGTACGCTAAATCCCATGCGGGACCCCCGCGGTGAGCTGGATCTGGGGCTGGCCATTATGCACTGGACATCAACGCCCATTTCTAAAGAGCGTCTGGTCAGCAATAAGGGCGGCGGCGAGGGGCGTTTTATCGTCGCGCTTTATAATGTTGAGGTGACCTTAACCTTTGAAGAAAAACGCACACAGGTGTTTAATGTGCATGCCACAGGCTGGAGAGCAAAAGCGGCCTATCTTTCTGACTTATAAATCATAAGGGCGCTTTGGTTATAGCGGCGGCAACGCGTTTTGGGATGCACTCTGGGGGGGCAAAGCGATAAAGGGCGCGCCGGCCTTTTGGATTGATCATAAGAATTTCACCGCCCAGACACATGCCCGATGGGGTGATTTCGATGGCGTCTCCCTGTGTCTTCCACCCTTTGGGCAGAGACAGGCGCCAGACGTTTCGTATGGTTTCTGTGGGAGGTTCCGATGTGTCGGTAACTATTACAGCGCTTTGCCCCAGCAATAGCGCTTTTGCCCGATAATTGCGGACCTCGGTCGCTGCGGCCTTTGACAAAGAGGCAAAGCGCGCACTTTGCAGGCTGTTGGATAGCGAGGCCGTTGCCAGGGAAACCACAATGCTGATGATGGCCAGTGTGACCATCACTTCCATCAGAGAAAACCCGGTATTTCCAGGGGCGGTGGCGATCATGTGTTGCTGATCTGTCATGCCCCGATTACATCGAAATGTCGGCATTCAGGCCTTTGCCACCCACGGCGTTATCGGCTCCATAGGAGACAATTTTGGGGGTGGTCTGCCCACCTCGATCATCGGTCTTGGCCATCTCGTAATGAAATGGGTTTCCCCAAGGATCAGTGGGAAAGTCACCATCCAGATAGGGGCCATACCATTGTGATTGCAAATTTGGATCGCTGGGCATTTTTACCAGCACTTCCAAACCCTCTTCGGCGGTTGGAAAGCGGCCAAAATCAATGCGAAAACTGTTCAAAGCCAGCTTGATGGTTTTGGCCTGGGCCTTGGCTGCCACCACTTTGGAACGGTCCAGTTGCGAGAAAAGGCGTGGGGCCACCAGGGTCACGATGGTGCCCATAATGGCCAGCACCACCAAAATTTCCAACAAGGAATACCCGGCGCGCTTGTCCTGTCCATTTGGCGGTGTGGTCGCGTCAAGATGGCGTGTGTCTGGTTTGGTGTCGGTGTGTTTATGTGTGTGTGTCATATATCAAAATCATACAGGCTGGTCATCGCTAGCACAATGCTAAGCACAATTGTACCGACAATCATGGCAATAAAAAGGATGGCCGCCGGTTCAGCAATGGCGGTGAGGCCTTTTGCCCGCTCCCGGGTTTCCTTTTCCTTGGTGTCGGCAACGAATAATAACATATCAGCGAGCGCACCGGAATTGCGTCCGGTGCGAATAAGATCAATCGACAGGGCATCCATGGCGGGCAGATGTTCTTCCAGCACCTCGTCGATATTGCGTCCGGCGCGGATTTCGCTGCGCGCCCCCTCCATACCGTTTTTCAGCTCCCGCGATTGCAGGCCAGACGCCCCCAGGCGCAAGGCGGTCAGAATGTCGGCACCATTATCCAGCGCAATGCCCATGGTGCGCGCCCAGCCGCCAATTTCAGACTGGATCAGAAAGCTACCGATCACCGGTGTTTTTTCTGCGGTACTGCGAAACCATTCCCGCACGGCCTTGTTGCGAACCATGAAGATCACGCTGGCGGTAAAGACCCCTGCTATGGCCAGAAAAAGCGGAATATGTCCTTTCATCCACACGCCGGTGGCGATCACCACTTTGGAAATGGCTGGTAAATTATCGCGGTGATTGCCAATCAGGGCATCAAAGCGGGGCACTACAAAGAGGAACATCAAGATCACGATCAGGCCACCAACACTGGCCAGAAACAGGGGGTAGGACAGCGCCCCGCGAATTTCGCTGCGCATACTGTCTTCAAATTCCATCCGTTCCGAGGCATCGGCCAGTGCTTTGGCCAGGGTGCCGGTGGCTTCGCCCAGTTCAGCCAGGCGTGGCACATAACGGGGCAGGTCCTGCATATGGGTTTCCAGCGATTCCGACAGGCGCTGACCGGCGCGCAGATCTGACCGGATGGCATCGGCGCATTTGGCCAGTGCCGGATTGGCGTTCGACTTGGCCAGGCTTTTCATGGCTTCCAACAGGCCCACACCGGCTTTCAGCAAGGTGGCCAATTGGCGGATAAAGGCCGACTGGTCCTTGCGGGTAACCTTGCGCGCCCGCAGAAAATTCATCAGCGGCGAGTCTTTGCGCTCGACTAGGGAAAACGGCGACAATTGTCGTTTTTCAATGGCCAGATAGGCGGCGTCCTGATCAGCGGCTTCTATCTCACCGCTGACCGTCGAGCCGTTTTTCCGTATTGCCTTATACTGAAATTTGGGCATGGAGTCTCAATCGCAAATTGCTGCGTAAAATATACTTAAAACCCTCGTGTTTTCAATGGCTTTAAGCACGGTCATTCTGTTGGCGGCGCGCCCAGGCGTTCACGTTCGACAAAGGCTGGTTTTTTGGAGGTAATATCCAGAATGCGGATGAAATACTGCCCGGTTATGCCCACTGCTGCCAGGTTCAGGCCGCCGATCAGCAGGATTGCTACCATCAGGGAGCTCCACCCGGCTTGGGTGGGAATACCCAGCAATTTGCGTGCAATGACCCCGGCGGCCAGGGCAAAGCTAAGGCCCGCCACCACAAAGCCAAGGCGCGTAAAAACCTGCATCAGAAAATTTGAATTGCCTACCAGAAGGTCGCTGAACTGGTTCCAGCGGCGTTTGAACGAATAGCGCGAACGTCCTTGCGCGCTTTTTTGGTGTGCGCTGGGCACCGAAACCACATCATTGGTCACTTGGCGAATCAGGGCCGGTATAAACGGGCGGTTGGTCTTGATGGCCAACATGCCGTCCACCACATGGCGGCGGATCAACTTTAATGGTGACAGTTTTACCTGATAGCCCAGCACCGCGCGGTCAAACAGAGCCTTGATCCAGCTGGTGATGCGTTGCAACAGCGTGTGTTGCTTGCGCGCATGGGTGGCGGTGACCATGTCGTGCTGTTCATGGGCGATCAGCAGGGGGATGTCTTCGGGGCTTTGTTGCAAATCATCGTCAATGGTAATCACCCAATCGCCCCGGCTGGCCGAAAGACCACACAGGACCGCGCCGGGCTTGCCAAAATTGCGGGTCAGGCGCACCACCATCACCCCATCCTTTTGGGATAGATCATCCAACAGGGTTTTGGTTTCTGCCTTTACCGATCCATCATCGACCAGAATAATCTCGAAACTGGCCTTTACCGTATCGGTAAAAACCCTTTGCAGACGCATCACCAGATCGGTCAGGCAATCCTCGGTATTATAAACCGGCACGACCACGCTGTAGCGTGGTTTTTGGGTGGGCGCGGTCATGCGGCCTCGCTTCGCGCCACAATGCGCTGAATGATCTGGGCACGACGTGCCCGCTGTTCGGCTTCGCGTTTACTTGGCGGATGGGCATCTTCCCCCGGGGAAAGCTGGCTCTGCAATGCTTTGGCCTCGGCCTTTGCCGCCTCGGGGCTTAATTCGTCGGCATCGGTTTCCAGCGGATAGCCAAAGGCGCGCATAAAGCGGGCGCAGCGCAGCTCCACATAGCGCAGATCAGCATCGCTGAGCACGGTTTTATACTTTTGCGCATTATCGCTCAGCACCGGTCTGGCCAGGTTTTTCCAGGCCTGGGTGCGGCCGGCATTGCGCCGGGTGCGTTGATCCTGATGAAAGTTCAGCATGGCCGGATCATAGGCAATTCCCATATGGGTGCACAAGGTGCGCCCCACCGCCTCGGTATTGCCAATCAGATCTTCATAACGCACCTGGATCATCCGTCCGCTGGGTTGCATCTGGTGAAAAACATCCAAACTGGCGCGCTGATCTTCCACCCAGACATCCATGGCGCGTCTCACACCGCCGGGCACAGCGCGGGTCTTCACCCAGCTGGCGGCCACATCACGCGGATCGCGCACCTGATAAACAAAGCGGCAATCGGGCCAGGTGGAGAGCAAAAACGGCACGATCAGATAGGTATAGTTTTCTTTGACAAAGCTGATGGTTTCGCCCTTGCGGCGCTCTTGCGCGTATAGATAATCAAAGGTACAGGCCATGGTGCGTTTGGGGCAGGCGGTGTCTATGGCGCCCCGATCCGGGGCGCTTTCCCATTCGCCGATCATCCAGGTTTGCGCTTCGGTAAGGTCGCGCAAAAACGCATCCCAATTGGCATCATCCGATAACGGGTGATAGCCATGGGCGTTCAGGCCAAACAGGCGAAATAGATGCGACGGGGGCGGGCCAGAGACTGCCTTGTGACCATTCATGATCGAAGTGATCAGATTGCTGCCCGAGCGTTCCGAACACAGTAAAAACGTAAAAGACATGCCGGCCCCTCAGCTATTATGCCGGACTATAGAAGTCACGGGCCAGCGATACAATGCGTTTGGCCTGCTCTACGCTGAAATGCTGGTCATTGAAAAGGTTTAAAATATTGCCGTGCAGGGTTCTGGCCACCGGGCAGGGCGGACCGCCAAAAAGATCCGAGGCCGGATAATAGTGCGCCGAGGCAAAAAGACCGTTCTTGAATATATGCGCCAGAAATTCATCACGTCGGCTTGCGCGCAGATTAAATCGCCAGACCGGGTCCGAGGGCACCAGTGGCGTTAACCCCTCCAGGTCAGACAATCCTTCGGCATAAATCCGGTTGATTTCATCGCGGTGCGCCAGCCGTGCGGGCAGCGCGTCTACGATCTGCTGGTGGTGATCCGGCCAGAATGTAATGAGCTTGCCCCTGATCCAGTTGGGCAGGATTTCGCTTTGCGGGTCGGGAAAAAGCATGCTGCCTGTCGCTTTGGCAACCATAATGCGTGCGTTCAGAGCGGCTTCGGCCTCCTGGGCTTCTTCTTCGCTTAGGGGCGGCGGCAATTCATAAGGCAGGTCATGATAAAAAACGCCATATCCCCCGCCGCCAAGATCCAGCACCTTGCCATAGCCAGTGCTGAAAATCACCGCATCGGCACCATGGGGATCAAGCTTTTCAAGCTCGATATTCGGCGTGCTCAGGCATTGGTCATCCACCAGAACCGCCCCGGTCGGCAGGGCCGCGCGCAAGGCCGGTAAATCACTTTCGGCCTGTGGGGCATAACCATAGGTGCGCACATAAATCAGGCCGGCCACCGCAGAGGACTGACCGATGGTTTGCACGGCCTGTGTAACATCCATGCACAGGCTTTTGGGGTCTATGTCCACAAAAACAAAGGGACACTTTGCCTGCATCAGGGCCAGCGGCACCGCCGGGCAGACATTGGCAGGCAACAGCCACGCACCCTCTGGTCCGGCTTTGGCCAGAGCATAAATCAGGGCCGAGGCCCGCGTAACATGGATCATCAGCGTGCTCATGGGTTTAGCACTTTTTGCACAGCGCGCTGGTGATCGGCAAACAGAAACATGGCCGGATCAAAGGACGCGGTTTTGTTCATGGCGGTTTGCCAGCGTGCGCTTTCCTCGCCCTTGCGCGTTTCATCATAGGCATAATGGGCGAGGCCTTCGCGTTCCAGATAATCTTTGGCCGGGCCGCTTTGCAGGCGGTCCAGCACCGCCTCGGCGCTCAGCTTTGGCGTATAGCCCGTCATACACATTTCACCATAACAAAGCGCCTCGATAAAGCTGCGCTCGTCATCGGTTAAGACCGTTTTATGGCGTCCCACGCCTTGGGTGGAAATACCGTCAAAATGATCGAACGAGCTGTTCCCGGCCCAGCTTTTGCCGCTCTGGCTTTGCAGGGTTAAATCGCCCTTGGTGTTTTGCAGGCCCAGCCAGTCCTGCCAGTGTTTCAGATGGGTATTCGGGTCGGCTACCAGATCTTCATAGCGCACACACAACACGTTTGGGTTTTCGCTAAAATATGCAAAAAACGCCGCCGATTTGCGCCATTGCCGCGCCATAAACAAAAGCGGTCTGGGTTGGCCCGCATGGGCACTGGCATGACCATAATAGAGAGAGGCAGCAATATCGCGCGGATCGCGCAAAATAAGAATGGTCTTCATGTTTTGGCCCAGGAAATAGGGCAAAAACTCCTCCGCCCCGGTTTCTTTCCACGCCATGGCCTGTCGTTGGGCATGTGGTTTTTGGGCAAAATGATCAAAATAATGCCGGGCAAAGCTGGCCAGATCGCTCCCCGTCCAGTCGGCAAGGGCGCTTTTTGGGTTGTCTGGTTTGAAATACTGGCCCGAATAATCCGCCATGGCGTCCATGGCATTTTCAATCGTTCTGGCGGACAGATTTTCTTGTTTTAGAAAATCAACAAAGGCGTTTTGCGGATAGGCGTTTTCAAATTGCTGATCGTTCAGCGGATGGGCCAATGCGCTTTGGGGGGCGTCGCAGCGTTTCAGAAAGGCGCTTTTGATCCGGGTCAGCAATAATGGCAAGGGTTGGGAAAAACAGTCCACGGCGGGCAGGGACCAGAGGATTTTATCCACCAAAGTGGTGCCCGATCGCGGTGCGCCGGTAATGAAGATCAGCGGCGTACTCATGGGCGCAGCGCCGCCGGGATGGGCGAGGAAAGCAAGGTGGATCGCGCCGCCGGCCCTTGGGTCATCAGCAAATCAACCACCGCCATATGGCTTTCAAACCCGGGATAGACCTGGCTATAGACCGGGTGCTGATAGTCCTGAAAAATCGCGGCGATGCCAGCGTTTTTCAGGGCTTCCGTATCCAGATAAGAGGCTGCCGACGGGCCGGTATAATAGACATCGGCCCCCACATGGTGGCACAGTTCGATAATGCGGGCCACCGGGTCATTGGTGTTGCCGGCAATATCCGAGGCGCGCTGGGTGGGCGTCGTAATCTGCAGATGCTTTGCAAAATCCGCAATCAGGCCAATGGTCAGATCGGTGAGTCGATCGGGCGGGCTTTGCAAGCGGTTTTCCACCAGAGGAAACACCTCCTCAAAATAAGGCGCGCGGGCATAGTTTTGCCGGATCGATAAAAGATGCGCGCGGGCCCAGTTTTTATGGTCACTGATGCGCACATCGCAAAGCCGGGTATCAAGGCCGCCTTTGCGCACCGGTATGGTCAGCCAGCACCAGTCTTTCTTGGTGCGGATGCGATTACGATTGCGCCAGTCCTGTTTGGTGTACTGCACATCATCCAGAAAGATGAAATGATCACACAGGGCCATTTGTTCGAAATACCCAAGCCAGGGCAGATAAACCGGTTGCATGATGGCGAGGCTGGTCATGGTTTGGCCTCGGTATCGGGGCGGTCCATTTCCGGCAAAAAGAGGCTGATCAACAGGCCCAGCGAGGCGGCGCTGATCACCGCCAGGCGCAGTAAAATCGCCGCGCTGACGCTCAAGGCGGCCGGTACGCCAAAAAGTGCTGCGACCCCTGCCACCGCGCCTTCGCGCAGGCCCAGTCCGCCAAAGGCCAGCGGCAACAGGGTCACCAGCGTGCCGGTGACACTGGCCAATAGGGGTACAAAAAAAGAAAGGTTTTGCTGCAAGGCAATAAAGATTAGCCACAGGGACAGGCCGCGCAACAGGATCACCCACAGGCTGAGCACCCAGATGCGCGGGCCAAGGCTGCGCAGGGCATCAAGGCCATGCTCCAGCCGCATTTTCAGGGCTGGGGGGGCAAACCTGGGCAGGATTTTAAGGCCCAGCCACAAAAGAATGCCCACCGCCGCGCCGCCGCCCACCACGCCATAGCCAACGCGCACCGCAAAGCCGTGCAGGGCGATATTGCCACTGAAAATCAGATAAAGCGCGGCGATGAGGGCGATCAAGCCAGTCATAGTAATGCCGGCCAGACGCGCCGCCAGCAAATGCGCCGCCGGTTCCGATAAGGCCCCTGGGGTTTTGGCCGCGCCCTTGGCATAACCCACGGCGCGATAGGCATCGCCGGTCAGGAACCCAAAGCCCATTTGCGAGAAAAACGCTCCGCGCAGGGCCAGGCGCAAATGCTGCACATAGGGCAGGCCGCGGACCGGGGCCATCCAGTGCAGGCGCAAGGCATCAAAACAAAACACGCTGCCGCGCACCCCGGCCGCCAGTAGTAAAAGAGCAAAATTGGCCCCGGCGGCGGCCTTGAAGGCGGCATGAACATCCACCAGCGTAAAAATAAAATACAACAGGGCGATGCTGACGATAATCTTCAGGACCAGAAAGGCAGAGGTTTTCAGCGTGCCGGACATTGGCCTACTTCGCCCCTTTTGGCCGGGGGGCCAGCACCACAATATCGGTTTTGATATAGGGCGCCATGGCGGTGGTCACGATCCGGTAATCGCGCGCCAGATCATGGCCGCGCGCCTTTATCGGGGCCGGGTTCATACGGTGTTTATAACCCGGCGCGTCCAGTATCCAGGCCCGGGCCAGCTCTTCATCACTCATTTGCGCAATCACATGGGCCAAAAAGGCATCCGAGCCCTTATAGGCGCTCAATATCCAGGGCGTGAAGGCGGGCCGGGCCTGCATATGGTATTGCACCATGGGCAAACGCCCCGAAAGATCAATCAATATGGGGCGCTGGTCCACTGGTCCCATCTTCTTGGCGGCGGTGCTCAGGTGGTCAAAAAATGCTTTGGTCAAAGGGTCTAGGCGCACTGTGCTGTGCCCGCCGCGAATGCTGGTTTTTTGGGTTTGCGCGGCCAGGGGTGTTTCCAGCCGATAGGGATGCTTCACCATCGTGCTGCGTGTGGCCATGATGGGCAGGATCAGCGCGCTGACCATAGCCAGAGCCCAGATATAGCCCGCGCCGCGGGCCATGTGCAGAGCCATCAGGGCGCAGGCCAGCACCACAAACACGCTGGCAATCCCGGCCTTGCGGATCCAGTACCCGGTGCCAAATATGGTCAGGCTTAAGGTCGCCAGCAATAAAAGCACTCCCACACCTGCCAGCCGCCAATAGAGCCGCCGCGTATCCTTATGGGGCGCCAGCGCGCCGGCAAAGACGCCGCTAAGTATGGCCATCAGGCCCAGATTGATCAGATAATAGGTCAGCTTGTCCAACGGCACCTGCACCAGCGCCTGACTTTGTTGCCAGAAAATTATCTGTATCCAGATCAGGCCAATGGCCCCCATTGCCGCCCCGCCAAGGCGCAGCCATGGTGCCTTGGCAAAGCGGTTTGCTACCCCTGGGGCGGTCAAGGCGCGGCCAAGACTGGCCAGCAACAGCGCCCAGGGGGCGGTCTGCCTGATGATGGTGATCTCTTTTCGCAACAGGCTGAAACCCTTGGCGACCAATTGGTTGGTGCCCAGGATTTCGCGTTTTTGCAGGCCGCCTTGGATGCGTTCCAGCGTGACCGGCAAGGGTTCGATAAAAACCTGCACCAACACAAAGAAAACCACCGCGCCCAGCACCACAAACAGGATGAGTTGAGTCAGTCTTTGCCAGGAAAACCGGGCCAGCATGAAATATAAAAGGGCACAGATCAGCGCCATGGCCATGGCCGTGACGGGCCGGGTGGCGGCCAGTCCCAGCCCGGCAAACCCAGCCAGCATGGCGGCGCCGCGAAACGGCCATGTGCGCGTATTTTCAATGGTGGTTAAGGCAAAGGTCGCGCCCAGAACCAGCGCCATCAGGATTACCCCGATGGCGTTATAAGAGGGGTCGGGAAGCCAGTAATAATAATAAAGCGCGCCGCCCCCGGCCCCGGCGCAAGCCAGCAACCATTTTTGTATGGGCAAGAGGGTTTCGCGCATAACCGCTTTGGCGGCGAGGAGAAATAAGGCGGCGCTGCTACCCATCAGCAAGGCAAACACCAGCAAACGATTGATCAGAATATTGTCCGGGTGCGGGATCAGTTTCCACACCAGCGGAAACTGGGTGCTCATCATGCGAATGTCGGTAAAATGATAAAGACTGGCGTAATAATGGCCGGTGTCCGAGACATCGAGGCCACGATTTAGATTTACAAGCACGCTTAGCGGCAGCCATAAAAACATAAGGCCCACAAGTCCGTTCAGCAGCATCAGGGCCAGTGTGCGCCTATCGATATTCATCACGAAGTCGCCAGCCCGTTTTGATGCAAAAAAGCCTCCATGGTGTCGATGACCAGTGCCAGCTCTTCATCGCTCATGGCGCTGTATAGCGGCAGGCGTAGCAGGGTTTGCGCCGCATCAAGGGTGTGGGGCAATTCACCCGATGCCCGGCCATATTTGCGCCCCGCCGGGGTCGTATGCAACGGCACATAATGGGGCGCGGTCATCACCCCATGGGCGCGCATAAAGGCGGCGCAGGCATCGCGCAATTTCTGATTGGCAAAGCGGAGGTGGTAAATATGGGCATTGTGATGCGCCGCCCCGGGGATTTGCGGCGTGCGCAGGGAGTTTACGGGGCCGAAGTGTGTATCATAGGTCTGCCAGATGCGCATCCGTGCCTTGGTCAGGGCCTCTTCGCGTTGAAATTGCCCCAAAAGCACCGCGGCGGCCAGCTCGCTCAGCAAATAGGACGATCCCAGCACCCGCCATTCATATTTGCTGACCTGACCACGCAGGAAATCCGCCCGGTCCGTGCCCTTGTCGCGGATAAACTCAGCAGGTTTGACCAGCGCCGGATCATTGACCAGCAAAGCGCCGCCTTCGCCGCAGGTAATGTTCTTGGTGTGATGAAAGCTGAACGCCCCCATGGCCCCAAAGGCGCCCAGGGCCTTGCCGTTCCAATGCGCACCCACCGCCTGGGCGGCATCTTCCAGCAAAACCAGATTGTGCTGGGTGCACAGCTCGACAAAGGCCTCCATCTCGCACCCCACCCCGGCATAATGGACCAGCATGATGGCGCGGGTTTTGGGGGTGATGGCGGCGCGGGCGGCCGCCACATCTAGGTTCATGGTCAGCGGATCAATATCGGCAAAAACCGGCACCGCGCCGCGCAGCGCAAAGGCATTGGCGGTGGAAACAAAGGTAAAGGCCGGCACGATGACCTCGTCGCCCGGGCCCAGTTCCAGCGCCAGCGCCATCATTTCCAGCGCCGCGGTGCAGGACGGGGTGATCAATACCCGTTCGGCGCCGGTGGATTTTTCCATCAGGGTTTCACAGGCGCGGGTTTGTGCGCCGCCGCCTTCCAGACGGCCACCGGCGATGGCCTCTTCGAACGCAGCGCGTTCTTCCGTCCCGTAATCGGGTTGGCAAAACGGCACGCGCAGGGTAGGGGCAGGGGGGGGCGAATTCACCATAGGGTGGTGATAAACAGTGGACCCGCAGGGGTCAAAAGATTTGTGTGGGTTCGCTGTGGCTCAGATAGAAAAACTGGTGCCGCAACCACAGCCGCTTTTGGCGTTGGGATTGTTGATTTTAAAGGCCGCGCCGATCAATTCATCAGAGTAATCAATCTCGGACCCAGCCAGAAAATCCAGCGAGACATTATCAATCACCACCATGGCCCCGTCGCGCTTGATCACCAGATCATCTTTTTCCGGGGCATCGGCAAAATCAAAAGTATAGGAAAATCCGGAACAGCCACCGCCAACCACCGCCACACGCAGGGCGGTTTTCTTGTGCTCGCTCATAATCGCATTGATGCGTTTTGCCGCCGCAGAAGAAAGACGGACTTGGGGTTCACTCATGGTTTAGGCTCCGGCTGGTCAGGGGAGTAGGAATAAAGGTCAACTTTGGATATATGGGGGTCTCTTTTCTTTTTTCAAAGTAAATCAATGTCAGAAACTTTCAAGATACCGCCGCGGGCACCCTTTGCCTCGGACCCGCTATTGAGCCGGGGTCGATTGTTTAAACAGGCCCCCAGCGCCACGCGCACGGCGTTTCAGCGCGATCGCGACCGGGTGATCCATTGCACCGCCTTTCGCCGTCTGAAACACAAGACCCAGGTGTTTGTCGCCCATGCGGACGATTATTACCGTACCCGCCTGACCCATTCGCTGGAGGTGGCGCAGATCGCCCGCTCCATCGCCCGGGTGCTGGGACTGGACGAAGATCTGGCCGAAACCCTGGCGCTGGCCCATGATCTGGGGCATCCGCCCTTTGGTCATGCGGGCGAGGACGTGCTGGACGAGGCCATGCGCAATTATGATGGCTTTGACCATAATGCCCAGACCTTGCGGATCGTCACGCAGATGGAACATGTCTATCCGGATTTTGATGGCCTGAACCTGACCTGGGAAACCCTGGAAGGGGTGGTCAAACACAATGGGCCCATGTGCCGCTCGGCCTCGGATCGGGATGGTCTGCCCTGGGCGTTTACCCATTTCGAGGGCTGGGAATGGCTGGAACCGCACACCTATGCCGGCCCGGAAGCCCAGGTGGCGGCGCTGGCCGATGATATTGCCTATAACAATCATGATATTGATGATGGCCTGCGCGCCGGGATCATCACCATTGAACAATTGATGGAGCTGCCGCTGGTTGGAGATACGTTTGAAGAGGTGCTCAGCGCCCATCCGGGGCTGTCATCCAATCGGGTGATCCGCGAAGCCGTGCGCCGCCTGATTGGCAAATGGGTCAATGATTTGCTGGACGAATCAAACCGGCGCATCAAGGCCAATAACCCGCAAAGCGCCGACGAAGTGCGGATGATGAGCGCACCCTTGATCGGTTTTTCAGATGAAATGATGATCAATATCAATGCATTGCGTAAATTTTTGCTGGAAAAAATGTATCGTCATTACACCGTAAACCGCACCCGTACCAAGGCGCGCCGGGCGGTCCGCGAATTGTTCGATACCTTTTTAAACGAGCCGGATTTGCTGAATGACGAGCTGAACGCCCAAACCGATGGACCGAGGGGCAAAGCCACCGCCCGCATTGTCTGTGATTATATTGCCGGCATGACCGATACCTTTGCCATGGAAGAACATAAACGTCTGTTGTCTATGGACAGCTATCTTTAAGATAGGTTTGGGCTTTGAGTGATTCGCGGATGGCGTGAACGCATTAATGGTTGAAAACGATGGTTGATAAGGACGACAGAATTTACGCCCCGTCATATGACCGTGATGGATTTGATGCCCGCCATGATGGGGATGAAAACCGTGGGCCGTTATTGCTGGTGGTGACCATTGCGGTACTGCTGGCCTTTGCCGCCGTGGTGTACACCGCCTACCATCAGGGATTGCGCAAAGGTGGCCGCGATGCCGCGCCTCACGTCACCGCCGAACCTGGCCCTATTAAAACCAAACCCAGTGAAAGCCATGGCACGCCGACCCCCAATTTGGGCAATCGCGCCTATGAGCCATTGGATGATGTAAAGGCCGCCCCGGTGGAGAAGGTCAAAACCGCACCGTTGAGCGAAGAGCCCATGGCGCGTCCCACCAAAACCATTACCCCGCCACCCGTGGCCAAGGCGGTACCCAAAACCACACCGGCCCCGGCGCAAACCAAGCCAAAACCAAAACCCAAGCCCGTGGCCAAGACGATTACAAAGCCTGCCGTAAAGGCTGCCCCGGTTGATGGCGCCTTTCTGGTGCAGATTGCCTCTTTTCGTTCTGAGGCCCAGGCCCAGGCGGCCTGGGACCGGCTGGCCGGGCGTCTGGCGCAGGCCACTTCGGGTCTCAATGCGGACGTGCAACGGGCTGATCTGGGAGCCAAGGGGGTGTATTATCGTTTGCGCGCCTCCAGCTTTGCTGACCGGGACAGCGCTAAAACCTTCTGTGACGAGTTAAAGAAGAGCGGTCAGGACTGCCTTGTGGTGCATCGTTGAGCATGCGGGCCTGTATTTTTGGATGCCAAGGCACGCACCTCAGCAAGGATGAAAAAGCCTTCTTTGCCGAGGCCCAGCCGTGGGGGTTCATCCTTTTTGGCCGCAATTGTGAGAGCGAGGCGCAAATTGCTGCCCTTTGCGCGGATCTGCGCGCGGCCGTTGGCCGCCATGCGCCCATCCTGATTGACGAGGAAGGTGGCCGGGTTTCGCGGCTGCGCCCCCTTGGTGGACGCATTGGCCCCAAGGCAGAAATTTTTGCAAAATCGGCTTTGTCACCCGAAGATGCCCGGGCGGCAGTGCGGGCAAACTATGCCGCCATTGGCGCAAGACTGGCAAGCATGGGCATTGATGTGGACTGCGCCCCGGTGCTGGACCTGCCCGCAAAAGATGCGGACCCGATTATCGGTGACCGGGCGTTTTCAACCGATCCGGCGATCACCGCCAGTCTCGGTCAGGCCTGTCTGGACGGGCTGAACGATGGCGGCGTTAGCGGCATCATCAAACATATACCGGGCCATGGTCGCGCCGATGTGGACAGCCACAAGGCTTTGCCAGTGGTCAACGCCAGTCAGGATGAATTGCAAGCCCACGACTTTTTACCCTTTGCGGCGCTTAAAGACGCCCCGATGGCCATGACCGGGCACGTTATTTATAACGCCTTTGACCCGGATAATGCCGCCACTTGTTCCTCGATTATGATAAAAGAGGTGATCCGGGGGCGAATCGGCTTTGATGGTTTATTGATGAGTGATGATCTGGACATGAAGGCCTTGCGGGGCCGTTTGGCGACACGCACCGAGGCGGCGTTGGCGGCCGGATGTGATGTGGTGTTGCAATGCAATGGCGTTTTGGGCGACATGCAAGAGGTGGCGGCCGCCGCCCCCACTTTGAGCGGTGAGGCCTTGCGCCGGGCCAAGGCGGCCCGCACCGGGGCCAGTGTAAATGCTCTTTCGCGGCATGAGGCCGAGGTCCAGGCCGAGAAATGGATGGCGCGCCTTGACGGGGGGCAGGGATGAGCGTGCAGGAATTTGAAGAAGACCTGCCCTTTGAGGCTGCCCGTCAGGCGCTTGGCGAAAATACGCCCCTGATTGTGGATATTGATGGCTTCGAAGGTCCGCTGCATGTTTTGCTGGAGCTGGCGCGCAAGCAAAGAGTGGATTTGCGCAATATCTCCATTCTGGAACTGGCCGAACAATATCTCAGCTTTATTGAGCGCATCAAGGAAGTCCGTATCGAGCTGGCCGCTGATTATCTGGTGATGGCATCCTGGCTGGCCTATTTGAAGTCTCGCCTGTTGCTGCCCACCCCGCAAAAGGATGATGACGAGCCCAGTGGCGAGGAAATGGCGATCCGGCTGGCCTTTCGTTTGCGTCGTTTGCACGCCATGCGGCTGGCTTCCAAGGCCCTGATGGAACAAACCCGCACCGGTGTGGATACCTTCACCCGGGGTGCCCCCGAGGGGGTGCGCCGTATCACCTCGCCGGTATTCGAGGCCAGCATTTATGATCTTTTGAAGGCTTATGCGGTGCGCCGCTCGCGGGTGGCGCGGGCGCATCTGACCATGAAAACCCCGATTGTGTATGCGCTGGAAGAAGCCCGCGAACGGCTGGAGCGGGTGCTGGGCAAGATCCGTGAATGGACGGCGCTGGATGCATTGCTGCCAACGGGTGGCAAAGCCAGCAAGGATGCGCCGCCCCGTTCGTCCATACTGGCCAGCTCGCTGGTGGCGACGTTGGAACTGGCCAAGGAAGGCAAGGCCGAATTGCGCCAGGCCGGTGCCTTTGCGCCGCTTTATGTCCGCCCCTGTTCACCTGGGGAAAAAGGATCATGAGCGAGGACGAAAACCCGACTCTGGACGCCATTGCAGAGGCCGTCAAAGCCCTGGCCGCGCGTACCAAACATACTGGCGTACAGGGCCAGGCGCCGCGCCTGCCGGGTCTGCACCCGGTCAGCGCCCGCGATGAAGAACATTACCGCATGTTAGAGGCGCTGATGTTTGCGGCCGCCGAACCACTGGACATGGAAACCATTCGTACGCGCCTGCCGGGGGAATGCCGAATGTACCGCTTTGCTGGCCCGCATGGAACAGGACTATGCGGGGCGCGGGGTAAATCTGGTCCGGGTTGCCGATAAATGGCGGCTGCAAACCGCGCCGGACCTGGCCCACATTCTGGTCGAAGAGCGCGAAGAGCCACGCAAGCTTTCCAATGCGGCGCTGGAAACCCTTTCCATCATTGCCTATCACCAGCCGGTGACCCGGGCCGAGATCGAAGACGTGCGCGGCGTGGCAGTCTCCAAAGGCACGCTGGATTTACTGATGGAAATGAAATGGGTGCGCCTGCGCGGTCGTCGCCGCACCCCGGGCCGTCCGGTTACCTATGGCACTACGGATGCGTTTTTTAAGCCATTTCGGGCTGGAGCGCATTGATGATCTGCCGGGCAAGGACGAACTGAAGGCCGCGGGGCTTCTGGACAGCCGCGTACCGGCGGGCTTTACCGTGCCCAGCCCGTCCGATGTGATGGACGAAGCCGAACTGCCACTGGACGAACCCATGGAAGAAGCATCGGAATTTCACACCGATTATATGGGCAGTAATGATGAGCAGTAAAAACACCTCGCCAAACCTGCTTGCGACGGGTATTCTTGGTCTGCTCGTTTAATGCAATAGGAAGGTCCGGGTTATGGGTTCTGTTGGTCCATTACAGATTATTGTTGTTGCCGTGGTTGCGCTGATCCTTTTTGGCGGGCGCGGCAAGATTTCTTCGGTCATGGGGGATCTGGCCAAAGGCATTAAAAGCTTCCGCAAGGGGCTGAAAGACGATGACCCGGTCATAGAGGACAAGGGCGAAACCATTGACGGCACCGCCCGGCGTGAGAAAAGCACGTCCACCGAAGACTAAACCATTATGATACCACAGCTTGGGTTTACCGAATTTCTGCTGATCGCCATTGTCGCTTTGGTGGTGGTGGGGCCGCGCGACCTGCCCGGTATGATGCGCAAGGTCGGTGGCTGGGTGGCCCGGGCGCGGGGCATGGCGCGCGAGTTTCAAGGTGCGTTTGATGATATGGGGCGCGAAGTTGAGCTGGAAGAATTGCGCAAAGAGATCGAAGCCATCAAGAACGCCAACCCCCTTACTGACATTGCTGACGACCTGAAACAAACCGAAGATGAAGTGCGTGATGACGTCGCCTCCTGATGACGCTCCCCAAATGGATGAAGACGAGGACGAGGTTGAGGCCAGCCGCGCCCCGCTGCTTGATCATTTGCTGGAGCTGCGCACGCGCATCATCTGGGCGCTGATTGCGGTGGCCATTGCCTTTGGCATCTGCTTTGCCTTTGCCTTGCCGATTTATGACTTTTTGTTGCGCCCCTTCACCGTGGCCGCCCAGCTGGTCAGCAGCCAGTCTGGCAACGCCATTGTGCCCAAACTGATTTTCACCGGGCCGATGGAATTTTTCTTCGTCAAGGTCAAGCTGGCGCTTTTTGGGGCGATCATTCTGGCCTTTCCCTTTATTGCCTACCAGATTTATCGTTTTGTGGCCCCGGGGCTTTATCGCAATGAACGGGGGGCCTTTTTACCATTTATGGTGGCCTCGCCGGCGCTCTTTGCGCTGGGGGCCAGCTTTGTTTACTTCATCATGATGCCCATGGTCATGCGCTTTGCGCTGATGCAGGAACAGGCCCCGGACAGCTCGCGCATCGCCATCGAACTGTTGCCCCGGGTGAGCGAATATCTCAGCCTGACCACCACGCTGATCCTTGCCTTTGGCTTTTCGTTTCAGCTCCCCGTGGTGCTGACCCTGATGGGCCGGGCCGGGCTGGTCAGCGCGGCGGCACTGCGCAAGGGGCGTAAATTTGCCATTGTTGGCATTTTGGCCTTTGCTGCCTTTTTTACGCCGCCCGATGTCATCAGCCAGATCATATTGGGCGTTCCGGTTTTGCTGCTCTATGAAATCTCGATCTTCAGCGTGGCGTTGATCGAACGCAAACGCAAAGAAGACGATGAGGCCGAGGCAGAGCCTGAGGCATAAGGATGGTTCGGTTTGCTCTATAACGTTGAAGAAAAAGAGATCATGAGCGCAGCGGGGCAGCATAACCTGCGCAAGCCAGACATTAGTGTTGAGTCGTTCCGGCTCATCATAAAAAAATATCTTCGAAGGTCAGCGTTCAAAAACAAGCGCATTCTCGATATAGGGCCGGGCCAGTGTGACTTTCTGGATATGGCCAAAAAAGCTGGTGCCGATCGTACCTATGGGTGTGATTTTGATCCGGCGGTTGGCGCGCTGGGCAAACTACGCGGGCACGACATGACCATCGCCAACCTCAAACAGGGCTGGCCTTATAAGGGCGAGGTATTTGATGGTATTTTCTGTCGTGGCAGCCTGAATTGTTGCTGGTTTTCGTCCGAAGAGCGTCTGGCCGCTTTTCTTGATGATATGGCGGCATCCCTGTCTCCTGATGGATGGATATGGATTGCCCCCTGGAATAATCCGGTGCCGGGCAAGGAAGATTTTCTGGAGGTGGTCCACCGCGTGAGCAAAGAATGGGCAGATAAAAATGCCATCAGGATTGAAATACCGTCACCACGTAAAAGAGAAAAATACGGTCTTATATATTCCATTCCCCGCATAGAGATATGGCGCCGCAAATGAGCTGGTTGGCGTATAAAGCCCTTGGCTATTTGCCGTTTACCTATCTGGAGAGTCTGTTTGCTGTTCTCAAGCAGTCTCCCCGTATCCGCTTTCGCACCTTTGCCGACCTGGACTTTAATCTGGAGCAGCCTTTTCGCACGGAAAAACAGCTCAAAGCGGCCTACAAAGCCGAGTTCAAAGCGTGGAAGAAAGAAGTTAAATCCAGAGATGAACCGGTCATTGACATCATTTTGATGCATGATTGCGACAGCGGGCCGAAACAGACCGTTCATCTGTGTGAACATCAGGCCGCAAACGGCATTGTCTCCACCACGGCGCTGTTTACCCGCACCATGGTCAAGGGCATAGAGACACCCTACCCAATAGATTATGAACGCTTGTTGGCAACGCAGGCGCGGGGGAATTGCTTTACCTATCACTGTAATGCGTACCAAACCGCAGGTTTTGATGCGTCAAAAGTAGAGACGCATTTTAATGAGGACGTGGCAATGCTCACACGTTGCGGATTTGCCATCAATCATTTTTCACCCCATGGCGGACCGGCCGGCCCCGATGGGCGAAGAAACAACAGTTTCTTTTATCCGGCCTTTGCTTCAAAGGCCTTGATCTGGACCCATAACCGTTTCTCCCCGATTGGGGACAAGTATAGCGATGGTGGTCTGGCCTCCCGTCTGGCGCGTGGCGATCTTACGGTAGACTTACAATATCGGTTGATGAAGGCGCTGGCTTTAAATACCCGATTTTTTATTCTTCTTCATCCGCAATATTATTTCAGCGAAACGCCCGATCGGGCCAAAGACGTTTTTGCGGCCTCTCCATGGGTGGAGGCGTTTTGGAAATGGCACGAAAAAGGGCAACCGGAACGTTACTGGGAGCCGCTGGGAGAGTTTCTCGCCAATGTTCGCCACCACAGCCTGTGGTATAAAACCAGACACAAATTATGGCAGGGCTATAATTTCATAAAGGCGCTAAAACCATCAAAACCATGATGGCTTGGGCATTTATAGCCTTGCTTGCAGCTTCTTGTCATTCGTATAGACCTCCAGCGCCTCTTCCAGATCGCCATAATAGGCCATTTTGCCCTTGGAAAGCACCAGCCCTTTGGTACACAATCTTTTCATCAGGCCGGTATTGTGAGTGGCCAGTACCAGGCCGCGGCTGTCTTCTACCAACCGGTTCATACGTGCCTGCACCTTGTCACGAAACCGTGCATCCCCGGCACCAATCCATTCATCCAGCAATAAAATATCGGGTTCGATCATGGTGGATATGGAAAACGCCAGACGTGTTCTCATGCCGGTGGAATAGGTGTTCAGCGGGTTTTCAATGGCATCTTGCAACTCGGCAAACTCAACAACTTCGGGGACCATTTCCTTGATTTCCTGAAGCTTCAGACCCATTTGCAGCCCACGCATATAGATATTTTCAAGACCCGTGGCCTCGGGGTACATGCCAAGGGAAATGGAAAACAATCCCTTCACGGTACCATTGACCTCCAATGTGCCGCTGGAGGGGGCATATATGCCAGCCAGCAAGCGCAGGAGCGTACTTTTGCCAGCCCCGTTGGCACCGATAATCCCAATGCGTTCGCCCTGGTTCAAGGTAAAAGAGACCTTGTCCAAAATGGTGACCACATCCCGGTTGGTGCGGGAAAAATATAAATCAATCAAAAAACGCGCCGGATTAGACAATAGCTGGCGATCTTTTGGCCTGATAATCGGTATGTGCAGCGTCAGCTTGCTGGCATGCAGCAAAGGTTGCGGGGGCGTGGCATTGCTTGTCATGTCCCTTATACCCAAAGCGCTATGTTTTTGGCCAAAAGTCTGGTGCTTATATATGCCAGAAGGAAGCCGGTTACCGTAATCGAAAGGACAAGGATCCAGCTAAGAGGCTCAATCGGGGTTCCCAATAGCGGCGCGCGGATAAGCTCCAGAAAATGGTAAAAGGGATTAAAATCCAAAAAGGCCCCCATCACCCCGCCGCGTCCGGTCTTGGACGGCATCCAGATGACGGGGGTGGCCAGAAAGGCGATGCGCATGATGGCTTGCACAATCTCGGCCAGATCGCGAAACCGGGCACCGATGATTCCAAAAACGATCGTCAGCCAGATGCCGTTAATGATCAGCAAAACAAGCCCAACCAGGCTCACCAAGGCATAAGGCGTTATCGGTACTTTAAAAAATGCCAAAACAACAATAATCAGGACGACCTGATGAGCAAAATGAATGACCGTCGAAAGTACACTGACCATAACGATATCGATCAGATCAATACCGTCTTGCATAATCTGCGCCTGAGCCTTTTGAAAAACCCGGGTGCTGCCAACCAGAAACCCGGTGATCAGCGTCCAGACCACAATACCGATGGTCAAATGGGGGATGAACTTTTCAACAGGAATGCCACCAACGTGGGCATAAAGAAGACCCAAAAGCGATATGAAAAGAGCCGGGCCGACCAACAGCCAAAGCGGTCCAAGCATGGTTTTGCGATAGCGGATGAGAAATTCAAACCAGGATGTGTAAACCCAAAGCTGTATGCGTCTTAAACTGAATACGCCCCCTGAAATCGACACCAAAACTTTCCTACGCATTGTGATTTGAACGGTCTTGCCACAGCCATACTATGCTCGACAGTATTTAGGAATATCGTTCTGCATAAAAAATTATGGCCCGGCAAAGGAAAGAGCGATGCATGTTCTTCGTTTCGAAAGGTGAGGGTCATTCTGGGGATCGCCCCAACGCGCCTGGAAATTGCCCCAGTATAGACTGCTTTTTCGGGGTGGGGACAAACCTGGTTTATCCTCGTGTCCGTTAGGGATAATCAGGGATAAAGGAGGGACGTTTCAGGGTCCGTTTTTTCTCATTCAGGGATAATTTAGGGGTAAGGGCAGGGACACCCAGGGGTAAGGCATGATCCTCTTTGACCCTTGGGGGCGTTATACGGGGGATTTATCCCTCTCCCTAGGGAGAGGGGCTTGTGAATTAAAGCCTGAGTCCTTTCTTTAAGCCTCTGATCCCTCACCTTATTCCTCTCCCACCCGGGAGAGGAAAGAGATTGTCTCCATGCCGGTGCAATGATGTCGGGGATGGGGATAGCAAAACCTTACCCCACACCGGCGTGGGTGGCGTATACTTCTAGTCATCCTTCGAGGCTCTCTTCGTTCGCACCGCAGGATGAGGTACGTTTAAAATTTAACACCGCCTCATACTGAGGTGTCCTGAGGAGGTGCGCAGCACCCACGAAGGGCCTCGAAGTATGGAGAGACACACAGGCCCTCCTGAACTGCCCGACGGCTTTCGGATCCCGGGAGAACAAAAAAGCCAAAGCGCAGATTGCCCGGTGGACGAAAGGTAAGGCTAAGGGTAAACCCGCAATCCTCAGATAGACGGATACCTACCCATGCACGACATACGAGCCATTCGCGAAAACCCGGACGCTTTTGATGCCGCCATGAAGCGGCGGGGCTTGTCGGCGCCATCGGCAGACCTGTTGGCGCTGGACGAGAAGTTGCGTGCCGCCATTGCCGCCAAGCAAGAGGCGGAAACGGCACGCAATGCGGCCTCTAAAATGATCGGGGCGGCCAAGGCCAAGGGCGATGAGGACGAGTTCCAGCGTCTGCGTGCCGAGGTGGGGGCCTTGAAGGACAAGATTGAGCAGGCCGGGGAAGAAGAGGCGCGCATCGGGGCAGCGCTTGGGACAAGCTTCTCTCTCTGCCCAACCTTCTGGCCGACGATGTGCCCGATGGTGCGGACGAGAGTGCCAATCAGGAAATGCGCAACTGGGGCACACCGCGTACCTTTAATTACGCGCCCAAAGACCATACGGCGCTGGGCGAAAAGCTGGGCCTTTTGGATTTTGAATCCGCGGCGAAAATATCCGGCGCACGCTTTGCGTTCCTCAAAGGCGATCTGGCGCGGCTGGAGCGGGCGCTGGGGGCGTTCATGCTGGACGTGCAAACGGTTGAGCATGGATTTTTGGAAGTCTCTCCGCCTTTGTTGGTGCACGATAATGCGCTTGTTGGCACCAATCAATTACCCAAATTTTCCGGTGATTTATTTTGGGCCGGAAGAGGGCGAGAGGGGCTCGAATTTGAAGAGGTGCGTAAAATTTCAGGCACCTCTGTCGCGATTACGAAATCACTAGAATCAAAAAATACCGTTGTGAGCCATGCTCTGATCCCCACCGCCGAAGTGCCTTTGACCAACCTCGCGCGCGAGGCCATTCATGACGAGGCGGGCCTGCCCCATCGCTATTGCGCCTATACGCCGTGTTTTCGTTCCGAAGCCGGATCGGCAGGCAAGGACACCCGCGGCCTGATCCGTATGCACCAGTTCATGAAGGTGGAAATGGTGGTGATCACCACGCCGGAAAAGTCGGCAGCCGAACATGAGCGCATGACCAATTGTGCCGAAGAAATTCTAAAACGTCTGGAGCTTCCCTATCGGGTAATGTTGCTGTGTGCGGGCGATACCGGCTTTGGCGCGCAAAAAAACCCACGATCTGGAGGTGTGGCTGCCTAGCCAGGACACTTACCGCGAAATTTCGTCCGTTTCCAATTGTGGGGATTTTCAGGCCCGGCGTATGAATGCGCGTTGCCGCGCGGCGGGGGAGAAGAAAGCCCGCTTTGTGCACACCTTGAATGGTTCCGGTCTGGCGGTGGGGCGTACCTTGCTGGCGGTGATGGAAAATTAC
Organism: Robiginitomaculum sp.; assembly: GCA_030949705.1. Classification (GTDB taxonomy): domain Bacteria; phylum Pseudomonadota; class Alphaproteobacteria; order Caulobacterales; family Maricaulaceae; genus Robiginitomaculum_B. The sequence goes on along the minus strand of JAUZSF010000017.1, from coordinate 192,981 downwards.
CAGAACGAAGATGGCAGCATTGAAATCCCCGCCGCACTGCGCCCCTATATGGGCGGGCAAGAGGTAATAGGACAATGATTCCGCAAAATCCGCGCATTTTGCTCTCTAATGATGACGGGATTGATGCGCCGGGCCTGAAGGTGCTGGAACGCATTGCCTATACCCTGTCCGATGATGTGTGGATTTGCGCCCCGGCGAACGAGCAAAGCGCCGCCAGCCGGGCACTGTCCATTCGTGAGCCCTTGCGGGTGTCCCAGCGCGGCCCCAAAAGTTTTGCCATTTATGGCACCCCCCACAGACAGCGTGATGATGGGGGTTTTGAACCTGATTGAGGGCAAACGCCCAGATCTGATCCTGTCGGGGGTCAATAAGGGGCAAAATCTGGCCGAGCATATTACGCTTTCGGGCACCATTGCCGCGGCGATTCAGGGCATGGAGATGGAAATCCCCTCGGTGGCCCTGTCGCAGACCTATCCGTTTACCGAAAAGGCCACGATTTACTGGCAGACGGCAGAAAAATTTGCCCCCAAAGTGCTGGAACGGTTGTTCCAGCGCAAATGGCCAAAAGACGTGTTGATGAATATCAACTTTCCCGATTGCCCGCCCGAAGAGGTGACCGGCATTGAGATGACCCGCATGGGGCGGCGTGATCAGGACCAGCTGGAAGTGCATGAGCGCGCCGATCCCGGCGGGCGGCCCTATTACTGGCTGGGTTTTAATGGACGTTTGTCTACGCCGCCCGAAGGCACGGATTTGCGCGCCATTTATTCCAGGCGGATTTCGGTAACGCCTTTGCATCTGGACCTGACCCACGAAACCACGCTGGCCGGGCTATCCGATGCGCTTGATGGCATTTCTCTATAGGGTCGTTCCATGAACCAGAGCGGACCCGATATGCGCGTTGTCGAGCTGATCATGGCGCTGCGCTCTGCCGGTATTGTCGACAAGGCGGTATTGGGCGCGCTGGAACGCATTCCCCGCGATGTCTTTGTCACCAGCGAATTTACCAGGCGGGCCTATGAAAACCGGGCGCTGCCGATTGCCTGTGGGCAGACCATATCCCAGCCCTTTGTGGTGGCGATGATGACCGAGGCCCTGTGCCTGACGCCGCGCCTGCGGGTGCTGGAGGTGGGGACCGGCTCTGGCTATCAATGCGCCATTTTATCCCTGCTGGCGCGCCGGGTGTATACCATCGAGCGCTATCGCACTTTGATGAAAGCGGCCGAAGAGCGCTTTGACCGCCTGCGTCTGCGCAATATCGTCACCCGCCTTGGCGATGGCATGCTGGGCTGGCCCGAACAGGGCGAATTTGATCGCATTCTGGTCACCGCCGGTACCAAAGAATGCCCGCCGGCGCTCTTGTCGCAATTGTGCGAAGGCGGCCTGCTGGTCGCGCCCATTGGCCCGCCGGAGGGACAGTTCGTCACCGTCTTTCGCCGTGATGGGGATGTGTTTCACCAGCGCCAGGTGGCCCCGGTGCGATTTGTACCTTTGATCGCCGGCATTGCCAGCGCGCTGTAGTGTTCCGTTAAGATTAATAAGACATTATCAGGGGTATGTTTCGCCATGCTCTGACATCAATGTTGATTTTAACGCTGGCTGCGTGTGGAACACCCCGCGGCCCGGCCCCTGTGGTGTATCATGGCGATGAACCATTGGGCCCTTCGGCGGCTCTGGATAATGATGTGGTGCCCAGCGCTGCGCCAACCCAGCCCATTGAGAGCCAGTCGCTGGAGCCGTTAGAGCCTGTTGATCCCTTGCCATCGACGGATCAGCCTTCGGTATCTTTCAATGACCGGCCATCCCCTTCGGTTAAGCGGCCATCGGTCGATATCCCGGTCAGACGCATGGCCAAAGTGCCCTTTGATGCCCAGGCCGCCGCGACGCGTAATACGGCCTCGAATGCAGGGCGGTCCCTGAAGGCGGCTTCCAAAATCGCCAAGACCGGCGGCAAGATCGGGCGCAAGGCGATGGACCGCCGCCAAAAGACCTCACAGGGAAATGGCCCGCGCGGCACAGAACCAACCCGATCAGCCATGCAGAGGGAGGTGGTGCCCGCCAAAGTGCGTCCGGCCAGTATAAAGGTCGGCAAGGGCGATACCCTGTTTGGGATTTCGGAAAAATACCAGATTGCGCTAAAGCCACTGATTGCGGTTAACAAGCTCAAACCGCCATATGCCCTGAAGGTGGGGCAGACCCTGAAACTGCCGCCGCCTTTGCATTATCGGGTGCGCGCCGGAGATACGGTGATGGGCATTGCCCGGCGTTTTTCACTGGATTTCAGGTCGCTGGCCCTGATCAATGGGATCCAGCCGCCCTATGCCTTGCGTGCAAACGAGCTGTTGATATTACCATCCCTGGTGCGCGGCGCCGATGGTAAATGGAAAAGTGCGGCGGCCAGTCGCAAGTCGGCGACGGGGGGACGCAACGCGACCTCGCGATCAAACGCAAAACCCGCCCGGGTCCAGGCCCCGGCCAAAACGTCGACCTTTGCCTGGCCATTAAATGGCCCCGTGGTCTCCAGTTTTGGCGCAAAACCCGGTGGTACCCGTAATGACGGCATTAATATTGCTGCCCCGGCCGGCACCGCGGTGCGCGCGGCAGGCAGCGGTACTGTGGTCTATGCCGGGGCTGAATTGAAAAGCTTTGGCAATCTTATTCTGATCCGTCATCCCAATGGCTGGGTCAGTGCCTATGCCCATAATCGCAAATTGCTGGTCAAAGAAGGGGCCAAGATTAAAACCGGCGATACCATTGCCGAGGTCGGGGCCACGGGCTCGGTCAGTACACCGCAACTCCACTTCGAAACCCGGCGCGGACGCGACCCGGTAAACCCGTTACAGCATTTGCCCAAAAAAAGTTGATGTATTATCTTGTTGAAAATAAACGATAATTCATATAATTTTGTCAAAAAACCGAAACCAGTAAAATTTTATCTATCTTTTTAAATGGGCGTTAGAGCGTGCTTGCTATGGTGCAATCAACGGCCACCAATAATGGTGCCGGAACACAAAAAAACACCGGGGTGTCTAAATATGAATATTATCAAGAAAATTACGGTTTGTGCAGGTTTGGTCCTGGCAGCGAGCACGATGGTAGCCGTGCCAACGGCGATGGCTGGCGACGGTCTGGTCGCTAAAAAGCGGGTTGCGCCAATTTATCCACGTGGTGCCGAGCGTCGCAAGATTGAAGGTCACGTGGTGGTGACCTATTCAGTGGATACCGATGGCAAGGTCAGCAATGTTGCGGTGGCCGAAGCAGAACCCGCTGGGGTATTTGATGATGCTGCCATGAAAGCCGTTTCCAAGTGGAAATATGAGCCGCCGGCAAAAGTCGTTGAAGGCGCAAGAGCAAAAATTAGCTTCAAACTGTAAGAATTTTAAAAATTTAAGCAGTATAACTGGCTCCCTCGCTTGCGGGGGAGCTTTTTATTAACCAAATCCGTGGAAGCTTACCTGATAAGAGGTGGCAGGACACAGCTGTCTCTGCTATTGAGTTCGGGGAGGCTACCATCAAACGCTTTACTTTTTTGCAGACCATTAGTGCTCGTCTTTTGCTGGCTTTTGGCGCCGTTGCCGCTTTCACTATACTTTCAGTCGGGATCGGGTTGTGGAGTAATGCCAAGACCACAGCAGTGCAGAACGAGATCAGTAACATTCACCTTACCAATCTGGATAATTCTTTAAAATTATCCGTGACGGGCAGTGCGTTATTGGGTTCGGTTGCCGATATTGAACGCGCCCAGAGCCTCCGCGAGGCGGAAGCCGCCGTAAATGAAGCCACGGCGAAAAATGAAGAGCTGGTCAAATTGATCAATGCGGTTAGTCAGTCCCAGAAAGGCAATCGTGAAATCACCAAGAGTCTCGCTGAAGAAGCGGCTGCCTTCCCCGATCTGGTGGCGCAACTGGATGCCTTGGTTATAGATCGGCTGAGCCGGCGTTCGCGTATTGATGATGCCTTTAATGCTGCGCGGACATTACGTCAGGATTTGAATACCGAGCTGGAAACCCAGCTGGAAACTGCCGAAGATTTTGACATTGAATCGCTGTTGCGCATTTTGATGTCTGCCAATGTGGTCACGGTGACCTATGCCGAAGCCATGGCGAGTGATTCGGTAAAAGAGATTGAAAAAATCGAAGAGGCCTATTCTGCGGCCGCCAGCGAGATGAAGTCCAATGTGGCGATTATGGGCTCCAGCCTGTCCAAGAATGTGCGCGAACGGGCCGGTACGCTGGTCGCGCTGGGTGCCGATGAGGCCTCTATCTTTGCTGAGCGCAAAACCCAGTTGGCCAAAGACGCCATGATCGAGGACAAGATCGCAGAGCTGGAAGGGATTTCCGCTTTGCTGGACAAGGATGTCACACGATTTGCACAGCAAACCCGCGAAGCCGCCATCACGGCTGGCAAGCGTGCCGCTGCGGCTTCCAGTATGGGACGTTTGTTATTGTTGCTGATGGCCGTGGCCAGTATTGCAGCCAGTGCCGCCATTGTCTGGTTCTATGTAATCCGTAATGTGTCGCGCCGCCTGACCTGCATGAGCGCCACTATGCGCCGTCTTGCTGAAGGGGATATGACCGTAGAGGTTACTCCGGTTGCTGATGATGAAATTGGCGAAATGGCGCGGGCCCTGGCGATCTTTAAAGACAATATGATCAAGACCCAGTCCCTTACCGAAGAGCAACAGCGCACCGCCGAGGAGCGGATCAAACGTGGTGAAAAACTCTCGGCCATGGTTAAATCCTTTGACCAGGAAATTTCCAATCTGTTGCAATCCATTGGCTCTTCCATGGACGAGCTGAATTCCAGTGCACAAATCATGACCGAAGTGGCCGAGGGGACTGCAGGACGTGCCAGTTCCGTCGCTTCAGCATCTGATATGGCCGCCCAGAATGTTCAGGCGGTCAGTGCCGCGGCAGAGGAATTGTCGGTCACGGTGGATTCCATCTCTGAACAGGTTGGTCAGTCGGCCCAGGTGGCTGCCAATGCGGTTAAAGAGGCCGAAAAAACCACCGAGCAAATGAACTCGTTGCAGGAAGTTTCAGCCGGGATTTCCGAGGTGACGGCTCTGATCAATGACATTGCCGAACAAACCAATCTATTGGCCCTGAACGCCACCATTGAAGCGGCCCGGGCCGGCGAGGCCGGTGCCGGCTTTGCGGTTGTGGCCTCTGAGGTGAAAAGCCTGGCCTCGCAGACCGGCAAGGCAACGGAACAGATCTCGGTACAGATCGAACAGATGCAAAACGCCACCACAGGGGCTGCCGAATCGCTTTCGGGTATTCGTTCCATTATTCAGGAACTGGCCGAGAGTTCGGATTCCATCTCACATGCGCTGGGCGAACAACGCCAGGCGACCCAGGAGATTGCCTCCAGCGTGGTGCAGGCCTCGCAAGGCACTGCTGAGGTGAACCACAATATTGGTGGCCTTAGCGAATCTGCCCAGGAAGTGGACAGTGTCTCCTCACAGGTCAAAATGGCGGTTGGCAGCCTGTCTGAACAATCACGACAGCTTCGCGAACACGTTGACAGTTTCCTAGCGGATGTACAGTCTGCCTGAGAGGTTGCTGCCGACCCGTATTTGTCGGTTATGATGCGGTCATGAAGGGGGTGTGATTTCTATGGCTTACGCCCTCTGGGGTAATTGCTTTTCACGCCGCCATACCTATATTCGCCTGAACCGGATGCATCTGTCCGGGGCCGTGCCTTGGGAAAACCGGGCATGGCGCATGTAGGGGAGAACTCATGACCGTCCAGCCGATGATCGCTGCATTTATACAGGCCGCACCCGAAGGGCCCAGCCCGTTTTATAGCATTGGGATGATGGTGGCGCTTTTTGCCATCTTCTACTTTCTTTTGATCCGCCCACAGCAAAAACGCGCCCGCGAACATCGCGATATGGTCGAGGCGGTCAAGCGCGGTGACCGGGTGGTTACCGGCGGTGGTCTGGTTGGCAAAGTGGCCAAGGTAACCGATACCGAAGTGCAGATTGATCTGGCCGATGGTGTCCGTGTTACGGCCATCAAGGCTACCTTACAGGACATTCAATCCAAAACGTCTCCCAAACCAGCGAATGACAGTGCTGCCAAGACGAAAAAATCCTAAGTCGCGGACGCCTGAATCATGCTACATTTTTCCAAGCTAAAACAAGCCTTTATTTGGCTGATCGTACTTGCTGGTTTTTTCTATGCTTTGCCGAATGTCTTGCCGGAAAGCATACGAGGCGGCCCCGATATTGAGGGAACTTTGCCGTCCTTCATGCCCAGAAAAACGGTTAATCTGGGGCTGGATCTACAGGGGGGCACGCACCTGCTCTATGAAGTGGATGTGGCTTCGGTAAAACAAGGCAAGCTGGAAGCGGCCGCTGATGATGCGCGCCAGTTCCTGCGCAGTGAAAAACCCATTATTCCAGCCACCGGCTTTCGGGTCAGCGGCGACACAGTCACGTTTCGGCTGGCGCGCCCTGAGCAAATGGATCTGGCGTTGGAGCGACTAAAACCAATTAACACCGTGGATGCGGCGGCCTTGTTGACCGGCAGTGCCAAGCCGCCTTTTTGTGATCGACAGCGATCCGAAAAGCGGGCGTATTACCCTGACTCTGACCCCCGAAGCGCTGGAAAAAGAATCAAAGGATGCGGTGGCACGCTCGATCGAGGTGATTCGCCAGCGTATTGATGAGCTGGGCACGCGCGAGCCGACCATCCAGCGCAAGGGTGATGACCGTATTATTGTTGAGGTGCCGGGCAAGAGCGATCCGGAACGAATCAAGGAATTGGTCGGTCAGACCGCCAAGATGACGTTTCATTTGCTGGATACATCGGTTACCGTGGCCGAGGCTCAGGCCGGGCGTATTCCGCCGGGGGCCAGGCTGGTCGAAGGGTCCAACCCCGCCGAGCCCTATGTATTGATCCGTCGCCGTCCGTTGGTCGATGGGGAGGATCTGGTGGATTCCAAACCAACCTTTAACCGCAGCGGCCAGCCGGCCGTGTCCTTTCGTTTTAACGGCAAGGGGGCCCGGCGTTTTGGCAAGGCTACGGCGGAAAATGTTGGTCGTCGCTTCGCCATTGTGCTGGATAATAAGGTGATTTCCGCCCCGGTAATCAACTCGCCGATTTTGGGTGGATCAGGAATTATCGAGGGCGGCTTTACCACCGAAAGCGCCAATGATCTGTCGATCCTGTTACGGGCCGGGGCTTTGCCTGCCAAGCTTACCGTGCTGGACCAGGGGACGGTAGGGGCCGAGCTGGGGGCGGATTCCATTCGCGCCGGTGCTCTGGCGCTGATTATCGGGTTTTTGTCGGTGGTTGTCTTTATGGTGATTGTCTATGGTATGCTGGGCTTGATTTCCGACTTGGCACTTATTGCCAATGTACTGTTGATGATGGGGGCATTGTCGGCATTGCAGGCAACCCTGACCCTGCCCGGGATTGCCGGGATTATCCTGACCATTGGTATGGCGGTGGATGCCAATGTACTGATTTTCGGGCGGGTGCGTGAAGAATATCGAAACGGTAAAACGCCGATGAATGCCATTGAAACCGGCTATGCCAAGGCGCGTTCAACCATTCTGGATGCCAATATCACCACCTTGATTGCGGCGGTTCTGTTGCTGCAATTTGGCTCCGGCCCGGTGAAGGGCTTTGGGGTAACCTTGGCGATCGGGATTATTACCTCGGTATTTACTGCCTTTGTCTTTTCGCGCCTGCTGACCTCATATTGGCTGTTTAAGGCCAAGCCAAAAACCCTGCCGATTTAAGGACTGCTATCATGTCTCTCGCGCTATCCCAATATATCCCGCTTGGTACGAAAATTCCCTTTGTACAACAGCGTTTTATCGCGTTTACCGTTTCTGGTCTGGCCATTATCGTTTCCATTGTGGCCTTTCTGATGCTGGGGTTGAACTTTGGCATTGATTTTCGCGGCGGTTCGCAAATTCAGATTGCAACCCAGGGGCCGGCGGATCTGGCAAAAATCCGCTCTGTAGTTACCAATCTGGGTCTTGGGGATGTACAGGTTCAGCATTTTGGCAGTGATTCGATTGTGCGAATCCGGATCGAAAAACAGGCCGGCGAAGGCATAGAGGGGGCCAATGCGCAGCAATCTGCCATTGCCACGGTCAGGGAAGCGCTGGACAAGAATTTCGAGGGTATCACCTATCGGGCAACTTCGGTCATCAGTCCAAAAGTGTCTGGCGAATTGGTCAATGCCGGCATATTTGCCGTGGTGGGGGCGCTTATCTGTATGCTGATTTACATCTGGTTCCGATTCGAATGGCAATTCTCGGTCGGGGCCGTGGTGGCCTTGGCCCACGATGTTATTCTCACCATTGGTATGTTTTCGATTTCGCGGCTGGAATTTAATCTGTCGATTATTGCGGCCATTCTGACCATTGTCGGTTATTCGATGAATGATACCGTGGTGGTGTATGACCGCATTCGTGAAAACCTGCGCCGTTATAAACGCATGCCGCTAATGGACGTGTTGAACCTGTCGATCAATGAAACCCTGTCGCGGACGACGATTACCTCTTTTACGACCCTGTTGGCCTTGCTGGCCTTGTTCTTTATGGGCGGCGAAGTGTTGCGCGGGTTTTCGTTTGCCATGATCTGGGGCGTGGTGGTGGGCACCTATTCCTCGATCTTCGTGGCGGCCCCGATTTTGTTGATGCTGGGGGTCAATCGCGGCGAATTTGAAGAGTAAAATAATTCAAATTTACCGCTTGCGGCGGATTGACGCGCCCCCCCCGTCATGCCCCATAATAGGCCATCACAGTTTTTCAGGGGGCCAAAATGGCTGGTATACTATCTAACCTTCGTTCGACGATCATCGTCTCTCTCATTCTCGCCGTATTGATGTACGCGCTGTATTACGTTCTCTCGGGAAGCGAATATAGTGGCGCGGCGGTCACCATCGCTTTTCTGCGCTGGCTGCATGTCATTTCCGGGGTCATGTGGATTGGTTTGCTCTGGTACTTCAACTTTGTGCAAATCCCCAACATGGCTAAAATTCCGGATGACCAGAAACCGGCCATCGGCAAGGTCATTGCGCCGGCCGCTTTGTTCTGGTTTCGCTGGGGCGCGGCGGCTACCTTGCTGACCGGTCTGGCACTGGCAGGGCATCGCGGTTATCTGGTGGAAACACTGACCATTGGCGCCATGGACGGCTTTGCCAATGTCCAGCATGTCTTTTTGGGGCTGGGCATGTGGATGGGCATTATCATGGCCTTTAATGTCTGGGTGATTATCTGGCCGAACCAGAAAATTGCTCTGGGCCTGATTGATGCGCCGGCCGAGGCCAAACCCGCCGCCGCGCGCAAGGCCATGTTGTTTTCGCGTACCAATACGCTGCTCTCGCTGCCCATGCTGGTGGCCATGGCAGGGTCACAAACCCTGTTTGGCTAGGTTCAGCCTGCTAAGCATAAAACCCCGGCCATGGAGCCGGGGTTTTTTTATTCACTATGGGACGATTTTAAACGGCCTTACCGTCTCTGAGAATGTAGAAATTATTGGTGGCATTATTCAGCGCTTCACGGGTGCCATCATCATGAACACGCACCGCCCCATCTGACATATATTGCAGAATATAGGCCTTTCTGGTTTCACTGGTCAGATTGGGGCCGGTCATATGCGGCGTCAGGGAAGAGAAAATGACCATGTCGCCGGCTTTGGCCGGGGTGCAGATGGCCCGGTCCACAATGCTGTCATGGTCCAGACCGGAAATGACCAGGCCTTCTTCGCTCTGATCATGGGCAAAGGTGCCATTGCGGTGCAGGCCCGGCAGCACCCAGGGACAGCCATTAGAGGCATCTGCATCGGTTAGCGCCAGCCAGCAGGTCACATAGTCCTGTGGTTCCGTAAAGGTGTAGCCATTGTCCTGGTGCCAGGCGAAATCAGCCACATGGCGTGGCTTTTTATAAACCGCCTGATCCCAATACATACGAACATCGGGACCGATCAGGTCGTGCATCAGGTCCCGCATCAGGGGGCCGCTGGAAAAGGCCCGCAATACTTCGCTCTGGGCAGCAAGGTTGCAGGCAAAGGTCATCTGGTCGATGCCAAAGACCACCGCTTCGCCACTGTCAAAGGTCAGCACGGTTTCTTCTTCGCGCCCTTCCAGAAGGTCAATCGCCGAGATCAGAATATCCAGTTGATCCGCCGGTACCGCGTCGGGCACCAGGGCATAGCCCTTTTCGTTGAAATCATTGACCACAGCCGAATCAAGGTGACGCAGATTTTCAACCGGGCGGGTTCGCCAGGAAAATCCTGTGTTCAACTTATGGCTCGGCGGTAATATCATCCGCGCTGACTTTCCCCCGGTGCGAATACGATACGCCAGTCAAAGTCCAGATTTGTATATCGTCAAGCGCTCTGGCTGTAATAAGGCGTCTTCTGGCCCGGGTTTTCTCCTTGCCGCGCAATTTTTTGCCGTTTTCGTCCTTGAACGGGGTATCCATAGGAGGGAACAGGCCAAAATTAATGTTCATGGGTTGAAAACTGCGTTTTTCGGCAAGGTGGCCACCGGTAATGTGGGCCAGCAAAGCCCCCCAGAGCCGTGGTTTGGGGTGGTGATTCTATTGGCGTGTCCAGATATTGGGCGGCGGCAAAGCGCCCGGTCATCAGCCCGCAAGCGGCGCTTTCCACATAGCCTTCCACTCCGGTAATCTGGCCGGCAAAGCGCAGACGAGGTTCGGCCTTTAGGCGCAAGGTGTGGTCCAGTACTACGGGCGAATTTAAAAACGTATTGCGATGAATGCCGCCCAGGCGGGCAAATTCGGCATTTTCCAGACCCGGGATCATACGGAAAATAGCCTGTTGCGCCCCGTATTTCAGTTTGGTCTGAAACCCCACCATATTATAAAGCGTGGCCAGGGCATTATCCTGTCGCAATTGCACAATGGCATAGGGCTTGACCGTGGGGTTGTGTTCATTGGTCAGCCCCACCGGTTTCATGGGGCCATGGCGCAGGGTCTCGCGGCCCCGTTCGGCCATTACCTCGATCGGCAGGCAGCCATCAAAATAGGGGGTGTCCTTTTCCCAGTCCTTGAACTCGGTTTTATCGCCGCCCAACAGGGCATCGATAAAGGCCTCGTATTGGTCCTTGTCCATGGGGCAGTTGATATAGTCTGCGCCATCGCCCTTGTCATAGCGGGACTGGAACCAGGCCTTGGTAAAATCAATGCTGTCCCGGTGGATGATGGGCGCGATGGCATCAAAAAATGCCAGCCATCTTCCCCGCTCAGCGCCAGAATGGCTTCGCTGAGCGCCGGCGAGGTCAGCGGCCCGGTAGCAATGATCACATTATCCCAATCGGCGGGGGGCAGGCCGGCGATTTCGCCCCGTTCAATAGTAATCAGCGGGTGGGCTTCGATGGCTGCATTGACGGCGGCAGAAAAGCCTTCGCGATCCACGGCCAGGGCGCTGCCGGCGGGCACTTTGTGCTGGTCGGCGCAACGCATGATCAACGAGCCACAGCGGCGCATTTCCTCGTGTAGCAGGCCCACTGCATTATTTTCATGATCGTCAGAACGAAACGAGTTGGAGCACACCAGCTCGGCCAGCTTGTCGGTAAGGTGCGCTTCGGTGCCCCGTTCGGGGCGCATTTCGTGGATAATGACGGGCACGCCAGCCCCGGCGCATTGCCAGGCTGCTTCGCTGCCGGCCAAGCCGCCACCCACAATGTTGTACAGTTTTTTTCATCATGGGGCGGGTATTCAGCCATCGTCGACTTGCGTCAAGCCCGCCAGGCGCTGTAACCTCGGCCTGGGTGTATAAATACAGGGGGAGAGCATGAGATTCTCATGTCTGGTTGCGTTGGTGTGCGTGATGTTTGCCGGGGGGTGCCCAAGCCGCCTCACCAATGATACAGGCGTACAAGGCCTATCTGGCTGCGCTGGATCAAGGCGATATCGTTACCGCGGACCGCGAAGGCGAAAAGGCCTGGAAAGCTGCCGAAGAGGCAAACAACAAAAAATACAGTGCCATACTGGCCTATAATCTGGCCGAATTACGGCTGCGCTATTTACCCCATGCCGATGTCAAAACACCGGCCAAACGCGCCTTTGTTCTGACCAAAACTGCAGACAATCCAGGACTGACGGTACAAAGTACACAACTGATCTTTGGGCTGAGCGCGTTTATGGACAAGCCAAACAAAAATACCCGGCGGTCGTTGAAATGGGCAATGAAAGCCTATGATGCGGCCCAACTGAAACCCTCCTATCCAGTATTTCGTTCGCATTTCGAATTGATGAAAGATGCCAGCTATAACCAGGACTGGCGCACCACGCGCGCCGAAGCCAAAGCCGCGCTGGACGTTTATAAGGCCCTGGAAATGAACGCGCCTTCAGCCCTGGCGTCGGTAAAGCTGTTTGATGCCTCGGCGGTTCTTATTCAATCGGACTTTAAAAACATCCGCGAAGCCGAAGAGGATCTTCAGGCTATTTTTGATGCGCTGGGTCCACAACGTTATGATCATCCCAACAAGTTATTTCTGGCCGCCTGGGCCTGGGGGCAGGCGGCCAAGGCCATGCAATATTCGCGTCATACATCAAAGGGGCGTATTCTTGATACCAGTTTGCCGCCAGAGACCGGTCGTCCGGAAACCTGTCAGCCGATTAACTGGATAAAGAAAGAAAAGCCGCAATACCCGCCCAAAATGCTGAAAAAAGGATATGTCGGCGCCGCCATTGTGCAATATTCACTGGGACAGGATGGCGTACCCAAAGAGGTCAATCTTGCGGCCGAAGTTCCCATGACCAAGTTTGGCAAATATGCCGCCGATGCCGTACGTGAATGGCGGGCCACACCGATGCCCGGCGTGCCATCTGCCTGTCGGGATTATATCAAGGCGAATTTTATTTTTATGCTGGAAAAATAAGTGTTCGCAAGGGAATAGGCCGTGATCAGCCGGGCTTGGTCCAGGCTTGTCGGTTGACATTTGGGGCAAATCTGTGCCGTATCGAATAACGATAATAAGAGAGACCATATGACAGAGCCTTCTGATCGAGTTCCCGTGTTGCGATGCGTAATTTCGGCATTTGTTTTTTTGCGCCGCAATCTGGCCTATATCTATGGACTGGGTGCTTTTTATATTGCGGCCAATGTCATCAGCACCTGGATTGTGGCCTACTATCCCGGTTCGCCGGCCCTAAGCGCGCTGGGCACGGTACTCAGCATTGCCCTGATCCCGCTGGTGGTGATGTTGTTTGCCGCCTATTTACGGCGCGGCCTGGGTAAAACTGCCGGCAGGGGGCTGGATCTGCAAATCGGGGCAGACGAGCTGCGCCTGTTCCTGACCATGTTTGCGGTTGGTGCGATCACCGCCTTTATCGTATTTTTGGGGATTATGGCCGCCTTTTTTGCCGTTAGTGCCGTGGTGACCAGTGTGGTGGATCCCGCCGTTATCGAGGCCGAACCCACCAGCGCCTTTGCCCATGCCGGGGCGGCGGGCGTGATTGCCGCGGGGTTGGCTGGCCTGGGGGTCGGGGCGTTGGGACTATATACATTGGCGCGGTTTTCCCCGGCCTATCCGGCGGTGATTGCCGAGGGGCGTGTGGTGGTGTTCGAAGCCGCCAATTGGAGCAAGGGACAGGGATGGCGCATGGCACTGGCCATTGTGTTGACCAGTTTGCCGTTTTACCTGCTGCTGGCGCCGGGCATGATCCAGTATATGCAAGTGGTTATGGACAATTTACCCAGCATGACCGAGGCCGGGGATGCGGCTTCTGCTGGTTTTGATCTCAAGCCATTATTATGGTTTTTCATACTGAACGCGCTGGTCTGGCCGGCCTCCAATGGGGCCATTAGCGGGCTTTATGTTACGCTATATCGCGGGTTGCGGGCCAGTACGTCGGATTCGTCATGAGCGATACCGCCCCGTCTGATCTGGAAATTGGGGACATTCTCAATGCAGGATTTGCCGGGCTAAAATCGGATTGGCTGCTTTTATTGACCAAGGTGGGCATCCCCTTTTTTTCTGGCCAATCTGGTGCTTTGGGGTGGTGTGGTGTGGTGGGGCAGCCAGGTTCTCTGGCCCATTTTTCAAGACGCCATAAATGGCGAAAAACCACAGATCGACTTTGTTCACACCATTTTGCCTGTCAATATTGCGGTTTTGCTTGTGGCTATGATTCCGGGTGCTCTGATGCGCGCTGCGCTCTATCGGTACCGTGCCGGTGAAGGGGTAAAGGGGGTGTTTTTCGCCTTTCGCTTTGGTGCCGATGAAGTACGCCAATATCTGGCAAACTGGCTGTTTCTGATCATTGTGTTTGTCGTGCCCGTGGCCGTGATTGCCCCCTTGATTCGCTTGGCGGTCGTTTTGAATGTGCAGGCCCTTTCCATGACGGTGATTATGGTGGCGATCATGGGGATCCCGCTGATCATGATCGTGCTGGGGGTGCGTTTCTCGCTGATGTTCGCGCAGGTTTATGCGCAAAAGAAAATGGTGCTCTGGCAGAGCTGGTCACTGACACGGGGACATTTCTGGGTATTGTTTCTCAGCTTTTCGGTCCTGATTATCCTTTTCAGCCTGGTTTCGTTTGCCATCACCACGCCAGCCAATATTCTGTTTTATATGCAACAGGCCACCGGCTGGATCGGGGATCCGAACATTCTGAAAAATATGGAGCCGGCGGATATACGGGCGCTGATACAGGAATCCCTGTTAAGCCAGAAAACGATTATTGCAGTGGCCTGGGTGGTCCTGGCGGGCACCATTATCAGCGTGTTTCAGGTGGCGGTTTATACCGGTGCCTCTTTATTTGCGGTGCAAACCCTCAAGCAAAAAACATCGACGCAACGCCGATAATCACGCTCATAGGAGAAACTCATGGCTGTAACAGAGAAAACGCCACGCAGGATAAAGGCTCAGCCCTATGGGGATTATGGACCGCATCCGCGCTTGCACCCGGTGTATGCGGCGCTGGTCTGGGTGGTTGCCGTACTGGTCATGGGGAGTGTCCAGGTGCTCAGCAGTATATTGGGCATGGCGTTGCCCGGTATCGATCTGCAGGAACCATCCATGCCGACCAATCTTCTTTATATGCTGGTCGTCATTTTTGGTTTCAGTGCGCTGGCCATGGTACTGTGGGTACGGTTTGTGGAAAACCGCCCTTTGGCCAGCATGGGCCTGCGCCGGCAAAAGGCCCTTGGCCGTTTTGTTCGCGGCCTGGTGGTGGGGCTTGTTTTCAACGCGATTGCAGTTTTCACCATTTTTGCGCTGGGCGGTTATGATATTGCCGCCTTGGCGCCGGCGTTACACGCGCCCGGGGCTCTTTTAATGATTGCCCTGCTTTTTGCCGGGTTTATTGTACAGGGCTCGACCGAGGAGATCATGATGCGTGGCTGGGTGCTTTCGGCCATGGCGGCGCGCTGGGGCCTGGTGGTTGCGATTATCGTCAACTCCACCATTTTTGCCGCTTTGCATCTGGGTAATGAAGGTCTGGATCATGTCAACTGGATTGCCATGGCCAATATCGTGTTGGTTGGTTTGTTTTTATCGCTCTATGCGGTGCGCGAAGGCTCACTGTTGGGGGTTTGCGGATTTCATGGGGCCTGGAACTGGCTGCTGGGGCTGGGCTTTGGGCTGGATGTCAGCGGCAGTACCGTGGATGTGCCGGCCCTGATTGTGGATTTTGATAACAAGGCCGGTGCGGCGGACTGGCTTACGGGCAGCAGCTTTGGCCCCGAAGGCAGTCTGGTGGTCAGCATCGTGTTGTTCCTTGGGGTGCTCTGGTTTTTGCGCCCCGGGAAGAAGAAAGAGGAGAAATCCGCATGAGTTTTTCTGCAGATAAGGCCGCCTTTTTTGTCTTCGACAAAAGAGAGGGCAAAGGCACCTTGCGTACCCTGGGAATCGTTTATGTGGTCGTGCGAATGATCTTGCTGGCCGGGGTATTCGCCATTATGGCTCCTTTCCTCATCAAGGCTTTGCCAATCTTGCTGGAGACCACGCCGGAAACGACCGAATTTAATTTACAAATTCAGTCATTGGGCAATACTTTTCAGGCGATCGGCCTGTTATCCAGCCTGTTTTTTCTGCCCGTTTTTATATCCATCTATACCGCCCTGTTGCGCTGGATGATTAAGGGGGAGTATGGCGGCAAATGGTTCGGTTTGCGCTTTGGCGAGCCAGAGCTGCAGGTGCTGGTCTCGATGATTGCCGTCGGCGTTGTGCTGTTTTTTGGCATTCTGTTTTCCCTGTTGCCGCTGGGCATTCTGATCGGTCTTGCCGCCGTCATGAAACAAAGCGGCAATGCTGGTTTGTTTGTGATTATGTCCATCGCCTATGGGGTGATCTGGCTGGGCGGCATTGTCTGGGCTTCGGTGCGTTTGGCCCCGGCCCCCGCGCTGACCTTTCAACGGGGTAAAATCCAGGTTTTTGAAACCTTTGCCGTCAGCAAGGGGCATTTCTGGGGGCTGTTTTTCGCCTATGTGCTGCAATTTTTTGTATTGCTGGCCATGTCCATCGGCCTTCTTTTTGTCTCACTGCTGGTGTCCTTGCCGTTTTTGGGCATTGGGGTGGCCATGTTTGGCTGGCAGGAACCCGACATGGCCAATGTCGGGGCCTATGTGGCGTTGGCCGCTGTGCCGCTGCTGATTATCACCATCACCGGGTTGGTGGTGGAATATATTCGCTATGCCATGGGCGCCGGGGTGGGGGCTTGTCTGGTGGTCAGCCAGGAAGAGGCAGCAAAACCATCTGTGTCTGAGGCCCCCATTACAGAACCGGATCCGGATGAGGCGGCCGCCCCTGAGGACAAGAAAGAAACATGAATGTTTTTGCCGCCCCGGGTAAAGAGGCCCGGTCAACCCCGGTTTGGGCTGCGTTTTTCCTGCTTTGGGCATTCTGGCTGATTGCTAATCTGGCGACCGCGCCATTTTTATTTTTCATTATGGCACCGGCCCTGTTGGCGGGAAATGCCCTGGGCGGGCAGGGCGCGGGTCTGATCATTCTGGTGACGCTTTATGTGATGTTCAGCGTATTTGCCGGGGCGGCGCTGCTCTGGCTGAAGCTCTATGAGCGGCGCGATCTGGCCAGTGCCGGCATTATCTGGCGCGGGGCGCTGGGCCGCTATGGACGCGGCCTGTTCTGGGGGGGCATGTTTGCCCTGGCATTGGTGCTGGTCGCCGCCTTTACATTGGGGCTGGTACCCGAAGAGGCAGCCAATGCCGGGCCATTTTCGTGGGAAATCCTGATGCGCCCGCAAACGATACTGGTGTTTGCAGTGCTGGTCTTTGGCCTGTTGCTGCAAAGCGCCGCCGAGGAAGTGATCTGCCGGGGCTGGGTGATGTCCAGCATTGCCCTGCGCCATGGCCGTCTGGCGGGGCTGGTGGCCAGTGCCCTCTTTTTTGGCTCCCTGCATGTGCATTTTCTGTTTTTTGGCAATGTCCTGGCCGGGGTGGTGTCCATCCTCGCGGTGACTCTGATGGGAACTATGCTGGGGCTTTATGCTTTGGGCGAGCGCTCCATCATCGGTGCGGCGGGCATGCACGGGGCATTTAACGCCATCGTATTTGGCGTCACGCTGGCGGTCATTTTGGGCACGGGCGAGGCCTCGGATCCGCTGGCCGGGTTGAACACCGCTTACGAGCTGAGCACACAGCCCAAACAATTGGGGGCAGAAAGCTTTGTTCAGGGCGGGCTGGCCCTGGCCGTTTCGCTGTTCCTGTGGTGGCGTTTGCGAGGTCTCAAGCCGGGCGCATCAACAGAGGCTTAAGATACCGCCCGGTCCAGCTTTCCTGGCATTTGGCCACGTCTTCGGGGGTGCCATCGACCACGATCTCCCCCCCGCCATCGCCGCCTTCGGGGCCCAGGTCCAAAATCCAGTCGGCCTGTTTGATGACATCCAGATTGTGTTCGATCACCACTACCGTATTGCCGTTCTCCACCAGTTCCTGCAACACTTCCAACAGTTTGCGCACGTCCTCAAAATGCAGGCCCGTGGTGGGCTCGTCCAATATATACAGCGTGCGGCCGGTGGCCCGCTTGGACAGTTCTTTGGAGAGTTTGACCCGCTGGGCCTCGCCGCCAGACAGCGTGGTGGCCTGCTGTCCCACATGGATATAGCCAAGGCCAACCCGCTGCAGGGTCAGCATTTTATCGCGCACGCTGGGCACTGCCTTGAAAAACTGCGCGGCCTCGTCCACGGTCATGTGCAACACATCGGCGATGGATTTACCCTTGAACAAAACCTCCAGGGTTTCGCGGTTATAGCGCGCGCCCTTGCACACATCGCATTCAACATACACATCGGGCAAAAAGTGCATTTCAATCTTGATCACGCCATCGCCCTGACAAGCCTCGCACCGCCCGCCCTTGACGTTGAAGGAAAACCGCCCGGGCTTGTAACCACGGGTTTTGGCCTCGGGCAGGCCGGCAAACCAGTCGCGAATGGGGGTGAACGCCCCGGTATAGGTCGCCGGATTGGATCGCGGCGTGCGGCCAATGGGCGATTGGTCAATGTCGATCACCTTGTCCAGATGTTCCACGCCTTCCAGAAAGTCATGCTTCATCGGTAGTTTCGAGCCACCATTGAGCTTGCGGGCCACGGCCTTATAGAGGGTTTCAACGGTCAGGGTGGACTTGCCGCCCCCCCGACACCCCGGTAACGCAGATAAACAGGCCCAGCGGAAATTCCGCCGTAACGTTTTTCAGATTATTGCCGCACGCCCCTTCCAGACGCAATATCTTGCGCGGATTGGGTTCGCGCCGTTTGGCGGGAACGGGTACAGATTTCTTGCCGCTTAAATACTGACCGGTCAGGGATTTTTTTGCTTTTCAGAATTTTGGCCGGGGTGCCTTGTGCCACCACTTCGCCGCCATGAACGCCTGCCAACGGGCCCATGTCGATGACGTGATCGGCAGTCAATATGGCTTCTTCATCATGTTCGACCACCAGCACCGAATTGCCCAGATCGCGGAGATTTTTCAATGTCTCCAACAGGCGCGCATTATCGCGCTGGTGCAGGCCGATGCTGGGCTCGTCCAATACATAGAGCACGCCGGTCAGCCCCGACCCGATCTGACTGGCCAGACGAATGCGCTGGCTTTCGCCGCCAGACAGCGTGCCGGAGGAGCGGCTAAGGGAGAGATAATCCAACCCGACCTTGTTCAGGAAAGACAGGCGCTCGCGGATTTCTTTCAAGACCCGCTCGCCAATGGATTTTTGCTTGTCGGTGAGGGTATCTTCCAGGGCCAGAAACCAGTCATTGGCCTCGGCAATGGATTTGGCCGTGGCTTCGGAAATATCCAGCCCGCCCAGCTTTACCGCCAGCGCCTCGGGCTTTAGCCGCTTGGCATGACAGGCCGGGCAGGGGGCGGCGGATTGATATTTACCCAGCTCGTCGCGCACCCAGCTGCTGTCGGTTTCGCGCCAGCGTCGCTCCAGATTGGGCACGACCCCTTCAAAGGTTTTCTCGGTCTCGAACTTGCGTTTGCCCTCGGTATAGACAAAGCGCAAAACCTCCTTGCCGGTGCCATAAAGCAGCTTTTGGCGAAACGTCTCGTCCAGGTCATACCAGGGCACATTCATGTCGGCGCCATAGTGGCGGCACAATGCCTCCAGCGTCTGGCGATACATGCGCGACGTGCCCGATGACCAGGGCTTGATGGCCCCTTTTTCAAGGGTTTTTTCCTCGTCCGGCACCACCAGAGCGGCATCAAATTCCAGCCGTTGGCCCAGCCCATCACACGACGGACAGGCACCAAACGGGTTGTTGAATGAAAATAGGCGCGGTTCGATCTCGGCAATGGTAAAACCGGACACCGGGCAGGCGAATTTTTCAGAAAACAAAAGGCGGTCTTCGCCGTCTTTGGGTGGATCGGCCATTTCGGCCACGGCCAGGCCATCGGCCAACCGCAAGGCGGTTTCCAGACTGTCGGCCAGGCGCGATTCCAGTCCTTCGCGGATGACCAGCCGGTCCACCACCACGTCGATATTGTGCTTGTATTTCTTGTCCAGTTCCGGGGCATCTTCAATGGCGTAAAATTCGCCATTTACTTTCAGGCGCGCAAAGCCCTGTTTCATCAGGTCGGCAAACTCTTTGCGAAATTCCCCCTTGCGGCCACGCACAATCGGGGCCAGCAGATAGAGCCGCGTGCCTTCGGGAAGCGCCATCAGGATATCCACCATCTGGCTGATGGTCTGGCTCTCGATAGGTAGTCCCGTGGCCGGGGAATAAGGCACACCAATACGCGCCCAGAGGAGACGCATATAGTCGTAAATTTCGGTTACTGTGCCCACGGTGGAGCGCGGATTGCGCGAGGTGGTTTTCTGTTCAATGGAAATGGCCGGGGACAGGCCCTCAATGCTCTCCACATCCGGTTTGGACATCAGTTCCAGAAATTGCCGCGCATAGGCCGACAGGCTTTCCACATAGCGGCGCTGGCCTTCGGCATAGATGGTATCAAACGCCAATGAGGACTTACCCGAACCGGACAGGCCGGTGATCACCACCAACTTGTCACGGGGAATGTCCACATTGACGCCGCGCAGATTATGTTCGCGCGCGCCAATAACGCGAATAAACTTTAAAGGATCAGACATAGGCACTTTTGCGACTCACTTGACGAATGGAACATAAAGTGAACAATAAGGTGTGTCCACCGGCAATGCCGCGCAGATAAGCATGGACAGAGAAGAGTTTCGAGAGGCGTATACAGGTTTTGCATGTGGATTGCGTTTTAAGCTAGACGTGAGGTTGCGAACGTGAACAATCGCTCAGAATCAAAATTCAGAGACTGGCCGGATGGCATGGCCAGACAGGGGAGAAAAAAATGGCGGGTGTAAACAAGGTCATTCTGGTGGGTAATCTGGGGGCAGACCCCGAAGTGCGGCGCATGAATAATGGCGATCCGGTGGTCAATCTGCGTATTGCCACGTCTGAAAGCTGGAAAGACAAACAGTCTGGCGAGCGGCGCGAAAAAACCGAATGGCACCGGGTGGTGATCTTTAATGAGCATCTGGCCCGGGTGGCTGAAAACTATCTCAAAAAAGGCTCCAAAGTGTATGTCGAGGGGCAATTGACCACCCGCAAATGGCAGGACCGCGACGGCCAGGACAAATACACCACCGAGATCGTGCTGAACCGTTTTCGCGGCGAGCTGCAAATGCTGGACAGTCGCGGTGAAGGCGGCGGTGGCTCCTATGGGGGTGGTGGCGGCTCCTATGGGGGCGGTGGCTCATCTTCTGGTAGTGGCGGTGGGCAGGGCGGTAGTCAGCCCGAAAGCTTTGACCGCGACATGGATGACGACATCCCCTTTTAGAGGGGCGTATGCGAATAGGAAACGGCCAAGAACATAGCTGTTAACGTCTTGTGTCATCACCCGATTTATTCGGGTGATCCAGTTGCAGGTTTGACCGTTTTCTGGATTGCCCGGACACGCCGGGCAATGACAGGCGTTGGGTCATTTTGCAAGAAAAATACCCCCGTATTTCCCCATGCCCGGCACTGGTCCACAGAGGGGCATGCTGCTAGGATAATCCCTTAAATGCTGCCCGATTCGAGGTCAGTCGAAAGGCACTGAACGGGCGGTGTTTTTGTAAAGATTTTTAGGGGATTACGCAGTGACAGAAACAGGCGATAAAACACCGGATAATCCCGAAGGTGGCGGGCCGGCCGGGCCGGGCTTTGAGGAAGGCGTAGCGCCGATTTCCATTGTCGAGGAAATGCGCAAATCCTATCTCGATTATGCCATGAGTGTGATTGTCAGCCGCGCCATTCCCGATGTGCGTGATGGCCTGAAGCCGGTGCATCGGCGCATCATTTATGCCATGCATGAAAGTGGCTATACCCACGACAAGGCCTACCGCAAATGCGCCCGTGTGGTGGGCGATGTGATGGGTAAATATCACCCCCATGGGGATCAGGCGATTTATGATGCGCTGGTCCGCATGGCGCAGGATTTTTCCATGTCGCTGCCCTTGTTGGACGGGCAGGGCAATTTTGGCTCGCTGGATGGGGACCGGGCCGCGGCCATGCGCTATACCGAAGTGCGTCTTGGCCGTCCGGCCGAGGCCTTGCTGGCCGATATTGGCAAGAATACCGTTGATTTTATTGAAAACTATGACGGCTCGGAAAGTGAGCCGGCAGTGCTGCCCGCGCGTTTTCCCAATATGCTGGTCAATGGTGCCGGCGGCATTGCCGTGGGTATGGCGACCAATATTCCGCCCCATAACCTTGGTGAAATTGTTGATGCCACGCTGGCGCTGATTGATGATCCGGAACTGGATGAACTGGCCCTGCTGGACATTGTGCCGGCCCCTGATTTTCCCACTGGCGGGCTGATTGTTGGCCGCGCAGGGGCGCGTTCGGGCTTGGCCAATGGCCGTGGCTCGGTGGTGATGCGGGCCAAATGCGCCATTGAAGAAGTGCGCAAGGGCCGCGAGGCCATTATCGTTACCGAAATCCCCTATCAGGTGAACAAGGCCACGATGATCGAGAAAATAGCCGAACTGGTGCGCGAAAAGCGGGTTGAGGGTATTTCCGATCTGCGCGACGAATCCGATCGGGACGGCCTGCGCGTGGTGATCGAGATCAAGCGTGACGCCAATGCCGAAGTGGTGCTGAACCAGCTTTATCGTTTCTCGCAATTGCAGACCAATTTTGGTGTCAATATGCTGGCGCTGGATCAGGGCCGCCCGCAATTGATGAATTTGCGGCAAATGCTCACGGCCTTTATTGCCTTTCGCGAAGAGGTGGTGGCCCGGGCCACGCGCTTTGATCTGGCCAAGTCACGTGATCGCGCCCATGTGCTGGTGGCGCTGGCGGTGGCGGTTGCCAATATTGATGAAGTGATCGCGCTGATCCGCACCGCGTCTGATCCGGCGGCGGCCCGCGAAGCCCTGATGGGGCGTGCCTGGCCGGCCCGTGATATGGGCCCATTGGTCGAGTTGATTGCCGATCCACGCTCGCGTCTGGACGGCAATGGCGATATTCGCCTGACTCTGGAACAGGCCAAGGCCATCCTTGATTTGCGTCTGCAGCGTCTGACGGCGCTGGGCGGCGAGGAAATTGGCGATGAGGCCAAGAAGATTACGGCAACCATTGCCGATTTGCTGGAAATTCTGAAATCCCGCGACCGGGTGATGGATATTATTCGCGAGGAATTACGCGACAGCAAGGAACGCTTTGCAGTACCCCGGCGCACCCAGATTATTGATGCCGAGCTGGAAATTGATGATGAATCCCTGATTGCCCGCGAAGACATGGTGGTGACTATCACCGCTGGCGGCTATGCCAAGCGCACGGCGCTGGACACCTATCGCGAGCAACGTCGCGGCGGCACCGGCCGGGCCGGCATGACCACCAAGGACGAGGATTATGTAACGGAGGTGTTCGTTGCCTCGACCCACGCGCCGATCCTGTGCTTTTCGTCCACCGGCATGGTTTACACCATGAAGGTATGGCGTTTGCCTCTGGGCGATCCGCGTACCAAGGGCAAGGCGCTGGTGAATTTGCTGCCGCTGGATAAGGGCGAAACCATTACCTCGATCATGGTCATGCCCGAGGACGAGGCAAGCTGGTCCGAAATGGACGTGATGTTCGCCACCCGATCCGGCAATATCCGGCGCAACAAATTGTCGGATTTTGCCAATGTCATGCGCAATGGCAAAATTGCCATGAAGCCGGACGAGGGCGACGGCATTGTTGGTGTTCAGGCCTGTTCAGCCAATGATGATGTTTTGCTGACCACCCGGGATGGCAAATGCATCCGCTTCCCGGTCGAGGCCGTGCGGGTGTTTGTCGGGCGCACATCCACCGGGGTACGTGGCATTCGTCTGGCCGAAGGTGATGAAGTCATCTCCATGGCGATCCTGCGCCATATGGACATTACCCCGGCCGAGGCCCGCGCCTATCTGAAGCATGCCAGCGCCATGCGCCGCGCCACCGGCGAGGACGAAGAGGCCGATACGCCGGTGATCGCCGATGAGGATGAAGATGGCGGCGATGAAGACCTGGCCCTGGGGGCGGCCGAACAATTTGTGTTGACCATATCTGATAATGGCTATGGCAAACGCACCTCGGCCTATGAATATCGGGTTTCGGGACGCGGTGGCAAAGGTCTTTTTGCCCACGATCTGCGCCTTGCCAAAATGAAGGGGGCGCACCTGGCAGCCTCTTTCCCGGTCGAGGATGGTGATGGTATTATGCTGGTCACCGATGGTGGCCAGCTGATCCGGGTGCCCATCAGCGGCATTCGCATTGCCGGGCGGGCCACTGCCGGGGTGACCATTATTCGCCTTAAAAATGACGAGCGGGTGGTGGCGGTGCAACGCATTGTTGAAACCGGCGAGGATGGCGGTGATGATCAAGATGGCGAAGACGAGACCGGTGGCGAAGCCGAATCATCTTGAGCCGAGCACAGCTTCGTGCTTGTGAGGCCCGCCCGCTTGCCATAAACGTGTTTGAGCATGCGGGCCGCCAATGAGAGGCATCTATGAAAGTCGGTTTATATCCCGGTACCTTTGACCCGGCCACCAACGGCCATATCGATATTTTGGGCCGCGCGGTCAAACTGGTCGACAAGCTGGTCGTTGGCGTGGCGCGCAATGCCGCCAAAAATCCATTGTTCAGCCTGGAAGAACGGGTGGAAATGATGCGGGCCGAAGCGGCGCAATTCTCTGGCATGGCCGAGATTGAAGTGCGCCCGATGACCGGATTGCTGATCCGCTTCGCCCAGGACGTGGGCGCGCAGGTGATTATCCGGGGCTTACGTGCAGTGTCTGACTTTGAATACGAGTTTCAGATGACCGGCATGAACCAGCGCCTTAATCCGGACATAGAAACGGTGTTTTTTATGGCTGATCCCAGGCATCAGGCCATTGCGTCGCGCCTGATCAAGGAAATTGCCCGGCTGGGCGGTGATATAACGCCGTTTGTATCGCCGTATATCGCCGACAAACTTATGGAGAAGATCGGTAACCATGCGTAAAATCATTGTTGTTATGGCCTTGGTGCTGTGGGCGTGCGGCGCCCCTAGTCAGGTGGATTCCGCCAAGGCTCAGGAAAACCAGGCCCAGCAGAGCGGCAGCAATGCCGCCGCCTCAGATGCGCCGGCGACGACCGCAGATGCAGACCCCAATCATCCTCTGGGCGCGCCCTTGCCCGAAGGGGTGCCAACCCCAGAGCAGGCCCCCGATCAATGGCGCGAAGTGGCCCCGGAAAATCTGCTGTACCTGAAAACCCTGCATGGCATTACGTTGATTGAAATGGCCCCCGAATTTGCCCCCAACCATGTACAACGCATGCGCGAACTGGCCAGTTCGGGATATTTTGTCGGTCTGCCCTTTCACCGGGTAATCAAAAACTTTATGGCCCAGGCGGGTGATGGCAATCTGGTCAAAAGGCCTCCGCCCACCACCCCGCCACTGAAGGGTGAGTTCAGGTTTCGCCGCTCACCGGCACAAAAAATGGTGGTCGTGGGCGAAGATCGCAGTGCCAATACCGGCTTTGTCAAAGGCTTTCCTGTGGCGTCACAGCCCGATGCGCTGGCGATGATGACGGTGGATGGCAAGGTCCAGGCCTGGGCGCTGCATTGCCAGGGGGCGGCCTCTATGGCGCGCACGAATGACCCTGACAGCGCCAATGCACAGTTTTATATCACCACTGGCAATCCCGAATGGCTGAATGGTAAATATACCTCCTGGGGCCGGGTGCGGGCTGGCCAAAATGCCGTACAAGAGATCAAACTGGGTGCGCCTGCCTATCCGCCGGACATGATTGATGGCCTGACCCTGGGTAGCAAAGTTGCCCCACAAGAACGGGCCCGGGTCTGGGTGTTGCGCACTGACAGCCCTGCCTTTGCCAACTATCTGGAACAGCAAAAAGATAAAAAAGGCAAAATGCCCGGGGTTTGCAAAATTCCTGTGCCAGTTTATGTCCAATGGGCAAATACAGAACAAAAATCCACGCCAGAACAGGGGTCACAAGGATGAGTGATAAAGACCAAATATTAACGTTTAAACTTTCCACCGGCGAGGTGAAAATCCGCCTTCGCCCGGATCTGGCCCCCGGCCATGTTGCCCGGATTATCGAGCTGGCCAATTCTGGCTATTATGATGGCCTGACCTTTCACCGGGTGATTGATGGCTTTATGGCCCAGGGCGGCTGCCCCAATGGCACCGGCATGGGCGGTTCCGGCCAGCATTTGAAGGCAGAATTTAATGCCGAACCGCACAAGCGGGGCATTTGCTCCATGGCGAGGGCACAAGACCCGGACAGCGCCGATTCACAGTTTTTCATCTGTCTGGACGATGCCACCTTTTTGGACAACCAGTATACCGTCTGGGGCGAGGTGATCGAAGGCATGGAGGCGGTTGATGCGCTTCCCAAGGGCGAGCCACCGGCAGAGCCCGGCGTTATCATCAGTGCCAGCGCGGCATAACGGAGAGCGCGATGAGCTGGATCAAGCGGATATTTTTTGAAGAATCAACAGGCCGGTTACGCCGCCTATATGAGCGGATCAGCGGCCCATCGGGACAGGTGGATAATATCCTGACTACCCATTCTTTGCGTCCGCACACGCTGGAAGGCCATCTTTCACTTTACAAAAACACCCTGCACCATGGGGCCAATACCTTGACCAAATCCTTCCTGGAAACGGTCGGGGTTTATGTCAGTGCGCTGAACGGCTGTCGATATTGTGTAGAGCATCATTTTGCTGGCCTGAAACGCCTGTTGGAGGATGATGATCTGGCCGAGCGCATGCGCGCCGCGCTGGAAAGTAATATTCTGGAGCCGGTATTTAATCTGCGCGAACAGGTGGCGCTTCGCTATGTGCGGACCTTGACCCAGGCCCCATATGCTCTGATTGAGCAAGATATTCATGATATGCGCCAGGCTGGCTATGATGATGGCCAGATACTGGAGATCAATCAGGTGGCGGCGTATTTTTCCTATGCCAATCGTACGGTGTTGGGCCTGGGGGTGAAAACCGCCGGGGAAATGCTGGGTCTGGCTCCCCGTGATGAAAGCGACCCGGACAATATGGTGCATGAATAGGGCGCTTGAGGGCGGCACGCACCATGCGTGTTGATCAGTTTGATTTTGACCTGCCCGAGGCATGCATTGCGCTGCGCCCGGCGGAACCCCGTGATGCCTCGCGCTTGCTGGAGGTAACCCCGGGCCAGCCTTTGGCGGATCGGATGTTTGCCGATCTGGCAGATCGTCTGCGCCCGGGTGATGTACTGGTTCTTAATGACACCAAAGTATTGCCCGCCGCACTTTATGGTCTGCGCGCCGCCCGGGAACATGGCGGCGGCGGTCCGGCGCGGATAGAGGTCAATCTACACAAACGTCTGGATGCATCGCACTGGCGCGCCTTTGTGCGCCCGGCCAAGCGTTTGCGCGTGGGTGATGTGATTGCCTTTGGCGATGAAAATGATGCCTGTATGGCCGGGGCATTGAACGGGCGGGTAACCGATAAGCATGAGGGCGAAATCACGCTTGCCTTTGAATTTGCCGGGCCGGTGCTGGACGAAGCCATCGCCCGGGTCGGGCAAATGCCCTTGCCGCCCTATATCGCCCGCAAGCGCGCGGTGGATGCCCGTGATGAGCATGATTACCAGACCATTTTCGCCCGGGATCCAGGCTCGGTGGCGGCGCCCACGGCCAGTCTGCATTTTAGTGAGGCCATGTTCGATGCGCTGGACAAGCGCGGGGTCGAGCGCGTCTCACTAACCCTGCATGTGGGGGCGGGCACGTTTTTACCGGTCAAAACCGAGGATACGGAGGGCCATAAAATGCACGGCGAGCGCTATGAGGTGAGCGAGGAAACCGTCGCCGCGCTGAATGCAGCCCGTGCCCAAGGGCGGCGCCTTATCGCCGCCGGCACCACGGCCCTGCGTACACTGGAAAGCATAACGGACGAAAATGGCGTGTTGCACGCGGGCGCAGGTGACACGGATATTTTTATTACGCCGGGGTACACTTTTCGCGCCGTGGATGGATTGCTCACCAATTTTCACTTGCCGCGTTCCACCCTGTTTATGCTGGTCTGCGCACTGGCGGGCTTTGATGAAATGCATGCCGCCTATGCCCACGCGATTGCAAACGGCTATCGCTTTTATTCCTATGGCGATGCATCGCTTTTGTGGCGTAAGGGCTAAACCCAGCCAACGGCGCGATCCACCAGAAGGTCACAATCAATCTGTTCGGCATTGGCCCCCCACAGGTGTGACGGGGCCATCAGGCGCAGCGTGATATAGGCGTCGCGCACCGGCCCGGCGGGCAGGGCATCGGCGGAAAACACAATGGCGGCCCGTTCGGCAAAAAGCCGTGGATCCGCGTCTTTGGTTTGTGCAATCCAGTCGGTCAGCGGTTTAAGGCTTTGAATTTCATCACCAATGCGGGTGATCTCTGCCGTAAAGGCGGCGGCAATGCGCTCATCGCCCAATGCGCGTTGAATATCGAGCGCGATGACATTGCCCGACCCTTCCCAAATGGCGTTCAGCGGCGAGGTGCGGAACAGGCGGGCCATGCCCACCTCCTCGACAAAGCCAATGCCGCCAAAACATTCCAGTGCCTCGGCGATAACGCCGGGTTGGCGCTTGCACACCCAGTATTTGGCAATGGGGGTCAGTACGCGCGACAGCGCTGCCTCGTGGTCATTATTGGTCGCGGCATCAAAGCTGGTGCCGACGCGCATGGCCAGCGCCAACGCGGCTTCGGTTTCCAGCGCCAGATCGGCCAGCACATGGCGCATCAGCGGCTGGTCAATCAGCTTGCGTTGAAAGGCGGTGCGCTGGGCCACATGATTGGCCGCCATCACCACGCTTTTACGCATGGCCCCGGCCGAACCGGTAATGCAGTCATAACGGGTGTGGTGCGCCATGACGATAATGGTGGGGATGCCGCGCCCGGGCTCGCCGACGCGCCGTGCCCAGGCGCCGCGATATTCAATCTCGCTGGAGGCATTGGAGCGATCCCCCATTTTATTTTTCAGGCGCTGAATTTCCATGGGATTACGCGTGCCATCAGGTTTCCAGCGCGGCACCAAAAAGCACGACAGGCCGGCATCCTCATAGGCCAGGGTCAGAAAGGCATCGCACATGGGCGCCGAACAGAACCATTTATGTCCGGTCAGTTCGACCTCGTCATCACCAAGGGCGGTGGCACGGGTGGAATTGGCGCGCAGGTCCGATCCACCCTGTTTTTCGGTCATGGCCATGCCCATAATGGCGGCGGATTTTTGTCCGGCGGGCAGAACGCGGGGGTCATAATCGGCGGTGGTAACCCGCGGAAGCCATTCATCGGCGGTCCAGTCATGTTCTTTCAGCACCGAGGTTACCGCATAGGTCATGGAGATCGGGCAACACACCCCGCCATCGGTCCAGCTCATCATGGCCATCAAGGCCCCATGGGTGATATGGCCGCCGTGTGGGTGGGTCCAGGCGCGGCTGGAAACCCCGTTTTTCAGGCCCAGCGCCATCAGGTCGTGCCAGGCGGGATGAAATTCAATTTCGTCAATGCGTTGCCCTTGTGCATTAAAGGCGTGCAGCTTGGGCGGGTTTTCTTCGGCCTGCCGTCCCAGATCGCGCATTGTTTCCGATCCGGCCTTGGCCCCGAAGGCCGTTAAGTGCGCATTTTGCTCTTGAAGATGGTCTTGCGTTATGGGAGTGCCCGTCGCGGTCAACCGGTCGAAGGCGCGGGCGGTGGTATCTTGCAAGGCCGGGTCATCCATAAGCGCAACATCGCCAAGGGCCTGTGGCTGGTTACTGACTTCATGGGTGGCCAGTTCGGCACGGGGGTGAAAGCTGGGCATGGCATAAATCCGTTTTGAGGGCGAGATAACGACTCTAGACAAGTTTAAGGCTGGCTTTAAGGGGATTTTATATTTTCTGTGTTTAAAGTGAGGGCAATTAATAAAAATAAGGGGAAACCATGATGCTCGCGCAAAAAACGCAAACGTCTATGGAAAAAAAAGATCAGGGAATGCAACAGGGGTATTTACGGACCTTGATGCTGGTCGAACGCCTGCACCGGCAATTGCTGGATGTGGTCAAGGACGAACTGGACCGTGAGCGCCGTGACGATATCAACAGCGTACAGGCCTTGTTGCTGTTCAATATTGGCGAAGATGAACTGACCGCGGGGGAATTACGCACCCGTGGGCATTATCTTGGCTCCAATGTCTCGTACAATCTGAAAAAGCTGGTTGATGGTGGCTATCTCAGCCATGAACGATCCAGCAAGGACAAGCGCGCCGTGCGGGTGCGCCTGACCGAGGAAGGCAGCAAGGTTTGCACCATGGTCAGCGAGCTTTTTGATCGCCAGCTGCTCAGTCTTGGTCCGGTGGCCAATCTGGGCGAGGATGAACTGGGGCGTTTGAACAGCGCGCTGATGCGTCTGGAACGCTTTTGGACTGATCACATTCGCTATCGGCTCTGATCCAGGGTCCTGATCCTAACCGGCACTGATTGCCATTAAGGTCTGTCTCTGCCACCCTGTGCAAAACACAGGGGGCAGTTTTGACATATCTGTATATCGGCATTCTTCTCTTTTTTGGTATCCATCTGGTTCCCGCTCTTGGTCCGTTAAAGGCCGGGCTGGTTAACCGTTTTGGCGACAAGGGCTATCGCGCCCTGTTTGCGCTGGTCTCGGCGGCGGGTCTTGGCCTGATGATCTGGGGCATGGCTCAGGCGGATAAAACGCCGCTCTATACACCGCCCCCCTGGGGCGTGATGGTGACCTATCTTCTGGTTTTTCCGGCTTTCGTTTTATTGGCATCGGCCCATATGAAGGGGCGCATTCGCAAAATGGTGCGCCATCCCATGTTGTTGGGGGTGCTCATGTGGGCGGTCGGGCATTTGCTGGCCAATGGGGATCGGGCCGGGACCTGGCTGTTTGGCAGTTTTGCCGTCTATAGCGTATTTGGCATAGTTTCTTCCAGCCTGCGTGATCCGGCCCCCGAATACACCATAAAACCCGTGCACGACATTATGGCCCTGGTGGGTGGCATCGCGCTGGCGCTGGTCTTTGTCTTTTATGCACACCAGTTTTTGTTCGGTGTGAAGATAATTTAACCGCGGGTGCATCTGTTTGCACGCTTTCCTGCATCTTATTACTAAACGGCGCAGAGGCCGTGGATAATCATGGAGAATAAAATGGAAATCCTGGTTCCATTGTCGCCCTTTATCATGGTCATTGCTTTGGTATGGCTGGGGGCATGGTCACGGGCCAAATCAAACAAAGAGGTCCAGAAAAGCATTCAAAAAGCGATCGAAAAAGGTGTGGAATTAACCCCGGAAACCATCAAAGCCATGGGGGTTCAAGAGCGCAGCCCGCAAAGTGATTTACGTTCGGGACTGATTCTCATTGCCATTGCCTTTGGCCTGATTGTTCTTAGCTTTGGGATCAGTGAAGCCGGTGAAAGCTCGGAGATTATTGCGATCATGACCGGGGTGGCGGCCATTCCAGGCTTTATCGGTGTGGCGTTGCTGATGATGCATTTCTTTATGAAAAAAGATAAATAAGACGGCTGATCGGAAGCAAGGGGAATGGCTGCATCGGATCTGGAACTGGTGGCCCTGGTCGCCGCCACCGGCGACCGGCATGCCTTTGGGCAATTGGTCGAGCGCCATCAGGTTATGGTGCGAGCCATGCTGACCCGCATGACCGGCAATCATGCATTGGCCGATGATCTGGCCCAGGATGCCTTTATCAAGGCCTATCGCAAAATCACCAGCTTTACCGGCAAAGGCAGTTTCAAAAGCTGGCTTTGCCGTATCGCCTATACCGAGTTTTTACAGGCGATCCGCAAACGCAAGGCCGCCACCGCTGCTATGGAGCGTTACAAGGAACATCAGGATGTGGAAGAGCAAACCACCAATTGGGACCGTGGCGACGCCATGGATCTGGACCGGGCGCTGGCCACCCTGAGCGAAATGGAAAGAACCTCAATCGTCTTGTGTTTCTCGTCTGGCATGAGCCATAGTGAGGCCGCTGAGGTTATGGACTTGCCGCTTGGTACGGTGAAGTCCCATATTAACCGGGGCAAGGCCAAAATGCGGGCCTTACTCGAAGAGAAGGAGGCTGTGCAGGTATGATGACCCCCCAAGACGGATTTGACGCCCGCCTGAGCGCTGCCTTTGCAAAGGCCGATGCCCAGATAGAGCCTGATGAGCGCTTTACCCAGCGCGTGGAAAGCCGTCTCAGCAAGGCCTTAACCCCCCGCACTATGGTGCTGGGCGGGGCCGGGGCCAGTGGCTCGGCCATTGCGGCCAGCCAGCTGGAAAGATTGGCCGATGGCCTGCATTTTCAAAATGCAGCCCTGGCACAGATTTTTGACACAATTGGCGGGCAAAGTCTGATTGCGATCGTATTTGCGTTGATGGCACTTGGCCTGGCCTATATTCTGCCGACAAGGCGCATTTGACCGCTTTTACGTGGTTGCTGTTCTGCGATTGTGAGGATAGGTTCAGCCGCCAGTAATTGGACTGCGTTTTACGCTCGTCAAAGCCACAGGTTTGTACTCCGTGTCAGATGTATTTAATGAAGTAGATGAAGAGCTGCGCCGCGATAAGGCGCAGGAGCTTTTTACCCGTTTTCGCCCAGCCATCATTTTAGCTACGCTGGCCATTGTGCTGGGGGTCAGCGGCTATAAAAGCTGGCAATGGTATGATGCCCAGCAAAAGGCCCAGGCCGCCGAGCGCTATACCGCCGCCTCTAAATTGCTGAAGGCAGGTAATTTGGCTGCTGCTGAAAAGGCTTTTGAAGCCTTCGCCGCGGATGCCCCCAAGGGCTATGCCGCATTAGCCAAGATGGAATTGGCCGCGATCAAGGCACAGACCGGCAAAGCCGCCGAGGCGGCACAGCTTTATATGCAGGCGGCCGACGCGTTCACCGATCCGCTTTATAAAGATCTGGCCACATTGCGTGCCGTCATGGTGGTGGCTGATGATCTGTCTCTGGCTGATCTGGATGCCAAGCTCTCTTTGCTGACCGGGCCGGGGCGTCCGTTTCGCTTTACCGCGCGTGAATTACTGGCCGCCAAGGCCTTCGAAGAAGGTAATTTGGCACGCGCGCGTGAGGACTATACCTATCTTTCCCTGGCGCTGGATGCGCCTTCTGGGGCCCGTACCCGGGCCGGCCAGGCGCTGGCACTGATGGGGCCTGAACCCGAATCTGAACCGGCAGCCCCAACCCCGGCGGAAACCGATACCAGCAGCAAGGAAGCCACACAATGAAACGCATCGTTCTTGGGTTCTGCGCGTTGATGGTTTTGCTTGGCGGGTGTTCAACTGTAGGGAAAGTGGCCAGTGCCATTCCGTTTGTCGGTGGCAGTGAAGAGAAGAAAAAGGCCAAACAAGGGGCGCTGCCTGATGAAGAACAGCGCATTTCCATTCTGACCTTTGAACAGGCTTTGCAGGTGGATGATGATGCAGCCAATATTCCGATCATTTTGCCGCCCCCTTATGTCAATGCAGACTGGGCACAATCGGGCGCCTTTCCCAGCCATGCGCCACAGCACCTGAGCGCCAAGGATGGGATGCAAAAGGTCTGGAAGCACAGCGTGGGCAAGTCCAGCTATACCCGGGGCCGTATTGTGGCACCGCCCGTCGTGGCCGGACATATGCTGTATGTTCTGGATGCCAAGGGCACCATTCGGGCCATCGATACGGAAACCGGCAAAACCAAATGGCGCAAAACCGTACTGCCCAAGAAAAAAGTTCTCCCCAAGGAAGATCGCCGCGGCCGGTTTGGTGCCGGGTGGCGCGGTGTGTTCCGCACGGGTCTGTTTGGGAATAACCACGAAGGGTATGGCGGCGGTCTGGCCGTTTCCGGCGGGCGGTTATATCTGGTCTCCGGACATAGCCTGGCCGCGGCCCTGGATGTCAATACCGGTGAAGAGATTTGGCGCACCGAAACCCCAACCCCGATCCACAGCACCCCCAGCATTGCCGAAGGGCGCATGTTTGCGGTGACCCAAGATGACGAATTATACGCCTTTGATGTGGATACGGGCGAAGTTTTATGGACCTATCAGGGCATTTCGGAGCCGGCCCGGATTCTGGCGGCCTCCAGTCCGGCGGTTTATGGCGAAATTGTTGTGGCCCCGTTTGCATCCGGCGAGCTGGTGGCTTTGCGGGTACAAAATGGTCGCGAAATGTGGACCGAATCCCTGACCCGCCAGGCGGGTATGACGGCGCTGGCCGAACTGAATGATATTGCGGGCGCGCCGGTAATTTTTGACCGTACCGTTTATGCCATCAGCCATTCCGGTTTGTTGGCGGCAGTGGATATGCGCACCGGAACCCGCCTGTGGGCGCGCCAGGTTGGCGGCATTAACATGCCCTGGCTGGCCGGTGATAATATCTTTGTGGTGACCAATGAAGGGCAGGTTGCTGCCCTGTCCCGTCAGGACGGGCGGGTGCGCTGGGTTCGTGATTTACCGCGTTATCGCAAGGTCAAGAAGAGCAAGGGACGGATCTCCTGGGCCGGTCCTGTACTGGCCGGCGGCAAGCTGATTCTGGTATCGTCACGGGGTAATGTACTGCATTTATCCCCGCAAACCGGCGAGACAGTGGCGGAAAAGCACTTTAAGGATGCTTTCTTTATCGCGCCCATCGTTGCCGATGAAAATATCTACCTGCTTTCTGACAAGGCGATCCTGTATAAACTTCGCTAGTTTTGTCTGGCGCAAAGCGGCGCTATGGAATGAATTATGTCTTTGAAACTGGCCATTACCGGGCGTCCCAATGTGGGTAAATCAACCCTGTTTAACCGCCTTGCCGGGCGCAAGCTGGCGTTGGTTCATGACCGCCCCGGGGTAACCCGGGACCGGCGTGAAGGCTTTGGCCGCTTTGGCGATATGGATTTATCCCTGGTGGACACCGCCGGACTGGAAACCGCCAAAACCGGCATTGAGGCCGATATGCGCGCCCAGACCCTGCGGGCGGTGGGCGATGCCGATATATGCCTGTTTCTGGTGGATGCCCGCACCGGCATCACACCAT
Organism: Robiginitomaculum sp.; assembly: GCA_030949705.1. Classification (GTDB taxonomy): domain Bacteria; phylum Pseudomonadota; class Alphaproteobacteria; order Caulobacterales; family Maricaulaceae; genus Robiginitomaculum_B. The sequence continues at coordinate 158,030 of JAUZSF010000017.1, read as the reverse complement.
TGGACGAAGTGTTTGCCGATATTTTGCGCAAATCGGGGCGACCGGTGGTGCTGGTCGCCAACAAAACCGAAGGCCGGGCCGGCCGGGACGGTTTACTGGATGCCTTCTCGTTGGGCCTGGGTGAGCCGGTGGCGGTCTCCGCAGAGCACAATGAAGGCATGGGCGAGCTGTTTACCGCCATTGTGGCTGCGGCCGAGGCCGCCGGGCTGGATGCCATGGCCGATGAAGAGGCAGATGAAGAGACCAGTGATGCCCCCTTGCGCATCGCCGTTATTGGCCGTCCTAATGCGGGCAAATCCACCCTGATTAACAGTTTGATCGGTGAAGAGCGCCTGATCACCGGGCCCGAGGCCGGGGTGACGCGGGATTCCATTGCCGTGGATTGGTCCTGGGACGGTCGCCCGGTGCGTCTGGCCGATACCGCCGGCATGCGCAAAAAAGCAAAAATTTATGACAATCTGGAAAAAATGGCCGTGGGCGACAGTTTGAAATCCATCATGTTTGCCGAAGTGGTGGTGGTGGTGATGGATGCCATGTCGCCACTGGACAAACAGGATTTACAATTGGCCGACCTGGCCGAACGCGAAGGCCGTGCGGTGGTTTTTGCCGTGACCAAATGGGATCTGGTCAAGGACAAGGCCGCCCTTCTGGCGCATCTGAAAGAACGCCTGGATCGTTTGCTGCCACAATTGCGCGGCGCCCCGCTGGTGACGCTTTCAGGATTGACCGGGCGGGGGCTGAAACGTCTGATGCCGGCGATCGAACGGGTTCATAAAGACTGGAATGCCAAGATCAAAACCCGTGATCTGAATGATTGGCTGCATGCCCAGATTCAGCGCCACCCCCCTCCCGCCGTTCAGGGGCGGCGCATCAAGCCGCGTTATATCAGTCAAACGAAAAACCGTCCGCCAACCTTTGTGATGATGTGTTCGCGGGCCAAGCATTTGCCAGAGGCCTACAAGCGCTATCTGATCAACGGTCTGCGCGATGATTTTGATCTGATGGGGGTGCCGATCCGCCTGATCGTCAAGGCTGGTAAAAACCCTTATGAGGATAAAAAGCCCGAATAGGACCAAAGGTCGCATTGGCACTGCCGACGATCATATGCACATAGACCCTATGAAACCAGAACATCATAAATATGCCCTGGCCGAGGTGCCCCGCTATACCAGCTATCCCACGGCGGTACAGTTTCATGATGGGGTGGGCGAGGCTGATTACCGCCTCTGGTTGTCACAGATTGATGATGGCGAGCCTTTGTCGCTGTATGTGCATATCCCGTTTTGTCAAAAAATGTGCTGGTATTGCGGTTGTCATACCAGCGTTGCTCATACCTATGATCGGGTGGGCACCTATGCACAGGATTTGCAGGCCGAGATTGACCTGTTGGCTGCTGCTGTACCGGTCCATCATGGCGGTCTGGCCCATGTGCATTTTGGCGGGGGGCAGCCCCACCATGCTCAGCGATACGGATTTTGCTGCCATTACTGCCAAAATCATAGCCGCCTTTGGTGCGCGTCCGGGGATGGAACTGGCGGTCGAGATTGATCCGCGCACCATGAGCGCGCAAAAGGCGCAGGCCCTGGCCGATGCCGGGGTGACGCGGGCTTCGCTGGGGGTGCAGGATTTTAACCGCCACGTGCAGGAAAAAATCAACCGCATCCAGCCGTTTGAACTGGTTGAAAATACCGTCCAATGGCTTCGTGATGCCGGGGTGCAGGCCATCAATTTTGACCTGATCTACGGCCTGCCGGGGCAACGCATAGAGGATGTAAAACACAGTACCGAGCTGGCGGTCTCTTTGCAGCCGGATCGGCTGGCGGTGTTTGGCTATGCCCATGTGCCCTGGTTTAAAAAAACACCAGGAAATGATCAAAACCGATGATCTGCCCGGCATGGAAGAGCGCTTTGCCGAAGCCCATATGGTGGGGCAGGTTTTGCAGAATGCGGGTTATATCGCCGTGGGCTTTGACCATTATGCGCACCCCGATGACAGTATGGCCAAGGCGGCAAAGGCAGGCACCTTGCGCCGTAATTTTCAGGGCTATACCACCGATACTGCCGATACCATGCTGGGCCTGGGGGCGTCCTCCATTGGGGCGCTGGGGCCAGGCTATGTGCAAAATGCGCCATCATTGGATAGCTGGCGCAATGCCATTCACGAAGGCAGATTGCCCATTGCCCGCGGGGTGGCTCTTTGCGGTGAAGATGCCATGCGCCGCGCCGCCATCATGACATTGATGAGCGCCATGAAGTTGGACCTGGGCGCCCATGCTGTTGCGTTTGATGCACCAGAACATGCACTGGATGACGCGCTGGAAAAACTGATCCCGCTGGCTGATGACGGTCTGGTGGAAATTACCGGCCGTGTGGTCAGGGTAACCCCCCAAGGCCGGGTGTTTGTGCGCAATGTTGCTGCCTGTTTTGATACCCATTGGCAAATGAGGGCCGGGCGGCATTCCCGGGCGGTTTAACTGCGGCTATTCTGCCATTCCTGAAAATCGACCCATTCCCCATTGCGGGTGCAACCGGGGCTGCATAATTCCAGAAACAGCGGGACCAGGTCTTCGGGCGGGGTAACGCTCATCGGGTCTTCGCCGGGCATGAATTTTTGCCGCATGGCGGTGCGCATGGGGCCGGGGTTTAGAAGATTGACGCGCAGGGACAGCTTTTCCACCTCTTTGGCATAGCAAATGACCAGCGCATCCAGCGCCGCCTTGGAGGCACTATAGAGGGCAAAAAACGGCCGCAGATTGTGTGATGCCCCCGAGGTGACAAACACCGCCCGGCCCGCCGGCGCGGCTCGCAAAAGTGGGTCCATCGCCCGGATCAGGCGCCAATTGGCGGTGACATTGACGGCCATGACATCATCCCAGGTCTTGGGGTCGATATGGGCCGCCGGGCCGACCATGCCCAACTGGCCGGCATTGCCGATCAGAATGTCCAGATGGCCCCAGCGTTCGGCAATCACACCGCCCAGACGGTCAATGCCTTCGCCATCTTTCAAATCCGCCGGCACCAAAGAACAGGACCCCGCGGTTTTGCCAATGTCATCATCCAGTTCTTCCAAGGCCCCCTGGGTGCGACCCACTGCAATAATATGGGCGCCCTGTTGGGCCAGGCCCAGGGCAATGGCGCGGCCAATGCCCCGCGTGGCCCCGGTGACGAGAGCAATTTTACCCTCGAAATTATGTTCATCAGATGTCATGGTTTTCGCCCTAGGCTACATCAGAAAGCAGCGATAACTGCTTGGCTTTGTCAGAATTGTGTTGTTCATAATCGCATAAACGGGTTGGGTAGTCGCCGGTGAAATAATGGTCGGCATAGGCCGGCAAATCATCATTGCGGCGCTCTTCTCCCATGGCCCAATAAAGGCCGTCAACGGACAAAAAGCCCAGACTGTCCACTTCCAGCATTTTGACCATCTCTTCATGGGCATGGCGGGCCGCCAACAGGCGTTCGGCATCGGGCATGTCGATACCATAAAAGTCCGGAAAGCGAATGGGTGGGCTGGCAGAGCGAAAATGCACTTCCTTGGCGCCGGCCTCGCGCACCATGCGCACGATCTTCAGCGACGTGGTGCCGCGCACAATGGAATCATCGACCAGCAAAACCCGTTTGTCCTTCAGCACCGCCCGGTTGGCCGCATGTTTCAGGCGCACGCCCATATCGCGTACCGACTGGCTGGGCTGAATAAAGGTGCGGCCAACATAATGGTTACGAATAATGCCCAGCTCGAACGGGATATTGGCGCCCTGGGCAAAGCCCAACGCCGCCGGCACGCCCGAATCGGGCACCGGCACAATTACATCCACATCGGCAGGGTGCTCAATGGCCAGACGCTGGCCCATGCGTTTGCGCACCTCATAAACGCTTTTGCCATCCACAATGGAATCCGGGCGGGCAAAGTACACAAACTCAAACAGACAGGGACGCGGGCGCACTTTGGCAAAGGGACGGTGGCTTTCTATGCCACCTTCGGTAATCACCACCACTTCACCGGGTTCTATATTGCGTTCAAACTTGGCGCCGATCATGTCCAGCGCACAGGTCTCGGAGGCCAGCACCGGCGCGCCATTCAGACGGCCAAGGATCAGTGGGCGAATCCCATAGGGGTCGCGCGCGCCAATCAGTTTTTTATTGGTCAGCGCCACCAGCGCATAGGCACCTTCAATCTTTTTGAGGGCATCAATAAAGCGGTGCACCAGATGGGTGCGCCGGGAACGGGCCACCAATTGCAACACCACTTCGGTATCCGAGGTGGATTGAAAGATCGCCCCATCGGTGACCAGCGTTTCGCGCAAGGCGCGGGCATTGGTCAGATTGCCATTGTGAGCCACAGCAAAGCCGCCAGATTTCAGATCTGCATAAAGGGGTTGTACATTGCGCAGGGCCGTTTCGCCCTGGGTGGAATAGCGCACATGTCCAATGGCCGCCTTGCCGGGCAGGCGTTTGGCCACATCCGGGCCGGCAAAATTATCGCTGACCAGGCCCATATGGCGCTCGGAATGAAAATGTGCGCCGTCATAAACGGCAATGCCGCATGCCTCCTGCCCCCGGTGTTGCAGGCCATGCAGGCCCAAAACGGTCAGCGGCGCGGCATCCTCCAGACCATAGACACCAAAAACCCCGCATTCCTCGCGGGGCTTGTCATCCAGGGGGTCAATCAGCAAGGAAGGCCAGTTTTGCTGCATATCCCGGTTCATCACTATTTGTCCCCATTGTCCGAACTTGGTTGATCGGCATTGTTTTCCGTGGAGGTGGAAATGAGTTGATCAAGACTTTGGCGCTCAGTGCGCTTGTACCCTTGGTTCATGTCCTTGGGCTTGACATTGCGCGGCCCTACCGGCTCGGCGGCGGCGGTTACCGGGCGGTCATTTACCGGAGCCGACGAGGGGGCCAGCGCCTGTAGCGCCCGTGCCGTGGCATTGATGGCCGGGTACAGGCGCGCATTAACCAGCCAGCCGGGCATGCGGTCCCGCGGGGTCAACTGGTTAAACAGGATCAGCGCCAGTCCAAGTAAGGCCATGCCACGCACCAGGCCAAACAAAAATCCGGCGCTGCGGTCCAGTGTTCCTACGTCCGATCCCCCGCGCAGGCGTTCGGTGAAATGATGCGTGACCAGGGTCACGGCCATATACACCAGAATGAAAATGCCGGTAATGGTCACCGCATCGGCGGCCCATCCCGGCGTGATCAGGCCGCGCATGGGAATCTTGAAAACCGGATAGGTGAAAATGGTGGCCATGGCCGCCACGACAAACGCCGTGATGGACAGGGCTTCGCGAACAAAGCCACGGGTCAGAGCCAATATGCCGGACAAAAACAATAGGCCAAGCGCAAAGGCATCAAACGCGGTTACTGAGCTGCCATCCAAACCCTTACTCCCGGGCTGCGATCGATTCACCAGGTTCGATCAGATCTATAAGATCGCTCAATTTTCGCATTTTCGCAATGGTGCAACCAAAATTACGCTCAGCTTCGTGCTGATTACCGCTGGTGGGGCCGATTGCGCGGGTAAACCCCAGCTTGTTGGCTTCCTTGAGGCGGGCCCCCATGCGCGAAACCGGGCGAATGTCGCCAGACAAGGCAATTTCGCCAAAAACCACTGCCTTCGGCGGCAAAGGCACGTCCAGCGCCGAAGACACCAGCGCCGCCGCCACCGCCATGTCTGCTGCCGGTTCCGAGATTTTAAGACCGCCGGCCACATTCAAATACACATCCTTGCCCCCAAAGGAAAACCCGCACCGGGTTTCCAACACCGCCAGCACCATGGCCAGGCGGCTATTGTCCCAGCCCACCACGGCGCGGCGCGGCGTGCCAAAGGCGGCGGGGGCCACCAGGGCCTGAATTTCGGTCAGTACCGGGCGGGTGCCTTCCAGGCCGGCAAAAAACCGCGGTGCCGCTGGCATTGTCTTCGCGGCCATCCAGAAACAAGGCTGACGGGTTGGGCACCTGGCGCAGGCCCGCATCCGACATTTCAAACACACCGATTTCGTCCGTTGGCCCAAAACGGTTTTTGACCGCGCGCAAAATGCGAAACTGATGCCCGCGCTCGCCCTCAAAATAAAGCACGCTATCGACCATATGTTCGATCACCCGTGGCCCGGCAATCTGTCCATCCTTGGTGACATGACCGACCAGCACGATGGCACAGCCGCGTTTTTTGGCAAAGCGGGTCAGCTCCTGCGCGCAGGCGCGCACCTGGCTGACCGTGCCGGGGGGCGGCGGCCAGCGCGTCGCTCCACAAAGTCTGGATGGAATCAATCACCACAAAATCCGGCTTTTCACGCTTTAACGCATCCAGGATCGGCCCCAGGGCGGTTTCGGTGGCCAGCATCACATCGGTATCGGCTAGCCCCAGACGCCGTGCCCGGGAGCGGATCTGGTCTATGGCTTCTTCGCCAGAAACATAGGCCACTTTGGCACCCGATTTGGCCAGCGCCGCGGCGGCCTGTAACAACAGGGTGGATTTGCCAATGCCCGGATCGCCACCAATCAACAGGGCCGAGCCCGGCACCACCCCGCCGCCGCATACCCGGTCAAACTCCGCAATGGCCGTTTGCATGCGTGGCAAAGGCGGCTCGGCGCTTTGCAGATCGTGAAACGCCACCCCGCGCGAGGATTTGGAAGGCGCCTTGGGCCTGGTCGAGGATGGCCCCGTATCCACGGTTTCTTCCACCAGGGAATTCCACCCGCCACAGCTTTCACAGCGCCCGGCCCATTTGCCAAAGCTGGCCCCACAGGACTGGCAGACAAACAGATTTGCAAGTTTAACCATGATGAATCATACCCATAAAGTTCATGATATGTTCTATTATGATTTGTGGGAGATGGCAAGGGGCAATATACGCCACACCGATGCATCTCAACGCTGGTACAGGCTCTGGCCGCAGTGATGATAATGGAAAATACTTATTTCTGAAATTTCCCTTCTGTCATTGCCGGGCGTGTTCCCGCAATCCATCCTTCGACAAGCTCAGGGATGAGGGGGATTATTTCCTCACTGGATCACCCGGATAAACCGGGTGATGACAAAATCGGGTATAGTCCTTGTGCTAACGCGCCAGCACCTTGATGGGGCCGTCTTCGCTGCCGGTTACGAATTGTTGAACGTAATCATTGCCGGAATTATCCACATCCTTGACCGGGCCGCGCCAGATGATTTTGCCCTCATGGATCATCGCCACATCATCAGCGATTTTGCGCACCGAGCCCATATCATGGGTAATGGATACGGCGGTGGCCCCCAGGGCGGTGACCTGGCGGCGGATCAAATTATCGATCACATCGGCGGTAATGGGGTCCAGCCCGGTGGTCGGTTCGTCAAAAAACAGGATTTCAGGCTTGGCGACAATGGCGCGGGCCAGGCCGACGCGCTTTTGCATGCCACCGGACAGCTCCGCCGGGCTAAGGTTCATCACTTCGGCCCCCAGATTAACCTGATTAAGCGCGGCTTCGGCGCGTTGTTTGGCGGCTTTACGCCCAACGCCATCGGCATAGAGCAGGCGAAAGGCCACATTTTCCCACACCGAGAGCGAATCAAACAGCGCGCCGCCCTGAAACAACATGCCAAATTTGGCCATCACCTTGGCGCGTTTGCGTTCGGACAAATGGGTAACCGGTTTGCCATCAATAATGATGGAACCACTGTCCGGCGTAATCAGGCCCAATATGCATTTCAGCAAAACGGACTTGCCGGTGCCAGACCCGCCGATCACCACCATGGAGCGCCCGGGACAGACATCCAGATCCACCCCTTGCAGCACATGGTTGCTGCCAAAGGATTTATGGACGTCGCGAATGGATATTTTTATATCAGAATCGGTTTTGGACATATCAGACAAACAAGGTGGTAAGAACGTAATTGGCGGCAAAGATCAAAATGGCGGCGCTGACCACTGCATTGGTGGTGGCCCGGCCTACGCCCTGGGCCCCGCGTTTGGAGCGGTAGCCGTGATAACAGCCCATCAGCGCGATGATAAAGCCAAAGGTGGCGGCCTTGATCAGGCCCGAGACCACATCCCACCTGGTGACAAAATCAACCGTATTGCGGATATAGGTGGCACCGTTGAAATCCAGAATCTGTGTGGATACGGCCCAGCCGCCCAGCACCCCGATAATATCGGCGACCAGCACCAGCATGGGTACGGTGATGACCGCGGCCAGAATGCGCGGCCCCACCAGAAAGCGGAACGGGTCGGTGGAAAGGGTTTCCAGGGCGTCGATCTGTTCGGTTACGCGCATGGCCCCGATCTCGGCGGCCATGGCGGCACTGACCCGCCCGGCCAGCATCAGGGATGCCAGCACCGGGCCCAGTTCGCGAGTGATGCCCAGCACCACAATGTTGGGGACAAATTGTTCGGCATTAAAGCGTGCCCCGCCGGTATAGATGTTCAGCGCCAGCGCCGCGCCGGTAAACACTGCGGTTAAGCCCACAACGGGCAAAGAGAAATAGCCAATGCGCAAAAATTGCGCCCCCAACTGGCTCCAATACCAGGGTGGGGAAAGGGCGGCGGAAACACCGCGCCAGGCAAATAAACTCATCGCACCGGCTTCGCGGGTAAGGGCGATGAGGGTGCGACCAATGATGGCAAGCGGGTTCATGAACCGCATCCTTTATATTCACGGACAAAACGGGGGCCAAGCCCGGTCAAGATCTCATAGGACAAGGTATCCGAGGCGATTGCAAGCGCTTGCAGATCTTTCCCCAGCAGGCAGAGCAGATCGCCGGGTTTGGGTGGCTTGGTCAGGTCACTGACATCAAAAGTGCTTAAATCCATGGAGACCCGGCCGATCAGCGGCACTTTCTGGTCATGGATACGGCCAAACCCGCCGGGGCTGGCATCGCGGCGCAGTCCATCGGCATAGCCAATGGCCACGGTGGCCACCATCATATCTTTTGGGGCGGTAAAGTCTGCGCCATAACCAACGCTTTGGCCTTGGCGCAACGAGATTACCTGTAAAACCGGGGCTTCGATATGGGCGACGGGGGCCAGGTTTGGCCCCCCCTCATCCAGCGGCGCCCCGCCATAAAGCGCAATGCCCGGCCGGGTCAGGTCATGATGCCAGGCTTCGCCCAGCAAAATACCGGCCGAATTGGCCAGGCTGGCCCGCATCCCCGCAAAGGCCGCCTTGATAACGGCAAAGCGCTCCAATTGTTGTTGGTTCATGGGGTGCGCAGGATCAGAGCCACAGGCCAGATGGCTCATCACCAGGGTCAGGTTCAACCCCTTGACCATGTCCGGCACACCCTCATGCCAGGGCAGACCCAGCCGGTTCATACCGGTATCGACATGCAGGGCCGCCGGAGCGTTTTCGCCGTCTTCGCGCCACAGGGCGATATGTTCGGACGTGCTGAGCACGGGAATGAGATGCTTTTGCCTTAAAAGCGGCACTTCGCCAAATTGCACGCCATTCAGGATAAAGATTTCTACGTCATAGCCCAAAACCTGACGGGCGATCATGCCCTCGCTGACATGGGCGCAAAAAAAGCTGTTACAGCCCGCCTTGGCCAATACCGGGGCTATCTTTTCCAGGCCCAGGCCATAGGCATCGGCCTTGACCGCCGCCCCGGTGGCGGCGTTGTTGGCGCGTGCCGCCATCAATAAATAATTGGATCGTACCGCATCCAGATCAACCATCAGGCGCGGTGAAGAGGGAAGGGGCGCGTCAATACTCATGAGGGGATATTGGCAAGGCTGTTATGGCATTAGTAATTATTGTAAGGGCACAGGCCTTCGCCAGTGCTTTGTGAATAATCGCCTTTGGCAAAACGATAGGTTTTTCTGCCTTCATGATTTCCCTCGTCAAAGGCCTGTTTCCAGCCTTTAAGACCACATTTGAACTGTGTGGTTTCGGCGCCGGTATGATTGGCCGGGGTCATATTATAGGTGCCAAACTGATAGGCCTTGTCATAGCATTCGCAAGCAGATTTGGGGCCGCCACCTTCAAGATGTGTATATTGAGCCAATGCCGGGCTGCTCATGGCAATCAACACACCGGCAAAGGCACTTAACTTTATCATTATATTTTTTTTCATTTTATATTCCAATACGATCAATATTCTGGATCGTAGGCATGATTTTACGTTAAAACAAGGCGGTGAGTTTGCCCAGTCAGCGGTCTGTTTCAGGCCAGACGTGCCCCGTTGGGCATGGTTTGGTCCACAGTGGCCAGAACAATACGCCCCTGATCATCCGCATAGCCCAACGTCAGTACTTCGGACATGAATTTGCCGATCTGGCGTGGTGCAAAATTGACGACCGCTGAAACCTGTCGCCCCACCAGATCCTTGCAGGTATAATGTTCTGTAATCTGGGCCGAGGACTTTTTAACCCCTACGCCCGGGCCAAAATCAATCAACAGCTTGAAAGCGGGCTTGCGGGCCTCTGGGAATTTTTCGGCGCGGATGATGGTGCCAATGCGGATATCGATCTTCAGAAAGTCGGCAAAAGTGATTTCATCTTCTGGCGGACTGTCGGGATCATGGGTCAGGTGCATGATAGGGCCTTAATGCGCACTGTCATCATAACGGCCATCAGGGGCCAGATTGCCAAATTTGGTCAGCTCTTCGATAAACGACAGGTCGACATTGCCAATGGGGCCGTGGCGTTGCTTGCCAATAATCACTTCGGCGCGTTGTCGTATCTCGTTCATCTGGACTTGCCATTCGGCATGTTCCGGCGTGCCATAGGGCGGTTGGGTGCGGCCCAGGTAATAGGCCTCGCGATACACAAACATCACCACGTCGGCATCCTGTTCAATCGAGCCGGATTCGCGCAGGTCCGAAAGTTGCGGTTTTTTATCTTCGCGCTGTTCTACCTGCCTGGAAAGCTGCGACAGCGCAATCACCGGCACGTTCAACTCTTTGGCCAGTGATTTAAGCCGCTGGGTGATCTCGCTCACCTCTTGCACCCGCCCGTCCGAGCGGCGCGATTCGGCGGTCACCAATTGCAGATAATCCACCACAATCAGGTCCAGCCCCTTGGAGGTGCGTTTTAACCGTCGCGCCCGCGCCGCCAGCGCCCCCACTGGCAGGCCACCGGTATCGTCAATGTGCAAGGGAATGGCGTTTAATGCCGCCGCCCCGTCCAGCAATTTGTCAAAATCATTTTCATCCAGTTCACCCCGGCGAATGGTGGACGAGGATATGCCGGTATGTTCGGCAATCAGGCGCGTGGCCAATTGTTCGGATGACATTTCGAGGGAGAAAAACGCCACTACCCCCCCGTCGGTGGTATGACGAACCCCGTCTTTGACCTCGTATTTGTAGTTTTTGGCCACATGAAAGGCGATATTGGTGGCCAGGGCCGTTTTGCCCATGGAAGGGCGCCCGGCAATGATGATCAGGTCAGAACGGTGCAGCCCGCCCAGCTTATGATCCAGATCCGTCAACCCCGTGGCCAGACCGGAAAGTCCGCCTTCGCGCTTGTGCGCGGCGGCCGCCATTTCCATGCTTTCAGACAGGGCCTCGTTAAAGGGGCGAAAGCCCCGCGAAATGCCCCCGGTTTCGGCCAGGCTGAACAAAAGCTGTTCGGCATCCTCGATCAGTTCGGGGCCGGATTTTGGTTCCACCGGGTCCACGGCTTCTTTGAGGATGCTGTCGCCAATGCGCATCAAATCGCGGCGCAAGGAAAGGTCATAGACCAGCCGCGCATATTCGGGCGCATTGGCCGTGCTGGCGGCCTCGCTCAGCAGGCGTGCCAGATATTCGATGCCGCCAATTTGCGCCAGACCCTCATGGTGTTCCAGCGTGGTTTTCAGGCTGATGGCATCGGCCAGCAATCCCTTGCCAATGGTTTTGGCGATGGCATCAAAAATCTGCCCATGCACCGGATCGTAAAAATGGTCGGCCTTCAGATAATCGGCGGCGCGAAAATATATTTCGTTATCAATCAGCAGGGCACCAAGAAGGGCCTGTTCCGCCTCAATATTATGCGGCGCAGCGGTAACCTCGGGGGTCTCAGGGGGGATGTTGTCGTCATGAGCCATAGGGCATTTGTAGCGCAGCAGCGCTGGCGCGGCGAGAGGCATTTTTCTCACTTTTGGTGTTGTTCACATCTAATTTTTAATTTTGTAAAAACCCGCCCGGATTTTATTTGGGAACAAGCTGTGGGTAAGCTGTGAAAAAAACCGTTGATCGACTGTGGGCAATTTGTGAAAATCGGGGAAGAAAGTTTGTTTGTATATATTGGTTAGTCTTGACAAATGTCGCATGTGGTGCGACTGTGCACATACATAAATGATAACCGGCGATGATCAAGACGATTAAACATAAGGGCTTGAAGCTGTTTTACGAGAAGGGTGATCGCAGCAAACTGCCTGCGGATATGATCGCCAAAATCATCAGGATTATGACTATTCTTGATGAGGCTCGGGATGTCGAGGCGTTGGATCGCCCCGCTCTTAGATTGCATAAGTTAACGGGTAATCGAAAAGGGGAATGGTCTGTCACGGTCAGAGCAAATTGGCGCATTGTATTCAGTTTCACAAATGGCAATGTTTATGACTTGGATTTTGTTGATTATCACTGATCCTAAACAGGAAGGACTGTTATTATGGTTATGCACTCACCGGCCCATCCGGGGCAGTTAATCAAGGCTGATCTGGAAGAACTTGGCGTTTCCGTTGCCAAAGGCGCAGAGGCGCTTGGCGTAACCAGGTCTCAACTTTACCGCATTATGCGCGGTGAATGCGCGATTTCTTCTGAAATGGCGGTTAGGCTGGAAGCGGTTTTAGGCCTGACGGCGGATCACTGGCTGCGCATGCAAAATGCCTATGACCTTGCGCAAATTCGCAAAAATAATGCCGATCTGACGAAGGGCCTGAAACGTCTGGATGCGGCTTGAGGGGGCATATGCATGGTAGGTAAGTACAACTTCCCAATGGATACTCCGGCCAACCGTAAGATGACGAGAGTTAGCGGGGCTTGGGTTGGCAGGCACAAAAAAAAGCGGGCCCCGAGGGACCCGCTTTCTTATGTTTCGCTAAAGACGAAAATCAGTCTTCGTTGGCTTCTTCGGCTTTGACAGCATCATCGGCACTGGCGTCTTCGTCGCCTTTGTCGGTGGCTTCCAGTTCGATGTCCGCATCGGGGTCGAACATGGCCGCGGCCTGATCTTCGGCCATTTCCTTATCGGCGGCACGATCTTTATCACGGGCCGAATCGATAACATTTTCGCCTCTGGCCTGGCGCTCGCCTTCGTCGGCGGTGCGGGCCACATTAATCCCGATGGTGACAAACACTTCGGGGTGCAGATTAATGCGCACATCGTGAATGCCAACGGCCTTGATGGGGCTGTGCAGCACAACTTGAGAGCGGGAAATGCCATCGCCAACCACTTCGGCAATATCTTTGGCCGATACGGACCCATACAAATGGCCGGTTTCGCCGGCCTGACGGATCAGCATGAATTTCTTGCCATCCAGGGCCTTGCCGGCGGTTTCCGCCTGTTCGCGTTTTTCGGCGTTGCGGGCCTCGATGGCTTCGCGTTCGCGCTCAAAACGTTCGATATTGGCTTTGTTGGCGCGCAATGCCTTGCCTTGCGGCAACAGGAAGTTGCGGGCAAAGCCGTCTTTGACGGTGACCACGTCACCGATCGAGCCCAGCTTTTCAACACGTTCCAGAAGAACAATTTCCATGATCGTTCCCCTATTTCACAGCGTAAGGCAACAGGCCCAAAAACCGGGCGCGTTTGATGGCGCGCGACAGTTGGCGTTGCTTTTTGATGGAGACCGCAGTGATCCGTGAGGGCACAATCTTGCCGCGTTCGGACATATAGCGTTGCAGCAATTTGGGGTCTTTATAATCAATCTTCGGGGATTTATCCGAAGAAAACGGACAGACCTTGCGGCGGCGGGCAAACGGCCGACGCGAAGGCAGGTTGGTAATGTTTGTCTTGATCGACATAATAAGCCTCCTAATATCTTTCGTGGCGACGTTTGCGCTCTTCGCGCTTAACCAGGATGGGTGATGGGTCTTCGCTGAATTCGTCCACGCGGATGGTCAGCGAGCGCAGAATGTCTTCATTAATGCGCAATTGACGTTCCATTTCCTGTACCACTTCAGCCGGGGCCTCAATGTTCAGGAGGGCATAATGGCCCTTGCGGTTCTTGTTCATGCGATAGGCCATGGAGCGCAGGCCCCAATATTCGACCTTGGCGACCTTGCCGCCATTGTCTTCGATGAAGGATTTCAGTCCATCGGTAATGTTGTCCACTTCGGTCGAGGATATATCCTGACGCGCAATAAGGACGTGTTCGTATAAAGGCATAAGCTTCCCTTTGTTCTGGGGCGGCGTGATCGCGGACAGGGTATGTTCCGCATCACGGTGGCTCTTGTTTGCAAAACCGGCCCTGTGCCAGCTTTTTGCGCAAAAAAGACCGCGTCCAATAAAGCGGCGCACTATAGGGAGAAAGTCTTCGCTGGCAAGGGCCATGGGAACACAAAACGCATATGCACTGCGCCATGTTGGCATATTCACACCGGCGCAGATTTGCTATAACGCTGAGCGCTGGCTTAACAACCATGGGGTATTTGCATGGCAATCGCTTTCACCTTTCCCGGACAGGGCAGTCAGGTCGTGGGCATGGGAAAGGAATTGGCACAGACGTTTGCTTCGGCAAAGGCTGTGTTCGACGAAGTGGATGATGCCTTGGGCGAATCGCTTTCAACACTCATCTGGGAAGGACCGCAAGAGGCCCTGACCCTGACCGAAAACACCCAGCCGGCGCTGATGGCCACCTCCATGGCCGTTATGGCGGTGCTGAAGGATGAATATGGTATTGATGTTCAGGCCGCCTCTCATGTGGCGGGGCACTCGCTGGGCGAATATACCGCGCTGGCTGCGGCCGGGGCCTTAACGCTGGGCGATGCGGCGACGCTGCTGCGCCATCGTGGACAGGCCATGCAACGGGCCGTGCCCGTGGGCATGGGCACCATGGCGGCGCTTTTGGGTGCCAGCGAGGAACAGGCGATCGAGCTTTGCAATCTGGGCAGTGCCCATGGGGTGTGCGAACTGGCCAATGATAATGCGCCGGGCCAGGTGGTGATTTCCGGCGCGACCGAGGCGATCAAGGCTGCGGCGGCAGCGGCCAAGGATCATGGTGTCAAAAAGGCGGTCATTCTGCCGGTGTCGGCACCGTTTCATTCTTCGATGATGGAACCGGCGGCCCAGGAAATGGAAGAAGCGCTGGCCGATGTAACCATACTGACACCAAAAGTGCCGGTGGTGACCAATATTGCGGCGGCCCCCACCATCAACCCGCAAACCATTCGCCGTTTGCTGGTCGAACAGATTACTGGCCGGGTGCACTGGCGCCAGGGGATCAGCTGGATGGTTGGCAATGGTGTTGATACGTTTGTCGAGCCGGGGGCCGGCAAAGTGCTGACCTTGCTGGTGCGGCGCATTTCCAAAGACTCAAAGGGCGTGGCCCTGAATTCTCCCGAATCAATCAAAGACTTTGCACAGGCATTTAATGCTGGCGAACAGGAATAAGGGCTGATCCTCTATGTTTGACTTAAGTGGTAAACGGGCGCTGGTCACCGGGGCTACCGGCGGGCTGGGCGGCGATATTGCCCGTGCTTTGCACGGGGCCGGGGCCAGTGTGGCACTGTCGGGCACCCGGGCGGAAAAACTGGATGAACTGGCCGCGGAGCTGGGCGGGGGTCGTGTGGCGGTATTGCCGGCCAATTTAAGTGATGCCGACAGTGTAGATGCCCTGCCGGGACGCGTAACCGAGGCACTGGGCGGGCTGGATATACTGGTTTCCAATGCCGGGGTGACTCGTGATGGCCTGTTGATGCGGATGAAGGACGAAGATTGGGACTTTGTTCTCAAGGTTAATCTGGAGGCCTATTTTCGCCTCACCCGCGCCGCCATGCGTGGTATGATGAAAGGCCGTTGGGGCCGCATTATCGGCATTACCTCCATTGTCGGGATGACCGGCAATCCGGGCCAGGCCAATTATGCCGCCTCCAAAGCGGGCATGATCGGCTTTACCAAGGCCATTGCGGCGGAGACGGCCAAACGCAATATCACGGCAAATTGTATTGCCCCGGGATTTATTACCTCGCCAATGACGGACGCGCTGAATGACAAGCAACGCGAGGCCATTTTAGCCACCATTCCGGCTGGAAAACTGGGCCAGGGCAGCGATATCGCCGCCGCGGCGGTGTATCTGGCCTCGGATGAAGCAGGCTATGTCACCGGCCAAACCTTGCATGTGAATGGCGGTATGGCGATGTTCTAGACCATAGAATCTGCGTGGTTTTTTCATGCAGGTGCTTGGCGCGGCAAAGAAAAGTGTGATAGGCGTCCCCGCAGCCGCAACAAATGTGGGTAATCAACTCATGCGCCCTTAACGGGTAGCGTAATATAGAAGCCAAAAAACAGAAGAAGGGCACTAGCATGTCAGACATTTTGGATCGCGTAAAAAAGATCGTTATCGAGCACCTGGACGTGGAAGAAAGCAAGGTCACAGAAAGCGCCAGCTTTATTGACGACCTTGGTGCTGACTCTCTCGACAATGTCGAGCTGGTCATGGCCTTTGAAGAAGAATTCGACATTGAAATTCCTGATGATGCGGCCGAACACATCCAAAAAGTTGGTGATGCGGTTAAATTCATCTCTGAAAAAACCGGCTGAGCCTTTTAGCAGGTTTTCCTGATGGGTGAGCGACGCATAGTCATTACTGGCTTGGGCCTGATTACCCCATTGGGGGCAGGTGTTGAGCCGTCGTGGAAGGCGTTGATCGCCGGACAATCAGGCATTGGCCCGATTGAAAACTTCGACACGTCGGATCTGACCTGCAAGATTGCCGGTTATGTTCCGCGTGTTGATGGGCGCGGCGGTGGTGCCCAGGGGCAGGCAGGGGCGTTTGACCCCGATACGGTCATGTCGGCACGCGATCGCAAACGCGTGGACGAATTTATCCTTTATGGTATTGCGGCGGCGGACGAGGCCATCGCCATGGCCGGATGGACCCCCGAAGACGAAGAGGCGCGCGAGCGCACCGGCGTGCTGATCGGGTCCGGTATTGGCGGCTTGCAAACCGTTTACGAGGCCTCGCTTACCATACATGAGCGCGGCGCCCGTCGTCTCAGCCCGTTTGTGGTGCCCTCCATGCTGATCAATCTGGCGTCGGGCCAGGTCTCCATGCGGTATGGGTTCAAGGGGCCAAACCATTCCGTGGTCACGGCCTGTTCGACGGGGGCGCACGCCATTGGCGATGCGGCCGAATTTATACGCCGCGGCGATGCCGATGTGATGGTGGCCGGCGGCGCCGAAGCGGCCATCTGTCGTCTTGGCATTGGCTGTTTTGCCGCCTCCCGCGCGCTATCAACCGCCAATAATGACCATCCGGAAAAGGCATCCCGCCCCTGGGATGCGGACCGTGATGGCTTTGTCATGGGCGAGGGCGCAGGCATATTCGTTCTGGAAGAGCTGGAACATGCGCTGGCCCGCGGCGCCAATATCATTGCCGAGGTCAAGGGGTATGGCCTTTCGGGGGATGCCTATCACATCACCGCACCGGCCCCTGATGGCAATGGCGGTTACCGGTCCATGAAAATGGCGATGAAGCATGCAGGGCTGGAACCCAAAGATATTGATTACGTCAATGCCCATGGCACCTCGACGCCGCTGGGCGATGAGATCGAGCTAAAAGCAGTCGAACGGATGTTTGGCGATGAGGCTGCCAATCTGGTGATGTCATCCACCAAATCCTCCATCGGGCATTTGCTGGGGGCCGCCGGGGCGGTCGAGGCGGCGTTTTGCGCCCTGGCCATTCGCGACGGGGTTTGCCCACCGACGCTGAATCTCGATAATCCATCGGTGGAAACCAAAATCAATCTGGCACCACACAAGGCGGTCAAACGCCCGGTGCGCGCGGCATTGAGCAATTCCTTTGGCTTTGGGGGCACCAATGCGTCTCTGGTGCTGACCGCCTACCCGTGAGCAAAGACCAGACACCTGCCCAGGACAAACCACAGGACGGCGCTGACCAAAAGCCAGTTAAAACGCCGGGCAAGGGGCGGCTCTATGGGCTTGTCGCTCTTTTTTTTCTGATTTTTGTCATGGCCGTGGTGGCCGGCGGCTGGCTGATCTGGCAGGAAAAAGTCATCAAGGCCATGGCGGCGCCCGGCCCGTCTTTGGTGGCAAAAACCTTTACCGTTAACCCCGGCAGCGGGGCCGGGAGCATCGCCCGGCAACTCGAGGCCGAGGGCCTGATAACCAAGGCGCAACTCTTTCGTATCAAATCCAAACTGGCAGGCGGGGATGTCACCCTGAAAGCCGGTGAATATCGCATTACACCGCGTGCCAGCATCAATGATATTTTTGCGCTCTTGCAAAGTGGCAAGATCGTCCAGCATGCGGTGACCGTGCCCGAAGGACGAACGGTTCGCGAAATCATAGAGATTGTTCGCGCCAGCCCGGTATTAAGTGGCGAAATAACGGAGGTGCCCCCTGAAGGTTCGCTATTGCCTGAAACCTATGCCGTCACCCGGGGGACAGACCGCAATGTCTTGTTGGCGCGCATGCAGAACGATATGCAGAAAGTATTGGATCAGGCCTGGGAAGGGCGCGATCCGAACCTGCCCTTGGCCAGCAAGAAAGACATGCTGATTCTGGCCTCCATCGTGGAAAAGGAAACCGGCATTGCGGCCGAGCGTCCGCAAGTGGCCGCGGTTTTTGTCAATCGTTTGCGCCGTCGCATGCGGTTGGAAAGCGACCCGACCATTTTGTATGGCATTAATGGCGGGATACCGCTGGGGCGGGGGCTCCGGCGCTCAGAGATTGACCGCAAGACCGCCTGGAACACCTATCAGATTGATGGCTTGCCGCCGACGCCGATTTGCAATCCCGGCCGGGATGCCATTTTGGCGGTGGCCCATCCGGCCCAGACCAAGGATTTGTATTTTGTTGCCAATGGCATAGGTGGTCATGTATTTGCATCGACCTATCGGGCGCATTTACGCAATGTTGCCCATTGGCGCAAAGTGGAGCGCCAGCGCAAAAGGGACCGGGCCAGAAAATGACCATATCCAGCATGACCGGCTTTGCCCGCATCGAAGGGGCGCACGAAGGGTGGACCTGGGCCTGGGAAGCGCGCAGCGTCAATGGTCGCGGGTTGGACGTGCGCTTGCGGATCCCAGGTGGCTTTGAAGGCCTGGAAACGCTGGTCCGCAATGCCACCAAGGCTGCGTTCAGTCGCGGTAATATCCAGATCAATTTGCAATATCAACGGGGTCAGGAAAGCCAGGATCTGGTGGTGCACGAGGATGTGGCCCGCCATCTGGTAATGGCCTTGCAGCCATTGGTGGATGACGGGCTGGCCCGCCCCGCTCGTGTTGATGGTCTGTTGGGGGTGCGCGGCGTTCTGGATGTGCCGCGCCTTGGTGATGATCCGACTTTGCTGAGTGCGATTGAGGGCGCCATGAGCGAGGGGATTGAGCCACTGTTGAACGCCCTTGGCGATGCCCGTGCCGCCGAAGGGATGCAAACCGCGCTGGTTATCGGGGCGGCGCTGGATGAAATCGAAGCGTTGGTCGCGCAGGCTCGCTCCTGTGACAGCGCCCAGTCGGCGGCCATCAAGGCCAGATTGTCTGAGCAGCTCAACGCCTTGCTGGCGGGGGCGGAATTTGATGCGGACCGGCTGGCCCAAGAGGCCGCTTTGATGGCAGTAAAGGCCGATGTTCGTGAAGAACTGGACCGCCTTAGTGCCCATATCGGGGCGGGACGGGCGCTATTGAACGTAGTTGGCCCGGTGGGGCGAAAACTGGAGTTTCTGGCACAGGAATTTAACCGTGAAGCCAATACTTTATGTTCCAAATCTTCTGACATGACCTTGACCGAGATCGGTCTGGCGCTCAAAACCAAGATTGATCAGGTACGGGAGCAAGCCGCCAATGTTGAATAAGGAACGCCCCCGTCGCGGATTAATGTTGATCCTGTCCGGCCCCTCTGGTGCCGGTAAAACCGTGCTCAGCCGCCAACTGCTCAGTGAATATAAAGATATGGAACTTTCCATCTCGGCCACCACCCGCGCGCCGCGGCCCGGCGAAGTGGATGGCAAGCATTATTATTTCCTCGACGAAGCCAAATTCCGCCAAATGGCAGAAAACGATGAATTTCTGGAATGGGCCGAGGTCTTTGGTGCGTTTTACGGCACCCCCCGGGCGGCCGTCGAAAAAGCACTGGAAGAGGGCCGCGACGTCCTTTTTGATATTGACTGGCAGGGGGCGCAACAGCTGAAACAGGCCGCCGCCAGCGATCTGGTGAAAGTTTTCATCTTGCCGCCGTCTTTGGAAGAACTGGAAGCGCGCCTGCGCAAACGCGATCAGGACAGCAATGGCGTCATCGAAGAGCGGATGAACCGCGCCCGCGATGAAATCAGCCATTGGGGCGAATATCATTATGTCATCGTCAATGAAGACGTGGACCAATCCATGAACGATCTGCGCGCCATATTGGCTGCTGAGCGGCGTTTGCGTAAACGCCAGCCATGGCTGAATGATTTTGTGCGTAATCTGATCCAGCCCTTTTAGTTTTTTCCTTTTCTCTTTCATCCTTTGCCCTTTGAGACAATTTCCCTGGCAAATCCCTCAAGGTGAAGCAGAGAATAAAATACTGACCTCATACTGAGGTGCGAGGCGAAGCCGAGCCTCGAAGTATGAATGCACGATCTGTCATTGTCCGGTTTATCCGGGTAATCGGGTTTTGCATTAATCCTGCTTTGGATTGCCGGGACAGGCCCGGCAATGACAGGGGCGACAACACCAATACGATACCCCAACCATGCCCCTGTGGGACAAGGTTTTCCTATCCTCACCCCCAAAAGCATCGCACCGACATGGAGACAATCTCTTTCCTCTCCCGATTGGGAGAGGAATAAGGTGAGGGGGCATAGGCTTAAAGACATAACACGGGCTTTGCTTCACCAGCCCCTCACCCCGGCCCTCTCCCCCAAGGAGAGGGAGAAATCCCGGCTTGGGTTAAGGCTGCTCTGGATTGCCGGGACAGGCCTGGCAAGGGCAGAGGTGGTGAAGTGCAAACATCATACCCCAACCATGCCCCTGTGGGACAAGGTTTTCCTATCCCCATCCCAAAAGCATCGCACCGGCATAGAAACAAGCTCTTTCCTCTCCCGGGTGGGAGAGGAATAAGGTGAGGGAGAAGTCCCCCGCATAACACGTTTGAGGGTCAAAGAGGGTCATGCCTTACCCCTGGGCCGCCCATCACTTACCCCTTAAATACCCCTGAATGCGAAAAAACGGACCCTGAAATGCCCTCATTTATCCCTTTTTACCCTATGTGTCCCTCGAAAAAGCGGGGATAGGTCAACCCTGTCCCCGCCTTGGGTTTTCGATATAAAATTGTGCAATTTAGATCTGGGTTACCTCTGGGTATGGCGCACTCTGACCATGAAGGTGCGGGCGATCAGCAACATGAGCGGCAAGGCCAAAACGGGCAGCGCCCAGTCTTTGGCCATGGGGACGGGTAGGATAAGCCAGACAAATGCATAGCCAAGGCCACCGATGACGAACATCCAGCCACCAAAGCGTTTTAAGGCTTGCTCGGTCACGGGCGAACATTGGCTTTCCCCCAATGGCTCCAGAGCTTTGGGAATGGCATTGCCGATAATGATGATAAAGGCTCCAAAAAACAAAGCATTCAAACGAATGGGAACGCCGCCATTAATGAGGTGATAGTTTTGTAAAATCGCCAAAATAAGTGGTATGCCCAATATTAAACCAGCCAGACTGATGCTGCGGGTCAGTGCCAGATGCGCGGTTTTGCTGAGGCGTCCCTGAAGGTTTTTGATGGTAATGCCGATCCAGACGATGGGTAAAAAGCCAGTCAGAAAGCCAAGATTGAAGCTATTGCTGCCAAATTGCGAATCCAGCAGCCATTTCCATACGCTGAGCGCAAGCACACCGAGGGTGATCCAAGGTGCCAGGGCGGATAAAGTTTTGGAATTGATCATGATGTTTCCTTTTCTGTGTTCGGCGCGGCGTCTGGTTTCAGTTCCAGTCCAATGGCGCCGGTAAAGGCCAGCAAGGCATCTTCCAGCACCGACAGCTTCAGCCGGTAAATAACGGATTTGCCGTTTTTGCTGGCATCCACCAGATCTGCCTCACGCAAGACAGCGAAATGGGCTGACATGGTGGGTTTTGAGACGGAGAAATGTTCCGCCAGTTCGCCGGCGCTCATGGGGCGGTCCCGCAAGAGTTGCAGGACACGCCGCCGCGTCGGATCCGAGAGGGCTTTGAATACCTTGTTCATAAATAGATAATTAGCTAATTATCTAAATGAATGCAAGGCCGGGGCTGGCATTTGATGTAGTTTGTTTATAACGGTATGAAATAAAAGAATTATTGTGATTGTGCTTTTCGCCAGATCTGCGCCAGGGCAAAGAAATTTTGGGGGATAAGGGTTTCTGGTCGGTCTGTGGGGGCCACTTCGGCGTCGGTCAACCAGCGTGTAATCTCCAGCCCCGCAGGCTTGGCGAGTGCTTTAAGGCTGGCACGCAGCATCTTGCGACGTTGGCCAAAGGCGGCCCGGGTGACCTGTTCCAGGGCGTCCAGGTCATCAAAGCGATCTTGCTCCGGTTTGGGGGTGAGATGTACCACCGCCGAATCCACTTTGGGGGGGCGGGGTAAAGGCGGCGGCGGGTACGCCAAACATCATATGGGCATCGGCCACGGCGGCGCATAACACCGCCAGGCGTCCATAGGCAGAGGTGCCGGGGGCGGCCACCACCCGTTCGGCGACCTCTTTTTGAAACATCAAGGTCAGCGAGGACCAGAACACTGGCTTGGTGCTAAGCCAGTCGATCAACAAGGCGGTGCCGACATTGTATGGCAGATTTGAAACCACCTTAAGGGGCTGATCCGGCTTGGAAAACTTGGTCATATCTGTTTGAAGGGCATCTTCGTAATGGACCTCAAGGCGCGGGTCGCTGGCCTTGGCAATGCGCTCTAAAATCGGGGCAAAGCGGGTGTCCTTGTCGATGGCGATGACATCCGCTCCGCTTTCCAGCAAGGCGCGGGTCAGGCCACCGGGACCGGGACCGACCTCGACCACCAGATCACCAGGCTCAACACCGGCCGTGCGGGCGATTTTGCGGGTCAGATTCAGGTCAAACAGGAAATGCTGGCCCAGGGATTTGTTGGCCCACAGCCCGGCCTGTTTTAAACTCTCCTGAACGGGGGGCAGGGCCTCAAGCGCGGTCATGGGCTTGCCTGTGCGTACTCATGCTGGCCGCTTCGCGCAGGGCGGCAATCAGGCTGTCCGGGCGGGCAATGCCTTGCCCGGCAATGGCAAAGCCGGTGCCATGATCCGGGGGAAACCCGGATGAAGGGCAGGCCCAATGTGGCATTGATACCGCCATGAAAGTCCAGGGTTTTAACCGGGATCAACCCTTGGTCATGATAAAGCGCCAGCACCGCATCATAGCCGGCTCGCGCGTCTTCGCGGAACAGGGCATCGGCCGGTTGGGCGTCGGTAATGTTGATTCCCTGGGCGCGAAGGTCCGTGGCGGCCGGGTTGATAATCTTCAACTCCTCCTCGCCCATGGTACCGTTTTCCCCCGCATGGGGGTTCAGGCCGCATAAGGCAAGACGCGGATTTTCAAGGCCAAAATCACGTTTCAGGGCCTGGTGTAAAACCTGGGCAGCCTGCATGATATTGTCTTTGGACAAGGTGCCGGGCACCTGATGCAGGGGGATATGGACCGTGACCAGCGCCACCCGAAGGCCACCGCCACACAGCATCATGATGGGGCCATGGGGCCGGGGCCATACTTTGGCCTCTTTGGCCAACTCACCCAGAAACTCGGTATGGCCGGGGTGCGCAAACCCGGCTTCATAAAGCACAGATTTGGCAATGGGGTTGGTCACCAATGCGCTGGCCTGGCCGTTCATTACCAAGTGCGCCGCTTTTTCAATAGAGGCAATTACCATCGGTGCATTGGCGGTATCGGGCGATCCGGCCATAACCGGGGCGGCCAAAGACAGGGGTAATACCGGCATGGCCGACGGCATGATCTGGATCGCTTGTAGGGGATCCGAAATGGCGATGGGGGCGGGCAGGCCTAGCCGTGTGGCCTGTTGCTGCGCCAGTTCAAGGTCGCCAATCAGGAAAAAGCTGATCCTTTCCTGATGCAGTTTGGCCCAGGCCCGGGCCGTGATCTCAGGGCCGATACCCGCCGGGTCACCCATGCTGAGTGCAATGGGCAAGGTATTGTTTTTATTTGCGGATTTCAACCGTTGAATCCCGTCGCAGATCACGCAGATAACGCCGGGACAGCATGGCCAGGCGTGTACTGATCAATTGATCGGCGATCTGGTCATCACTGGGAATGCCGGCTCCTTCTGCATAGTGCTTGTCGCATACCATAAAAACAGTGGACCCTTGTGGGCTTTCAACCGGTTTTGAGGACTGGCCAGGCTGCAGACTTTCCAGAACGCCACGAACTGCGGGGGCCAATTCGCTGAGCGCGACCTCTTCAAATGCATTGGAAAAGGCCCCGGGGATGGATTTTTTGATATTCTTTACATCCTTGCAAGACTTAACCTTGCGCATAAAGCTGTTCAGCTTGTCCTTCTGTCCGGCTGGGGCGACGATTTGACTGAAATCAACCACCATAGGGGCACCACCGTCCTTTTTATCGCGAAGGGCAATAATGTAATAGCCACCGGGAACCTTGATCGGTGAAGACAGGGTGCCAGGCTTCATCTCGTCAATAACGGCCTGAATTTCTTCTGGTAAATCGGCCTTGTGTATCCAGCCTACATCGCCCCCTTGGGCGGCCGAAGGGGCTGCAGAAAACTGTTGGGCGACGGCCTGAAATGGAGCGCCATCGCGCATTTGCTGAATCAGCGAAAGTGCCCCTTGGTAGATCAGCGGATCTTGCTCTGGTGAGGGAGATTCCAGCAAAACTTCAGAAATCAGATATTGTGGCTTTGACAGGGCCGCTTCCATACGGGCTTTGGATTCGGCGATTTGGTTATTGCTGACTCGAACCCGCTGGCTATAGCGGCCATTGACCAGAATTTGCCAGGCAATTTCAGAACGAATCTGGCTTTCCAGCGTGCTTGGCGAAATCCCGGATTTACGTAGGTCATTTTTGACATCTTCAAGGGTGACATTGTTCTGGCGGGCAATGCGGGTGATTGCCTGATCAATCTCGGACTGATCAACCTTGATATCATATTTCTGGGATTCCTGTAATTGCAACCGTTCGTCAATCAAGCCGCGCAATGCCTGTTGTTGTATGCGGGCAAGGGTTTTCTCATCCGGCTTTACCCGGGATGAAGAGATGATCATACGCATACGCTGTCGTACGTCGAAAGTAGAAATCACCTCGTCATTGACAACCGCCGCAACGCCTTCGGCAACTTGTGCCAGAGCCGAAGATTGCCCTGTGCCGGCAAGCACCAGAAGCATAAAGGAAATAGTGAGCAGTTTTCGCACGAACATAGGAATATGACTAGCCAGAAAAATGGGCAAAATTTAGGCTAACATACTGGAAAGGGAAGGGAGTGCAATCGCTGATACTGCACCCCATTGCCGACGGCCGCTAAACCGGAACCCAGGCCATCAGCCAGGTGACAATCCTCGATCTGCAAACCGGTCTTTTGCGCTAATTTGACCCAAATGAGCCCAGGGTGACCAGCGTAAAGCGAATGCCAACCGACGCATTGGGGGTCAGGGTGCGATCAGACGTATTGTTGTTGCGATAGGTGATTTCCAGACTTGAGCAGTCGTCCTTGTAGATCAGGCCAATGCCTACGCCACGGGCGCGCTTGGCATCCAGATCCCGGGTAGCATTGCCGGTGATTGACCAGTGGCGGCTGATCCCCACCGTTGCCCGTCCACGAATTTCCTGGGTTGGGCGACCAGAGGCAATGGCATCATCAAAGTTCAAATAGCCCACCGAGGCGCTAAGGCCATGGACGACTTTGCCCAATGGCCCCAGTTGATCCCGGCGCATCCTTACCGCGACATTGGTTTCTATGCGTTTGACGCTGAAATCATTCTTGTCGAAACGGGCGTGGGCGCGCAGTTTGAGCGTCGGCCCGGGGGAAATGGAAAAGGTGCTGACATAATCAGATGTTTTCCCCCGCAGGCCGGATGCCTGGGTAAAATCCGTATTGAGGCGGGACCGAAGCGTTTGCCCCGCCAGCAAGGAAACTTCGCCGCTTTTGCCCCATCGCCCGGTAACCTGGCCGCCAATATTGGCGCGCAGTCCACCTTCCCACCGGTCAAAACCGGAAAAGCGGTTGGTGGAAAACAGGCTGGTACCGTCAAATTCTACGGCAATGCTGTCTTCATTGGGGATGATGGCTTTCAGGGTACCCACAACATTGCCATTGGGGTCCGTGCTAAAGCTGGTATAGCTGCCGGCACCATCGCCATTGGGGCTGGCCGCCAGTTGGACCAGTGGTTCAATCGTCCAGCTGACATTGCGGCCCGGGCGGAAAAACGGCCAGCGCAGATCAGCACCAACCACCCCCAAAGCCCGTGCCAAAGAGCGGTTTTTCGAGCCTAGATCCGCAAAGAAGTCCGGATTGTGGATTTGGTACAAATCGGTTCGGCCCTGGGCGAAGGGACGCAAGATCATGCCAGAGCGGGATACCAGCCGACGGGACCAGTCCAGCGACAGCGAGGCGCGGCGGCTGTCCGTGCCATCAATGCGCGTCAGGGCCACCGTGTTGGCTCGTAACATCATATTGCCACCAAAGAACGGATCATCAATATGGCGCCGCAAATCAAACAAGGGGCCGACGATGGGGAATTTGTCGTCCACATCTCCGGCCCGCAAACCCTGAAAGCGAATGGTGCCGGCCTGGGCAAAAAAGCGCTCACTTTGGCCCTGGGCATAAATCTGGTTGTTCAGGCGACGTGAATTGGTGCGGTAAATCCCCCGTGTCGTGGTTTCGCCCTGAATGTCATAACGACGTAAAAACAGGTCATCAGAAACCGCGGCGGCGCCAAAACCCCATTGCCATTGGTCGGAGATTTTGAAATTTCCTTCGGCGAATACATGGCCCCGGAATTCGGTTTTGCCAAATTTGGTGCCCCGGCCATCAAAATCCTGTTCATAGGTCAGACTGCCATCCACCCGAACCTGCCCGGCATGGAAATTTTGGCGAAACTCGCCCATGACCAGCGGATTGACCTTGGTAAACACGCGGGGGGTCAAGGTGATATCGGCATAGGGGCCAAGGACTTGATAATAGGGCTGTTCATATGAAAACCCGTATTTGCCTGATTGGCGGACCTGGGGAAACAACAATCCTGAACGGCGTCCGGCTTCGGGGTCCGGATGCGAAAAATTGGGGGAGTAAAAAACCGGAACCCCTTTAACCTCAAGAACCGCATCACGGTAATTGATCATTTTGGTTTCCTGGTTTTGCACCACTTTGCGGGCGCGCAGCCGCCAGGTCGGCTTGTGCGATCCCTGGCCATCCTTACCGGCGCAGGCCTTGCAGGCCGTGTAAAAGGCATTGGTCAGTGTATTGCGGGCCCCATCCTTGGAATGGGTGGCCTTGGTGGCACCAATGGTGGCACTGTTGGCCAGGCGGGCAAAAAATGCCAAAGCCACCGCCGAGCTCAGATCATCGCTAAGCTCCATTTCATCGGCAAATTCAACGGTGCCATCCTTATCAACCACCACAACCGAACCAATGGCATGAATACGTTTGCTTTTCTGGTAATAATAGAGGGTGTCGGCCTTGAGAATCCGACCTTCAAAATGGGCTTCTACATTGCCGCGCGCGATATAACGGTCATGCTCGGCATCATCGATCAGCTCGTTGGCTTGTAACAGAACCGGTTGTTGTTCTTTGGCGGCATCATCTGTCTTTTCTTGCGCAAAGGCATTTTGTGAAAATACCAATGTGCCCAGCACAACAGCAAGTAATCTATAAACGCAGGGTGGAAACTGTTTCATGGCCGGTTTGATGTGTCCTCTGTGTCCAATCCAAAATACTGTGCGATGAGGGCACAGGCCGTCTTGCCTTTCCCGGGCCATCGTGTCCCTGACAATCCAGGCGATTTCATAAACGAAGCGTATGATGCCGTCCATGGTTGATCGCTGTTTCTCACCCATCTTCCAAAATGGTTATGCGGGCCAGGCCTGCAAAAAAAACAAAAACCGGGGCCGCCCAGATGGCGACCATGGGGGGTAAAACCTGTGTCGCCCCCAGGGTTTGCAACAGGTCACTGGCAAAATAGAGCGCAAAACCCGCCGCCCCTGCCGTCAGGGCCAGACGCAAGGACCCTCCCAACCGTACCAGTTTAAAAGAGAAGGCAGCCCCGATCAGCGCCATGGCCGCCAGGGTTATTGGCAGAGACAATAATTGGTGCATTTGCAATTGGTATTTACGCACGCCAAAGCCGGCTTTTTTGGAGTCTGCGATCAAGGCCGGCAGTGCATAGATAGAAAAATTGGCGGCCCGGACCGAATCACTCAATAGCGCTGATGGTGCAATTTTGGTCGGCAAAGCCAGGGTTTGATAGTGTTTGGTATCGTTATAACGCGACCGGTCCGTGGCATCCTCTAATTGCCAGAACCCGGGCTGTAAAACGGCCTTTTTGGCATCGATGCGGTGTTGCACCACCGGGGGCTGATCCTCTGAGATCGTGTAATAAAAGAAAGTGAGGTCAAACAAGGTGGCGGTTTGGGGAATCACATTGCCCGCCCGGATTACCACAATGCCTTCGTCGACCGCCTCGCGAAACCAGACCGCCTTGTTGGTGCCTTTGCTTTGCGCCTCTCCTGCATCCAAAAGGGCAATGCGGTTGCGCTCGAACTGGGCGTTCATTCGTGCCGCCAACGGGTTCAACACGGTTGTTCCCAACACGCCTAAAAACAGCGCAATCAGAACCGCCGGCAAGGCAAATTGCCAGGCCGACATCGAGGCCGCCCGCATGGCCACCAGTTCGCTGCGCCGGTTTAGGCGAAACATCACCCACATCACCCCGAACAATACAATAAAGGGCAGGGTTTGCTCGATCATGCCCGGCATTTTCAGCAAGGTCAGATTGAGTATCTGTAACGAGTTGATATTGGGTTGGTCATCCATGCGCCGGGATAACTCAACATAATCAACCACAAAGACCAGCGAACCAACAATGCTGGCAGCCAGCAAAATGCCTTTGAATATTTCACGGAACAAATATCTGAACAGCAAACGAATCATGAAACCGCTAAACGCCCCAATGGTTTACGCAAACGCCCGGTGCTCAACGTCAGCCATAAGCACACCATGCTGACCACCAATGGCAAGGCATATTGCAAGGGGTTCAGGGCGGGGATTTCTGTTGCGGCCGCTTCCAGCGAAACCCCAGTAAGGCGGACCAGCAAGGCCAGGGTGCCGGCCACAATCAGTCGTCGTCCATAGCCCATACGGCTGTAATCACCGCCCAGCAGCGCCGCCAGTGCCATCAGCGCAAAAGCCAGATTGTAAAGCGGTGCGGACAGGCGATAATGCCCTTCGGCCAGCAAGGCATTGGCGTTTTCCCGATCCCAGTAATTGGTGGGGTCCGGGTGAAACAGCTCGCCCAGATAGCGGTCAGAACGCTTGTACAGCAAGGCCCCCTGGGGCTTGATCACGCCGCGAAGTTCAAAGGTGGTACGGGTAAATTCCAGTATTTCCAGGGCTCCATCTTCGCCAATGCTTTGTCGGGTCACATTGGTCAATGACAAGGCCGGGTTCTGATTGACCTGCATAAAAACGCCTGATTTGGCAAAATAGGTCAGCGGCTTTTTATGGTTCCGCCCATCATGGATCATCACATCGCTCAGAACCCCGTTTTGCACCTCGCGCGCAAAAATCGTCAAATTCAGGGCCGGGGTAACAAATTCTCCTGGCCGAACAATGGATGAGGCAATATCGGAACGTACCTTATAGATGGTTTCTCGCATGGCCTTGTAGGCGGTGGGTTGCACCCAGGTGTTGACCACCAAGTTCAGCAATACCGCCAACACCGCAATGCGCATGACCGGTGCAATCACGGCCCATCGTGTCATGCCCCCCGCAAAGGCCACCATAAATTCATTGTCGGTGTGCAGGCGCTGAACCGCATAGCCAACCGAGATAAACAGCGCGAAGGGCAAAATGATGGAAATCAGTTGCGGCAGCGCCAACAGGGTAATCTGGATATAGGCAAGCAGGCTGGCCCGGTCATCAACAATTATGTCCAGCGCGGCCAGACTCTGGGTCAGCAGGGCCAGGGCGCTCAGCACCAGCGTGGTCACCACAAAGGGGCGGAAGGTCTCACGGATGAAATAGCTTTGCAGCGTTTTCATTCTATTCGAAAACCTCTCTGACCAACGGCATGAAGGCCGCTGGCATGTCCCCACCATAAAAACTGTTCACTCTTGCTGATATGGCGTGGAGGCGAAGAGCACAAGGCCTGTATAGCGAAGCTTGCGTTTAGGGGTGAAAGCCCTAGGTTTGTGCAAAATATCATGGGGTAGAAAAATGATGAAAGTCGAGTTTACCAGTTCTGACAAATACGAAGGCGCGGTGGTCGTGCCTGTCTTTGCGGATAATCGCCATAGCGTCGGTGCCGACGCGTTGGACGAAGCCAGTGATGGCACCATAAGCCGGTCTCAGAAAGGTTCGCGCTTTACCGGAAAGTCCGGGCAAGTTCTTGTAATTAATGCACCTTCTGGCGTGAAGGCTCAGGCAGTTGTGCTTGGCGGCATGGGGGATCGTGATGCCGCCGACGTTTTGGGCTGGGAGGCCTATGGTGCCCGTGCCATGCAGGCGGTTCTGTGCTCGGGGGCCAAAACCCTGGTGTTTGATCAGCGTGATCTGGATGCTCCGGCCTCGGCCCGCGCTGCCTTTGGGGCCTTGCTGGCGGCCTATCGTTTTGACAAGTACCGCACCACCCTGAAAGACGATAAAAAGCCCTCCATTACCGCCATTCGCGTAATTTGCAGTGATTCGGCTGCTGCCAAGGCTGCTTTTGCGCCGCTGAGCGAAACGGCCGAGGGCGTTTGCCTGGCCCGTGATCTGGTCTCCGAGCCAGCCAATGTGCTGCACCCCGAGGCCTTTGCCAAACGGGCGCAGGAACTGGAAGAGTTTGGCCTGGAAGTACAAATTCTTGACGAAAAAGACATGAAGAAGCTGGGCATGAATGCATTGCTCAGCGTTGGTCAGGGATCCAATTATGGCTCCAAACTGGCGGTGATGTCCTGGTTTGGTGCCGAAGATCGTAAAGAGGCTCCTTTGGTGCTGGTTGGCAAGGGCGTGTGCTTTGATACCGGTGGTATCTCGCTCAAACCCGGGGCCGGCATGTGGGACATGAAAGGCGATATGGGGGGCGCCGCCGCGGTCACCGGTATCATGCGGGCGTTGGCCGGGCGCAAGGCCCGCGCCAATGTTATTGGCATTATCGGCCTGGTGGAAAACATGCCCGATGCGGCGGCCACGCGCCCCGGCGATATTATCACTTCGGCCGATGGCCAAACCATCGAAGTGCAAAACACCGACGCCGAAGGACGCTTGGTTCTGGTCGATGCGCTTTGGTATGGTTTGCGCTATAAACCCAAACAAATCATTGACTTTGCAACGCTTACCGGGGCGATTATCATTGCGCTGGGTCATGAAAACGCGGGCTTGTTCTCCAATGATGATGCCCTGGCCAGTGCATTGGATGCGGCAGGCAAAGCCTCTGGCGAACCGGTATGGCGGCTACCGCTGGGGGCTGGCTATGACAAGCTGATCGACAGCAAATACGCCGATATGAAGAACATTGGCGGCCGCGGGGCCGGGTCCATCACGGCGGCGCAATTTTTGCGTCGTTATGTTGGAGAAACCCCTTGGGCCCATATCGACATTGCCGGTACCGCCTGGAAAGATAAGTCCGATGATCCACGCGAGCCGGTCTGGGCCACGGGCTATGGGGTGCGCCTGATCGACGCCTTTGTCGCCGAGCAGTGTGAAAGCTAGTTTGGCTACGACTGAACATTGGTTTTATCATCTGGAGCGCTCGACGCTGGAAACCGCCTTGCCGCCGCTTCTGGAGAAGGTTCTGGAGCGGGGCTGGCGGGCGTTGATCCGCTCTGGTGATGCAGAGGCCTTGCTGGCGCTGGACCGTCATTTATGGACTCACCGGCCCGACAGTTTTTTGCCTCATGGTTTAAGTAGCGAACCACGGGCCGCCACCCAGCCGATTTTGCTGACCCAGACGGCAGATAACGAAAATAATGCCCAGATTGTCATCCTGATCCATGGGGCAGAGATGCCGGACCTGGCGGGCGTGGAACGCTGTGTCACCATGTTTGACGGGGCGGATCAGCAGGCGCTGGAGCAAACCCGTCAGCGCTGGAAAAGGGCCCGTGCCGAGGGCGCCGCGGTGTCGTACTGGCGACAGGATGGCGATGGCCGCTGGGCCAAACAGGGCTGATCTCTTTTATCCAAATGGAAACATTATAGCCCTCGTCATCACGGCGGGGGTTTTTTGGGTTTATCCCCGCGATTTCAGGGGCAGTGAGGGGTAAATGAGGGCGTTTCAGGGGCGATTTTGCGCCCTTTAGGGGCATTTAAGGGGTAAAGACGGGCATGCAGAGGGGTAAGTCTTACCCTTCTTTGACCCTCATGTGCGCTATGCGGGGGATTTCTCCCTCGCCCTGGGGAGAGGGCCGGGGTGAGGGGCTTGTGAAGCAAAGACTGGGTACTTTCTTTAAGCTCTTGATCCCTCACCTTATTCCTCTCCCGCCCCGGGAGAGGAAAGAGATTGTTTCCATGTCGGTGCGATGCTTTTGGGGGCGGGGATAGAAATATCTAGTCCCACATGTCGTGGCCTGAGGTATCATGCCACCCATACTTTGAGGCCCTTCGGGGTGCTGCGCCCCTCCTCAGAACATCTCAGTATGAGGTCAGCATGTTATTTTCCATCTCATCCTGAGCTTGTCGAAGGATGGAGGGAAGAAAACCAAATCTGGTTTTCAGATAAACGCCGTCAAAAAAATCATGCATTACGTCTGTATAGAGCGTATAAGGCGGTGCATACTATCTTTTGGGAATCACAGGAAACACCATGGCCCTTGCTCAACCAAGCGCACCCTTTGATGATTTGCGCTCGCTGATTGCCAATTGTCCGGCCGCCGACGAGGATGCACGGACCCGGGCGATGCTGCGACAGGACCAGATCGCGTTGCCTGCCGGTGAATTGGGCCGTTTGGCGGATCTGGCGGTATGGATGGCCAGCTGGCAGGGCGGCGATACCCCCCACATTGACCGGCCCATGGTGGCGGTTTTTGCCTCATCCCACCAGATCACGGCGAAGGGAATATCGCGCTATGATACGGCACGGGCGCGCGAAATGACCGATGCGGTGCTGCAAGGCACGGGCGCGGTCAATCAGATCGCCAAGGCTGCGGGGGCCGGGCTGAAAGTATTTGAACTGGCGCTGGAGGAACCCACCCCGGACATCACCCAGGGGGCAGCCTTAAGCGAGCGGGATTGTGCCTCCACCATGGCCTATGCCATGCAGGTGCTGGAAGAAAAGCCGGACGTTTTGTGCCTTGGGGTGGTCGGGGCCGGGGCCACCACGGCGGCCGGTGCCATGGCGCTGGCGCTTTATGGCGGCACGCCTGCCTTTTGGGCGGTGGCCGGATCGGCGGTGGATGACGAAAAAATGCTGGCCGCCAAAGCCAAAGTCATCGGCGCGGCGGTGGATTGCCACAGCGGTAATCTGGATGATCCGCTGGAGGTTTTACGCCGCCTTGGCGGGCGCGATATGGCAGGGGCTGCCGGGGCCATTTTGGCGGCGCGCCATCAGGGGGGTGCCGGTTATTCTGGATGGTTTTGCCTCGTGCGCGGCGGCGGCAGTATTGCACCGCATTAATCGCGCCGCGGTGGATCATTGCGTGGCCGGGTCGGTAACGCCGCGGGATTCGCATCGCGCCATTTTGGACCGGCTGGGCAAACATCCCATTCTGGACCTGGGGCTGGGCCTTGGCGATGGTTCTGGCGCGGCTCTGGCAATCAATGTGTTGCGCGCCGCCATTGCCTGTCATAATGGCCTTGGCCGCACGGACAGCTAGGCATGCATTTATGTTGGTCCAGCAGGCAGATTTACGGCTTGCAGGATTGAAAGAAATACGCACCCTTATACGTGTAAAACAAGCCCCCATTTTTGGAGACATCTTCCATGAAACTCTATACCTCGGCCTTTGCCCCCAATCCCGAACGTGTCCACATGTTTTTGCGCGAAAAAGGTGTGGATGATCTGGAAATGGTGCAGATCAATATTATGGAGGGTGAACACAAAACCAGCGATTATCGCGCCCTTAGTCCGTTTGCGCAGATCCCGGCGCTGCAACTGGATGATGGGCGGGTGTTGACCGAAAGCCGGGCCATTTGTCGTTATCTGGAAGGCATTTATCCGGAACCAAATTTGTTTGGCACCACCCCCGAAGAAACTGCCTTTATCGAAATGTATGACCGGCGGGTGGAATTCATGTTCCTGTTGCCGCTGGCCTGGTGGATCCGCCACGGTCATCCGGCCTTTACGGTTCTGGAAAAACAAATCGCCGATCTGGCCCCGCGCGGGGAGAAAAGGGTTTTCGCCGCTTTGCCAAATGGCTGGATAACGAACTGAGCCAGCGTGATTTTATCGCCGGGGATCGTTTTACCATAGCCGATATTACCGCCTTTGCCTCAGTCGGTTTTGCCCGGGTGGCCAAATGGAAACCCGATGCGGAGGAATTGCCCAATCTGCACGCCTGGCGGGCGCGCATGCTGGACCGCCCTTGCGGACAAAAGGGGTAAATGCGTCCACTTGTCATTGCCGGGCTTGTCCCGGCAATCCAGATGCTAGGAATTTTATAAACTGGATTACCCGAATAAATCGGGTCATGACACCGCAAAGACGCCCTGTATTTTATCCAAATGGTGCATCAATGGAGGGGGAGAGGGGGGCTGAAGAGCTTTGGCCCGGCCTCGGTCATATAGAGGCAATCTTCCAGACGCACGCCAAATTCACCAAAAATATAAATGCCGGGTTCATTGGAAAAACACATGCCAGCGGCCAAGGGCGTGGTTTCGCCATGGACAAAATTTACCGGTTCGTGCCCATCCAGGCCAATGCCATGGCCAAGGCGGTGTGACAGGCCCGGGGTCTTGTATCCGGGGCCATAGCCTTCGTGTTCATAATAGGCGCGTACCACATCATCCACCTTGCCGGCGGGGGTGCCGATCTGCATGGTTTCCAGCGCCAGTTCCTGTCCGTTTTTTACTGTCTGCCAGACTTGGCGTTGTTTTTTGGTGGGTTCACCAAACACAAAGGTGCGGGAAATATCGGATTCATAATCATGTACTGAACAGCCGCAATCCATCAGAATGATTTCACCATTTTGAACTTTTTGCGGTTTTTTTGATCCGTGCGGATAGGCACTGGCTTCACCCAGCAACACCATGGAAAACTGTACCTCGCCACCAAGGGCGCGGGTCGCCTCGCTCATCATATTGGCAATATCATGGGCGCTCTGTCCGACGGCAATATGGGGGTGAATGGTTTTATAGGCGGCCATGGTAATATCGTTGGCGATTTGCATCAGGGCCAGCTCGGCGGGGGATTTGTACAGGCGTACGCCACGCGTTATCGGTGCGCCCGAGATAATCTCAAAGGTGGGGGCGGCCTTTTTGATCCCGTCAATAATGAAATAGCGGACGGTTTCCTCAATGGCGATTTTGCCACTGCTAAGGCCCCGATCTGCCAAAACGCCGGCCACCAGATCGAACGGATTTTCATGCTCATTCCAGGTGCGTACATCCTCGCCAAAGCTCATGCTCTCGCGCACCGAGGGTTCCTCAAAATAGGGGGTGATGACGGCCATTTCTCCCGTTGCCGGGATGATGGCTCCGGTAAAACGTTCTGATCGCCACCAGCGAATGCCGGTAAAATATACCAGCGCGGATCCGGCCTCCAGCACCAGGGCGGCAATGCCATTTTGTTGCATCAGGGTTTGCAGTTTTGCGATGCGGGTTTGTCGTTCCTCTATGCCGATGGGTACGGCGTTTTTGGCAAGGTTTGGCAAAGCAGACGCCTTGGGCGGGCCTGCATTGCCTGAAACGACCGTTCCCTTGCAAGCGGTCAATAGGGCGGCGGTACCCCCCAGAGCCAGAAGTTCACGTTTGCTGATCATCGTTCAATCCTCTTTGCCGGGCGCAAGGCGACTACGCAGCCAATCCAGCAATGTATTGTTTTTCAACATGTCTTCATACGCCTTGTCCATAAACCGATCCAGGGCGGGCGGATCGGCCAGCAGGTCCATACGGGTGCGAAATTCGGCATCCGGGTCCAGGTCCTTGACCACGCGCGCCGGATTGCCGGCCACCACCACATTGGCAGGCACATCGCGGGTGACCACGGCGCGGGCGCCAACAATGCTGTTCTTCCCAATGGTAACGCCCTTGCCAACAAACGCCCCATCACCCAGCCAGACATTGTCGGCCAGGGTGACCGGTTTGGCATTGTCATCAATTTGCGTGCGGTCATAAAGGCCGTGCCAGTCACAATCGCTGACCGTGGCGCTGTGGGCCAGCATACAGCCATCACCAATGGTGATTTTTTTGGCCGCCAGAATGCGCGTGCCGCCGGTGAGCAGCACACAATCGCCAAGGATGATCTGGCCGTTTTTTTCGGGCGTGGCCCAGACGGTCAGACGTACCGGCGCATCGGCCGAGGCAATGACATGCAGCGCCCGTCCGGCGGTAATGCCGCGCCCAAAAAGGTGCAGATGGCGCGGGCCAATGAATTTGGCATGAGGGCCCAATGCCTCAAAAAACGGAACCACATAGCGATTGGTCCACCAGTCCCAAAACTGGTTCTGGATATCATAAAGCCATTTGGGGCGGGCGTCGCGGCGCATGATTTCTCCTTGGTTCAGGTACAAGGTGCACCGTCGGCAGGGTCATGGCAACCGCTTATATGGGCAGTGGTTTTGGAGGCTAAATGGCGACCGATGGCCACCCTTGCAGATTAAAATTCTTTTACTACATCGGGGGTCTGAGAACCGGAAATTATGTTTGCGTTGAGTATCAAATGAAGGAGGAGATGATGAAAAAAGTATTCTTGACGACAGCATTATGCAGTGTTCTTGCTTTGGGTGTGGTGCCCGCCGGTTTGGCGGCAAACGTGGATCAAACCCCGGCCGTGAGTATCAGTAAAACCAGTGTAAACAACGATGTAACGGCCAAAAAACTGACCGAAGAGGCACAGGACGGCCTGATTGACGATGCCATCGCTGCCTTGGAAAAGACCAATCAGGCCCTGGCGGCGTTGCAGAAACAGGATAAGGAAACGGCGCTTAGTGCGCTGGCCGAAGCCATTGGCAAACTGGAACTGGTGACCAGTGCCAAACCGGAGCTGGCCTTCGCCCCGATCAAAATCCAGGGGCGTCTGTATGACCTGTTTGCTGATCCAAAAGTTGTTGATGAAACACGCCGTCGGGCGGTGGATCTGTTGCGCGATGGTCACGTGCCCGAGGCCCGGGCCTTGCTTGCCAATCTGGCCAGCGAAGTGGTGATTGAGACCACCTCTATCCCGCTGGGGTTATACCCTGACGCGATCAAGGATGTGGTCCCCTTGATCACGGATGATAAGGTGGATGAGGCCATTACTGCCTTGCAGGCCACACTGGATACCTTGGTGGTCAGCGATGTGATCATCCCCTTGCCGATTTTGCGGGCCGAGGCCGCCATTGAAGAGGCGCAAAGCCTGGCAAATAGCGACAAGGGACTCAGTCGTGCGGAACTGACCAAGGTGAATGATTACCTGGACGTTGCCCAACAGCAATTGCGCCTGACGGTGGCTCTTGGTTATGCGGATCGCGGCTCGTTGAAGGATTTGCATAAATCCATTGAAGAGGTGCGTAAACAGGTCAAGGCTGGCAAGAAAGGCACCAAATCCTTTGCTGATATTGTCAAACGTATGAAGCTGAAATCAGCGATTGAGAAAAAGCACGTTAACAGTGTTTCGGCCTCATAATTGATTTCACCGCAAGTATAAAAGGAAGGCGCAGGCACTCCCTGCGTCTTCTTTTTGTGCAGGGGCGCTATTCACCCCCTTTTAACTATATCCCTCAACGGGACGGTTACGCCTTTGGTATAGATTGCAGGCTATGAAAAGCTCTGCAAAAAAAATCGTCAAATATGTTTCAGGGATTATGGGGCAAGCGTGCAGCCCCGGCCAAGCCGACTGCCAAAGCCCGGTCAAAACCAACGGTCAAGGCGAGCGCTTCCCCTGCGAAGAGTGGTCAGAATCGTTCGCAAGAGCAATACAAGGGGCCGGCCCATCTGGTGGCGGCCAATTTACTCTGGGGGCCGGATCGGCTGTGGCCCTATGATGAAGTCAGCGAAAATGCCTTGCCCTGGCAGGCCGGTGAAGGCACGCATATCGGGATTTTAGGAGCCAGCCTTGGGGCCTGGGGGCGCAGTGTTGCCGATCAGGTGCCAACGGCCACCATTACCGAATTTGACTGGCGCGCCGATGTGTCCCGCTGGCGTCTGGAACGGGATCGGGCGCAATTACCGGAACAAACATTTTACGAGGTTAATCTGGGCGTATTGTTACCCCCGCCGGTGCGGTGTTCATGTCTGTTGGGGGTAGAGCCCGTATTCGCCCAGGCCGGGTCATCCTTGTTGCGCTGGGCCCGTTTGGCGCTGGAGCCGGGGGGGACTTTGATCCTGGAAGAGCTGGCCGTTGATTCGCCTGCTCTACCGGCCCGCGAAGTGCGCAATGGCTGGATAGTGCGCGGATTGCCCAGTGCGCAATGGCTAAGGCTGGATGAACAGGAAAGCATTCTGCGCCGCAATGGCTTTACCCTTGGCAATGTCAGGGAACGTACCGGTGCCCATTTGCGGGCCATGCGCCAGGCATTGGATAAGGCAGATGAGCGTTATGAGACCTTGGCAAAGGCAATGAAACAATCGCCATCACTGAAAAATGTGGCGGATCATTTCAAATGTGAGTGGAATACAGCAAAAAATCGCCTCAAGGCACTTGAGCGCGGCGCGCTAGCGGTTTATCGAATAGAAGTCATCAAACCCCGCGCCGATGAGCTGATATAATCATAACAAGGCTCTGGTGCATGTTACCGCCTTGGCGGTTAGTGTAGAGAGAGCAAGTCCATGAGCGTTTTTGATAATGATGCGTTTTTGCATCACGACTCGGTTCACTTTTTTTCTGACGAAGCCACCGGCCTGCAGGCCATCATTGCCATTCATTCGACGGTGTTGGGGCCGGCACTGGGCGGTTGTCGCGTGGTCAATTATGCCAGCTCACAAGAGGCCCTTACCGACGTTTTGCGTCTGTCCCGGGGGATGAGCTTTAAAAATTCGCTGGCCGGGCTGGAACTGGGCGGCGGTAAATCAGTAATTATTCCGCCCAAAAGCTGGGGTGGTGATCCCCGGCACAAGGGCGAGGACCGCGCCGCGCTGTTTCGTGCTTTTGGCCGGGCGGTGCAATCTCTGGGCGGGCGTTATATCGCCGCCGAGGACATGAATGTCAGCGTCGAAGATGCCGAAAATATGGCCCTGGAAACCGATTATGTGGTTGGTCTGGATGTCAGTCATGGGGGCATGGGCGATCCATCTCCATTAACCGCCGAAGGGGTGTTTTTGGGGATTCGCGCCTGTGTGCGCCGAGCCTTTAATACCGACAGCCTGTCTGGCCTTACCGTGGCGGTACAGGGGCTGGGCAAGGTTGGTTGGCGTTTATGCGAGGATTTGCACGCCGCCGGTGCGCGCCTGATCGTGGCCGATATTATGCCCGAAACCACGGCTCGGGCGGCGCGCCTGTTTGATGCCAAAATTGTTGATACCGATGCCATTGTCGGCACCAAGGCCGATGTATTTGCCCCCTGTGCCCGTGGTGCCGTCATTAATGATGACACCATTGACCAATTGGCCGTGAAGGTGATTGCCGGGTCGGCCAATAATCAGCTCAGCCATGATGGCCTGGGTACGGTGCTGATGGAGCGCGGTATTATTTATGCCCCTGATTATGTGATTAATGCGGGTGGGGTGATTAATATTGCGCCCGAGGCCAAGGGGCAGGTCAACCATGAATGGGTACGGGATAAAATCAAACATCTGGAGGACACGGTTGGTGAAATCATTGACCAGTCGTTGAAAACCAAGCGGGCAACCAATGAAGTGGCCGATGAAATTGCCATTCGCCGCATTCTGGATGCCCGTGATGCCGGCAAAGCCTGGCAGCCGTCTTTTGTCAAAACGCCAAGCCTGCGTCAGAGCGCCTGATCTGTCTGGCTTGCCATCGCATCCTTCGAGGGCGCTACGCGCCACCTCAGGATGAGGAGGGCAAGACGCGTGCTCAAATAGCGAGCTTTAGCGTCGCGATAGCACAAGGAAAAATGGTGGGCGATACTGGGATTGAACCAGTGACCTCCTCGGTGTGAACGAGGCGCTCTCCCGCTGAGCTAATCGCCCTTGATGAATAAACCACAAGGATGGGAGGCCGCGTCTATAGAAGGTGGGCGCGGATCAAGTCAAGCGGCCTGGTTGTTCAATCCACCAGGCAGCGGATGGCCATGACCGCGCGGCCAAGAATGTGGGGGCGTTCTTCGGGAAAAATGGTTTCAAACCGCCCGGGATCCCCGGCGGGTTCAAAGCGTGCCGGGGTGTCGCGCCAGCGGCGCACCAAAACGCTGTTTTGCCATTCAAACAGATAAAAGGCCCCATCGCTCAGCTGTTTTACGTCGCGATCAAAAATAATGGTTGAAGGGGCAGGGAAGGCGCGGCGGATGGCGCGATCTTCGCAAT
This sequence comes from Robiginitomaculum sp., assembly GCA_030949705.1. Classification (GTDB taxonomy): domain Bacteria; phylum Pseudomonadota; class Alphaproteobacteria; order Caulobacterales; family Maricaulaceae; genus Robiginitomaculum_B. The sequence goes on along the minus strand of JAUZSF010000017.1, from coordinate 117,214 downwards.
CCAGGGCAAATGGGGATTTGGCCTGCACCGAGGCGGCCAGGTGGCGCAAGGGCGGATTGCTGGGGTTTTCAATCTGGCTGGCATCATGGGGCCAGGGAAAAACAGGAATATGCAGGATCGGGGTGGCAAAATACCCAACATCGGCCACCGGTTCGGGCGAGCTGTTGGAATTGGCGCCATTCATATGGCCTTCCAATAACCATAGCCGTCCTACCTCCAGGGCCGTGGTCAGGCGTTCCAGCGCTGCTTCGCGTGGGCTGTGGCTGCCGTTTTCCCAGTTTGCCACGGTGGGCTGGCTGACCATGGTCGCTTCGGCCAGACGAGCCTGGCTCCAGCTGCGTCGTGTTCTGGCTTCGCGTATACGTTGTCCGATTTGCGTCATATTCCCCCCTTGAGCTCTAAACATAACTTATAAAAAATATTTGTAAAACTTATAACGCGGGAATATGCTGAGTTTTAGCAGTAGGTAGAGGAAATATTTCCTCATTTGCTGAGTTTGGGGAAAAAAATACGCATTATGTCCCGTTTCGGGACATCAAGGATAAGGAAATCGTAAATTTATGACGAATTTTTGACGTCAGACCCTTGACGTTATGGTTTTATAGGCTAAATTTATATCAGGAATATTAAATAAAGCGGGCCAAGACCCGTGGACGAGGAGTTAAGATAATGTCAGGTGACTACTGCACAGACGATGGTGCACGTCGTATCAAGGCAAAGATCGAGGATTATTGGCGCGATCGTGGCTATGATGTCGATGTTGCGCTGGTTGGCGCCAGCTTTGTTGCGGCCATGCGCTCGGCCCGTACGGATGTACGTTCCGACATGGTCAATGGTCTGCCGCGCCACCGCAAGGCGGCCTAATACCGTTTAAGGATTTTTCGCGTTCGCGCGGATAAGACAGACGCATTAAAAAGCCCCGGAATTTTCCGGGGCTTTTGGTGCTGGAAAAACCATTTGTTCTTGGTCGTTTGCCTCAAGAGCCGCTGACGATGGTGTATTCACCGCCTTTTTCCAGGGCGCGTTTATAGGCTGGCAAAGCGTGTATGCGTTTTAGAAAGGCTTTGAGGTTTTTTCGTTTTTTGCCCAGGCCACCGCGGCCGGCAATGGCCTCCAGCGGAAAGCTCATCATAATGTCGGCACCGGTCATCTCTTCGCCAACGAACCAGGTGTTTTTGTCCAATTCGGCTTCCATATAATCAAGATGGGCCTCGATTTGCGGGGTAACGAAGTTTTTCAAGGTCCCTTTGGAAATGCCCTTGGCGATCGGGCGCACAAAAAACGGCATGGGTTTGGTCGGCAAAATATCAAATACCAGTTTCAGCAATAGCGGCGACATGGCCGAGCCTTCACCAAAGTGCAGCCAATAACGATAGCGCAAATATTCGTCTGTGCCGGTTGGCGGGGCCATCTTGCCGGTTTTTTCGGCCAGGTATTCAATAATCGCCCCGGTTTCGGCAATCACCTTGCCGTCATCGGTAATTACCGGAGATTTGCCCAGCGGGTGAACGGCCTTTAGCGCTGGTGGCGCCAGCATGGTTTCCGGATCGCGCTTGTAATGCTTGATTTCATAATCCAGTCCCATTTCCTCCAGCATCCATAAAATGCGTTGCGAGCGGGAATTTTCCAGATGGTGAACAATAATCATAAGGTTTCCTGTGGGTTGGGGCGAACACCAAACAAGTGGTAGACCGCGTCATTCAGGGCGGAAAAATGATCCAGTACCAGATCCGCCCCCAGTTCGGCTGCTGGTGGGGTGCTATAGCCATGGCTCATTAAAATGGCGGGTATCCCGGCGGCGCGGGCACTGCCCAGATCGGCGATGCTGTCACCAACCATGAGGGCCTTTTTAGGGCTAAGCGGGGTGATGGCGGCCAGCATGTGGGCGGCGTCCGGCTTTTTGGCGCTGACATTTTCCGGACAGACAATGGCATCAAAATGCGGGGTAAGGGCAAAGGCATCCAACAGCTTGTGGGTCAGCATTTCGGGCTTGTTGGTACATATGCTCAGGCGCGCGCCGGCCTGTTTCAGCGCGTCCATGCACGCTATGGCACCGTCAAATACGGTGCTGACTTCGGCAATGTTGGCGCTGTAATCTTCCAGAAAATGTACCAGTCGCGCATCCACATCGGCTGGGTCCGGGGTGATGCCACCAAAGGCAAAGGCCCGTTCGATCAGGGCGCGGGCCCCCTGGCCAACCAGATTGCGCACCTCGGGGGTGCTGATCGGATCAACGCCGGAACCTTGCATACAGACATTCAAAGCACGCACCAGATCCGGCGCGGTATCAACCAGCGTGCCATCAAGGTCAAAAACAATCGTGTACCCGTTAAGGGGCATATGGTTCTCCTGGTCGGTGCAATGATGACGAGATCATATTGACGCGCTACATAGAGGCGTACAATGACGATTCTCTATGAGGTGTTCTATGCCCCAATTACGCGCGGCTGTCATCCTGGCGGCCGGTCATGGCACGCGGATGAAATGCTCAATGCCCAAAGTTTTGCACCCGGTGGGGGGGCGACCGATGTTTTCCTGGGCAGTAGGGCTGGCGCGCGCGGTGGATGCAGCCTTGATTTGCGCGGTGGTCAGCAAGAAAACCGATCCGGTGGGAAAACTGGCCGCCAGCGAGCTGGGCGGTGGCGCGGTGATGGTTCAGGACCCACCCCGGGGCACGGGGGATGCGGTGCGCATGGCCGCCGGGGTCTTGGAAGGTTTTGAAGGTAATGTGGTAACGCTTTATGGCGATACCCCCCTGATCCAGCCTTCAACCATCGATCGGGTGTTTGCGGCGCTGGATGATCAGAAGGCGGCGGTGGTGGTGCTGGGCTTTGAATCCGCCGATCCCACGGCCTATGGGCGTCTGGTTCTGCGTGAAGATGGCACATTGGATCGCATTGTTGAGGCAAAAGACGCCAATCCGCAGGAAAAGACCATTACCCTTTGTAATTCTGGCGTTATGGCGGCTTCGGCCGATTTGCTCTTTTCACTGTTGGGCGAAGTAACCAATGATAATGTCAATGGCGAATACTATCTGACGGATGTTGTTGGCCTGGCCCGGGGGCGAGGACTGAAAGTGGTGGTGGTCACCGCCCCGGAAGACGAAGTGATGGGGGTCAATTCCCAACGCGAACTGGTCACAGCCGAAGCCCTGTTTCAGGCGCGTATGCGCGCCAAATGGCTGGACGAGGGGGTGCGCATGGCGGCCCCGGATACGGTCCATGCCAGTTGGGATACCCAGATAGGCCCGGACTGTGTGATCGACCCCTATGTGGTGTTTGGCCCCGGGGTATCCCTGGGGGCGGGCACCCATGTGCACAGCTTTTCCCATATAGAGGGGGTCCAGGCCGAGGAACAGGTTTCCATCGGGCCATTTTCCCGTCTGCGTCCAGGCACCGAAATCAGCGCCCATGCCAAGATTGGCAATTTTGTTGAAACCAAGAAGGCCAAGATTGGCGATGGGGCGAAAATCAGCCATCTTTCCTATATTGGCGATGCCCTGATTGGCGCCGATGTCAACATCGGGGCCGGCACCATTACCTGTAATTATGATGGCTTTGACAAGTATGTAACCACCATAAAGGCCGGGGCGTTTATCGGCTCGAATGCCTCGCTGGTGGCCCCGGTTACGGTGGGGGCGGGGGCGGTGACCGGCTCGGGCAGTGTGATCACCCGTAATGTGCCCGATGATGCTTTGGCCGTGGCACGGGGACGACAACGCAATATCGAAGGCTGGGCCGAAAGCTTTCGCAACAGGAAAAAACGTAAATGACTGATGACAATCCCAAAACCCATGCCGCGCGGGCGGCGCTGGATTATGTCAGCGATGGCATGATCCTGGGGCTTGGCTCTGGCTCTACTGCTGAAATATTTATTGAACTTCTGGGCATCCGTGTGGCCGCCGGTCTGAAAGTGCAGGGGGTTCCCACGTCGGAACAGACCGCCGAGGCGGCGCGTGAAGCGGGCATTGAGTTGTTGAGCATAGAGCACGCAGACCGGATCGATGTAACCGTGGATGGTGCCGATGAGATCGGCCCGGACTTTGCCTTGATCAAGGGGGGGGGCGGGCGTCTCCTGCGCGAAAAAATCATCGCCAACGCCTCGGATCTGATGGTGGTGATCGCCGATGAAAGCAAGATGGTCAAAACGCTGGGGGCCTATCCCCTGCCAGTGGAGGTAGACCGGTTTGGTTTTTCCATTACCGCCAAAAAAGTCTTTGATGCTCTTTGTCAGGCCGGTTCCAGCCGTCCCGATGTACAGCTTCGGCAACACAAGAACAGCAATACGCCTTTTATCACCGATGGCGGGCATTACATACTGGATTGCGCCTGTGTAGCCATTCCCGATCCGGTAAAAACTGCGGCGCGGCTTTGTGCGGTGCCGGGTGTGGTCGAACATGGCCTTTTTATTGATCTGGCACGGGTGGTCATTATTGGTAATGAACACGGCGCCGCAATACTGGAGCATTAGCCCATGACCGACGACCAAGAAGTGGTGGATCTCTTTGTGATTGGCGCAGGATCCGGCGGGGTTCGGGCGGCGCGGATGAGTGCCCAATATGGGGCCAAGGTCGCCATTGCCGAGGAATATCGCATTGGCGGCACCTGTGTCATTCGTGGCTGTGTGCCCAAAAAGTTTCTGGTGTATGCCAGCGCCTATGGCCAAGGTTTTAACGAGGCCAGAGGGTATGGCTGGAGCGCCGATAATATCCGTTTTGACTGGTCCAGCCTGATTGCCGCCAAGGATGTGGAAATTGATCGCTTGTCGGGCATTTACCGGCGCAATTTGCGCAATGCCGGGGTGCAAATGCTGGAAGAACGTGCCGAAATTACCGGCCCCGATACGGTGCGGCTGGTTCAATCCGGGCGGGTGTTTAAATGCGGCAAAATCCTCATCGCCACGGGCGGCACGCCGCGCCTGTTGGGCTTTGAGGGCGAAGAACACACCATTACCTCGAACGAGGCCTTTCATCTGGCCAAATTGCCGGGCCATATTGTTATCAATGGCGGCGGTTATATTGCCTGTGAATTTGCCTCTATCTTTGCTGGTCTGGGGGCCAGGGTTTGCCTGATATACCGGCGCGATCTGGTGTTGCGCGGTTTTGATGACGATGTGCGCACCCATGTCCATAATGAATTGATCCGCCAGGGCGTGCGGGTGATCACCCATGCCAATATTGAGGCCGTGAAAAAGACCGATAATGGTCTCTGTGTGGCACTGGATACCGGTGTGAATATCGATTGTGACCAGGTAATGATGGCCATTGGCCGGGTGCCGGCGACCGAAGGTCTGGGTCTGGAAACCGCCGGGGTCAATACCGATGCGGCCGGGGCCATTATGGTAGACGAATTTGGCCAGACCAATGTGCCCGGCATTTTTGCGGTGGGTGATGTCACCGACCGGATCGCGCTTACCCCCGTGGCCATTCGCGAAGGGGCGGCCTTTGCCGACAGCGAATTCGGGGATCGTCGACATGCCTTTGATCACAAGGACGTGGCCAGCGCCGTCTTTACCCAGCCTCCGGTTGGCTCGGTCGGCCTGAGCGAGCATGAAGCCCGCGAAGAATATGGCGAAGTGGATATTTACAAATCCAGCTTTCGGCCCATGCGCCACACCATTTCCGGTTCACAGGAACAGTATTTGATGAAACTGGTGGTGCGTACCAGTGATCAGGTGGTAGTGGGGGTGCATCTGGTATCCGATGCCGCGCCGGAAATTATTCAGGTGGCGGCCATTGCGGTCAAGGCCGGTCTGACCAAGGCTGAATGGGATGAAACCTGTGCCGTGCACCCCACGGCGGCCGAAGAGCTGGTATTGATGCGTGAAAAATTCGTGCCAGACCCGCTGGAAGACGGCGAAGCGGTTTAGGGAATTTCACATGCGTATTGCCTTTCTTACCTGTGCAGAACTGCGCCCGGGACAGCCGGGTCGCGGGCCGGAAGGGCGTGAGCATGATTTGCAAATGGCGGCGCTGCACCATGCGGCGAGCCAGCGGGATATACGCCTTGATGAGGTGATCTGGGATGATCCGGCGATTCACTGGGGGGAGTATGAGGCGGCGCTGGTGGGCACCACCTGGGATTATCCGCAAAAGCGCGACCGGTTCTTTAAAACCCTGGCCCAGATCGATGCCCATACCGCCTTGCTTAATCCGCTGGCCCTGATGCAATGGAATCTAGACAAGGTCTATCTGGCCGATCTGGCAAAAAAGGGCGTGCCGTCCATCCCTACCGTCTGGGCTGATGCGGCGGACGCAGAAGCCATTTTGCCCGCCTTTGAGGCGCTACAAGCTGATGAAATCGTTATCAAGCCACGCATCGGGGCCAATGCCTGGCGCCAGGCGCGCTTAAAACGTGGAGAGGTTTTGCCGACTCTTAAAGACTTGCCGCCGGAGGCCTGTTTTATACAGCCGTTTTTGCCTGGTATTGCCAGATATGGCGAAATTTCCATGCTCTATTACAATGGCCGGTTCAGCCATGCTGCGCGTAAAATCCCGGGTGATGGCGATTATCGTGTACAATCAGGCTATGGCGGCCGGGAAATTGATCACCAGCCTGATGCGTCCGAGCACACCGTTGCCGAGGCGGCCATCGCGGCCTTGCCACAATTGCCGCTCTATGCGCGCATTGATCTGGTTCGCGATGCCCAGAACCAACCGGTAATTATGGAAGTGGAATTGATCGAGCCCTATCATTATCCCGAGCAGGGCAAGGGCTTCGCCGCGCCCTTGTTGGATGGGCTGTTGGTGCACATTAGGAGAGGGGGTGGGGCCTGAACCTTTTACCGTCCAGGCCCCGGGGCTTGGGGGGGAGTTAATGATTATCGTTATTACGGTCGTTGTGATTATTCTCACTGTCGCTGCCACCGGCGGCGGCAGCGGCCACACCGATTGCAATGATGACAGCACCGGCAATGACCAGGCCACTGCGCATGCCGCGCTTGTAGCCGCCATTATTGCCTTCTTCATCGGCATTCAGCGTATAAGCGGCCTGTTGCAGCGGAACGCCATTCAGCTTCAGAGATGAAAATCCCTGTCCACCCATGGACAGGTCCAACAGATTGATGTCACCACCGGGATATACAAAGCGGCTGTCTTGCAGATTTTGCGATTGCAGAACATTACGCATTTGCAGTTTCAGGCCAGAGCGAAAACGCTCACGGGGGGTAAGTCTTTTGCCACCCAGCGAAAATCTCATATAGGCTTTGGCGGCCATGTCATTTTGCGGACGAAGGTCCTGCAATGACTGGCTGGCGGCATAATAAGGCTCTGCAAATGCAGGCGTCATGCCGGCAACTGCCAGAGCAACACCCAGCACTGGTTTGATAATTAAATTACGCATAATTTCCCTCTTTCAGTGTTTGCTATACTGAGAGGACGCCACCAGGGCGCAAAACCCTCCATTTTTTATGCAAGGTGTTTAAAAAAAGGCATTTTGGCTGTCGCTTCTTATTTGCGCCGTGCGCGCTTTATCGTATAGAGCGCAGCCTAAGGGGCAGACCCCCAGATAGTAACAGGTGTTCTTATGACCAAATGGTCCCCATCCAGCTGGCGCACAAAGCCCGCTATGCACATTCCCCAGGACTATCCCGATCCAGCAGCGCTGGCCGCGGTAGAAGAGCGTCTTTGCCAGGCTGCCCCCTTGGTGTTTGCCGGTGAAGCCCGGGCGCTGAAAAGCGAACTGGCCGAAGCCGCCAAAGGCCGGGCCTTTGTGTTGCAGGGGGGCGATTGCGCCGAAAGCTTCAAGGAGTTTTCTGCCGATGGGGTGCGCGATATGTTTCGTGTGCTGATGCAGATGGCGGTGGTACTGACCTTTGCCGGTGGGCGCCCGGTGGTCAAACTGGGCCGTATTGCGGGGCAATTTGCCAAGCCGCGTTCCTCGCCCGTGGAAACCCGTGACGGGGTAACTCTGCCCAGTTATCGGGGCGATAATATCAATGCCATGGAATTTACCCCTGAAGGGCGCATGCCGGACCCGGAACGCCTGATGCGGGCCTATAACCAGTCCGCCTCCACGTTAAACCTGCTCAGGGCCTTTGCCACCGGTGGCTATGCCCATTTGGGCAATGTGCACCAATGGACGCTGGGCTTTGTAAAGCGCAGTCCGGCGGGCGCGCGCTATCGCCATATTGCCGACAAGATCAGTGAGACCCTGGAATTTATGGATGCCTGTGGGATTACTGCCGAAAGTGCGCCGCAACTGGCCGGTACCAGCTTTTATACCTCTCATGAAGCGCTGTTACTGGGCTATGAACAGGCCATGACCCGCGTGGATAGCACCTCGGGGGACTGGTACGATACGTCCGCACACCTGTTGTGGATCGGGGATCGTACCCGCCAGGTCGATGGTGCCCATGTGGAATTTTGTCGGGGCATTAAAAACCCCATCGGCATTAAATGTGGTCCTACCATGCAACCCGATGAATTGTTGCAATTGCTGGATGCCCTGAACCCGCAGAACGAGCCGGGCCGCATTGTCCTGATCAACCGGTTTGGTGCCGGCAAGGTGGAACAGCATCTGCCCGCGCTGGTTCGCGCCGTCGAAGGCGATGGCCGCGTGGTGGTCTGGTCATGCGATCCCATGCACGGCAATACCAAAAAGACCGGCAATGGTTTCAAAACCCGCCCCGTCAGTGCCATTCTGGCCGAGGTCAGCGAGTTTATGGAAGTGCTGCGCAGTGAAAACGCCTGGCCGGGCGGTGTGCATTTTGAAATGACCGGCCGTGATGTCACCGAATGTATTGGCGGGGCAAACGAGATTACCGAAGATGATCTCTCCTCGCGCTATCACACCCATTGCGATCCGCGCCTGAACGGTGAACAGGCGCTGGAACTGGCGTTCTTGCTGGCCGAGCAAATCAAGGCACAAAGGGACCGAGTTGCTGCCGCCGAATAAAGCCGGATAGGTTATTCTTTAGGCCACAAAATCATGTTGGTGCAGCGAAACATGGCGATGGCCTTGTCATCGCTGGCGCGGGAGACCTTGACATCCCACACTTGTGTGGAATGGCCCAGATGCACCGGTGTACCCACTCCCTGGATAATGCCACTGCGCGCCGTGCCAAGATAATTGGTTTTCAGCTCTATGGTGGTGAAGCCACCGGCCCCTTCGGGCAGGTTCAACACATTGGCAAAGCCGGCAATGGTATCGGCCAGCGCCACCACCGAAGCCCCATGCAAGAACCCGTTGGGGGCCATATGGGCATTGGTGATTTCAAATTCGGCCTCAACACATGCCGGATCCAGATTGGTAAATTGAATGCCCATATGGCCGGGAAAGGTTTCCCGGCCTACGGCATTGGCGGCCTCCAGCGAGGTTTTATCCATGGTCAATTTGGAAAAGCCGCGCATGAGCCTAGCTCAATTTGACCAGCATTTTTCCGGTATTACCCCCGGTAAAGAGTTTCAAAAATGCCGCTGGGGCATTTTCAATGCCTTCTTCCACGGTTTCCTGCCATTGTACTTTGCCAGCGGGCACCCACTCGGCCAGATCGCGAACAAAATCGCCCAACATGTCCTGATGATCCGATACGATAAAGCCTTGAACCCTCAGGCGCTTGCCAATGATATTGAACAGGTTCCACGGGCCGGGTTTTGGTTCGGTATCATTATAACCCGAAATCATGCCGCAAACAGCAATACGGCCAAAATCGCGCATGGCGTCCAGCGCCGCCACCAGATGATCGCCGCCAACATTTTCAAAATACATGTCCACGCCCTTGGGCGCAGCGGTTTTTAGCGCTTTCATCAAGGATTGCTGGTTCGGGTGTTCCTTATAAAGAATGACCTCATCCACGCCCAAAGATTTCAGCCAGTCACCCTTTTCCTTGGAGCCAACCGAGCCAACCACCGCACAGCCCTTGATCTTGGCGATCTGGCAAACCAGCGAGCCAACGGCCCCGGCGGCCCCGGAGACAAAGATGGTTTCGCCTTCTTTGGGCTCCAATATGCGCAACAGACCGGCATAGGCGGTCAGGCCCGGCATGCCCGCCACGCCCAGAAACGCCTGTTCAGGCAGGCCAAAGGTTTCCAGCTTTTGCAGACCCTTGCCATCGGAGACAAATGCCTCGCGCCAGCCATTCATCGAGAGGACCAGATCACCTTCGGCGAAGTCCGGATTGTTCGAGACGGTCACTTTACCAACCGCATGGCCTTCCAGTGCCTGGCCAATCTGGAACGGTGGCACATAGCTTTTGCGGTCGATCATGCGTCCGCGCATATAGGGATCCACAGACATCCACAGATTTTTGACCAGCACTTCGCCGGCACCCGGCTCCGGCAGCTCGACGCTTGCCAGTTTAAAGTTTTCTGGCTTGGGCATGCCGATCGGGCGACTGGCTAATTGGATTTCACGGCTTGTGGTTGTCATGGGGAGTTCCTTCATTTTTTGAATTTGGTACAGCTTAAACGCTTGTTCCGAACTTGTCGAAGTGCATGGCGTTTTTTTCCTGAGCGGGTGTGCTATTGTCAATATAAACGCAGGGGGACGCCTATGAAAGACAATGCCATCGCATGGCCGCAAAAAAAACGAGAACTGATTCACAACCATTTTGACTCCACCGTCTGGAATGATTTCGTCTTTCGTGATGACGACATCATCATTGCCACCTATGCCAAGGCGGGCACTACCTGGTTACAACAGATCGTAAGCCAGTTGATTTTTAACGGGCAAGGGGGGCTGAACGTTGCCGAAATGTCCCCCTGGCTGGATTCCTGCCTGCCTTCGGGGAAGGAAAAACTGGACGATATGGAGGCGCAAACCCACCGGCGTTTTATCAAAACCCATTTGCCGGTAGACGCGCTGAAATTTTCGCCAAAAGCAAAATATATCTATATTGCCCGCGATGGCCGCGATGTGGCGTGGAGCTATTATAACCACCAGTCAAATTATGTGCCTGATATCTACGAGCAAATGGCGGCCGTCTGCCCGCCGGGGGTTGAGCGCTTTGCCCCGCTGACCAAGGATGTGGTCGGGTTTTATCATGAATGGCTGGAACGCGATGGCTGGCCGATCTGGCCGTTCTGGGACAATATTGCCAGTTGGTGGGCGGTGCGCGATCTACCCAATGTAATGCTTATGCATTTTAACGATCTCAAAGCCGACATGCCGGTCAGATCCGCAAGATCGCGGCCTTTCTGGATATTCCCATTGATGCGAACACCTGGGACAAAATTGTCGAACATTGCGGCTTTGACTATATGAAAGCCCATGCAGAAAAAAGCTCACCGCTTGGCGGTGCCATCTGGAAAGGCGGTGCCAAAACCTTTATCAACAAAGGCACCAATGGCCGCTGGCATGATTTATTAAGCGCGCAAGACTGCGCCGACTATGAAGCCCTGGCGGTGGAAAAACTCGGCCCCGACTGCGCGCGTTGGTTAAAGAGCGGCGAGCGGGGACTGACCCCTAATTAATCCCCGAAAACACCGAATAAAGCCGCACCCCGGCGGGCAGCATGAGGACGCCCAGCAGCGAGGGGAACACAAACAGGATCAGCGGCACCACCAGTTTGGCAGGCAGGGAAAGTGCTTTTTCTTCGGCGTATAACATGCGTTTTTCACGCATGTCGTCGGCAAAAACGCGTAAAGTGGCGCTTAACGACGTGCCCATTTCTTCGGACTGGCGCAACATGGTGGCAAAGGCGCGGGCCTCGTCCATGCCAAGGCGTTCGGCAAAGCCGGAAAGCGCCTCAATGCGCGAGCGCCCGGCGCGCAATTCCAGGCTCATAATGCCCAGATGAGTATTCAGATTGGGATAGCGCCGCCCGATCTCTTCGGGAAACGCGACCGATCCCCGCATCCAGGCTGAGACCTGCCTGTACACAGGCGACCAGCAAATCCATCATGTCGGGAAAGCCATTGCGGTATTCCTGTTGCAATTGGCCCTGTCGGTGATCCAGCCAGAAACCGGGGGCGATATTGGCAATCAGCGCCACCGCTATGGCCGCTGGCAGCGGGCCGGAAAGCGGCACATGGTCCCCAATAAAGGGCCACAGCACCATCAGGAGAACCAGTGCGCTGACCAGAAACACCAACCGTGCACCGTAATACCAATAGGGGGCGCTTTTGTTGATATAGCCCGCATGCATCAGGCGCATGCGAATGGCGGAATTTGCCTTTTCGCCCTTGGGCGAAACCACCTGGCCCAGCCCCTGCACCCAGGAAAGCCGCTGGGCCTTGGTGCTGGCCGGTTTGCTTTTGGGCCCGGTACTGGCCAGACGCGCTGCCAGACGGGCGCGTTTGTTGGCCAGGCTTTGCACCCCCACCAACAGTATGGGACCAAGGGCGGCCCCTACAATCATCAGGGCCATCATCAGCGGATCGGCAAATAAAGCTTGCATGCTTGGGCCCCTAAACCTTGAAATTGATCATTTTGCGCATCACCAGATTACCCAGCACCATCCAGGTAAACAGGCCAGCCAGGCCAATATGGATGGCCCGTTCGTGGATGACATCGCCATAAAAGCTGGGCGACATGACCTGCAACACTCCGGCTACAATAAAGGGGGCGGAGGTAAGGATCATGGCCGAGGCGCGCCCCTCGGAGGAGGCAGCATTGATTTTCAGGCGCATTTTCTGACGCTCGCGTACCGTGTCGGCGATAACCGATAACAGCTCGGCCAGATTGCCGCCGGTGCGTTCCTGAAGGCGTACGGTGGCGGCAAAAAGGTCAATATCCGGATTGCCCACCCGTTCCGACAGGCGGCCCACCGCCTGAGAAAGCGAAGAACCATAGGAAATTTCATAGGAAACAATGCCAAATTCCGATCCGATCGGGTCTGGCATTTCACGGCCCACCAGCGCCACGGCGCTGGGTACCGGATGCCCGGCCGAGAGCGAGCGTACAATGATTTCCAGTGCATTGGTCAATTGCGAACTGATTTGTTTGGAGCGCTTGGCGGCGCGGCGTTTCAGATAAAAAAGTGGCAGGATCAGGCCGGTAAACAGGCTGGATATCAGGGCCATGATGAGGGAATGGGTCATCAAAAATGCCCCGGCGGCTCCCACCAAAAACAGGGCGGCGGCGATGATTGCCCATTCGGTAGCCCGAAAGGGCAGGCCGGATCGGGTTACCAACGTGTTGAACCAGTGCAGTGCCATGGCAAAATCGCCGCTTTCGTTCAGACCGCGGGATTTTCGCATGATTTGCAAGGCTTCGGTGCCGGACCCGGCCCGGGCCTCAACCCGCAGGCGCTGGTTGACCACCCGGCTGGACCGGGCGCTGCGCACCAGCCCAAAAATAGCCTGCACCGCCAAAAAGCCGGAACCGAAAATCAGCACATAGACGATCTCAGAGCTCATCCGGTTGCTCCCGGTTTAAATCCCGTGCCGGGTCAAACCAGTGGGTATCAAAATGCAGACCCCGGGTCAGCATTTCATCCAGGCATTTGGGACGCAAACCAGTGGCGCGGTGCTGGCCCAGCACTTCGCCGTCCGGGCCGGTGCCGGTGCGTTCAAAGTGAAAAATTTCCTGCATCTGGATGACATTGCTTTCCATGCCGGTGACTTCGGTGACCGAAACCACCTTGCGCTGTCCATCGGCCAGACGCGTGGCCTGGACAATCAAACCGATGGCCGAGGCGATCTGGCCGCGCACCGCGTCTTCGGAAATGTTCATGCCGCCCATGGCGACCATTTGTTCCAGCCGGGTAATGGCATCGCGGGGGGGTGTTGGCGTGGATGGTGGCCATCGAGCCTTCATGGCCGGTATTCATGGCCTGCAGCATGTCAAAGGCTTCTTCGCCGCGCACCTCGCCCAAAATTACCCGGTCCGGGCGCATGCGCAGGGCGTTTTTAACGCATTCGCGTTGTTTGATCTCGCCATTGCCTTCCACATTGGGGGGGGGCGGGTTTCCATGCGCGCCACATGGGGTTGTTGCAATTGCAATTCGGCGGCGTCTTCGATGGTGATCAGGCGTTCTTTATGGCTGATGGCGGATGATAATGCGTTCAGCAAAGTGGTTTTGCCCGAGCCCGTGCCGCCGGAAATGACCGTGGTGACCCGGGCCGCCACGGCTCCTTGCAAGAATTCGGCAACGCAGGCGGGCATGGCGCCAAAGGCCACCAGTTTTTCAATGGTCAAAGGCTGTTTGGAGAATTTACGGATCGAGACCAGCGGCCCGTCCACCGCAATGGGGGCGATGGCGGCATTAAAGCGCGAACCATCGGGCAGGCGCGCATCGACCATGGGGTGGGATTCGTCCACCCGCCGCCCGACCTGGGCCACAATGCGATTGATGATGCGCAATAAATGGTCATCATCGGCAAAGCTGACCGGGGCCAGCTCCAGCTCGCCATGGCGTTCAATATAAACCTGTTTGGGACCATTAATCAGGATGTCGCAAATGCTGTCGTCCTGCAAAAGCGGCTCGATCGGGCCAAGGCCGGTCATTTCATCAAATACCGCATTGGCAAAGTTGACCACTTCGGCGGCATTCATGGTCAGGCGCTCTTCGCGCACGATTTCGGCGACCAGGGCGTGCACTTGTTTGCGCAGAGCCTCATCGTCCAGCTTGTCCAGATCGCTAAGATCAATCTCGTCGATCAGCTTGGAATGAATGCGCAATTTGGCCGTCAAAAGGTCATTTTGCACCTTGCCGGGGTTGGCTTTTTTGTCCGGGGTACTTTTGCGCGTCGTCTCGCCACCATCAGCCTTGGGGGGCGTGGCGATCTGGGCTGACGGGGCCAAGGTTGGCATTACCCGGGCAGTGTCCACAGGGGCGGCTCTGTTTCGTGAAAAACGTCCCATTACGATGCCATACTGGCACGGGCCGGTGCGCTGCCTTTGCGGGTTTTGGGATCCAGCGCCTTGATCAGGGCCCGAATGTCTTTGGAAATTCTGCTTTTGGGGCTGGCCTGACCAATGGGCAGACCATAATTGACGGCCTGGGCGGCGCCATCCCAATCGGAACTGATGGAACCCGTGGCCTTTCTGCCGAGTGCCTTTTGCGCATCTGCCATGGATATGGAATGCCCAAACACCCGTTTGGACATGCGGTTCAGGATCAGGTGCAGGCGGTCGGCATTATGAGGCACCGCGGATTCAATATTCAGGGCCAGATCGCGCGCCGCATGCAGGGCCGGAACCGTCAGTTCGGAGACCAGCACCAGCGCATCAGAGCCACCGATCACATCCATGGTCCAGTCCTGCATCCAGCGCGACATATCAATGATGACGTGGTCATAAAGGGTGCAGCAAACATCCAGTAACTGGCCAATGCTTTGGGCGTTAATATCCTGAAACCCAAGGGGGTTACGCGCCGCCGCCAGCACATCAAAGCCACAGGCATGGGGCGAGGCAAAGGCGTCGATCAGCGCTTCGTCAATACGGTCCGGATCATCGGCCACATCGCCAAGGCGTAAATTGGCGGGCACATCCAGATAGGCGGCACAGGCGCCATCGACAAAGTTCAGATCAATCAGGGCAATTTTTTTGTTTGCGCCGCTGGTCGCCTGTAATTGCATAGCGGTTTCAATGGCCAGGGTGGTGGCGCCGGCGCCACCAACCGCCGACATGAATGACCAGCATTGCGCCCCCGAAGCGGTAGCAGGCTCGCTGTGCATAACGTTGCGGATCTGATCCAGAAAGGTTTTGTGGCAAAATGGCAGGGAAACCATGTTGGTGGAACGCAGGGCCAACAGGGCCTGCACCGCGGAAACAGACAGCAGTTCGCCAATCACCAGAACGGGGGTTTGCGGGCTCAGCACCGCCAGTTCTTTCAGCCAGACGGTCAGCCGATCTTGTTCCCCGGTTGGGGGCTCCAGAAGAACAAGATCGGGCTGACGCTCTGCCTGCCACGGCAAACGGGTGCACTGGCTGGCCTCGTGGGCTTCCAGTGTAAAACGGCTTTCCCCCTGCACCGCGGCCTGCACCGCGGCTTTGCTGGATCCCAGCACCGCCAATATGTGGATAGCCGGTGTGGATCGGGGGATGGAAAGGGAAGAAGAATTGGACATGCTGGGACCTAATTTGCGCTAACCGAGTCGGTGGTTTGCATATTCACTGGTGGTTCAATTTCATTCTTGTTGTATTTACGGATGGCCAGCGTCATGCGGGCAGTGGAGGCGGACAGTGCCCCCGTGGCCAGGGTGTGCGTGCGGACATTGGCGGCCACCGCCGAATGGGCCCCCATATCTGATGGGGTGCTGGTACAGGCGACCAGAGACAATAGGACGAGGGCAGGGCCGATATGGCGAAAGGCTTTCATCTTATTTCTCCTCGATTTGAGCCAATTGGCGGGGAAAGGCCCGCTTGGCCGAAGGGGTGCTGTGGGGGTCCGGTGAGGGCGCGTGGTGACCACGGGTTTTCCCTTGCAGGAATAATTCGCCCTCACCGGGTTCGGGGGTGTTGCTAAGCGGGGTTTTCAACTCATTGATGTCGTCCACCGGCAGGACCAGATGCGGGGTGATCAGGATCACCAGTTCGGTCTCGTTTTTCTGAAATCGGGTGGAACGAAACAGCGCACCAAGGACCGGCACATCGCCCAGCCAGGGGGTCTGGCGCGCCATATTGGTATAGGCGGACTGGTACATGCCGGCGATGGCAAAGCTTTGCCCGTCGCGCAACTCCACCGTGGTGTCTGCGCGGCGCACCGTCAGGGAGGGGATTTCCACGCCTTTGATGCGAATGGAATTACGCTGGTCCAGCTGGCTGACTTCGGGGATAACCTTCAGATTGATCACCCCATCACCAAGTACCGTAGGGGTAAAGGCCAGGCCGATGCCGAACTGTCGAAATTCGATGCTGATATTGTCGTTGCGATTGGCCACGGGGAAGGGAAATTCGCCCCCAGCCAGAAAGCTTGCCGTATCGCCGGAAAGGGCGATCAGGTTCGGCTGGGCCAGGGTGCGAATAATGCCCTTTTCTTCCAGGGCGTTGAGGTACATATCAACATTGGTGCTGCCGATGGAGGTGTTGATCGAGCCATTGGTATTGGCCGCCATGCCGCCCACCAATGTGGCGCTGGTGGAAAAGGAGAACTTGCCAACTTTCTGGATCAGCGAGCCCAGGCCCATTTCCTTGATGGCCGAGCGTGAAGCCTCGATAAAGCGCACTTCCAGTAACACCTGTTGCTTGCCGGAAATACTGATGCCGTTGGTCACTGCCTTGGGGGCATAACGTTCGGCCAGCTCGGCGGCGCGCTCGGCCACCGGGGCGCTGGAGGCGGTGCCGGAAAGATAGACGCCAAAGGCGGCGGCATAGGCCTTGATCTTTTCGCCGGGCAGAACCAGTTCCAGATCCCGTTGCAGGCTGGCAATATCATGCCCGACACGCACTTCGACAATGTCTACCAGACGGCGTTTTTTGTCATACAGCAACACATTGGTGGCGCCGATGGATTTGCCCTGCAAATAGAAGGTGTGATCCGTCATGGGGGACACATCGGCAATCTTGGGCCGCGAGACCACCATGGTGGCAAAGCTGGTTTTGGTGCGCAGCACCGTAGATTTTGAAACCGGCACGGAAATATAGGAATCGTTGTAATTACCGGTCTCTATGGCGTGGACCTGGGCCAGGGAGGGCGAAACCCAGAGGGAAAACACGCCAATCACCATAGCCGCAAACTGGCTGATATTATTCATGGTCATGGCTGTAATCCCCCATCGAGATTGTCTTCCAGGCGGGCAAAGGTTTTTGCCTCTTCGCGGTCATACTGGTGGTCCGGAGCGCGCAGAACGCGCACCATTTCGCGCTTTTTGGGGCGAATGACGGCGACTTGCGCCGTGCTGGGATAGGCTTTGTGCCTGATCTTTGTGACGCGGCGCACCCGGTGTGATGCCGAGGAGCCGCGCAAATCCGCAATGGTCACCTGGCGGGCCTGGGTAGTGGTCTCCGAGCCGGCGCGGCGCAGGGTCAGGCTCAGATCCCCAAGATCTGCGGCCAGGGCCAGGCGCTGGGCATCCCGGGCGCTGACCTCGACGGTAACGGTTTTGGCAACGCGGGTTTTTTCCGAAGTGGCATCGGCATTCTGGTCGACACCCAATACCCGGACATTTTGTACAATCAGATCGGACACGCGTTTGTCGGTGCGGGTAACTTCGCCACCCAGTTTGCGAACCAGCACCACATCGACACTGTCGCCGGGCAAAATAAATCCACCAACGCCGCTGGCCTGATTGGTCCGGATGGCAAAAGCACGCATATTGACGCCGATTTGCAAAGAGAGCGATTGACGTTGCCCTTCGCCGGAGACCTTGAACGCCAATACCGGTTCGTTTTTGGCCATGCGCACCAGGGCCGAACGCCAGGTCTTGTTATTTTCCTTGAAAGGCTCCAGCGAGGTAAATGCGCCTTTGGGAACGCTGTCCTCTGGCCAGGGGACCAGTTTTAAATGATTGGCCTTTAACGCATCGCCAAAACCAATTTCGCGGGCGGCCACCACAATGGGCACGGTTTGCACGGTTTTGGCATTATCCTGGGCAGCGCCAGAGGTTTCGGCATTATTGATCATGCTGCGGACCAGAAATACGGCCAGTATTCCCAATAGCGCCGATGCACCTATGCTGATAATGGTCATGAAACGCATATGATCCCCGCTTTGTTCTGTTGTCGCACAATCGTACGAAATAAAATTACAATGCGGTTATAGGCAGGTAAGTTTCAAATTCTTGATAATGCATGTAAATGCAATTATTTAGTTGTTTATAATGAATTTATACAAATAATATTATAATATTATAAAAAACGATGCTCTTTCCCTAAGGCTTTTTTAGGCATGATGCCTTGTGAATGTGGATTAGTATGCGGTTTCTAAAATTTGTCGCTAAACCGGTCTCATCAACAGTTTTTCTTTTGGGCCATGGGCCTGAAAACACAATGGAGACATGAACATGACAAAGACCAAAAAAGCGGCGGCGGCCAAAATCGGCGCGCAAATCGAAGCCCAGGGCAAGGATGTTGCTCACAAAATCTGGCTGGCTGGCGTGGGTGCCTATGGCCGTGCCTATAGCGAAGCCCGCGATGGTGCTTTGAAGCTGAATGCCGGCACCAGTGAGTTTTTTGATGATCTGGTCAAACGCGGCGAAGCCATTGAGGGGGACGTTTTGAACCGTCTTTCCTCCAATGAACGCCTCAATAAAGCCAGTGAACGGGTAACCAAGGTGGCCAGTGTTGCCAATCGCATCACCCAAAAACAACGTGAGCGTCTGGAAGATCGCATGGCGCGTATGCGGAAGATTTTGGGCTTTGGCAAAAAGAGCAGCAAGGTTGATGCACTGCACGCCAAAATTGATCGTCTGGAAGAAGAGATCGAAGCGCTGCGCAACGATACCATTGCTTCCAAAGCCAAGGCTGCCGACAAAAGTGTTGCGGACCGTCTGGCTCAACTGACCGGTGAAATCGAAGCCATTGCCAAGGCCAATGCGCCCAAAACGGCAGCTAAAAAGGCAGCCCCCAAGAAGCGGGCGGCGAAAAAGCCAGCGGCTAAAAAGGCAGCTCCCAAAAAGTCTGTGGCCAAGAAAGCGGCGGCTCCTAAAAAAGCCGTGGCCAAAAAGGCAGCCCCCGAAGCGGCTGACAAGCCTGTGGATAATGCTTCTAAAGCAGCCTAAGGCCAGTGAATGGTGGCAGGGGGCCTTTGGCCTCCTGCTTACTGTCCCACCATTTTGTCGTAATAGGCCATCATGGCCTGCATGATATCAAAGCCATCCTTCCCCATATGGGGGGCGACCAGAGACATGATGGAAAACACGGTTTTGTGAATCAGGACGCTGGGTTCGGTGTGCTTACCTTCGATAAAGTCAAGGCTGAGCCAGAAGGTCAGGGCAGACAGGATTTGGTCGGTGATGACAGCGGCCATGCGCGGTCCAAGAAACAGAACATCGCGTTTGTTCAAATCGCTCAAAAGGGTATGAACGGTTTGTCGTTTTTCGGCCAGCAGAGCGCGAAAGCGTACCGCCAGATCAGGATAACGGGCCAGTAATTCACCTAAGTTACGGTAAAAGAAGCGAAAGTCGAAAATTTCTTCGAGGATAATATACGTATAGACCCAGTTGTCTTCAATCGAGGTGATACGCCCACGGGAGCCGCGCAGGATGATCCGCATTTCGTGTTCAAAATTATCATACAAGGCCCGGATAATCGCATCCTTGCCCTTGAAATGGTAATACAGATTGCCCGGTGACATCTCCAGTGCATTGGCGATATCGACGGCGGACTGGCTGGCTTCGCCTTCTTCATTAAAGAGCGCCAGGCTGGTCTGCAAAATGCGATCACGGGTTTTCATCAGGGGCTGATTTTACACGCTTGGTTTGACACTTAAACAACAACATGAAACGATTTTCTTTAGTAACCATGGCACGCTGTTTATAAATGGACAAATAAAAGTATCGGCAAATTTACCGGGCAGTCTGTGTTAAGGTAAAAAGGGGAGAGACGATAGGCATGGCAAAAGAGACAGGCAATATTGGGGCAAATGCGGCCCAAAATACCACGGCGTTAAACCCGCTGATGGGGATTAACCGCCAGGAATTGCTGGGCGCAGTGGCAATGTTATTGCGCCGTACCGGTACCAGCCCCAAAGCCACGGCCAAATATGCTGGGCGTATGGCCAAGGAGAGCGTTGAAATTGTACTTGGCAAGTCAGAACGTGCCCCCGATGCTCGCGATCGCCGCTTTCAGGACCCGGCCTGGACGTTTAACCCGTTTTATAAACGCGGGCTTCAGGCCTATCTGGCCATGCAGGATAATCTGCACACCTGGGTAGAAGATCTGAAACTGGACGAGCTGGAACACGCCCGTGCCCAGTTCGTTATGGGCATGATTATTGATGCCTTGGCCCCAACCAACAGCCTTGCTGGCAACCCCATGGCGCAAAAGCGCGTGATTGATTCTGGCGGCCTGTCCCTGATCAAGGGGCTGAAAAACGTCTATGAGGATATGACCAAAAACGGTGGCATGCCCTCACAGGTCGACAAGCGTCCATTCAAGGTTGGTGAAAATCTGGCCAATACGCCGGGCAAAGTGGTCTGGAAAAATGAGATCATGGAGCTGATCCAATATGTGCCGACCACTGAAAAAGTGCACAAGATCCCATTTTTACAGATCCCGCCACAAATCAATAAATATTATGCCAGTGATCTTTCTCCGGAAAAAAGCGTGGTCAGGTTTTTGCTTTCGCAAGGGTTTCAGACCTTTATCGTCAGCTGGGCCAATCCCCAGAAAGAAAACGCCCATTGGGGATTGCAGGATTATGTGGACAGCCTGATTCAGGCGAGTGAAGTCATTGCGCAGATTACCGGCTCGAAAAAACTGAACGTGTCGGGGGCATGCTCCGGCGGGATCACCACGGCCACTTTTGCCAGTACGCTGGCGGCGGCGGGCGATACGCGCATCAATGCCCTGACGTTTCAGGTCTGTGTTTTGGACCCACGCCGCGATGACAGCGAGCTGGGGCAGATTGTTTCCGAAAAGAGCATCGAGATCGCTCGGTCATGGTCACGCAATAAAGGCATTTTGAAAGGCGATGATCTGGCCCGCATGTTTGCCTGGATGCGTCCCAATGATCTGGTCTGGAGCTATGTCATCAACAATTATCTGATGGGGCAGGACCCGCCCCCGTTTGATGTTTTGTTCTGGAACGCCGATACCACCAATTTGCCGGCACAATTGCATTCAGATTATCTGGACATGAGTGTTTACGAGCCGTTTGCCAATCCGGGCGAAGTTGAATTTGCCGGTCATATCGCCGATCTGACCAAGGTAAAATGCGATACCTTCATCGTCGCCGGGATCAAGGACCATATCACCCCGTGGAAGGCGTGCTATCGCACCACCAAATTGCTGGGCAGCAAGAACATCAAATTTGTGCTTTCCAATTCCGGCCATATTCAGTCCCTGCTGAACCCGCCGGGCAATCCCAAGGCCAAATATTTCGCCAACCCGGAACTGGCGGTCACCGCCGATGAATGGGCCGCCAAGGCCGAAGAAAAGGCCGGGTCCTGGTGGGTGGAATGGGCCGAATGGCTAAAAGACCATTCCGGCCCCCTGAAAACGGCTCCCAAGAAAATGGGGTCCGAAGCCTTCCCGCCGCTGGTTGACGCGCCGGGTGAATACGTGTTCGGCTAGACCCTAGTCGACTCAAAGGAGGGCCCATGGCCTATACGCACGAACGTCTAAGTATTAGTTATGAGACGATCGGTAGTCAGGTTTTGCGCGTGGCGCATTGGCGCGCCGAAGCGGATCTGGGTAAACGGCCATTGTTGTTTTTCAATGGAATAGGGGCCAATCTGGAATTGTCCTTTATGTTGGGCGAGTTATTGCCTGACCGGGATATCCTGACCTTTGATGTGCCGGGCGTGGGCGAAAGCCCCGCCCCCATGCTGCCTTACCGGCCCTGGCAATTGGCGCGCACGGCGCGCAAGCTGGTGGACCGTTTTGGCTATTATAATCTGGATGTTATGGGCGTCTCCTGGGGCGGGGTGATGGCCCAACAGTTTGCCATTCAATATCGCAAGCGGGTTAAACGCCTCATTCTGGCGGCCACCACCACTGGCGTCACCATGGTGCCTGGCAAGATGGCCTCCATCTCCAAAATGACCAATCCGCGCCGCTATGCAGACCCGGATTTCATGCTGCGCAATTTTGAAACGCTCTATGGCGAAGAAGGCGGCGATGAAGCGCAAAACTTTGTTACCAATCTGCGCCCGCCCAGTCCGCGGGGCTATATGTTTCAGATGCTGGCCTTTATCGGCTGGACCAGCCTGCCTTTCATGCGCATGCTGAAAATGCCCACCCTGGTGCTGGCCGGCGACCGGGATCGCATCGTGCCCATGGCCAATGCCCATATTCTGAACTTTGCGCTGCCCAATTCGCGTCTGCACGTGATCCATGACGGCGGGCATTTGTTCCTTATGTCCCGGGCCGAAGAGACGGTGCCAGTCATTCAGGGTTTTTTGAACGAGCCCTACGAAGTGGATCTGGCCGACATTACCCGCGGTGTGCAAACGGCCTGATCACAGAAAAACAACGCTGTCGCAAAAATAAAAACCGTTATTTCAGCAAGGCACAGCCCAGCTGGGGGGTGTAGCGGGCGCGGGACTGGGCCAGGCCAAGGGGCGCCCTGGAAATCACCATATCGTCTTTTTGGGTGATCGAGAGCGCACTGATATCGTCGGTAAAATCTTTCACACAGCTTTTCAGCTCTCGTTTGGCAATAAAGCGGCATGAGCACACCTGCTTGGCGGTATAGGCGCTGGCGATTTGTGCATAGGCCACCTGTCCCTTAAGGGCAAAGTGCCAGATGCCAGCGGCAATCAGGCCCAAAACAGCGGCAAGGATCAATAAGACTTTGACGAATTTCATAACGCTCCCCTAAGATAGGACAGCTTAAGGGGAGATCTGCATGACAATCAAGATGGCCGTGGCCACCGCGTTTGCTTTTTTACTGGTACTGGCCCATGGCGCCTTGGCCCAAGGGCTTTATCCCTTACCGCCTCAGCCCGAAGGACAGGCCTGGCCGGGTGCCAATTGGGAAGAGGGCATTCTGCCGCCCCAGACCAAGGCTCCTCTGGAGGCGTTACTGGATGATGCCATGGCCCGAGAACTTGATGATGTTATGGGGCAGACCCGCGCCATTGTGATCATTCACAAAGGTAAAATGGTGGCCGAGCGCTATCGCGATGGCTTTGGTCCCGATACCAAACAGGTCAGCTGGTCGATGGCCAAATCCTTTACCTCGGCATTGGTGGGCACGGCGGTCAAACGCGGCATGATTGCCGATCTGGATGCGCCCATGCCGGGCCCATGGTCACCGGACGATCCACGCGCGGCCATTACCTGGCGGCAATGGCTGAATATGGTGGATGGCCTAGATTATCATGAAATTGGCGAGGCGGATCTGGCCAAAAATGATGTGGTACAGATGATGTTTGGCAAGGGGCGTTATGATGTCATTGCCTATGCCAAAGCCTTGCCGCTGATCCATACGCCCGGCACCCACTGGAACTATTCCACCGCCGGGTTTCACCTGTTGGCGCATGCTATTCAGGGATTGCTGCATGACCATACCCCAAAGGCCATGGTCGATTATGCCAATACCAATCTGTTTGACCCCATCGGCATGGATGCGCGTATCGAATTTGATCCGGCGGGCACGTTTCTGGGCGGGTCGCTGGTTTGGGCCTCGGCACGTGATTTTGCCCGCTTTGGCTATCTCTATCTGCGTGACGGGGTATGGAATAACGAACGGGTCTTGCCCGAAGGCTGGGTGGATTTTTCCCGCACCAAAAGCCCGGCCGAGAATGTCACCGTTTATGGTGCCGGCTGGTGGATCAATGCCGCCAATGCTGATGATATTCGCCCCAAAGGGCAGGGGTCTGCCCTGGGCCCCCGTGATGCCTTTTCCGCGCAAGGCCATGAGGGCCAGATTATCTGGGTGGTGCCCTCGCGCGATCTGGTGATTGTGCGCCTGGGCCTGATGGGGAATGGGGGGCAAAGCTGGCCGGCGCTTTATGACTGGGCGCAAAAGGTGGCGATGACGTTTGAGGAAGTCCCGCATTAAGGGGAGGCGGTCGCCTGGGCGGCTTTTAGTGTTTCCTGAATTAAAAAGAACCAGGGTGCAACGCCGAAATCCCGGGCAATCACCATATTGATAACCACCATCATTAAGATGCCGATGATGGCGGAAATAATGACGGACAGGACGATCAGGACGATGATTTTGGTGATGCCACCAAGGATGGTCTTGCGCATAAAGGCCCAGATAAAAAGCCCGATATAAAACATCTGAAAGGGTATCATCAGCATATTGGTGGCGACTGCATTCTTCGTCACATTTACTGCAATTACCGCGACCGGAACGCCGATCAGTGTGGCCGCATTATTGGCGGTCATCAGAAGAATAAGGTGACCTAGGAACGTGGTTCGCGGCGAAAGAATTTTAAAAAACACGGTAAAGGACAGTAGGAAAAAGAGACTAAGCGGCGTGATCAGCAAATTGATCCAGTTACGGATCTCATCATTGATCTGGTCCAGATTGATGCCGCGTTTGGTCATGACATCGGTGTATTGTGCCAGTAAATCCGCATCAGCAATGATCGAGCTTACGGACATCGAATCATAGGTTTTCATCAGGATAAAGAAAACGGTTTGTGCGCCAAGCAGAAACACAAACAGCCGCACTTGCCCCAGATAGGTCTCTTTATTGCCATTTACCGCATCGCGGGCGACCCGAATGGGGTGCAGGATCAAGTCCCTGATGGTGACCAGCAGGCGAAGATCAAAGCCCAGAAATACTCTGAAAGCATCGCGAAGTTCCGGCCCGCGCATATCCTCTGATAATGCAGGCGTGTCCAGTTCAGGTGTTTTCTTATTCCTCATAATGCCCCTAGTCTTTGTTTGGACCAGCCTAAAGTGCACTTCTGTAAATAGCCAGACTGAAAGAATTGGTCACATTTCTTGTTGGGCCTGTGCATTGCCGCGCCGTGTCGCCAATGGCAGTTTACGGTGGACGTATCGCGTATGGGCAGATGATGAACCGTAAAATCAGAGTATGCATTTCCGGGGCCGGGGTTTTTGGCGGCCACCATGCGGCCAAATTGGCGGCCCATCCCCGCATTGATTTTGTGGGGGTGTATGACCCGGAACACCCCGAACGGGCGCAGGCGCTGGTCGATGAATATGGTGGTCTGGCGTTTGAAAGCCGCGAAGATATGATTGCGGCGGCCGATGCCCTGATTGTGGCCAGCCCGGCCAGTGTGCATTACCGCCAGGCCATGGACGCGCTGGAACAGGGCCTGCATGTGCTGGTGGAAAAACCCCTTGCCACGCGCCTGGAGGATGCCCGTGAAATGGTGGCCATGGCGGAAAAACAGGGCGTTATTCTCCAGGTCGGTCATCAGGAACGCTTTGTTTCCCATGCCATTGGCCTGTTTGATATTCCCGAAAGACCGGTCAGCATTCAGGCCTCGCGCATTGCGCCTTTTTCGCCGCGCGGTACCGATGTCAGCGTCACGCTGGACCTGATGACCCACGATCTGGATCTGGTGAACCTGTTGGCGGGCGGTGAGGCCGACGAAGTAACCTCCAATGTGCAGACTGGCCCCAGCGGCGGTATTGATGATGCCCGGGCCGAAATTCGTTTTCCCGGCGGCACCAAGGCCAGCATTCATGCCTCGCGTGTGTCTGAGGATCGCCAGCGCCATATGCGCATCGAATATCCCTCTGGTGTGGTCGAAATTGATTTTTTCAATCGCTCGCTGACCAATGGTACCCCTTTTGCGCTTAATGCCGGGTTTGCTGATATGCCTGAGGCCCAGGACTGTCTGGCCGCCGAAGTGGATGCCTTTGTTTGCGCCATTCTGGATGGCGGGCGAGTGCCGGTTTGCGGCATTGCCGGGGCCAAGGCACTGGCACTGGCCCTGCGCGTCGACAAGGTCGCCTAAGCGCCGTAAAAGGGCGCCATGACGCGCAAGATTTCCATTGCTTCGGCTCAACTCAACCCCATTATGGGCGATATTGCGGGCAATTGCGCGCTGATCCGTGATGCTCGGGCTCAGGGGGCGAAAGAGGGGGCGGATATTGTCATGACGCCAGAGCTGGGCGTGTTGGGCTATCCGCCCGAAGATCTGGTTTTAAAACCCTCTGCCGTGGCCGCCTGTCGCGAGGCGGTTGAGGCGCTGGCGGTTGAAACAGGCGATGGTGGCCCGGCCTTGCTGGTGGGCGCGCCGTGGCGGGATGATGGGGCGTTATATAATGCAGTGTTGTTGCTGGAGGGCGGTCGGGTTACCGCGCGCCGCTACAAACATGATCTGCCAAATTATGCCGTGTTTGATGAAATGCGGGTATTTGCCCCCGGACCGGTGCCTGAGCCGGTGGACTTTCGCGGGCTGAAACTGGGCCTGCCCATTTGCGAGGATATCTGGCTGCAAACCGTGCCCCGGGCGCTGGCGGCCGCCGGGGCGGACATGTTGCTATGCATTAACGGCTCGCCCTTTCGGCGCCATATCAACACCTATCGGCACGAGGCCTTTCGCATCTGGCACAAGGATGTGCGCCTGCCGCTGGTCTTTATCAATCAGGTCGGTGGTCAGGACGAGCTGGTCTTTGATGGCGGCGGCTTTTCCTGGGATGCAGAGGGCAAAATGGTGCAGTGCGCGCCGCCTTTTGTGCCGTCCGTGCAAACCAGCCATTGGCAGGAGAGCGAGACGGGTTGGCAATGTGAAGCCCCGCCTTTATCGCCCCCTCTTGATGATCTGGAGGCCGACTGGCAGGCGCTGTGCCTGGGCCTGGGGGATTATGTAAACAAGAACGGTTTCCCGGGCGTGGTGCTGGGTTTGTCCGGCGGAGTGGATTCGGCACTGTCGGCAGCCATTGCCGTGGACGCCCTGGGGCCGGAGCGCGTCTGGTGCGTAATGATGCCATCACGCTATACCTCCCAAGAGAGCCTTGATGATGCGGTGGCCTGTGCCGAGCTGTTGGAGGTGCGCTATGACTGCATTTCCATCGAGGCAGCGGTGGATACCTATGCCGATATGCTGGGGCCGCTCTTTGCCGGGCGCGCTGCGGACACCACCGAAGAAAACCTGCAATCGCGGGTGCGCGCGGTGACTCTGATGGCGCTATCCAACAAATTTGGCCATATGCTGCTGACTACCGGCAATAAATCCGAAATGGCGGTGGGCTATGCCACCATTTATGGGGATATGTCCGGCGGTTATAATGCCTTGAAAGATATTTATAAAACCGAAGTTTTTGATCTTTGCCGCTGGCGCAATACCCATCTGCCTGCCGGCGCTCGGGGGCCGCGCGGCCCGGTGGTGCCCCAAAATGTAATCGACAAACCGCCCACGGCAGAATTAAAGCCCGACCAGAAAGATCAGGACAGTCTGCCGCCCTATGCAGATCTGGATGCCATCCTGCATGGCCTGATCGAGGAAGAAGTGGACGCGGCCAGCATTATTGCCCGCGGTTATGACGCCGATGTGGTGCGCCGGATCGAACACTTGCTGTATCTGGCGGAATATAAACGCCGCCAGGCCCCGCCGGGGGTGAAGATCAGTCGCCGCAATTTTGGCCGTGACCGGCGTTATCCAATTACCAACCGCTTTCGGGATAAAATATAATGCTCGTACCGATGCGAAACGGGCAGGGTTAGGAAGGCCATTTGATGTTTACCTCACTTCTGATTGCCAATCGCGGCGAAATCGCCTGTCGGATCATGCGAACTGCCCGGCGTTTGGGCATGCGCAGCATTGCGGTTTATTCCGAGGCCGATGCCAATGCCCTGCATGTGCGCGAGGCCGACGAGGCAGTGTTGATCGGCCCGGCCGAGGCCGCCAAAAGCTATTTGAGTGTGGATGCGATTATGGCCGCCGCCAAGCAAACCGGGGCCGAGGCGATCCACCCGGGCTATGGGTTTCTGTCGGAAAATCAGGAATTGGCAGCGGCGTGCGAGCGGGCTAATATTACCTTTGTCGGCCCATCGGTACAATCCATGCGCCTGATGGGCATGAAAGACGAGGCCAAGCGCATTATGGAGGCCGCCGGCGTGCCGGTAACGCCGGGCTATCATGGCGAAGACCAGCGCGAGAGCACCTTGGCCGCCGAGGCCGACAAGATCGGCTATCCGGTATTGATCAAGGCGGTGGCGGGCGGCGGTGGGCGCGGTATGCGCCGCGTGGATGCGGCCGAAGGTTTTCTGGAAGCTCTGGAATCTGCCCGGCGCGAAGCCAAAGCCGCCTTTGGTGATGACCGGGTGCTGATCGAAAAGTTTATTCTCGACCCCCGCCATATCGAGGTGCAGATCTTTGGGGATCGTCGCGGACGCATTGCCCATTTTTATGAACGCGATTGCTCGGTGCAACGCCGTCACCAAAAAGTAATCGAAGAATCCCCGGCCCCCGGCATGAGCGCCGATGTGCGCAGCGCTATTTGTTCAGCCGCCGTCGAGGCCGCCCGTGCGGTGGGTTATGAAAATGCCGGCACGGTGGAATTCATTGTTGATGGTTCCGGTCCTCTTCGCGCTGACGGCTTCTGGTTCATGGAAATGAACACCCGCCTTCAGGTGGAACACCCGGTCAGCGAAGCGGTTACCGGATATGATCTGGTCGAGCTGCAATTGCGCGTGGCCGCCGGTGGCTCGGTGCCGGAACAGGATCAGATTACCCAGCGCGGCACGGCCATTGAAGTGCGCCTTTATGCCGAAGATCCGGCCAATGCCTATATGCCATCCACGGGAAGGCTGGAACATTTTGCCCTGCCTGAGGGGCGCGCCATTCGGGTGGATACCGGTTATGGGCAGGGGGATCGGGTCAGTGAGTTTTACGACCCCATGCTGGCCAAGATCATTACCCATGCCCCAACGCGGGACCTGGCCATCAATACGCTCAGGAAGGCGGTGGCTTCGGTGCAATCCTGGCCGGTGCGCACCAATGCCGGGTTTCTGGCGCGGTGTCTGGCTGTTCCGGATTTTCACAAGGGCCAGGTCGATACCGGCTTTATTGATGCCCATGAAGACCTGTTGAATGGGGTGCATCAAAACCCGGCCCACAAGGCCGCTATTACCGCGCTGGTGGCGCAAATCACCTCTTTGGATGCCAAGACAGACAGTCCGTGGCAGCGGCAGGATGGCTGGCGATTGAACCAGCCCCCCCATCTGGTGCGCAGTTATGCCGACGGCGGGCAAACCCTGCGTGTGCATATGCAGCCTGTGGGCGAATGCGCATGGCGGCTTGCCTGTGGTGATCTTGTGATCGAAGTCCATCAGGTACACGCCGATGGTGTGGGGATATGTTTTGAAGTCGATGGGGTGGCCCATCGGGCGCAAAATATGCCTTATGATGGTGGGCAGGTCACGTTTGATAATGGCGATGCCTGGTGGCTGGGCCAGCCCAACCCCGATGCGGCGGCCATGGATGCGGCGGCCAGCACGGTAATTATGGCGCCCATGCCTGGCAAAGGTTCTGGAGGTGCCGGCCAAAGCCGGGGCCGCGGCCAGCAAGGGCGAGGTGCTGGTGGTGCTGGAAGCCATGAAAATGGAACACGCCCTCAGCGCCCAAACCGACACGGTGATTGCCGAAATTCTGGTCAAGCCCGGCGCACAGGTCAGCGAAGGCGATGTGTTGGTGCGTTTTGAGGTTGAAGCCGAAACGGGCTGACTGGCGTAACTTTTGCAAAATTCCCCTCATCGTTGAGAGCAATGCTCCAATATGGGGCAGATTTGCAGGAGTTTAGGTCATGACAGATCCACTGATCACCGATTGGACACGGGCACAGCGCGAAAGTTTTCGCAAAGCCCCCCTTATATGGCAGCACCGTGTGCACAAAAGCCCCCCTGTTCTCGGATGAAAAGCTGATCGAATTGATCGAAAAGCACCCGCGCGATCTATCTGATTTTTGCACCATGAACGAAGGGGCGGACGATATGGCCTCGTGGCGCGGCGGTGATCCGGGTAATCATAGCGGCAAAGATTTGCTGCGTGCCGTGCGCACCGGCAGACTTTGGATTAACTTGCGCAAAACTTTTAATATTCATGATGAATACGCGGCTCTCTTGAACACCATGATTGGCGAGTTAAAGGCCCTGAACCCCGGCTTTAGCTCGGTCAGCATGATGGGCGGATTGCTGATCTCATCGCCCACCGCCGGGGTGCCGTATCACATTGATCGCTCGGATGTGATGTTGTGGCATTTACGTGGCCACAAGCGCGTCTGGGTCTATCCCATCGATGATGAAACCATGCCCGAGCACGAAGTCGAAGAAATTTTGCTGCACGAACATAATGACGATGTACCTTATAAAAAATCAATGGATAAAAAGGCCGTTGTTTATGATCTGGAACCGGGGCAGGCGGCGTGCTGGCCGCTGCACGCGCCGCACCGGGTGTTGAACCTTGGGGACATGAACGTTTCCATCGCCTTGGAATATTCCCCCTTTAGCACCATTATGCAAAACGGTGCCCAGATCACCAATGGCATTTTGCGCCGTCGTCTGGGTATGAATCCCAAAATCGAGGAACAGGGCTTTGCCAGTCGTTTTGTGCGCTTTGCCGCCTCGCGGGTGTTGCGCAAGATGAAACTGGTCAAGGCCAAGACTGCCCATGAAGGGGGGTATCTGTTTGATGTGGATCCTGATGCCAGCACGGCGGTGCGCGAATTGGGCGGCGAAAAGGCAGTGGCCTAAAAGATGCCTTGTGAACGCCTTACTGGCACGCTAGAAGCGCGTTCGGGTTCGCCGGGGGGCAAGCCAGGAGTTGCCCATGTATCGGTCTTTTTATCCTTTTGCTGCTATCTTTTGCCTCATTGTCTTCTCTCCCATGGTGGCGTTTGGCGATGTCGCTCTGACCGCTTCGGCCGAGGCCGCGCTGGCGACGGCTATTGCGGATGCGCAAACCCGTAGAGATAACGCCAAGGAAGACCGTTTTGCGTTTTCCACCCGCGTGGAAACCGGCGATGAAGATAACCCCCTGATCGAGTTTTCCTTTGATCCACAGCGTCCGGCCGACGCGCAATATATTCTTCTTCACCCCAGTGAGGAGGAAAACCCCAAGGCGCGCCGTAAAATGCTTAAACAGCGCCAAAAAGATTTACAGAAAATGGCAAAAAAGGGCGAAGAGTCGGCCCCCGACCGTGACCTGGTGATCAAGGATCCCAAAAAACTGTTGAATAATTCTGCCCATTTCAAGCGCGAAGAAGAACAGGCGTACGTGTTTTCCTTTCGACCAGCCCCCGGCTCTTTTAATTTTGGTGATGATGGCGGGGAAGAGCACGAGAAAAAAGGCAAGACAAAAGAGGATGATGACGATTTCGCAAGCCATTTGAGAGGCGAAATGTTCATCAGCAAGGACAAGCCGCGCCTGACCGGCGTGCGATTTTTCGCCCCGGAAAGCTTTAAGCCGGTGGCTGTGGCCAAAATCAAACATTTTGAAATTATGATGGATATTGCACCGGCCTGGCCGGATGGCCCGCTGGTGACTACTCATCAGACGGTAACGGTTCGTGGAAAGGCGCTGTTTAAAAGGTTTGAACAGCTAACCACCGTCACCAATTTTGGCTTTGAAAAACGCTGATGCGGCTTTGCCATTTAACGTGAATCCTGCATAAAGTCTGGTATGGCCTTACACCTGATCAAACTCTGCGTTGGCATTGACCGGCTGGACCAGTTGCAAGACTTGTATGCCGCGCGCATTGCCGCGCGCCGGGCGCGCGGCGAACGGCCAAATCCTTATCATGTTACCCGCATGATGCCGCGCCGTGCCGATGAAATTCTGGCCGGCGGGTCGCTCTATTGGGTGATCAAGCGCGTGGTGCAGGCCCGCCAGGAGATTGTCGCCCTGGAAGAAGTGATTGGTGAAGACGGTATCCGACGATGCCGTCTGGTGCTGGGGCTGGACCTGATCCCCACCGAGCCGCAACCGAGGCGCCCCTTTCAGGGCTGGCGCTATCTGAATGCCAGTGATGCCCCGGCGGATTTGACGACCCAGGGTGGGGGCGCAGAACTGCCCAGCGATTTGCGGGTGCATTTACGTGATATTGGAGCCTGGTAACCACCGGCATTAAGGCTTCGGTAACCATGTTGGCGCAGTTAATAGGTATGCGTACGTCTGCCCTCATCACCGCTCTTCTGACAGCCTCCCTTGTGGGGGGGTGTTCCTCACTGCCCATCGTTGGCCATAAAAAAGCCAAGTCAGCGCCCATGGCCGATGCCATCGATCCGGGTCTGAAAATCGCGATGGATGTGGTGATGGCGCGCTTGCGCGATGCGGACGAGCATGACTTGCAGTCGGTAAAGAGGGCTGCCCCCGAGATTTACCAGCTGGCGGCTGCCCTGATGCCACCGGCAAATGGCCCAATGCGTACAAAACAGGCCTCTTTGGATGTACCACCGGCGCGGCCCAATACCCTGGGTGATCTGCAACGCATGGAAATTCAAAAGGCCAGTGCGGCCCGTACCCTGGGGGCCGTTGCCAATGGCGCGCGGATTTACCGGGCGTCCTATCGGGCCAATGGCTCTCGTTCCATTAAGCCGGCACCGACGCTAAAAGACGCGCGCAGCCTGTTCTATGCCGTGCATTTGGGT
Organism: Robiginitomaculum sp.; assembly: GCA_030949705.1. GTDB lineage: Bacteria > Pseudomonadota > Alphaproteobacteria > Caulobacterales > Maricaulaceae > Robiginitomaculum_B. The sequence continues at coordinate 84,205 of JAUZSF010000017.1, read as the reverse complement.
AGTTATCGCACTGCCAGTCGTGCGTTTGAGGGGTATGAACAGATCAAAGCCAAGACGCCGGGGGTGTTAAACGATCTGGAGCCACGCGTGGAGCGGGTGGACCTTGGTGCGAAGGGGATATTTGAACGTCTGAAGGCCGGTCCCTTTGCCAGTCGTAAAGAGGCGCTGAGCGTTTGTTCGCAATTGCATCAGTCCGGCCAGTATTGCGTGCCTGCCGATTTTACTGGCCGCATGCCTGGCTGATCGTCAATTGATCTGGCGAACATCAAAGGTCTGATTTTCAAACTCACCCATGCCCAGATAAGTCACATAGGCACTGCCTTCCAAGGGGTGCTCCAGAGGGATTTCATACTGGATATTCTGTTTGTTGGCATAAAGAGTAATATTGCCCAGTTCGCCCAAGGTTTCGCCTCGATCATTGGTGACTACCAGCTGGCCATAGGGCGTCGCCCCGCCATCGCGATAAAGGCTTACCAGCAAGCTTTGTGTACCGGCCCACTGCACATCCGTGATCTGGGCCGTCATTGCCATGGACGCTTCGCGTACAAATACCGGCAGGGTCAGCCCCCATCGTGGTCCCTTGCCATTGGCCCGATCCGCATTAATGCGAATATGTACCCGGCGCTCTTCCTCGATCTCGCTTTTGGGGTCCAGCACCACATAAACGGCGCGGGTTTCATCGGGCTTCAAGGTAAACTGGCGGGGCCAAAGGTGCAGACCACGTGACGCGGCGGGGGCGGCCTCTTGGGGTATTGGATGCAATACCCCGTCTGGCCCTTGGGCAATGTCGCTCCAACTGATCTCAATGCGGATGGTATGGCCGCCACTGTTATGAACTTTCACCTTGCCGGCGCGGGTTTGCTCGGTCAGGACAATGCGCGACGGATCGGTGGTAATGTCTGCATAACTGGCGCAAACAAATCCCAAAAGCGCAGTCAAACAGAGTGTAAATCTGGCGAAGTGGCGCATAATTGTCCCTGTTCGTGATTGGATCAGGTAGTCATGCAAACCCCATTGAATGAAGATACCGTTGAAAACCTGAAAAACCGTGGAACACCCGGTGGCCATGTCATTGTGGTTGGCAATGAAAAAGGCGGTGCCGGCAAGTCCACCATTGCAGTGCATTTGGCACTGGCGCTGATGCGTATGGGCCACCGGGTCGGCGTTATTGATCTGGATACGCGCCAACGCACCTTTACCCGCTATATGGAAAACCGGGCCGCCTGGGCCAAGGCACAAAACCAGTCCTTGCCCATACCCGAAATGGCCCTGGTGGCGCCCGGTGTCTCCCGGCAACTGGATACGCGCGAAGAGGAAGAGGCCCATAACTGGCAGGCCGCGCTGGGCGCGCTGAAGGCCCACCATGATTTCATCATTGTGGATGCCCCCGGCAGCGATACCTATCTTTCCCGGCTGGCCCATGGGGATGCCGATACCATTTTAACGCCAATCAATGACAGTTTTGTGGATTTTGATTTGCTCGCCAATACGGCCCAGGGCGGGGTGGCCCAGGCGCGGCCCAGCCTCTATAGCGAGATGGTTTGGGAGGCCCGCAAACACAAAGCGGCCCGGGCGCACAAGAGTATTGACTGGGTCGTGATGCGCAACCGCATGAGTATGATCAATGCGCGCAACAAACAAAAGGTGGGCGAGAGTCTGCAAATTCTTTCAAACCGATTGGGCTTTCGGCTGGCCCCGGGCTTTGGCGAGCGGGTGATCTATCGCGAGCTCTTTCCTTCTGGCCTGACGTTGTTGGATCTGACGCAAAAGGGCAGCGCCATCCAGTTTTCCATGAGCCATGTAGCGGCCCGTCAGGAATTGCGCGATTTACTGATTGTGTTGAAGCTGAATGCCTTGCAAGGGGCCGCGTTTGCATTTTGAACGATCAGCCCGGCGGCACCGCAAAGCAGGATTGACCCAGGCGGTTTAACTTGGCGCAAAGGGCCCGCGCGCCCACGGGGCTAAGGCCCAAAAATCGTACCCGATACAGCGGCGCCCCATTGCGTTCGCCCTCGGCAATATGGCCTGCATGCCCGGCAAGTTCATTCTGGGCAATGTCACTGATATGGTGCAGGCGGGCACTGGCCTGTGCAGCGGACGAATATGCCCCCACCTGTATGCCCCATTGACCAGCAGGGGCGGGGGGGGCAGCCGCCAGGTTTCTTTGCGGTGTCGATGCCGTCTTGATCAGGGGCAAGGGGCGGCTCTCGATGGTGTCATCAATCACAATCTGCACCCCGCGCCGCTCGCCATCACCCTGATGGGCCAGCCCCGGCAAGCCCGCCACCAGCACAGGCTCGCGATCATCCAGATCTTTGAGGGGGGGCGCCGGTGTCTGGGCTTTGTTGGCGCGGCGCTGGGCCAGTACGTCAAAGGCACGCTCCAGCAATTTGGTGGCATAGGCATCGCGTTCTGCTGCCGTGGATCCGCCAAAGACCACGACGATCAGGCGTTCGCCGTCGCGTTCCGCCGTGACGGCAATGTTATAGCCGGACTGGTTGGTGAAACCGGTTTTCAGACCGTCTACACCTTTGACACGGCCCAGCAATGTATTGTGATTTGGCAGGCTGCGCTGATTCCATACCAATTTGCTGAGTGAGAAATACCGATAATCGGCGGGAAAGTCGTGGTGGATGCGATAGGCCAATACCGCCATATCGCGGGCGGTCATTACCTGGCGTTTGTCTGGCAGTCCCGATGCGTTGACAAAATGACTGTCTGTCATGCCCAGGGCGTGGGCTTTTTTGGTCATCATGGTGGCAAAACGCGCTTCACCGCCACCCAGGCGTTCGGCCAGCACGATGGCCACATCATTGGCGCTTTTGGTAACCATGGCGCGTACCGCATCTTCGACGCTGATGGTGGCATTGGCCTGCAGGCCCAATTTGGAGGGGCGCGCCCGCGCCGCCTTGGCCGAGACGCGCAAAGGATCATCCCAGCCCAGTTCGCCGGCCTTAATGGCATCAAACACCATATACAGGGTCATCACCTTGGTTAGCGAGGCCGGGTGGCGCGGCTTGTTGGCATGACGGGCATGCAAAACTTCGCCGGTGGCTTCAACCACCGCAATGGCGGCAAAGCGCTTGGGCGGTGTTTTAGCCAGAGTCGGGATCTGGCTGGTCAAAATGACCATAATGGCGAGCACTAGGGGGCGCATGGGCGTCGTCTCATGGGTTGCTGGACCTCAAAATTTAAGGCCAGTGACCTTTCCAAGCGGTAAAGAACCCAAAATGGTGCAATGCACAAAAACCTTGACGCAAGTGCGAAATATTCCTATATTTTGGGCGTATTTACTAGCAAGAATGAAAACTCTCTTCCTCATTTCACCCTTGCTGCGTTTGCGAAATAGCTAAAGCTCAAACAGGAATTCGTGATGACGACCCAAGCAAAAACCAACAAGGCCAAGGCCAAGGCCGATAAACCCGAAGCCGTAAAAGAACCTTTTGAAAATACCGCCAAAGCCTCCAGCGACGCCATGCAGGACGGTTTTGAACAGGTTGTGCGTACCGCCAGTGAATTTGGTGATCATGTCAAAGCCAATGCCGAAGCGCTGGTCGATAGCCTGACCATTGCGGGCAAAGGCATTGAAGCGATTAATGCGGAGATGTCTGGACTGGCCAAATCCAGCCTGGAAAAAGGTGTTGCCACGGCCCAGGCACTGGCCGACGCCAAAAGCCTGCAAGATGTGGTCGAGCTGCAAAGCGATTACGCCAAAACGGCTATGGAAGCCTATCTTGCCGGTCTGACCACCTTGACCAGCATGAGCACCTCTTTGCTGCAAAATGCGGCCAAGCCCATTAACGACCGGGTACAGGCCAGTGCGCAATTGGTCCAGGGCTTTCGCTAAGCCTTTGGGGTATTACATCGCATAAAGAAAGCCCGGTGCTCTGCGCCGGGCTTTTTTGTTCGGTGGGCAAAACTCAAGCTGTCATTACCCGGTTTGCCCGGGTAATTCAGTTATAGGCATGCGCCGCCCTGGATCGCTCGAACCCGTCGGGCAATGCTAAAGAGCGCAAGTTAGGCCAACGCCACATTACCCCCCGGCAGGCTGATGATTTGGCCGGCCAGTTCCAGTTCAAGAAGGGCTGCTGCACAGACTGCGGCCGGCAGGCCGCTTTGACGAACCAGTTCGTCCCGGGGCGTCGGAGTAGGGCTGAGCAGTTGCAAAAGGGTGGGGCGGGCCTGATCCACATCCCCGTCATCCGGGGCGTTATCGGGCGGAATGTCAAACAGATCGCCTTGGTCGTGCAAGTGTTCCGGTCGGCGCCCGGCCAGAGCGTCGGCGACATCCTGGGCACTCTCGACCAGCAAAGCCCCGGATTTGATCAGTCCGTTCGTGCCTTTGCAGCGCGGATCCAGGGGCGAGCCGGGGGTGGCCATCACTTCGCGTCCCTGTTCCAGTGCATAGCGCGCGGTAATCAGCGAGCCCGAGCGCTCTGCGGCCTCGATAATCAGCACCCCAAGGGTCAGGCCAGAAATAATCCGGTTGCGGCGGGGGAAATCCCGGGCGCTGACCCGGTGGCCCAGCCGGCGCTCGGACACAATGGTGCCATGGCGTAAAATCTCTTCGCGCAGGTCCGCATGCTCTGGCGGATAGATATGATCAACGCCGCCGGCGACCACAGCCACGGTGCCGCTTTGCAAGGCCCCATGATGGGCGGCGCCATCGATGCCGCGGGCCAGACCGGAAACAATGATAAAACCCAGATCGCCCAATTCACTGGCCATTTGCCGCGCCATGCGCATACCCATGGCCGAGGCATTGCGGGCCCCCACCATGGCGCAGGCCGGTTTGGCAAGATTGGAAATATCCCCCAGAACACTCAGCACTGGCGGCGGCGGGTCCAGCGCGCCAAGGGCCTCTGGATAGTCCGGATCACACGCAGGCAGGATCAGGCCGCCAAGATTGTCCAATGCCTCGATTTCGGCTTCGGCGACGTCCCGGCTAGTGATTTTCAGTGGATCAATCCGCCCGCCGCGCCGCGCCAGGGACGGCAGGGCCTCCAGCGCCGTTTCGGCGTCGCCATACCGGCTAAGCAAGCCGCGAAACGCCACCGGGCCAACCTGAGGCGTGCGGGCCAGACATAACCAGGCCACCAGCGCCCGGGGGCCAAGTGCCTGCCGTGGGTTCATCTTTTCTTGTCACCAAAGCGCGGCTCGGTGCCCTTCATCATGCGTACAATGTTGGACCAGTGCCGTATGCTGATCACCAGTGCCATCAGGCCGCTGAACATGGCAATGTCAGGCCGGCCCAGTGCCAGGGCAATGGCCGGGGCGCTGTTGACGGACAGGAGCGCCGCTACCGATGAAATGCGAACCAGGACGGCGGTAAGCAGCCAGATGGCGGCACAGGCTATGCCCAGCGGCCACAGTGCCACAAAAACCGCGCCAAAAAATGTAGCCACCCCTTTGCCGCCGCGAAAACCCAGCCAGACCGGATAACAATGGCCCAACAGGGCCGCCACTGCCGCTACCAGTCCCATATAGGGGCCCAGATAATGGCTGGTCAGAACATAGGCCGTTGCCGATTTGCCCCCATCCAGAATGAGGGTGGCCAGCGCCAGATCCTTGCGCCCGGTGCGCAACACATTGGTGGCACCAATATTGCCCGAGCCGATCTTGCGCACATCGCCCAGTCCAAACCAGCGCGATAACAGGACGCCAAAGGGAATGGAGCCAAGAAAATAACCGCCGATCAGGGCGATGGTCAGTAATACGGGGGGCATGAAGTACCTGTCTCATCATTATGAACAGGCAGATCATAAGGCGAAGTTATACGCTTCGCTAGGCCTGTTCCGAAGGCGCACCTGGGAATTGAAACAAAAAAATGCCCCGCCATGAAGATGGCGGGGCCTGAGGTAAGGGTAGGGTCTTATTTAATCGTAATTTCGTGCATCAGATATTCACCAGTAATTTTGCGGATATCCGGATAGGTTTTTACGGTTGCGCGACTTTTCTTCTCTCTTTCTTCACCCCACTTGGCCATGAAGGCTTTGTACTTAGCTTTGGATGGCCCGGTATCGCCTGTGTTTTTGAAATCAACCACCAGAACGAGGTTAAAGCTGCCGCTATTGGGCAGAGCACTGGCATGAATGCTGTAACCTTCAATATGGCCCAGCTCTTTGGCGATTTTATTGCCGGGTATCCAGGTAGAGCGTAAGCCCTCCAGGTAATAGTCCAGCATATTGGAATCGACCTTAACCGTGGTTACAATAGAAGTGGCAACGCTGATATCGTAATCTTTATAGACTTCCAGTTGCGCGAAAGCGGGTTGTGCCAAGGCCAAAGTGCCAATGCACGCTAATGCGGATATGAATTTCATTATTTCTTCCTTTAACAGGCTTGGCGGTATTGCCATGACGGAAGGTCATTCTTCACACATACTCACAATAAACAGATCGTCCCCCCGGAGCCTTTATACTTTGGGTGGCGTGGGGGTGTTGACTCAGCATAGCCGTATGCGGCAAATGCCAATGCAAAATAGAAAATCCCCGCACCCCCAATTTAAATAAAATACAAATATAATATATCTTAGTCTATGTATTAAAGGTTGCAATTTGCGCTAAAAGCAATCATATAATGTGATTATAATTTGTATAATTATAATTAAGGAATTTAGTCAATCAAGATATATTTATAATAAACATGTGTTATATTATACTGATTCGCATGTAAACAATGTGTATGCGATTTTTCATTTCTTGTTTGTTTATTTTTTCGGTGTTGGTGCCCTGGTTAGGGAGTGCGCACCGCGATGCTGGTGGCGCCGCGCAAAGTGCCGGCACTATCTTCAAGACGCAGGGTCAGGCGGTTCAGCGCCGGGTTAAAGGGGATGGCTCCCGTGGCGGTAATGAACACTGCATAAAATACGGTTTCATTATGTGCCATGTTGGTAGTGATACTGCCCGCCGGTGTGGCCAGACATGCACTCTGGGCATTGGTTTGGCACAGGGTGATGGTGAGGGGCAGGCCTGCCCCATCATCATCAATACGGGCGGTGATGGTGCTGCTTTGGTCGATATTAATGGCCGAGGCGGTAAAGAAATGCTGTCCCGACGCCGAGGGTAAATGCACAGTGCCATCATGGCTGGTGGTAGCAACGATGGCGATGATGTCCGCTGATCCTGTGGGCGCCGCCGGGGCCAGGTGCAGGGTGTTGGTGCCCAGATAGGATGCCGCGGGGGCCGTATTGGTGCAAGCAAAGCGGACATACATATCCGTGCTTTTACTCAGATCCGTCGTGGGGGTGACGGATATGAGAAAAGTCTGGGCGGCGCCGGGGGCAATATCGACCGGCGTATCGGGGGTGCCCGTCAGGGTATTGGTGGCTGCATCCGTGGTCTGAAACTGCAAGGTTGCGGGAAACCCCGCCGGGGCAGCAATGGTGCATCCATTGGCGCTGTCCGTGGCGGAGGCATTGATAAGGGTGGCAAAAACGGTCACCGGTTCGCCGGCACGGGTACTGCGCGCCGAGGGCAGGATAGAGGCCGCGAGGGGGGAGTCTTGTGGACAGAAACGGGCCCAGTCCTGCAAATTGCGCTGTTTTAACAGGCCGGAAAATCCCCGTGCCTTTGCCGCCGTGCAAAAGGTACCAAGACTGGCCCCGGTATCCGTATACTCTGCCTGCAAGACGGCTTTGCCGGCGGCAATGAAGGGTTCAAGGTCAGCGCACCAGTTTTGAGCGTCACAATCCTCGCTCAAGGCCCAGTCAAAATCATTCAGAAGGTCAGCCACTTGGCCATTATCGTTTTTCAGGCCGATGGAGAGGCCCCGGCTGTGTGCTTCATTGGCCAGCCAGCGATTAAAAACCAACTGGTCATCGGCGGTTAGGGCAAAGCCGGTATCGTTTTCAAAGCCGTCTATATTGTCTGGCTCGATGGCATCAAAGCCCTTGGCGGCGCAATCATCAAAGCGGGCTTGTAAAATGGGGCCCAACAGGTCAAGGCGGCGAATGTCCACCCATTTTTCGCCCTCCCAGCCATCATAATCCTTGCCCTTTAGGGCGGCGGGATAGGCGCTGGCATCGGGGCGCCAGCTCTCCCATGATCCTACACTGATATAACAAATCACGTGTTTGCCCTGCCCATGCAGCATGGCCACGGTCTGGGCGCTGGTTTCCTGCTGGTCGATGTCCAGAATATCTACCGGGCGGGTGAAATCAAAAGGGGCGGATAATTGCCAATCCCAGCTTTGACCGGGGGCTGGAGACCACAGGCTTTGGGCTTTGGCCGGCAGACCAAGGGTGATTGCGTATAGAACAAGACATAGGCGAAAAAAGGCGAGCATGTTTCAGATTAACATGCCCGCCCAAAAAAATGCCAGAGTGAATGCTAAAGGGCGTTAATTAACCCTTGGGCCCGGCCTCGCGAACGTCTTGGCCAACATGACTGGCGAATTTGGCAAAATTGTTGATAAACATCGCCACCAGCTTTTTGGCCTGGGCGTCATAGGCGTCTTTATCTGCCCATGTTGAACGCGGGTCCAAAATGGCACTGTCTACGTCGGGCACCGAAACGGGAACCTCAAGACCAAAATTCTCGTCCAGGCGAAATTCAGCGGCATTCAGTGACCCATCCAGGGCCGCGGCCAGCAAAGCACGGGTGGCCTTGATCGGCATGCGATTGCCGGTGCCATAGGGGCCACCGGTCCAGCCGGTATTGACCAGCCAGCAGGTAACCTTGTGCTCGGCGATGAGTTCACGCAGCAAATTGCCATATTCGGATGGGTGGCGGGGCATGAACGGGCCGCCAAAACAGGTGGAAAAGGTGGCCTGTGGTTCGGTAATGCCTTTTTTCCGTGCCGGCGACCTTGGCGGTATAGCCGGACAGGAAGTGATACATGGCCTGGCTGGGACTCATCCGGGCAATCGGAGGCAGAACCCCAAAGGCATCGGCGGTCAGCATGATAATATTTTTAGGATGACCACAGCGCCCGGTGGGGCTGGCATTGGGAATGGCACTTAGGGGATAGGCCCCGCGGCTGTTTTCAGCCAGACTGGCATCATCCAGATCCAAGGTGCGGGTATCCGGATCCATCACCACATTTTCCAGCACCGTAGCCCACATTTTGGTGGTGGCATAAATTTCTGGCTCAGCTTTTTCACTAAGATGGATCATTTTGGCGTAACAGCCGCCTTCAAAGTTAAACAGACCGTTTTCTGACCAGCCATGTTCGTCATCGCCAATCAGGGTGCGGTCCGGATTGGCCGACAGGGTGGTTTTGCCGGTGCCGGAAAGGCCAAAGAAAATGGCCGCATCATCGGCATTATCATGGCCCACATTGACCGAGCAATGCATGGGCATGATGGATTTTTTTGGGCAGCAGGTAATTCAAAATGGAAAATACGGACTTTTTGATTTCACCCGCATAGGACGTGCCGCCGATCAGTACCAGACGCTTGGTCATATTGACCGCAATGACGGTTTCCGAACGAGTGCCATGGCGGATGGGATCAGCGCGAAAGCCCGGCATGCTGATAATGGTGAATTCCGCCGCAAAATTTTCCAGTTCGGTCTCGGCCGGAATGCGCAGCAAATGGCGAATGAAAAGAGAATGCCAGGCAAATTCCGTGATTACATTGACCGGCAGGCGGTGATCCAGATCAGCGCCGCCAAAGAGCGCCTGTACGAATAATTCCTGTTCGCCCATATAGGCTTTGAAATCATCCCACAGAACGTCAAACTGTGAAGGGGCCATGGAGACATTTTGTTCCCACCAGACCGAATTTTCGGTCTCCGCATCGCGAACGATATATTTGTCCTTGGCCGAACGTCCGGTGTGCTGGCCGGTTTTGACGACCAGGGGGCCGCCTTGCGCTACCTGACCTTCATGACGGCCAATGGCTTCGTCATAAAGAGCGGCATTTGGCCAGTTCCAATGAACATCCTGTTTGTTTTCAATGCCCAGCGCGCTTAGTGCCGCTGTGTTAATGTGCAGGCCCGTGTGCTTCACAATCTGGCTCCTTGAGAATTGATAATCCGGCTCCAATCCAGACGCGCGCAGCGTTACGCTTTATCCGCATCCAAGTCCACACTATGCCTGTATGTTTACGTACCAAAATGGGGACATAAGTTCTGCACCTATGGCCTGAGCCTTGCATTATAGTGGGTAAATGCAGCATATTGTTTCAAAGAGGGGCTAATTACAGATGATTTGGTGCACTTTTCCATTTGCTGTGCTAGACGCTCCCGTCGGCGTTGGAAGCCCGGCGGGCTGAACTTATTATCCATGGAATTCAAAGGCATGATGTGCGTATGATTGATATTCAACCTACCCCAACAAAGAGCGGTCTTCCACGCCGTCTGGCGGATTTTGAACTGCTGAGTGATGCTTTGGACTATGCCGCCAAAGGTCAGAGCGGATTGAACTTCTATAGTGCCCGCAATGGCCTGGAAGACGTGGTACCTTATTCGGAATTGCGAACCCGTGCACTGGACGCGGCCCAGCGTATGCTGGCTTCAGGGCTGGTCGCTGGGGACCGGGTGGCGATTATTGCGGAAACCGATGCAGACTTTGTGGCAACCTTCTTTGGCTGTGCCTATGCGGGACTGATTCCGGCGCCCTTACCATTGCCGGTCGCATTTGGCGGCAAGGAAGGGTATATTGCGCATCTGAAACGCATAATGCAGGTCTGTGGTGCCCAGGCGGTCTTTGGACCGGCCTCTCTGGTGGAATGGATTGAAGATGCGGCGCAAACGCTGGACCTGGTCTATGCCGGGTCGCTGGCCGCTCTGCCGCCCAAACAGGGGGCTGATGTGGAATTACCTCGCGCCAAAGCCCAGGACATGAGCTATTTGCAGTTTTCATCGGGCACAACGCGGTTTCCTTTGGGGGTTGAGATCACCCACGAGGCCTTTATGGCCAATGCCCGTGGCATTTGTCGTGATGGGCTGGCCATACGCGAAGGGGATCGGGCCTGTTCCTGGTTGCCGTTCTATCATGATATGGGGCTGGTTGGGTTTTTACTGGCCCCGATGGCTTCCCAGCTCTCCATTGATCTTTTGCCAACCCGTGATTTTGCCCGCCGTTCGTTACGCTGGCTGCAAATGATTTCTGATAATCGTGCCACCTTGGCCTACAGCCCATCCTTCGGGTATGAATTGTGCGCCCGCCGGGCACGAACCGCCAAGCTGGACCATCTGGACCTTTCCTGCTGGCGTGCGGCCGGTATTGGCGGGGATATGATCCGCCTGCCCGTCCTGGAACGCTTTGTTGAGTGCTTTGCCCCGGTAGGGTTTGACGAAAAGGCCTTTGTTGCCAGCTATGGCATGGCTGAGGCTACCCTGGCGATCAGTTTTGCGCCCCAAGGGCAGGGCTTGGTATATGATCGTCTGGACCTGAATATCCTGGACAAGGAATCCCGCGCGGTGACCACTACCAATGGCAGTGGCGTTCCCCAGCGTGCTTTTGTATTGTGCGGCGGCCCGTTGCCCGGTCACAAAATGGAAGTGCGCGATGCCTCGGGCAAGGCACTGAAAGAGGGCGAAGTCGGGCGAATTTTTGTGACCGGCCCCAGCCTGATGCGAGAATATTATGGCAATGCCGGCGAAACCGCCTGTGTGCTGACCCCCGATGGATGGCTGGATACTGGTGATCTTGGGTATTTCCGGGATGGCCAGATTGTCATTACTGGCCGGGTGAAGGATCTGATTTTGGTCAATGGCCGCAATGTCTGGCCACAGGATCTGGAATGGGCGGCGGAAAACGGTTCCGAAGTTCTGCGAGCCGGGGATGTGGCGGCGTTTTCGGTGGATGATGGCGAAGGCGAACAGGTGATCCTGTTGGTACAGACCCGCATATCCGACCCGGAACGGCGCAACTCGCTGCTCAGTGCCATTGAAGGCCTGGTCAGCGCTGAATACGGCCTGATGGCCAAAGTGGTCAGCGTGCCGCCGCACAGCCTGCCGCAAACCTCTTCGGGTAAATTGAGTCGCATGAAAGCCCGCCAGATGTATCTGGAAGGGGCTTTTGAACGGGCGCGCAAATCCTCAACTGTGCACGCTCCGGGCAACGCATGAGCCAACCAGGCGCCCCTCTGGTAGCATTAACGGGTGCCACCGGGTTTCTGGGACGTTATCTGGTGGATGCCTTGTCTTCCAAAGGATGGCGCGTGCGGGCGATTGTGCGCTCACTGCCCATTCATGAACAACTCGCCCCCCACCGGCTGGAACTGGTGCCCGGCGATCTGGAGGACGAGGCGGCCCTAAAGCGGCTGGCCACCGGGGCGGATGCCATTATCCATATTGCCGGGGCCATTAAGGGCGATGCGGACAGCCTGATGCGCACCAATTTCGGTGGTACGAGACGCATAGCCGCAGCATGGCGGCAAAACGCGCCCGACGCTCGCTTTATCAGTGTTTCCTCCTTTACGGCGCGCGAGCCGCATTTGTCAGCCTATGGAGCCAGCAAGAGAAAAGCCGAAGAAGCGGTAATAGCGCTGGATGGCAATTGGCTGGTGGTGCGTCCGCCGGCCATTTACGGCCCCTGGGATCGTGAAAGTTTAAGCATATTCAAGGCCGCCCGCTTGCCGATACACCCCATGCTGGGCAACAAGGCGGCACGATTAAGCCTGATCCATGTGCGCGATGCGGCCGATGCCCTGTGTGCTCTGTGTGATGGGGGACCTACACAGAAATTGCTGGAACTCTCGGATGCGGAACTGGATGGATATAGCTGGCCACAGATCGTCACCGTGGCCTGTCAGGCAGTATCCAGGCCGCCGCGGCCATTTTATGTGCCGCCGGGCCTGGTGGTACTGGCGGCGCGGCTGAATGGGGCGATGGCACGGCTCCGTGGTCAGGTGAGTATTTTTGATGAGGGCAAGGCCCGTGAAATCCTGCATTCTGACTGGTCGGCCCGGGAAACCCATTTGGTGCCGGCAGATCTGTGGAGCCCCAAAATCACACTGGAAGAAGGATTTGCCGAAACGGCAAAATGGTATTGTGAAGCAGGCTGGCTATAGGGCCTTTTCATAGACGCGATAGGTTTTATAAGCCTTGCCGCCCAAGGTTTCGATCATCCGCTTGACCGGTTCGTTATCTTCCAGAATCCATGACATTTCGACCCGTTTGATCGGTGATTGGTAAAGATCAGATTCCAGGGCATAAATCAGTCGAAACGGCAAAATCTGACCCAGAACCCCATCGCTGAACTTTTTACGCACCCCCATCAGCAAAACGCGCGCTGTGGCGGGGCGTTTGACTTTCAGGCGCCATAAGAGCTTTAGCCAGCCAAAGGGAAGCAGCTTTCCATCCAGATCGCCAATGGCGTTGTTCACATCGGGCAGGCAGACAATAAAGGCCGCCGGTTCTCCATCAATATCCGCAAACCAGGCCAGTTCCTTGCGGATCAGCGGGCGTAATTCCTTGGCCATGTGATCCACTTCTTTTTCGGTCATGGGCACAAAGTTCCAGTTATTGTGCCAGGCCTCGTTAAAAATGCTGACGATATGCTTGATATCCCGATCATAGTTTTTCATGTCGAACATGCGCATGGTGACATGGCCGCTGCGCCGTTCAGCCATGTGCCGCCATTTTTCCGGAAACAGAAAATCCGTGCCACGAATATAGGCCAGCAGGTCTTTGGCCTTGGCATAGCCCGCGGCCTCTATATGGCCACCCATATAGGCCGGGTCATGAGCCATCAACATCATGGGGGGGGTATCACGCCCCTCGATCAACAGGCCGACTTCCTGATTGATAGAGAGGTTAAACGGCCCCTGTGCGGTTTTCATGCCTCGTTCTTTTAGCCAGTTTTCAGCGGTCTCCAGCAGGGCTTTGACAACCGCCGGATCATCAATCGCCACAATCATGCCAAAATGGCCGGTGGTGCTGTCATTGGCTTCCAGTGACATCTGGTCAATCTGCGCGCTGATGCGGCCTACGGCCCTGCCGTTTTGGCGGGCGATCCAGTATTGCGCTTCGGCATGTTCAAAATAGGGGCTTTGTTTGGAATCCAATATGCCCAGACGTTCCATCTCCAGGGCCGGAATCCAGTTTGGGTCTTGGCCATACAGATCATTGGGCAGGCGTATGAACTCTTTCAGCTGCGCCTTATTGGTGACGGGAGCAATGCTAAGGGAGGTATCCATAAATTCCGACCTAATTTTCCAGACGTAACAATACCCAGCTGCCGCCTGTGGCAAAAAGTATGGCCGTGGCCCAGGCCGCCGCAAACATGGGCACAATATGCGCTTGGCCCAGAGAAAGTAAAATGCCGTCCATCAGCAAAAAGCTGAAGCCAGCAATGACGGCAAACCCGAGATAGCGCGTCGTGGTGCCCGAACGGCGCAAACCTGCGGCCACAGGAGCGGCCAATAACAGCATGATCAAAGGTGAAAACAGGGTCAGATAGGCCTTTTGCAATTGTAATTGATAATAATCGCCAGACCGGGACCCGGCGGCCCGCCCCTTGATCACTTTGCGCGATCCAGAGGTTGATATGCTCACCTGCGGATTGGCCAGTTCCAGAACCGTCGAAGGGCGCAGCGCTGTATGCCAGTTCATCGCCGACATGGAAAAGGTGCTGGAGCCACCATCGTTGCCGATATAGCGATCAACACCATTCAGTATCCAGGTGCCCTCGCTTTGCCAGTCTGCGGTTTTGGCGGCAATGCGTTCGGATATCTGTTGGTTCTGATCCAGCGAATAAATGGTCACGCCTTCAAGATGGCGCCCGCCCTCGGCATGGGATTTGATGCGAATAACGCTAAAGGTGGTGCGCGCCCAGACCTCATCACCCGGTTCCGCATTGGCGGCGTCTTTGGATTGCGCATTAGGGTCTGTGCTTTCCCACCAGGATACAAAAGCCTTGTCGGCGCGGGGCACGATCTGATCTGAAAGTATGAAATAGGCAATGCCGATCAACAAGGTCAGGGGCACCAGCATGAAAACTGCGCGATAGGGGGTTTGGCCAGATCCGCGCAGCGCAATCATTTCGCTGTTTTGTGCCAGCGAAAAGAAGGTCAGGGCCGCCCCCAACAGGGTCGAGATTGGTACCATGTGCTGCATGGTGATGGGCAGGCGCAAGGCAATATATTTCAAGAATCCCCACAGTCCTTCGCCCCGTTCAATAATATCGGTTGAGGCCCCCAACAGGTCGATCAATTGCATGAGGGAGGTAAAGGCGAGCAACACCCAAAACATTTTGAGCGCCATTTGCCGGGAAAGATAGCGCGACAGGATCATGGGGTTTGCGCCTGATTTTCAGGGCGTAAACGCGTTGGCAACAGGCGCCTAATTCGTCGAGTAACAAAACTGACAAATCGGAATACATGACGCAGTGGCATGCCCATGCCCTGGCCTTTGGTGGAGAAAAATAGCCAGGAACAAAAGAGTCCAAAGGCAGCTCCCAATCCCCAAATGGCAGGGCCGGGATTGATGATCTGCAAATCGCCAAATCCTTCCAGCAATTGTATGGACTGGTGATAGGCAATGATAATCACACCGGTCAGCGCGATACTTTCCCAACGGGGGGTGCGTTTGGCCGATAGTCCCATGGGAATGGCCAACAGGGGCAGAAAAATAAGGGAAATACCCCGAACCAGACGGGCATGAAATTCAGATTTCAGGCGCGCCCGGCGGTCCGCTGGCCCGGGCAAGGCCGCTTCATTCCACAACTCATCCAGGGTCATTTCGCGTTCACTCAGGCCCCGGGGGCGAAAAATGGGGGCATTGGCGGCATAATCACGGCTGATATCCAGCGAGCCAAAAGCCAGCGCCGTGGTGCCGCCGTCCTCGCTGGTCGGCATGGTGATGCCGTCTTTCAGGCTCAGTACCAGCTTGCCGGCTTCCTTGTGGGCGATCAGTTCCCCGGTTTTGGCCGTAATGGCGGTTTCGACGGTTTTTTTGCCGCTTTCATCCGGGGTGATTTGAAACACAAACACGTTTTTCAGCTTGCGTCCCTCGGGGCCGACCTCCAGTGCACTGAGGCGCATGCCATTGCCGGTATCAATGAAGGTGCCGGGGATGACCTGGGCATCCCAGGGCGAATTGATCAAAGCGTGCTTGATGGCGCTGAATGCATAGCGGCTATAGGGTTGGACATAGCCAAACAGGGCCACGCTGATCAGCGCCAACACAACCCCGACGCCGATATAGGGCACCGCAATGCGCTGTATCGACAACCCGCTGCCTTCCAGAGCATCCATTTCGTTTTCTTCGCACATACGCAAAATAACGCTTAGCATGGAAAAGCAAAATGCCGCCGGGAGTGCCAATCCCAGATAATGGGGAATAAGATTGGCCGCCATGGCAAAGACCATACCGGCCCCGCCGCCGCGTTCGGCCAGCAATTCGAACAGGCGCACCAGACGTTCCAGCAACAAGGCCGCCATTACCACGGCCAGCGAAACCATCAAGGGTTTTGCCAACAGGCGCAACATATAGGTGTCCAGCATCAACCAGTGCCCCTGACGCGGTTTTAGCGCTGTCCTGCGGGCAGAAATGAGGTCGGACTGGCTATTCACTGGCGGTGCTCAATGGTGTGATAGGGGGGGTATGTAAAATGAAATGAACGAGTTTAGACCCTAGAAAAACCTACCCCTTTTGGCAAGGTCTGGGGGTGTCACGCGCTGTTCAAGATTGCTTGTGCAACCCGTGCCGGTGGTGTGTCTGGGCCTGTATAACGGTGAATGTTTAACAAAATTTGCCAATGGTCTTCGACACGTTCCAGCGTGTATTCGTGCCAGCACCCCACCGGATACCCCTTGCCCGGCCGCACGGAAAGCGAGGCCACCCCCATCACCGGTACCGGGCCATTGGGGCCGGGCAGGGCGTGCATGGAGGATTGATGGGTATGGCCATGCAGGATCAGCTCTGCGCCATATTCGGCGATAATGGCGGCGAATTCCGGTTGGTCTTCCAGCCCGCCATGGGGTTTTTGCTTGCCCGCAGGGGGGTGGTGCAGGGCTATAATGCGGCATAGCTTATCGCGCTGTGCCTCATCCAAGATGGTCCGCAGCTGTTCTCTTTGTGCCTCGCCCAGGCGTCCGCTGCACCAGCCAAGGGGCGTTTCTATGGCTGTGGACAGGCCAATGAAGGCCACGTCTTTTCTTCGCTTAACATATGGAAAAATTTGATTGTTTTTTTCTCCCTTCCCCATATAAGGCGCATATAACGCCAGTCCCTTTTGTGCGGCCGGGGTGTCCAGTAACAGGTCGTGATTGCCCGGAATGGCACTAACCGTTTGCGGGGTTCCCAGACTTTGCAGCCATGCAAAGGCCCGCTCGTATTCACCGGCCAAGGACAGGTTGATCAAATCTCCAGTGACCAGAATATGGTCCGGTGTGCTGGCCAGACAATCCCTGACCAGATGATCGGTAACGGCTTTTTGGTGAATGTGCCGCCGCTTGCCAAACCAGGAGAGCATCGAAAAAAAACGCTTGTTCAAAAAGGCTGTCGGCGGCGTGCAATCCGCCCCAAAGGTAGGTAAATGGATGTCTGAAATATGGGCGAAACGAAAAGGCTGTGTCATAATGGCTTTAAATTATTCCCGGTGGGCTGGTGACAAACATTGCCATCAGGCGGATATGGAGTTACTCACCCTCAACACGTTCGATAAACACAAATATGTCAATGGTCTAGGCCGAAAGTGCGGTGGTTGTGAAGCCGATCCTGTCATCAACATTAGCCCGCATCGGCGTTGTGCAAAATCCGTTCAGCACTCTGAACCGTAAACGCTATGGCGTTGAACAGGCCGCCGCCGCCGATCCGGGTGTGTTTGTGGAACAGGCCCAGCAAACCCAGGATATTGTCGGCATATTGGAGCGCTTTCGGGATCTGGGCGTAGACATTCTGGTCATTGACGGGGGGGATGGCACGGTGCGCGAAGTGCTGAGCCAATGCCCCGGGGTGTTTGGCCAGGATTTGCCACTGTTTTGCATTCTGCCGTCGGGCAAGACCAATGTCTGTGCCCACGATACCGGCACCGCCAAATATAAGCGCGACGTCTTTCGCCGTCTTCTTGAATTGCGCAAAACCGGCATAACCCCTCATCATATTCGCCGCCGCCATGTGCTGCGTGTCGAATGGGAAGATGGGTTTCATGCCCCGGTGCAGGGCATGCTGGTGGGGTTTGGCGGCTATCGCGAAGCTACCAATCTGGCACAGACGCACGTACATTCCAAAGGGCTGACCCACAATGCCGCTGTGGCGATGACCATTTTCAGGTTTTTTTGCGGGGCCTTGTTTGGCGATAATGAAAAGGGGGTGCGCGCCGGCGAGCCGATGACCATTCGCTTTGATGATCAGCCGGATACCAGCCGGCCGCGCTTTGGGGCCATTCTCACGACCCTGAATTCGTTTTTGCTGGGGGTCTGGCCCTTTTGGGGAGATAACTCAAAAGCCATAATCTGGCTGGATATTGATGCACCGCCACCGCGTTTGCTGCGTGCCTTGATTGCGATTTTCACCAAGCGCACAAAACCCTGGATGGCGGCTGCGGGTTATCGCAGTGGCAGTGCCAATGAATTAAAAATCGAAACCCACAATCCCTTTATCATTGATGGGGAAACCTTTCAGCCGGGTCCCACGGGCCGGTTGCATTTTACCAGTGATATGCAAGTTGATTTTATTGCACCATGATCAGGGCCCAGGACGAACTTGACGATTTTATTACGGCAGAGATGGATCAGCCGGTAATGGATGAGGCCAGATTTCTGGTACAAAAACTGGTCCAGGAAATGGGCGATCAGGCCCAGGCGGTGCTGTTTTATGGCTCTTGTCTGCGCACCGGTGATGGTGCGGGCCTGATGGATTTTTATATCCTGACCAAAGGACCACAAGGCTATGGCGATGGTCTCATTTCCCGTGCTGTGCACAAGGCGGTGCCTCCCTTTGTGCGCTATTTCAAAAGTGAATATGAAGGCCGCCCGGTACATGCCAAAGTCGCCATTATGACCCTGTCGCGCTTTGCGGCGCTGGCGCGGCCCGGTGCTTTGGATATTTCAATCTGGGCACGTTTTGCACAGCCCGCCGCCCTGATCTATGCACGTGATGATATGGCCAAGGAGGCCGTGCATGAGACCTTGCGTGATGCGGTAATGACGGCGATGACCTGGGCGGTATGTTTTGGGCCCGATTGTGGTGCACCCGGTGCATTTTGGCGGGCGCTCTTTCGGGCCACCTATGCCGCTGAATTGCGTATCGAAGATGCCAGCCGTGCTGATTTGATCGTTGAGCTGGCTGCCGCGCGGTATGACAATCTCTTTCTGCCAGCCATGATGGCGGCGGGTTTTTTGCCTGCCTCAGCTGGGAAAAACACCTATCATATCCCCATGGAGGATGACCGACGCAAGGCCATGAAACGTCAATGGCTGGCACGGCGCATGGCCAGCAAAAGCGTCAATTTATTGCGTATTCTCAAAGGGGCCGTGACCTTTGAAGGCCGTGCCGATTATGTTGCCTGGAAAATAGAACGGCGAACGGGAATAACCCTCACGCTTACGCCCTGGCAACGGGCGCACCCGCTCTTGTCGGCACCGCAGATTCTGGCTCAGATGTGGAAAAAGGGCGCTTTTCAGAAGCGCCATTAAGGGTTTTCGCCCCATTGACTTGCATTTCTTCAGCATTTTTGCGGTTGGACACGGCGATCAAGCCCAGTTCTCTGCCGATGGTGCTACAGACATCCACCGCCAGCGCGATCTGTTCGGGGGTATGGGCCGCGCTGATGGAAGAACGCAGCAAATACCAGCCAAAGGGCGTTGCCGGGGGCAGTGCCAGATTGGTGTATATCCCGGCATCCAAAAGACCATTCCACAGGGCAATGGCCTTTTCCGAGTCCGAAAGGCGAATGGCGACAATCGGGCTTAAGGTAGGGCCAAGCTCAAACCCGGCGGCTTTCAGGCCGTTATACAGCTGGCCTGCATTGTCCCAAAGTTTCTTGCGTAAGTCCGTTGCCCCGGCAATTTTTGACAAGGTCTTTCTGGCCGATGCCACCACAGATGGCGGCGGGCTGGCGGTAAACATATAGGGGCGGCTGACAAAGCGTACAATGTCCAGGCCCGGCAGATTGGAAACCAGAAAGCCGCCAACGGTGCCAATACTTTTGGAAAACGTGCCGGTGATAAAATCCACATCGTCTTCCAGGCCGGTTTGTTCGCAAAGGCCACGACCCTTTTCACCCATAACCCCCAGGGAATGGGCTTCATCGATCAGCAAATACGCGCCGTATTTTTTCTTGATTTCAATGAATTCCTTCAAGGGCGCCATATCACCCAGCATGGAATAAATGCTTTCGACCACAATCAGCTTGCTGCCCGAAGTGCCCTCCAGACGTTCCAGCTTGCGGGCCAGGTTTTGTGGATCATTGTGGCGAAAGCGGATGACCTGAGCATCGCTGAGACGGCAGGCATCATAAATGCTGGCGTGGCTGTCCGCATCAATCAACAGATAATCATCGCGACCAGCCAGGGCGGCAATGGCCCCCAGATTGGCCTGATAGCCGGTGGAAAACAAAATGGCCGAGCGCATGCCATAAAATTCGGCCAGTTCTTTTTCCAGCTCTTTATGACCATCATAACTGCCATTGGCGATGCGTGATCCGGTGGTGCCGGTGCCTTCGGTTCTCAAGGATTCGATGGCCGCTTCAACGGCCTCATCATCAAAGGTCAGGCCCAAATAATTATTGGTACCCATCAAAATCGTGCGTTTGCCATTTAAGGTGGCTTCGGTTGGCGATATGATTTCCTGAAACTCGATATCGGCCGGGCTGCGGCCCAGCGCCGTCAGGCTGGCATGTTGTTCCTGCAAGGGCGCAAATTTATCGAATATGCTACTCATATCAGGCCGCTTCCTTTTGCAGGACTTCTATCGCTTTGGCTAAATCGGCCAAGGTTTGCACCTCGGCAATGCGTTCCATGGGGATGGAAATATCAAAGCTGTCTTCAAGGTCAAAAATAAAATCCATGATGGCCAGCGAATCGAGGCCCAGATCACGGGTGATATTGGTGTCCGGCCCAATGATGGCACTTTCACCTGCCCGGGCCCGCAAATGGGTCTGGATTTCCAGCATAACCGCTTCTGCACCATTCATCGTATCTGCTGATTGTGATGATTTCATACCAAACTGCTCTGCCCAAACTGCTCTGCCATACGGCGTGAAAGCGCAGAATCATCCTCGCTTATTCCATGGCGACATAACAAGGTAACCGCCCATAGCCCCGTCTGCCGAATTCTTTCCCCTAAAGGGAAATTCAAGAATGTCAAATCCTACATGCTGTTAAGCTATTATGGAAGAAATGTTATGTAAAAGTCCAGTCAATAAAGGTTTCAATCTTTAACAGGTGAATGCGAGGAGAAAAAGAACGGCTCGAATCTTGGGAAAATGCTTCGCCCCTGTATTGCCCTTTTTCACGCGATCAGGTCCTCATTTTGCCGTTTTTAGAGGATTTAAGGGATAGCAACCGCACCCATTCCTTTTCCCGCTTAAACACGATAATGGTGCAGAGCAAACTGTTTGGAGTACGTTTTCCATGATTAAAAACCGCATATCAGCTTTTGTATTCGTCATTGTTGCGCTGACCCTTTATGGTGTTCCCGCTATGGCGACTTCGGCGCTTCCGGCACCACTGGAGGCCGCCTTGGTCGAGGCCGAGGCCAGAAATGCAAAAAATGCTGACGCTGTGTTTTATTTTCGGCGCAAGATTGTTCGCTTTGGAAAGATTTTTCTTGAAAAATCATTTAATCCGGGGGCACCACAGGAACAGCGCTGGGCCATTCTTTATCCCGATTATGAAAAAGATCCAAAAGGCTATGCCAAACAGGCACGTCGTCAACAGCGCAAAAACCTCAAGCACAGCAGTGAAGATTATGATGCCAATAAGGATTTGTATTTGCCGCCTTTGCGCCAGCGTCTGAGCAAAGGAGTAACGCTGGTTAGCGAAGATGGTGACGAGTTGGTTTATGGCTTTGAAATTGCAGACAGCTACTATGTCAGCGGCGAAGGAAAAGGCGCTGATATTGCCAAATATATGAATGGCAAAATTGCGGTGGGCAAGAAAGATGGCATGATCCACTGGCTGCATTATGTGGCCGAGAGACCTTTTCACCCGATTCCCATTGCCAAGGTAAAACAGTTTGATATTTACCAGAAATATGCTCCCGCTTGGTATGGTGGTCCGCTGGTCAAGGTTGAAGAACATAACAAGGTTGCCGGCACGGCTATTATTCGCAAAATCAGATTTGATGATGTGGTCACCAATTATGATTTTCGGCCCATTTCGGTAAAATAGGTCCTGCTTCTAAGCCACCCAGCTTGCGCCGCTGAACACCACCAGCGAGCCGGTGCGCCGGTCCCATGAGGCCAGTGCCAGATTGGCCCGTTTGGCCGTGTCCACGGCGCTGGCCGATGGCGCAGACAGGGTCAGAAGGGCACGAATGCCCACAAGGGCGCATTTTTGCGCCAACTCAAACGTACACCGGCTGGAAAGCAGCGCAAAGCCGCTGTCAAAATCTGCACCTCCACTGGCGCCTGCACCGATCAGCTTGTCCAGCGCATTGTGGCGACCAATATCTTCGCGCACCATCATTACCTGGCCGTCTCCATCCACCCAGGCGGCCCCGTGCACGCTTTTATTGGCGCGGCGCAGGGGCTGTGCCTCGGCCAGCGCACTGGCGGCTTTGCCCGCCAGATCGTAGGGCAGACGCAAATCGGTATCGGCTAATTGTGGCAAAGGACGAATGGCATCCTCCAGCCGATCCACCCCGCACAGACCACACCCGGCGCGGCCAAAATGTGCCCGTCGTTGACCATGCAGTTCCAGGCGTTCGGCGCGCTTGTCCGGGATGCGCATGTGCAGCTCGATTCCGCCCTTTAAGGGGTGGATGTCTATCTTTTCCAACTCATTGGCCTGATTAATCACGCCTTCGGATAGTGCGAAACCCAGTGCAAAATCATGCAGATCTTCGGGGGTGGCCATCATCACCGCATGGGGGGTCTGGTTATAGACCATGCCGATGGGCACTTCGGTGGGGGCGCACCAGTCAATCTGCTGTTGCCCCTTTGGGCCAAGACGCCGGGCCTTGATTTGCTGGTTGGCACTTTGCTTTGTCATGAGGGTTATTGCGCCGCCTCAATGGCAGCGGTTTTGCGTTGATTTTGCCAGTCTGAAAGGTGGTTGGCCGGGTGTACCTGTACCGCCGTGACCTTGTATTCCGGGCAGGAGGTGGCCCAGTCTGATAGTTCGGTGGTGACCACATTGGCCCCGGATTCGGGGTGATGAAAGGTGGTATAAACCACCCCCGGCTGCACCCGTTCCGAGATGCGGGCACGCAAGGTTGTCTCGCCCATGCGCGACTGGATGGCGACCAGATCGCCAGTGCGAATACCGCGCATATCAGCGTCTGATTGGTGAATTTCCAGCTCGTCCCGTTCCGCCCAGCGCTGATTTTCCGTGCGCCGGGTTTGCTGGCCCACATTATATTGGCTCAGCAAGCGCCCGGTGGTCAGCAAGAGCGGAAATTTGCGATTGGCGCGCTCTTCGGTGGGGGTAAATTCGGTCAGGACAAACAGGCCCTTGCCCCGCACAAATTCGTGTTTGTGCATCACTGGCGTACCCTCGGGGGCGTCTTTGGTGCAGGGCCATTGTACCGATCCTTTTTCATCCAGCATGGCAAAGCTGACCGCACTCATGGTGGGGCTAAGGCGCGCAATTTCGTCCATAATCTGGGCGGCGCTGTCATATTGCATGGGATAGCCCATGGCAGTGCTTAACTCCGCGGTGACCTGCCATTCGGCCATGCCAGTGGGCGAGGTGATGGCCGGGCGCACCCGGTTGATGCGCCGCTCGGCATTGATAAAGGTGCCATCTTTTTCCAGAAAAGACGTGCCCGGCAAAAACACATGGGCAAAGCGCGCGGTTTCATTGAGGAACAAGTCCTGCACAATGAGGCAATCCAGACCGCGCAAGGCTGCTTCGACATGCAGCGTGTTGGGGTCGCTCTGGGCAATATCCTCGCCCTGAATATACATGCCCTTGAAAGTGCCGACGCAGGCCTCGTCCAACATATTGGGGATGCGCAGGCCCGGCGTGCCGTCCAGCGTCACGCCCCACTCATCTTCAAAAGCAGCGCGCGTAACCTCATCACTGACCGGACGATACCCGGCAAACTCATGGGGAAAAGAACCCATGTCGCACGATCCCTGCACATTGTTTTGCCCGCGCATGGGGTTCACGCCCACACCGGCGCGGCCAATATTGCCCGTCGCCATGGCCAAATTCGCCATGCCCATCACCATGGTCGAGCCCTGACTGTGTTCGGTCACGCCCAGGCCATAATAAATGGCGCTGTTGGGACCTCTGGCATAAAGACGCGCGGCGGCGCGAATAGTGTCGGCGGATACGCCGGTAATCTCGGCCACGGCCTCGGGCGCATTTTCGTCGCGGGCGGCAAAGTCGCGCCAATCCTTGAAAGAGTGTGTATCGCAACGCGCCTTCACAAAATCCTCATCAAGCAAGTTTTCGGTAACGATCACATGGGCAAAGGCATTGATCATGGCCACATTGGTGCCGGGGCGCAGCGGCAGATGATAATCGGCGCGAATATGCGGTGCGCTGACCAGTTCGATGGCCCGTGGGTCCAGCACGATCAGCTTGGCCCCTTCGCGCAGGCGTTTTTTCATGGCCGAGCCAAATACCGGGTGCGCTTCGGTGGGGTTGGCCCCAATCACCATAATGACATCGGCGGCACGCACCGAATCAAAGTTTTGTGTGCCGGCGCTTTCGCCAAAGGTCTGTTTCAGGCCATAGCCGGTGGGCGAATGGCAAACCCGCGCACAGGTATCGACATTATTATTGCCAAAGGCGGCGCGGATCATTTTTTGGACCAGCCACACTTCTTCATTGGTGCACCGCGATGAGGTGATGCCGCCAATAGAACCCGGGCCGTATTTGGCCTTGATGGCGTTCAGGCGTGCGGCGGCAAAGGCAAAGGCCTCGTCCCAACTGACCACGCGCCAGTCATCGCTGATGCGCTCACGGATCATTGGCTGGGTTTGGCGGTCCGGGTGGGTGGCATAGCCCCAGGCAAAGCGCCCTTTGACACAGGAATGGCCATGATTGGCCTTCCCATCCGCGTCAGGCACCATGCGCACCACGGTTTCGCCTTTCATTTCGGCGCGAAACGAACAGCCAACCCCGCAATAGGCGCAAGTGGTTTTGACCACCCGGTCCGGCAGGCCCAGATCGATCACCGTGTTTTCCATCAAGGTGGCGGTGGGGCAGGCCTGTACACAGGCTCCACAGGAGACGCATTCGCTGTCAAAAAAGTCTGTGCCACCGGCGCTGATCACCGCGTCAAAGCCGCGCCCCGAAACGCTTAGCGCCAACGTGCCTTGCACCTCGTCACAGGCGCGCACACAGCGGGCGCAGACAATGCACTTGGTCGGATCAAAGGTGAAATACGGGTTGCTGGTATCCTTGGGGGCGTCCAGATGGTTGGCCCCGGCGCTGTCATAGCGCACATTGCGCAGACCCACCCGGCCCGCCATGTCCTGTAATTCGCAATCTCCATTGGCCGCACAGGTCAGACAATCCAACGGGTGATCCGAGATATAAAGCTCCATCACGCCTTTGCGAATGCGGTTCAGGCGCGGCGTTTCGGTCTGCACCACCATGCCAGCGGAAACGGGCGTGGTGCATGACGAGGGTGTGCCGGTGCGCCCCTCAATTTCCACCAGACACAGGCGACAGGATCCCAATGCCTTCAGGCTTTCCGTGGCACACAGGCTGGGGATGTCTGATCCGGCAAGGCGTGCCGCGCGCAATATGGATGTGCCCTCGGGCACGGTGACGGGTTGGCCATCAATGGACAGGGTGACATCGTTTTCAGACGGCGAGGGCGGGGTGCCAAGGTCTGGCGGTTTCAAATCGCTCATATCATCACTCCGCCGCCTGTGTGGCACGTACGCCAAACTCATCGGGAAAGTGCGTCATGGCGGATTGCACCGGGATCGGCGTCATCGACCCCATGGCACAGGCCGACCCGGCCACCATCACGTCGCAAAGATCATCCACCAGTCCCAGATCGGGGGTGCTACTTGTCAGCAATTCTGCGCCCCGGACTGACCCAATCCGGCACGGCGTGCATTTGCCGCAGCTCTCATGAGTGCAAAACTCAAAGGCATAACGGGCCTGGGCGCGCATATCGGCGCGTTCGTTAAAGACCACAATGCCCCCATGTCCAAGGCCCGCCCCCAAGTCCGCAAACGCCTCATAGGTCAGCGGTGTGTCGAATAAATGCGGCGGCAGATAGGCGCCCAATGGCCCGCCGATCTGCACCGCTTTGATGGGCAGGCCAGAGCGCGTGCCGCCGCCAAAATCGTCCAGCAAGGTGCGCAAGCTTATCCCGAAGGGGACTTCGACCAGCCCGCCGTGTTTAATGTCGCCGGCAAGCTGAAAACACATGGTGCCGGCAGAGCGCCCTACGCCCAGTTTGGCGTGGGCTTCACCGCCTTGGGCGATGATCTCAGGCACGGCACATAGGGTAATGACATTATGGATCAGGGTGGGCAGGCCATACAGGCCTTCCAGCGCGGGCAATGGCGGTTTGGCGCGCACAATCCCAGCCTTGCCCTCCAGACTTTCCAAAAGGGCCGTTTCTTCGCCGCAGACATATGAGCCACCGCCGACAAACACGCTAAGATCAAAGGCTTTGCCGCTGCCCTGAATGTCTGGCCCCAGCCAGTTTTGTTCTCTTGCTGTGGTGATTGCCTGTTCCAGCACCTTGCGGGCCACTGGATATTCGGAACGTAAATAGATCACGCCCTTGTCTGCCCCGGTAGCAAGGCCCGCAATCACCATACCCTCGATCAGCAAAAACGGATCACCTTCCATGATCAGCCGATCCGCAAAGGTGCCCGAATCGCCCTCATCGGCATTGCAGACGATATATTTTTGCGTTTTGTTCGCGCCCATAACCGTGCGCCATTTAATAAACGCCGGAAACGCCGCGCCGCCGCGCCCGCGCAGGCCAGAGGCCTCTACCTCATCAATAATGCTCCCCGCGTTCATGGCCAGCGCCGCGCGCAGGCCCGCAAACCCGCCATTGGCCGCATAAGAGGTAAGATCGCAAGGCGCGTACAGCCCACAGGATTTAAAAATATGGCGCTGTTGCTCTTTCAAAAAGGCAATTTCGTTGACGGGGCCAAGGCATTTTTTGTGCGCACCGCCACCCAGAAAATCCGCTGCGAACAGGCTTGGCACATCATCCGCACTGACCTTGCCATAGGCCACGCGCCCGGCGCCTGTTTCCACCTCGATCAGCGGTTCCGCCCAACAGATCCCGCGTGATCCGGTGCGGATAATCTCTATATCTGTGTCCTTGGCAGTTTCGGCGATAACCTTGGCCACCTCATCGGCACCCAGCGCAAGGCTCAGCATATCAGCGGGAATATAGACGCGCGCGGTCATGATGTTAACGCCGCCAGCTTGGCGTCCAGCCGATCCGTATCCAGCTCGGCCACGGGCGCATCATCAATCAGGGCCGCCGGGCCATTGGCGCACAGGCCCAGACAATAAACGCCCTCCAGAGTCAGCGCGCCATCATTGCTGGTCTGGCCAAGTTCCAGCCCGGTTTTTTTGCACACATGGGCGGTGAGTTCACGGGCGCCGACGGCCTGACAGGCCTCGGCCTGACACAGGCGTACCACATGATTGCCAGGTGGAGTGGTGCGAAAATCATCATAATAGGCGATGACGCCTAAAACCTCGGCGCGACTGCGCGCAAAGGTCTGCATTAGCGGCGCGATGGCGGCCTCGTCCACATAGCCAAACGCATCGACCAGCGCCCGCAGCGCCATGGTGAGCGTCTCGCCCCTTTTATGGGTTTCCTCAATCAACGCCCGACTTGTTTTTTCGTTCCAGCGGGTCATGGGAACAGAGTACTCTTTTTTGGGGGGAACGAAAGAGCGTTCCGCGCATGATTTACGGTAAATTTGATCCAGATCAATTGCGAGCCCCCCGTTTCGTTGTTACATTCACATCATCGTATCCGAAGCCATCGCGCCTAAACCCAAAAGGGCAGGGGGCGTTGGCCGCAGCGAATGTCTCGCCGCCGGGTCATCATGGAAACATGCTGGCCTCCCGTGCTTGGAAAGGATGACACGATGTTACAGGACGCCTTTGGCCGTTCTTTTGAGTATTTGCGTCTCTCGATAACCGAGGTTTGCAATTTTTCCTGCACCTATTGTCTGCCCGATGGCTATCGCAAAAAACCGGGGCCGGGCTTTATGCGTCTGGACGAAATTGCCCGTCTGGCCTGCGGCTTTGCCGATCTGGGCACATGGAAAATTCGCATTACCGGCGGCGAGCCCAGCGTGCGCAAGGACTTTGTGCAAGTTATTGAAACTTTGGCGGCCACGCCCGGCGTACGTCGTCTGGCCACGACCACCAATGGCTATCGCTTAAATAAAAACGCCAAAACCTGGCGTGAGGCGGGCCTGCAGGCGATTAATGTTTCGGTGGACAGCTTTCGCGATGACGTTTTTCACAAGGTTACAGGGCATGACCGTCTGGCCGAGGTTTTGCGCGGTATCGAGGCCTGTCTTGAGGCCGATTACGATGCGGTGAAGATCAATGCGGTGCTGCTCAAGGGCATAAATGATCAGGATCTGGATCTCTTTTTGGACTATGTGAAGCACCGCCCGGTCAGTATGCGCTTTATCGAACTGATGCGCACCGGCGATAATGCTGATTATTTTGGCCGCTATCATGTATCCGCCAGTGTGGTCAGCGAGGCGCTGGAGCGGGCCGGCTGGGTGCGCAAAACCCGCGCCGCGGGCGCTGGCCCGGCGGTGGAATATGTGCATGGCGATTATGTCGGGTCGATCGGCCTGATTGCGCCCTATGCCAAGGATTTTTGCAAATCCTGTAACCGTTTGCGGGTTTCCGCGCTGGGTAAATTGCATCTGTGCCTGTTTACCGAATTTGGCATGGATTTGCGGCCCCTCTTGCAGGCGGATGATCAATTGGACGAATTAAAAGCCTTTTTGGGCAAATCCCTGCAATCCAAGGCCGTCAGTCATTTCTTGGATGATGGCATTACCGGCGGCAATCACCGCTTTGCCGACATAGGGGGCTGAGATGGGCGAACCTCTTCCTGCCGCCTTTCATATGGCCGATGTGGGGGGCAAAAGCCCCAGCTTTCGCCGGGCGCTGGCCATGGGACGCATCCATGTGGGCGCGCACGCCTTTGATCACATCAAAAACGGCACCCTGCCCAAGGGCGATGTGCTGAAAATTGCGGAAATTGCCGGGATTGCCGGGGCCAAGGCCACGGCCAACCTTATTCCGCTTTGCCATCCTTTGCCGCTGGATCATGTGGCGGTGTATATTGATCTGGAGCCAGATACTGCCTCGGTGGCGGTTTATTGCGTGGCGGCGGCCACTGCCAAAACCGGGGTGGAGATGGAGGCGCTGGCCGGGGTCAATGGCGCGCTTCTCACACTTTATGATCTGACCAAGCCGGTGGAACCGGCCCTGACCATTGCGGACATACGTTTGCTGGTCAAGGAAGGCGGCAAAAAAGGCCGCTGGGTCTGCCCGCAAGGGGTGCCCGCACGGGTGGCGGGCATTTTGCCAGACACTCATGACCGCCCGCTGGAAGGCGTGCAGGCGGCCATTGTTACACTTTCAGATCGGGCTTCGTCCGGTGAGTATGAAGATAAATCAGGGCCAAAGTTACGCGCCGCGCTGGAATTTCTGGGTGCCGAGGTCATTTCCGCCGATATTCTGCCCGATGATGAGGACGCCATTGCAGCGCGGCTCAGCGCGCTCGCCGATGGCGGCGATGTGGACCTGATCATCACCACGGGCGGCACGGGCCTGACCCCGCGCGATGTGGCCCCCGAAGCCATTGCGCGGATTTGTGTAAAAACTGCCCCCGGCATTGGCGAGGCCTTACGCGCCGCTGGCGGGCGGCATTTGCCCACGGCGTGGCTGTCGCGCTCGATCGCGGCGGTGCGGGCCAAAACCCTGATTGTGGCCCTGCCAGGCTCGCCCAAGGCCATTGATGAAAGCATGGATGTTCTGAAACCCTTTTTGCGCCATGCGGTGCGTCTGGCCAAAGGCGGCAAGCATAACTGTAATCCTCGACCTGGGGGCACGTCATGATCTCCTATGACGAAGCTTTGGCCCTGATCGCCAAGGAAGCAGCTCCATTGGACACAGAGGCCATCGCCCCAGCCAAGGCGCTGGGCCGGGTGCTGGCCGCTGGTGTGGTGGCCACGAGGTCATTGCCGCCGTTTGACAATACCGCCATGGACGGCTTTGCCTTGAGGGCCAAGGACAGCCAGAACGCCCCGTGTGATTTGCCGGTCTTGGGCAGCGTTGCCGCCGGGGATGTGCCCGCCATGGCCGAAGAGGCCGGGGCGGTCGAGATTATGACCGGTGCGCCGGTGCCAAATTGGTGCGATTGCATTGTGCCGGTGGAAAATGTTGACGTGGTGCGTGATGAAACGGGGGTGCCCACGCACATAACCGTCAAAGCCCCCATCACCAAAGGCGCGCATATTCGCCGCGCGGGCGAGGATGTGCAGGCCGGGCAAAGCCTGATCGCGGCGGGGGCCAGCCTGACACCACAGAGCATAGCCGTCCTCACCGCCCTGGGTGTTGAGGTGGTCTCGGTGGTGGAGCGTCCGCGCATTGCGCTGATCGGCACCGGGGCCGAAGTGGTGCGCGATCCGGCAACGGACTTAAAAGGCGGCCAGATTTACGACAGCAACACGCCCTATTTACGTGCGGCCCTGAGGCGCGATGGCTTTGAGGCACAGGTCATCCCCGGCTCGCCAGACGATACGGCAGACTTTCTAACCGCGATGGCCGCCGCCAAAGGGGCCAAAATTATCATCTCCACTGGCGCAGTCAGCATGGGGCGGCGCGATTTTGTGCCCGAAGCGCTGGCACAATTGGGCGCACGCATAGTGTTTCACAAATGCACCATTCGCCCGGGCAAGCCGATCTTGTTTGCACGCCTGCCAGATGACACCTATTTTTTTGGCCTGCCGGGTAATCCGGTTTCGGCCGCGGTGGGGCTGGCGTTTTTTGTTATGCCGCTGCTGGATGCCCTGTTGGGGCGTACAAAAGCGCCTGCCATCCGCGCGCCATTGGTCAATGATTTTTCCAAAAAACAGGGTTTCACCATGTTTACCAAGGCGCGCCTTGGCGCGGGCGGTATCGAGATTTTGCCGGGCCAGCAATCCTTTCGCCTTGCCCCGCTATTGGTAGCCAATGGCTGGGCCGTGATCCCGGCGGGTGTCGATGGGGTTAAGGCCGGCGACGAAGTGGATTTTGTTCCGTTTGAAAGAGGGGCGCTATGCAGGACATAACCATACAGCTGTTTGGGGCCTTTCGCCCGCTGGGGAGCACCATGGCCTTGCAGGTACCCAAGGGGGCCAGTGTGCACGATGTACGCGCCGCCTTTGCGGACACTCTGCCAGAAGATTTGCATGACCTTTTGGAGGTCAGTCGTTTTGCCGATGAACGGGCGGTACTGGCGGAAAATGCCATTGTGAGCGAGAATTCAACGCTGGCGGTATTGCCGCCAGTTTCAGGAGGTTAGGCATGAATATTCATGTAGAAGTGCGTGATGTGGAGGCCAATCCACTGGACCCGTCCGAGGCGCTGAGCTTTGTCGAAGCCCCTGGACATGGGGCCGGGGCACTGTTTCTGGGCGCGGTGAGAAATCGCAATCAGGGCCGCGATGTAAAAGGCGTCAGCTATGATGTATTTGCCCCACTGGCCGAGCAAAGTTTTGCGGAAATCTGTGCCGAGGCGCAGGACAAATGGGGGCCGGATTTGCGCCTCTTTGTGGTGCACGGCAAAGGCCGTCTTGAGGTGGGGGGCCTTAGTATTGTGATTGCCGCCGGATCGCCGCACCGGGACGAGGCGTTTCGCGCCTGCCGTTATGTGATCGAAGAGATCAAAAACCGTTCGCCGGTGTGGAAACAGGAACACTATACCGACGGCGACAGCGAATGGGTGCAGGGCCATGCCCTGTGCCAGCACGGCGATCAGTCGCACAAGCACGAGCACGCCCATGGCTAGCTTGCGACCTGGGCTGGCCGGTCTGGTGCTGGCGGGCGGGGCCTCGCGGCGCATGGGGCGCGACAAGGCGCGCCTGCCGATCAGGGGCAAGATGCTGAGCGAAATTATGGTGGAGACTTTGCGCGCCGCCGGTTGCGAACCTGTACTGATCAGTGGACCGGGCGGTATCAAGGATATGTATCCGGGGCAGGGACCGCTGGCCGGTATCCATGCTGCCTTTGATCATCTGGGCAAGGCCGAGGCCATGCTGATTGTGCCGGTGGATATGCCGGCGCTCAGTGCAGACAGCCTGAAAACGCTTGCCGAGGTGGATGGCGAGGCGGTGCTCTATGAAGGGCAGTCCTTGCCGTTAAAACTGGCCAATGCCCCCCATATTCGGCAAAGGCTGGAGTCAATCCTCTCGGAAGAAGGCGGAGACTGGTCGATCCGTTATTTTGTTCGCGGGTTGAACGCGCGCACCTTGGAGGCGGCCGGGCTGAGCGCGCGTGAACGGATCAATCTGAATACCCCGGACGACGTGAAAATGCTGGAGCAAGCGCATGAAACTTAAACTGGAAATGGGTCAGGTTCAGTGCCGCATCAGCCGCGAAGAGGCGCAAACCCTGTGCGAAGACGGGGCGATCAATGAAACCATCACCTTGCCTGGCGGGACCAGTTATGTGTTGGCCATCGGCACCATGGAAGACCTGCCGGCCCCACAATTTGCCTTTGATCATACGGGGCCGAACTTTGTGTTTTATATTTCCACCGAAGATGCCAAACGGCTGGCGAACGAGCCCATGAAAAAGGGCATAGAGGGCGTGTTTGAACAGGGCTATTTTTCCATTGAGGTCAATGTCAAAGACTTTGCCCCCAGGAAAAAGCCAAATCCGGATCGCCCATGAAGGGGCTGGCTGTCATCGCGCTGGCGCTGATCCTGATCGCCACGATTGTGCCCGCCTTTTGGGCCAAGAAAAATGGGGGGCATGGTAAAGCGGATTTGCAAATCGCCAGCGCCAGCAGTTTTGCGCCCTTTTTGCAAAGCCTGACGCCGCAGATAAAAAGCACCTGCCAGATAAGGGCACGGATCAGCACCGGGGCCAGCGGCACATTGGCAACGCAAATCCTGAACGGGGCGCCCTTTGATCTTTTCTTTTCTGCGGATGCAAAGCGGCCTCAGGCGCTCATCAAGGCAGGCAAGGGAACGGCGGTGAGCACCTATGCGCTGGGCCAATTGGTCTATTGGCAACCATCCCCGCCAAGCCCCGATGGGCGGCCCCTGGCATTGGCGGATCCTGCCTTGGCGCCCTATGGCATTGCGGCCATACAGAGCATAAAGAAATTGAAACAACAGTATGTAATTCCAGCAAAACAAGTGATTGGCCGCAATGCGGCGCAGGCCTTTCAGTTTGTACAAAGCGGCGCGGCCGCAGCGGGCCTCGTGCCGCTCTCTTTGGTGCGCGCGGCGGGGATTGATGAAGATAAATATGTCTTGATTGCCGCGGACTGGTACGCGCCCATTCATCAGGACGTTGTGGTGCTGCACCCCTCAAAAGCAACAGAGTGTGTGCTGGTCTTGTTGGCAAGAGCGGCGGTGCAGGCCAGGATGCAAGACGCGGGGTTTAAGGTCCCATGAGCGCGGATCTGGCAGCTCCCTTATGGCTCAGCCTGCGGCTGGCGGGGACGACAACGATCATCCTTTTGGTGCTGTGTGTGCCGCTGGGCTGGGTGTTGGCGCGGACCAAAGGACGCTGGCGGCCCGTGGCCGAGGCGTTTTTGACGCTGCCGCTGGTATTGCCGCCCACGGTGCTGGGATTTTATCTGCTGTTGCTGTTGGGGCCAAAGGGACCGTTTGCGCCGTTGCATCTGGTGTTCTCCTTTGGGGGGCTGGTGGTTGGATCGGTGGTGTTTTCCCTGCCCTTTGTGCTCAGGCCCATTCAGAGCGCCTTTGAAGCCATCCCGGACAGCCTTCTGGACAGCGCCGCCAGTCTGGGGGCGGGGCCGTGGCACCGCTTTGCGCAATTGGCAGTGCCCATGGCGCGCCGCGGTATTATCAGCGCCGCCATATTGGGATTTTCCCACACCCTTGGCGAATTTGGGGTGGTGTTGATGATCGGGGGCAATATTGCCGGTAAAACCCGGGTACTCTCGGTGGCGATTTTCGATGCAGTTGAGCGGCTGGATTATACCACCGCGCATATGTTGTCCTTTGGCCTGTTGGGTTTTTCCTTTGCGGTCTTGCTGCTGCTCTCCTTATTAAACACAAGGCGGGCAGTGTTGTGAGGGCGGCGTTGGAACTGACCAGAGGCGGGTTTACCTTAAGCGCCAAGGCCGAGTGGCCGGATAAGGGCATGACGGTGATTGCCGGGCCGTCGGGGGCGGGGAAAACCAGCTTTCTGCGGGCCATTCTGGGGCTGGAACGGGCTGCGGGCCAGGTCGAGTTTGCCGGAAAATTACTACAGGATGCGGAACACTTTGTGCCGGTGCACCAGCGGCGCATGGCCTGGGTGAGCCAGCATGATGATGTGTTTTCTCACCTTAGCGTGGCGCAGAACCTGGCCTTTGCGGCCCGTTTTGCCGCGCCGGGCGGGCCGGCCCTGGCCGACATGGCGGAACGCTTTGGACTGACCCCGTATCTGGCGCAAAATGCCGGTGCGTTATCCGGGGGGCAGAAACAGCGTCTGATTCTGGCTCGGGCGTTGATGTCCAACCCGCGCCTGTTGGCGCTGGACGAGCCGTTTGGCGCACTGGATGCCGAGGCACGCCACGGTTTGCTGGACCTGTTGCAGGCCTATTGCGCGGCGCAAGACCTGCCCATCTTGTTTGTCAGCCATGATTTTGACACCCTGACCCGGCTGGCGGACTTTATGCTTTACATGGAAGAGGGGCGTGTGATTGCACAGGCACCGCTAAACCCCTGTTTGCTGGATAAAAGCCTGCCCTATCGTTATCGCGAAGAAGCCTGTGTGGTGATGGATGCCCTGGTTCAGGGGTATGATGCAGAGCATGGCCTGAACCAGCTATCCATAGGGCGGGTGCCGATGGTGGTGCCGGGGGCGGCCTTGCCCGTGGGGGGCACGGTGCGCCTGCGTCTGCGCGGCGGGGATATCAGCCTCAGCCGCACCCGTCATGAAGACAGCAGCGTATTGAACATCCTGTCTGCGCTGGTGATCACCGTAGAGCACGCCAACGGGCAAAGCGCTCTCGCCCCGGGGTCGGTAAATGTCACGCTGGCGCTCAATGGCGATCCGGTATTGGTGCGCATTACCGAAAAATCCGCCCGTGCCCTTGGCCTTGATGCAGGCGATACGGTGTATGCCCAGATCAAGGCCAGCGCGCTGGTGAGCGGGTAAATTTCAGCGTCATACCGCCCAAAGGCGGTATCCAGTAGAGAGTCAGATCTGGACTCCGATTTTCATCGGAATGACGATATTTTTGGCGTTACATCGCCTCAATAATGTCTTTCAACATGGCGCGCACTTTGGTGGCGGTTTCTTCCAGCGCCGTATTGCCAACAGCCTGCATGGAGGCGATGGGATCCACGCCGGAGACTTCTACCTTGCCATCTTCTTTTTTGCTGAACAATGACATTGCAAGGCAGCATCAGGCCAATCTTGTCTTCGGCCTGGATCGCCTGATAAGCCATTTTGGGGTTACACGCCCCCAGGATCAGATAGGGCGGCAAATCGGCACCGATCTTCTTCTTTAACGTGGCGGAAACATCAATCTCGGTCAGCACCCCAAAACCATGTTCGGTAATGACAGTGCGGGCGCGATCAGCGGCTTCATCAAATGGCAAATCAAGGGTCTTGGAAAAATAATAGCTCATGATGGTCTCCCTTTATGTATCCGTTAGCGTGCATTTATTAGATAAATCTTATATAGTGCGTTTGATGGTGGCTGCAATAACGGGAATGGAAAATGAAACTGCTCAGCATGATGCGTGAACGCGCGAGCCAGGAAGAGAGCTATTTTCAGGCCGCCTTGTTGCGCGAAGACGTGCAACGGCTGGAAAAGCTGTGCACCATCGCCGAAGCATGTGAAACGCTGGAACAGTTTCACAAAGATGGCTTGTATGTCGGCTGGACCCAGGGGGATTTACGCACCGGCGAGTTAAAAGAGGCGCTAAGCCCCTTTATGGAGACCTTTTACGCCTACGTTCACGGAGACAAGACCCCGGCGCGCGAAGAGGAAATCCTGCGCACCTGGGCCGCCTTTAACCAACAACGCATGAAAATTCTGGTACATTGCCTATAAGTGGTTTTATTGCCGGGAGGTGACGCTTTTAACCTCCAGGAAGCCGGCAAGACCCCATGGGCCAAGCTCGCGCCCAATGCCAGATTGCTTGAACCCGCCCCAACTGGTTTGCGGCGGAATGGCTACCGAGACATTGTTGTACACATGGCCGGCCTCCAATTGCGCGGCCACCCGTTCGGCGCGCGCATCATCTTCGGTGATGATGCTGGCGGCCAGGCCATATTCGGTGTCATTGGCCTCGGCAATGGCTTCTTCTTCGGTGCTGAAGGTGCGTATGCACATGACGGGGCCAAAGATTTCCTCCTGCCACAGGCGCGAAGATTTGGGCACATCGTCATACAGCGTCGGTTCGACAAAATAGCCGGTGTTAAAGGCCGCCGCCCGGCCACCGCCGAAAAGACAGTTCAGCCCTTCTTCGCGAGCAATATCCTGATAGCCGGTGACCTTGTCATATTGCGCTTTGGAGGCCAGCGGTCCCATGGTCATGCCGGGGGTGTCGGGGGTGCCCAGCACCACGGCCTTATATTCCTCTATCAGTTTTTCGGTGAGCGCGTCTTTGATGCTTTCATGCACCAACAGGCGACAGGTGGCATTGCAACACTGGCCCGAATTATAAAACACACCCTCGACGGCCAGACGTGCTGCCAGATCAAGGTCAGCGTCTTCAAACACCAATGTTGGCGATTTGCCGCCCAGTTCCAGCCCGATATTCTTCACATCTTCCGCGGCGGCCTTCATGATCGACTTGCCGGTGCGGGTGGAACCGGTGAAAGAGATTTTGCGCAGGCCCGGATGCTCGGCAAGGGCAGAGCCGGTAACGGCCCCGGTGCCATTGACCACGTTGAGGACGCCCGCGGGCAGGCCCGCAATCTCGGCTGCTTTGCCCCAGAAGGTGTCGGTAAAGGGGGTGACCTCGGAGGGCTTGATCACCACGGTACAGCCCGCGGCCAGGGCCGGACCCAGCTTCCACGAGCAGATTTTCATGGGAAAATTCCAGGGCAGGATAAAACCCACCGGCCCCATGGGTTCCAGCCGGGTGGAAGAGCGATAGCCCGGAATATCGTATTCAATCGGGGTTTGGCGGCGGGCGTCCAGCTCGTCCGCACGATCGGCGAAATAATCGATGCAATCAACGCTGCCGTTAATGTCGGCCTCGGCCTCGCCGCGCGGTTTGCCGCAATTGGCCATTTGCATGGCCACCAGGTCTTCGAAATGATCGCGGATGGCGGCGGTCATCTTGCGCATATAGGTGGCGCGCTCAGAACCGCTAAGGGCGCTCCAGCCTGCGAAGGCTTCGTTGGCGGCGCGAACTGCATCATCCACCAGTTCGGCGCTGGCCTCGTTAAAATGGCCGATGGGCTGTTCCGTGCTGGGATTGATGACGGCAATGCGTGTCCCCGTGCCTTCGACCCATTTGCCGTTACAAAAGTTTTTTTCAATGATTACGTCACGCGCGCCCATGGATCTGCCTCTGGTTAAAGGTTGCAATTGTGTTGGCGGATCATGCCAAGGGGAAAGGGGGCAGGGCAAGGCAGGAAGTGCAGGTCAGTAGGTAGTTTTAAAGCGTTAATACCAATTTAGTCGCAATTTCTTGCGTCCGCACCCAAAAAAGCGGTATAAGAGGCTTGGGCATCATGCCCTGACCCGGTGAAAGCCAAACCGGGCAAGTGTGTAAATGTGTTGGGGGCTATCATGTCATTTGTACGGTTTTTATTTCGGGAAGGGTCTCCCCTTCGTGTTTTCTGTTTTTATTGTGCTGTTCTCCTTGCAGAACATTCCCATGTTATCCCTGCCGGATAATTCGTTCGGGATGTTTGTCGCGGCGGCGTTTTCGGTTGGTTATATGGGCATCCAAATGGGCCTTTCCGCCTTTGCCCGCGTGGGCAAGGACGGGCCGGTGGTCGACCTGTTTTTATCCCTGATCCCGCTCTTTACGCTGTTGGTGATTGTGGTGCTGGACATTGTTGGCAAATTGCCATTGTCGATGTTTCAGATTTTTGGACTGGGGATTGCCGCCATGGTGGTCCTGATGGATATTGTGTTTAACACGCTGATCCTGTTCAAGATGAACCGTCTGGCCAATGATTATGTGGCCATGCAATAAGCATTGTTTCTGAGATTTGACGAAAAGGGCCGGTGTTATCACCGGCCCTTTTTTGTTTATGCGTCCACTGAAATGACATGACCAATCCGTGGATTGGCCTTGCCATCGCGAATGTCGGCGAAGACTTGCGCGGCATTTTCCATGCCGTGGGTAGGCTCGATCTGTAACCAGTCCATACCCTCTTTGGCCCAGTCGATCAATTCCGTACCGATCTTTTGTTGCAGAACCTGACCGCCCCAATCCTGGCGCCGCCGCAGGGCATGGTCGGGCGCAAAGAAAAAGGCGGGCTTGGCCCCGGGCATGTCGCCGGGCTCTTCAAACTGGTCCCAATGGCTGATGCCCACGGCACAGGAATAGACCATGGTGTCGCCCAGATGGGTGTGCAGGGTGCGCTTTACCTGCGCATTGCCGGACATATCAATATAGAGCGATGGGGTATCGGTGGGCAGGGCGCTGATCTCGTCATACCCGAGGGTTTGATCATAATCCCCAAGCCCTGCCACAAACGCTTTATTGCCTGCTGAAGTAAGACCAATGATGGTGCGGTCCGGGGATGGATAGCGGGCGAAGAGGCGCGCCAGCCCCATGGCGGTCTTGCTGGAGGCACTGCCCAGAATGATATTTTTTGCCCCAAAACAGTTTTCGCCCATGAAAAAATCGTGCAGCAAAAACGAGGTGGCGAACAAGGGCTGGAACAGCATTTGTATATCTTCGGCGCGGGCGTCGGCGGGCGTGTCTGGGCCCAAACGCAGATAGTCATTGTATATGGGAGGCAGTTTGGCGCGGTGTTCGGCAGTGTCCACAAAACTGCCTAGTTTGATCTTGCCCGGGCGCATGGTGATGTGGCTGGCAAAGGGCAAAAAGCCGTAAAGACGCTCGCCTTCTTTGATCTCCTCACAGGCCGAGGCGATCACCGTCGCAAACCCCCATACCGGCACAATGCCCCAAGGGGCCTGGGCAGGATAAAACTGCCAATAGCCGATAATGTCGCCGGTGGCCGCATAGGTAATATTGTTGGCGGTCAGTGCGAATTTATCAATGGACAGCAATATTTCGCCCGCCGCCAGCGTCTCTGAAATATCCGTATTGACGATTTCCGACTGTCTAATGTCCGCCTTGTTCAGATGATAAACGGTGCTTTGCATGCCTGTGCCCTTACCAAAATGTGATTCAGTGTTTGGCCAAGTAAATCACAAATTCGATCCGGGGTCCTATTCTTCGTGTGCGGTGGCCCTCATGGAGGGGCGCTGGGCAAAGTCGGCATACCAGAGGGCGGTTTTGGGATGGCTTTTGCGCCAGTCAAAATCGGACAGGCGAAAATCCAGATAGCCCAGGGCACAGCCAATGCTGATCTGGCCCAGATGACTATCTCTTTGCAGGTCGCTGATTTCTGTCTCCAGTACACCCAGGGCGCGCTCGATGGCGCTTTGCCAGCGGGTTTTCCAGTGCGTTGATTGCTGGGCGGCGGGGCGGCGCGTTTCCATCACCATGGCCACGGCGGCATCGGTAATGCCGTCCCCCAGGGCCTGTTGGCGCAATACTGCCCACCGCTTAGCCCCATTTGGTGGGATCAAAGCGGGGCGGGGGCTTCGCGCGTCCAGATAGTCGGCGATTACCCGGCTGTCATAGAGCACTGTACCTTCTGGCAGGATCAGGGCCGGCACTTTGCCCAGAGGGTTGATCTTCCTTAAGCTCTCGGGGTTTTCAAACGGATTGCATAAATTGAGATCCACCTGGTCTTCCAAGCCCTTTTCCGCAATGACGACCCGGATTTTGCGGGCATAGGGTGAGGTTTGGGAGTAATAAAGGCGCATGGTTGGCTCCGTATTGTGGTGGATTATTGGGGGTGCAGGGCATTCAACAGGGTCAGAGCACCTTGGGTGGCGCGTTTGATATGAACCGGGTCCTGGTGAATGCGGCTAAGGGTATAGCCGCCCTGAACCACGGCCACCAAAGCGGCGGCGATATCGGTGGTGGGGGCGGATTTATCAATATCGCCGCCTTGCACCGCTTCATCCAGAGTTTGGGTAATCACCGCCTGCACATGGGTGAAATAGCGCGCCAGTGGTGCGCGCAGGGCTTCATCAGCAATGGCGCTTTCATTGGCCAGCCGCCCTAGCCGACAACCCCGCAGGCCCTCCCGCTCTAGGCATAAATAGGCCCGCAAGCGCTTTAAGGGTGAGGAGTGGGTGGCAAAAATCTGATCAAAACTGGCGCGCATTTCGGCTTCCATATCGTCCAGCGCCGTACTGGCCAGCTCTACTTTGCCGTTAAAATGGTGATACAGGCTGCCCTGGCCGACACCGCTCTTTTGCAGGATTTTTTGGGGACTCATGGATTCATAGCCCATGTCCCACAACAGGGCCTTGGCGGCATCGACCAATCGCTGGCGTTTGGGGCTGGGTTTGCGTGTGTTCTTCATGGCACCAAAGCCTCTGGTCGGTTTGTGGCTCCCTCAACGGGAAGATATTGCTTGGTTCGTTGGCTGTATCTGGTCCGGTGTCATTCAGGCCAAGAGGATATCAAAACATACCTACTAGTATGTAAAAAAATTGGCAAGGCGAATTTTACATAAAAAAGCGCAGGCATTGACCGGGCTAGGCCCGACGCGTGCCTGCGCAACAGAGTTTGCGAGAAAGTTAGAGCGGCTATGCCGGTTCTTCATAGGTGACCAGAGTCATATCCACCGCTTCGTTGCGCAAGGGGATCAGGGCCTGATATTCCGGCGACTGATACCAGGCATTCAGGGCCTCCATGTCGGCAAAACGGATAATGCCTACCGCCTGATGGTTGCTTGTCCCGGCCAGGGCTGTGACCGCTTTGCCCTTGATCACCAAATTGCCGCCATAGGGGGCCAGACTGGCCCCGGCTTTGGCCCCATATTCGGCAAACTTCTCCGGGTCTTTGATGGTTGAGGTGGCGACGAAAAATGCAGACATGAAAGGCTCCTGACTTGATCATGGGTAATGAACACTGTTATGTTCATGTGTGTACAAAATTGATATTATAATTATGTACACTAATGTACAATACGCGAGCTGACTTTTTTCAGGAATGTTCCTCCATGGCCCGGCCATCAAAATTTAATCGTGATCAGGCGGTGGAATTTGCCATGAATGCCTTTTGGAAAGAGGGGTATGAGGCCAATTCCGTCAAGGCCTTGTCTGAAAAGCTGGGCATTACGCGGTCCAGCTTTTATAATGCCTTTGGGGACCGCGAACAGCTCTTTGACGAGGCTCTGGCTCTGTATATGCGCGGCTCACCCGATAAAGCGCTTAAAGAGGCGGTTCCCGGCATCCCTATCAAATCTCTGTTTACCGAAACTTTTCGCACCATCTGCAAAGTCCGGGCAGCAGACCCGGAGGGGCGCGGCTGTCTTGTGGTCAATGGGGTGGCCGAACTGTGTGGTACGCACGCCACGCTGGGGCCAAAATTGCAAGCGGCCATGTTGGCCAATGTCAAACGCTTTGAAACCCTGTTGCAACAAGGCGTGGCTAATGGCGAGCTGGCCCCGGATACCGATGTCCACACATTGGCCCTGGCGGTAAAAAATCTGCTGGTTGGCCTGAATGTGCTCAGCAAGCTGATCCATGATGAAGAAGAATTGTGGCGCACGGCAAGCACCACTTTGCGGGCGTTAAACCTGTTGGAGGAAGCATAGTCATGCAGCATTTTGAGGATATTTATGCCATTGCGGCCAAGCGCAAGGGTGGTGAAAAGGCGCTTGAATCCCTGTTGGCCAAGCCAAAGCCCAGTGCGGCATTGGCAAAAATCCCCGATGATCGCTGGCTCTCATGCATGACCAAATGCATATTTCAGGCAGGCTTTAACTGGAAAGTGGTCGACAGCATGTGGCCGGGCTTTGAAGCGGCCTTTCATGGGTTTGATCTGGATCATTGCGCTCTGTTGCATGACGAGGATTTCGACCGACTGGTCAGCGATAAACGCATTGTCCGCCATGGCACCAAAATCCGCTCGGTTCAACAAAATGCCGTATTTCTGGACGAATTTGCCGGTGAATATGAACGCGCAGGACAGGCCTTTGCCGCCTGGCCGACGGAGGATTATGTGGGCTTGCTGAGCGTTCTGAAAAAACGCGGATCCCGCCTTGGCGGCAATACGGGGTCGTATTTTTTACGCTTCATGGGGGTGGATTGTTTCATCCTATCCCGTGATGTGGTGGCGCGCCTGATCACCGAAGAGGTGGTGGACAAAACCCCATTATCGCAAAAATCCATGAGGGCCACGCAAGAGGCCTTTAATATCTGGCAGGAGCAATCTTCACGTTCATTGACCGAAATCAGCCGTGTGCTGGCATTTAGTATCGGGACCTAGTTGTGTAATCCCAGCACGTTGTTCACAAGCGGGGTTGCCTTGAGGCTGGTGGTAGCTGGTTTGATACATTCCTTTTTGGTGGCATGGATGATGGTGGAGATAAGCAGACGCGCATCAATTGGCTTGGAAACATATGCATCCATACCGGCGGCAAGATAAGCCACTCTATCTCCCTGCATGGCATTGGCGGTCATGGCAATAATGGGCACAAATTGGTTGGGCCCCTCATGCTCCCGCACTGCCCGGGTGACTTCTATGCCATCCATTTTAGGCATTTGAATATCCATTAACACCACGTCGAACGCCCTGGTTTGCAGTATTTGGAGTGCCGCCTCCCCATCTTCGGCAAAGGTCAGCTCAACAGGGGTGGGTTTGAGGAAAGCGGCCAACACCTTGCGATTGAGCGCATTGTCTTCTGCAGCCAACAGACGCAAGCGCCGTTTGGATTGTTGTGAAGGGGCTTTGGCGGCAAGCTGAGTGCCCTCCTTATGCTCCTCAGGGGGCGCTGCAAGGGGGGCGTCCAGGGTCACGGTAAAGCTGGTGCCAACGCCTTCTACCGATTCGATGGTAATATCTCCGCCCATCAAGCGCGCCAATTTACGCGAAATGGCAAGGCCAAGGCCCGTGCCACCAAAGCGCCGTGTGGTAGAGCCATCGGCTTGTTCAAAGGCTGTAAATAGACGGGATTGTGCCTCCGAAGAGATGCCAATGCCCGTATCCGAGATTTTGCACCGCAGTTTTGGTGTTTTCTCTTTCTGGTGCTCCATGCTGACGTGCAGGCTCACCTTGCCCTTCGCCGTAAACTTAATGGCGTTGGAAAGAAGGTTGTAGAGGACCTGCCGCACCCGGGTACTGTCCAGCATGATGTATTCTGGCACGTCCGCGTCTACCGTACATACGAAATCAATACCGGTTTCCTGTGCTTTGGGTTTCCACATGCGTTCCAACTGTTGCACGCAATTTCGTATGCTGACGGCCGTAGGGTTAATGTCCAGTTTGTCAGCCTCAATCTTGGAAAAATCCAGCACATCATTCAGGACTGACATCATGACTTCACCGCCTTCAATCAGCGTCTGGATATGCTCATTCTGTTCGTCGTTCAGTTCAGAGGCTTTTAAGAGCTGTGCCGATCCCAGAACGGCATTCATCGGCGTGCGCAGTTCATGGCTCATCATGGAAAGAAAGGCGGATTTGGCGGCATTGGCGGCCTGGGCCATGGCCGCTCTCTCTTTTTCTTTCAGATTGTCCTGAACCAGTTTCTGTTTTTCCAGAAGGGATTGATGAAACTCTTTCACGGTATTGGCCAGGTCTCCCAGAACATCTTTGCGCGAGGCCAGGTTTTCATCCAGGTGAAAATCAGCCGCCTTCACGCTTCTGGTTGAATGCGCAATTTGCGTAACGGGTTGGATTACCACAATGCGTAGAAGGTAATAAATTACCGACAGCATTAATATGATGATAGCCAGGCCACAAAAGAATAGGGCCTTGATCTTGCCATGCCAGGCCGCAAGAGGCGTGGATAAGTCTATGGAGGCACTATAGGCTCCAAAAACCTCTCCTTGCTGAATGCCCATCAGGGCTTCATGACAGGAGGCGCACCGCTCATCCTTGGCGCTGCCAACCCCCATGATGACGGGGCGACTGACGCGCAAAAAGCCATTTCGGCTCATATGGGTTATAGCGGTACCTGTTTTTATGACCTCTACATCAACGCGATCTTGAGGAATTTCGATTTCCTTTTGATGATGACGGCGTTGATAGGCGAGGATTTTATCCCCCATGACAAGCCAGACCGTTGCGTTATTATTCGCCGAGGCAAAGCCTTTCATAAGCCCATTTAAGGTTTCAATGGCTGGGTCATTATCGTCTGTTTGTTTGCGGTTCAACATGGCGCTGGCATGGGCGGCTTCCAGCATGTCCAGAGTGGTGCTTGCCTCATCTTCACCTTGCCTGACAATGCCATCCCATTCATCCATCACCAGCCAAATGGCCAGGGGGGTTAGCAAAGACAGCAATGCC
The DNA here is from genome assembly GCA_030949705.1 of Robiginitomaculum sp. Lineage (GTDB taxonomy): Bacteria > Pseudomonadota > Alphaproteobacteria > Caulobacterales > Maricaulaceae > Robiginitomaculum_B. The sequence continues at coordinate 39,473 of JAUZSF010000017.1, read as the reverse complement.
AAACCTATAATTAGAATAATTTTCGTCTGTAAAGAAAAATTACGCCAAAATATACTCATAAAGGGCCTGCAAGAATCTGTACATGCCAATATTTTGCATAAAATTATGACCAATGGGTAAAATGTTCCAGTTGCAAGCTTGGTCTAACCTATGCGCAACATAGGGGGCTGATTGTCATTAAATACACTTGCTCACCAATGAGTATTGCTGAGGCTAAACCACTATCAAACCTTTATGGGTACAGTGTTGTCACGCCGGTTGCGGTCCATACTGTGGGTATGCATAAAATGAATGTATGCAGCATTCATAATGGCGCTTTTTGCCCCTCCCTTTTGGCGTTGGGGGGAGGGAATGGGGAGCAAGAAGACGGTGACTCAAAACAGGACAAGGCTTATTGGCCACCCAGATCCGCGCCCGTCTCAGGCAATATGGCGCTTTGGAGGGCATTTTGCCGGGCTGGGACCTACCCCTAGATCATGATACTCGCCAGGGCGGGTTCAGGCGGTTTTCACCGGCATGATAAAGGCAGACTTTATTGCCTGCTGGATCGCACAGCCAGGCCTCGCGCCAGAGCCATCTTTGGTCCGTGGGCATGGTGTCAAACACAATGCCCATGGCTTTTATGGCATTGACCTTTCGGTCCAGTGCCTCTGCGCTTTCGCATTCCAGATAAAGTTTGGGGCAGGGACCCTAGGGCAGGGCCTCCACCCGCTGCAGAGACAGGGTGGTGCCGCCTTTGGGGGCTTGCAGGCGTGCATATTGGTCGCCATCCACAATCAGGGTAAAGCCCAGCTTGATATAAAAATCCCGGGCCGCCTCTACATCCAGAGCGGGCAAAGTGATCTGATTTAATTGCATGGCTTCAGCTTTTTTCAGAGGCATTGCGTTCCGCCGGATCATCGCTGAGATATTCAATAAATTCAAATTCCAGCCCGGCAGGGTCAATATAATAGACATTGCGCCGAAACCCTTGGGTGTCCAGCGCTACGCTGGGGGTATAGCCTTTGCGTTCCAATCGCTCGATCAGGCGTTCAATATTGGTCACGGTAAAGCCCAAATGGGCCAGGCCCGGGGCATGGCCGGTCAGGTCGCGGGGTTCCCCGTCGCCATTATCATTCAAGGTAATGAAGGTGAAATCGTCGCCAAAATGCAGCCATTTACGGGGCTTGCCATACCAGGTGGAGGGGCCAGAGGCGCGCACCCGCCAATGGGGGAAGGCGGCCTGTAAAAAGTTAAGCGTGGGTTCAATGTCGTTGACGACCAGATTGGCATGTTCAAGGCGGATCATGGGGCTCTCCAATAACTAAAGCATATACTTTATATATCAGGCTTGATTAATAAAGCAATGACTTTATAAAAGGGGGATGGTATCAAAAAAACAGAACCAGACATCCGTCCTGCGCGATCCGCGCCGCGCCATTATGGATGTGTTGAAGCTACAGGGGGCGCAGCCCGCCGCCGCACTCGCCAAGCGCTTTGGGGTGACGGCCATGGCGGTGCGCCAGCATTTATACGCCTTGCAGGAAGAGGGCATGGTGGCGGCGCAATCTCAGCCCTCGGGGCGGGGGCGGCCAACCAAGTTATGGGCGCTGACGGCCAAGGCCGAGGGGCTTTTCCCTGATGCGCATCAGGAGTTGGCGGTGGACCTGCTCAGCCATATGCGGGCACAGTTTGGTGAGGCGGGGCTGGCGGGTATTATTGACCGACACAGCACGGCGCAAAGGCACAGCTATGAAGCTGCGCTGGCTGGCCACAAAACCCTGGAAGCCCGGGTGAATGCGCTGGCCCGCCTGCGTAACGATGAAGGCTATATGGCGGCGGTAAAGCGCGATGGCAAAGACTGGCTGTTGATCGAAAACCATTGCCCCATCTGTGCCGCGGCGCGAAGCTGCACGCGACTATGTGCCAACGAGCTGGATGTGTTCACACAAGTGCTGGGTCCCACGGCCAAGGTGGTGCGCGAAGAACATATCCTGGCCGGGGCGCGCCGGTGCGCTTACCGGGTTTCCCCCACCCTTTAATCAGGCTTGCGAAAGCGCAGGGTCATCCGATCGGATTCGCCAATCTGGATATAGTGATCTTGCATGGCTTCATCCTTGCCACGCAATGAGGGGGGCAGGGTCCACACCCCATTTTCATAGTCCGCAGTATCCTTGGGGTTGGCATTGATTTCACTCTGCCCATCCAGCACAAAGCCGCCTTTTTCAAACATGGCAATGATATAAGACTGCTTCATATAGCCCTTATTGCCCGTGGTATCGTAATCCACGTCACCATAATCTTCCTTGGCCCGGTGCTGTACCACACCAACCATGCCGCCCGGCTTCAGCAGGTGAAAACTGTCGGCAATGGCCTCTTCCAGATATTTTGGATCAATACGGTTCAGATGGTGCAAAGCCCGGATAAAGAGCACCGCATCCATTTGGCCATAATGGCTTGAGGGCACTTCGCCAAACAACATGGCCCCTTTGACCGCTCCATTCGGCGGGCCGTTTTTTGCCGCCATAGGGGGATAGGTTTGCGGCCATTGCCCATATTCGGCAAGAGCTTCATCGCTGATTTCACGGCCCGAGGCGGCAAAAATACCCTTGCGTAAATCCCGGCTGTAATTAATGCCATACCAGCCCCCATCCGGGGAAACATAGGGCAGCAAAACGCGGGTGTACCAGCCGCCGCCGGGTAAAACCTCGACCACATTATCATGGGGGGAGAGATCGAAAAGCGCCATGGTTTGTGCCGTATGGCGATAAGCATCCCTTTGGCGGTCCGCATCCCGGCGCGGATCGGCCAGCACGGTATCCAGCTTGGCCTGATCAAGGCGGGCGGCGGTATCTTCTGATGTCTTGCCGGCCTGGCTCTGTGGGGCGTTGCACCCCGTTATCAACAGTGCCGCCAAGGCGATTACCGATAGTGTATTGCGCATGCATTCCTCCCAATCCGCAAAGTTGATCTTACGAAAAGATAACAACGCGGTACAGGTCTGGCATTACACGACTTCGTTATGAGAGAGCGGGAGCGTTTATTCCCACTCAATGGTGCCGGGCGGTTTGGAGGTTACATCATAGACCACCCGGTTAATGCCGCGTACTTCGTTGATGATGCGGGTGGACATACGGCCCAGAACCTCATGATTGAAGGGGTAATAATCCGCCGTCATGCCATCGGTGGAGGTCACGGCGCGTAAGGCCAATACATAATCATAGGTGCGCTCATCGCCCATGACGCCCACGGTGCGCACGGGCAGAAGCACCGCAAAGGCCTGCCAGATGTCATCATAAAGCCCGGCCTTTTTAATCTCGTCCAGATATATGGCATCGGCCTTTTGCAAAATGGCCACGCGTTCGGGGGTGATCTCGCCGGGAATGCGAATGGCCAGGCCCGGCCCCGGAAAGGGATGGCGGGCAACGAATTGCTCGTTCAGGCCCAATTCTCGCCCCAGCGCTCGTACTTCGTCCTTGAACAACTCGCGCAGGGGTTCCACCAGCTTCATTTTCATGCGCGCAGGCAGGCCGCCGACATTGTGGTGTGATTTGATGGTCACCGATGGGCCGCCATCAAAGGAAACGCTCTCGATCACGTCCGGATAGAGCGTGCCTTGTGCCAGAAAATCTGCGCCGCCAACGGCCTTGGCTTCACGTTCGAAAATATCAATAAACAGGCTACCGATGATTTTGCGTTTTTTCTCCGGGTCGGAAACCCCGGCCAGTTTGCCCAGAAACTCATCGCCTGCATCCACATGCACCAGCGGGATGTTATAATGATCGCGAAACAGGCTGACCACCTGGTCCGCCTCATTGGCACGCATCAGGCCGGTATCGACGAACACGCAGGTGAGCTGATCGCCAATGGCTTCGTGCAGCAATACCGCTACAACCGATGAATCCACCCCGCCGGAAAGGCCGCAAATAACCTTGCCCTTGCCCACCTGGGCGCGAATTTTGGCGATCTCTTCGGCGCGAAAGGCGGCCATGGTCCAATCGCCCGAAAGACCGGCAATGCCATGGGTGAAATTGCGCAAAATTTGCGCGCCGCACGGGGTGTGCACCACTTCGGGGTGAAACTGCACCGCATAGATTTTGCGGGCCTCATCGGCAATGGCGGCAAAGGGGGCATTTTCCGATCTGGCGATCACGTCAAAACCATGGGGCAGGCTTTCCACCCGGTCTCCATGGCTCATCCAGACGGTTTCACGGGGCGAAAGACCGGCAAATAGCGGGCTGTCCTTGATGATCTCGATCTCGGCGCGGCCAAACTCGCGCTCTTCGCTGCTTTGTACGGCACCGCCAAGCTGTTCACAAATCACCTGTTCGCCATAACAAATACCCAAAATAGGAACGCCCAGATCAAAAATGGCCTCCGGCGCACGGGGGCTATTTTCCCAATGCACCGAGGACGGGCCACCAGAGAGGATCACCGCCTTGGGGGCAAAGCGGTTCAGAAACCCAGCGCCCAGCCGGTTATAGGGGTGCACCTCGCAATAGACGCCGCTTTCACGAAGGCGCCGTGCGATCAGTTGCGTAACCTGGCTGCCAAAATCAACAATCAGAACATGTTCGTGCTGGGCGCTCATGCCTCTCTCTCCAACAGGGCAACAAAAAAGCCATCGGTGCCGATGCGTGCCGGGCTGAGGCGCAAGGCCCCGTCCGGGGTTTCACAGGCTTGCAAGGCCACTTTGCCGTCTTCGGCCAACAGGCCGCTTTTTTCCATATTCTGCAATGCCGGGGCAAATTGGAAATCTTTATGGGTTTCAAGAAATGCGGCCAGCCGATCTTCGTTTTCTTCCATAAAGACCGAACAGGTGACGTAAAGCAGATGACCGCCGGGACGCACAAAGGGCGCGGCCTCGGTCAACACCGTGTCTTGCTCGCGCAGGCGGCGTTCCAATTGTTGTTCGGTCAGGCGCCATTTGGTGTCCGGATGGCGTCGCCAGGTGCCAGACCCGGTGCAGGGCGCATCAACAAACACCACATCCATTTTGCCCTGCAAGTCGTCGGGCACGCCCCCATCAACCGGATTGCAAACCTGTACATTGCGCACCCCGGCGCGTTTGGCGCGGTGGTAAAGCGGCTTTAACCGGCGTGCATCGCGATCATAGGCATAAAGCTGGCCGGTATTGTTCATCAGGGCACTTAAGGCCAGGGTCTTGCCGCCGCCGCCGGCGCAATAATCCATCACCTGCGCGCCGCCAATATCGCCTGCCGCCGCCGTGACAATCTGGCTGCCCAGATCCTGCACCTCGACCCAGCCCTTGTTAAAGGCCGGAATGACAGTCACTGCCGGGGCCTTTTTGGCCGGGTCCGGGGCTTTGATCTGCGCGGCATTGTTAAGGATCGGCGCGGCCTTGGCTTTGACCGATTTTAGCGCCGACAAGGCTTTTTCTGGCGTGGCCTTTAAGGCATTCAAGCGCAAATCCACGCTGGCCCGCTGGCCAAAGGCGCGGGCCTCGACCGCGGCTTTATCGCCAAAGGCGCGTTCCAAAAGGGGCAAGACCCAGTCTGGCACATCACCACTTTTATCAGTATCCAGCGTGTTTTCCTGCGCCAATGCGGTTTGTTCGTCATAGGCTAAAGCCCCCGGCCCGTGCGGTTCTTCGGCGGCCCATTCGCCAAGAGTTTCCAGCGGTGTTTGCCAAAGATAGTGCAAAGCCCCCAGCACCAGCGCTCGGGGGCTGTCTTCGCCCATCTGTGTGGCCAGCGAGGTCCGGCGGCGCAACACATCCAGACACAGGCCGGCAATCCACGCCCGGTCCTTGGCTCCGGCATAGCGGTTTTGGCGACCCCAATCGGCAATGGCGGTTTTAAGGGGCACCCGGCGGGCGGTAAAATCATCTAGGATTTCCATCGCTGCCGTTAATTTACCGCTTTCTCTCATGCATTCAGTCCTAATTCGCGTTGTTTCTTCTTGCTCAGGCCAGCCGCGACAATGCGGTGTGAGCTGGATATATAATCTTCAAGGTCGTCCCGGCTTAGCCCCGGCGTGTCATAATGTTGTATCCACAACATGCCGCGCGAGGCCAGATACGGCGCCGGGCGCAGGCCGGGCTGTTCTTTTAGCATTTCAAAGCCGATATCCGAGACTTTGAAGGTGATGCCTAGGGTCTCGGTCTTGGTCCATCCGGCGACGGCAAACATTTTTCCGCCTACTTTCCAGACATGCGCGCCGCCCCATTGCACCACATGGGTGGTGGCGGGAAGGGCGGCGCAAAAGGCATTGTATTCATCCAAATTCATCTATGACGGCGCGGAATAATTGGGCGCTTCGCGGGTCATGGTCACATCGTGCACATGGCTTTCGCGCAGGCCCGCCCCGGTAATGCGGATGAATTGGGCACGTTTCTTGAACTCGTCCAGCGTGGCGGCCCCGGTATAGCCCATGGCGGCGCGAAGACCGCCCACAAGCTGGTGCAAAATGGGGCCGACCGGGCCTTTATAGGGGGTCTGGCCCTCAATGCCTTCGGGCACCAGCTTCATGCTGTCCTTGACTTCTTTTTGGAAATACCGATCTGCGGACCCCGCGCTCATGGCAGCAACACTGCCCATGCCGCGATAGGATTTATAGGAGCGCCCTTTATAAAGGAACACCTCGCCCGGGGTTTCGTCCGTCCCGGCCAGCAGCGAGCCCGCCATGGCGGTGGAGGCCCCGGCGGCCAGCGCCTTGGCAAAATCGCCAGAATATTTAATGCCGCCATCGGCAATGATTGGCGTGCCTGAATCTTTGGCGGCCTTTACTGCATCGGCAATGGCAGTCAGTTGCGGCACCCCGACACCGGCAACCATGCGCGTGGTGCAGATCGACCCCGGCCCAATGCCGACCTTGACCGCATCGGCCCCGGCATCAATCAGCGCCCGGGTGGCGTCATAGGTCGCCACATTGCCGGCAATGATCTGTGCGCCATTACTTTCACGGCGAATGCGCGCCACCTGTTCGGCCACCGTGATGGAATGGCCGTGGGCGGTGTCGATCACCACCACATCGGCCCCGGCATCAATCAGTGCCTGGGCGCGTTCAAACCCGGCATCGCCCACGGTGGTGGCACCGCCCACCAGCAAACGCCCGTGGGCATCCTTGGCGGCGTCCGGGAAGGCGCGGGCCTTTTCAAAGTCTTTCACCGTGATCAGGCCGCTAAGATGGCCGTCATCGTCCACAATAAGAAGGCGTTCGATGCGGTTTTTGTGCAACAGGGCTTTGGCCTCTTCCGGGGAAACTCCTTCGCGGGCGGTGACCAGTTCCCGGGTCATCAGATTGGCGACCGTTTCGTTTGGATCGTCCGAAAAACGGACATCACGATTGGTGATAATGCCGACAAGGTCTTTGGTTTGTGGATCCACCACCGGAATGCCTGATATGCGATGGGTGCTGGCCAGCGCCTTTAGCTCGGCCAGGCTGGCGCCCGGGTGGATGGTTACCGGATCGATCACCATGCCCGATTCAAAGCGCTTTACCTTGCCCACTTCGGCGGCCTGTTCCTCAACGGTCAGATTGCGGTGGATCATGCCAATGCCACCGGCCTGGGCCATGGCAATGGCCAGGCGCGCCTCGGTCACGGTATCCATGGCCGCCGAGATCAGCGGAATGTTCAGGGTTATGGTGTTCGTCAGCTTCGTTGAAACATCAACTTGCCCCGGCAAAACCTTGGATGGGCCGGGTTGCAAGAGAACGTCATCAAACGTCAGCCCCTCGCGAATCTGCATGGGGGGTCTCCTTCTCTCTTGCGGGCGCGGTTTACCCTATTGCGGCGATCAGGGAAAGGGGCAGGGTGCTATAAACAGGGTGTTGTTGTCATTACCCGGTTTATCCGGGTAATCCAGTTTTGCTATAAGGCCGCTCTGGATTGCCGGGACAGGCCCGGCAATGACAGGTGTGGGATGTGACCGCCGCTTTGTAACTCCATCCTTCGAGGGCGCTGCGCGCCACCTCAGGATGAGGACAGAGATTAAAATATGTACCTCATCCTGAGGGGCGAACCCCGGACGTGATCCGGGGGAAGGCTCGAAGGGTGAGTTTGCTTTGGACTCCGACCTTTTGACAAGCTCAGGATGAAGGTGAAGGGGAGAATGAATGTACCTCGCCAATTGACATTGGCGGCAAATTCGCTTCATTGGCGCGTCTCTTTTGGGGCTGTGAGATCAGCCATAATTTTTCGAGAAGTCTTATGCATACTTATCGCACTCATACTTGCGGCGAACTGCGCCGTGAACACGTTGGCAAAACCGTTCGTCTGTCGGGCTGGCTGCACCGCAAACGCGACCATGGCGGTCTGTTGTTTGTGGATTTGCGCGATAATTATGGCATTACCCAGATTGTGCTTTTGCCGGAAAACCCGCACTTTAAAACGCTGGAACGTTTGCGCGTGGAAAGCGTGGTTTCGGTCACCGGCGAGGTGGTGGCCCGCGATGCGGACACCATCAATACCGGCCTGCCTACCGGCGAAGTGGAAATGCATGTGGCCGATATGGACGTGCAATCCGAAGCCGCCGAATTGCCGCTGCCGGTATTTGGTGAGCCGGAATATCCCGAAGATATTCGTCTGACCCACCGTTATCTGGATTTGCGCCGCGAAACCCTGCACGCCAATATTTTGCTGCGCTCAAAGATTATATCTTCGATCCGCCGCCGCATGATCGAACAGGATTTTACCGAGTTTCAAACCCCGATCCTGACCGCCTCATCGCCCGAAGGGGCGCGGGACTTTCTGGTACCATCGCGCCTGCATCCGGGCCAGTTTTATGCCTTGCCGCAGGCCCCGCAACAATTCAAGCAACTGATCATGGTGTCGGGCTTTGACAAATATTTCCAGATCGCGCCGTGTTTTCGCGATGAAGACAGCCGCGCGGATCGCAGCCCCGGCGAGTTCTATCAGCTGGATATGGAAATGAGCTTTTGCACCCAGGAAGATGTGTTTGCGGCCATCGAGCCGGTGTTGCATGGTGTGTTTGCCGAATTTGCCGGAGATCGTGTGGTGCCGGATGAGCCATTTGCACGTATTCCCTTTGCCGAGGCCATGCTGAAATACGGCACCGACAAGCCGGACTGCGCATTCCGTTTGAGATTTGTGATGTGTCTGATCTGGTCTCCCGCGATGATGTGACCCTGGGCGTGTTCAAGAAAATCGTCGCCGGTGGTGGCGTGGTGCGGGCCATTCCGGCCCCCGGCACCGGCGATCAGCCACGGAGCTTCTTTGACAAGATGGATGGCTGGGCGAAAAAGGAAATGCAGGCACCGGGCCTTGGCTATATGCGCTTTGTAGAAGAAGACGGGAAGCTGACCGCCACCGGGCCGATTGCCAAATTCTTCTCTGCCGAAGCTTTGGCTGCGTTGGCGGAACGCGCCGGGATCAAAGCCGGTGACGGCCTGTTCTTCTCGGCTGGCAAGGAAGGCGACGCCGTCAAATTGGCGGGCGCCGCGCGCAGCAAGATCGGCGCGGATCTGGGTCTGATCGACGAAAATATCTTCCGCTTTTGCTGGATTATCGATTTTCCCATGTTCGAGTGGAATGAAGACGAAAAACGCGTGGATTTCTCGCACAATCCGTTTTCCATGCCGCAAGGGGGCATGGAAGCGCTGTTGGAGAAAGATCCGCTGGACATTCTGGCCTATCAATACGACATCGTCTGTAATGGGGTGGAGCTGTCCTCTGGTGCCATCCGGAACCACCGCGCCGAAGTGATGCTCAAAGCCTTTGAAATCGCGGGCTATGGTGCCGATGTGGTGGAAGACAAGTTTGGCGGCATGCTGAACGCCTTTCGTTATGGCGCACCGCCCCACGGGGGCATTGCGCCCGGCATTGACCGGATTGTGATGTTGTTGGCGGGTGTGGAAAATATCCGCGAGGTGATCCTCTTCCCGATGAACCAGCAGGCACAGGATCTGATGATGCAGGCACCCAACACGGTGTCCGATGCCCAGCTCAAAGAGTTGCACATTCGGGTGGTCGAGCCACCAAAGCAAAAAGCATAATGCGCTGGCGCGGCTAGTTCTTGCCGCCGGCCAGTGCCTGGCGCTCATAGTCTTGCTGAAGAGCGCTTTGCGCCTTTTCAAGAGAGCGCACGGCCACATCCAGGGCGCGCTGGGCTCGGCGGTTTTCCAGCTTTACCCCATCCAGAGCACGCAGGGCGCGGCCAATAGAGCGTTGTTCCTCGCTTTGGTAATTATCCAGCTTTGGCCAGGTATAGGACTGGCCATCGCGCTCGATCACCAGGGTTGGAAAATCTCCCTGGCCAATGGCTTCGGCCAGGGCAATGCGCGCTTTTTGTATGGCAAAACCGGATTCCTTTATGGCCTCCTGTGTGGCCGCGGCAATGGCTTCGCGCTCGTCATCAGATAAATCAATAGAAAAGGAATAGGTATAGGTATTGCCGTTTTTGCTTTTTTTGATTTTTGCCCATTTCGTGCCATCACACATCTGGATGGTCATCCCCTTAGGCAACAGCGTACCCTTATCGCCGCAGGCATCGTCCAGTTGTTCCTGTTTCAGATGTTTGACCTTGGAAAGATTGGCACCTTTGAGCACCGTCCGGTCAAAGCCGGCATTGCGCACGTCGGCATGGCCAAATTCCACCTGGGAAAGATTGGCCCCAGCGAACTCGGCCCCGCTCAGCATCGCCCCATCCAGGCGAGCCTTGAGCAGTTTGACATTCAGCAGGCTGGCATCGGGAAGCGCGACCCCGGAGAGGTCTGCATAGCTCAGATTGCTGTTGTCAAATACCGCATCGGGGAGCTTGGCCCCCACCATGCTGGTGTGGCTCAGGTTTGAGCCAACCATTTCAATATCTTCACCCTGTATGCCATTCAATACGGCATAGGCCAGGTTGATCCCGCGGGCCTTGACGTCGTCCATTTTGGCACCGGTCAGGTCACTGCGGGCAAAGTTGGAGCCTTCCAGCACGGCATCGCTGAAATCGGCGCGCTTGAAGACCGCCCGGCCAAAATTGGCACCGCTGATTTTGGCTTCGGTCAGGTTGGCATTGGTAAAATTGGCCCGGGGGAAACTGGCCCCATTCATGGAAACCCCGGAGAGGTCTTTACCCGACAGGTCGCAATCGGCACAGACACCGCCAAAGCCGATCAGACGCAAAAGGTCTTCGCCGGCCATGGTGGTGGTGCTGGTAAGAGCCAGAATCCCTAAAACAACAGGTGTAAGGAGGCGGTTTGGCATGTTCAGTTCCCAAAATGCAGTAATCTTGCCTGTGTTTTACGCGCAAATGGCCTAAATCGCGACTTAAATCGCAGTAATTGTTGGGCCACGCTGGGGTAATGTAAAGCGCAAGATCCCGAATGCTGGCCATTTTGCCAATGGGGTGTCATGGTGTGCGCAGGCATTTGGCTTTAGCGGAGAAACCATCATGCTGGATACACATCTTGAAAACGATATATTGGCCATTCTCTGTGATCGCAGCTCTGTACTGGGGGTGGAAATCGCCGAGGCCCTGGGCAATCGGTATTTTGAAATCTGGCGAACCTGCCATAACAGCTCCAAAATCTATACCACACCATTTGGCCACTATTATTTACGCATAGACAAAAAAATTGAGGGATTTGCAAGGCTTAGCCCCTCAATTTTGCGTGATTTTCTAACCTATACCCGTATCTCGACACTGGATAATTTTGAAAAAGCAGAGCACGATGCGCAAAAGTCGCAACAGGAACATGAGCGCATTTCAGATGAAAAACGCGACATTGCCAAACAGATTGTTGCGGAAACCATTACGCCGGATTTGCTGGGCCGTACTGGCATTTTGATTGCGGGGGATGTCTGCCGTAATATGGCGCATCTGGTGCCTCGGCCGGAACGGACCACGGGCAAGCTGGTTCGTGGCTCCGATATTGATTTGATTTTTGTAATCGAGGAGGAGGGAGACCTTCGGGCCGAGATTGAAGGGCGTATTGCTGAGGCAAAAGCCATCTATTTGCAACATCCGGCTTTGCGTGAAGAGCTGGATTTTGTGGTCAATACGCTGGATCATTATCGTAAAGTATCCAACTTTGAAGGCGTGCATAATATGATTTCGTGCAAGGCCGCTCTGGAAGGGGAGTATCTGGCCGGGTGTCAGGACATCCTGAAAAAATCCACGGATATTCTGTTGCGGGCGCAAATTCCCCGCAAGGTGATCAAAATGACGGAAAAGGCATTTTCCGACCGTCTACAGGCGATGGAGCGCTTGCGCAAAGATCCCAATGTGATTGGTCTGCCGCGTGAAAGGCGGCTGTTTTATTATTCTGATGAAATCTGGGAATTTATGCTGAGCTAGACGTTTTGGCACCAATGGCCCTCAGGATTTGCGACCATCCAGGGCCCTGGCTGCATCCTTGGCAGGGACCTTGGCCCGGATTTGCTCGGGTGCCTTGGCATCTGAATGGATATAATTAGACAACATGCGCCGCACCGCGATTTCATCGCTAAGACGGCATGCCGCATCCAATCCATTCAGGGTAAGGGTGACCTGATTGCGGTCGATTTTACCGCGCGCCAAGGCTACCTGTTTGGAGCGTGTGGCCTCGGCGGTTTCACCGGGGGCCAGCAAGGCCTCGGAGATTTTTTCCCCAGCCCGCAATTTGGTGATCACAATGGGGATGTCCACATTGGGGCGCAAACCCTGGCTGGTAATCATGCGCCGCGCCAGATCGGCAATACGAACCCCCGGGCCCATATCATGGAAGAAGATACTGCCGCGGCTACCTTCATCTTCCAGCCCGATTTGCAAGGCCTCAAGGACCAGAGAAACCGCTTCGCGCTCGGTCATGAAATAGCGTTCCACCTCAGGGTGCGTTATGGTCACCGGCAGGAGGCGTTCAATCTGGTGGGCAAACAACGGCACCACAGAGCCGGACGAACCAAAGACATTGCCAAAGCGTACAATGATATGGCGCGTTGGTGACTGGCTATCCATATCCCGGGCGCGACAGAGTTCCTCAGCAATTTTTTTAGTGGCCCCCATCATGTTGTGAGGTCTTACGGCCTTGTCTGTAGAAATCAGCACCATGGCCTGCGCGCCATATTTGCGTGCCACATCCGAAGTGTTGCGCGTGCCCAGCACATTGGTGGCAGCACCTTCTGCCGGGTTTTCCTCAACCATGCCCACATGCTTCAAGGCGGCAACATGAAATACAATTTCAGGTTTTTCTATTTTGAAAACTTGGTCCAGACGAGCCTTGTCACGAACATCACCCAGCACGACCCGGCGTTGCAAATTGGGTTGCAATTCGTCCAGTGTGCCACGAAGGGTATAAAGACCGTATTCGTCGTGATCATAAGCGACCAGGGATTCTGGTGCCGAGGCGGCAACGGCGCGGGACAGGGCCGAACCAATGGTTCCAGCGGCCCCTGTGATCAAAACTCTTTTTCCGGCTAGTTGAGCACCCAGAGAGACAAGCTCTACTTCTTGTTCCTTGCGCCCTAGAATTTCTTCGGGATCATAGGTTTTACGCGAACTCACGGGATAAATCTCCCCCCATCTTCCCGGCATTGCTGGACTGTTGCAACACCTCGCTTCTTGCTAATGCATAGCCTAGATTAAGCACTCGGTCCAGTTAGCACCCCAACACACGTCGTATTGTAAATAGTAATTGCAAAAAAGGAAAGGACTTAATTTATTTTTCTGAAATTAAATATTCATTGTACATTATCGTTTCGAAACTTGACCCGGAAAGGAAATTAGGTCATGGCATCACGTTCTATAGTGTTTAAAACCAGTTCTGGGTCAAAAAAACACATTGGTAATGATCTCCCTCTTGCCTTTATTGCAGGGCCGTGCGCCCTTGAAAGTAGAAATCATGCTCTGGAAGTCGCTGAAATACTAAAAGATATTGCGAATCGTCTTGATTTAAGGCTGATCTTCAAAACCTCCTTTGACAAAGCCAACCGTACCAGTACCAACGCACCAAGAGGTCTCGGCCTGTCGGAAGCCCTGCCGATTTTTGCTGAAATTCGCGAGCGTTTTGATTTGCCGGTATTAACTGACGTGCATTTGCCTGAACAATGTGCGCCCGTGGCCGAAGTTGTGGATGTGCTGCAAATCCCGGCCTTTTTGTGCAGACAGACGGACCTGCTTGTCGCGGCGGCGACCACGGGCCGGGCGGTTAATATCAAGAAGGGCCAATTTCTGGCACCATGGGATATGGTCCACGTTGTGGAAAAGATCCGCCAAAGCGGCAACCAAAACGTTATGGTGACCGAGCGCGGCACGAGCTTTGGTTATAATACCCTGGTCAGCGATATGCGCGCTTTGCCTGAACTGGCCAAGGATGGCACCCCGGTGGTGTTTGACGCCACCCATTCAGTGCAGCAACCTGGTGGCCGAGGTGGCTCTTCGGGTGGCCAGCGCGAATATGTCCCGGTACTGGCCCGGGCTGCGGTTGCTGTTGGGGTCGCCGCCGTTTTTATCGAAACCCACCCGGACCCGGATAACGCCCCATCGGATGGCCCTAATATGGTGCCTTTGGCTGAATTCGAGGCCTTGGCCAAAGACCTGATGGCCTTTGACGCCTTGGCCAAAGCCAAAAAAGATATAAATCGCCGCCTTAAAATGGTGGTTTCTCCTCTGGATTGCCGGAACCATCACCAATACAATACCCCATCAGCGCCGTTGTGGGACAAGGTTTTTCTATCCCCATCCCCCACTCTCCGCGTCATCCCGGCCCCCGCGCCGGGATCCAGCTCCAAAGATCCACATACGCAGGCATGTAAAATGGATCCTCCGGTCAAGCCGGAGGCTAACGACAAGAGAGGCCGATACGCTTATCCCCCGCATAGCGCACATGAGGGTCAATGAGGGTCAATGAGGGTCATGCCTTACCCCTCGCCATCCATCACTTACCCCTTAATGGTCCCTAAACGCGAGCAAATCACCCCTGAAACATCCCTCATTTACCCCTGCTTACCCCTTGCAAAAGCGGGGATAAAACAGGTTTGTTCCCCCTTGCGTACAGGGAGGGTAAAATGGTGTGATTTATAAGGGGAGTGGTTACAGCCAATGGCGTTGGTGATTGCCATTTCGCATACTGTAGAACGGGATGGGTCGTGATGGGTCGGTCAGGCGTTTTTGCACTTCGTCCAGGATAATGCTGGTGATGGTGGGCAGGTCCAGCGCCTTGGTTTGGGGCAGGGAGTACCAGGCCAGATCTTCCAGTTCGCTGCTGGCGACGCATTCGGGCAGGTCGATCAGATCATCGGCGCGGGCCATGAAAAACCAGGCATCAAAGCGTTTTGGGTGATATGGCGGGGTGATGGCGCGCCCGGTCAGGCTCAGCGCTCCCATATCAGCCCCCAGATTGCGGGCAGTAAAGCCTTCCCATCCCTTGGGGCCTTTGCCCTTGTGTGGTTTATCCAGGGGGCGGGCCAGCAACAGGCCGGTTTCTTCAAAGGTTTCGCGGATGGCGGCAGCCCCGGCGGCCAAAGCGCGTCTGGGGGGAAGATGGCGGGCCAGCACTTGTTCGGTGGGCCGGGGCAAAGGTCTGGCTACAGGGGCAAAGGCGTCGCTGCGTTCGGCCTTTCCACCAGGAAATACCGTTTTTGAGGGCATAAAGCCGTGCCCGGCGGCCCGTTTACCCATCAAGACTTGTGGGTTTTGCGGATCGCCGCGCAGCAAGATCAGGGTTGCCGACAGTTTGGGGCGCACGGCTCGGCCGGTACGGGGGGTGTCGGCGGGATCAGTATCGCGTTTGAATTCTGAGGACTTGCTCAATTTCGCCTCTTGCGCCGGTGTTTGGCTGATTTGCTGTGGTGATCGCGGTGCGTGCGCGCCGATTTGCCGGGCCGGGGACCGGGTACCGGCGGGGTCAGCATTTCAAAAAGCAGACCGCCAGTTAAGGGGGTGGCCTCCATCAGTTCGGCTTTGACCGCCTGGCCCAATGTATAGCGCCCGCCGGTTTCACGGCCAACCAGCGCATGGGCCTTTTCGTCATGAACAAAAAATTCGCGGCCCAATTGGCGGATCGGCACAAAGCCGTCGGCACCGGTTTCCTCCAGACGCAGGAAAAGGCCAAAACGGGTGACACCGGATATGCTCGCGGCAAAGGCATTACCCACATGTTCGGATAAATAGCTGGCGATATAGCGCCCGGTGGCGTCGCGCTCGGCGGCCATGGCGCGCCGCTCGTGCGCGGTTATGTCTTGCGCAATGGATTTGAGCTGGCTTTGTTCAGCATTCGTGGCACCGTCATCGCCCAGTTTGCAGGCGCGGATCAGTGCCCGGTGTACGGTCAGATCTGCATAGCGGCGAATGGGCGAGGTGAAATGGGCGTAATGGTTCAGATTGAGGCCAAAATGGCCAATATTCTGGGTGTCATAAATGGCCTGCATTTGCGTGCGCAGCACCATTTCGTTGACGATTTCAGCGTATTTGCCGTCCCTGGTCTTGCGGATCAGGGTGTTGAAACGCTTGGTGGTGGCGCGCTCGCCCTTGGCCCATTTAATATCGATGGTGCGCAAAAAGTCTGAAAGCGCGTGCAGCTTTTCGGCGCTGGGGGCATCATGCACCCGGTAAATCAGCGGGCAGGTCTTGCGCTCCAGGGTTTCGGCGGCACAGACATTGGCAGAGACCATAAATTCTTCGATCAGGCGATGGGCGTCAAAACGTTCCTGTTTGGTGATCGAGGCAATTTTGCCTTGTTCATTGACCCGGATTTTGCGTTCAGTGCTTTCAATTTCCAGGGGGCTGCGCTTGGCCCGGGCAATTTTCAGCGCCTCATAGGCTGCCCAAAGCGGTTTGAGCACGTCCTCCAGCACCGGGGCGGCGGTTTCGTCCGGCTTGCCATCAATGGCGTTCTGGGCCTGGGTATAGCTGAGCCGTGCATGAGAGCGCATCAGGGCACGCATGAAGGTATGTTTGCGTTTTTGGCCATTGGCATCAAAGACCATTTGCACCGCCATGCAGGCGCGATCCTCGTGGGGGCGCAGGCTGCACAGGTCATTGGACAGGCGCTCGGGCAGCATGGGCACCACCTGATCGGGCAAATAGACCGAATTGCCACGCTTTAACGCACCCCGGTCCAGCGCCGAGGCGCCTTTGACATAGGCCGCCACATCGGCAATGGCGACGGTGACCACCCAGCCGCCGGGGTTTTTGGGATCAGTATCGGCGCGGGCATGCACCGCATCGTCAAAATCGCGGGCATCATCCGGGTCGATGGTGATCAGGGGCAGGGTACGCAGATCGGTGCGTTTGCCCAAAGTGGCCGGTTTGGCGGCTTCGGCCTCGGCAATTTCTTCGTCGGTAAAGCCCTGGGGGATGCCATGTTCAACCAGCGCGATCATGCTGGCGGCGCGGGGTGCGTTCACATCGCCAAGGCGTTCCACCAGCTTGACCAGGGGCGCGCCATATTTGCGTTCACGGGTTTCGGCAACCACCACCAGGTCGCCATCCTCGATCTTGTCTGCATCCAGTGGGCGCAGGGTCATCGGCCGGCGTGATTTGCGGGTGGTTGGGTTGATTTGCACGCCGCCGCGCACTTTGCGGGCCACCCCCAACAGGCGTTGTGAAGCACTTTGGTCAGCGGCCAGTTTCTTGATAATGCGGGCGGTATAGCCGCCATCATCACGGGTTACGCGGATCAGGGCCTTTTCACCAATGCCAATGGCCGCGCCATGGTCACCATCGGCTTCGCCGGGAGCCAATATAATGACTGGCGGGGGCGTTTCGCTTTGCCAGGCAACGGGGCGCGCCAACAGCTCGCCATCCAGATCCCGGTCATAAAATTCGGCCACAAAAACATTGGGTAAGCGCCCGGCAATGGCATATTTTCGCCGATCCTGGCGCTCAATCTTGCCGGCCTCTTCCAACGCCCGCAATGCTTCCTTCAGGCCCGCTTTTTCCTTGCCAAACAATTTCAGTTCGCGGGCAATGTCGCGTTTGGAAAGGCCTTTGCCGTTTTGCTCCAGTGTGGAAAGAATGCGCTTGCTCAATGCCATGGGCGGCCTTTATGCCTTTGTCTTGGGTTTTGATTTCGCCTTTGCCTTTGGTTTCGCCTTGGCTTTTGCTTTTGGCTTTGCTTTGGCCTTGGTTTTCTTGGGCTTTTTGGCCTTGGCGGCAATCCATTCCAGCGCTTGTTCCATGGTCACGCTTTGCGGATCGGTGCCTTTGGGCAAGGTGGCGTTGATTTTTTCATATTTTACGTAAGGCCCATAACGGCCATCCATCACCCGCACCGGCTTGCCGGTTTCAGGATGGTCACCAAGCTCTTTTAGCGCCGTGGCGGCCTGGCGTGCCTTGCTGCGTTTTTCGGCCAGCACATCAACGGCACGGTTAATGCCGATCTCGAACACATCCTCGACTGAGCCAATATTGGCATAGGTTTTGGCGTGATGCACATAGGGGCCATAACGGCCAATGGCGGCGGTGATCATTTCCCCGTCTTCGGGGTGGGGGCCAATTTCCCGTGGCAGGCTGAGCAGTTTTAACGCCCGTTCCAAAGTCAGGGTATCTGGGGCCCAGGTTTTGGGCAGGCTGGCGCGTTTGGGTTTTTCCTCTTCGCCCAATTGCACATAAGGCCCAAAACGCCCGCTTTTGAGCAAGACCGGCAGGCCGCTTTCGGGGTCTTCGCCCAGGGTCTCATCGGCGGTCTGGCCATCCTGCCCTTCACCGGCGCTCAAGGGGCGGGTGAATTTGCATTCAGGGTATTCGGAACACCCAATGAAGGCGCCATAGCGGCTGAGTTTCAGGCCAAGGCGACCATCCTTGCATTTGGGACAGAGGCGCGGGTCCGGTTCGCCTTCGGTATGCGGGAAGAGGTGAGGGGCCAGGGCCTCGTCCAGGGCATCCAGAACATGAGTAACCCGCAGGTCCGCAATGTCCTCAACCGCGGCCGAAAATTCTTTCCAGAAATCGCGCAACAGGACTTTCCAGTCCATCTTCCCGGCGCTGACTTCATCCAGCCGTTCTTCCAGATCCGCGGTGAATTCATATTGCACATAGCGGGAGAAAAAGTTTTCCAGAAAGGCCGTGACCACGCGCCCTTTGTCTTGGGGAATAAAGCGTTTTTTCTCCAGCACCACATAATCGCGGTCCTGCAAAACCTGCATGATCGAGGCATAGGTGGATGGGCGGCCAATCCCCAATTCTTCCATGCGTTTGACCAAAGAGGCCTCGGTAAAGCGGGGTGGGGGCTGGGTGAAATGCTGTTCGGCTTTGACCTTGTCGATACCGATAAGCGTATTTTTTTTCAGCAATGGCAGTTTGGTCTGACCTTCTTCTTTTTCGTCGTCCAGGCCTTCCTGATAGAGGTTTAAAAAGCCTGGAAAGAGGACCACCGTGCCACTGGCACGCAGGCCTGTTTCGCCGCTTTCGTCGCTGAGTTCGATGGTGGTGCGTTCCAGCCGCGCACTTTCCATCTGGCTGGCGCAGGCGCGTTTCCAGATCAGGGCATAGAGCTTGGCCTCATCCCCTGACAGGTTCAGATCATCGGGATGGCGAAAGAACGAGGTCGGGCGGACCGCTTCATGGCCTTCTTGGGCGTTTTTGGCTTTGGAGGCATAATACCGTGGCTTGGCTGGCAGAAAATCATCACCAAAGCGTTTGCCAATCATGGAACGGACCTGCCCAATTGCTTCGCCGGTCATTTGCACACTGTCGGTCCGCATATAGGTGATCAGGCCGGTGTTCTCGCCATTAATGGACATGCCTTCATAGAGCTTTTGCGCAGTGCGCATGGTGCGCGTCGCCGAAAAGCCAAGCTTGCGGGCGGCTTCTTGTTGCATGGTCGAGGTGGTAAAGGGCGGTGCCGGATGACGCTTGGCCGGTTTGGCCTCGACATTGGCAACATGAAAACGGCCCGCCTCAACAATGGATTTGGCCCGCATGGCCGCGTCTTCATCACCTAGGCTCAGCTTGCCCAGCTTTTTGCCATCCAGTTTGATCAGTCGTGCCGGGAAGGGGGCGGCCCCTTCGGCCAGGGCCTCGGCCTCGACGGTCCAATATTCATCGCTGATGAATTTTTCAATTTCCAGCTCACGATCACAAATCAGGCGCAGGGCCACCGATTGCACCCGGCCGGCAGAACGAGAGCCAGGCAATTTTCGCCATAAGACTGGCGATAATGTAAAACCAACCAGATAATCCAGCGCCCGGCGGGCCAGATAGGCCTCGACCAGTTCCATATCCACTTCGCGCGGGTTGGCCATGGCATCCAGAACGGAGGTTTTGGTAATGGCGTTAAACACCACACGCTGAACCGGTGTATCTTTTTTGAGTGCCCGACGAGCGCGTAAGGCCTCCAGCAAATGCCAGGAAATCGCCTCGCCTTCACGATCCGGGTCAGTCGCCAGAATCAGCGAATCGGCACCTTTGACCGCATCGGCAATGGCTTTGAGGTGTCCTTTGGAGCGGGCGCTGACTTCCCAGCTCATGGCAAAATCTTCGTCAGGACGCACCGAGCCGTCCTTGGGCGGCAGATCGCGCACATGGCCAAAACTGGCATAGACTTCAAAGTCTTTTCCCAGATATTTGTTTATAGTCTTTGCTTTCGCCGGGGACTCAACGACGACAACCTTCATGGAACATTCCCTCTGGATCGGCCCGGCGCTTGATCTCGCGGGCTGGCGCGAAAAGAAAGGTTAAGCTTGCAATTGTCAATGCATGGGGGTTTCCCAACACACAAAAACCCTTTAAAGGTGTATAGGTGATATATCACACGTTATACGAGAGTTATTCATGATCCCAGAACCCCAACCCAAACTTCGCGACCCCAAAGATCATGCCCGCTATGATGCGGTTCATTATCTGGTGGAGATCCTGCCAGAGCTGGCCGAGATTGCAAAAAAGGCAGGTATAGAAGATTTGGGGGCACAGATTGATCAGGCGGCAAACCTGGCACGCCAGGCTTTGGTCCGGCGCTGATCAGGCGCTGTTGGCCAGTGTGGCGGTTTGAGTTGCCGACGTACCTTGGGCACTGGCGCGCGCAATCGCGGTTATCAGCACCCGCGGGTCTATGGGTTTGGGCACATAATCAGTCATACCAATTTCAAGACATTTCTGCCGATCCCCGATCATGGCATTGGCGGTCATGGCAATAATGGGGATGTTGGCATTGGGGCCGTCCGACGCCCGGATTTCCCGGGTGGTGGTTATGCCATCTTTTCGCGGCATTTGCACATCCATCAGCACCAGATCAAAAGACTGGCTGGCAAGGTGTTCCAATGCCTCAACGCCATCTTCAACCATAACCACGTCATAATTGAACGGTTGCAGAAAGGCCTTGAGCACTCTTTGATTTAATGGATTGTCTTCGGCGGCAAGGATGCGCAAACGTGATTTAGCGGTGGCCGTTTGTTCGGCGGTGGGATGGGGGGATTTTTTTTCGTTTTCTTTCAGGCTTTCGCGGGTGACCACGGGGGCTTCAAGAACAAAGGTAAAGCAGGTGCCTTCACCGGGCTTTGAGGCAATGGAAATGTCTCCGCTCATCAATTGCGCCAGTTTTTTAGAGATTGCCAGCCCAAGTCCAGTACCGCCAAATTTGCGGGTTACCGATTTGTCGGCCTGTTCGAATGAGGTGAAAAGCCGGCTTTGGGCTTCTTCGGAAATACCAACGCCAGTATCTCTGACGGCAAATGAGATACGGGCTGTGTCTTGGCTGATCTGTTCGGTGCTGACTTTCAGGCTGACTTCGCCTTCTTCGGTAAATTTAACGGCGTTGGACAGCAGGTTGTATACAATTTGGCGAATGCGGGTGATGTCTCCCCGGATGACCGACGGTACGTTGTCGTCAATAGTGCAGACGAAATTCAACCCCTTGTCTTTGGCATTGGGGGCCCACAGACGTTCCAACCGTTTGACCGCGTGGCGTACGTCTACTTCAATGGTTTCCATTTCCAGCTTGCCGGCCTCGATTTTGGAAAGGTCCAGAATGTCGTTCAGCACCGTCATCAATATTTCGCCGCCATCGGTAAGGGCGGTGATGTATTCGCGTTGCTGTGCATCCAGATCCGAAGCTTTCAGCAAGGATGCCATGCCCAGAACCGCGTTCATGGGCGTGCGCAGCTCGTGGCTCATCATCGCCAGAAATTCAGATTTGGCCTGATTGGCCCGTTCGGCCTGTTCGCGGGCTTCAAGAAGCTCGGTGATGTCTCGGCGGATTGAAATGCATTCTATGATTTTGCCATCACTGTTTTTGATGGGGGAAATGGTGGTGTCTCCCCAATATAAAGTGCCATCTTTGGCCTTGTTCTGGATGAGACCCGACCAGACCTTGCCTGCATTCAGCGTGGCTTGCATGTCTTCGAAGAATTGTGACGAGTGATAGCCCGAATCCAATAAGGTATGGCGCTGTCCAATGAGTTCTTCGCGGCTGTATTGGTTCTTTTCGCAAAACGCATCATTGACCGAAAGTAAAACCCCCTCAGGCGTGCTGCGGGTGACCATGGCATGGGTGTCCAGGGCCTGATTTAGTGCCATAAGCTGGGCATTCATACGGGCAGCGTTTTCGGCTTCCTGCTCAGCAGATAATTTAGCGGTCTGCTGTTCCTGCATGACACTGTGCAACCATTGATAGGCCTTGTTATTGGCAAACAGCGGCAGGATCATGGCAAAGAATACCGCAATCAGTTCTGTCAGGCTCAGTGTGTGTTCAATAAAATAGTCGCAAAGGGGAAGAACCAGCAGTGGCACGACAAAGGGCAGTACGGACACCAGATAAAGAAATCTGGCTTTGGAAAGCAAAATGCTGGAGTGCACTAGTGAAGCATTGAGCAGTAAAATGGCAAATAATTTTCCTTCCGTGCCCCCTAACTCCCATAAAGCCGGACCAAGAGAGGCAAAAACGCCTGTGGAAAACCCGACCACAATATTCGCCAGCACTTTTCCTTGTCGGGCAGAGAATCTGCTCTCTTTTATGTGTGACAGATATTTGAAGGCGCGGTTGTCAATGAATTGGGTAATCAACACGCCTGCCAGCCATCCAAAAGCGTATAGTGGTGGGATAATCAGAGCTGCGAGCATGGAAACCAGCAAAGCATAGCTGACACGGCTTTTGCGGCCTGCATTCCGGCCCAGTGCCGCATTCTCCAGCTCATTATAAAGCTGGTTTTCGTGTTGATTATCGCTCATCCAGAGTCCACCCACGCTAAAGCTAGAATGACTATAAACACCAAAGGTAAAAAAAAGACCTAACGTGGGCGTAAAAAATACAATGTTGAGCGCGCTGGTCTGGCACTTCTAAAAAGCGGTTCGTGATTTGCGGTTTTACCGTTACACTTGTCCTAGATTCTGGGTGATGGAGGGGAATATGCAACAGAACCGGTTTTTGGCGGCGTTGGCTGTGGGTACGGCATTGGTGATGGCGGGGCCGGTTACGGCCCAGACACCATTGCAGAACGCTATTGAGGGCGACTATGGCTATCTGCAGACGCTCTATACTCATTTGCATGAAAATCCTGAGCTTAGCTTTGAAGAAAAGCAAACCGCCAAGCGTATTGCCAAAGAGCTGCGCTCTCTTGGCTTTGAGGTGACCACCGGCATTGGTGGCACTGGCCTGGTAGCGGTTATGAAAAACGGGGACGGGCCGACGGTGATGATCCGTACGGATCTGGATGCGTTACCGGTCAAGGAACAGACCGGCAAGCCCTATGCTTCGACGGTGCGCGGCCAGAATTATCTGGGCGATAAAAACTTGCCCATCATGCATGCCTGCGGCCATGATGTGCATATGACGGCGCTGGTTGGCACCGCCCGCCGTCTGGTGGCGATGAAGGATCAATGGGCCGGCACTCTGGTCATGATTGGCCAGCCCGCCGAAGAGCTGGGGCTGGGAGCCAAGGCCATGCTGGAAGATGGTCTGTTCTCGCGTTTTCCAAAACCGGATTACAATCTGGGATTGCATGTGAATGCCGGTCTGCCTGCCGGCACAATCGGCTATACCTCCGGCTATGCCCTGGCCAATGTGGATTCCGTTGATATTGAAATCAAGGGCGTTGGCGGTCATGGGGCCTATCCGCAGGCCACCAAAGACCCCATTGTATTGGGAGCCTATATCGTCACCGCGTTGCAAACTCTGGTCTCGCGGGAAATCGACCCACAGGCCCCGGCCGTGGTAACCGTTGGGTCATTTCATGGAGGCACCAAACATAATATCATTCCAGACAGTGCTCATCTGAAACTGACGGTACGTTCCTATTCGGATGAAGTGCGTGAAAAACTGCTCCATGGGATTACCCGGATTGCGCAAAATCAGGCTCGCGCCTTTGGTCTGCCCGAAGATAAATTGCCCGTGGTCACCAAGGAAGAAAACTACACGCCATCGCTCTATAACGATCCGGCTTTGGTGAAGAATACTATGGCGGCGATCGCCAAGCAGATCGGTGCCGATAATATCCGCGAACTGAAACCCGTAATGGGGGGCGAGGATTTTTCCCGTTATGGACGGACCAAGGATAAAATCCCGGGCTTTATGTTCTGGGTGGGCGCAGTCAACCCAGATGTTTATGCCAAAACCAAGGCCGAAGGTGGCACCTTGCCATCCTTGCATTCACCGTTTTTTGCCCCCGATCCACGGCGCACCATCATTACCGCTGTGGATGCCATGAGCACGGCGGCCCTGAATTTGCTGGGGAAGAGCGATGGGTAAAACCAAAAGAGTATATTCGAACGCGCCCTGGGAAAAACAGGTGGGATATTGCCGGGCCTTGCGCCGCGGCCCCCATATCTGGATCACCGGCACGGCACCGATAATGGATGATGGTGCCACCTATGCGCCCGGTGATCCCTATGCCCAGACCGCCCGCTGTCTGGCACTGATTGAAAAGGCATTGGCCGAGCTGGATGCCGGGATGGAACATGTGGTGCGCACACGCCTTTATGTCACCGACATTACCCGCTGGGAGGCCATTGGCCGGGCTCATGCGGCGGTGTTCAAAGACTTTCCACCCACCACCACCATGATCCAGGTGGCCGGTCTGATCGCCCCGGACATGATGGTGGAGATCGAGGCCGATGCCTGTGTGGATTAACTCCATACGCCATATGTTATGGCTGGTCTGTTGGCTGGGTCTGTCCGGGGTGGCGTTCGCGCAGGATGCCGACTGGCGGCCGGTCAAGCCGGAAAACCTGTTGCTGATCAAAACCGCCTATGGGCAGGTGGCGGTGGAACTGAACCCGGTGTTTGCCCCCCCACCACACCAAACGCCTGCAAAGGCTGGCCAAAGCACACTTTTATGACGGGCTCAGCTTTTATCGGGTGATTGACGGCTTTGTCGCCCAGGGGGGACGTAATGAAGGGGATTTGCCGGACTGGCCGGCCCTTAAAAACGAGAATGACCGCCCCGCCAAAGGGCTAAACTTTGTGCCCACCGGCTCACCGGATCTCTATGCGGCCGAGGCCGGGCATGTGGGCGGCTTTGCCGCGGCGCGCAATCCCAAAACCGGGCGGGCCTGGCTGATGCATTGCGTTGGTTCCATGGCTATGGCCCGCGATACGGATCCCGATACGGGGGACGTTGAGTTCTACATCGTTATCGGCCCGGGTACCCGGTATCTGGATCGCAATCTGACGATATTTGGCCGGGTGATTGATGGCATGGAATTCATCCAGAAGCTGAACCGGGGCAGGCGTGCCATTGACAGTGGCATGATTGAGGACCCGGCACGGCGCGACCCCATTGTATCCATGCGGTTGGCCTCGGAACTGCCAGTGGCTGAACGCCCCGCCTATGAGGTGATGCGGGTGGATGGCCAGGCCTTTGCTGGTTTTAAAACCGCCAAGCGTGT
The DNA here is from genome assembly GCA_030949705.1 of Robiginitomaculum sp. Taxonomy (GTDB): domain Bacteria; phylum Pseudomonadota; class Alphaproteobacteria; order Caulobacterales; family Maricaulaceae; genus Robiginitomaculum_B. The sequence goes on along the minus strand of JAUZSF010000017.1, from coordinate 13,785 downwards.
GCGCGATGCGGCCTTCTTTTATCGTCGTCCTCCCGAAGTGATCGAGGCCTGTAATGTACAGGCCCCCGTGCGCCGGGCCAAAGGCGATGAAAGCGCGCCTTGACCTTTGATCATGCCGGTGCCATGTGCGCGTATGGCAGTAATCGACATCATGGACATAGTGGCGCGCGGGGCTCTGTTGGGACTGGATCCCGGCTCCAAGACCATTGGCATTGCGGTTTCGGACGGGGCGCGGATTGCGGCAACGCCACTGGAAACTGTCAAACGCACCAAGTTCAAAGCCGATGCAGAACGTGTATTTTCGCTTTATGACAATCGTCAATGCGTTGGCATCGTGGTGGGCATGCCGATCAATATGGATGGCACATCGGGGCCGCGGGCGCAGAGCGTGCGGGCCTTTGCCGCCAATCTGTTACAGGTGCGCGATGTGCCGCTGGTCTTTTGGGATGAGCGCCTGTCTACTGTGGCGGTTGAGCGCACTTTGCTGGCTGCCGATACCCGCCGTTCCCGGCGCAAGGAGGTGATCGATAAAATGGCTGCCGCCTATATCCTGCAGGGGGCGCTGGACCGCCTGCGATAGACGTTAAAGCCCCAGCAAATCCAGAGCTTTATCCGCAGTTTGTGCGCGCAAGGCCTGGCCGCGCAGGCTTTCCGAGGTGAACCCTTCTTTGATGGAGTGCTCCAGCAAGGCAAAAAATGGATCCCAATACCCGTTATTGTCCAGAAATACCGTCTTCATGGGAAACAAACCCAGATTAGACCAGCTCAGCACCTCGACCACTTCTTCCATGGTGCCAATGCCCCCTGGCAGGACCACAAACCCGGCACTTTCCATGGCCATGCGGGCTTTGCGCTCGTGCAGGGTGTCAACGATTTCCAACTCGCAATCATCAAAGGCTACCTCGTCCGTGGACAGGAAATCAGGAATGATACCAAGGACTTGCGCCTTGCCTCGCCGTGCCGCCCGGGCGGCGATGCCCATCAGGCCAATGCCGCCGCCGCCATAGACCATGCGTAGCTTTCGTCGGGCCACTTCCTGACCAAATTGTAAGGCCAGATCGGCATAGGCAGGGGAGGTTCCATCACGGGAACCGCAGAAGACGCAGACAGATCGCTGTTTAGGCATGGCCCTGACCTCATTTTCGACATAAGATATTGTTTTGTGCTTATACAGGGACCGGACATAATACGATTCCCTGTCTGAGAAAGGTATAGTATGTCGGCAACGCGCGGATTTATTATCGCGGCTGTGATCGCGGTTATGGCAGCTGTGATCGTGATTACCCTACAGCGCTCTGGTAAAACGCCGCCAGTGCCGGATCAGCCTGCGGTGCAGGAAACCCAGGGTAATGCCGATGAGGGTGCCTTGCTGGGGCCGTCTTTTGATATTGTGCGCGTCGATAAACGCGGCACGGCGGTCATTGCCGGGCGGGCGGAACCCGGTGCTAAAATCACGCTGGAAGCCAATGGCAAGGCCATTGCGCAAAGCACCGCCGGCAGCAATGGCGACTGGACCATCATTCTGAATGATCCGCTGGACCCGGGCGCCATCGAATTTTCCCTGACCATGGAAGGGGAGGACGGCCGGGTGGTGCGTTCCGATCAGGTGGTCGTGGTCTCGGTACCGCGCGGGCGCAATAAACGCCCGCTGGTGGTTCTTGGGCGCCCCGGCGGACCCAGCCGGGTGCTGCAAAGCCCCGATGATGACAAGGAAACCGGGCCGTTGGCGCTGGAGGCGGTGGATTATGACCGGGCCGGCGGTGTCATTTTCTCAGGCCGTGCCTTGCCGGGTTCTGGTGTGAGGGTGCTGGCCAATGGACAGTTGTTGGGCCAGACCCGGGCCAATGCCCAGGGGCGCTGGGTGCTGGATGGGATCGAACCGCTGGCCCCGGGCGTCTATGATCTGCAAATCGATCAGGTTGGCCCCGATGGCCATGTTACCGCGGTGATCGCCTTGCCGTTCGAGCGGGCCAGCCCGCAAACCATCACCGACGCCCCTCCGGGCTCGGTGATTGTGCAACCGGGTAATTCATTGTGGCGGATTGCCCGTCGGCTTTATGGGTCAGGCTGGCAATACACCATTATTTACCGGGCCAATGCCGGCAAAATCAAGGATGCAGACCTGATCTATCCGGGGCAGGTATTCTCTATCCCTGATCCGGACAGCACAGAAAATAATTAGACACACGTGTTCTTGTATCCGGGCCGGATCAGCTTAAGTAGTCTCAATGACGGCTGCGCACCATTCTCAGGTAGAAGACGATGGCATTGCCTCTGGCGATGGCCGGATAGGCTCTGCGCTGGTGCGGGTGTTTCACCTGTTGGCGCGCCAGGCCTTGAAACGCCAACGCCCGTTAATGGCGCTGGCCATATTGGTAACCCTGGTCGGCAAAGTCTTTGCCGTGGCCTCGCCGGTCTTCTTTGGCGATGCGGTGAATGTGGTGGCCAAAGGGGCGGCGAGTACCAGCACGGGCACTTTGCTCGCCTTGCTGGCCTATTGGGCGATCAGCCGTTTTTTCGCCAGCGCCCTGCCACAGATACGCACCATGTTTTTCGCCCCGGTCAGTCAGGAGGCGCAGCGCATTGTTGCGGTCGAGGCGTTTGAACATGCCAGTTATCTGTCCTTGCAATTTCACCTGACCCGGCGCGCCGGGGCGTTGAACCGGATGATCGAACGCGGTGCGGCCGCCATTGACTTCCTGCTTCGCTTTTTGGTGTTCAACATCGTGCCCACCTTGATCGAGCTGGCGCTGGCCGCCTCGTTGTTGGCGGTGCGTTATGGCCCGGCCTTTGCGCTGATTGCGGTGATGACCGTGGCGGCCTATGCGGGGTTTACCTTGTGGATCACCGAATGGCGGGTAAAGCAACGCCGGGAAATGAACGAAACGGATTCTGAACTACGCGCCAGCGTGGTGGACTCCCTTGGCAATTTTGAAACGGTCAAGGCCTTTGCCGCCGAAGCCCGCGAGGTCAATAAATTCAGCCAGAATCTGGGACGTTATAACCAGAAATACGTAGCCGTGGTGCGTTCCTTATCCTTCCTGAATGCCGGACAGGAATTTGTCATGACCGCCGGGCTTTTTGCCGTGGCACTGGTGGCCGGGCTGGGGGCGCTGGGCGGCAGGCTGGCCATTGGGGATATGGCGGCGGTGGTGCTGATCCTGATGAATATTTTTCGCCCCCTGAACATTCTGGGCTTTGCCTGGCGCGAGATCAAACAGGGCGCGGTGGATCTGGAAAAACTGGATGGCTTGATGGCGATGCAGCCAGAGATCGCCGATGCACCAGACGCGCCGGATCTGGTGCTGAAGGGCGGCGGGGTTACATTTGACCATGTGGCCTTCACCCATGAGGGGCGTAATGATGGACTGAAAGATGTCAGCTTTATTGTCAAACCCGGTTCGCGCATTGGCATTGCCGGACCCAGCGGCGCCGGCAAATCCACCATATTGCGGCTGCTCTTTCGCTTTTATGATCCCCATGCGGGGCGCATTTTGGTCGATGGCCAGGATGTGCGCGCTATAACCCAACAATCCTTGCGCAATGCCTTGGCCCTGGTGCCACAGGATGTGGCGCTGTTTAATGAATCCCTGCGGGCCAATATCGCCTATGCCAAACCGGACGCCAGCGATGATGAAATCATGGCCGTGGCCGAACGGGCGCATCTGGGCGACTTTATCCGCGCTTTGCCTATGGGGCTGGACACAAGGGTAGGCGAACGCGGCCTGAAATTATCGGGCGGCGAAAAACAGCGTGTCGGCATTGCCCGCGCCATTATGAAGGATCCGGCTATATTGGTGCTGGACGAGGCTACCTCCAGTCTGGATAGCGAAACCGAACGCGAAGTGCAGGATGCCCTGAACGAGGCGGCCCAGGGGCGCACCACCATTACCATTGCACACCGGCTGTCCACCATTGCTGATGCGGACCAGATTGTGGTGATCGATCAGGGGCGCATTGTAGAAAGCGGCACCCATGAAGAGCTGTTGGCCTTGCAGGGGCTGTATGCCCGCATGTGGCAAAGACAGGCCGAAAACACTGAAAATGATACGGAGGTCATTTCGGCTTAGTTCTATAGGACAGGTTCGGGTGATGCTTCATTTTGCCGACTTGCGGTCCCTATGGGGGCTGATTACCTATAACGGGTCAAGTTGAAGCCCAAAACCCCATGCCCCCATCCTTAATGCCATTCGTGCCCATCGCCCTTTTATTCGTCTCTAATATATTTATGACGATCGCCTGGTATGGGCATTTGAAGTTTCCCGATGCAGAGCTATGGCAAGTGGTGGTCATCGCCTGGGGCATTGCCTTTGTGGAATATATCTTTGCCGTGCCGGCCAACCGGATCGGGTTTAAATATTTTTCTCTGGCCGAACTAAAAACCATTCAGGAGGTGATCACCCTGACCGTTTTTGCAGGGTTTTCCATTCTTTATCTTGGTCAGAAAATCACCCTGCATCACGTCATCGGTTTTGCCCTGATTGCCGCCGGGGGCGCCTTTATTTTCAATGCCCCCAAAGCCTGAGCGCTATAATATTAAGGCGCGTTGCGTCTTTTAGTCAGCAAATCCAAAAGGTTTAACGCCGCCTTGGCGGCGACACTGCCGGGGGGGAAGACATCGGCCGCGCCCATGGCTTTCAGGGTCGCCACATCATCGGGGGGGATCACGCCGCCGACAATGATTTTTATGTCGCTGCGTTTGGCTGCATCCAGGGCGGATTTTAGTTCCGGCACAAAGGTCAGATGCCCGGCGGCCAATGATGAGGCGGCAATAATATCGACATCGTTTTCTATGCCCAGTTTTGCCGCTTCCGATGGGGTCTGGAACAGTGGGCCAATGGTGACCTCCCAACCCAGATCCAGAAAGGCACTGGCGATAACCTTCTGGCCCCGGTCATGGCCATCCTGGCCCAGCTTGGCAATCAGAATGCGCGGGGGGCGGCCATAATCGGCAGCAAACAGAGCCGCGGCCTCTTTGGCATTTTTCATCAGCGGATCATTGCCGCCTTCTTTCAGATAGACACCTTTTAGGGCCTTGGGTTCGGCCTTGTGGCGGCCATAAACGCTTTCCAGCGCGCCTGAAATTTCACCCACACTGGCCATGGCGCTGGCGGCATTAACTGCCAGATCAAGAAGGTTGCCGGCTTTTTCACGGGCCGCATGGGTCAGCGCCTGTAACGCATTTTGGGTTTTTGTCTCATCCCGTTCGCGGCGTAATTGTTCAAGGCGGGCAATCTGGTTGGCGCGCACTCTGGCGTTATCAACGCTAAGCACCGGCACGTCTTCTTCTTCGCCCGCGGGGGGGGCAAATTTATTGACGCCGGTAATGGTTTGCGCGCCGCTGTCGATGCGGGCCTGGGTGCGGGTGGCGGCTTCTTCGATGCGCAGCTTGGGAATGCCCGCTTCGATGGCCTTGGCCATGCCGCCAAGGGCTTCAACCTCGGCAATATGCTCTTGGGCGCGCGTGGCCAGATCATGGGTCAGGCGTTCAACAAAATATGAGCCACCCCAAGGGTCAATCGTGGTGGTGGTCCCGGCCTCGTATTGCAGGAAGAGTTGCGTATTGCGGGCAATGCGCGCCGAAAAATCGGTGGGCAAGGCCAGGGCTTCGTCCAACGCATTGGTGTGCAGCGATTGGGTGCCACCATCGGCGGCGGCCATGGCCTCAAAACAGGTCCGCGCGATATTATTGTAAACATCCTGCGCCGTCAGCGACCAGCCCGAGGTCTGGCAATGGGTGCGCAGACACAGGGATTTTGGGTTTTTGGGGGCAAAGTTATCGGTCATGAGTTGCGCCCAGAGCTGGCGCGCGGCACGCAGCTTGGCCACCTCCATAAAGGCGTTCATGCCGATGGCCCAAAAGAATGACAGGCGCGGGGCGAAGCTGTCCACATCCATGCCCGCCGCGATCCCGGCGCGCACATATTCAATGCCATCGGCCAGGGTATAGGCCAGTTCCAGATCGGCGCTGGCCCCGGCTTCCTGCATGTGATAGCCGGAAATGGAGATGGGGTTGAACTTGGGCATGTGTTGGGACGCATACGCAAAAATGTCGGAGACAATTCGCATCGAAGGTTCTGGCGGATAGATATAGGTGTTGCGCACCATGAACTCTTTTAGAATGTCATTCTGGATGGTGCCGGAAAGGGCCTCTGGCGCGACGTTTTGCTCACGCGCTGCGGCAATATAAAGCGCCATGATGGGCAGCACCGCGCCATTCATGGTCATGGAGACCGACATCTGGTCCAGTGGAATGCCATCAAAGAGGATGCGCATATCGAGCAAGCTGTCGATGGCCACCCCGGCCATGCCCACATCCCCGGCAACACGCGGATCATCGGAATCATAGCCCCGGTGCGTGGGCAGATCAAAAGCAATGGATAGGCCCTTTTGCCCGGCGGCCAGATTGCGGCGGTAAAAGGCATTGGAATCCTCGGCCGTTGAAAACCCCGCATACTGGCGCACCGTCCAGGGGCGTTGGGTATACATGGTGGGGTAGGGGCCGCGCACAAACGGCGCAATGCCGGGCAGGGTATCGGTATAGGGCAGACCTTTTAAATCATCCGGTCCGTATACGGATTTTAGCATTATACCTTCTGGCGTCGGGCTTTCCTCGCGCGCCTTTGGGGCCCCCGGCGCAGCGGTGGCCGAGAGGTCCATGGTGGTAAAATCAGGAAAGGAAAGAGACGGGCTCATGTTTTCTCTCCCGCGCGCGCATCCTCAAAGGGAGCGCAAAAATTGGTCGGCGCAAAGGCGGGGTTCGGATCGCTTTGCCCCATGGGCAACAATTTTGCCCCGGCCCGGGCGGCCTCCAGATAGCTGTCCAAAGTAAACTCTTCGGGGAAGTCCGGCACATTGGGCACGGCGGCTATGGGAGCCGGCGAAGGGGGCGTGGGCAGGCATTCGCCTTCTTCAACAAAATCAGTAACCCCCACAATGGTGATCTCGCCATTTCTGATGGCGTCTAGTCGCGCTTTGCGCTGGGCGGTAACGGTCTTGGCCAACCAGCCCGATTGCGCCGCCTTGATCAGGCCGCCCTGGCGTTCCACCTCCTGAAAGGCGGCCCAGGCCGCTTCGGCCAGATCATCGGTGAGTTTTTCTATGGCATAGGCCCCGCCCGCCGGGTCGATCACGCGTCCGGCCTGTACCTCTTCATGCAATATGACCTGTATATTGCGGGCAATGCGCCGCGCCTTGGCATCATTCGTGCCAAGGGCCAGATCATAAGGTTCAACACTGATGAACTGGGCACCGCCAGCGGCCGCGGCGAAGGCGGCGGTGCTGGTGCGCAACACATTGGTATAGGGGGCCAGGCGGCTCATCATGCGTTTCGAGGTGCCCACATGGATGTTCATGGCACTGGCTGGCTCGCTAACCCCACAGGCGCTCATCAGGCGCGCCCAGACGCGCCGCGCGGCCCGCAGTTTGGCAATGCCCAAGGGTACGTCTGCATCCAAAGAGAGGGAAAACATAATGGCACGGGCCGCCTCATCGGGGCTGAGTCCATATTCCCTAAACACCTTGAAATAACTGATCCCCCCGGCGGCGGCAAAGGCCAGCTCCAACGCATCGGACCCGCCGGCCTCGTGGATCAACGATGAGGTGATGATGGCGGTAGCCACATTGGGGGCATGATCGGCGGCCCAGCGCGCAAAGGCAGCCGTGCGGTTCAGCTTTTCCGGCAAAAGATCAAAGTCCATGCCGTGGCGAATGGTTTGCCCCACCGGGGAAAAGCCAAGGCCGCCACTGGCGTGTTCCAAACCTATATCCTGCCACATAGAGACCAGCATGGCGGCATAGGCGGCATTTAAGGGGCGCGCTTGAAGAAGCACCGGCACGATGGACAGGTCCACCCCGGCCAGCACGGTTTGCAGGTCCTGGCGGGTATGCACCGCAATGCCGTTTTTCCCTGCTGGATCAAGATATAAGAGAAGCGCACTAACCCCGCCTTCCAGATCATCCAGAATGGCCGCATTGGCCGCTGTCGGATCGGCCATAGAAAAACTTTGGGTGATGTGCCAGGGGCGGTGTGGATCAATCCTCGCGTTTATCCCGCGGACAAAGGGAAACGCGCCCGGGATGCCTGCCGTTTGCGGATCGTCCGCGGCGGTGCGCAAGGGACCACGGGCAATGCCGCTGGCCGTGCGACGTACCAAAGTGTCATTAAAGTCTTTGCCGCGCAGGGCTTTGTCGGCCAGATCGCGCCAGTCAGACAGGGACGCCATGGGAAATCTGGCACCCGGGTTTTGTGCTTGCTCGGTCATAAAGGCATAGGGAAACTAGCGGGACGGCGACGTCAAGATCGGCGACTGTAGGAATGTTATCCTACACCTTAGGTTGTGGCATAAAATACCTTTTTTAGAGGGGTTTTGTCGCCATGACAGCAATTCAATCCAATCCGCAAAATGGATTTTTCTTTTCGGCGCGATCACAGGAACGCCTGGGTGGGGTTCACCCGGATCTTGCTCGCATGGTGCGCCGCGCCTTGCAGCTTAGCAGTGTTGATTTTGCCGTGCTGGAGGGAAGACGCAGTCTTGAGCGGCAAACCCTGCTGTATGAGAGCGGCGCGACGCGCACGCTGAACTCGCGCCATCTGAGCGGCCATGCGGTGGATCTGGGCGCATGGGTCGGCGGCAGTCTTCGCTGGGACTGGCCATTATACGAGAAAATCAATCAGGCCATGCAATTGGCGGCGATGGAAATTGCCGTGCCGGTCGAGTGGGGTGGGGACTGGAAAAGCTTTAAAGATGGTCCGCATTTCCAATTGCCATGGGGGGAGTATCCCATCCTTCATCCTTCGAGGTTCCCTTCCGTCGCACCTCAGGATGAGGGGGTAAACTGATGGGGCTTCTCAATTCCATAATTGGTCCCGTTGCCGGGATAATTGACAAGGCGGTGCCCGATGCGGATTTGCGCCGCACCTTAAAACAGAAAATTAAGGCCAAGTTGATCGAGCAGGAAAGCGCCCTGATAGCGGCCGCGCGGGACGTGCTGGTGGCCGAGGCGAAGGGCGAAAGCTGGATGCAGCGCAATTGGCGGCCCGCCACCATGCTGACCTTCACCGCGATCATCGCCAATAATTACCTGATTGCACCCTATGTACAGGCCTTTGGCGGCGTGGCGGTGGTGCTGGAAATCCCCGATGGGATGTGGAACCTCCTGACCATGGGCCTTGGCGGTTATGTCATCGGCCGCACGCTGGAAAAAACCGGCAGTCGTTTTCGGGTTGGCAAATAAGGGCATTTTAGATTAAGCCAGCCTTGGAAACGAAACACAGGCAAAATCAATGCTCTCATCCTTTGATCTGTTCAAGGTTGGCCTTGGGCCGTCCAGCTCGCACACCACCGGGCCGATGAAGGCGGCCTTGCGCTTTGTCGGCTTTTTGGCGGCGCAGGGGCGCGAACAGGATGTGAAGAAGCTGGATGTGCGGCTCTATGGCTCGCTGGCCCTGACCGGCGCGGGGCACCATACGGACCGGGCGATTATGCTGGGTCTGTCTGGCCTTACCCCTGAAACCCTGACGCCGGTGGATGCCGATGCGGCGGTTCTGGCCATTGAAGATACCAAAAGCCTTAAATTGGGCGGTGCCAAACCGATAGATTTTGATCCCCAGTGCGATATCCGTTTTGAGGGGCAGGTGAGCCTGCCTTTTCATACGAACGCCATGCGCTTTAACGCCTTTGATGGCGAGGGAGATCTGATCGCCAGCCGGATTTATTATTCGGTGGGCGGCGGCTTTGTGGTGGATGAGGACGAGGCCGGGCGCAATGCGCGTGATGAGGCGAGGGCCGCGCCCAGATACCCCTTTACCAATGCCGACGAATTGCTGAGCTGTGCCGACGAGGCAGGCCTCAGCATTGCACAGGTTATGCTGGCCAATGAATGTACACGGCAATCACGGGACACGGTACTGGCCGGCCTGGATGAGATTTGGGGGCATATGCAGGCCTCGATGCAGCATGGCCTGACCCGTGAAGGCATGTTGCCGGGGGCGTTAAAAGTGCGCCGCCGCGCGCCGGGGCTTTATCTGAAATTACGGGTGCAAAACCCCGAACCCAAACAATCGTGCGAGCGATCCGACTGGGTCAATCTCTGGGCCATGGCGGTGAACGAGGAAAATGCCTCCGGTGGCCGCGTGGTCACCGCGCCCACAAACGGTGCCGCCGGGGTGCTGCCCGCCGTGATGAATTATTATCTGCACTTTGTGCCGGGGGCCGATGCCGATGGGGTGCGTAACTTTTTGCTGACCGCGGCGGCCATTGGCGGGCTGTATAAACGCAATGCTTCCATTTCCGGGGCTGAGGTTGGCTGTCAGGGCGAGGTTGGCGTGGCGTGCTCCATGGCCGCCGGCGCACTGGCCGCGGTGCTGGGTGGCACCAATGCACAAATTGAAAACGCCGCCGAAATTGGCATGGAGCACAATCTGGGCATGACGTGCGATCCGGTGGGCGGGCTGGTGCAGATCCCCTGTATCGAACGCAATGCCTTTGGGGCGAATATGGCCATTCAGGCGGCGCGGCTGGCCCTTCTTGGCGATGGCAAACATGCCATCAGCCTGGATGAAGTGATCAAGACCATGTTCGAGACCGGTCGCGATATGAGCACCAAATACAAGGAAACCTCGCAAGGGGGCCTGGCGGTCAATATTGTTGAGTGCTAATCCAGCTTATTCAGCGGTACGCCACAACTGACTCCAACGCCTTCCATGGAGGGTTCCAGCGGCACATCCAGGGCACTGGCGACCGTGCTGGTATAGCGCATCAGGGCGACCGCGGCGACGATTTCGACAATCTGGGCATCGGTCCAGCCAATGGCGCGCATCTTGTCGGTCATTTCGTCGGTAACGCCGGCGGGGCGGCGTGCCACCGAGCGGGCAAAATCGACGGCGGCGTTTTCCTTGTCGGTCAGGCGCGGTGAAGGATTGCCGGTGATGACTTGGATGCATTCCTCCTGGGTCCAGGATTTTCCCAACAACGCAATCATATGCGCCGCCGTGCAATATTCGCATTCCACCTCGTGGGCGGTAACGGCAAAAAAACACCCGTTTCAACTCTTCTGGTATGGAGCCTTCGCCTGCGGTCATCAGGCTCAAATCCCAAAGTGCATTGGTGGTTTCCGGCAAATAGGCCAGCCCTTTTTGCAGGCCGGGAACCATGTGGTAATAGCTTTTTACCCGGTCAAAAACTGCCTTGGTGCGGCCTTCGGCCTTGTCAGGATCGATCAGTTCTACGCGTGCCATTGGGTTTTCCTTTTTACGTTTCTAAAAGTTTCTAAAATTGACTTTTCGGACGGCCGGTTTCCACCGGCAAAGCGCTGTCGCGCCCCCATTCCATCCACGAGGCGTCATAAAGGGCGGCCTTTTCATGGCCCATCAGGGCCAGCACAAAAAGCGCAAACGAGGCAAAAAATGCCGCCGCCACAATAGGTGATGATGTTCTGTTCTGGCGAAATCGCCGCGTCGTTCCACAAGGCCTGTAAATCCTCCATGGATTTCAGGCACAGGGTTTGGGGGTCCAGATTGTCTTCGGCCGGTATATTGACCGCCCCCGGAATATGCCCTTTGCGATGCCCGGGATAGAGCGCCGCCAGCCCCCGGTAAAACGGCGCGGGCAGGGCATCGATAATGCATGTGGACGGATCATCAATGGCATCCAGAACCTCGGCTTTTTCCACGCGTAAATCGGGACGCGGCGCGGCAAGGAAGGTGGCCTTTGGAAAAATCTGTATGGCTGTTTCCAGGGGGTAATTTTCCGCCCGCCAGGCACGTAAGCCGCCGTTCAGCATTTTGACGTCTTCATGGCCGTAATAGCGCAAGGCCCACCATAGACGGGCTGCCCATACGCCGCCGCGGTCATCATAAACCACCACGGTGGTCTCCGGGCCAATGCCAAGCCGTCCCATCAAGGCGGCAAAGGCATCGGGGTCAATAATGTGGGCCGGGTTGTCTGGATCCGCCAGATCGCTGTGCAGGTCCACAAATTGTGCACCGGGAATATGGCCCTTCTCATAGCCTTCGCGGCCCGGCACTTCGGCAAAACTGCCATCTTCATTTACGCGCACATCAAAGCGTGCATCAATAATACGCAGTTTTTTTTCGCCCAGATGATCGTGCAACCAGTCTATATCGGTGATGAAATGGGCATTGGGATAGGGGGCATTCATAGGGCGACATTCCGGGTGCTGACATAGGCGACAATCATATCGGCCATGGGGGCGATGTAGGCTTTGGGATCAATGGTGTCTGGCTGGCTCTGCCATTGCAGGATCAAACCATCATGCAAAGCCAGCATCAGCCGGGCGGCTGTGGGGCTGTCCACTTCCGCGCGCACTTCGCCGCGCGCTTTGGCCCGATCCAGAAAACCAATCAGGGCGTGGGAGCAGTGATCAAAGATCGAGGCCATGGCCGCACGGCCCCATTCGCTGCGCCCGGCCAGGGCAAAAAATTCGGTCGAGAGCAAGGAACACGACGTGCCATCCTGATGCAGGGTCCAGGCCCCTTCGATGATCTGCACGATGGCTTCGCGCAAAGGCGTATCGGGCCCAATTTGTGCCGCCGTCGCGGCGGCGCGGCGTTGGACATAGCCCAGCAGAATTTCCCGAAACAGCGATTCCTTGCTGTCAAAATGTACATACAACGCGCCTTTGGAAATACCGGCCTCGGCGGCGATCAACGACACACTGGCTGCATCAAACCCGTATAGCGCAAAGACCTTTTGCGCCGCCTCCAGCAAACGGGCGCGGGTTTCCTGTTTGCGGATTTGCGGCAGGGTCTGGCGAGGGGACGCCTCCTCTATAAGGGGGCTTTCAGCAAGGTTCATGGCGTTTCTCTTTTCCCGGCCTTGGGGGCCGGGTCATTCATTGGTTTTGCACAGACTGATTGGGCGTAAAAAAATGAACGGTCATTCAGTGAACGATTGGTCATTAAAATGATAAGAGGCGGAAGTCAATTGGAAATCAGTTGGAGATAAAGCGGGGTGGTTTCCGTTCATGCTTGGATGAGCGCAGGGTGAGGTTATGCTTTCCCACCTTAGGGGTCCCGGGCGCAGACCCGGGATCCAAGTTGTGGTTTCATCCATTTTTGGGCCCCGGCTCAAGACCGGGGACCCTAGGCTGGTATAAGTTGTCCTTCGGCTTGACCGCGGGAACCATAGGGTCGTTCTTGCGCACATGATGCTGGTATGGACTCTCCGATCAAGTCGGAGGGGGACGAGGATAGAAAACGGCAGAGAGCAACACTCTCTTGTTTGTCATTGCCGGACCTATTCCGGCAATCCAGATTAGCCTTTGAATTACCCGGATAAGCTGGGTAACGACATAAATGGATAATCATGTTTCGAGGCTTCGCCCAGTAAAGGGCTACGCGCCTCAACATGAGGCGGAGAATGATATGCAAACCTCATCCTGAGGTGCGAACCCCGGTCTTGATCCGGGGAGCCTCGAAGGATGGAAGACAAATAACAACACCAAGAGCCCGGATAAGGCAATGCCCTGGGGAGAGGAAACGGCGACTGGCATTACGGCTTCAATTCATCAAACCCTTCAGGGGGGCGCCGATGATGGGTGGCTTGTTCATAGGCATAGGCCAGCGTGAACAATTTCCCTTCCGCATAGGGCCGCGCCACCATTTGCAGGCCAGCTGGTAATTTGCCATAGGAATAGCCCATGGGCACCGTAATGGCAGGCATGCCGGTACTGGGGGCAAGGCTTTTGCGAGTTATCGCCCTTGTATTCCTGCGCGGCCCTTGTCCAGATGCGCGGGGGATTGCTCCAGGTCGGGAAGATCAG
>JAUZSF010000016.1 GCA_030949705.1 Robiginitomaculum sp. | reverse complement strand
AACTGACATTCATAATCCGGCACAATCGTTCGGTCGAAAGCAGGACGGTTTTCCTCGATGAACCTGAACCTCATGGCTTTTGTCCCGCGAAGAAGATGGTGGCTTCTTTTAACACTTCCCTCTCCCTCACGACTAGCAGCCGGTTTTTCTTTACGCAGCATAGCTACTTCTCTTTCCAGGTCGGATTGGGCAGACGGCTCGGGCAAAACCTTCCGATCCTGTTGAACCCACCGGCTCAGTGTCGAAAATCCAACGCCAAAGTCAGCCGCAACCTGCTTCGTCGTCGAGGCCACTTGTCAGCGCAACCCGCACCGCCTCCCTGCCTAAATTCTGCTGTGTGTTTCGTTCCCATAGTCATTCTCCTTTTGCGCATAATATGCTGTTAAGGAGCGGCACAATCCGCGACAGGTCCACGGTAGGTGACAAGGGCAACTTCCTTAAAGGGCTTCAAGCGCTACAAAATGAGGGTATGCTTTCCTCACACGAACGCGACATATTGAACCCTGTCGTAGACGCGGGGAATGCGGCAGCACATAGAGGATGGGCACCGACCAAAGAGCAATTGGCGATCATTCTTGATACTGTCGAAGGGCTAATTCACCGCCTTTTAGTTCTCCCCAAGATGGCGGAAGAATTGGAGGAGGCTGTACCAAGCCGTGGAGGCGGTGGCGCGAAAGTGAAGACCGGGAAACCGGTTGTTACGGTCATGGACAAAATTGAAGCAGCACCAAAGGGCATGCGAGCACTCTACGATGAATTGGTTGGTCGGCTAAAAGCGCTTGGTGATGACGTCACCGTTCGCCCACAAAAACACTACATGGCCTTTCGCCGGAACCGCAATTTTGCATCGGTTCAAATCTACAACCAGAAGCGTGTGGTGCGCATTTATCTCAACCTTGATCCCGATGCCATTGAGCTAGACCTAACCATGATGCGCGATGTTCGGCAAATAGGGCACTTCGGCACCGGCGACTTGGAAATCACGATCAACTCAAAAAAAAGATATCCAGAAAATAACATATCTTTTTGAGCAGAGTTATGCGGAATCATGACTGTATACACGCTTGATCAAGACCAATTTATTTATCTACGGACTTAACTATACCCCCCTTCCCAAAAGCGGGGATAAAACGAAAAAACCCCCGCCATGATGGCGGGGGTTATAATCAATAATTTGCAATCAGAAATTATGACGCTTTGGAGCGTGCTTTTTTTCTTCTTTTCGGAATAGATCAGCAAGGGCTGTGCCTCGCCTTCCACCACTTCGGCGTTCACGACCACTTCTTCGACGCCGCCATGGCCCGGAAGATCAAACATGGTGTCCAGCAAAATGCCTTCCATGATGGAACGCAGGCCACGAGCGCCGGTTTTGCGGGCAATGGCTTTGCGGGCCACAGCTTTGAGCGCGTCTTCGGAGAAGGTGAGTTTCACGTCCTCCATGTCAAACAGGCGTTCATATTGCTTGATCAGTGCGTTTTTAGGCTCAGTCAAAATGGTGACCAGCGCTTCTTCGTCCAGATTTTCCAAAGTGGCAATCACCGGCAGACGACCAATAAATTCGGGAATAAGCCCAAAACGCATCAGATCATCCGGTTCGACCCCCTTGCAGGATATCGCCCACTTCGCGGTCATCTTCTTCCTGTACATCGGCCCCAAAGCCAATGGAGGAGCCCTTGCCGCGCTGGCTGATCACTTTTTCAAGGCCAGCAAACGCGCCGCCAACAATAAAGAGAATGTCGGTGGTATTCACCTGCAGGAACTCTTGCTGTGGATGCTTGCGCCCGCCCTGGGGCGGTACCGAGGCAACCGTGCCTTCCATGATTTTCAACAAGGCCTGTTGCACGCCCTCGCCCGAAACGTCACGGGTGATGGAGGGGTTGTCTGATTTGCGGCTGATCTTGTCGACCTCGTCAATATAGACAATGCCGCGCTGGGCCTTTTCGACATTATAGTCGGCAGCCTGCAAAAGCTTGAGAATGATGTTTTCGACGTCTTCGCCCACATAACCGGCCTCGGTCAATGTGGTGGCATCGGCCATGGTAAAGGGCACATCCAGAATACGGGCCAGGGTCTGCGCCAACAAGGTTTTACCGCAACCGGTGGGACCGATCAGCAAAATGTTGGACTTGGCCAGCTCCACATCAGAGTTCTGGGCCGCATGGTGCAGACGTTTATAATGGTTGTGTACCGCCACCGACAAAACGCGCTTGGCATAGGACTGGCCGATCACATAATCGTTCAGCACATCGCAAATTTCGCGCGGGGTGGGGACACCATCGCTGGATTTATTTAGCGTGCTTTTGGCTTCGTCACGGATAATATCCATGCACAATTCAACGCATTCATCACAAATGAATACCGTTGGACCGGCAATCAGCTTACGAACTTCATGCTGGCTCTTGCCACAAAACGAACAATACAGCGTGTTTTTCGAGTCGCCACTGTCTTCGCCTGATTTGCTCACGCTACGCTCCACCGCTTTGGTTTATACACCCTGCACCTAACGTGCGGATGAAAACCATTTCCTGAATGATAGGCCATGACCATCAACATTCAAACCCTAAATGCTAGTCTCTCACATAAGGTTCAAGATACACTTAACAAACGTGACATCCTTGCGACAGTGACACCGTAATTGTCATACCGCCAAAATCACGGCACCGGCCCCGGAGCCAATGCAGTTCTGCAAAGGATTATTCCTCCGCAGCCCCGTCGCTCTCGCGGCGCTCATAAACCTTGTCGATCAGGCCAAAATCCTTGGCTTCATCAGCGGTCATGAAGTGATCGCGGTCAAGCGTTTCTTCAATCTTGTCATAATCTTGCCCGGTATGCTTAACGTAGATTTCATTGAGGCGGCGTTTGACTTTGACGATATCATCCGCATGGCGAACAATGTCCGAGGCTTGGCCCTGGAACCCGCCCGAGGGCTGGTGCACCATGATCCGGGCATTAGGGGTGGCAAAGCGCAATCCCGGCTCGCCACCGGCCAGAAGAAGCGATCCCATCGAGGCAGCCTGGCCCACACAGGCGGTGGATACTGGCGATTTTATGTATTGCATGGTGTCATAAATCGCCAGGCCAGAGGTCACGATTCCTCCTGGGGAGTTAATATACATAGAGATTTCCTTCTTGGGATTCTCTGATTCCAGAAACAACAGCTGCGCCGTGATCAGGCTGGCCATGCCATCTTCAACCTGACCGGTAAGGAAAATGATCCGCTCTTTCAGAAGACGGGAAAAAATATCGTACGAGCGCTCGCCCCGGCTGGTTTGCTCAACCACCATGGGCACCAAATTCATCATGACGTCTTGCGGGTCTTTCATTTTTTCTTCCTTACGCGGCGGTGCGTTCGCACCTGATTCGAACTATATTCTGTGCATATCTACCAATACAGTATTAACGACATCCAAGCGCGCAAGGCTAAGACGCAGATAATCAGCAGACCAATGCACAGACGTGTGGCGGCAAAGACACCATTAGAGGCGCAAAGCCGCAGAATTGTCATTTCTCATGACATTCAGCCAAAGACCAATTAAACGCCCGATATGACCAGCGAAGAAGCATACGAACAAAACGGCCTGCCCGGCTGGCGCCTGTCGGCGGCGGCGGCAATTTCGTGTGTCAGCATTGCCGGCATGTCGTTTGGGCTGAGCCTGCCTTTGCTGGCGTTCAATCTGGAATTCATGACTGGCTCGGGCACGGTTATTGGGCTCAATGCCCTGAT
Source organism: Robiginitomaculum sp. (assembly GCA_030949705.1). Taxonomy (GTDB): domain Bacteria; phylum Pseudomonadota; class Alphaproteobacteria; order Caulobacterales; family Maricaulaceae; genus Robiginitomaculum_B. The sequence goes on along the minus strand of JAUZSF010000016.1, from coordinate 11,268 downwards.
GGCAGCGCTCTCTACCGTGGTGGCCGCCCCCTTTGCCCCGGCCTTGCTGGCACGCCTTCCCACACGGCCCTTTATGATTGCCAGCCTGCTATATACCGCCTTCAGTTTTGTGGCTTACAAGTTGTGGCCCTATGTGCCGTTCTGGATGTTTTTGCGTTTCACATCGGGCCTGATGATAGCCATTTTGTTTGTTGCCAGCGAAACCTGGATCATACAGCTGGCCCCGACAAAAATCCGAGGCCGGGTGTTGGGCATATACTCCATAGCCCTGGCCGCAGGGTTTGGTATGGGCGGCTTTATCGTTGCGCTATTGGGCGTGCGGGGCTGGGCCCCCTTTATGGCGGGCGCCACCATTTGCGCCATCGCCGCCCTGCCCTTATTGCTACCAGGTCCTGGCCTGCATATCCCGGAAAAAGCACGATCAGGCATGCGCGACATTATTGGCATTGCCTTCAAGGCTCCGCGCCTGATGGTGGCGGCCCTGGCATTTGGGGCCATAGAGACCTCGGCCATGCACTTTTCGCCGATCTGGGCGTTTCGCATAGGCTATGCAGAAACCCAGGCCCAGCTTCTGGTCGCCGCCGGGGCGGTAGGGGTGATATTATTGCAATTACCGCTGGGCTGGCTGGGCGACCTGTTTGATCGTTATCGACTGATGCTGATCTGTGCCTTTGCCGGCATTCTTGGGCCGGCCCTGATGTATCTGGCCGGCCTGAATCACTCGCCCATGATCTATCTGGTCTTCTTCTTTTATGTAGGCCTTGTGGAAGCCATTTACATTTTGGCACTGGCCATTGTAGGCCAGCGATTCCAGAAGTCTGAAATGACCACCGCCAGTGCGGCACTGGTAACCATGTATGGGCTGGGATCACTGACCAGCCCGGTGCTGGTGGGTCCACTAATGGACATTATCAACCCCAATGGGGCGCTGCTCGGCCTGTTGATTGTGGGATTCATCTATCCGGTTACTGCACTTTTGCGCCGGCGTGGTTGACAGCGCGCACGCGGTCAGTATGTTGCGCGCCTTGCGCCGGGGAAGTCCCGGAAAATAAAGGAATCACGGTGATGGCCAAAGCGGCAACCATAAAAATTCGTCTGAACTCAACGGCTGATACAGGTTTCTTCTATGTCACCAAGAAGAACTCCCGCACCCAGACTGAAAAGTTGGTATTGCGTAAATACGATCCCGTTATCCGCAAGCACGTAGAATTCAAAGAAGGCAAGATCAAATAGGTCTTTTCAAGGACCCTATGATCCCCCTTACCTGGCCTCTGATTGCGCCGGGATGGATTTTATGAATTGCACGCAATTTCGACCGGCATTCTTGGCCTCATATAGCGCCTGATCGGCACGGATCAGTGCGCTTTCGTGCGTGTCCCCATGTACCAGTTCGGTCACTCCGGCACTCAAGGTAATGGGAAGACTGCCCAGCCCATTGCCCAAATCAAAGGGTTTGGCCTCTATCGACACCCGCAACCGCTCGGCGGCTTGCAAAGCGGCATCAATATCGGCCCCCGGCATCACCACCACAAATTCTTCGCCGCCATAACGGCAGGTCACATCAATGGCGCGCATATTGGCCTTCAGACGGCGGGCAATTTCCTGCAACACCTTGTCGCCGGCATCATGACCCCATTTGTCATTGACCCGCTTGAAATAATCCACATCGGCAATCATTACCGAGGCTGGCTCTACCCCATGTTCCAGCCGGGCCAGGGCATCTTCGAGGCGCGCCTGCATAAAACGGCGATTGTGCAGGCCCGTCAGCTGGTCGGTGACCGACATTTCAAAACTGGAATCCAGCGACTGACGCAAGGTATCAGCATAACGTTTACAACGTAATTGCGTTTTGACCCGTGCGCCAAATTCGTTGGCATCCACTGGGCGCAACAACACATCATTGACCCCAATATCCAGCGCCCGCACGATCTGTTCGCGATTATCCGGATTGACCAGCGCCAGAATGGGCATGGCTCGACCGCGATCGCGAGAACGAATACGCGCACAAAGCCGCAGGCCATCAAAACCCCGCGCCGCCAGATTGATCACCAGAAGATCATAATCCTTCTCGGACAGCATTTCCGCCGCTTCGCGAGGATCCGTGCTCAAGGTCAGATTATGCTGGGCGTGCAGCTTGCTGGCCAGACGCTCGGCCCGTTGCTGATCATCTTCGAGTATCAAAATATTGGCCGGCGTGTTGGTATCGCCAAAACATGACATGCTGTCATTAATGGCCCCCATGGCACGGCCACTGGCTTCGCGCTGGCGCAATTCATCCATGACCAGTTTCAAGCGCAATAACGAACGCACCCGCGCAAACAGGGCCACATCATCAATTGGCTTGGACAGAAAGTCATCGGCCCCCACTTCCAGGCCACGCACCCGATCTTCCTGATCATCCAGAGCGGTGACCATCACCACCGGAATGTGACGCGTCAGCGGATCATTTTTCAGGTGCGTACACACCTCATAGCCGTCCATTTGCGGCATCATCACATCCAACAGGATCAGATCCGGTACGGCATGACGGGCAATTTCAATAGCATCAGGGCCATTCTCGGCGGTGAGCACATCATAATATTCGGCCTCCAGCTTGGCCTTGAGCAGCCGAACATTGGGGGCAACATCGTCAACAACCAGAATGCGTCCACTCATCGTACACCCCTATCCCAGGTGCTTACGAATGGTTTCCAAAAATGTGCTGACGGTAATGGGTTTGGAAATATAGGCCTCGCAGCCGCCTTCGCGGATACGCTCTTCATCGCCCATCATCGCAAACGCGGTGACGGCAATGACCGGGATTGAGGCCAGTTCATCATCGGCCTTCAGCCATTTGGTGACTTCCAACCCCGAAACCTCTGGCAATTGAATGTCCATCAGGATCAGATCAGGGCGATGTTCACGAGCAATATCCAGCGCCTTCAATCCCTCCTGGGTTTGAAGCGTTTCATAACCGTGCGCCTCCAACAGATCATGAAACAGTTTCATGTTCAGTTCGTTGTCTTCGACGATTAGAATTTTTTTCGGCATAGCTTTCAGCATGGCGCGTGCGCCTATCACCTGTTCAACCAACACAATTTTTATTCTTGGAACCTGTTAAACCACAATAACCTTAAACAACTCTTGATTTGCCTTGACCTTTTTAAAGAAACAGAACAAAGTGAACATATCATGAACATTTTTCTGACGGTCGACAAGGGCCCATTGGGGAATATTTATGCCTGAGATATGGTGCCGTTCCTGCTGCCGACCGGCTGGCCCCATTGAGCGGTGCCCGCATTGCGGTAGCACATATTTGCTGGCAGTTCCTGATAACGATGCGCTGTCTATCGCGCATGTAGATTGCGATGCGTTTTATGCATCCATAGAAAAGCGTGACAATCCGGACCTGGCCACGGTGCCATTGATCATCGGCGGAGGCGAGCGGCGCGGCGTGGTGGCTACGGCGTGTTATCTGGCCCGCGCCTTTGGCGTACATTCGGCCATGCCCATGTACAAAGCCAGAAAGCTGTGCCCCCATGCCCATATCATGCCGCCCAGCATGGGCAAGTATGCCCGCGAGGGTGAACGTCTGCGCGCCATGATGCGCGACTTGACGCCCCTGGTGGAGCCATTATCCATTGACGAAGCCTTTCTGGACCTTAGCGGCACAGAGCGGGTGCATGGTGGACCGCCCGTACAAACCCTGATCCGGTTTCAGGCCAAAGTGACGCGGGAGATGGGCATCACGGTGTCCATAGGTTTATCGTATAACAAGTTTTTGGCCAAAACGGCTTCGGACCTGGACAAACCTTCAGGCTTTTCCATCATCACTGCTAAAGAGGCAATGGATTTTCTGGCCAACAAGCCGGTACAGTTTATTTACGGGGTTGGGCCAGCCTTTGCCCGCAAACTGGCCAGTGATAATCTTGGCAAGATCAAACACATTCAAAACCTTCCCATAGAAACCATGGCCAAGCGTTATGGAGAGCAAGGCTTTCGCCTCGCCCATCTGGCACGGGGGCTGGATAACCGCAAGGTGACCCCCACCTCCATACGCAAGTCCATTTCTTCGGAAACCACGTTTGCTACCGATCTTGGCGCACTGGACGAGTTGGAAAGTCAGCTTTGGCGGCAATGCGAGCGGGCATCCCGGCTGGCCAAGGCCAAAAACCTGGCCGGCGGCACGGCGGTGTTAAAACTGAAAGACAAATACCATCAGGGCCTGACCCGGCAAAGGCCATTGGACCCGCCGACGAACCTTGCCGATGCGTTGTTTCGGGCCTTGCAACCCTGCCTGCAAAAAGAAGTAGGCCAGCGCCGCTTTCGCCTGATCGGGGCGGGCTTTAGCTCTCTTTGCCCGGCTCAGGAGGGGGATGGCTGGCATGATTTGTTGGATACCGAGGCCCCGCGACGGGCCAGGGCCGAACGGGCCATGGATCAGGCCCGGGCCAAATTTGGTGATGCAGCCATCCAAAAAGGACGGGCCTTGAAACGCCCCAAGCCAGACTGACTTATTCCTTGTCCAGCGCCCGCTGCAACAAACCTTCGCTCGATTCGCGGGCGCGCAGTTCGACCACCCGGGTTTCCAGCTCCAACTGAAACGGCCGGTCCTCATTGCCGCTTTCAAAGGCGGTGCAATCAATCACGCTTTCAATGCGGGTCGCCGCAATTTGCGAGGCCGCCTTGGTGGTGCCAGGCATGACAATCGCAAAGGCCCCGGCCCCAAGGCGCGACGCCATATCTTCGGCCCGGACCAGATGGCGCAACATGCCGCCCAATTGCCGCTGGGCGGATTCGCGATAGACCTTTTCTATATCCGGCGGCGCCGCTGCCCGGATCACCGCCAGCGCCAGCGGGCGATTGATTTCGCGGGCCCGACGCGTCATGCGCCCAAGATGGCGGGCAAAGAATGATGGATTAAACAAGCCTGTATCCTTGTCCACCACCGCCGCAGTACGCACCCCTTCGAACAGAGCCTTGGTCTGTTCATGGCGCTGGCGCTCGCGGGCCAGCCCCAAGATACGCTGGCGCGAATCGGCTTCGTCCACCGAAGCATCCAGCAAATCGCTGGTCCCGCGGGCAAAGGCCTCGTCCACATCATTAAAGGTTTTTGAATTGACCAGCAAAACCGCCGGCACATGAAACAACCGCGTATTGCGGCGCATCGCCGCCACAATGGTAAAGGCCGGTTCATTCTCGCCAAGGGCATTCAGTACAATCGCATCAAAGCTGCGATCATGCAGATAATCAAAGGCAGTAAAGGACGTCATGGCCGCGGTAACCTCTGCCCCGGCCTGTTCCAGCGCATTTTTCAGCGCAATAAATTGCGGGGCGGCGGCCCCGACAAACAAAATCGAAAGCGGCCCGGCCGCAGGGGTTGGCACCTCTGAATCAATACTGCCCTGCCCCAAGGCAGCAATGGTTTTTCGCCGTTGCACCGCCTCTTCTTCCATCAATGCCACCCGCAAGGCCGCCTGAAGGCGCGCCTCCAATTGTGCCGGATGGACAGGGGGGCGCAAAACACTGGCAAACAAGTCTTCACCGGGGGTGTTTTCGCCAATATCGGCCACCACCAAAATGGGTAAGGGGCGCTCGCCGGCGATGGCCTTAAGGTGCTTTGCCAGGACAACGGTGTCTTCGAACGAACGGTCCTGTGCGTCGATCACGACGCCTTCCACGGTAAAGTCCGCCGCTGCGATTCCGGCTTCTTCATTGGTGCGCGCCTGTACCGTACTCAACCCGGCGCGGTTCAACCGCCCCGCGGCCTCAAAAGCAACTCCGTCCCCGTGAGTTACGATCAGAATTCTTGCCGTAAAATCCATTAGCTGCTTTACAATTCCCCCTGATTCGTAGAACGACCATACCGGCATAAACGCGCATGGATAAAGGGACAAGGCATGGAAAAACACACAAATGGCGCCGGTCCTCTGCACGGCTTGAAGATTCTGGAGTTTGCCGGCCTGGGACCCGTGCCGTTTTGTGCCATGCTACTGGGCGATCTGGGAGCAGACATTGTCCGCATTGATCGGCCCGGCACGCCCTATGGCGGCCCGGCGGATATCACCTCGCGGGGACGGCGCTCCATTATTTTGGATCTGAAGTCCGAAACTGATCAGCAAACCGCCAGGGCCCTGAGCGCCAGAGCTGACGCCCTGCTGGAAGGTTTTCGCCCGGGCATTATGGAAAAACTGAACCTTGGCCCGAGTGTGTTGTTAAAAGACAATCCGGCACTGGTCTATGGGCGCATGACCGGCTGGGGCCAGGATGGGCCTTTGGCACAAGCTGCGGGACATGATCTGAACTATATCGCCATCACCGGCGCGTTGGCGGCCATGGGCACGGCGGATCAGCCCCCGGCACCGCCGCTCAATCTGGTGGGCGATTATGGTGGCGGCTCGCTGTATCTGGCCTTTGGGGTGATGGCGGCGCTGCACCATGCGCAAAAAACCGGCGAGGGACAGGTGGTTGATTGCGCCATTGTCGATGGCGTCATGAGCCTGATGGCCCCCATTCACTGGCTGCGCCAGAGCGGCATGTGGGATGAGAAAAAGCGCCAGGCCAATCTGTTGGATGGCGGCGCGTTCTTTTATGGCACCTATGCCTGCGCGGATGGAAAGTTCTTTACCATTGGCGCGATCGAACCACAGTTTTACGCCCTGTTGCGTGACAAGCTGGGCCTGACGGCTACGGAATGGGACAACCCGTTTGATCAGGCGCGCTGGCCTGAACTACGCGAAAAACTGGCGGCCATTTTTGCCCAAAAACCCCGTGCCCACTGGCAGGCTCTGCTGGAAGGCACCGATGCCTGCGCCAGCAGTGTGATGGACATGGTCGAGGCCGCCGATCACCCCCATAACAAGGCCCGGCAGAATTTGATTGAGGTGGATGGCATTTTACAGCCCGCCCCCGCGCCGCGGTTCTCCAAAACCCCCGGCGCCATTGCCGGGCCGCCACCGGAACCCGGCAGCGATCGCGACGCGATTTTAAAAGACTGGGGCGTAAACGCCTAACTGCGCACCGCCTGTACCACCCCGGCCGAGCACAGGAACATGCCACGCCAGCTCTGGTCATATTCCATCGCCATGGCGGCTTCACGAAACGCCGGGCCGATGGCCTTTTCCAGCATGGGCGGGGCCGGGTGGAAGTGGTACCAGTGGATTTTCATGTCGGCAAAGCCCAGTTTTTCAAACTGTTCCAGCAATTCAAAGGGGTTGTGGTAATTGGCCTGGATCAGATCATAGCCCGGCCCGTCCCCATCAATGTTTTTAGTGCGCAAAGGCGGCATATCGGTGGCCAGCCGCGCATCCAGCTCTTTGGCCGTGGCATCACGCAAGGCATCGGGTACGTCTTTTAGCAATTCATCCAGAAAAAATTCCTTGGTGAAACGGTTCAGCGTAAACATGGAAAAAAGCGAATTGCGAAACTCGATAAATGCCGTGCCCCCCGGGCGGATGATCGAACGCATATTGCGCAGGGCCGTTTCATCGTCGGCTACATGGGGCAATACGCCCGAGGCCATCATGGCATCGAACAAACCGTCCTCCAGCTGATTGGCAAAACTTTCAGGCTCATCAATATTGCCCATCTGGATCACATCGGGGTCCAGGCCGCGGCGAGTGAAATTGGCCTTGGCCGCCGCCACCATATTCTGCGCAATATCACTGCCGGCAACGCGTAACCCCATTTCCGCCATATGGGCCAGGGGCGTGCCCTCGCCCAGACCGGCCTCGTAAATGGATTTTGCGCCCAGTTTGGCCACTTCCTTTTTCAGGATTTGCAGGCGAAAATAATTGGCCGGATAATGCGGCAGGGTTTTATGAGCCTCGTCATCATAATTGAGGTGATAATCCTCGACCACCGCATTGTAATGATCCGCTACGGCCACGGTTTTCTGATCGCTCATCCCACTTCCTCCAACAATCCATGCGCTGCCAGTTCCTCTACAAAGGGCACCAGCTCCCACGCCGGGGTGCGCAGCAATTCTGCCAGCGCCAAAAGATCATGATTCCCGTCTGCATACGACAAAATGTGCATGCGCAATCGCGTCGCCGTTTCCGGCGTGCGGGTGCCTAGTGTGGAATAGAGCCCACGGCGGCCCATTTGTGGCTCGCACAGCGTCGTTGCCCGCCAGATCTGGTTGGCCTCGATGCATTCCAGCGCCCGGCGCACCGCCAGATAGCCACCGGCCAACCCCTTGGGCGTAACAAAGCTCAGATCATCCAGCGAGGTATGATATTCAGGATATTCATGAAATTTAGAGCGCATAATGCTGGCCACGGGCAAGTCCACCCCGGGGGCGCAATATTGGCGCTCGTCACTGCCGCGGCTCAGCCAGTCATAGCGAATAAAATCAGGCGCCATATGCGATAGCACATGCACGGCCGCCCGGTCCGACAGGCTGTCGCCAGCCCGGCTGGGCAGATAGGAAAATGCGCGCTCATCGCCGATGCAGGTCAGGTTGAAGCCTGCATGCACATAGGCCTTGAGGTGCACCAGATGACTGGAAAGATAACAGATTGAACCAATGGTTTCGGGGATAAATACAAACCGATAGCTGTACCGGCGCGGTGCGCTGGACACCCATTTGGCCAGCCAGGTCGCCACCATGGGGCCGGAAAGTTCATTATTGGCCATGCTTGGGTGACACACATAGGTGGAGAGAAAGACCTCTTCCTTGGTTTCCCCGGGGATCAGCAAATCCGCATAGGTCATATGCCCCGCCGGATTCAGATCCGCATCAATTTTCACCCGATACGTACCCGGTTTCAGCGTTTGTCGCTGTGTATCCGTCAGGCAAAACCCCCAGCGTTCCTGGTAATAAGAGGTGATATAGGGAATGGCATTCGGGGCCTCGGGCAAGGAATGCAAATGGGTTTGCAATTCGTCCAGATCCATCTGCGCATCCACCGGCGTGGAATAACCGACCAAGTGCAGATTATGCTCTTTAAAATCTATGATGCGCTGGCCATCGGGGTCTTCCACCCAGGCCTCACGTACATTCCACTCCGGCGGTATTTTCCAATCAAAACATTGCTTTCCACTGGAAACTTCATGAATATCTAAAGCTGGCAAATGCTCTTTGAGAATGGCCAGGGTCTGGCGCACGCCATTGCCGGTCAGGCTGCGGCACAGGGGGGAAAAGCCGCCTTGCCAACGCGTGCATATCCTCGCCAGCCTGCATGGTCTGTGCATCAATCATAGATGCACCCTGCCCTGATTCTGTGCCGGGCAGAATGGCTTGCCGGTTTGCCAAGGCCTGTTCCTGTGGCAAAGTAAGCCTGAACACAGATCAGGACCTCTAAATATGCGCCTTTCCTCGTCCCTTGCCTTCATTGCTTTGCCACTTGCGCTAATCGCCTGCGGCCCAAAATCGTCGCCGCCAACGCCCTTCCCCCTGGTCGAGGCCAGCATTGATGGGCTGCACAAGGCGCTGGAAAGGCGTGAGACCACTTGCAAAGTGGTGATAAAGGCGAGCTGGCCCGCATTGCGGCCTATGACAAGCCGCGCGAAATGAATGCCATCATCATGATCAACGACAATGCCCTGAACCGGGCCGAAGCCATGGATGCGGCGCGCCTGACCGGGAAAAAACTTGGCCCGCTTTATTGTGTGCCCGTGGTGGTAAAGGACAATTTCGACACCTACGATTTTCCCACCACGGGCGGCTCTATCGCCTTAAAAGACAGCCTTCCCCCCGATGATGCCTTTATGGTGCAAAAATTGCGCGAGGCCGATGCCATCATCATCGCCAAAACCAATATGGCCGAATGGGCATTCAGCCCGCGCGAAACGATCTCCTCCTCCTTTGGCACCACCGCCAATGCCTATGCGCTGGGCCGGGTGCCGGCGGGCTCCTCCGGGGGTACGGCCTCGGCGGTGGCGGCCAGCTTTGCCATAGCGGGGCTGGGCTCGGACACCGGCAATTCCATTCGCGGGCCATCCTCGCATCTGGCACTGGTGGGCATTCGCTCGACCATCGGCCTGACCAGCCGCGACGGGGTGATTCCGTTGATTGCGGATCGGGACATTGCTGGCCCCATGGCGCGCAGCGTGCGCGATGCGGCCATCATGTTTAACGTGGTTGCGGGCTATGACCCCGCCGACCCGATCACGGCCGAGGGCAAAGACAAAAAGGCCGAAGATTATACCAAATTTCTGGACAAAGACGGCCTGAAAGGTGCGCGCCTGGGCGTGTTGCGCGAATTTGTGAACACCAAGGATGCAGACCCACAGGTGATCGCCATCTTTGAACAGGCTTTGCGCGATCTGGCCGCCGCCGGAGCGGTAATCATCGATCCCTTAACGGTCAAGGATATGCAAAGCCATATCGATACGGAAAACAACTGCCCCAGCTTTCGCTATGACATGGCGCAATACTTAAAGACCCTGGGCGACAAGGCCCCGTTCAAGGACGTGAACTGGGTGCTGGAAAATGGCCTTTATGGCCCCGATGCCAAAGGCGGGCTGGAATACTTTTCCGCGTTTCCCGCTGATCGACCGCCCGAGGCGTGGGACGAACCGTGCCTGCGCTATCTGGATAACCCCTTGCGCGCCAGCTACCGTCAGGACGTTCTGGACGCCATGGATACAAACAACCTTGATGCACTGATCTTCCCGACCTGGAGCAATCCCCCCGCGCATCTGGACAAGGGCCGCGAGGAATACAAGGGCGATAACTCGCAAAGCCTTGCCCCCAGTACCGGCATGCCTGCCATTACGGTGCCCATGGGCTATTCCTATGGCAAATTACCAGCTGGCCTGCAAATGGTGGCGCGGCCCTATGCGGAAGGGAAATTGTTCACGCTGGCCTATGCCTATGAACAAGCCACCCATCATCGGCGCCCCCCTGAAGGGTTTGATGAATTGAAGCCGTAATGCCAGTCGCCGTTTCCTCTCCCCAGGGCATTGCCTTATCCGGGCTCTTGGTGTTGTTATTTGTCTTCCATCCTTCGAGGCTCCCCCGGATCAAGACCGGGGTTCGCACCTCAGGATGAGGTTTGCATATCATTCTCCGCCTCATGTTGAGGCGCGTAGCCCTTTTTTGGGCGAAGCCTCGAAACATGATTATCCATTTATGTCGTTACCCAGCTTATCCGGGTAATTCAAAGGCTAATCTGGATTGCCGGAATAGGTCCGGCAATGACAAACAAGAGAGTGTTGCTCTCTGCCGTTTTCTATCCTCGTCCCCCTCCGACTTGATCGGAGAGTCCATACCAGCATCATGTGCGCAAGAACGACCCTATGGTTCCCGCGGTCAAGCCGAAGGACAACTTATACCAGCCTAGG
>JAUZSF010000015.1 GCA_030949705.1 Robiginitomaculum sp. | reverse complement strand
CAGCATAAACCGGCGCTGATCATCACCGGCGGTTCGGCTTATCCGCGTACCATAGATTTTGCCGCCTTTAGAGAAATTGCCGACGAGGTGGGTGCCTATCTGATGGTGGATATGGCCCATATTGCCGGTCTGGTGGCGGGCGGGGTTCATCCCAGCCCCTTGCCCCATGCCCATGTGGTGACCACGACTACGCACAAGACATTGCGGGGGCCGCGCGGCGGCATGATCCTGACCAATGACGAGGTGATTGCCAAAAAAGTCAATTCAGCCATTTTTCCGGGCCTGCAAGGCGGGCCATTAATGCATGTGGTGGCGGCCAAGGCAGTCGCTTTTGGCGAGGCCTTGCGCCCCGCATTTAAAACCTATGCCCGTAATGTGGTGGCCAATTGTCAGGCCATGGCGGGGGAGCTGGAAAACGCAGGCTATGATCTGGTGTCGGGGGGAACGGACACCCATCTGGCACTGATTGATTTGCGTCCCAAAGGGGTAAAGGGCAATGCGGCCGAAAACGCCCTGGAGCGCGCCTATATCACCTGTAATAAAAACGGCGTGCCATTTGATCAGGAAAAACCCACCATCACCTCTGGCATTCGGATTGGCTCGCCGGCCACCACCACCCGGGGCCTGAACGTGGATGACTTTAAGGCCGTGGGTGCTATGATTGTGCGGGTATTGGATGCATTGGCCGAAAATTCTGAGGGCAATGCAGCCATCGAGGCAGATATTCGCGCCGAGGTCGAGGCCCTGACGGCGCGCTATCCCTTATATGGAGAGTTGCATTAATGCGTTGCCCGTTCTGTTCCAGCGAAGATACGCAGGTCAAGGATTCACGCCCCGCGGAAGAAGGCGCCGCCATTCGCCGCCGCCGCCAGTGCCTTTCCTGTGGACAGCGCTTTACGACGTTTGAACGGGTACAATTACGCGATTTGACGGTGGTCAAACGGTCTGGTCGCCGGGTGCGTTTTGACCGGGAAAAACTTCTTCGGTCCGTTTTGGTGGCCATGCAAAAGCGTCCCATGGAACGTGATCAGATTGAACAACTGGTTTCCTCCATTGTGCGCCGCCTGGAAGGGGAGGGCGAAATGGATATTTCATCTGAACGCATCGGCCAAAAAGTGATGGAAGCGCTATCCAATCTCGATCCGGTCGCCTATGTGCGCTATGCCTCGGTTTATAAGGATTTCACCGAAAGCAGCGATTTTGCCCGTTTCATCGCGGATGAAAAACTCGACGAATAGGCATTTGTTATATGTATAGCAGTTTACTCTGTGGCTCACGCTGGCCGCAGGCCTGCCCTCAGGGTACAGAGCCAAAAAGAGTTATGTTAGGATTGTTCGATGACGACGGCATCAGAAAAACACGCCAGGCAACACGCCACCGCGAGACGGACCGCCCGTTTGCGCGCCATTCAGGCCCTGTTCCAGATGGACATTGGCGGCATGGGCGCACGCCGGGTAATCGAAGAATTCAAGGAAAACCGCCTGGGCGGGGGCGATGATACCGGTCCGCAAAGCGAGGCCGATATTGCCCTTTTCGAGACGCTGGTTCGTGGGGTGGTTGAATTTCAAATCGGCATTGATAAAGCCATTAGTGGCCATCTTGCCAAAAACTGGCGTCTGGAGCGGCTGGATGCCACTGTGCGAGCAATTTTGCGTGTCGCCAGTTATGAGATTATGCATGCCCCTAATACGCCGATCAAAGTAATCCTGGATGAATATGTTGATCTGGCCGGTGATTTTTTCTCTGGGCCTGAACCAGGCTTTGTTAATGGAGCCTTAGAGGCGCTGGCCCGGGATACCCGACAGGGAGAGCTGAGCTAGCCATAGCGTGGATGAAATCTGACCCCCATTCAGCAGGTGAGTTTGCCTTTATTGCCGCGCTGGCGGCCAAGGCGGCCAAAACCCCCGAAGCGCTGGGGCTGGGTGATGACGGTGCCGTGTTGTGGATGGGCGATGGGCGCAAGCTGGTTCTGGTCGCCGATATGTTGCAGGCGGGTATCCATGCACTGGGCGATGCCGCACCGGCGCAAATCGCCTGCAAGGCCCTGCGCACCAATTTATCTGACCTGGCGGCCATGGGGGCACAGCCGGCTTTTTATCTCAGCACACTCTGCTGGCCCAAAAATACGGATGCAGCGCAAAAACAAACGCTGATAACAGCCCTTGCCGAAGAGCAGGAACGCTTTGGTATTTCACTGATCGGTGGCGATACCATTGGCGGGGTGGGGCCGTTTACCATTTCCATAACCATGTTGGGCTGGGCCCGTGGCCCCTTATTGCGTCGCGCCGGGGCGCAGGTCGGTGATGATATCTGGGTCAGCGGCACCATAGGCGATGGGGTTTTGGGCCTGGGGGTGGCGCAGGGGTTTATCTCTGTGGCCCAAGAGGCCGATGCGCAGTTTTTGCGCCGTCGATATGAATATCCAGATCCTAGATTGTCATTGGGAATAAAGCTGGCCTCGCTGGCGCATTGTGCCATTGATGTATCGGATGGATTGATCGCTGATGCTGCCCATTTGGCTGCGGCGGCCAATGTCTGCCTGTGCCTGGATCCGGATCGCGTGCCGCTGTCCGAGGCTGCCAGAGGCTGGCTTGGGAGAGAAGCAGATCGGGAAAATGCTTTGGAAACCCTGATGGCGGGCGGGGATGATTATGAATTGCTGTTTACGGTACCAGTGGCAGAAAGAGCGCTGGTAAAGGAAATTTCCCAGGATATAGGCTTGCCGCTGGGCCGGATTGGCCAGGTGATCGCGGGGCAGGGCGTCAGGCTTGGCAAAGAGGGGGGACCCCATCGAGAGCCCCGCCAAACCGGGTTTACGCATTTTTGAACTCTTTGATGTAGGCTGACTTCAAAGAGGAAGAATGTTATGCGCCTTATCACCATTGCCCTTTTATCTATGGCTATCGCCAGCCCTGCTTTTGCCAGTGGCGGGGGCGGTGGCGGACACGGCAAAAAATCCGGTAAAGGCAAAAGCAACCGGATCAAGGCCGAATGGACGATCAAAAACGATGTGATTCCTGAATATAAAATACCGGATCAGGCGCAATCTGTGCATTCGGTTGATATCCCCGTGGTGGTGGCCCCCATCGCGGTAAACGGGCATCTGGTCAATTATGCCTTTTTGAATATCCGTGTCGTGCTGCACAATAATGTGGATGCGTGGAAAATGCGGACCAAGGCGCACTTTATGCGTGATGCAATATTGCGAGTGGCCCATGAAGACCCGTTTGGTAAATCCGGGGAGCGTTCCTTGCTGGATGAAGAGCGTACGTTGAAAGAAGTTCGCAGTGCGATCAAACCCTGGGTTTCCGATGCACAACTCGACCATATCGAGTTTTTAAGCATCGATATGCTGAACGGTTAATGCCGTCCCTCCACTTTTTATTTTTATGAAAACACCATCACGCCGTTAGTGGCTAGGCGGCGCTGCGCCCATCTTGCGCCTCTGTGCTGATGGACACCTTGTTGCGCCCGGCATGTTTCGAGCGATATAGCGCTTCGTCGGCGCGCTCAATCAGGTCTTCAATGGAATCATGGGGGGAAAACTGTGCCACGCCCAGAGAAATGGTAACCGTGCCCATGTCTTCATTGGTGGATTTACGCAACAGCTTTTTAGACTCCACACTGGCCCGGATGTTATCCGCCATGTCAAAGGCCGTTTGACCATCGGTTGATGGCATGATGACGGCAAACTCTTCGCCACCATAACGCGCGACCAGATGATTTTTTGCTGCATGACGTTGCAAACAACTGGCCACAAAGCGAATGATCTGATCGCCGGTCTGGTGACCCCACGTGTCATTGAAGCGCTTGAAATGATCAATGTCGCATAAAACCAGACTCAAGTTTTGCTTGTTTTTTTGGGCCACATTGCAATGCTTCAGCATAAATTCGTCAAACCGTTTGCGGTTGGCAATGCCGGTCAGGGCATCGGTCATGGCTTCGGTGCGCACCTGTTCCAGATTATCGCGCAGGGAATTCACCTCGGCTGTCGTCTTATTGAGCTTCTGTTCCAGCTGGTGCGTGTGTTGGTGCATTTTGGTGGTGGCTGCCAGCAGGGTATCAACCATTTCCTTCAGCGATTGATTGCTGCTGGCATTTTCCAGAATGTCCGTGGCGCCCGAAGAGTCTTCTCGTACTCGACGGCATTTTTCTCAGCGACAGACAGCATGCGTAATACGGTGCCGATTTCTTCGCTGAATTTACTGCCGGTATGCAGAGCCTGATCAACCAGATTCACGCCACCGAAATGGCGTTTATGCAAGGCTGTGCAGGTGGATTGATTCAGAGAACCGCTGGACAGCAAGGGGCGCATTTCTTTGATCAGGGTAGGGTTTTTATCCACTAAATAGCCGTGAAACAGTTGATAATTATTGGGCGTGGCTTCCAGATTATGCTCAGCAAGAAGCTCCAGAAGCGTCTTTGCATTCGTTTGGTCGTTCTTGCTGGATTTTTTTCGGTGCAGCCGACATAATTTTGCCCTTCTAGCGATCCCATTTTTGGCAATCGGATAAAATTCAATTGTGCGAAAGTAAACCGGAAAACCCGAACAGAGAGTAAAGAAAATGGTTCAAAATCTTCACAAATGAAGGGATGTAAGGTAGTGAGATGATTTTTCTGTTAATAAAAACCTATGCAACTATGACATCTAACTGGAATAAATGCGTATTATTTAATATAACATATGCATATGGTAGTAAAAAATAATCGTATTGTGTGTATAAAATAATTATCAAAGTTTTTAAAATGGTAAAATATTAAGGAGGTGTAACCGCTTGCACGATTTAGTGCTTTGCGGGCAATTGTGGTATTTGTTTAATGGTAAACTTGAGTATATGCGCTAGCATTCTCTTTTAAAGAAATTTGGGATGGCATTGCCAAAGCCCAGATTGCTTTTTGATGGTGATTCCTTTGGTGGAGAATCGCTTCTTTTTGGATTTTTTTCTAGATTTAGGTTTGCGATCAGCGGTTTTGATGTTTTCTTTGGTCTTGGCGGCACTGTTCGCTTGAGCTGGTGCGGGTGCTGATTCCGGGGATGGTACTTTGGGCGTATCCATTACCGGGTTCTGCATATCGGTTTTGGGTTTGCGGACCCGAACACGCCGACGGCCGCGTGGTTTTTCCTCTGCGGGAGCGCTGGTCGTGGCTTTTTCGGCCTTTGGTGTATAGGCAGGGGCCGTTTGTGATCCTTTTTCGCCGAATGAGAGCGGAATATCTTTGCCAATCAGGCTTTGAACGCCATGTAATGCCTTGGCATCCCCGGGCGTTGCAATGGTGATGGCATGGCCTTTTTTTCCGGCGCGGCCGGTGCGGCCAATGCGGTGGATATAGTCCTCGGGATGCATGGGAACATCATAGTTCAGCACATGGCTTACATCGGGAATATCCAACCCGCGGGCAGCCACATCACTGGCAATTAACAGCTTAACATCGCCATTTTTAAATTTTTCCAGGGTGGCTGTGCGCACACTTTGTGGCAAATCCCCGTGAATGGGCGAGGCGCTGTATTTGGCTTTTTTTCAGGAAGGTCGCGACCCGGTCCACATCGCGCTTGCGATTACAAAACACAATGGCATTGCGCACATTATGCTCGTCAATAATGGTGCGCAGGGCCTCGTTTTTAAGGCGGGCATCATTGCGGTCCAGCTTGATCAGTAATTGTTCAATGGTGTCGGCGGTGTCGGTCGGGCGGGTCACCTCTACACGTTTTGGGTTGTGTAAAAAAGGTATCTACAATGCGCTGGATCTCCGTGGGCATGGTAGCCGAGAAAAACAGGGTCTGACGGGTGAAGGGCGTCATTTTGAAAATGCGCTCGATATCGGGAATAAATCCCATGTCCAGCATCCGGTCGGCTTCGTCCACAACCAAAAGCTGTACCCCGTTCATCAGCAAATTGCCGCGTTCGATATGGTCCAACAGCCGTCCGGGTGTGGCGATCAGGACATCAACGCCCTGCATCAATTTTCGGTTTTGTTCGCCAAAGGCCACGCCGCCAATCAACAAGGCCATTGAGAGCTTGTGATATTTTCCATACGTCTCGAAGTTTTCGGCCACCTGGGCGGCCAGTTCGCGCGTGGGTTCCAATATCAACGAGCGCGGCATGCGCGCCTTGGCACGACCCCGGCTCAGGATATCGATCATCGGCAGGGTAAATGACGCGGTTTTGCCGGTTCCGGTCTGCGCAATGCCCAACACATCCCGTGCAGCCAGTACGTGTGGTATCGCGCTGGCCTGGATCGGTGTGGGTTCAGTATAGCCAGTCTCTTTGACGGCTTTTAAGGTTTTGGGGCCAAGCCCCAGGTCTTCAAAATTCATAGGCACCAAGGTGAAATCATAGGCGCAGTCAAAAAGCATCCTGCGCGCCACGGACCATAGTGCCGACGCGGCTCAAGTCAATGCAGGCCGGACAGACAAATGTCTGCCCGGTTTTATTGCATTAGGGCTGCGCTAGGCTCAGCGATAGGCGAATGGATTTTCTTTCGCGTCTTTAAGGTCCAGGTAGCGATCACGCAATTTGGTCTGGCGGGAGCTAAGCGATTGGGCCTCGCCGCCAATAAAGACGTAATCGGGGGAGGTCATCAGCTCCAGTGGATCGCCATCCCATACCACCACATCGGCAATCATCCCGCTTTGCAGGGTGCCAAGTTCGTCCTCCAGGCCAAAAATCTGCGCCGGGGCGCTGGTAATGGCGGCAAAGGCTGCGTCCCAAGATAAGCCATTGGCCACCGCGTCGCCGGCCTGTTGCGGGGCCAGCCGCGCATTAAAGGCTTCGCCAAGCTGGGCAATGGCAATGGTCACGCCGGCCTTTTGCAGACGGGCCGCATTGGTCATGGTGGCCCCCAGGCTTTCAAAACTGCTGGGCAGATTGTTTTGGGGCTCCAGAATCACCGGTATGCCTGCCGCGGCCAATTCATCAGCAACCATCCAGCCCTCGGCGGCTCCCACGGCCACCAGGTCCAGTTTCGGCTGGGCCTCGTGCAATCGGATCAGGGTCATCAGATCCGAAGCACGGTTAACAAAGACCAGCAAAGGCATGCGCCCTTCGGCCACGGGTTTCAAGGCCATGGCATCCGGCCCGTTCAACAGCGCATCCTTGCGCGCCCGGCCCGGGCGGTACTGGCGGGCTTCGGTGAGGGCATTGCGCAAATAGGCCCATGCCGCCGGGCGCGAGCCACCGGCAATGCGGGCTCCGCGTTCGCCCATTTGCACCATGACAAAGGCATGGTCCCGGGTAATGCTGTTCACAACATCACCGCTGGTATCGGCAATAAAACCGGCACCCGAGAATATATTCTCGCCCGGCCCGGTGCTAACCGCAATGCGGGTCATGCCTTCGATTTTGGTGATGGCAACCGCTTCGGCCTTGGGGTTAAAGCCATCGACGCCATCCAGCGCGACC
This sequence comes from Robiginitomaculum sp., assembly GCA_030949705.1. Classification (GTDB taxonomy): domain Bacteria; phylum Pseudomonadota; class Alphaproteobacteria; order Caulobacterales; family Maricaulaceae; genus Robiginitomaculum_B. Next base: position 138,008 of record JAUZSF010000015.1, on the reverse strand, counting down.
GAAAATTCCGATTTTTCAGCACGGCTGTCATCAGTGCTGGCCTCCAGTGAAATCTCGACCAGGCCAACCTGTGAAAGGGGGGCAAACAAGCCTGGGGTGACCCATTTGCCACTGGCATCAATGCGTGTGGCCCCTTCGGGTATGGCAATATCGGGGCCGACCGAAAGGATTTTGCCGTCCTCGATCAGCACGGTGGCATTCTCCAATTGGCCTTGGGCGGTGTTGGTAATGACCTTGCCGCCGGTAATGGCGATGGTTTGCGCCCAGGCGGGGGCGGCACTGGCCAGGCAGAGCAGGGCGCCCGCCGTGGCAAATTTTCCAAGAATACTCATTTCTCATCTCCTTCACCGGGCTGTCCCAACTCAAAATCAGAAACCGCCTGGTGGGATTTATCATGGCGATCAAACACCCGCGCCCCGTCCACAAAAACGATGTCTGCGCGGCTATACACACTGAACGGATTGCCGGACCAGAGCACTACGTCGGCATTCAGGCCGGGTTTTAACGCGCCGGTTTTATCCCCAATGCCCAGCAATTTGGCTGGGTTGGAGGACAGCCATGTCCAGGCTTCCCCCTGGGATATATTCAGGCCGGCCTTATTCCCATCGGCCAGGGCTTTGGCGGCTTCCTGGTTTAGGCGCTGAATGCCAACCTCGCTGTCTGAATGGACAATGGCGCAGGCACCGGCCTTGTGCACCAGGGGAATGTTTTCACGGATGGAGTCATAGGCCTCCATCTTAAAGCCACCCCAATCGGCCCACATGGCGGCACAGGTATCATTTTCGCGCAGCAAATCGGCGACCTTATAGGCCTCGACGGCATGGTGAAAGGCACCCACATGATAGCCAAATTCTTTGGACATATCGATCACCTGAGCCATTTCATCGGCGCGGTAACAGTGCATGTTGACGATAATCTCGCCGTTCAAAACCCCCATCAGGGTTTCCATTTGCAGGTTGCGCTTGGGGGCTTTGGGTGCTTTTTTGTCCTTGTCCTTTTTGGCGCTGTTGCTGTCTTTTTTGGCTTCCCATTTGGCATAATCTGCGCGGTAATCATCCCAGCTTTTCTTGTAGGCCTGTGCCTTGATCCAGTTTTTGCGGTAACCGGCAAAATTGCCCATGCGTGAACCGGGACCACCCTTTTGTCCGTAAACCCGTTTGGGGTTTTCGCCGCAGGCCATTTTCAGCGCATAAGGCGCGCCTGGAAATTTCATGCCCTGTACGGTGCGCGATGGCACGTTTTTTAAGACCGTGCCCCGTCCCCCAAACAGATTGGCCGATCCGGGCAGCACCATCAGGGCGGTAACCCCACCGGCACGGGCGCGGTTAAAGCCAGGATCATGGGGCCAAACGCCATGTTCGGATGATACTTCGGCGGTGTTTGGATTGGTCGCCTCATTGCCATCGGCGGTGGCGCGTATCCCCGGCGAGGCATAAACGCCCAGATGGGAATGTACATCAATGATGCCGGGGGTTACCCATTTGCCGGTGCCATCGATAATGCGTGCCCCTTGGGGGGCTTCCAGATTCTCGCCCAAAGCAGTGATTTTACCGTTTTCCATCAACAGATCCGCCTTGGACAGTTCCGCACCGGTGCCATCAAAGACATGGGCGCCGCGGATCAAAACCGGTTGTGACGGCATGGGTTCATAAGTGGATGGAAACGGGTTTTTGTCGATTTCCACCATTTGTGCATTGGCGGTGCCATATGCCAGTGATAACGCGCCAGCCAGCGCGATTTGCTTGATCAAGATTGCCTCCCCTTTGGCCCGTTGCGTTTATAAAGTGGGCCATTATGCAAAGGCTATCATTGCGCGCCCATGTTTCAAGCAGGAGAAATCTAACATTATTGTCATCTTGAAAAATGGCTGGGCCGGGGCCTAAATCATCATCGCCGCATCATCGGCAACGTAAAGCGGGGCTTGCCCGCGCGAAAGCCGTTGTAAATGCTCGGCAAAAGCATCCAGCGACAGCCCGGCAGCGGCAGCAGCAGCGATCAACTGGTCCGGCTCTGCCCGGCCATAAAGGGCACTGGCCAGCGCCCACAGGCGCAAGGAGCGCATGCCGGTCAGGCAAAACCCCAATACCGGCCCGTCATTATCGGCCATGGCTTCGCCTGCTGCGATCAGTGCATTATGGGAAAAAGCCGCCCCGTTCAGGATGGGAACATAGGCATAGGCCAAACCGGCGGCTTGGGCGGCTTCTTTAAGGTGACGGCTCAGGGGCTGTTCGTCCTCGTCCTCCTCACCATCGGGGCGGGCATTCAGGATCAGGGAAAAGCCAGCCTCTTTGGCGGCTTTCATGTCGGCAATCATCAATTGCGGGGCAGTGGCAAAATCATCGGTAATGCGTCTTAACCGGGTGGAGAGCTTGGCAATAGGCATGGGGCGGGTCTTTCGTTTTGCCTGCTCTACATGGTTGCGGGGTGCTGTCTTGGCAAGGGTGTGCGCCGGGCTTATCGCTGAGATTTGATGAAGGGGTAAGTTTGGCCATCTTATAGAAAACGCCGCACCTTGCCGCAATAGTCTTCATAGGGTTTGCCATACATTTTGCGTAGCCATGGCTCCTCGCTAAACGGAGCCATAAACAGGGTCACCAGCGTCAGGATGATCACCGGCATGGCATCGGATGAGGCCGATAAAATGGCCCAGCCGGCAAATAATATCAGGTCCGCCGTATATTGCGGATTGCGCGAGTATCGGTAAAAGCCATTACTTTTCAGCGTGGTTTTGGCGCCGCTGGTGGTTTTATAACCCAGATAAATAATGCTGTGGATGACCACAATATTGCCGATAACCATCAAGGGCAGGCCCAGCCCCCAGCGCAGCGGCGCTGGCCATCCCAGGCTGTTCCAATCGGCTAGGCCAAGCCAAAACATGCTGCCCAGTGCCATTGCGGTCAGCACCCAGATCAGGACCTGGTTGATGACGTTTGATTTTTGCGGAGGCCAGATCCGCCTTTGCGGAAACGCAATGGACCAGAGTACCGCTGCCAAAAAGGCGCCGCTGGCGAACATGCCGGTTAATTGTATCCATAGTGTAGTGCCCATGACCAATCTCCTCAGATACCCCAAAAGGGGCGATCCAGACAGGCTAATCTCTACAATGACTATAGGTTCAAGGGGCTTTGAGGGGGCGGAATGAAGCTTATATTGACCAATAGTACCATATATGGTACATTTTCACATGGTTGAGCATAAGCGCCTTCCGGCACGATTTTTTGAGTCCCATACTGGCTGGGTCCCCGTGCGGGAATGGTTACTGGCTATGGCCGCGGAAGATCGCAAAACCATAGGTGAGGATATTTGTACGGCAGAATTTGGCTGGCCTGTGGGTATGCCTTTATGTCGTGCTCTCAAGGGCATAAAGGCCTTTGGGAAATCAGGAGTCATCTTTCCGGCGGGCGGATTTCGCGGGTGTTTTTCTGTGTTCATGATGGGGCCATGGTTTTGCTGCACGGCTTCATCAAGAAGTCCCAGAAAACGCCGGTGCGTGAACTGGAAATGGCCAGTCAAAGAATGAGAGGTTTGAAATGAGTAAGGACAGTAAATTGGAAACTGGAAAACCCGGCCAGTTCTTTGATGATTTTCTGAAAGAGCAAGGCACGTATGAAGAAGCCAACGAGCATGCCATCAAGCGCGTGATCGCCTTTCAGCTTGCCGAGGCCATGAAGGCTGAAGGCATGACAAAAATCGCTATGGCAGAGCGCCTGAAAACCAGCCGTTCACAACTGGACCGGCTGCTAGACCCCGCCAATGGCAATGTCACCCTGGCAACCCTTGCCCGTGCCGCCAAGGCAGTTGGGCGGTCGTTAAGGCTGGAACTGGTTTGAGGTTGCGTCAGGTAATTGGCCTCTACACGCTGCCCTTGTGCTCAATAACTAGCACACGGGCAGTCCCATCGGGGCGGGCAATGTGTTCGTCGCCATCTTGGGCATGAAAAATATCGCCTTTGACCAGACGCCAGACCTGTTCACCCTTATTGTCACGGGTATGCATATTGATTACGCCGTCAAGTACTACAAAAACCTCGGGTCCATCATTGACGTGCCATTTATAGGGCTTGTCGGTCCAGTGCAGGCGTATGGATGCGGTATCGATGGTTTCTATATCCAAGGCATCCCAGGCGCGGGTGCCGGTAAAATCGCTTGGGTGGATAATGCGCATAGTACCCCCTTACACATCCAGCTCGCGCACAAATTTGGCATGTTCCTGGATAAAGGCAAAGCGCAGTTCGGGTTTTTTGCCCATGAGGGTTTCTACCAAAGCTTCGGTGGTGGGCAGATTATCTTCATCAAAGCGGATGCGGGCCAGGGTGCGTTTGGCCGGGTCCATGGTGGTTTCTTTCAGTTGTGCCGGCATCATTTCGCCAAGGCCCTTAAAGCGGCTGACCTCGACCTTGCCGCGCCCGGAAAATTCCGTCGCCAGGAGTTCCTCGCGGTGGGCATCATCGCGGGCATAGGCGCTCTTGCCCTTCTGGCTGAGCCGGTAAAGCGGTGGCAGGGCCAGATAAAGCCGCCCGGCATGGATAATTTGCGGCATGGTTTTATAGAAAAACGTGATCAACAGGGCGGCGATATGATCCCCATCCACATCGGCATCGGTCATGATGATGACGCGCTCATAGCGCAGGTTTTCAAGGTCAAAATTCTTGCCGATATGCACGCCCAAGGGCCTGGGAGAGATCGCGGATTTCCTGATTGGCGGCGATTTTATCAACACTGTTGCTGGCGACATTCAGGATTTTGCCTTTTAGCGGCAAAATTGCCTGGGTCTTGCGGTTGCGCGCCTGTTTGGCCGAGCCACCGGCGCTGTCCCCTTCGACCAGAAAAATCTCGGTATCCTTGGCGCCCGAGCGCGAACAATCGGCCAGCTTGCCCGGCAGGCGCAGCTTGCGCGTGGCGCTTTTGCGGCTGACCTCTTTTTCGCGGCGACGGCGCAGGCGGTCTTCGGCGCGCCCGATCACCCATTCCAGCAATTTGGCCGCTTCCTTGGGCGCCCCGGCCAGCCAGTGGTCAAACGGGTCGCGCACGGCGGCTTCCACCGCCTTGGCGGCGGCAGGAGAGGCCAGCTTTTTCCTTGGTCTGGCCCTGAAATTCCGGCTCGGTAATGAAGACCGAGACCATGGCTCCGGCGGTGCCCAGCACATCATCGGCGGTGATTTGCGCTGCCTTTTTGCCAAGCCCCGCGGTTTCTGCATAGGCCTTCAGCCCCTGGTCAGGGCCGAGCGCAGGCCCGATACGTGGGTGCCTCCTTCGGCGGTGGGCACGGTGTTGCAATAGGATGAGGTAAAGCCATCGGCCTCGCCAAAACCCTGCGGGGTCCAGGCCACCGCCCATTCGACCGAGCCATGGCCGCCGTCTTTTTCCACCCGTCCGGCAAACACCTCTGGCGTGATGGTGGTCTTCTGCCAAGGCGCTCGCGCAAAAAGTCGGCCAGTCCGCCCGGAAAATGAAATTCGGCCTCGGCGGGGGTATCCGTGCCCTCGACCAGGCTCGCCTCACAGCGCCAGCGAATGCGCACGCCCCGTTGCAGATAGGCCTTGGCGCGGGTCATGCGGAATACCTGTTTTGGCGAAAAGGACAGCTTGTCACCAAAAATTTCCGGATCCGGCGTAAAGCGCACCAGCGTGCCGCGCCGGTTCGGGGCTGCGCCCATTTCCTCTAGGGGGCCAAGAGACAGGCCGCGCGAAAAGCTCTGTGCATAGAGCTTTTTACCCCGGGCCACTTCGACATCCAGACGTTCGGATAGGGCATTGACCACCGACACCCCAACCCCGTGCAGGCCGCCCGAGGTCTGATAGACCTTGGAGGAAAACTTCCCCCCCGCATGCAGGGTGGTCATGATCACTTCCAGGGCCGATTTGTCCTTGAATTTTGGATGCGGGTCCACGGGAATACCCCGACCATTATCAATGACCGTCAGGGTGTTATCTGGCTCGAGAACCACTTCGATCCGGTCCGCATATCCCGCCACGGCCTCGTCCATGGCGTTGTCCAGAACTTCGGCAAAGAGGTGATGCAAAGCGGCGCGGCCGGTGCCGCCAATATACATGCCCGGGCGCTTGCGCACCGGTTCCAGGCCTTCGAGTACCTCAATATCATCGGCGGTATAGGCGGTTGGTGCGCTGGACTTTGTGGGCGCGCCAAAGAGAGCCGAGGCCTCTTCCAGTTTGGATTTACCAGATTTGTCGCTCATGCTCACCTTACTCATCACCAAAAATATAGACATCATTCCGGTCGGCGGTTTTTACGCCCCGGAACATCATTTGTGTTGTAAACGAAAAAAGCATAAGTGCCTTTGGGGGTCAGCGCCAGTACACCGCCTGTGCCGCCCATGTCTTCCAGATCCGCCAATACCAGATCCGCCGCTTCCTGAATATCATCATGGTTCCATTGCACGCGGGCGCAAATATCACGCGCCGCCGTGCCACGGATAAAAAATTCGCCCCAGCCGGTGGCCGATACGGCACAGGATAAATCGCTGGCATAGGTGCCGGCACCGATTATGGGACTGTCGCCAATGCGGCCAAAGCGCTTATAGGTCATGCCGCCGGTCGAAGTGCCCGCCGCAATATGACCATCGGCATCCAGCGCCACTGCGCCCACCGTGCCAAAATGACTGCTGGCGGGCAGGGCCGCCTTGGCCTTGGCGCGGGCCCGGGCGCGTTCCAGCTGATCCCAGCGCTTTTGCGTAAAGAAATAAGACGGCGGCACAATGTCCAATCCCTGTTCCTTGGCAAAGGCTTCGGCCCCATCGCGGGCCATCATCACATGGGGGCTTTTGTCCATCACCGCGCGCGCCGCCAGGATCGGGTTTTTGACAATGGTGACCCCGGCCACCGCCCCGGCATTGCGGTTACGCCCGTCCATGATCGAGCTGTCCAATTCGTTTTTGCCCTCGGCGGTAAAGACCGCGCCTTTACCCGCATTAAACAGGGGGTTGTTTTCCATAGTCACAATCGCCGCCTGAACCGCGTCCAGCGAACGGCCGCCTTTGGCCAGCACCGCATAGCCCGTGTCCAGCGCCAGACCCAGCGCCGCGCGATAGGCCGCCTGGTCCTTTTTTGACATGCCTTTGGGGCCAACCGAACCGGCCCCCCCATGCACCAGAATGACCAGCGGTGGGGAGGCGTCAGCCACGGGGGATTTATCAACTTCGCCAAGGCTTTGACAGGCGCCAAGCAGGGCCATGACGACCAACAATATCATGTACGTGAACTTTGCCATATCTGTGCCCCATGGTGATTCGCCTGAATATACCAGAGCATGAAATGGGATGTAGAGAAAAGAAGGGCTGAAGCTCGGGGTGTCTTCAGCCCTTCACCCCCGGAATAAAGAGCACGGGGTGAGCCCGGCCGGGGAAATGCGCCTGACACGATAGGACGCACACAAACACTCGTATAAATCGTATATTAAGTCAAGTTATAAGAATGAAATTTTAACGAGATAAATAGACGCAATAAAACAGTGGCATAGGCCATTCTGGGCCTGTGCCAATTGGTGCAAGAGAATATCTTGTTAATACTTTAAGTTTGCAATCAGAAGATGAAACGAATCACCAAGCGGCCCGTATGACGAACAAAGCCATTACGCACATCCGCATCATAATCAAAGCCAAACGAGGTAAAGCGGCTGCCGGCAGAAAGCGAAAAGCCCAACAACAGCGCCGTTTTGGGGAGCTGTTGCGGGGTCAGGGTGAATTCGTCGGTAAAGCCAGAGAAGCGGGCGACCGTGCTGGCTGCATTGCCCTGGAACTCATTGCGGGCGCCAACCCGAAGGCGTGGTGACCACCAGGAGTCTTTCAGATCACCAAACTTACGACCAAAGGTGATGGCCGCAGTGCCGGTAAGGGATTTGGAGGTGCGGGCATTGACATCAAGGTCAAAACCGGTGCCGCCACCGGCCTCAACATAGCTGTTTTCTTTCAACCACAGATAGTCAAGCGATGCGCTGGGGCGGATAAACCATTTCCCCGACGTGATATCATAAGACAAGCGGGTCGTGCTGGCGACGTGATATCCAGACCAACCGCCAAGGGCAGTACGTGATATATCGCCAAATTTCAGGACGCGTTCAGAGCTGAAATCATCATAGCCAATGGCCGAATGGGTTTCAAAATTAAAGCCGCCAAACTCGCCACCCACATAGGCGCCGATTTGCCCCGATTGAGAGGTCAAGGGCTTGTCAAAGCCAACCGCCTGTTTGATTTCGTTTGAAAACCCACTGACAGCAATGCCGACGGCCTCAAATGGCCCAAGCGGACGATCAATCCCAATGGCCAGGCCCAGGCCAAACCCGCGATAGGGCTGAGAAATGGAACTGAGATTACGGTTCATATAATAACCGATTTCCTCGGCCCACAGTCCCCCCTGTTTGCCATATCCCCGGCGCACATTATCCAGGCGTGAGGCCACGGCCCCGGTGGTGCCATCGGTATTGGCCAGGGCAAATTGCAGGGCCGCGGCACCAAATTCCGGCAATAACTGGTCATAGGCGGCGTAAAATTCATCGGCGGTTGTAAGCCGGGCAAAGCCGGATTCCAGCGCCGTATCATTGCTTTGGGAAAGCGCCGTAAACCAGGGGTTATACGCGGCGGCCTGATTGCTATCAAAGCCCAAATCCGTCGCAGATCGCCTTTGCAAATCCAGCACCAGCGTATTCCCGGCGGCGCCCTGGCGCAAATTAACCTCATAAAGGAAGGGCAACTGGTCAGAGTTCAGCAAAGAATTCAGGCTGCCGGCTATACTCAGCGAGTTGGCCTGCAAAAAACTGAAACTGCCACCATCACCAATCAGGCCACTCAGGATCGGCGCGATGGTGGCACCATCCAGAAACGTAACCGCGCCTGAGGCATTAAAGGTGGCCCCGACAATGCCTGTGGCTGAATCGGCCAGTGTCATCTGTAACAGGGCATCGGCCCCAAAGGTGGCATTGGTCAGCGCCAGGCTGGTGCCTGAACCCAGGGCCAACAGGCCATTGCGGATGTCCAGGGTCAGCAGACCGTCCGAATCAAACAAAGCGCCGGTCAACGCCGCGCCGCCATCAATGGTCAGCACATCGGCCCCATCGCCAAAAACAATGTCGCCATCAACGGTACCGGCGTCCAGTTCAACCAGATCGTCGCCGCTACCAAGCAGAATGTCCCCCGTAATGGCCGGATTGCCACCAATATCAGGGTCTGCAAACTGGCGGACGGTTACCCCATCAGTGTTTGCAGAAACATCAATGGCCACGGTGCGCCGCGTGGTATCATTAGGGTCAACGCTTTGCCCGTCCGGCAGAATTTCTGTATAGGTGGCCGTGATCTGTCCCTGGTTTTCAATCAGGTTGATCGAGCCGGCGGCATCCATGATGGCTACGGCCTGCGAGCCATTGCCGGCCCCGGTGTATTCGGCTTCGATAACATTGCTATTGGTAATGGTGTTGGTTTCGCCGCCGGCATCAATGGTAATCGCCATGGACTGGCCACCCACCTGTGAAATGACCGAACTGCGGATGCGGCCGGTATTGGTGACCGTATCCACATAGGCGCCATTGCCGACCCAGAGGGAATGGGCACTGGCATCAAAGGCCGTGGCCAAAATCGTTCCGCCGTTAAAAATGCCGTGCTCAATAATGGCGCGGCGCATAATACCACCAACTTCGGCACCCTGAACGCGGATGGCCGACGCGGCAAAGCCGTCATTAATCCCCGCCGCGGAAATGGTACCAGTATTCACCAGTCCATAATCCTGATTATCTGCGGCGGCCCCGATTTTACCCAGAACCACATCCGCATCAGGGGTACCGCTTTGTCCGGCCGCAATCAGAATGGCCGGGGCCGAACCCTGGCTGAAAATTTCGCCGGTGCGTACGGTATTGCCGGCATTATCCAATTGTGCCCCGTTCAGAAAGCCGCCGGAAATGCTGGCCGCAATGGAGACCGCAGAGCCACCCTGGCCCAGATCATCCGCATCCAGTTTGGCCCGTTCATCGGCATTATTGCGCCGGGTGGTTTCACGAAACCCGGTGGCGCTGATCTGGCCGGTATTGGTGACGGTGCCATTAATGGCGGCATCAATTCCCAAGCCAATACTGTTGGTGCCTTTGACGACAATGGCGCCGGCATTGGTAATATCGCCATTAACGGTACCATCCACCTGAATGCCATACCCGTCATTGCCGGTTATGGTGATATTGCCATTATTGATTAAATTGCCATTCAGGCCAGCCAGAATGCGCACACCAGCCGAATCATTACCTTCGACCGTAATGCGCCCCGTTGTGGCGTTGGTGATATTGCCGTTAAATGGGCTGCTACCTTCGACCAGAACGCCGGTGCGGCCCGTGCCGATGGCAAAGGGGCCATCCACATCGCCGTCTTCATCACTATCAACAGGGGTATAATCTTCGTTCAGATCAACCACGCCGGTATTGGTGAAACCGCCGGTGGTGCCGCCAGAAATAAGTATGCCCGTGGTATTGTTGGCGTCCGCAGAGCCAATGGTGCCTTCATTGGTTACGGTGTTGTCTGTATCTATGGTAACGGCGGTATTGCCCGCCCCGACCAGAATAGAAGCCCCAGAGCGGATAATGATGTCGCCAGGGCTGCCGCCATCTATGGTGCCTGTGGTGACCGGGGTGGTGCGTTCATCGGTAAGTTCCACCTGGGCAACGGCAATACTGGCAAAGCCAAACAAGGGCAGGGCAACACTGGTGAGAAGAATTTTACGCAACATAGGCACCGGGTCCACAAAAAAATAGGCGTGGCCAAGCCACGATAGGCGCTGTCTTAGCCGATCCAGCGGGCCTCGTCCATTGGGTTAGGGGCGTTATTTTCAGGCATAATTCTGCCACATTTGAGGTGGCCCGGATACAGATACAACAATGGCGCTGCCGGTATTTCCTGACAGCGCCATTTTACGGGGAGGCTAGCTCGCGTAATACATGTCGAACTCGACCGGGTGCGGGTGCATGGCCAGGCGGGTAACCTCTTCCATTTTCAGTTCGATATAGGCATCGATCTGATCCTTGCTCATCACATTACCTTTCAGCAAAAAAGTCGTGGTCCGCCTGCAGGGCATCCAGGGCCTCGTGCAGGTTGGCGCACACATGGGGCACGTTTTGCAGCTCAGCCGGGGGCAGGTCATACAAATCCTTGTCCATGGCATCACCGGGATCAATCTTGTTCTCAATACCGTCAAGACCGGCCATGAGCAGGGCCGAGAACGTCAAATACGGATTGCCGGCGGCATCAGGGAAGCGGGTTTCGATGCGCTTGCCATTGGGAGAGGTGGAGTAGGGGATGCGGATTGAGGCCGAGCGGTTGCGCGCCGAATAGGCCAGCAAGACCGGCGCTTCAAAGCCTGGCACCAGGCGCTTGTAGAATTGGTCGAGGCATTGGCAAAGGCGTTAATCGCCCGGGCGTGCTTGATGATTCCGCCAATATAGTGGAGGCAGTTTTGCGACAGGTCGGCATAGCGGTCCCCGGCAAAGACCGGCTTGCCGTCTTTCCAGATCGACTGGTGCACGTGCATGCCGGACCCATTATCGCCATAATAGGGCTTGGGCATAAAGGTGGCCGTTTTGCCATAGGCAGCGGCCACATTCTGCACGACATATTTGTACAGCTGCAAATGATCGGCCATTTCCACCAGGGTGGAAAATTTCATCCCCAGCTCATGTTGGGCCGGGGCCACTTCGTGGTGATGCTTTTCCGGGTTCAGGCCCAGTTCGGTCATTACCGAGAGCATTTCAGAGCGCATGTCTTGCGCCGAATCAACCGGCGCCACCGGAAAATACCCGCCACCGGGACCGGGGCGGTGGCCCATATTGCCATATTCGTATTTGGTGCCGCTATTGGCTGGCAATTCCGTAGAATCAAAGGCATAGCCGGTATTGTGGGCTTCGGTGTTCCAGCGCACATCATCAAAGATGAAAAACTCGGCTTCGGGGCCAAAATAGGCAGTATCGCCGGCGCCAGAGGTTTGCAGATAATTTTCTGCCTTTTTGGCGGTCGAGCGCGGGTCGCGGCCATAGGGGGGCCATGGTGCCCGGCTCCAGAATGTCACAGAGCAGGGTCAGGGTTTGATCCTGGTAAAACGGGTCCATCTTGGCCGATGATACGTCGGGCATCAGTACCATGTCGGAATCATTAATCGCCTTCCAGCCATTGATCGACGAGCCATCAAACATCGCCCCGTCTTCAAAAAAGTCTTCATCCACCATGGCGGCGTCAAAGGTTACGTGGTGCAGTTTTCCGCGCGGATCGGTAAAGCGAAGTTCCACATAGGGGATGTCTTCGTCTTTGATTTTTTTCAATATTTTGTCGGCCATGATGAAGTTTCCTGTTTGTCGTCTGAAAGATTAAAGGGCGTTGTTGTCGCGCTCGCCAGTGCGGATGCGCACCGCCTGTTCAATGGAGCTGACAAAGATTTTACCGTCACCAATGCGTCCGGTGCGTGCCGCGGTTTCAATGGCTTCGATCACCGCGTCGGTCTGATCGTCGGCCACCACCACTTCCACCTTTAGCTTGGGCAGAAAATCAACCACATATTCGGCACCGCGATAAAGCTCGGTATGACCTTTTTGGCGACCAAAGCCTTTGGCCTCCAATACGGTCAGCCCCTGTACGCCAACATCATGCAGCGCCTCTTTCACATCGTCCAATTTGAAAGGTTTGATGATGGCTTCAATTTTTTTCATGCTATTCTCCGGGCTGTCCCGCACATGAGTCCAGGGGCTGAGTTTGTTTGATGCCTTTTTTGTACCCCAATGCGTCTTTGGCAAGGGGGGATTGGCGCAGGTGAGAGGTTCTTATGCGTTGCTTAAAGTTTAGGCAGGTCATGCCCGATGATCAAGCATTGGAGGGGTGAAGTGCACGAAATCCTGAGCATTAAACAGGCGTATATGGCGGATCACCTGGCCGAAGGGGCGGGGATTGAGAGTTATGCCCTGATGCTGCGTGCTGGCAAGGCGCTGGCCGTGGCGGCGCTGGCGGCCCCCCATGGCGGGGCAATACAGGTGCTTTGCGGCCCTGGCGCCAATGGGGGCGATGGCTATGTGGCAGCAAAAATCCTGCACGAGGCCGGGCGCGAAGTTTCGGTATACAGCTTTGGCGATGTGGCGCGGCTGAAGGGCGATGTGGCCCGGGCGCATCTGGACTGGCATGGTGCGGTAATCCTGGCCACGCCGGATATCATCAATGGCGATGGTATCCTGGTGGATGCGCTTTTCGGGGCAGGGCTGTCCCGGCCGCTGACGGGCGAGGCGGCGGCGTTGGTGCAGGCGATCAATGCCTCGGGTGCCTATGTGATCAGTGCCGATCTGCCTTCGGGCATATTTGGCGATAACGGCACGGTGCCGGATGTGCATGTTTGTGCTCAGGAAACGGTTACGTTTTTTCGCCAAAAACCGGCCCATGTGCTCCAGCCATCGCGTGAATTTTGCGGTAAAATCACTCTGGCCGATATTGGTATACCGGACCAGGTTCTGAACGAAATTCAGCCGCAATGCTTTGAAAATAATCCGTCTTTATGGCCGGGGCTGCCGCCTTTGCCATCGGTGATGGCCCATAAATACAGCCGCGGTCATGTGCTGGTGCGCTGCGGCGGGGCGTTGCAAACCGGCGCGGCACGGCTGGCGGCGCGCGCTGCCCTTCGCACCGGGGCGGGTCTGGTGACCCTGTTGGCTGATGCGGGCGCCGCCCAGGTCTGCGCCGCCCATGAAACCGAAGTGATGATCGCCAGCCGAGAAGCAGAAAATACGCTGGCAACCATGCTTACCAATCGCCGGGTGAGCGCCACGGTGATTGGCCCCGCGGGCGGGGTGGATTCAGCCATGCGCGAAGATGTGCTGACTATCCGCAAGCATAAATGTCCCCTGGTGCTGGATGCCGATGGTATCAGTGCCTTTGCCGATATGCCGGATCGTTTGTTTGCCGTGCTGGATGAAACTTGCATATTGACGCCCCATGAGGGGGAGTTTGCGCGTCTCTTCCCGGATCTGGCGGATCGTTCACACAGCAAGACAGAGCGCGCCCGGGCGGCGGCAAAGCGGGCGGGATGCGTAATTGTGCTCAAAGGGCCGGACAGTGTGATCGCGGCCCCCACTGGTCGCGCGATTATTAACACCAATGCCCCGCCCTGGCTGGCCACGGCGGGGTCTGGCGATGTGCTGGCCGGTATGATCGGGGCATTGCTGGGCCAGGGGGGAGCCGGTTTTGCGGCGGCGGCCTGTGGGGTCTGGCTGCACGGGGCGGCGGGGGCCGCCTGTGGCCGCGGCCTGATCGCGGGGGATTTGACCGAAGCCCTGCCGGAAGTTTTGCAAACGCGATTGTGAGTGGTGTTTATAACCGTCATGCAGATTTGGGGCTGGCGCGAAGGCCCGCCGCGTCCTAAATGCGAGTCTTGAATTATTTAGTGGTTGAGTATTGGCGCTGTCCGTCATGAATCCAGAAGATAAAAAACACAAAGCCCGGCAAAAACGCGATCTGACCAAAGGCCCGGTGATGGGGCATTTGATTCGTTTGGGCATTCCCATGACCATCGGCATTGTCGCGGTGATGTCGGCGGCGGTGGTCGATACCTGGTATATCAGCCGTCTGGGCACGGTGCCGCTGGCGGCGATCAGTTTTTGCGTGCCGGTGCTGTTTGCCATGCAAAGCCTCTCCATTGGTCTTGGCATCGGGGCCAGTTCGGTGGTGTCGCGCGCCGCGGGCGAGGGCAATCGCGATCAACTGGCACGGCTGGTGACCGATGCGCTGTTGCTGGCAGTGCTGGTGGTGGCGACCGTATCCATTGTCGGCACACTAAGCGTTGATCCGCTGTTTCGCCTGCTGAGGGCGGATCCGGCGCTGATGCCCGATATTCGCTCTTATATGCATATTGCCTTTATCGGCGCGGCTTTCATTGTTGGCCCGATGGTGGCGGGTAATCTTTTTGCGCGCGCTGGGGGATGCGCGCCTGCCGGGCATGACCATGGTGGCTGGCGCGGTGATCAATCTCATTCTCGACCCGTTTTTGATTTTTGGCATTGGCCCGTTTCCGCGGATGGAACTGGCCGGGGCGGCGCTGGCCACGGTTTTATCCAATGTTACCGCGGTAATGGTGATGGGCTGGATCATGGTGTATCGGGAAAAACTGATCTTGTTGCATATTCCGCCCTGGGCAGAGCTGAAAGAATCCTGGGGTGAGGTGATGCGGGTTGGCCTGCCGGCCATTGGCACCAATATGATTAATCCCATTATGATGGCGTTTGTAACGGCCGTTTTTGCCAGTTTTGGTCATGCCGCCGTGGCGGGCCTGGGGGTGGCCGGGCGGATTGAATTTCTGTTTGCCATTCCCCTATTGGCATTATCGGCCTCCATCGGGCCGATCACCGGGCAAAACGGCGGGGCGGGCCTGACCGGCCGGGTGCGCGAAGCGTTTAAGTCGGCTTATCTCATTGCCATGATCTGGGGCGCGTTCACCGGCCTGACCCTATTATTGCTGTCCGGGTTTGTGGCGAAGCTGTTTTCCCATGATCCCGATGTGATCGCGGTCAGCCGGCTTTACCTGTCCTTGGTGCCACTGACCGCCGCTGGCTATGGTGTGGTGATTGCCACGGCCGCCGGTTTTAATGCGCTGGGGCGGCCTTTCCCAGGCCTGGTGATGACCTTTGGCCGCTCGATCGTGCTGTCCTCATTCGGGGCCTGGGTGGGCGGGCATTATTTTGGCCTCACTGGGGCCATTGTGGCCATGGCGCTTTCCAACCTGGTTTCAGGCCTGGCGGTCTGGCTCTGGGTGCAACGGGCCAGTATGGCGGTCAAACAGCGCCGCAAAAAAGGTGCAACCCGCCTAGCGCCGGGTCAGCACGGCCCCCAGCTCATATTTACCGCTTGAATGGTCAGCACGATAAAGGGGTGCATTTGGCCATTGCCAACGTTTGTCATCAAACAGGGTATGCATGGTTTCCAGCGGGCTGTGAAATGGCGGGCCGCCTTCCTTGCCGGTTTGCATAAACAGCATGAATGCCCGCCCACCGGGTTTTAACCAGCGGTGGATCTGGTCGGCATAATCGGGCCAGACTGCCGGGGTGAGGGCACACAGACAGGTCTGGTCATAAACCGCCTCCACCGGGGTGTCTGGCCGCCAAGTGAGAACATCGGCTTCTTCGATACGGGCCTTGATTCCGGCCTGCTGAAAAATATCTTTTTGGGCGGTCACGGCGGCGGGGGCAAAATCCAGCGCTGTAACCTGAGCACCCAGGCGGGCAAAGGCCAACGGTTCGGGTGAGCGTCCGCAGCCGGGAATAATCACGCTTTTTATGCCCTTGAAGGCGCCAGTTTCCTGCCAGTGCACAAAGGCGGGGTTCAGTTCGCCGCGCTCCCACCGGGTGGAGTTCTCGTCATAGCGTTGTTGCCAGTCCGGGGCAGCCTCAAACGGGGCATTGGTGTCGTTTTGTGTGCTCATTCTTGTGAGATGCTCCGTTGCTTCTCATTCGTCAAGACGCTAGACCCTGTGCCGCGATCAAAAACGCAGGGATGCGGATGTGGCGGAATTGGTAGACGCGCTGGATTTAGGTTCCAGTGTCTTGCGACGTGGAGGTTCGAGTCCTCTCATCCGCACCAGCGATTTTGAGCGTCGGCCTTTGGCCGCTTTCAGCATGGATTTGCCGTGCTATAATGCAATTTAGCCCGTCAGGGCGTTGCGTGGGCGCACCACTCATGACATAAGGCGCGCTGCGCCGCGCAAGCGATGATGAATTTAGCGCCCGCAAGGGCAACGCCAAAGCACCGGAAGAGACTATGCAAGTTACCCAGACCAAGGCCGAAGGCCTCAGCCATTCTTACGACATTGTGGTTCCTGCCAAGGAACTGAGCGAACGCCTTGATGCCAAAATTGCTGAAGTGCAGCCCCAGGTGAGCCTCAAGGGCTTTCGCCCGGGCAAAGTGCCGGCGGCGCATATCAAACGCATGTTTGGCAAGTCCATGATGGGCGAGATTGTCGAAGGCACGATGAATGAGGCCAGCGAAAAAGCGCTGAACGACAATAATATCAAGCCCGCCGGTCAGCCGCATTTCCATCTGGAAAACGAGGCCGAGGATGTGATCGCTGGCAAGGCCGATCTGGTTTTCCACATGCATGTGGACATTATGCCGACCTTTACCCCGGTGGACCCGGCCAAATTGACCATTGAACGCCCGGTTGCCAAAGTGACCGACGAGGAAGTGGAAAAATCCCTTAGTAATCTGGCTGAAAGTCAAAAAACCTTTGAAGACAAAAGCGCCAAGGCCAAAGCCGCCGATGGCGATGCCGTGGTGATCGATTTTGTCGGCAGCATTGATGGCGTGGAATTTGAAGGCGGTTCTGCCGAAGATGCCCAGGTTGTCATCGGCGCGGGCCAGTTTATCCCGGGCTTTGAAGAACAGCTGGTCGGCGTGAAGGTTGGCGATGAAAAAGTACTGAAAGTAACGTTCCCGGCGGAATATCAGGCCGAAAACCTGGCGGGCAAGGATGCCGAATTTGCCGTCACCGTCAAAGCCGTTAAGAAACCGGTGGAAACCAAGATCGATGATGAATTTGCCAAGAAGCTGGGCATGGACTCGCTGGATGCGCTTCGCGATGCCATCGTGAAAAGCCTGGAATCAGAGCACAAATCACAATCACGCAATCGCGCCAAACGCCGCCTTCTGGATGCGCTGGATGCGGAACATGATTTTGATCTGCCGGCCAATATGGTCGATGCCGAATTCAACGCCATCTGGCAACAGGTCGAAGCCGACGTGAAGGCCGGTAATGTCGACGAAGAAGACAAGGACAAGTCCGAAGATGATCTGAAGGCCGAATATCGCGCCATTGCCGAACGCCGCGTGCGCCTGGGTCTGGTGCTGGCCGAAATCGGCCAGGAAGCGAACATTACGGTGGCCGCCGAGGAACTGGCCCGGGCCGTGAATGCCGAGGCCATGCGCTATCCCGGTCAGGAGCAACAGATCGCCGAATACTTCCAGAAAAACCCAGAGGCACAGGCCCGCCTGCGCGCCCCGATTTTTGAAGAAAAAGTGGTGGATTACATTCTGGAACTGGCCAAGGTTAAAGATGTCGACGTAACCCGCGAAGAGCTATACGCCGACGACGACGCCCCGGGCGGTGAAAAGAAAAAACCGGCAGCAAAGAAGAAAACCGCTGCCAAGAAGGCGGCGCCTAAAAAGGCTGCTGCCAAGAAAGCGCCAGCTAAAAAAGCGCCGGCCAAAAAGGCACCTGCCAAAGCGGCCGCCAAGAAACCGGCTGCTAAAAAAGCCGCGCCCAAAAAAGCTGCGCCCAAAAAACCGGCGGCGAAGAAGAAATAAACTCTTCTTACGATCATTCAAAAGGCCCCGCCTGATCCGCTCAGGCGGGGTTTTTGTTTTGGGCTGTGCACTCTTCATCCTTCGAGGGCGCTTCGCGCCACCTCAGGATGAGGTGAAGGCAAAATAGATTGCGGCCTCATCCTGAGGCGCGAACGAAGAGAGCCTCGAAGGATGGCGCATAGAATACCCCACTTACGCCCGTGTGGGATAAGGTTTCGATATCCATCATTCCTGGAACATAACGCGGGCTTGGTGGCGATCTCTTTCCTCTCCCGAGCGGGAGAGGAATAAGGTGAGGGGGCAAGGGGTTAAGGGGGGTGAGCAATTTTTGATTCACAAGCCCCTCATCCCAACCTTCTCCCTGGGGAGAAGGTGTTCCGCCGAGGATAAGCCAACAAAGGGGAAAAGAGGGGCACCCCTTACCCCTCGGCCATCCCTGTCCGGCCCCTTATTGAACCAAAAAAGAGGCAAAACCGTCCCTTAATTGCCCCTCGAAAGGGCCTTATTGCCCCTCTTTACCCCTCTTTCTTGCGGGCAATCCACTCATCAACCAGATCGGCCAGTACCGAAAGTGGCACCGCGCCATTGGCCAGCACCACATCATGGTATTCGCGCAAATCAAACTTATCCCCCAATTCCGCTTTGGCATGTTCGCGCAGACGCAGGATTTCCAGCATGCCAATTTTGTAAGCCGTGGCCTGACCCGGCATGACGATATAGCGCTCAATGGCATTGGTGGCGTCGCTCAGGGAATTGGGAGTGTTTTCAACCAGATAGTCAATGGCCTGTTGGCGGGTCCAGTGCTTGTCGTGCAGGCCGGTATCGACCACCAGACGCGCGGCGCGCCATAACTCCATGGAAAGTCGGCCAAAATCGGAATAGGGATCGGCGTAAAAGCCCATCTCCTTGGGAACATATTCCGAATACAGGCCCCAGCCTTCGCTGTAGGCGGTATAGCCGCCAATTTTGCGAAACATGGGAATATTTTCAAGCTCTTGCGCGATGGAACCCTGCATATGGTGGCCGGGAATACCTTCGTGATAGGCCAGTGCCTCCATCTGATAGGTGGGCATGCTCTCCATGCGGTAAAGATTGGCGTAATAGGTGCCGGGGCGCGAGCCATCCAGCGAGGGGCGTTGGTAGAAGGCCTTGCCGGCCGTGGCTTCACGAAACGGCTCCACCGCCTTGACGATAATGTCGGCTTTGGGTTTGGTGATAAAAATCTCGTCCAGACGGCCGCGCATGGTATCGATAATCTTGACCGCCTTGGCCAGATAGGCGGCGCGGCCCTCATCGGTATCGGGATAATAGAATTGTGGGTCTTCGCGCATGAAGATGAAGAAGGCGGGCAAATCACCTTTAAACCCAACGGTTTTCATGATGGTGCGCATTTCATTATGGATGCGTTCCACCTCGGAAAGACCCAGATTGTGGATCTGTTCGGCAGTCATGTCGGTGGTGGTCATGGCGGCCAGCCGGTCTTTGTAATAGGCCGCACCGTCTGGCAATTTCCAGACCCCGTCCTTGTCATCGGCCAGGCTTTGCTGGCGCTGCATTTCGGTGATCAGATCGGCATAGGCCGGGGCCATGCTGGCCAGCATGGCCGCCTTGGCCCGTTTGACCAGATCGGCCTTTTTATCCTCGGCCAGATTTAATTTATCCACCTTGCCCTTGAAATCGGCTAAGATTGCGCTGTCGGGGCCATCATCAAAGGGCGCGCCCTTGATTAGATTGTGCGAGGCATCCAGCACCCGGGCATAGACAAATTTTGGTGGGTAAATGCCTTTTTCAAAACGCATTTTGGCGTTGGCGGTCTGGCCCCCCAAATAGTCTTTAATGCCGTTCAGGCGGGCAATATAGGCTTCGGCATGATCAATGGTTTTGATCTGATGCTGGTTGATAAGAAACGCGGGAATGGAGGCGTGTGCCCCGAACATCTGATTGAAAATATAGCCATAATCGTGAAAGGGCCATGAGGCCACCTCGCGATCATGGTTGTAATCGGCCAGTCGCCAGGACAGCTGGGCATCTTTGTCCAGCTTGTCATAATCAAACCGGGCGTGGCGCTGGGCATAATTGGCAAGCGCTATGGCGTGTTCTTTTTGCGCAAAGGCCGGGGAAGGATCGTCCCATTTGCCATAATCGGCATCCGTGATGCCCAGATAGGTTTTCAGCATGGGGGAGCGGGACAGGGATTGTTCAAACTTTTCCTGGAACCAGGCGTTCAGGCGCTGGGATTCTGTTTGTTCCGAAGTGGCAATCTTTTCAGATGGTTGTAATCCATTTTGCCGCTCTGCCGGGGCTGTGCAGGCACTCAGAAGGGCAATCAGGGCGGCGCTGGTGGCCAGGGATTTAATGTACATGATGGGGTCTCTCAGAATGTGATGAAGGCGCTATATTTCCTAACGCAAGCCCATGCCCGGTTAGGTTTTGTTAACCATAACGAGAGCACTCTTGGGTGTCGAGTTAAAGCCGGTGTGAACAGGCAGGCAGGAGAAGCCCATGAACGGCTCTGAAGTTCTGGATATTGCCCGCGAAGCCATCTGGCTGGTGCTGCAAATGTCGGGCCCGATTATGCTGGTCGGTCTGACGGTCGGTCTGGGGATTGCCCTGTTACAGGCGCTGACCCAGGTGCAGGAAATGACCCTGGTATTTGTGCCAAAAATTGTGGCAATTTTTATTGCCCTGTTGGTGTTCATGCCACTCATGGGGGCGCTGCTGGGGGGCTTTATGACTCATGTGGCTGATCGTGTATCGGCCATGTAGTTGTGGATGCCCTGACCCTTCCTGCCTCGATTTTCACCATTGCGCTGGTGTTTTCCCGCGTTGGGGCCATCATGATGTTATTGCCTGGCATTGGTGAAGTGGGGGTGCCGGCCCGGGTGCGGCTGTCATTGGCATTGATTATGGCGCTGATCGTTGGGGCGATTGTCGGGCGCAGCATGCCACCAATGCCTGACCAACCCTTTGAATTGGCAGGATTAATTATACAAGAAGTGCTGATTGGGTTGTATTTTGGGGCGCTGTCCAGATTGATGATGAGTGCTCTGGTGGTGGCCGGTCAGGTGGCGGCCATGCAGTCCGGGCTGGCCTTTGCAATGTCTTTTGATCCCACACAGGGACAGCAGGGAGCGGTCATGGCAACCTTTCTTAATCTGGTGGCAGTCACGCTGGTTTTTGTCAGTGGTCTGCATCACCTGTTCCTTACCGGGGTCGTTGGTTCCTATGCCATAATCCCGGCGGGTAGCATTCCTAACCTTGGGGATGTTGCACAATTGGGCACACAGGTGGTGGCGCAATCTTTTCGGGTTGGCATACAAATGGGGCACCATTGATTGCCTTTGGGCTGGTTTTTTATCTGGCGCTTGGTGTGCTTTCGCGACTCATGCCACAGGTGCAAATCTTCTTTGTGGCCATGCCGTTAAATGTGTTTGCGGGGCTGTCCATTTTTGCACTCAGCCTGGGGTCCATCCTGAACGTATGGCTCCGGCATATTGAAAATTTTGCACAAAGTATGAATTGATGGCAGACGATCAGGACCAGAGCCAGAAGACCGAAGACGCCACCCCGCAGAAACTGCTGGATGCGCGTAAAAAAGGCGATGTGGCCAAATCACAGGAAATCCCTTCCTGGCTGATGTTGGCCTCTATAACTCTTTTACTTGCTGCATTTTCCGGTCCCACCGCCCGCTATTTCAGCAACTGGCTGCGCAGTTATTTTGAACTGGCATCGCAATTTGTAATCACCGGGGCCAGCGTACAAAGTCTGGCCGTGGATGCCTCTCAGCGAATATTGCTGGGACTGGGTATGGTATTGGCCATGTTGATCGTAGCAGGGCTGTCGGGCCATGTCTTGCAGGTCGGCCTTTTATGGGCACCGGACAAAGTGTCTCCAAAACTTTCCAAACTCTCCCCGATTGAGGGGGCGAAACGTATTTTTGGCATGCAGGCCATTGCCAATTTTTTCAAGGGCCTGGCCAAGATGGGCTTGGTGGGTATTGCCGCTTTTGCCGTGGTGTGGCCGCGGCGTGAAACCCTGGTCAGCCTGCCATATCTGGATCTGGAGGCCTTGTTTCCGGTGATACGGGAAGCCTCGGTTTCGCTTATGCTGGCGGCATTATCCGTGTTCACATTGGTGGCCATTGCCGATTATGCCTTTCAACGTCAGAGCTTTTTAAAGCGCATGCGCATGTCGCACAAAGATGTGAAGGACGAGCTGAAAAACACCGAAGGGGATCCCCATGTGCGCGCCCGATTGCGCCAGATCCGGGCGGAACGCTCACGCCAGCGCATGATGCAGGCCGTGCCGGAAGCCAGCGTGGTGATCATGAACCCGACCCACTATGCCGTTGCCTTGCGTTACGAACAGGGGGAAAGTGTGGCCCCGGTCTGTGTCGCCAAGGGGATGGATGACCTGGCTTTGCGCATTCGGGACGTTGCCGAAGAGGCCAACGTCCCGGTGGTGGTAGACCCGCCTTTGGCGCGGGCGTTGTTTGCCACCACCGAAGTGGATCATGAAATCAAGACCGAGCATTTCAAGGCCGTGGCCAAGGTGATCGGATATGTGATGGGGTTGGCCGAACGCCGTCGCCGATAAAATCTTGCATGCTGGCGGAACCTGTGATTCGCTGGTCAAACAACATACCGGGTGGCCGCCCGGACAAGGGAGCCAAACATGTCTGGTGAAGCCAAAATGTCGCTTAAAGATGCTGAGGGCGGGATTTTTCAATCCATGATTCAAATGATAAAGCCCCTGACCCTGTCGCGGTCCATATTGTGGGGGGCTATCATTCTGGCTTCTTTTGCCGTGGTGATTGCGCTCATTCTGCCCGATGAAAGTGGGCCGGCGGCCTTTGTTCTGACCTTTGGTATCGCGGCGGTTCTGTTTGTCGTGATGTATGCCATGGCCGCAGGCAATCTGGCCTCGCGTCAATATGCCCCCGGCGGTATCCGGCAAATCAAACAGGATCCGCCTTTTGCGCTGGGCGCGCTGGAGGTCTCTCCCGAGCCGGTGTTGATTACCGGGCGCCAGGGAGAGCCGATATACGCCAATGCTGCCTATCGGTCCCTGACCGAAGCGGCCGAGGAAATGGGGCAAAGCATACGCCCAGTACCTTTTGAACGCCTGGTGGGCGCCCATCCTGGACTGTCGGCGATAACCTTCCGACTGGCCCGCGCCGCACGAACCGGCGAGGCCGCCTTTGAGCGGCTGCCGGCCTTCGAGAATGGACAGGGCATGTGCGAGCTGGATGTGCATGTAGTGCCCTTGCCGGCGGGGGGCGCCCTGTGGCGGATGGTTTGCCGGGATGCCAACAGTGATGAAAATGCGGATGTGCCGGTATTGCAAAGCGGTTTGCCGCTTCTTGACGAAGCACCGGTTGGCTTTTTTTCGGCAGATAAAAAAGGCCGTATCAGCTATATGAACAGTACGTTGCGCGAATGGCTGGGCATTGCTGATGATGCCCCCCCGCCATTGGTCCAAAGCTTTGCCCCAAAAGAGGCTGCGCGTTTGCTGAACCGCAAAGGTAAAAACCCTAGCCGTATTGAAGTTAATCTGAAAACCAGAGATGGCATTGAAACCCCGGCGGTGGTGGTGACCAACTGGCCGGAAGAGCCAAAAGGGGCGCATTCGCGTTCTGTGGTCTTTGGGGGAGGGCGGGGGCAGGCCCCGGTCGGAATCGCCCGGGTTGAGACGGCCAATCCACATGCAATCGGGCGCTCGCTGGATGAAATGTTCATCGCGGCCCCCTTTGGCGTGGCGCGTCTGGATGTTGCCGATGCGGCTACCGCGATTATTGAAGATGCCAATCCGGCGCTGATTGAAATGACCAAAGGCAAGGCTACGCCAGGGGCGGCTTTTTTGGGATTGTTTTCAGAGGATGGGGATGGGCGCGACGCATTGTTGAATGTCGATGGTAATGGGGGCGGGCCGTTTGATCTCTCACTGAATGGGCCAGATGAAAAAGCAGTTCATATTTATATCGCCCCCGATCATGCCGGTCGTTCAATTGCCTATGTCATGGATATGTCTTCGTGGAAGGCCATGGAGACGGACCTGTTTCAGGCGCAAAAAATGCAGGCCATTGGTCAATTGGCTGGTGGGGTTGCTCATGATCTGAATAATGTGCTGACGGCCATTCGGATGAATTGCGATAACCTGCTATCGCACCATATGGTCGGCGATCCGTCTTATCCGGGGTTGCAGAAAATCAACGAAGATGGCCTGCGGGCCGCGGCTCTGGTCGACAATCTGTTGACGTTTTCACGCAAGAAAACCGTGCGTCTGGTGCCGCTCAATCTTTCCACCGTGTTGAATGATTTCACCCATATGTTACGCCGAATGATGCATGAAAGCATTCCCTTGGAGGTGGTGCTGGGGCGCGATTTGCCGGTGGTACGGGCCGATAAGGGGCAGATTGAAATGGCGGTGATGAACCTGGCCACCAATGCCCGCGATGCCATGATGGAAGGCGGTGGGGGGCAATTGGTTATCCGTACATCGCGCCAGGAAACCATCCCTGCTGACGTGATTGGGGATGCCACCCCGCCCGAGGGGGCGTGGGCCCTGATCGAAGTGGTGGATACCGGTACCGGCATGGACGAAGAAACCCTTGCCCGGATATTCGAGCCGTTTTTCACCACCAAGGATATGGGCAAAGGCACCGGATTGGGCCTGGCCAATGTACAGGGCATTATCAAACAGTCTGGCGGCTATTTGCACCCGATCAGCGTGCCGGGGGAGGGGACAAACTTTCAGATCTGGCTGCCGGAATGTCAGGAGGCCGTCGATGAAGAAAAAGTGACCGTCGCCCCCAGTGCGCCCAAGGAAAGAAAGCCCAAGGATCTGGCCGGTCGTGGCCGCATATTATTCGTCGAAGACGAAGATTCTGTGCGCAGTATTGCGGTCAAGATTCTGGTGAACCGCGGCTATGATGTGCTGGAGGCAGCCGATGGTGAAGAAGCATTGGAGATTGCCAAGGAAAATGCAGGCAAAATTGATTTGATGATATCCGACGTGGTAATGCCGGGCATGGATGGCCCGCGGCTGTTGGAAAAGGCCAGACCCTATCTGAAGGATGCGCGAATCGTGTTTATATCCGGTTTCGCGCAGGAAGAGTTTTCCGATACCCTCAGCCAGGATGCAGAAATCAGCTTCCTGCCAAAGCCATTTTCGCTCAAACAATTGGCAGAAAAGGTGAAGGAGGAACTCAGTTCCTGATTAATGACAGCCAAAAGATCGCCGGAAAAGAAAATAAATGTTCCTATTGTGTTCTTGGAACAAATGCGGTACATAGTGTGAGAAAGCCCAGATAGGGCACTCAATATATGGAGCATTCAATGGCCAAGGCATCTTTGAAACTTGTGGAAAAAGAAAACGTGGACAAGCAAAAAGCACTCGAAGCAGCATTAAGCCAGATTGACCGGGCCTTCGGTAAAGGCTCCGTCATGAAACTTGGCCAAAAAGACAGCCTGGATATCAAGTCCATATCAACGGGCTCCATCGGCCTGGATATTGCACTGGGCGTGGGGGGCTTGCCCAAGGGCCGGGTTGTTGAAATCTATGGTCCTGAATCCTCGGGTAAAACCACCCTGACCCTGCATACGGTTGCCGAATGCCAGCGTGATGGTGGTGTGGCTGCGTTCATTGATACAGAACACGCGCTTGATCCTGCCTATGCGGCCAAGCTGGGGGTGAATATCAACGAACTGCTGATTTCACAGCCCAGCAATGGCGAAGAGGCGCTGGAGATCGCAGATACGCTTATTCGCTCCGGTGCAGTGGATATTGTGGTGATAGATTCGGTGGCGGCCCTCACCCCCCGTGCTGAACTGGAAGGCGATATGGGCGACAGCCTGCCTGGTCTGCAGGCCCGCTTGATGAGTCAGGCCATGCGCAAGCTGACCGGCTCGATTTCAAAGTCGGGAACATTGGTCATCTTTACCAACCAGATTCGCATGAAAATCGGGGTGATGTATGGAAGTCCGGAAACCACCACCGGGGGCAATGCGCTTAAATTCTATTCCACGGTGCGGCTGGACATTCGCCGGATTGGTGCGCTCAAGCATCGCGATGAAGTGATCGGCAATCATACCCGGGTCAAAGTTGTCAAAAATAAAGTGGCCCCGCCATTTCGCATTGTTGAATTTGATATCCTGTATGGTGAAGGCATTTCCAAAATTGGCGAGATCATTGATCTGGGCGTTAAGGCCGACATTATCGAAAAATCCGGTTCCTGGTATTCCTATAATTCGGAGCGGATCGGTCAGGGACGGGAAAATGTTCGGAAATTCCTGAAAGAAAACCCGGAAACCTTGGCCAAGATTGAAGAACAGATCCGCGCTGAATCCGGCTTGATTGTTGAAGACATGCTGATTGGCAATATCGGCAAGGATGTGGATGATGTTGTAAACGGGTAAATTCACGAATATCGCAGTTCAAACGCGATGGGCGCTTGGCTTGGCCGGGCGCCCTTTCTATATCATGACCCTGAAGATCATGGATGAATGCTGGGGTGGACCGCGAACATGCAAAACCTGAATGATATTCGCAGTGCCTTTCTGCGTTATTTTGAAAGTGGTAATGGCAAAGCCAATCACGAGATTGTGGCGTCCAGCCCGGTGGTGCCACAGAACGATCCCACCTGCTGTTTACCAATGCGGGCATGGTGCAGTTCAAAAATGTGTTTATCGGCGAGGAGACCCGCCCTTATCAGCGGGCCGTCACCTCGCAAAAATGCATTCGGGCCGGTGGCAAACACAATGATTTGGACAATGTGGGCTATACCGCACGCCACCACACGTTTTTCGAAATGCTGGGTAATTTTTCCTTTGGGGATTATTTCAAGGAAGATGCGATTTTTTACGCCTGGGATTTGTTAACTCGTGAGTTTGCGCTGCCGGCTGAGAAGTTATTGGTGACCGTCTATGCGGATGATGAAGAAGCCGCGGGGCTCTGGAAGAAGGTCACCGGGTTTGATGATCGCAAAATTATTAAAATCGCCACTGCGGATAATTTCTGGTCCATGGGCGATACCGGTCCCTGCGGTCCCTGTTCCGAAATCTTTTATGATCATGGGGACCATATCCCGGGGGGGCCTCCCGGATCACCGGATGAGGATGGGGACCGGTTCATAGAAATCTGGAACCTGGTGTTCATGCAGTTTGATCAACAGGCTGATGGCAAGCGTGTGGCCCTGCCCAAACCCTCTATTGATACCGGTATGGGGCTGGAACGCATCGCTGCGGTCTTGCAAGGCGTACACGATAATTACGATATTGATTTATTCAAAACCCTGATCGCGGCCAGTGAAGAGGCGCTGCAGGTAAAGGCCAGTGGGGGGGCGCGCGCCAGCCACCGGGTGATCGCCGATCATTTGCGCTCCATATCATTTTTGCTGGCCGATGGGGTAACGCCTTCCAATGAAGGGCGGGGTTATGTATTGCGTCGCATCATGCGCCGCGCCATGCGCCATGCACATTTACTGGGGGCCAAAGAGCCGGTGGTCCATACCCTGGTGCCAACCCTGGTCGATGAAATGGGCGCGGCGTATCCGGAACTGGTTCGCGCCAAAGCGCTGATCGAAAACAATATATTGCAAGAAGAAGAACGCTTTTTGCGCACGCTGGGGCGCGGTATGGGCCTGCTAAATGAAGCCACGGCCTCCCTTGGCAAAGGGGATCAATTGCCCGGCGATGTGGCCTTCAAGCTTTATGATACATATGGCTTTCCGCTGGATTTGACCGAAGATGCCCTGCGCGCCAAAGACATTACGGTGGATAAGGCCGGGTTTGATGCCGCTATGGCGGCACAAAAGGCATCGGGCCGTGCCCATTGGAAAGGCTCTGGCGATGCTGGCAGCGCTGGCCTCTGGGATCGTGGCGATGGCGCCAACCTCGCGTCAACAATGTTCCTGGGGTATGGACAGGAAAGTGCCAAGGCGCATTTGCTGGCCATGGCCAAGGCCGGCGAAATGGTGAGCCAGGCCAAGGCTGGCGATGCCGTCGAGCTGGTTTTTGACCAGACACCTTTCTATGCCGAATCCGGTGGCCAAACCGGCGATACCGGTCTCATCCGGTTTGCCGATCAGGGCGAAGTGCGGATCAGCGATACCATTAAAACGGCCCGCGGTGTGTTTATACATCTGGGCACCGTCGAACGTGGCACCATCAATGTGGGCGATGATGCCGAATTATTGGTTGATCATGAACGGCGGCGCGCCATTCGGGCCAACCATTCGGCAACTCATTTATTGCATGCCGCTTTGCACCGTCATTTGGGGGATCATGTGGCCCAAAAAGGCTCGTTTGTCGGGCCGGATTATTTACGGTTTGACTTCACCCATGCGGGGCCGCTGAGTGCAGAAGAACTGAGCCGTATCGAGGATGAGGTCAATGCCATTGTACGCCAAAACGCCGATGCAATCACCCGCGAAACCAGCCCGGAAGAGGCAATCAAGGCCGGGGCAACGGCGCTTTTTGGGGAAAAATACGGCGACACCGTGCGGGTGCTCAGTCTGGGCCAGGATATGGATGATGCCCGCCGGCCATACTCGATTGAACTGTGTGGCGGTACCCATGTGGGGCGCACGGGCGATATTGCGCTGATTAAGATCACCGGGCAAAGCAGTGTGGCCGCGGGGGTGCGACGGATCGAGGCGGTAACCGGTGCCAAAGCCTTGGAATATGTGCGTGCCGAAGAGAAAGCCCTGCAAGAGGCCGCGGGATTGTTGAAATCCCTGCCCGAGGATTTGCCCAAACGATTGGCGCAATTGCTGAATGAGCGCCGCGCCCTGGAACGCGAAGTCTCCAAATTGCGCAAACAGGTGGCCATGGGGGGGGCATGCAGCCTCGGGGCAGGATGCAGAAACCATCAACGGCACCGGCTTTATAGGCCGGGTAGTCAATGATGTGCCGCCGCGCGATTTGCGGGCACTGGTCGATGAAAGCAAGGAAAAGCTGGGTTCTGGCGTGGTGGTCTTTGCTGCCAATAATGATGGCAAGGCGGCTCTT
Source organism: Robiginitomaculum sp. (assembly GCA_030949705.1). Lineage (GTDB taxonomy): Bacteria > Pseudomonadota > Alphaproteobacteria > Caulobacterales > Maricaulaceae > Robiginitomaculum_B. The sequence goes on along the minus strand of JAUZSF010000015.1, from coordinate 108,693 downwards.
GCCGTCGGGGTCAGCCAGGATTTAACCGATCGGATGAGTGCGGTAGATCTGGTCCGGGTCGGCTCGGCGGCTTTGGGGGGCAAGGGCGGCGGCGGTCGTGCTGATTTTGCCCAGGCCGGTGGACCGGACGGGGCCTCGGCGCAAAAGGCCATTGAGGCGATCAAACAATCGCTGGCAGGTTGAAGTACGACCCCTAAAAAGGTTGTCGGCGGGCGGCACTCAGTGCAGACCCGCCGATAATCACTAGGCTTTGGCCATTTCCGCTTCGAGGTTTTCCGCCACTTTTTCCAAAAAAGCCGGTGGTGGTCAGCCAGCTTTGCCTGTCCCCGACCAACAGGGCCAGATCCTTGGTCATGTGACCGGTTTCCACGGTTTTGATCACCACTTTCTCCAGCGTTTCAGCAAAATTGACTACATCAGGGGTGCCGTCCAAGCGGCCCCGATGGGCAATGCCGCGGGTCCAGGCAAAGATAGACGCGATCGAGTTGGTCGAGGTAGCCTCGCCTTTTTGATGGGCGCGATAATGGCGGGTTACGGTGCCGTGGGCGGCTTCGCTTTCCATGGTTTTGCCATCGGGAGAAAGCAGAACCGAGGTCATCAGGCCAAGAGAGCCAAAGCCCTGAGCAACGGTATCGGATTGGACATCGCCGTCATAGTTTTTGCAGGCCCAGACAAATCCACCGGCCCATTTCATGGCACAGGCTACCATGTCGTCGATCAGGCGGTGTTCGTACCAGATGTCGGCGGCTTCGAAACGGTCTTTAAATTCGGCCTCGTAAATTTCCATAAACAGGTCTTTGAACCGGCCGTCATAGGCCTTCAAAATGGTGTTTTTGGTAGAAAGATAGAGCGGCCATTTTCTTTGCAGGGCAAAATTCATGGAAGAGCGGGCAAAGTCACGAATGGAATCGTCAACATTGTACATGCCCATGGCAACGCCGCCGCCCTCAAACTCAAAGACTTCTTCCTCGATGGACTGTTTGCCATCATCGCTTTGCCATTTCATGGTCAATTTGCCTTTGCCCGGCACGACAAAGTTTGTGGCCTTGTATTGGTCCCCATAGGCGTGGCGGCCAATGACAATTGGCTTGGTCCAGCCCGGAACCAGGCGCGGCACATTGCGGCAAATGATCGGCTCGCGGAAAATGACACCGCCAAGAATGTTGCGGATGGTGCCGTTTGGCGATTTCCACATTTTTTTCAGGCCAAACTCCTCAACCCGGGCTTCGTCTGGCGTAATGGTCGCACATTTAATGCCGACCCCGTATTTCTTGATGGCGAGCGCCGCATCAACGGTGATCTGGTCGTCCGTTGCATCACGGGCTTCGATGCCAAGGTCAAAGTACTTCAGATCAATATCAAGATAGGGCAGGATCAGCGTATTTTTGATCATATCCCACATGATGCGGGTCATTTCATCCCCATCGAGTTCCACGACTGGATTTTTAACTTTAATTTTGGCCATGAGTGTCTTCCCGTTTGTCAGTTTAGGGGAGGCATCTTGTCTCCCGCTTACTGCGTTCTGTGTAAATTTTGCTCTGGCGAAGCGATAGCACCCGTATCAGTTGGGGAAAAGAGCTTATAGTGTAGCACGGTGATAATAACGAGGATCTTAGCGTGCACAATTCACAAGAAGGTCAGCCGGCAATCATTCTGGTTCGGCCACAAATGGGCGAGAATATCGGTGCGGCGGCGCGGGTTATGGCCAATTTTGGCCTGACGGATTTGCGCCTGGTGTGTCCACGCGATGGCTGGCCAAATCCCAAGGCCCAGGCCATGTCGGCCGGGGCGATCAAGGACACGGGTCCGGTTCGGGTTTACGAGGATGTGGCTGCGGCCATTGCCGATTGCTCCATGATCTTGGCGGTTTCGGCCCGTTTGCGCGATATGGAAAAACCGGTTTATGGCCCGGTGGACGGAGCGGCGGCCCTGCGTGATCATCTGCGCACGGGCGGGGGGATCGGGCTGCTCTTTGGCGCCGAGTCCTCGGGCCTGAATAATGCTGATGTTGCCCTGAGCGATGGCCTGATCACCTATCCGGTGGACCGGGGGTTCAGCTCGCTTAACCTGGCCCAGGCCGTGGCCGTGTTTGCCTATGAATGGCGTCTTGGCCGGCAGGAAGGGAATAATCTTTTAAGGCCAGACAACCTATCTCCAGCGGCCAATAAAGCAGAATTGATTGGCCTTTTTGGACATCTGGAAAGCGAGCTGGACGAGGCGGGGTTTTTCTTTCCACCGGAAAAACAAACCATGATGATGCGGAATATTCAAAATGCGCTGACCAAGGCCCGGTTAACCGAACAGGAGGTGAGAACCTTTCGCGGCGTCATCCGGGCGTTGGCCAAGGGCAGAGGCAATCGGGCCTGAACCCAGCCCTTTGAGATACAAAAAGCCCCCGCCAACCGGCGGGGGCTTTTGCGTTTATTTTGTATTTATAGAGTGTTCTTAGTGTGGAACACCCAGCGCATCCATGGTTTGCATGGTCAATTGACCCACAATCAACCCATTGTCGTGCTGGAATTTTTCCATGGCGCGCAATGTTGACATGCCAAACACACCATCAACACGGCCGGTCTCATAACCACGGTTGGTCAGTGCGGTTTGCACCTGCGAGATCAGCTCTGGCGTAGAGTTGGTATCACAGATCACTTCGCGCCATTCCAGATTACCACCACTGACGATTTTGGTTTTTTCAATCGTTTTATACGTGGCCGGAATGGTAATGGTTTCTGTCCGCGCCGGGCTAACCAGCTTGCGTACACGAATGGTGGTATATTCGGCCGGCACAACCTCTTCTTCAACCCGCGGCGGCACCGCAATCACCTGTTTGGTGATGGTTTCGTACTTGGCGGGCACAACCGTATCTTCGGTATGTTCTGCCGATACCAGACGCTTGCGGGTAATGGTTTTATATTTGGGCGGCACCTCGACCTTACAGAGGATTTCGCCTGTGGGCTGGATAATGGTTTGCACCAAAGAGCCATCCGGACCGTATAGACGACCATCATTACCACGACGGTATCCACCGTCACCAATCAGGCCAGCACCCGGTTTCCAGGTGGTAAAGGCGGGACGTACCAGAACCTGTTCTTCGTATTCTTCATAGACGGCGGGCACAACCTTTGAAATTGTCATTTCGGGTTGTACCAGTACCCGTTCGGTAACGGTTTCATAGGTGGCCGGAATGACGTGGTAACTGGTGGTGGCTTCCTTTACCATGATGCGTTCTTGCGCAAATTCATACTCAGCCGCGACAATGCGCAATTCGGTAGAGGCAGGAAGGTCGATAACCTGCTCGCTCACCGTTTCCGTAATTTCGGGAATAAGAATCCGTGAAAAACATTGGCCGGGTTTTGCATTTGGCGGATAACCGGCGGCAATGGCAATCGAATCGCCAGACTGGCTGGAAGAACCCGATTGTGATTGCAGGGTGGAAACCTGGGAAGACAGGGCGGCATTGTGGGCCTGTGCTGATTCCAGCTCAGCCTGTAATTGGGCAATCCGTGCCGCCTCGCTATTGGCATAGCCCGATGTGGTTTGCGTTGTGCCGCAGGCCGCAATGAGCAGGGCACTGGTCCCCGCCGCCGCCAGTAATACGCGTTTGTATATCATTATTATCTCCCCTTTGCCCGCCGTAACCAAGTCTGGTTTATGCGGTCAGCCTTACTCGGCTACGCAGCATGAATGCTGCAGTTTTACGGGTTTCCCCATGTCCACGATCATGCAAAGTATCAGTATTTTGTTGGCGTACCAGCGCATACGCCTAATGGTTGCGTAGAAATTTATTTGTCATATTCTATATGGGGATTTGTTATTACTGCTGTTTCTATTTGGTACAATAATTTATGTTCATAAAAATATTTTTTGTAAATAAATAACATTTTTTTGTATATTATTTCATGCAGGCATCCATACATATTCGCGTCATGTTGTACTTCATGTTGCCGGGGGCTTGGGTGTGGCAATTGAGTTTGGCCCTTTATTTGCTGGGGTATGGGGTAGGATAAACACCATACATACGTTATGTGGGCGGAGAATATCTGATCGCGAACCCTTTCTGTGGAGAAGCCTATGATTTCCCGCTACGCACGGGCCCCTATGGTGGCCCTTTGGTCTGCACACTCCAAATATAAAATATGGTTCGAAATCGAGGCCTATGCCTGTGAGGCCATGGCCGCTTCGGGCGTGATTCCCAAAGAAGCCGCCGAACAGATATGGGAACGCGGCAGAGCTGCAGAATTTGATGTGGAGCGCATTGATGAGATTGAGCGTGAAGTCAAACATGATGTGATCGCGTTTTTAACGCATCTGGCAGAATTCGTAGGCGAGCCTGCCCGCTTTATTCACCAGGGGCTGACCTCATCAGATGTTTTGGACACGTGCCTGTCGGTGCAGTTGAACCGGGCTTCGGCGATGTTGCTGGAGGGCATGGACAAGGTTCTGGCGGCGCTTAAGGCGCAGGCCTATGCCCACAAAACCACGGTCTGCATAGGCCGCAGTCACGGCATCCATGCCGAACCCACCACCTTTGGTCTGAAAATGGCGCAGGCCTATGCCGAATTTGCGCGATGCAAAAAAACGCCTTGAAGCGGCGCAAAGGGAAATCTCGGTTTGTGCCATATCCGGTGCCGTTGGCACCTTTGCCAATATTGATCCCGGCGTCGAGGAATATGTGGCAAAAAAAATGGGGCTGGAACCAGAACCCGCCTCAACTCAGATTATCCCGCGGGATCGCCATGCCGCTTTTTTTGCAACCTTGGGGGTGATTGCCTCCTCGGTTGAACGAATCGCCACCGAAATCCGTCATTTGCAACGTACCGAAGTTGCCGAGGCCGAAGAGTTTTTCGCCAAAGGGCAAAAAAGGCTCGTCCGCCATGCCCCATAAACGCAATCCGGTCTTGACCGAAAACCTGACGGGGTTGGCGCGCCTGGTGCGTTCTTGCGTAACGCCGGCACTGGAAAATGTGGCCCTGTGGCACGAACGCGATATTTCGCATTCCAGTGTAGAGCGCGGCATTGCACCCGATGCCACCATTCATCTGGATTTTGCCTTGCACAGACTGGCTGGGGTTTTGGAAAATCTGGTGGTGCACAAAGACCGTATGCTGGAAAACCTGGAACAATTGGGCGGCTTGCACAATTCACAACGTATTTTATTGGCGCTGACGCAAAAAGGGGCCAGCCGCGAAGAGGCCTATCGGCTGGTACAGCGCAATGCCATGGAGGCCTGGCAAAGCAAGGTCAGCTTTACGGACCTGTTGCGCCAGGACAAAGAGATTACTGCGCTGCTCAGCGATCAGGAGCTCTCATCACTCTTTGATACGGCGTACCATCTGCGCCATGTGGACACGATTTTCGCGAGGGTCTTTGATGGGGCTTAGCCGTGCTCTCCTCAACGTGATTGGCATTTGAGCACAAATTCTGAGATATCCAGTGATGTACAATGTGACCACCGGTTTGTTTTGGAGCTTTAATGCGTAGGTTTGCCGGATTTACCGCCCTGTTTTTGTTATTCGCCTTTAGCCCTGTAATGGGATTGGCGAAAACGGCGGTGGCCAAGCAGCAGGAACCGCCAGTCATCCGGGCGGTCTTGTTCCGGGCGGACTGGTGTGCCAATTGCCGTATTCTGGAACCCATACTGGAAAAGGCCATGCAGCAGGCCGCCGATATTCCTGTGGAACTGATCACGCTTGATTTTACCAATGCTGCCGACTGGGACCAGTCTGTTGAAATTGCTTTGGATCATAACGTGGTGAAGACATATAACGCCTATGCAGGCATAACGGGGCTGGTCGTGTTAACGTCGGCGGATACTGGCGAGCGCATTGATTGCATCAATCGAACGTTTACAGCATCAGCCATGGTTCACACCATGAAACAGGCGGTGACGGCGGCGCAATCATTACCGCAAGGCCATCGTGATCGGAATTCTGCATTTTGCCCGCCTGGGCGCGCGCCTTTAAATTGAACATTCGGAGATTTTCATGTTCAAAAAATATTCCATTGTTCTTGTTATCTTTGTTCTTTTAGCCGCCTCGCCGCTATTGCGGTCGTTATTCAACACGGCCCAAGCCAGCAGCGTTGCCAACCCGGCCGCTATTGCACAGGAACAGCCGGTGATCGCAGCCATGTTTTACTCAAACTGGTGCGGGGCTTGCCAGATACTGGATCCACGCATCGAAGCGGTAAAACCTGCATTTTCCGGTCACAATGTTGATTTTGTGAAGTTTGACTTTTCTTATGCCTTGGTACGCGGAAGGGCCATTAAGAGCCTTGCCGAAGAAAAAGGTATTGCCAATATTTACGCCAAAAACAAAGGGCGTACCGGCTTTATGTTGCTGATCGACCCGGCAACGGAAACGGTGATGGACATTGTAACCATTCGCGACAGCAAAGAGGCTATTGCCGCCAAGCTGCAACGCAGCCTGCACCGGGCCCTGCCGGTATCAGCGATGGCCAGCACGGGCTAAGTTTTCGAACGAATAGGCTACAGAGTGCTTGGTTCAGGTTTCGCTGCGAACCTGGGCACGGGCCTCTTCGGTCAGCTCGGCCATTTTTCTTCTGATCTGGTGATCCGAAAGATCCAGCTCGGCAGCATCCGCATCGGCCCGCAGTTTGCGAAATACATCTTCGTCGCCGGCCTCTTCAAAGTCGGCAATGATCACTTGCTTGGCATAGCTTTCGGCTTCTTCGGCGGACTTGTTCATCAGACCAGCCAACCATAAACCCAACAATTTGTTGCGCCGGGCCGCGGCCTTGAATTCCAGATTTTCGTCATGAGCAAACTTGGATTCGTATCCTTGTTCCCGTTTGTCAAAACCGCTCATGTGCTTCTCCTTCTCGCTGGCACCAATGCGCCTGATGAACTAGCGCGGTGTGGTGCAGGAATCAATGACTTTGACATTTTGTACGCATTGCCGCCTGCGCATAGCTGGGGTATTGGTGCGGTGTTTCGGCGCACCGATTCTTTGTGCCGGATTGAACAGTTTTGCCTTTGGTTTTTGCCGCAAAGGATTGGGCCGAAATGAGCCGACGCAAGAAGATTTACGAAGGTAAAGCGAAGATTCTCTATGAAGGCCCGGAGCCCGGGACCTTGATTGCGCATTTCAAAGATGATGCCACCGCTTTTAACAATGAAAAGCATGGCGTGCTGGAAGGCAAAGGGGTTCTGAACAACCGGATCAGCGAATTCCTGATGCAGCGCATCGAGGATATCGGCATTCCGACGCATTTCATCAAGCGCATCAATATGCGCGAACAATTGATTCGCGAAGTCGAGATCATTCCGCTGGAAATTGTTTGTCGTAACATTGCCGCGGGCTCAATCTGCAAACGGCTGGGTCTGAAAGATGGCGAGAAGCTGTCCCGCCCCATCGTTGAATATTACTATAAAGACGATGATCTGGGCGACCCGCTGGTGGCTGAAGAGCATATCGCCGCTTTTAACTGGGCGGGTCCTCAGGAGGTCGAGGACATGGTGTCCATGACCTTGCGGGTTAATGATTTTCTCAGCGGCCTGTTTGCCGCGGTTAATATCAAGCTGGTGGATTTCAAGCTGGAATTTGGCCGTCAATATGATGGCGAAATGGTGCGCATCATTCTGGCCGATGAAATCAGCCCGGATTCGTGTCGTCTGTGGGATGCCGATACCGGCAAACGATTGGACAAGGACCGTTTCAGGCAAGAGCTTGGCGGCGTCACCGATGCCTATGCCGAAGTGGCCAAGCGTCTGGGGATTATGAAAGACCAGCCCAATTTGAAAATCATTACCAATGGGGATGAAGAGTGAAGGCCATCGTCCATATTCGGCCACGCAGCGGCGTTTTGGACCCCCAGGGCCAGGCCGTGGCCGGTGCGTTAAAGCATATGGGCTTTGACGAGGTGTTATCAGCACGTCAGGGCAAGATCATCGAACTTGAACTTGGTGATGACGACGAACAGGCGGTTCGCCAGCGTGTACAAAAAATGTGCGAACACTTGCTGGCCAATACCGTCATCGAAGATTTTTCCATCAGCATAGAACCGTAACAGCAGGAGCCTATTGTGAATGCAGCGGTCATAGTCTTTCCCGGCTCCAATTGTGACCGGGATGCGGTTTGTGCGCTGCGCGATCATACGGCGAAAAGCGTGCACCGTGTCTGGCATCGCGATACGTATTTGCCCAAGGTGGATCTGGTTTTGCTGCCCGGCGGCTTCTCCTATGGGGATTATTTACGTTCCGGTGCCATTGCCGCCCGTTCGCCCATTATGGCAGCGGTGCAGGCCCATGCAAAACGGGGCGGTCTGGTCGTTGGGATTTGCAATGGCTTTCAAATTCTGACCGAGACGCATTTGTTGCCGGGCGCGCTGATGCGCAATGCCGGGCTGAAGTTTTTATGCAAGAGCACGCCCCTGCGTATTGAAAACGCCGACACTCCGTTTACCCGTGCCTATGATGATCACGGGGAAACCGCGATCCCGATTGCCCACCATGATGGCAATTATTTTGCCGATGAAGACACGCTGGATCGGTTGGAAGGGCAGGGACAGATCGTCTTTCGGTATGTGAATAACCCCAATGGTTCGTCCCGCGATATTGCTGGTATCACTAATAAGGCTGGCAATGTGCTTGGCATGATGCCCCATCCCGAGCGCGCCGTTGATCCGTTGACCGGGGAGACCGGCGGCCTTGCCTTTTTCAAGAGCCTGGCCGGGGCAATGGCATGAGCATGCAAAAGGATCCGGCCAGTTATGAACAGGCGCAGGCCCTGGGACTGAACGAAGACGAATGGGGGGTAATCCTCAAACGGCTGGGGCGGGCGCCCAACCAGACCGAGCTGGGTATTTTTTCGGTGATGTGGTCCGAGCACTGTTCGTACAAGTCATCGCGGCGTCATTTGCGCAAACTGCCTACCACGGGTGCGTGTGTCATTTGTGGTCCTGGCGAAAATGCCGGGGTGATTGATATCGGTGATGGTCTGGCCTGTATTTTCAAAATGGAGAGCCACAACCACCCCTCCTATATCGAACCCTATCAAGGCGCGGCCACCGGGGTGGGCGGCATTATGCGCGATGTATTCACCATGGGCGCGCGGCCGGTGGCCTTGTTGAATGCCTTGCGGTTTGGATCCCCCGATCATCCTAAAACCCGCGCGCTGGTATCCGGCGTGGTGGCAGGCATTGGCGGCTATGGCAATTGTGTTGGCGTGCCCACGGTTGGCGGCGAAACCAATTTTCATGCCGGTTATGACGGCAATATTCTGGTCAATGCCATGTGCTTGGGTATTGCCGAACAGGACAGTATTTTTTATTCGGCGGCCAAGGGGGCAGGCAATCCGGTCTTGTATGTCGGGGCCAAAACCGGGCGCGATGGCATCCATGGCGCCACGATGGCCTCTGCCGAATTTGATGACGAGACCGAGGCCAAGCGCCCCACGGTACAGGTCGGTGACCCGTTTACCGAAAAGCGCCTGATTGAGGCCTGTCTGGAGCTGATGCAAACCAATTGCATTGTTGCCATTCAGGATATGGGCGCGGCGGGACTGACCTCCTCCTCCATTGAAATGGCCGATAAGGGTGGTGTGGGGATCGATCTGGATCTGGACAAGGTGCCACAGCGCGAAACCCATATGACCCCGGTCGAAATGATGCTGTCTGAAAGTCAGGAACGCATGCTGATTGTATTACGTCCGGGCAAGGAAAGCGAAGCGCAGGAAATCTTCGAACGCTGGGAACTGGACGTTGCCCTGATCGGCAAAACCACCGATACCGGCCATATGGTGTTGCATCATAAGGGTGAAACGGTTTGCGATATTCCCATTGCGCCGCTGGGCGATGATGCGCCCAATTATGATCGCCCCTGGGTGGCGCCACCCACTTTGCCGGTGATCAATGCCAGTGAAATCGCGCCGGGCGATCCGGCAAAGGCGCTCCTTCGCTTGGTGCAAAGCCCGGATATGGCGTCCAAGCGCTGGATATGGGAGCAATATGACCGCCATGTGATGGCCGACACCCTGAAGGCCTCTGGTGGGGCATCCGATGCGGCGGTGGTACGTGTTCATGACACCAACAAGGCGCTGGCCATGTCTTCGGATTGTACGCCCCGCTATGTGCTGGCCAACCCCTTTGAGGGTGGCAAGCAGGCGGTGGCCGAATGCTGGCGCAATCTGATTGCCAGTGGCGCCAGTCCCATGGCGGTGACCGACTGCCTGAATTTTGGCAATCCCGAACGCCCGGACATCATGGGCCAGTTCGTCCGGGCCATTGATGGCATGGCCGAGGCTTGCCGGGCATTAGACTTCCCGGTCGTGTCGGGCAATGTCTCATTGTATAATGAAACGGCGGGGACGGCGATCCCGCCCACGCCGGTAATCGGCGGGGTTGGCCTGATCGATGATGCCACTATGGCCATGGGCTTCGGTGGTGCCGTCGCGGGGGATGCTCTGATTCTCTTGGGGAAAACCACTGGTTGGCTGGGGGCCTCGCTTAACTTGCGGGAAATTGAAGGCCGCGAAGAGGGCGCGCCGCCGCCAATCGATCTGGAACAGGAACGCCGCACCGGCATGCTGGTTCGTACGCTGATCCATGGTGGTCAGGTGCATGCGGTGCATGACTTAAGCGATGGCGGACTGGCCTGTGCAGCCACGGATATGGCCTTGGCCAGCCGCTGCGGTGTCCATCTTATGGCCAGTGATACGCTGTCGGATGCCGCCTGGTTCTTTGGTGAAGATCAGGGGCGGTATCTTATTGCCGTGAAAACGGGGGCGGTGGACGCCCTGTTGGATCAGGCGCAACAGGCCGGTGTGGATGCCAAGGTGGTGGGCACCATGGAGGGTTTGGATGTGGTGTTGGGCGACGCCATGCCGCTGGCGCTTGATCTTCTGTCGCAAAAGCATGAAAACTGGTTACCCGCATATATGGAGGATGCCTGATGGCCATGCGCGCAGAAGATATTGAGGCCATGATTATCGAGGCCATACCCGATGCCCGGGTGGAAATTATTGATCTGGCCGGGGACGGCGATCATTATAAGGCCCGCATTATATCGTCGGCCTTTGAGGGGCTGAACCGGGTGAAACAGCACCAGATGGTTTATGCCGCTCTGAAAGGCAAAATGGGCGGTGAATTGCATGCTCTTGCCTTGGAAACCGCTTCTCGCGAATGAACAAGGCGTGGCAGGGCGCATCCGGGTTAAGCCGGATTGCCTTTGGGGTCGCCGGGCCTCATGCCACCCCCCTGGTGTCACCCCGCACCAGCCATGATTTAATCTTGCAGGCCTTTCATGGAGGCATTACGGCCTTTGATACTGGTCCGGCCTATGGCGCAGGCGAGGCCGAGCGCCGCCTGGGGGCGGCCATCAAACAGGTTCGCCGCGATCAGGTTTTCATCAGTACCAAAGCCGGTGTGCTTGAAAATAAAACCCGGGATTTTTCACCATCATCCATAACGGCCTCTCTGGATCGCTCGCTGGCGCGGTTGGGGTGTGATTATGTGGATGCCCTTTTCATGCATGGCCCGGGCCGGGCGGAATTGAACGATGATCTGGCGGCGGTTCTGCAACAGGAAAAGGAACGCGGACGTATCGGCCTTGTTGGCATGGCGGGGCGCGGGCCGGAAATCAAGGCGGCAATCGATCTGGGGATTTTTGACCTGCTGATGGCTCCCTGTCATGGGGCTTTATCGGCCGTGGAACAACAAAGACTGGAAGGGGCAAAGGCTGTGGGGATTGGCATTATTGGTATAGAGGTGCTCACAGGCGCCAGCGCCGGGCTGCGCCTGCCGCGCTCGGCGGCGGATTTATGGTATGGGGCGCGGGCGTTTCGTCAGGGAATGTTTGCAAAACCAGAGCGTTCGGCAAAAGAGGCCTTGCGGCATACGCTTAATGCAGGCCTAGCCGATGTGGTGATGGTTTCAACCACGCGGTCTGCACATTTACAAGAAGCACTTGGGGTGCTTGACGAAACAGACCCGAATACCTAGCTCTACGAAGCAATTTCATTTCACAAAGGACTTCTGGCCATGACCGATCAAGCCGTTATTGATCATATCAAAGACACCGTAGAAAATAATGATGTCGTCTTGTACATGAAAGGCACGCCGGTATTCCCACAATGCGGTTTTTCTTCCATGGCGACCAAAATACTCGAAATTACTGGCGTGGAATATAAAGCCGAAAATGTTCTGGAAGACATGGCGGTGCGCGAAGGCATTAAAGAGTACGCGCAATGGCCCACCATTCCACAGCTTTATGTCAAAGGCGAGTTTGTCGGTGGCAGCGATATTATGCGCGAAATGTTTGAAAGCGGCGAGTTGAAAACCCTGTTGCGGGAAAAGGGCGTTTTGACCGACGCAGCGTAAATTTCCTAAATTTATCCAATAAAAAAGGGGATCCATCGGATCCCCTTTTTGTTGTCTGCATCCAAATGATCAGGACGTGTAAAATTCGACGACCAGATTTGGTTCCATTTTAACGGGATACGGCACATCGGCCAGTTCTGGCACGCGCAAGTACGTGGCGGTCATATGCTTGCCCTCAACTTCGATATAATCAGGCAGATCGCGTTCCGGGCTGTCCAGGGCTTCGAGCACCAACGCCATGGAGCGGGATTTTTCGCGGATCTGGATGACATCGCCAGGCTGACAACGATAGCTGGGGATGTTGACCTTTTTGCCATTTACCATCACGTGTCCATGGTTGACGAATTGCCGCGCGGCAAAAACCGTAGGTACAAATTTGGCGCGATAAACAATGGCGTCCAGGCGAGATTCCAACAGGCCAATCAGATTTTCAGCCGTATTGCCTTTGCGGCGTTGGGCAACACCATAAATGTTGCGGAACTGTTTTTCCGAAATGTTGCCGTAATAGCCTTTGAGCTTTTGCTTGGCCATCAGTTGCAGACCAAAGTCTGACATTTTGCCCTTGCGGCGCTGGCCGTGTTGGCCCGGGCCGTAGGAGCGTTTGTTCACCGGGCTTTTGGGGCGACCCCAAATATTTTCGCCCATGCGGCGGTCAATTTTGTATTTTTGTGTGTGACGTTTGGACATGGCTGTCCCTTTATTCGTGTCGCGGTCCGGCATTTTTTCCTTGAAAAATGCGATTGCAACGGCGGACTTGGCGGCTACCCGTCATAAGGTGTCTGTTCACAGGATATGTGAAAGGCGGCGCAATCTAACGTGAGATGTGTGCATGTCAATGCGTATCGACACAAGCTTTGCGCTGGCTTCAGGCTGCATCCGTTGCCTTGGCATGTTTGCGCATTTTCCAGAACCGCAAGGTGCGTTCTGCCACCGCTTTGGGGATGTCCTCATAGACCTGCCCAAGCGATTGAATGTCGGATATATCTTTGCTGCCGTCCTTACACATCAAAACCACCAAAGTGGCAAAGAGATCCCTTGGCAGGTCGCTGGCTTTGCAGACAATGGCAACGGCTTCGGTTTTGCCCGGTTCCCAGACACGGCAGGCGGTCTCAAAGTCCAGGCCGGTCAATTCTCCGAATGCCAGTAAGAACCGTGTCTGGTCGCCATTACGAGCCAATTTGGCCAGCAGAACAGGGCTGACCTGTTTGCGCAGTTTTTGTGCCTCGATATAGCGCACGGCCTCTGCATAGTCTGCTGGCAGGGCCGTGGATCCACATATCCGTTTTTTGGCCATCGCAAAGGCGCGCTCCAGCTCTTCGGGAGGTGTTTCCTGATTGCGTTCAATAATACGTTTGCGCAGGCGTTCTTCGACAAAGAAATACATATCGTTGAGCAAATCAGGGGGCAGCGCCTGGTGATTGACCAGTGGTGATTGCAGGTCTGTTTCGGTTTCGGATTTATTGACCAGGGTTTCCATGCTTTCGCGTGAAAACTGTGCCCCCTGGTTTTGGGTCAAGGTGACAAGCGTTTGTGTATCGCCATTGGCGACAATCGCACCGGTCACGGTCTCACTCAGGGTCGGGCGGCTGGATATGGCGCGCATATGGGCCTGACCATGATCACTAACCAGTTTAGCAAGCTCGCCGTCGCTCAGTACGGGCGAGTGTTGAAGCACAGGGGCGGCCACTTCGATGTCATCATTGGCGAATTTTCCGATCAGGCCGATGGGGGCCTGGCTGGATTTGGCAAAGCGGTTGGCAATTTCTTTGCGGATTTCCACATCCATTTCAGCGGTGATGGTTGATAAGACCTCATCAAAATGATGGGTAAGAACATCCGAATGCGGTTTTTCGTCTTCAAAAAAGAGGTCAGTTACGTCTCTGAGTAATTCCCGCCGCCGCACGCTGGACTTTTCGTGTGCCAGATCCAAAAGGCGCGAAAGTGGTTTGGACCGATCCGTCATCATTATACCCTGGACCCTATGAGAGGCAGTCCATTGATTGTGCAGTTTATGTGCTAAAATAAGCTTAAGTTTGCCCTGTTATTGCGCCTCATCCGGTCTGGCCGCCTGGGCAAAGGCTTCGCCCAGGCTGCTGTAAAAGGCGGCCAGTTTTTCATCGGTTTCAGAGCGCAAATGGGGCGGAGGGGCATTGAGCGCCCGTATGGGCTTGCCGGTTTCAGCCTTGGTCATGATGTCACGCCATATTCTGGCCGGCAGACCGCCGCCGGTAACCCGTTTCATCGGGCTGCTGTCATCATTACCGATCCAGACGCCAATAATGTAATCGGCGCTATAACCCACAAACCAGGCATCTCGCCAATTCTGGCTGGTACCGGTTTTCCCAGCGGCGGGTCGCCCGCCGCGCAGAGCCGCCCTGCGCCCGGTGCCATCCAGAATAACCTCCTGCATCAGCGAGGTCATTTTGCGCGCCAGAGCGGTTTCATATACCTGCACCGGCGGGATCGGTGGGCGTGTATAGAGTTTTTCCCCCCGCGTGGTTTCAATATCGCTGATCAGATAGGTAGAGTGAAAGGCCCCGTCATTGGCAAACACGCCATAGGCGCGGGTCAGTTCCAGCAAATTGACTTCCTGTGCGCCAAGCGCAATGGAAGGCAATGGTTTGAGGTCTTCACGAATGCCAAAGCGTATGGCCAGGGCCGTCACGGCGGCGGGGGTGACTTCCTCGGTCAACTGTACCGCCACCGTATTGATAGAGCGCTTGAACGCATCACGCAGGGTGACCCGGCCACGGAATTTTCCACCATAGTTTTGCGGTGCCCAACCCTCAATTTCGACCGGTTCATCATACCGCACCGCATCCACATCAATGCCTTTTTCAAAGGCAGCGGCAAAGACAAAGGGCTTGAAGGCCGACCCCGGTTGCCGCAAAGCCTGGGTGGCGCGGTTGAATTTACTTTCATCATAGGAACGCCCGCCTACCAGTGCCCGGATAGCCCCCTTCATGTCCAGAACGATGATGGCTCCCTGACTGACTTTCAGGGCCTTCTGGTTTTTCTCTAATGCCTTTTGCAGGATTTGCCGCGCTGTATCTTGCAGGCTGTGATCAATGGTTGAAGTGATGACCAGGTCTTTGGCGCTGCTGCCGGCCAGCGCCTGTACGTCTTTGGTGACCATGTCAAAAATATAGCCATAGCTGTTCGTGCGGTCCCGCAGTTTCAGTTCAGGTGGTTCGGATAGTGCCAATTGGGCTTGTTCGTCGGTGATATAGCCTGCGTCTTTCATCGTCCGCAGCACCAGATTGGCGCGCTTTTGTGCCATTTCGCGGTTCTGGTCCGGGGCCAGACGGCTGGGGGCCTTGGGTAAGGCCGCCAACAGGGCCGCCTCGGGCAAGGTCAATTCGGCGGCAGGTTTTGAAAAATAATGCTGGGCAGCGGCATCAATGCCATAGGCGCCACTGCCAAAATAAACCCGGTTCAGATACAGCCCCAGAATGTCGGATTTGCTCAATCGCTTGTCCAGCGCCATGGCCAGCCACATTTCCTGCACCTTGCGCTTGAAGGTTTGCCGGGGCGTCAGAAACAAGAGTTTGATCAATTGCTGGGTGATTGTCGAGCCACCCTGCACGGTTCTTCCCGCACGGGCATTGACCAGAGCTGCCCGGGTGATGGCGCGTACATCAATGCCGTTATGTTCGTAAAACCGCTGATCTTCGATGGCCATAAAGGCCTGGGGCACATAGATGGGCAGGTCTGCCAGTTTGACTTCGTGACCATAGCGTGGCCCGCGAGAGGCCAATGGTTTGCCCTCTTTATCCTGCAGCACCAATGAAGGCGCGCGTTCCATGGTCCATAACTGGTTCAAATCGGTGGGCAGAGAGGGGATGTCTGCAAAAAAATGACGCCAGATTATCAAGGCGCCCAATGCCATCAGGATGAGAAAAAACAAGGCCGTCGCGCCGATCCATTTCAGCCGGATGCTGCGTTTGTTTTCTTCTGTATTTAAAATATCGGCGCGAAAAGCTGGCATGGTTCACCAAGAGCACTTAATAACGGCAAGAATTTGATCAGCAGTAAATACCATAACACTTATGAACACGTTTCAGCCCAATCCATTCTGGCGCACCAAAGCCCTCGATGATATGACTCATGAAGAATGGGAATCTCTTTGCGATGGTTGTGGCAAATGTTGCATGATCCGTCTGGAAGATGAAGACACCGGTAAAATTGCTGACACCAATATTGCCTGTAAATTTTTCAACCGCACAGAGTGCCGTTGTACGGATTATGCCAATCGCTGTGTCCGGGTTCCCGATTGTGTCAGCCTGACGCCTGATAATCTGGGCTCGTTGGACTGGATGCCCAAAACCTGTGCTTATCGTCTGGTCTTTGAAGGCTTTGATCTGCCCCCCTGGCACCCCCTTATTACCGGCAATCCGGAAAGCATTCACCAGGCTGGCATGTCGGTGCGGGATCGCACGGTCAGCGAAGCCGATATTTCCCCCGATGATGTTGAGAATTATCTCATTGTTTGGCCGGGCGAGGGCTGAATTGGCGACAAAGCGGGGATAAAGATCAACATCCCTACTTTTGTAAATCCATAACCATCAGATATTAAATCTCTATTTTGGCTATCTTAAAAAGAAAACCAACGGTGACGCTGGTCGGGTAGACTTCAGGCATGGTCAGGAAATGCGGCCCGGCACGTTCATAAGACTGTGTCGCGGCAATTCTCGACCGTATGGACCATATGATCATGAATACTAAACGAGGGTAGGCGGGCTCTCGAGGGAGTGCGCCTTTGGCAGACCATACGCAGGTGTTGTGTGCAGAATATATCACGCGTCTGGGGCCGCAAAAAATACGGGCATTTGTGCAATCGCTAAGCCCGGCGCAATTACGATATCTGGCCGGATATTGGCCGTTTTGGGCCAGGGAAAACCAATTGCCGCCTCCGGGGGCGTGGAAAACCTGGTTGTTAATGGGCGGACGGGGCAGCGGTAAAACCCGCGCCGGGGCGGAATGGATCAGAGCGCAAATCGAGGGCAATAGTCCACTGGGAGGACGGGGATGTCATCGGGTGGCATTGGTTGCACCGACCCTGCTGGACGCCAGAGAAGTTATGATTGAGGGGGATTCCGGCCTGCGCCGTTGCAGTGCGGCGGACCGAAGGCCAGTGTTTTCGTCTTCGCGGCGGCGTCTGGAATG
This sequence comes from Robiginitomaculum sp., assembly GCA_030949705.1. Taxonomy (GTDB): domain Bacteria; phylum Pseudomonadota; class Alphaproteobacteria; order Caulobacterales; family Maricaulaceae; genus Robiginitomaculum_B. Next base: position 91,191 of record JAUZSF010000015.1, on the reverse strand, counting down.
GCCAAATGGGGCCGTGGCCTACATTTTCTCGTCGGAGGATCCGGATTCTCTGCGCGGGCCACAATTTGAAAGTGCCTGGTGTGATGAGTTTTGCAGTTGGACCCACATAGACAAAACCAGAGACATGCTGCGCTTTGGTCTGCGGCTGGGAAAGTCTCCTCGGATGGTGGTAACCACCACGCCCCGGCCCATAGAGCCGTTAAGACAAATGCTGAGCGATCCTTTGACGGTCACCAGCCGGGCCAGAACCTGCGATAACCGGCTGTTGCCGGACAGTTTTGTTCAGGAGGTGGAAAGTCGCTATGGCGGGACCTTGCTGGGACGTCAGGAACTGAACGGTGAGCTGGTTGAGGATCCGACCGGGGCGCTGTGGAACCGCGATCAGATCGCGGCCACTTTTTGTACCAGCGCGCCCGCAATGGAACGCATTGTGGTTGCCGTGGATCCACCGGCCAGTGTCGGGGCTAGGGCCGCCGAATGCGGCATTATTGTCGCCGGGATGACCCGTCGGGCGGGCTGCGCCCATGCCTGGGTGCTGGCGGACCGCACAGTACAGGGCGTGCACCCCGAAGCCTGGGCACGAGCCGCCATGCAGGCCTATGAGGATTTTGATGCCGATGAGATCGTTGCCGAGGCCAATCAGGGCGGGGAAATGGTGCGCACGGTATTGGGGCTGGCCAATCCGGACGCGCCGATAAAACTGGTCCATGCCAGCCGGGCAAAACATGTGCGGGCCACGCCGGTGGCCGCACTTTATGAACAGGGGCGGGTGCAACATTGCGGACGCTTTGCCTTGTTGGAAGATCAAATGTGCACCTTTGGCGCCGTCGAGTTTACCGCAACAAACAGTCCCGATCGTGTCGATGCGCTGGTCTGGGCGATCACATCACTTGTGTTGGATTTGAAACACGGGCCGCGCCTGCGGGCCTTGATATGAGGAAACTATGCTTGAATTTCTATCCAGAAGCTTTGCCCGCCCACCGGAGGAAAAAGCCAGCGCGGCACGCCAGCTGATTGCTTTGAATATGCAGGGACAGGCCGCCTGGACACCGCGAAATTATCTTGCACTGGCGCAGGAAGGGTTCGCGCGAAACGCCATCGTCTATCGGTGTGTGCGCATGATTGCCGAGGCGGCGGCCTCGGTACGCATGCATGCAAAGAGCCGGAAAATCAATGACTTGCTGCTTCGACCCAATGTGGATCAGGACTATGCCGAATTGCTGGAGGCCCATTTTGGCTATCTGCTGCTTTCCGGTAATGGCTATATCGAGGCCGCAATTTTGGATGGTCAGCCGCGTGAGCTGTATGCCTTGCGCCCGGATCGCATGAAGGTAATTCCCAGGGGGGGCGGCGCGCCGGGGGGATGGGAGTATAGCGCTGGCGGGCGAAAAATACGCTTTGTGCGGGACGCCCATACCGATCAAAGCCCGATCCTGCATATGCGCCTGTTTAACCCGGCCAATGATTATTACGGCCAAAGCCCGCTGGAGGCCGCCGCCTTTGCGGTGGATATTCACAATGCCGGGGCCAAGTGGAACAAGGCCCTACTTGATAATGCGGCGCGGCCATCCGGGGCGCTGGTGCTTTCGGCCAGCTCCAGTGAACGGTTAAGTGACGAACAGTTTGAACGGCTAAAGGCCGAACTGGCTGATGTGCATCAGGGGGCGCAAAACGCAGGCCGCCCAATGCTCTTGGAAGGTGGTCTGGACTGGAAGCCCATGTCCCATGCCCCGGCCGATATGGAGTTTTTGCAATCTCGCCACGCCGCCGCCCGGGAGATCGCTTTGGCCTTTGGCGTACCGCCAATGTTGCTGGGCATTCCGGGAGATAATACATATGCGAACTATCGTGAGGCCAATTTGGCATTCTGGCGGCAAACGGTGTTGCCATTAGTGCGTAAAACGGCGCGTTCCTTTGAAAGCTGGTTATCCTCATGGATGGGCGGCGACGTTTCCATACAGGTGGACGAAGATAATATTCCGGCTCTTTGCGAAGATGTGGGCGCACGATGGGAGCGGTTGTCCAAAGCCGATTTTCTTAGTGATGCGGAAAAGCGCGCCTTGGCCGGTTTATTCCCACAAGGGACAAAGGAAACATGATGAGCGATCTTTCAGCCGCGCAGTCCGGGCGGTTTACAATGGGCAATCATATCAGCCTGGCCCTTATTTTAACAGTGGTTTTGCAAAGCGCAGCGGCGCTTTTATGGGCCGGGGCCGCCGCCGAAAGGATTAACCAGTTGGAGCGGCGTACGGCCAATCAGGACGGCATTGCAGAGCGTCTCACCCGTCTGGAAGTCCAAGTGGTCCAGGCGCGGGCCTCGTTAAATCGAATAGAAGAACGCCTTAGCCGCAACTGAAATATTGGCCTGTTCCGTGACGTTTATATGAAAGTATTACAGATATGAAGGAAAATGAAGGAACTATCCCTATCGAAGGCTATGCCTCGCTTTTTGACCGACAGGATCTTGCCTTTGATCTGGTTCGGCGAGGGGCCTTTGCCGCCTCTTTGATCAGCAAAGGGGCGCCCGGGGTTCGCATGTTGTTCCAGCATGATGCCAGCGAACCCATCGGGGTCTGGGATTCCATTTTGGAAGATCATCAGGGGTTATGGGTCAAAGGGCGCATGTTTTCAGATGGCCCCCTTGGGCGCACGGCCTCTGCCCTGGTGCGACGCGGGGCCATTGATGGATTATCAATCGGCTTTAGAACCCGCCGGGCGCGCAAGCGGACACAAGTCCGTGAATTACTCGAAATTGAATTATGGGAGGTGTCCATCGTGACCTTTCCCATGCTGCCACAGGCACGGTTGCGCATTGTCAACGCGCCCGACCGTTTTGTGGCGAACCCTGTGGCCGCCTCCCTGGCCAGCTAACCTAACCTCATGAGGAAAATTGTGAAAAAAGAAAACAAGATGGCCCCTGTGCCGTCTTCGAATGGCTATGAGATGAATGAAATTCGCAGCGCCTTCGAAGCCTTCAAAGAGGCCAATGATCAACGCCTGGCCGAAATTGAAAAAAAACAAACCGCAGATGTGCTGAGCATCGAAAAAGTGGACCGCATTGACCAGGCCTTGACCGAGCAAAAGGCCGCTATGGATCGATTGAAACTGCAACAACAGCGCCCGGTATTGGATATCAGTGCAGCCAATGCGCCCAGCGAAAGCAAACAGGCCTGGGGACAGTATATGCGCCATGGTGATGTCAGCAAGTTGTTGGAATCAAAACAGCTTTCAATCGGCTCAAACCCCGATGGTGGCTTTGTGGCGCCTGATGAAACGGCCCAGCAGATTACGCAATTATTGCAAGATGCCTCGCCCATGCGCCAAATCGCCGAAGTGCGTCAGGTCGGATCCTCCAACTATAAAAAACCGATTAGCCGCGGGGGCGCATCGGCGGGCTGGACCGGGGAAACCGCGGCCCGCCCGGAAACCCTAACGCCTACGTTGGATCTCATCGCCTTTCCGGCGGCAGAACTCTACGCCATGCCGGCGGCAACCCAGGCTTTGCTGGATGACAGTTTTGCCGACATTGACCAATGGCTGGCCGCCGAAGTGCAGGACGTCTTCGCCGCCCAGGAAACCACCGCCTTTGTCAATGGCGACGGCGTTGGCAAGCCAAAAGGGTTTTTGGCCTATACCAACACCGCCAACGCCACGCAGGCCTGGGGCGAAATTGGTTATGTGGCCACAGGCGCTGCCGGTGCCTTTGCCAGCACTGATCCGATTGATGCCCTGATTGACCTGATCTATGCGCCCAAGGCCGTGTACCGCCCCGGGGCGCGCTTTGTCATGAACCGGCGCACGGTGTCGGCGGTTCGCAAGTTCAAGGACGCCGATGGCAATTATATCTGGCAACCGGCCAGCCTGGCGGGCCAGCCCTCTACGCTGCTTGGCTATGCGGTGACCGAGATTGAGGAAATGCCCGATATTGCCGCCGGGGCAAACGCCATTGCCTTTGGTGATTTTCGCCGTGGCTATCTGATCGTTGATCGTGCCGGGGTGCGGGTGGTGCGCGATCCGTATTCCTCCAAACCGTTCGTGCTTTTTTATACGACAAAAAAAGTGGGCGGCGGCGTGCAGGACTTTAACGCCATCAAACTTCTGAAATTCGCCGTTAGCTAATCCCCCCTGACGCTATTGGCGGATCGCGGGCAGGCTGGCGAGGAATTCACGGTCTGCCCGCCCCCCTTTTTATTCTCTTTTTCTAGGAGCTTGCCATGAGCGTGCAAGTGTTGGTTCCCGCAGCGATGGAGCCAGTCAGCCTGGCCGAAGCCAAGGCCTTCTTACAACTGGATTCCAGCCATGATGATGCCTTGGTTGCGGACCTCATCCGGGCCGCCACCGAAGCCGTTGAGCAGACGACAGGGCGGGCCTTAATAGCACGAACTTTGCGCCAAAATCTGAAGATTTGGCCGGAGAAAGGCATTATTGCCCTGGCGATCCGTCCGCTCATTTCCATCACCCAAGTACAGTCCATAGATGCTATGGGAGTCGCGTCGCTGGTCGACCCCGGCGATTATTATGTGGATGTGAACCGGGCGCGGGTGATCGCCTTGCCTGCCTTTCCCCGGCCGGCCTTCATGCAGCCTGCCGAAGAAATCCAGATCGATTTTGTGGCGGGCTATGGCGTTGATACCAGCTTCGTTCCGGCCTCCTTTCGTATGTCGATTATGCTGATTGTGCGGGACCTTTACGAGCACCGGGGCGAAACCGGTGGGGCTTTGCCCTTGCGCGCACAGGCTTTGCTGGCCCCGTTTACGGACGTTCGATTGTGATGGCGGCGGTGAAGCTGGACCAGCGGGTCATGGTGCAACAGCTTGTGCTCATCCCCGATGCGGGCGGCGGACAAGCCAGAAACTGGACGGATTTTCGCGAAGTCTGGGCGCAGGTCAGATGGAAATCCGTCAGCCGTGATGGGGGTAATGGTCAAACCGGCCTTGCCCAAAGGGCGATCATCACCCTGCGCTGGGCCCCGGATTACCCCGACCCCATGCGTCTGGTCATCGACCAAAGGGCTCTCAGGGTGCTGTCCCGGTTCCGGCGCAAAATCGGTGCCGGTGATTTTCTGGAAATTGAGGGCGAGGACACGTTCTGATGAGCACAAATGCCCAATGGGCTTTGCAAAAGGCGCTGCTAGGCGTGCTGAATGCAGACCCGGCTACCACCGCAATATTTGGCAGCCCGCTTAGGGTTTATGATGATGTGCCCGAACAGCCGGTGTTTCCTTTTGCCACTTTTGACCGGGCCAGTGTGCGGCCCGTCAATGGGGACTGGCCGGGGGCGCTGGAACATCAGATGACCCTGAAGGTCTGGTCGCAATATGGCGGCAGACGTGAAGCCCTGGACGGTCTTCATGCTTTGCGCGGGGCCATCAACGGGGCCTCCGTGCCTTTGGATGGGCACCAATTGGTCAGTGTTCGCACCATTTTTGCCGACGTATTTCGTATTCGAAACAGTCGCACGTTTGAGGCGATCCTCAACCTGCGTGCGGTCACCGAAATTTTAACCTAACCTGAAAAGGAACTGCTCATGACGATGCAGCGCGGCAAGGACATCTTGCTTAAACTGGAGGATCCGGCCGGCTCCTCCACCTTTGTTTCCATGGCGGGCCTGCGTGCCCGTACCATTTCCCTGAATGCCAAAACCGTCGATACTACCAATGCCGACAGTGTGGGGGCGTGGCGCGAGCTATTGCCCGGCTCGGGGGTGAAATCGCTCTCGGTTTCCGGCTCGGGCGTGTTTACCGATACGGCGGCGGACGTGGCCATTCGCAGTGTGTTTTTTGCGCAAGAGGCCCGGCGCTGGCAATTGGTCATCCCGGCCTTTGGCATCCTTGATGGCGTAATGCAGATCGCGGCGCTTGAATATGCGGGCGATTTTGATGGCGAAGCGGTTTACAGCCTGACCCTAGCCTCGGCCGGCAATATCAGCTTTACGCCAATATGAGTATGATCAACCGCGCCCGTGGCGAAACCGGCCTTAGCATTAATGGGAAAACCTATGCGCTTTGCCTGACTTTGGGGGCATTGGCACAGATCGAAACGGCGCTGGAAACCACCAGCCTGGATGATTTGTCGGCCAGACTGCGCCAACTCAGGGCGGCGGATGTCTTGATGGTGCTGGAAGCCCTGTTGATGGGTGGTGGCAATCCGCTGAGCGAAGCTGAACTGCAGGCTGCCAATATTGACTCGGCGCAAACCGCCTCGGCCATTGCGCAGGCATTTTCCTCGGCCATGAAGGATATCTAAGCATGTTGCCATGGCGGCAAATGCTGTTTGCCGCCCAGCGGCATTTTGGTATCGCGCCGGCACCATTCTGGTCACTCTCGGTACTGGAATGGCGTTGCCTGCATCATCCCCAGAGCGGCCATGCCGATCGGGCGGCGCTGGGGGCGCTCATGGCACAATTTCCAGACCAACAAGAACAGGTACAAACCGATGGACCCCACTAACCCCTCATCCAATACGGATGCCATAAACAACGCTGGTGATGCGTTGCAGGCCCTGGCCGATGGCCCGGCGCGCCAGGCCGCCGACGCCATTGGCGAAAGTTTTGCCCGGGGCCGGGCGGCGCATTTCCTCTGAACTGGAACGGGCGGCGCGCACCGGTGAATTTTCTTTTCGTCGCATGGTCGAGTCTATTTTGAATGATCTGGCGCGCGTGGCCATCAACAAGGTGATTGGTGGCGCCATTAGCAGTGTGCTGGGCCAGGCCGTAAGCGGTTTTTCCGGCGCGCGTGCTGATGGCGGGCCGGTCTTGCCGGGTGGTGCCTATCTGGTGGGCGAGCGGGGGCCAGAGCTGTTTCGCCCCAATAGCGCAGGCAGCATTGATAACAATGTCGGCGGCGTACGGGTGGTGGTGAATTTCAATCTTGGGGAAGGCGCTGATGTGAACTCATTTCGCCGCTCACAAGGGCAAATCTCGGCCATTCTGGCCCGCGCCGTTGAAAATGGAAGGAGCCGTCTGTGAGCAATTTTCATGAAATTCGCTTTCCGGTTTCGGTTTCCTTTTCCTCTTCGGGCGGGCCGGAGCGGCGCACGGAAATCATCAATCTGGTCTCCGGCGCCGAAGAGCGCAATTCGCCCTGGCAACATGCGCGGCGGCGTTATGATGCAGGGCTTGGGATAAGATCACTGGATAATCTGCACGATGTGCTGGCTTTTTTTGAGGCCAGACGCGGCCAACTCTATGGATTTAGATGGAAAGACTTTGCCGACTATACCTCGGCTTTGCCATCGGCGTCGCCGACGCCAAGTGATCAGAGCCTTGGGATTGGCGATGGGGCGACCAGCACATTCACTCTTCAGAAAATCTATGAAGAAGGGCCGTTTTCCTATGCGCGTCCGATCACCAAACCGGTGCAGGGCACGGTTTTGGTGGCGCTGGATGGGGCGCTGCAACAAGAGGGCGTGGACTATAGCGTGGATTATACCCTGGGCACGCTTAGCTTCTTGAACGCGGCCCCGACAAGCGGCACGCAAATTACCGCCGGATTTGAATTTGATGTGCCTGTGCGTTTTGACACCGCTTTTTTGAATATCACGCTGGAGGCCTTCAATGCGGGGGCGGTGCCTTCCATCCCTATCATTGAGGTGCGGATCTGATGCGTAATATTCCCCAGGCCTTTCAGGACAAGCTGGATAGTGGGGCCACCACTTTGTGCTGGTGCTGGAAAATCATTCGCAAAGACGGCGTAGTGCTGGGCTTTACCGAGCATGATTGCGATCTTTATTTTGATAATCTGCTCTGGAGTGCTGGCGCGGGCCTGAACCCGGGGGTCATCGAGAGCGCCATTGGCTTTGCCGCGAATACGGGCATGGCGGCCGGCGCGCTGACCCAGTCTGGGATTTCTGCCGATGATATTGATCGGGGCAAATATGATCAGGCAAAGATAGAAATCTGGCGTGTGGATTGGCTGGATACGGCCCAGCGTGTCGGGATCTGGTCTGGTGAAATTGGCGACATTACCCGCAAGGAACATGCCTTTGAGGCGGAAATTACTGGGCCAGCACGCAAGCTGAGCCGATCCTTTGGTCGGGTGTTTTCAAAACGGTGCGATGCCGAATTGGGGGACAGTCGTTGCACCAAAGACATTTCCACTTTTACGTTTCAGGCCAATGTATTGCAGGTTCTGGACGAGGCCCAGTTTAGTGTGGCATCGTTGAATGCCCCACAAAATGACTGGTTCTCCGCCGGCACCATTACCTGGATTGATGGCCAGAATGCGGGCCAGACGGCACGCATATCCCAGTATTTCCAAAATGGGGCTGAGGACGTCTTCACGCTGGCGGCACTGCCGGTAAAGCCCATTGCCGTCGGGGATGCCATGAGCGTCGTGGCGGGCTGTAACAAGTCGCTGGCCCATTGTTCCGGGAAATTTGCCAATGTTCTGCATTTTCGGGGTTGTCCGTTCATGCCGGGTAATGATTCGCTGATTGCCGGTCCCGTGCAAAGCCGATGACGCAACAAGGCGGCTCCCTGCAACAGGCAGCGCTGGTGGAAGCCAGAAAATGGATTGGAACGCCCTATCAGCACCAGGCCAGCCTGTGTCAGGTCGGCAGTGATTGTCTGGGGTTGGTACGCGGGGTTTGGCGCCATCTTTATGGACCGGAGCCATTTGAAATCCCGGCCTATGGCATGCATTGGGCGGAAATGGATGATGCCGATACCCTGTTGCAGGCGGCGCAGCACTATCTGGCCGAAATTCCAATAAAAAGCGTCGGCCCCGGGGATGTGTTGCTGTTTCGGTTTTCGCCAAAGCATGTGGCCAAGCATTGTGCCATCATGTCCGCGCCCTTGCGCATTATTCATGCCTATTGGGGGCAGAGCGTCAGTGAAACCTCGCTCACGCCCTGGTGGCAAAGGCGCATTACCGCCTTCAGATTTCCAGATTGATACGGATCATTTATGGCACAACTCGCACTTACCTTTGCACAGCGCGCCGCCACCACGGTGGCGCAGGGCTTTGCCGCCCGCGCGATTTCCTCACTTCTGTCTAAACGCCGCGATACCGGGGCGCGCCTTGAAGAACTGCACGTTCTCTCCTCCACCGATGGAGCGCCCATGCCGGTCGTTTATGGCCGGGTGCGTCTTGGTGGCCAGGTGATCTGGGCCGATCAACCCATCGAGCATCAGATCAATCGCCGCGCCGGGGGCAAGGGTGGCCCGCGTATTTCAGAGCGTAAATACACGTTGAGCCTGGCCATTGGTCTGTGCGAGGGGGAAATTGACGGGATCGGGCGTATTTGGGCCGATGGGGCGGCCTTTGAGGGTACTTTGACTAGTATGCGGGTCTATACCGGCACAGAAACACAATTGCCGGACCCATTGATTGAAATCAAAGAGGGTAGCCAGAATACACCGGCCTTTCGCGGGCTGGCCTATGTGGTTTTCGAAGACCTGTCCTTGGAGGAATTTGGCAACCGCATTCCACAATTTTCATTCGAGGTTTTTCGCACCCCCAAAGTGTTGGGAACGGTGAATGTGGAAGAACAGATCCAGGGCGTGTCTCTCATTCCCGGGTCTGGCGAATTTATTTATGCGACCGAGCCGATCACCACCAATCTTGGTCCGGGGCGTTCGCGAACGGAAAATGTTCATGCCTTTAAAGGGCGCACGGATGTTGAAGTTTCTTTGGATAATTTGCAAACACACCTGCCCAATTGCAAAACCGTTTCGCTGGTTACCAGCTGGTTTGGTGATGATCTGCGCTGTGGGAATACCCAGCTTCAGCCAAAGGTCGAAGACAATCTCAAGCAAACCCAACCCCTCAGTTGGGCGGTGCAGGGGCTGGACCGCACGCAAGTGCCTCTGGTGTCTCTGGATGCGGAGCTGCGCCCGGTATTTGGAGGCACGCCTGCTGATGCCACGGTACTGCAAACCATTGCCTCCCTGAAAGGTCGGGGGTTGGAAGTCGTATTTTATCCCTTTGTTTTAATGGACATTCCGGCGGGCAATGGCTTGCCAGATCCTTATGGAGGAACAGAGCAGGGAGCCTTTCCCTGGCGGGGCAGGATTACGTCTTTTCCCGCCCCCGGACAGAGCGGCACCGTGGACAAAACGGATGCCGTCATTGCCCAGATTGATCAGTTTTTTGGCACGGCAGTGGGGATAGATTTTTCGATCAATGGGCAAACCATTACCTATTGCGGGCCTAATGAATGGTCTTATCGCCGCTTTATTCTGCACTATGCACATTTGTGCGCCATTGCCGGTGGGGTGGATGCCTTTCTGGTCGGGTCCGAACTGCGCGCCTTGACGTCTTTGCGCGATGGGTCAGGAAACTTTCCAGCCATTGCGCATTTACAGCAATTGGCCGCCGATGTGCGTGCCATCTTGCCTGGTGCCAAAATATCCTATGCCGCGGACTGGTCAGAATATTTTGGCTACCAGCCGCAAGATGGCTCCAATGATGTCCTCTTTAATCTGGATCCATTGTGGGCTGACCCCAATATCGATTTTATTGGCGTTGATTGGTACGTGCCGCTTTCAGATTGGCGTGAGGGCAATCAGCATGTGGATGCGGCTTCCTATCTCACCATTTATGATGCTGCCTATCTGGCCTCCAATATTGAGGGCGGCGAGGGCCATGACTGGTTTTATGCCTCCGATGATGACCGGCTAAATCAGATCCGTACTGCGATCAGGGACGGGACGTATGCAAAGCCCTGGGTGTTTCGTTATAAGGATTTGCGGTCCTGGTGGTCCAATGCCCATTTTGACCGGATCGGTGGCGTTGAAAACACCACCTCTACGCCCTGGGTGCCCCAATCCAAGCCAATCTGGTTTACCGAGACCGGATGCCCGGCTGTGGATAAAGGGGCCAACCAGCCAAACGTATTTTTTGACGCCAAAAGCTCAGAAAGCGCGTTTCCATATTTTTCAAACGGGCAACGGGATGACTTTATCCAGCGGGCCTATCTGGCGGCGATAACGTCATATTGGGATCCTGCAAGCGGCAATAACCCGGTTTCCAGCGTTTATGGCGCGCCGATGCTTGAGGATGCAAAAATACTGGTGTGGACCTGGGATGCCCGCCCTTTCCCACAATATCCGGCCTTGCTGGATGTCTGGTCCGATGGGGCCAATTGGGAAAAGGGGCATTGGCTGAATGGCCGTATGGGGATGTCGTCATTGGCCACATTGATTCAGGACATTTGTGCCAGAGCTGGTATTGATACGATTGATGTATCACAGGTTGAAGGAGTGGTGCCGGGGTATGTGGTCAGGGGGCCGACGGATGCGCGGGAGGCCCTGGAAGCCATTTTGGCGGTTTATGGAGTCGAGATTTATGAAGACTTTGCAGGCTTGCGGTTTCAAAACATCAGGACTGATACCACGATAACAACGATTTCCCCCGATGATTTCATTGCTGATCGTGCAGCGCAAGAACCGGGACTGACCAATCCGGACGTGGAAACTCTTCCCATTGAAGTTCGCATACAATTTACGGACGAGGGGGCCGATTATCAGCCTGCCTCGGCAAACGCCAGGGGTATCGTAACGCAACAGCGCCGCACCATAGATTTTTCGCTGCCCTTGGTGACCGATAGTGCCTTTATTGCCGACTCTGCCAGGGATGTATTGGCCCGTTCAATCGCTTCGGCCCATTCCGCCAAAATTTCCTTGCCGCCTTCTTTTATGGCGCTGGAAACGGGGGATGCCATCCGGGTAACCGCTTTGGATGCCAACAAGGTCTGGCGGGTAGATGGGGTTGATGATGCGGTACACCGTGAACTGGCCCTAAAGGCGCAAAGCCCAGCTTCCACTATGCCCGTGGCCGGGGCTCGCCCCGGCCTTGCGGGCATCCCTGCGACCAACCCCGGCCCACCGGTATTGACCGTTATGGATTTACCTCTCTTGCCCGGGGAGAGTGATCGGAACGGCCCAAGACTGGTGGCCTTTGCCGAACCCTGGGCCGGGGATGTGTTGGTGCTGGATGGGGCTACCCAGGCCGAGAGAGCACGCCTGCTGACCCCGGCCATTATGGGCGAGGTGGTTAGTTGTGTTGGTGCCGGTGGTATTTTGGGCCGCTGGGATTATGGAACCGTATTATCGGTGCAGCTTTATGGCGGTACGCTTTCTTCTCTTGCCCAGGAGGACGTGCTTGCCGGCGGCAATGTTTTGGCCGTAGAGCATGATCCGGGCATTTGGGAAGTGATCCAGTTTCAAAGCGCCATTCTGACGGGGGCGAACCGTTATGACCTTACCGGTCTGTTGCGTGGACAGGCTGGCTCTGATGATGCTTTGGACACGCCTATTGCCCAAAATGCACGCTGTGTGCTGCTAAATGGTGCAAGCCAGGTTCTGCCCATGCAGGACTTTGAAACGGGCATCCCCATTGGCTTTACCGCCCGCGCCATTACCGCCTTGCCAGGAAGTCTGGAGGAAACCTCTCTGACCGTCACATTCGCTGATCGCGTGTCGCGTTTGCCATCGCCTGTGCATGTACGCGCGTCGGTTAGTCCCGGTAATACAGACATTAGCTGGATACGCCGGGCAAGAACTGGCGGCGATTATTGGGGCGCAGGGGATATCCCGCTGGTCGTCTTGCCAGAGGCCTATCGGGTGCGCCTTTATGCCAGTGGCGTAGTGGTCAGTGAAAAAACGGTCTCTTTGCGACAATCCAGCTATACGGATGCTGAAATTAATGGCTTATTTCCCGGGGGGCGTCCTGCAACGCTTGAGGTTGGTGTTGCACAAATTTCACCACAAAGCGGGATTGGCATAGAAACACGGCAAATTGTGTACATCTGACCCCTTTTTTCTTCCGCCCACACAGCATAAGTGTGGTGTCGGAGAAATGAGATGGTTAATGATCCTTATAAAACCCTGGGCGTGACCAAAAGCGCCAGTAAAGATGAAATCCGCAAGGCCTACCGAAAATTGGCCAAGAAGTATCATCCGGACATATGTCCCGGTGATGCCAAGGCTGAGGCCAAATTCAAGGAAGCCAGTGCCGCCTTTGCGCTGCTGAACAATGATGAAGAGCGCGCCCGCTTTGACCGGGGCGAAATTGATGCTGCGGGCAACCCAACCGGGGCCCAGGGCTTTCCTGGTCAGGGACAGGGCCACGGTTTTCCTGGCGGATACGCCCCTGGCGGCTTTGAGGATATATCTGACATTCTGTCAGACCTGTTTGGCTCTCACCCGCGAGGCGGTGGTCGGCGTCAGAACTTTGCCTTTCGGGGTGATGATGTTCGCTACACCTTGTCGGTGGACTTTCTGGAAGCGGTAAATGGTGCCACCAAACAGGTCAGAATGGGCGATGGAAAACAGCTCAAGATTACGATTCCTGCGGGTTCAAAAAGCGGTGATCTTCTTCGGCTGAGAGGGCAGGGCAATCCTGGCACAGGCGGTGGCCCACCCGGTGATGCGATTGTTGAGATCAAGGTCAAGCCACATAAATATTTCAAGCGCGAAGGCAATACCATTCATCTGGACCTGCCGATCACCCTTAAGGAAGCCGTGGCCGGGGGTAAAATTTCGGTGCCCACGCCGGCCGGTACGGTCAGCCTGACCTTGCCGCCCAATACTTCTTCTGGAAAAGTGTTACGCCTGAAAGGCAAGGGCGTTCCTTCGAAGAAGGGCAAGACCGGCGATCTTTTGGTGCGCTTGATGATCGTACTTCCCAAGAGTGTCGATCCAAGTCTAAAAAAATATATTGCTGAGTGGGAACCAAAAGAGCACCATAACCCCCGTAAGGATTTAGGTGTATAAGGTGTTCACATGTGGTTCAGAACCCTTGGGGCAATATCGTGATTATGAGGATACAGAACTCCATACTCTTATCGGTCTTGCTGCTAGGCAGTGCCCTTCTGGCCCAGCCGGCCTTGGCAAAAGACCGATCAATCTTTGCTCAGCGCTTTACGGGTGAGCAGGCGCGCAATGCGTGCAAGAGTGGTGATGTGATGTGTGCCAGAAAGGCATTGCGCATTGTCAAACAGAGGTATCCCAGTCTGCGTCACAGTACCACCTATCTGACCCGAGGGGCCGGTGGGCAACGGGAATACGTTGTCAAAATGATCAGCCATGATGGTCGGATGGTGGAAGTGCGCGTAGATGCTCGAACGGGCAGGGTTTTAGGATCTAGAGGATACTGATATGCGGCTTTTGGTTGTTGAAGATGACCCGGATTTGAACCGCCAGCTGGTTTCTGCGTTGGAAGATTCCGGTTATGTGGTTGATAAGGCATTTGACGGTGAAGAAGGGCTTTTCCTTGGGGAAACAGAACCTTATGACGCTGTTGTGTTGGACCTGGGTTTGCCGGAAATCGACGGGGTAACGGTTTTGGAACGCTGGCGGCGGGCCGGACTGACCTTTCCGGTACTGATTCTGACAGCGCGTGACCGTTGGAGCGAGAAAGTTGCTGGTTTTGATGCTGGTGCCGATGATTATCTAACCAAACCTTTTCATACCGAAGAATTATTGGCCCGGTTAAGGGCGTTGGTGCGTCGCGCCGCCGGGCATGTGACCTCCACCATTGAAATCGGTGATCTCTCCGTGGATACCCGCGGTGCCCGGGTTTTCCTGAATGGCGCGCCGGTCAAGCTGACCTCGCATGAGTTTCGTCTTCTCAGTTATCTGTCCCATCACACCAACCGGGTGATTTCCCGGTCGGAACTGACGGAGCATATTTATGATCAGGATTTTGACCGGGATTCCAATACCATCGAAGTCTTTGTCGGCCGCCTGAGAAAGAAAATCGGCATTGACCGTATCTTGACGGTGCGGGGGCTTGGCTATCGTCTGGTGGACCCGGCTGCGGCTGACCGTGAAGCCTAGTAATTCTCTGGCAGGTCGATTGATTGCCGGGGCGGCGTTGTGGACCGTTGCCCTGTTGATTGCCGGCGCCTTTGTGCTGACCACTCAATATCGCCGTTCGGTCCATCGGGTGGATGACGAGCGCTTGAATGCGGTTATTGAATCGCTGGCGGCGTTTTCGGAAATTTCCTCGGATGGGAAGTTTTATTTGACCCGTACCCCGGGTGATCCCCGGTTTGAACGGGCGTTTTCTGGTCAGTATTGGCAAATCACCCCGATCGTAAAAAAGGGGAAGCAGGAACAAATCGCCCGCTCGGAATCCTTGTTTGATAGCGAGCTGAGTATTCCCCAAAACATCCTCAAACAAGCTACGGACAAGGCCGGCACCAATATCAAGGCAGAGCTGGTGGGGCCGGATAATGAGCCTTTGCGATCGCTAACGCGGGTGGTGCGGTTGCCCGATCAGGTAAGCGTGATGGCCATAACGGCAGCCGCCGACCGGCGCCCCGGCGATAAGGAAATTGCCCGATTCCGCATGGTGGTTGCCTGGACGTTGGGCTTGTTTGCCACCGGATTGGTGGTGGCTGTTATTATCCAGGTCCGTATTGGCCTGGCCCCTATCTATAAAATTAGAAAGGCCATTGCCGATGTGCGCGAGGGGGAGGCTGAAAAGGTTGAGGGAGCCTATCCGGCAGAGCTGACGCCATTGGCCGAAGAGCTGAACAATCTGTTGGGGCACAATAAAGAAATTGTCGAGCGGGCGCGTACCCACGTGGGCAATCTTGCCCATGCCTTGAAGACCCCGATTTCAGTCCTGTTGAATGAAACCAGCCCTAATAAAACCGGGCTGGAAAAGCTGGTGCAGCGACAGGCATCAACCATGGCGCGTCAGGTTGATCACCATTTGCGCCGTGCCAGCGCGGCGGCCAGGGCACAGGTTATCGGGGCGCGAACGCCGGTATATATGGCCGTATCAGACATGCAGCGGACTCTGGAACGACTTTTCAAAGAGCAAAACCTTACCATTGAAACCCAGGTTCCCAAGGAACTGGTTTTTCGTGGTGAAAGGCAGGATCTGGACGAACTCCTGGGCAATCTGATGGAAAATGCCTGTAAATGGTCCAATGGAATTGTGCGGGTTTGTGCCAAGCAATCGTCAAAACTGAGCATGGAAATCAGCGTGGAGGACAATGGCCCAGGATTACCTGTCGAAAAGCGCAAAACTGTTTTGGCCAGGGGTGAACGACTGGATGAAAGTGCTCCGGGGTCTGGTCTGGGGCTGTCTATCGTTAATGACCTTGTTGGGGCTTATGGCGGAGAATTCTGGCTGAAAGACAGCGACCTTGGCGGCTTGAAAGTCGTGTTAAAATTGCCCTGTGCAACTCGTTCAGAAGGCCTATAAATCGAGCGTTAATACACTGTCACCCATAATGCGAAATATTTTTCGGGGTATCAGGTGGAAATGATGGCGATTCCTGCCAATAAAATGGGGCAGCTTCAGGCGCTTTTTTCAGCATTATCTGAAAAGCATCGTCAGACTTTGGTGATGACAATTTTGGCTGCCAAGGCCGATGGAGAGCCTAAACTACCCTATGACGATTTACTTACCTTGCTTGGCTGTGCCGATGCGGTGCCCCAGGAAGACCGATGGGAAGAGATTTTTTCGGTTGTAAAGCCTTTGGTTGTTGAGAAAGCAAGGCGTTGCGATCAAATCAGTGCAACCTTGCTGCACGATGTTTGGGAATATTATTTGCGGGAACTGGATCCGGTGCGGGCCGCGGCCTGGTTGTCGGGGAAAGAGACCTTGGCCGACATTCGAGCCGCCATGGTTGCTGCCTATCGGGAACTCATGGAAACCAAAAAGGGTCGCAACACACTGATCAAGAAATTTGGGGAAGACGAACAGGCACAATTGTCAATTTTGCTGTCCCTGATGAATCGTTCTGACGAATTGGAAGATTTCTTTGGCGGGTGGGCAGATAACATAAAGAATTTGGACGATGAGAACCTTGCTCCTTTGCGCGAGTTTAATGAACACCTGATTGTGGAAAGTCCGGAAATAACCCCTTATGTTCTGTTCTTGGTGGCCAGTCGGCTTCTGCATCCCTTTCAAGTATTTCGGGCTGTAGAAAAGGTGACCGGTCATTCCAATGACCGCGTTATGATCAAGACCGAACTTAAGGTGGTGGGGGATGCGCTGCTGGATCAAAATGATATCTGGCTCAATGATTTCAAGTGGGAAAGAAACCAGAAATGTGATCCGGATCAGTCGGTTGCCAGCCTGAAGAACTTTATTGACCTGACCAATGGCTGGCTCAGCGAGTTTGAGGTTGATCCCGCCGGGGCTTGGGGCAAGCGCCTGTCGGCACAGCGTTCCCGATGTGGCAAGGTCTGGGACGAACACATGCAGCGTATCCAGAAAATGGTTGACCGGGTTTTACCGCGCAAGCGGGGCAGCGTGACCGGCCGGCAGACCATGCCGGATATCAAAAGGGATGTTGTCGAGAACGATATCGTTCTGATGGAGAACGCCATTACGTTGCTTCTGGGGGCGCGTTCATACGCTTCACAAGGTGGGTTCCAGTCCTCCAGGGACAAGCTGGTCCAAATGCTGGAAAGCCGCATAGAAGAGCAAAGCGAAGATCTGTTGGCTCTCTTGGGCCAGGAGCGAGATGACTATGAACAGATCAGTGCGCATTTTGCGGTGCTGGTACGTATTGTGAAGCAGTATCAGGGTGACAAGGAAGCCAATGTACTGTCGCGCCGCAGTGTTGCGGCCATGGCGGCTTAGGGGGCCTATCATGTTATTTAGAGCCGTATTTTAACATTGCGACAACTTTCGCGCATCACACTCTTTTTTTAAGGAATGAGTGATGAACACGACAGAGCAACGTAACCGCTTTTTGGCCTTTGCCTTCGCAGGGGCTGATCTGTTATTGGAAGTGGACAGACAAGGCGTGATTAGCTTTGCTCTGGGGGCGGCGCACCCTATGGCAATAGACGATGCCAGCAATCTTCTAAACCGTTCTTTGTTATCGCTGATCGCTGACTGTGATGCAGGTCTGGTGCGATATTTGTTGGCTAGCCTGGAAACTGTCAAACGTTTTGGACCGTTGCGTATAGGCTGTGTCACGGAAGAAGGGACCGAGCAAATCATGCTCAATGGATGCCGGTTCCCGGGGCAAGAAGACGTCGTTTGTATAACCCTGTCCTATGGAGACCGTAATGGACCTGCGATTGCGACGGCGGCGCGCGACCAGCACACTGGCCTGATCGAGGCACAAAATTTTGAAGATGCGGCCCTGGAGGCCATTCAGTGCGCCAAAAAGGCCGGTCAGGAAATCAAGCTGAGTTTGTTCTCGCTGGAGGGGCAGGAAGCCTTTGCTTCTCGGGTTGATGGCGAGGTTGCCGAAGCATTTCTGGAGCAGACAGGGGCCATTTTGCGGGCCAAATCCTATGCCGATACGGCAGGGCTGCAAGGCGATGGAAAATACGCCATTCTTCATGCGGCAGATGTAGAGCCCAGCGCAATTACTGACCAGCTGCAACAGGCCTCGTTATCCCTTGACCCGAAAAAAGAGGGCATTCGTGTAGAGAGCGGCTCGATTGAGATCAAATCAGAAATGAGCGCCAAGGATGCGGCCAGCGCTCTATCTTTTGCGGTTAAGCAATTTGCCCAAGACGATACGGGGATCATCCGAAAAGAGGGGCTGAGCCGTTCACTTGAAATTCTGATGAAAGAAACCGGGGCAAAAATGTCCAGTTTTCGCTCGGCTCTGACCAGTGACAAGCTCAGGTTCATGCAGCAGCCCATCGTCGACTTGCAAACCAAGGCCTTGCATCATTACGAAGTGCTGGTTCGGTTCGAGGAAAACCAGTCTCCCTTTCAAATGATCCGCTTTGCTGAAGATACTGGCCTGATCATGGAACTGGATGACATTATCCTGAAACAGGCCATCGCGCATCTGTCCCATCAGGACGCGGACCCTTCCTTGAAATTGGCGGTGAATGTTTCTGGACGGTCTCTCTCCTCCCCGAAATTTATATCCAATTTGTACAAGGCCATGACCAAACTGAATTTCCAGCGGTCAAGATTAATGCTGGAAATCACCGAATCTTCCATCATTGAAGATCTGGATCAGGCCGACCGTGTTATCCAAAAAATCAGGAAACTGGGTCACCAGGTCTGTTTGGATGATTTTGGTGCCGGTGCCGCGTCGTTCCAATATTTGCGTGCCTTAACTGTTGATTTCATTAAGATTGATGGGGCCTATATTCGTACTGCGCTCAAACGCAAGCGCGAAGCCATGTTGCTCAAGGCCATGGCTGGATTGGCCCGTGATCTGGGCATTGGTACCATTGCTGAAAGCATAGAAACCGAAGACCAAAGCACCATGTTACAGAATTTGGGAATTGATCAGGGGCAGGGGTATTTGTTTGGTCGTCCGGCGGCCTTGCATTTTCTGCAAAACAGCGGTCAGGCGGCATAGTGAGAGTGAAATGAGCGCAGGCCTTGAAAAAGTGAGTGTGCTGATTGTCGATGACAATGCGCATATGATTCACATCGTGAAGACCATATTGCGTGGGTTTGGGATCAAGACATTTTTTGAAGCCACCGACGCGGCCGAAGCCTTTGATATCGTACGTTCTGATGGGCCCGACATTATCATTGTGGATTTCCAGATGGATTTGCTGGATGGGACCGATTTTGCGCGCCTGGTGCGCACTGGCGACGATATCGCCAACCCATTTGTTCCCATCATCATGCTGAGTGCCCATTCAGAAAAAAAACGGGTGCTCGCGGCCAGAGAGGCCGGCATTACAGAGTTTTGCTGTAAGCCGGTGACCGCAGAAGATCTCTATAAAAAATTCTGCGCTATCATAAATTCCCCACGTCAGTTCGTAAGAACCTCCACCTATTTTGGCCCGGATCGCCGACGGCATTCCGATGAAGGTTACAAAGGTCCCTTTCGCCGTAAAACGGATGAAGGGCGCGAGGCCGAATGCCTGGAGGCCAGCGAGGCTCCCGGCGCCCTAAAGACGCTGGATTTCACCTGACCACAGATCCGAATTCTAGCATTCATACGTAAAGGGCTGTTTCGTGCTGATTAAACGCCTTATGCTTGTACGTGTTCGCGCTTTTGGTCTCGACAGCATTGACTCCGAAAGATTATCTTCTCCTCTTAGGCGAATCACCGAAGGGCGGGGTTATGGCCAAGCCATATACAAATGCCAAGATGGCACCATCACTACCTGGCACTGCCCGCCATGGCGGGCAGTTTTCCGGTGTTGCTGGTGGCCGGGTGGTGTCGCCATCGGCAAAGTGCCGCTCCCATAGGGCCGGGAACAAAACCGCCCCTATAGCCGACCCCGAAGATACCCTGCATAACACCAGTGCCGAAGCGCGCCTGGCCATTGGTATTGTGGTCTTTTTTGTGGTCGCCTTCATCCTGGTGATCGGGATGAAATTGCTGCAGGAACGCCGCGACGCATTGGCCGATGCTGTGTTGGCACAGGCCTTTTCCGCTACCACCATGGCCGAACAAATGCGGACAAAGCTTACCGATGTTGAAAGCTTTACTCAGGCCGCCGGCTTGGCCCTTGAAAATACCAATGCCCGGCAATGGCGTGCTCTGGCCGATACATTGCTGAGCGATCTTAGCCAAAAACCTACCGTCAAGGCGGCGCTGTTGTTTACGCCCAAAGGGTCTCTTCTGATTAGCAAGGGAGAGGCCAGCCAGCCAGATACCCTTTGGTCGGCATTGCCCCCCCGGGCAATGCAGGGAACACAGGCGCAGTTTTGGGTGCGTGATGGTTTGGCCGGGCCGATCATTTATGTTCTGGATGCCGTTAAAACGGGAGATACGGTTTCATTACTGGCGGTTGAAATCAAAAATGAGGCGCTGATCCCGCCGGCATCGGTCAATGGAACACAAAGTGTTCTGGTAGACCGTACCGGCCAGGTGGTTTTCGCCAGCACACAGAATTTACCGGCAGCCTTGCTGGCGCGTATCCGCACGGAAACGGGCAATGTCACCGCAACTGGTTCAAAACGGGTAATTAGCGGTTTTCAGCTGAAGGACGAGGAAAACACACGGTATGTGGTTGGGGCTTCCAGTCTGTTTGGCGGCATGTTGAGCCTTTATCGGGTCAAGCCTCTTAGCCTCAACACCGCGGCCTGGAAGCGGACACTGACGTTTTTTGTTTTGATGACGGTGGCTCCCTTGTTGGTGGCCACGGTGTTGTGCGTTATTTTACTGGTACAGATGGATACGTTGAAGGTGGCTCGTCAGGCGCTGGCCGATAGCGAAAAACGCTTCCGGCTGGCCATTGAAGGGGCCAGTGGTGGCGTATGGGATTGGGATCTTTCCACCAAACAGGTCTTTGTGACCGATTCACTGGCCCGTATATTCAGCTGGCCCAACGGCAAAACCGTGCCGGTTTCCGAGTTCCTGAAACTGGTGCATGTGGATGACCGGCAAAAACTGTTGGCGGCCATGGAGGCTGCGCCGGACGTTGGTGAAGTGGATGTCGTCTTTCGGGCCGCCCATTTGGCGATCTGGCTTCATGCGCGGGGGCGCCCCTGGCGCTCGGGCAATACCATGGCGTCCGGGCGGATCGTTGGGGTTGCCATTGATGTTACCCAGCAAAAGGGGGCCCAGGCCCGCCTGAATGCCGCCGAAATCAGATTGCGCGCTGCGTTGGAATCCATGTCAGAATCGTTTGCTGTCTGGGATGTAAAGCGACGTCTGGTGATGTGTAACAGCAAATTCAGAGAGTTCTTTCAGCTGGAAACCTCATTATTGCGCCCCGGCACCCCTTATGATGTGCTGGAACGCGCCGCCGATCCGGCTATCAAGGCGGTGCATGAAGGCACCGGTGAAAATGCCATAGAGCTGGAACTGGCCGATGGGCGCTGGGTTCACCTGTCCGAGCGTTCGACCCGCGATGGTGGCCTGGTCAGTATCGGCACCGATATTACCGCGCTGAAAGTTCAGGAAAAGCTGCTCTTGCGCAAGGAAAAGGATTTGCGCAAAAGCGTAAAAGATCTGGAACTCAGCAAAAAACGGATTTCCGAACTGGCGGAAAGCTATCAACAGGAAAAAATTCGTGCCATCGAGGCCAATCGCTCCAAGAGTGAATTCTTGGCTAATATGTCGCATGAACTGCGTACGCCGCTAAATGCCATTAATGGCTTTTCGGAAATCATGCAAAACGAGATGTATGGCCCGCTGGGCGATCCCCGGTATGCCGAATATGTCAGCGATATTCTGGGCAGTGGCCAGCACCTTCTGACCCTGATCAACGATATTCTGGATATGTCCAAGATCGAGGCTGGCAAGTTGTCCTTGCAGACCGAGAAGGTCTATCCTGATGAACTTATTGAACAATGTGTGCGCATTGTTCGTGGTCGTGCGGTGGAAAGTGGCCTGCAGCTGGAAACCGACATTGGTGATCTGCCCGAAATTGAAGTGGACCCCCGGGCCATCAAACAGGTTCTGATCAATCTGACTTCCAATGCCATTAAATTCACGCCCGAAGGTGGTTCTGTCACCATCAAGGCATCTGAAGAGCGCGGTGGTGTCCGTATTGATGTGATCGATACCGGCATTGGCATTCCCGAAGAACATGTGCCGCTGATCTGTAAACCCTTTGTACAGGTGGAAAGCCAGCATTCCAAAAGCCATAAGGGATCTGGTCTTGGCCTGGCGCTTTCCCAGTCGCTGGTAAAGCTGCATGGCGGCGAATTTGTCCTGACCAGCGAGCTTGGCGTAGGCACCAAGGTTTCGGTCTGGTTGCCGCCCGTGCCCAAGAAAAACGAGGGCGAAGCCGCCTCGATCTGGTCGATTTCTTCGGAAACCGACGAAGAGGCTGGTAATAATGGTGATGTAAACGAAAGCGCTGCCTGATGAATAACCCGCTTAGTGGGGCGGGGGTGGGCGGCGTCTTTGCTTGTTTCTCTGACCGGCGGGGGGCATGGGCGGGTGAATACTGGCGGCCCGGATTACCCGGTTGCGGGTTTGTGGATCCAGGTCTTGCAAGATTTTCAGGATGATGGTCTGCCCCAGCTTTTGCGCCTCTGCATCCAAAATTCTGAGGCGTTTGAAGGTCTCTTCAATTTTAGCATTATCCAGCGTTTCTGCCGAAAGCAGCACGGCCAGCTCCCGATTGGTTTTTCTGATGTTGTGGGAAATTCTTCGATGTTTGCCGGCGGCCTTTTTTAAAATCTGAATGGCTTTTTGCCGTTCAGCCTTTGGCAAAGCCCGGACAAATTGCTTTGGATTAAACTTGAAACTTTGCGGCATGGTGGGCCGGGCCATTGGGGGGGGCGGGGTCTGGTGGCGCCAACCGGCCACGGCCATGCCCCCGGCGGCCCCCAGGATGAGTAGATTGATTGCAATGGATACCAACAGCGCCAGAGCCAAAGCATTCTTCGATAGATTCATGTCGTGTTCTCCTCCCCAAAGAGGGAATCGCCATCATTGCCAAAGGCGGTGCTCAGCACGTCGGTCGCACTGGTGCGGTTCAATGTATAGGCATAGCCGGTATAGCCGCCGACAAAGCCAAATACCAATATCAGGGCCAATGCCATGCCCCAGGCCGGTAAACCGTGGTTTTGTGGCCATAAGAGATTGAACAGCGATCCGTGGCGCGGCGGGGCCGTATTGACCGTCTGACTTTGCGTCTCGGCCCGGAAGGATTGCAGGATTTGTGCTGACAGTGCCGGGCGTACCTCTTGTCGGGGCGCTTTGGCCAGGGCGCTATCCACATCTTTTTCCGCTTCCAGCATTGGCCTGGCCAGATCCGGATGGGTTTGCATGAATTCATGTGCGCTGGCTCGCACATCCTCTGGCCAGCGCTGTAGGGCACTGCCATAGGTTTGGCAAAAATGCAAAAATTGCTTTTTTGTCATGGTTAAAGGCATGTCTTTACTCACCTTTCCAACATAGTGGTCGCATGAGCGGCCAGGTGTTTGCGTAATCCTCTGCGGCCCCGGGCCAGCAGCGACTCCAGGGCTTCCACACTGATTTCCAGCGCCCGTGCCGCGTCTTTATTGCTCATTTCCCGCAAATGACACAGGCTCAGCGCGGCACGCTGGCGTACGGGTAAACGCATCATGGCATCTTCAACCTGTTGGCCGAGCTCGGCCTCGATAATCATCTGATCGGCGCCGGGGGTATCTTCATCAACCCGATCCGGGATCTGGTCAGTATAGATCTCCCGGCGTCGGCGTAATCGGTCGTAACAGGCATTAATGGCCACCCGGTGCATCCAGGTTTCAAACTTGGCCTTGCCCGGTTGCCATTTATGGGCGCTTTGCCAGACTTTCATAAACACCTCCTGGGCGACGTCTTCTGCCTCAACCGCATCGCCGAGCATATGCCGCGCCAGCGATACCATTTTTGACAAATGACGGCTGACCAGCTCAGATGCCGCCGCCTGGTCACCATTGGCAATGCGCTGCACCAAGGCGGTGTCCGGATCCTTGTCTCCCCGGTGTTTGTCCTGCCCGGTATGTTTGCGCATTGGTGCTCCCTGTTGGGCGGGTATGCTCGCATGTTCCCATGATGGATAACCGGGCCGCGGCAAAAATGACTGCACGGCCCGGCGATTATATTATGGTCTGCCCGGGATTCCCATGGGGGGCGGCGGGGCATTTTCAATTTCTTCGCGGGTGATTTTGCCATCGCCATTTTGATCAAAACGCATGAACATTGGTGAATTGGTTTTGACAAATTCATCACGGGAAATGCGCCCGTCCTTGTCCGTATCCAGGGGGGCAAGACCGTATTGCATTGTGTGACGTTTCTTTTCGTGGCTGAGCATTTTGTCTTCTGCGCTCAGGAAGCCATCACCATTGACGTCCAGGCGCGCAAACATTTCCCGTTTGGCCGCTTTATGTTCCTGGGGGGTGATGGTGCCATCGCCATTGCGGTCCAGTTTTTCAAACAGGGGCGAGGATTTGGCCTCGAATTCTTTCAGAGAGACTTTGCCATCCTTGTTGGTGTCCAGTGCCAGTTGACGGTCGGCTTTGCGTTCGGCGCGATGTATTTTCTTGCGCGCATGGCGCTTGAACCGGCCAAGACGTTCTTCAGCATTTTCCAGGTAACCGTCATCATTGCGGTCCAGCTTATCAAATATTTTGGCGCGATGCGCGGCCGCTTCGTCCTGTGTAACGACCCCATCCTTATTGGTGTCCATAAGATCAAACATGACCTGCGGGCCACCATGGGGGCCCATGGGGCCTTTTGGCGCTGTGGAATGATTAGGGCTTGCCAACGCACTGGTGCCGGCCAGTGCCGTCGTCATCAGGGCTGTCAATAATATGCGTTTCATGGTTCTGTTCCTTAGGTTGTGCCGTACCCAGCATCAGATCAAACGCCTGGATCGCCCAAAGCCGTCGCCACCTTACATTAAAATTTGTTCAGCAATATGGGACACCTCTTTCTGGGCCTTTGCCAGGGCCGCTTCCAAGGCTTCAAAATCAGGCACCCCGGCCCGTTTTGCCAACAGGGTTTGCACGGGGTGGGGAAATGGCGGCATGGTTTCCGGGCCCGGCAGGCAAAGGCGTAACAGGTGCAATACGCCCAATTGCAGGGCATGGGCATCTTGCAGACCCTTAAGGGCGGTTCGATCAACCGTCCGGTGCCCGGCTAATTGTCCATATTGATATAGCAGATCGGCTTCAATCAAGCCGCCGCGGGTATGTTTCAAATCCCACAAAGAGGCCTGCGCAAACTCATCGCGCAGGCGTTCGATCATTTTGGCAACATCGCGGGCCATTGGTTTTAGATCACGCCTACGGGCCAGAATTTGCGCGATATGGTCGGTGACGGTATCGCCAAAATCCTTTGACGAGGCGGCAATGACCCGGGCGCGCCCCAGCGCCAGAATTTCCCAGGTCCAGGCCTTGTCCTGATAATAGGCGGTATAGGCGGGCCAGCTGACGGCCACGGGGCCGGCCTTGCCCGAGGGGCGTAGTTTCATGTCGATGGCATACAGCGCCCCTTCGGGAGTTTGCGCGCTCAATGCACTGATCAGGCGTTGGGTAAAACGCGAAAAATAACGACCCGGGGCGGCCGCATTGGTGTCTTCATCTGTCTGGTAGAGCGTAAAAATATCCAGATCCGAGCCTTCGCCCATTTGCCGGGCACCCAGTGACCCCATACCCAATATCACCCATGCGCCCGGCGGCGGGCCAAAGCGTTCTTGCATTTGTGTTTCGCAGGCTCTGGCCAGTGTATTGATGGCCGCATCGGCCAGGGCGCTATAGCTGGCGGCGGCTTCGTCTGTGCTGGCCTTGCCGGTGAGGACTTGCACGCCAATGCGCAGACGCTCCTCCAGCGCGGTACGCCGCGTTGCATTCAACAGGGCTTCATAGTCTGGGTTTTCTGCCGCTGTTGCCCTCAGGCGTTCTGCACTGGCCTGTGGGTCATCACGCAAGGGGGTGGAAAACCCGGGATCCAGCATGGCATCCAGAATGCTGACCCGATTGGAAAAGGATGCCGCCAGCCGAGGCGCGGTGTTGAGCAGCGAGACCAGCAAATCCAAAAGCGCCGGGCGGTTACAAAAAAGCGACAAAGGCTGTACGCCGCCATTCAAATTCTCAAAAAACCGGGTGAAAACGGCAAAGGCATGGTCCGGATCGCCGGTATTGGCCAAGGCCCTGACCAGTTCGGGGCCAAGGCGGGTCAACAAAGTCCTGGCCCGGTCAGACCGGGTGGCGCGGATCTGGCCGCCATGCCAGATGCGCATGCGCTCCAAAAATATGTGAGGGTCTTGGAAACCCTTTTCTTGCAAGGTGGCCAGGGTTGCCGGGTCATCCTCAACGCCGGTAAAGACCAGACTGCCGCTGGAGGCGGATAATGGCTCGCTCTGGGGAAAAAGGGCGGAATAACGGGTATGGACCTGTTTGAAAATGTCCTGCATGTGCACATCAAAATCGGCAAGCGATGGATAGCCGATCAGCGCGGCAATGGCGGCGCGCTTTTGCGGGTCTTCCGGCAGGGTGTGGGTTTGCTGATCATTCAGCATTTGCGCCCCGTGTTCGGCCCGGCGCAAAAGACGATAATGTTGTTTCAACTGGGCGGCGGTCTCGGGGCTGATATGTCCGGCCAGTGCCAGGGCATCCAGCGCGGCACAGGTTTGCGGCTTGCGCAAACTTGGGTCGCGTCCCCCTAAAATCAACTGCTGTGTCTGGGTAAAAAACTCGATTTCACGAATACCGCCCCGACCCAGTTTCACATCATGGCCGGCGGCTTCGAACCCGCTTTGCGCCAGCGAGACATGGATCTGGCGCTTCATCGCATGAATGTCTTCAATGGCGGCAAAATCCAGCGAGCGGCGCCATATAAAAGGGGATAATTCGTCCAGAAAGGCTTTGCCGGCGTCATAATCCCCTGCGCAAATGCGTGCCTTGATCAGGGCGGCCCGTTCCCAGTTCTGGCCAACGGTTTCATAATAAATCAGGGCACCGGGGGTCGATACCACCGGGTTGGTCGAGCCCGGATCCGGGCGCAGGCGCATATCGGTCCGAAACACATAGCCATCCTCGGTCACCGCCCCCATGCTTTGTACCAGACGGCGCACCAGCCGCGAGGTAAGACGCGCCGGGGCCTTGCCCAACCAGTCTTTGGCACTGGCAGGATCAAAAAAAATGGTGAAATCCACATCCGAAGAATAGTTCAGTTCGCCCGCGCCATACTTGCCCATGGCAATGATAAACAGCCCTGGCAGGGGGCCGGTTTGCGCCTCTTCACGCAGGGGCGGCATTTGGCCGCGCGCCGACAGCTCCTGGGCGGCCGCCCCCCACAAGGCGGCCTGCATGGCCGCATCGGCAAAGGCGCTGAGCTGGGCGGTGACTTCCTCCAGTGACCAAATGCCCCCAATATCAGAAAGCGCGCAGATCAGGTGTATATCGGCCTTGGCAAGCCGCAGGGCCTTGTCCAGCGTTTCAGGGGCGGTGTTCTGGGCGGCCAGGCGGGTTGTTTCGATAATCTGGGCGGTCAGGGTTTCGGGGGCGGTGTGTTCCAGTGTCTTTATGGTCGCCGCACGGCGTTTCATGTTTTCGCGCAAATATGGCGCATGTCTTGCCGCCAGATCACACACATGTGCAAAGGGGACGGATAGCCGGGTGCTGAATGGTCGGTGATTCACCACCATAAATTGCCTGAACAATAGGGGCGGGGAAAGGGGGAGGTCACAGATTAGGATCAGGACTTATGCATTTGATGCAATTTTGCGCTATGCCTCGGTCGCCTTGGTTTTGCGTTCGCGCACCGGTGGGAAGATCAGGGCGATGTGCAAACCCGGACCACCTTCTTTGCCGACGCCGGCCCCGTCACTGATGACCAGTTCGGCCCCATGGGCCTTGGCCACGGCGGAAACCAAGGCCAGGCCCAGACCGCTGCCGGCCTGGGTACGGCTTTCTTCGAGGCGGACAAAACGTTTGAAAATGGCTTCACGCTTGTTTTCGGGGACCCCCGGTCCGGTATCGGTAACCGAAATGGAAACCCGGCCATCGCGTAATTTGCACAGGCGCAGGACCACCGCGCCCCCCGCCGGGGTGTATTTCAGGGCATTGTCAATGATGTTGGAAAGGGCCTGGGCCAACAGGCCCTGATCGGCGCGTATGAACAACCCCTCTTCGATTTCGGATTCGAACACCAGGCCGGTGTCTTCGGCAACTGGCTCAAACATTTCCGCCATGTCGTGCAACAGTGGCGCCGGGTCCATGCGGCTGTAGTTTTCGCGTTGTTCTCCGGCCTCAAGGCGGGCAATGCGGAGTACAGAATTAAAGGTTTGCAGAAGCTCGTCCGCATCATCCAGGGTACGGTGCAGCGCGGTTTCGGCTTCTTTGGCATTCAGGTTTTCGCCGGCCCGTAATTGCGCCTCCAGCCGGTTGCGCATGCGGGTCAGGGGCGAGCGCAAGTCATGGGCGATGGAATCCCCGGCATGGCGCGTGGCCGCCATCAATTGTTCAATTTGGCTCAGCATGGCATTCAGATTGGCGGCCAGCTCGTCCAGCTCATCACCGGTGTGATTGCGCGGCGCGCGGCGTTTTAAATCCCCGGCCATAACATCGCGCGCCACATCGTTCAGGCTGTCCAGACGGGCGGCAAAGCGGCGGCTGATCAGGGCACCGGAGATAAGCCCCAGGGCCAGCACCAGCGCCGCGGCAATCCATACGGCACGGGATATGCGGTTGATCAGGGCCGATTCCTCTTCGGTATCGCGGGCCACCAACAGCATGTAATCCCCGGGAAAGCGGATCAGGCTGCCCCGTGCCCGGTGGGTCTCTTTGACCCCGGTGTCCGGGTTATAGAATTTGTAGGTAAAGCGCCGATTGCTGCCGGGTTTGGGAACGGCGCGGGGCAGGGCGCTAAGGTTACCCGATACGAATTTTCCACCCGGCCGGGTGAATACATACAAAAACGGATCGCGTCCGGTGCTGTGTTCGACCACAATTTTGTTCACCGCATTAATGCCGCCCCGGTCAAATGCGGATTTGAAATCGGCAATCTGGCGCGCCAGCAAGGCATCGGTCTGGCGTGTAAAAACCCCAGCCGTGCTTTCATATACAAAGGCCAGCAAGGCAAAGGCCGACAACGCAAAAAGCGCGGCGGCCAATATGGTAGCGAAACGTGGAGGTTCGCAGGAAAGCCGGTAATTTATGATCAGAACGCAATGATCATGCCTGCAAGCGATAGCCTGCACCGCGAACGGTGTGCAAAAGCGGCCGATCAAATTCCTTGTCAATTTTACTGCGCAGACGGGAGACATGCACGTCGATAACATTGGTCTGGGGGTCAAAATGATAATCCCATACCTTTTCCAGCAACATGGTGCGCGTGACCACCTGACCGGCGTGTTTCATCAAAAACTCCAGCAGGCGAAATTCGCGTGGTTGCAGAAGGATGGTCTTGCCAGCCCGCTTTACGGTCCGGGCCAACAGGTCCATTTCCATATCGCCAACTTTCAGATGGGTCTGGACCGCGTCGGGGTCGCGGCGGCGGGCCTGGGCCTCTACGCGGGCCAGCAGCTCGGCAAAGGCATACGGCTTGGTCAGATAATCATCACCGCCGGCTTTTAAGCCTTCAATGCGGTGATCCACCTCGCCCAGCGCCGAAAGGAAGAGAACCGGGGTTTTCTCCCCTTCGTCACGCAGGGTTTGTACCAAAGTCAGGCCATCCAGGCGCGGCAGCATGCGATCCACAATCAAAACGTCGTATCCGGCGGTGCGGGCCATTTCCAGCCCCATTTCACCATCTGAGGCGTGATCGGCGATATGGCCGGATTCGCTGAGGCCTTTGCGCAAATAATGCGCTGCTTCCAGATCGTCTTCTATGATGAGAATTCGCATGCTGTTTTGCCTTTATGGTTAGTCCTTTTTGGACTTCTTTTGATCCAGACGCAGGGCCGTGAACAATTGTCCATTGCGGTTCTGCACCAGAATGCGGATGGCCTTGCGGCCAGCTTTGCGGGCTTCCTTGACGGCGCGCTCAAAGTCCGCCGGGGAATTGAGGTCGGTCGAACCAGCCGCCAGCAAGGCATTGCCGGCCCGAATGCCTTTCTTGAAGGCAGGTTTGCCGGCTTCTACCCGTTCCACCAGAATGCCGCGGTCTTCTTCCAGGCCCAGACGATCACGATCTTCCTGGGAAAGGCTGCCCAATTCCATGCCAAATTCATCCACATCAGATGTGGTGGCTGTTGGGGCGCCAGTTAGCCCCAGATCATCTGGGCGTTTACCAATGGTCACCGTCAGGGTTTTGCGCTTGCCATTGCGCAGGATCAGGAATTTGGCCTTGTGGCCAACAAACAGCTCGCCGACCTTGCGGGTCAGATCACGGCTGTCTTCGATGGGTTTGCCATCCAGTTTCAGCACAATATCGCCGGTTTTAAAGCCAGCACGCTTGGCCGGGCTGTCATCAATGACCTTGGCCACCAAAGCCCCTTTGCGGGCTTTCAGGCCTTCGCTGTCGGCAAGGTCCTGATCAATGCTCTGGATATTCACACCCAGATAGCCACGGGTGACCGAGCCTTTTTCGATCAGTTCCTTGGTTACTTTGGAGGCAACACGGGCCGGAATGGCAAAGCCAATGCCGATATTGCCGCCGGTTGGTGACAGAATTTGCGAGTTTACGCCGATCACATTGCCATACAGGTCAAAGGCCGGTCCACCAGAATTGCCGCGGTTGATCGAGGCATCAATCTGGATGAAATCATAGGCCCCGCGGCCAATTTCGCGCCCCGTTGCCGAGACGATACCCGCCGTTGCGGTGCCACCCAGACCAAAGGGATTGCCCACGGCCACGACCCAGTCGCCAACGCGCAAATTGATGTTTTCGGCAAAGGATACAAAGGGAAAATCCTTGTCATCCTCGATTTTCAAAACGGCGAGGTCGGTCAGCTTGTCCTTGCCAACCAGTTCTGCATCAAATTCGCGTCCGTCCTGCATGGATACGGTGATTTTAGAGGCATGTTCAATCACGTGGTTATTGGTAACCACATAACCTTCCTTGGAAATCAGAAAACCGGATCCCAGCGCCCGGCCTTCACGGGCCCGTGGCCGGCCATTGCGGCCCGGCTGCTGACGGCGGAAAAAGTCGCGAAACTGTTCCGGCAACTGGTCCAGCCCTTCGGGCAATTGTACATCTGGAATTTCTTCATGGGTTTCAACATTGATGCTGACCACGGCCGGGCTGATCTCTTCGATCAGGTCGGCAAAGGAAACCGGGGCACCGGGGGCCAGGGCCGCGGCATAGGGGACTTGTTTATGGGGTTGTGCGGTTGCGATCGTCGGCCCGCTAAAGGCAAGTATGCCAGCCAGACCGATGGCAAGGGAAACTTTGGAGAGAGCAGGGAACAGCGCGGTGCTGTGGTTAAGGGTAAATTTCATCAATACAATCCTTCAATTTGCCCAGCCACCTCGATGCGGGCAACATCTGCCCCGATGGCTTGCAGGTTTCTTACCAAATTATTACAGATCAGTAATGCAGATGCTAGGCATTCGCCGTCAGTGTCCGTACACAGGAACTGCCCGACAGGGCTTTGTGCACCGGACATTTGTCGGCAATCTGTAATAAACGTTCTCGTTGTTCTTCGCTTAAGGGACCTTCCAACGTAATGGTGCGGGTGAAAATATCCACCAGACCCGGCTTGTGATCGGTGTCATCGTCATCGGTGGCACAAATCTCTCGCGGTCCCTTTTTGTGGGTCACGGTGGCGCTGATATGTTTCAGGGGCCAGTCCTTGCGGTTGGCATACATGCGCAAGGTGGTGGTGGTACAGGCCCCCAGCGCGGCCGCGGCCAGTTCCATGGGGGTGGGGCCACTGTCATCACCGCCCAGCTCCCTGGGTTCGCCGGCGATGAGGTGATGATCCCCAATCTGGATATCATTCTGGTAAAGACCATTGCCGGTCTCACCGACTTTGGCGGTGCGTTGTACATGACCACTCATGGGTTTTCCTTTTTTCAGCCCAACTGACGACTGATGATTTCATAAGAGTTGGGGGATAGATTGGGAGTGCCCAACAGATTTTCAATGGTGTTTTTTGCCCGCGCCGAACGCGATGGTTCCAATTGCTGCCAGCTTTCAAAAGCCCCCAGCAAACGGGCGGCCAGAGCCGGGTTTTTGGGGTCAATGATTTTGATCTGTTCGGCCAGCAAGGCATAGCCGCGTCCATCGGCCGCATGAAAGGCGGCCTGATTACCTTGGGCAAATGCACCAATCAGGCTGCGCACCCGATTGGGATTGTCATGGGTGAAGGCGGGGTGTGTCAACAGACGCTCCACCCGGTCTATGGCATCGGCCCGGACCGAGCCGGCCTGCACCGCAAACCATTTGTCCAGCACCAGTGGATTATCTTTCCAGCGATCATAAAACACCGCCAGCGCCACATCAAAGGCGTCTGATCCGGAACGGTCCAGCGCCATCAGCGCACCAAGGCTGTCGGTCATATTATCGGCCTTGGCAAAGGCGGTTTGTGCCAATGATCCGCCTTCCTCCGGTCCCAAGCGGGCCAGGATCCCAAGAGCGGCATTATGCAAGGCGCGCCGCCCGGCCCCCACTGCATCCGGGGTAAAATCCCCCTCTGGCCGAGTGCGTTCAAAGGCATCCATCAGGGCGGTTTTTTGCGTTTTCGCAAAGGCCGTCAATATGCCTTCATGGGCGGCATGGATCGCCCCCGGATCTGCCGGTTTCATATATTGCAACACATCGGCTTCCGATGGGGGGATGATGGCCAGCGCGGCAAAGGCGGGGTCGATCGCCCGATCTGCGGCCAGCGTGCCAAGGGCGTTCAGATAGGCCGGATCTATATTGGTATTCTCGTCCGCCGTCAGGCCCAGCAGCACCTCAAGACCATAGGATTGGGCCTCTTCCCATCGGCGAAACAGGTCGGCGTCTCTGGTCATCAGACGGGCGCGATCTTCGGGGCGGCGGCTTTGCTCCAAAATCACCGGGGCGGAAAAGCCGCGCAAGATCGATACCAGTGGCCGCTCGCCCAATCCGGTAAAGACCCAGCTTTGTTCGGCCCGATCCAGCACCATAATACGCTCGTCCGGGCCGGGGGCGTTCTCACCCTCCAAAGTCATGGGCAGGGGGCCATGTTCACCCACCAGACCGGTACGGATAGGCATGGGCAGGGGCTTTTTATCGCTCTGGCCCGGGGTGGGCGGCGTATGCTGGCGCAGGGTAAGTGTCAGGGTGCCATTGGCCTCGTCCCAGGCTTCCTGAACGCTGACCCGGGGGGTGCCGGCCTGGCTGTACCAGTTTTGAAAGGCGCCAAGGTCCACGCCTGCGGCGGCCTCAAAGGCGTTCAAAAACTGTTCAATGGTGGCAGCAGTGCCATCCAGCGTTTCAAAATAATGGTCCATGCCCTTGGCGAAGTTGTCTTCACCAATCAGGGTTTTGAGCATACGGATCAATTCTGCGCCTTTTTCATAAATGGTGGCGGTATAGAAATTGTCGATCTTGAGGTAACTCGCCGGGCGTACCGGATGGGCCAGCGGGCCGGCATCTTCGGGAAACTGGCGCGAACGCAGCGAGATCACATCCTTGATCCGGGCAATGGCTTTTCCCCGCATATCGGCGGAAAATTCCTGATCGCGAAACACGGTCAGACCTTCTTTTAAGCACAACTGGAACCAGTCACGACAGGTGATGCGATTGCCGGTCCAGTTGTGAAAATACTCATGGGCGACCACCGATTCGATGCGTTCAAAATTCATATCGGTGGCGGTGTCGGCATCGGCCAGCAAAACGGACGAATTGAAGATGTTCAGGCCCTTGTTTTCCATGGCGCCAAAGTTGAAATCGCGCACGGCCACGATCATAAACAGGTCCAGATCGTATTCGCGGCCAAACACCTCTTCATCCCATTTCATGGCACGTTTCAGCGCATCCATGGCATAAAGCGCGCGGGGTGCATCGCCCGGGTCCACATAAATGCGCAACGGGATGACCCGCCCGGACATGGTGGTGAAGTGGTCTTCGATCATATCAAAACCGCCGGCCACCAGGGCAAAAAAGATATGCCGGCTTGGGGAACGGATCCTGCCAGTGGGCAAAGTGCCGTCCGCCGGCCAGGGTGCCGGATTTGATCAGATTGCCATTGGACAGCAGGGTTGGGAAATCCGCCAGCGGCGCTTCGATCCGCGTGGTAAAGCGGCTCATCACATCCGGTCGGTCGGGATAGTAGGTAATGCGGCGAAAGCCTTCGGCCTCGCACTGGGTGCAATACCGCCCCGCCGAGATATACAGCCCGCTAAGCGCGCGATTGTCCTTGGGGGAAAAGCGTGTTTCGATCACCAGTTCAAATGCATCGGGCAGACCATTTATGGTCAGGGTTTCTCATCCAGCACGTAAGCATGATCGTCAAGCGGCGTTCCATCAAGGGTAAGGCTGACCAGTTCCAGGTTTTCACCGTTCAGCACCATGGGGGCATTAGCCTCTCCGGTGCGCCGTACTTTCAAGGTAGTGCGGACATTGGTGGCCGTGGGGTCCAGATTGAATTCCAGATCCGTGGTGTCGATGGCAAAAGGGTAGGGGGCATAATCGGCCAGCCGGATCGGCTGTGGCGTGTCGGTGCGCATGAAGGGGTTCCTGATTAATTGATGGCTTTACCCCAATGTAGTGCGCCCCGGCCCGTTCGTCATCCAGGCATTTAGCTCAAAAACATTGGTAAGCCTTCGACCGCGTTAATATGGGGCCGATAAGTGGCCGGGTTGTACAGGTTTTTGACATCGGCGGCCCGTATCCCCTGGGTCGATATATTGGCCGG
Source organism: Robiginitomaculum sp. (assembly GCA_030949705.1). Classification (GTDB taxonomy): domain Bacteria; phylum Pseudomonadota; class Alphaproteobacteria; order Caulobacterales; family Maricaulaceae; genus Robiginitomaculum_B. The sequence goes on along the minus strand of JAUZSF010000015.1, from coordinate 56,145 downwards.
GCGGGTGCAATAGCGACCATCGTGCAGTGCCATCATCAGGCCGAACTGGCGTTTTTCGATCTGTTGCATGGCCATGGCGGCATAATTTTTGGCCACCATCAGGTCCAGCGCGTCCGGGGCCCCGGCACGGACCAGATAAGCCAGATTTTGTTGCATGTTTTTGATGCCGGTACGTTTTAATACCGCCGCGGCAACTTGCGAGCCAATTCCCCCCAGTTTTTTATGTCCATAGGCATCGGCTTCGCCGCTTTCTATGCGCTCGCCATCTTTCAGCATGGCCCCTTCGGAAACCAGACACACCGCATAGTTTGATGAATTGGCGGCGCGATCGGCGGCCAGAAAATCGGCCACACTGTCCAGATCAATGGGGACTTCAGGGATCAGCACCCGGTCGGCAGAGCATAAATAGCCGGTGATCAGCGCCGATTCGCCGCTATGGCGGCCAAACAGCTCGACAAACAGGATGCGTTCATGACTGCCCGCCGGAGAGCGCAAGCGCGTGATCAGCTCCACCGAACGACTGACACAGGTGGAAAACCCGATGCAATAATCGGTGCCATAGACATCATTGTCCATGGTTTTGGGAATACATACGGTGGGAACGCCTTCCTCGTGCAGCCGGGCCGCATATGACAGGGTGTCATCCCCGCCAATGGCGATCAGCACATCCATGTCCAGAGCCTGCAATACCGATAGAATATGCGGGGTGGCATCCACCGTCTGCGCTTCTTCGTCAGCAGCATTGCCGTTTTGCAAAAAGGCCGGCAGTTCGCCTTTTTTGACCTTGGCCGGATTGGTGCGCGAGGAATGCAATATGGTGCCGCCGGTGCGGTCTATGCCGCGCACATGCTGTGTATCCAGCGCCATCAGCCAGCGTTGCGAACCATCCGGATCATCCGGGTTATAGTTTAGCGGGCCGGCCCAGCCGCGACGAAAACCGGTCACCTTGTGGTTTTGCGCCGCGGCCAGATTGACCACTTTCTTGATAACGGCATTCAGGCCGGGGACATCCCCGCCGCCGGTTAAAATCCCGATATGCATGATTGCCTACCAGCCACAGGTGCGGCCTTTGTTTTCTTCCTTCAGATAGTCCATCAATGGTGCGAAATATTCGACAATGGCCGAGCCATCAATTTGCCGGGTGCCGGTAAAGGCCTCCAACGCATCTGGCCAGGGCTTGGAGGCCCCCATTTCCAGCATGGCGTTAAAGCGCTTGCCCACTTCCTTATTGCCATAAATGGAACAGCGGTGCAGCGGTCCGGTCCAGCCGGCCTGTTCGCACGCGGCCTTCTGGAACTGGAACTGCAGGATGAAAGACAGGAAATAACGCAAATACGGCGTATTGCCGGGAATATGGTATTTGGCCCCCGGATCAAATGCATTATCGGGGCGGTCACCCGGCGGCACGATGCCCTGGTATTGCTTGCGCAATTCCCACCAGGCGGTGTTGTAATTTTCCGGGGTGACCTCACCGGAAAAGACTTTCCAGCGCCATTTGTCCATGAGGAGGCCAAAGGGCAAAAACGCCACCTTGTCCAGCGCCCGTTCCATCAACAGGCCTATATCCTTGCTTTCGTCAGGGATCTGGCTTTCGTCCAACAGGCCGATCTGCACCAGATAACGCGGGGTGATGGAAAGCGCGATAAAGTCGCCAATGGCTTCGTGAAAGCCATCATTGGCACCATTTTGGAACAAGACCGGCTGGTTCTTGTAGGCGCGCTGGTAATAGTTATGCCCCAGTTCATGGTGGATGGTGTTGAAATCTTCGCCATTCACCTTGGTGCACATTTTGATGCGGATATCGTCCGCGCCATCAATATCCCAGGCCGAGGCATGGCAAACCACGGTGCGGTCGCGTGGCTTGGTGATCAAAGAGCGTTCCCAGAACGTGTCGGGCAGGGGATCAAGCCCCAAAGAAGTGTAAAATCCTTCGCCGGTCTGCACCATTTTTTTGGGCGTATAATGGGCCTCTTTGAGAAGCTCGGTCAGGTCATAATCAATGCTGGCCCCTTCCGGTTTGACAATATCATAAACATTGCCCCAAGTCTGCGCCCACATATTGCCCAGAATGTCAGCGCGGATCGGCCCCGTGGCCGGTTGCACGTCGTCGCCGTAATTTTCATTCAGCTTGGCGCGAACATAGCAATGCAACTGGTCATACAGCGGCTCGACCTGTCCCCACAGGCGATCTACCTCCTTGGCCATGTCCGCGGGGGGCATATCATAGCCAGACAGCCATAATTCGCCCACATCCTTAAAGCCCAGCTCGCGGGCACCCTCGTTGGCGATTTCCACCATACGGGCATATTTGTCATGCATGGACGGGGCCGAGGCCATGCGCCACTTTTCCCATATTTCTTTTAAGCGTGCCGGGTCTTTTTCGGTGCCCATCATCACTTCCAGGTCATCCAGGGCGACCTTTTTGCCGTCCAGATCAATGGTGGCCGAGGAATAGGCGCTGTCCAGAAACGTGGTGATCTCGGACAATTCCTTGGCCGCCCCGTCTTTGGATGGCGCCGGCAGGGTCAGGCCCAGCTTGATCATTTTCATTTTGCGGGCCAAGTCGCCGGTCAGCGGCAAATCTTTGAACCGCTTGGTGCCATTGGCATATTTAACCCCCAATTCGGTGGACTCGGCCCCGGCCCTGGCGGCCAGCCAATTGGTATCGTGATTGATGAAATTGGCCTGCATCCAGAACACATGGCTGGCATATTCATTCATGTCCCTGAAATCGGCCTCGGCCTTTTCCACAAACGCGGCGGCATCATCCATGGTGGCCGGGCGGGCCACGTCCTTGTTTGAACTTACCTTCACCTGCCCCGAACAGGCGGTGATCAACACCAATGCCGTGGCACTCATAAACAGTTTCTTCATGGCTCGTCTCCCCAGTTTCAGGCCCTGTTTTGGTCCTGATTTTGCGCGAAGTGTAATCTCATAAGGGGTGGCGTCAATGCTGGTAAAGATTACCATATCAGCCTTGACGGAACCGCCCGTGCAGCGCACAAGGCGCGACAAAGTTTGCAGGAGTTTTATCCATGACCGTCAAGGTCCGTTTCGCCCCCAGCCCCACCGGGCAATTGCATGTTGGCAACATCCGCCCGGCGCTGATGAACTGGCTGTTTGCGGCCCGTTCCGGCGGCATTTTCATGCTGCGCATTGATGATACCGACATAGAGCGTTCTACCGCAGCGTTCGAACAGGGCATTTTTGACGACATGAAATGGCTGGGCCTGAGCCACGGCGAAACTGCCAAGCAATCAGAACGCTTCGATCGTTATGCTGCGGTGGCGGACGATCTGAAAAACCGTGGGCTTTTATATCCCTGTTATGAAACTGCGGACGAGCTGGACCGCCAGCGCAAAATCCAGCGCAGCCAGAACAAGCCGCCGGTATATAACCGCGCCGCCCTAAGCCTCAGCGATGCGGACCGTGCCAAACTGGAGGCCGAGGGCCGTCAGGCCCATTGGCGCTTCAAGCTGTCGGGCGAGCCGGTACAATGGAATGACGTTATTCGCGGCGAACAGAATATTGATACCGCCTCGCTGTCTGACCCCATTTTGATCCGGGGTGATGGTTCGTACCTTTATACCCTGCCCAGTGTGGTGGATGATGCGGATTTTTCCATCACGCATATCATTCGCGGCGAAGATCATGTGACCAATTCTGCTGCTCAGATTGAAATTTTTCATGCCATAGGGGCGACGGCCCCGGCCATGGGCCACCACCCATTGCTGGTGGGGGCTGATGGCGACAAGCTGTCCAAACGGCTGGGCACCTTGTCCATTGCGGGCCTGCGCGATGAAGAAGGCATCGAGCCAATGGCGATCCTGTCGCTGTTGGCCAAAATCGGCACCTCGGATCCGGTGGAAATACGCCGCGATCTGGCGCAATTGGTGGCAGAGTTTTCGTTTGAAAAAATTGGTCGCGCCCCGGCCCGTTTTGATCCGGCAGAGCTAAAGGTACTGAACGCCAAATATCTGCACGAAACCCCCTATGGGGATGTGGCGGAGCGCCTGGCAGCGCTGGGCGTTGGCGGCGGCGAAGCCTTGTGGAATGCTATTCGCGGCAATGTGGAAACCCTGGCTGATGCCACCCATTGGCACCATGTGGTTTATGGCGACATTACCCCGGTCATCGCCGATGAAGATGTCGACTATCTCAAAGAGGCGGCCGCCTTGCTGCCAGAGGGCGATCTGGATGAAAACACCTGGTCCAGCTGGACAGGCGTTTTGAAGGAAAAAACCGGGCGCAAGGGCCGGGGCCTGTTTTTGCCCTTACGCCTGGCGCTGACCGGCGATAAACATGGCCCCGATGTGGGGGCCTTGCTGGCCCTGATGAATCGGGAAACAGTGATCAAGCGGCTTCGTGCTTAGCACCATTTCAGGCTCGGTTTTCTCTGGCGACGGACGTCTTTTGCGCCTTATTCCCTTGGTGTCCCTTGGCGGCGGCCTGAGCGATGGCGGCGTATAGCTGGCGGGCATCAATGGGTTTGGGCACATAACCATTCATGCCGGCCGCCAGATAATTTTCGCGATCCCCCTCCATGGCATTGGCGGTCATGGCAATGACGGGAATGTCTTTATTGGGGCCATGGCCGGCCCGTAGTTTTTTGGTGGCCAGCAGGCCATCCAGAACAGGCATTTGGATATCCATAAGCACCAGATCAAATACGCGTGCATTCAGGATATTCAGTGCAATTTCCCCATTTTCCGCATGGACTATTTCGTAGGGGAAAGGTTTGAGCAAGGCACGCAACACTTTGATATTCATGGCATTGTCTTCGGCCACCAGAATGTTGAGCGCCCGTGGGGACGTGACGTCGGTTCCTTTGGCGGGTTGTTTTTCTTTTGGGGCGGCGCAGGGGGTGGCACCAAAGCGAAAACGAAAGGTGGACCCTTTGCCTTCGCAGGACTCTACGCTCAACTCGCCGCCCAACAAGGTTGCCAGTTGCCGTGATATGCTGAGGCCAAGGCCGGTGCCGCCAAATCGCCGTGTGATCGAATTGTCGGCCTGTTCAAAGGGATTGAATAAAGCGTCCAGACAATGAGGGGCTATGCCGATACCGGTATCACGGACGGCAATTTCTAATTGTGTTTGGCCATCCATTGTGCCGTGGGTTTGAACGGTTACGTCAACGCTGCCGGTTTCGGTAAACTTGATGGCGTTGGAAAGCAGGTTGAACAAAATTTGACGGATGCGGGTGGTGTCTGAATGGATCCATTGAGGTACGTCTTCTGCAATGTGAAAATTCAGTGCCAAGGCCTTGTCGCTGGCCCGTGGAGCCCACAGGGTCTGGGCCTGTTGCAACAGGGCTGCAAAATCAAAATCCGTATATTCAACGCTGAGTTTTCCGGATTCGATTTTGGTTAAATCCAGAACATCATTCAAGATGGCCATCAGGGTTTCGCCGCCAGTGGTCAGAGTGTCCACATGCTCGCGAACATCCTTGTTCAGTGGCATGGTGTCCAACACCTGTGCCGAACCAAGAATGGCATTCATGGGGGTGCGCAGCTCGTGGCTCATCATCGCTAGAAAATGGGATTTGGCTTGATTGGCTTTTTCAGCCTTGACCCGGGCCTGTTCGGCCTTTTCGATCAGTCGGTTTTTTTCTTTGGCGCTGGCTTTTAGGGATTGGGCCGCCTTGGCAATGGCACCGGCCTCGAAACGATCAGAGCGTACTTTGGGAAGATGAACCTCCAGATGGCCCTTGGCCAGTGCATTCATGACCCGTTGCAACAGGCGAATAGGGCGGGCTATGGTGCGGCCCACCAAGACGGATAATATGGTGGCCAGTGAGGCCGCAATGGCTACAAAGAGGATGGCCCATGTGATGGCGGCCCGCCGTTGACTTTGCAGGCCCTGAATAAAGCTTCTGGCCTTGGTATGGGCAAAAACGGCAATCTCGGTCAGATAGTCATTCATCAGATCGCGGGAAAGCCAGCTTTCGCGGCTGGTGCGTTCGATCACGGCCGAGGGGGCCTGATTGCGCAGGGCATCCATCATGCGGGCATTATGGCGTTTCCAGTCCAGATAATAGAAAGTGGCCCCGCGCGCCATTTTGGGGTCGCCCAGAAAACGGTCTTCAATCATGAGAAAATTGGCGCGTATGGCCGGATCCAAGGTCTCAATCTTATGCTGATAGGCGGTGATGCTTTCAGGAGTTTGTGTTTCCAACGCGGTTTTCAGATAACCGTTTAATTCAGAGACACTGCCTTCGATTTCCAAAACCGCATTACCAACCACCAAAGGATGAGCTTCGATCGATTCGCCAATTTGTACGACTTGATTGAAATGATGCAGGGTTACCAGACCCAGAGCGCTCATCAAAAGGATAATCGATAAATTTACGGCGAGAATACGTTCCAGAATATTCCGGTCGTTGAACCATTGAACCAGCATATGCAAACCTCTTCCGGTGCATGTCCTAGCCCAGCCAATTTATTCTTATGTCCCAATAATAATTATTATCTCTAAAACTAAACAAGTGGTTATATTTTTTTAAAGGTTTCGATGAGGGTGTTTACAGAAGAAGCTGTGATGTTATTCGGATAACGTGCCCGCACGTTCCAGCATCAGGTAATAGGCCTGTATCCCATGGGCAAAGTCTTTAACGCTCATGCGCTCGTTCAGGCCGTGAAAACGCGAAAAATCAGAACTGTCCAGAGGGAAGGGAATAAAGCGATAAATATCGTTGGTAATAATAGCGAAATGCCGTGAATCGGTACCACCCAGCACCGTATTGGGAGCGACAATGGTGCCGGGAAAGACGTCCTTGACAATGCCCGCCAGCCAGGCATAGGGCCCGGTACCGATTTGGGAAATCGGTGAGGGTTCGGTGCCTTTGGTTCCCGCGATGGTAATGCTGATTGCCGGGTTTTGTATGGCGGCGCGAACATGGGCAATCAGGCTGTCAACACTGTCGCGGGCATGGATGCGAAAATTGACATAGGCCACGGCCTCGCGCGGCAGGGCGTTTTCCTTGAAGCCGGCCTTGATGATGGTGGGGGCAATGGTGGTGCCCAGCATGGCGCGTCCGGCGGCACTTTTTTTTCATTGTGGCGCTGACCATGGGGCCGAACAGCCATAGATTGGATACCGCCATGCGGCTGACAAAGGATTGTTCAGGCGCCGTTGCCTTCAACATTTGGGTGACCACCGGATCTATTTTTTGTTCAAACGGATGGGCTTCAATGGCGGCAATGGCGCGCGATAAAGTACCAATAGCGGTCTGCTCCGAGGGGACAGAAGAATGCCCGCCTTTGGCCTTTGCCGTCAGGATCAGGGTGACATAGCCTTTTTCCGCCACGCCAATACGCGCAACCGGGCCTTTGGCATCGGGCATATTGGTGGTGATAAAGCCGCCTTCATCAATCACCGCATAGGGATGTATGCCTTCGGCTTTCAGCTTTTCCGCGATTAATCGCGCGCCACTGCCAAACACTTCTTCATTATGACCAAAGGCAAAAATCAGCGTGCGCGCCGGTTTGTATCCGGATGCGGCCAAACGGTCGGCGGCTTCCAACAGGCCGATCATGGCGCCTTTATCGTCAATTGCCCCGCGTCCCCAGATATAGCCATCTTCGATCCGGCCGGAAAAGGGTGGTTTTTCCCAGGCAGTCTCCGCCCCTTCGCTGGCCGGCACCACATCCTGGTGGGCCATAAAGACAATGGGGTCCAGTGTCGGGTCGCTGCCCTGCCAGGTGTTCAGTTGGGAATAGGTGTCCACCATTTGGGTTTGCACGGCCTGATAGAAATTCGGGTAGGTTTGCCGCATCCAGTTTTGCAGGTCGATAAAGGCCTGTGGATTAAAATCGGCGGGGTCCTGGGTGGAAACCGTGCGGAACTGGATGGCCTGTGAAAGATGGGCGGCGGCTTCACCGGGATCAATGCTGATCAGTTCAACCGCAGTGGTCTTGGCGGTGGGCGGCGCGCCAACCTGGCTGGTGCGGAATACGACCACCGCTATCAATACGACCAGAATGATCCCGCCTGCCAATACAATCCGTTTCATTTTGCTTACTCGTCCGCTTTGATGTCCAGACCCTTAGCGTACTGGCAGGGCGCGATCATCGAAAGAGGGGGAAGTAAAAAAACAATTCTAACCAAATTGTCATCTCGGATTGCTTGGCCAGCGCCCCGTGTTGGTGCAAAACAGGGGCGGGTACCATTCAGAGCAATGGAACTTCATCATGCCGGGGGGCATACGTAAATTTTGAGGAAACAAAATGGTGTTGAAAAATATTTTGATCGCAGGCATTGTCGGGGCCGCTCTGGCCACCAGCGTGCTGACGACAAGCGCACTGGCTCAGGCACCGGACATCAATGTCGCTTATGAACAATTCACCCTGCCCAATGGGTTGCGTGTGGTGGTACACGAAGACCACAAAGCCCCCATCGTTGCTGTCAGCATCTGGTATCATGTGGGCTCCAAGGATGAGCCAAATGGCAAAACCGGTTTTGCCCATTTGTTTGAACATTTGATGTTCAATGGCTCGGAAAATCATCCGGGCGAGTTTTTTGAACCCTTCGAACAGGTTGGTGCCACCGGTATGAACGGGACCACCTGGCTGGACCGGACAAACTATTTTGAAACCGTGCCCACGCCAGCGCTGGATATGGCGTTGTGGATGGAATCGGACCGTATGGGCCATTTGCTGGGGGCTATTGACCAGGACACCCTGGATGAACAGCGCGGCGTGGTGCAAAATGAAAAGCGCCAGGGTGATAACCAGCCCTATGGCATGGCGCAATATCGCCTGCAATATGGGGTGTTTCCAGAGGGGCACCCTTATCACCACAGCACCATTGGCTCGATGGCCGATCTGGATGCGGCTTCGCTGGATGATGTAAAGGGCTGGTTTAACGAATATTATGGTGCCGCCAATACCGTTCTGGTGCTGGCAGGCGACATTGATGCCAAAACAGCCCGGGAAAAAGTGGCTAAGTATTTTGGCGATATTAAAGCCGGACCGCCTTTGCCGCATTTGAAATCCTGGGTGCCAGTCAAGGCAGAGAACAAGCACGAAGTCATAATGGATCAGGTCCCCCAGGCCCGCATTTATCGCCAATGGGCGGTGCCCGGGCGTTCCACCAAAGACAAGGCCATGCTGGATCTGGCGGCCTCCATTTTGGGGGTCGGGTAAAAATTCCCGATTTTACAAGGAATTGGTCTATGATCGGGAACTGGCAACCGATGTTGATGTTTCGGTGGAACCCCACGAACTGGCCAGTATTTTTTCCATTGAGGTCACCGCCAAACCCGGGGCTGATCTGGATGAAATCGAAGAGGCCATTGACCGGATTTCGGCCGCCTTTTTTGCCAAAGGGCCAAACCGGGACGAACTGAAACGGGCCAAAACCAAAATCAATGCCAGTGCGGTACGCGGACTGGAACGCATTGGTGGCTTTGGCGGCAAGGCGGTGACCTTGGCCCAGGGCGCGCTTTATGCAGGCGATCCGGGTTTCTACAAAAACCCGGCTGAACTGGATCAATGCCGCCGATACCAGATCGGTGCAATACGCCTTTCGCGAATGGGTGGGCAAACCCTATTACCAGCTGAACGTCCTGCCCTTTGGCAAGCACGAAGTGGCCAAAAGCGATGTAGATCGCTCCAAAGGCCTGCCGGCGGTTGGCGATCTGCCGGACCTGACCTTTCCCGCCGTGCAAGAGGCCACGCTGGATAATGGCATGAAACTGGTTTTTGCCGAACGCCATGCGGTGCCGGTGATCAATGTGGCGCTGCAATTTGATGCGGGCTATGGCGCTGATCAGGGGGCCAAGCTGGGCACCTCGTCCTTTGCCATGTCCTTGCTGGATGAAGGGGCGGGCAAAATGAGCGCGCTGGAACTTAGCGAAAAACTGGAAACCCTGGGGGCACAGCTAAACACAGGCTCTGGGCTGGACACCTCCACGGTGACCCTTTCGGCGCTAAAGGAAAACTTCGCCCCGTCTTTGGACATTATGGCCGATGTGGTGCTGCATCCAACCTTTGCCAAGGATGAGATTGAACGGGTGCGTAAACGCTGGATTGCCAATATTGCCCGTGAAAAATCGCAACCCGTGCAATTGGCCCTGCGGCTGCTTCCCCCGGCGCTTTACGGCAAGGACCATGCCTATGGGGTGCCCTTTACCGGTTCCGGTACGGTTAAATCCATTCAGTCTTTGACCCGCGATGATCTGGTGAAGTTTAAAAATACCTGGTTGCGCCCCGATAACGCCACCCTGTTTGTGGTGGGTGATACTACGTTGGAAAAAGTGCTGCCGGAACTGAACCGCGCCTTTGGTAAATGGAAGGCTCCGGCCAGCCCAAAACCGGTCAAGAATATAGGCATGGTACCGGCGCCAAAAACCGGCAAAGTGGTGCTGATCGATAAAAAACACTCGCCGCAAACCCTTATTCTGGCGGGCGAGTTGATCCCGCCGGGTACCTCGCCTGATGCGCTGACTATTGATGCCATGAACGACATTCTGGGTGGCCAGTTCACGGCCCGGGTCAATATGAATTTGCGCGAGGATAAGCACTGGGCCTATGGGGCTTTTACCTTCACCCAGGGTGCCAAGGGGCAACGCCCATGGTTGGTCTATGCGCCGGTACAAACCGACAAGACCAGCGAGTCGCTGGCCGAACTGATCAAGGAGTTTCGAGACTTTAAAACGGACCGCCCGGCCACGGCGGACGAGTTGGCCAAGGTGGTGAAAAATAATACCAACAGCCTGCCCGGTCAGTATGAGACGGCGTCTGCTGTGCTGAACAGCCTGGAATCCTCGGTGCTTTACGGTCGGCCTTATGACTATCCCACCACGTTAAAGGCCAAATATCAGGCCATGACCACCGATGAGATCAACGCGCAAAGCAAAGTGATCCAGCCGGACAAGCTGATCTGGATCATCGTTGGCGATGTGGAAAAAATCCGCGATGGTGTCGAGGCCCTGAACCTCGGCCCGCTGGAGGTCTGGGACGCCGACGGCAATAAAGTCGAATAGGCATTCGTCTATTGTGAATGGAAACGGCGGTGCATTTGTGCCGCCGTTTTTTTGTGCCCAAGGCTCTCTTTTCCCGGCACCGCCGGTATAAGGATCAGGAAGGGCGGGTGCAGTGTGGGCGCATTTTCTCATTGAACCTTGCCAAAGCATGGGCCAAAGAGAAGAAAAAGGTGCCCTGAATAATGTCTGCAATTCTATCCTCTATACTGGACCGGCTGGAAAAACTGGTGGCCATCGATACGCGCAATCCGCCGCGCGCCATGGATGGGGCGCATCCGTTGGTCTCCACTTTGCGCGATGAATTGCCGGGCTTTGACGTCAACGTGCATGATATGGGCGAGGGCTGTGTACAGATATTGGCGGTGCGCGGCGCGCCCAAAACCCTGATTAATGTGCATATGGACACGGTCCCTCATGCGCCGGGCTGGACTCATTCCCCCTTTGCCATGCAACGCGGTGCCGACCGGGTGGTGGGGCTGGGTGCGTGCGATATCAAGGGCGCGGCGGCGTGTGCTATCGAGGCCGCTTTGGCCTGTGATGCCCCGGCGGCGTTTCTTTTTACCACGGACGAGGAAAACGGCGCAGGCCTGTGCGTTAGCGATTTTGCCGCGCAGGATCATGGTTTTGCCCGGGTGATGGTGTCCGAGCCAACCGGGGCCAAAGCGGTCTTTGCCCATCGCGGTATCGCCAGCTTTGCGGTTGAATTTGCCGGCACCTCCATGCACGGTGCCGATGCGCGCTGTGTCGATGAAAGCGCCATTTCACGGGCTGCCGACTGGCTGCACGCGGCGGCAAACTTGGCCCGGGCCAGCGAGCGCGAGGGCGGCGTATTGCCGGGCATTCGCTTTAATCCCGGCCATATCGAGGGGGGCATCAAGCCCAATATCTGTGCGCCGGACTGTGCTTTGCGCTTTGGGGTGCGCCCCGGACCGGGTCATGCCATCGAGGACGTGGCCCGTGAATTACAGGCCCTGGCCCCGGCGGATCACTGGCACAGCTTCAAGATGAGTTATACCTTGCCGGCGCTTTCACCCGTGGGGGCGGCCGGCGAGGCGGCGCGTGAGTACGCGCAGGCCCTGGGCCTGCCGACGGGGGATCCGGTGGATTTTTGGACCGAAGCGGCACTGTTTGCCGCGCAAGGCACCCCGGTTTTTGTTTTTGGGCCGGGGTATATAGATCAGGCCCATACGGTGGATGAATGGGTCAGCCATGACCAATTGATGGCGGCCTTTGCAGTTTATGAAAAGGTGTTTGCACCCGATGACTGATTATTTTGATGCCGAGGCCAAACAAACCCGCCAGGTCATTCGCCAGCTTCTATCGGGGATGAGCGAAGGGCGTGAAGTGCGTGCCTATTTGCAGAAATTCTCTGAAATGGACCGGGCACGCTTTGCCGTGATCAAGGTCGGCGGGGCGATCCTGCGCGATGAAATGGCCGCCTTGGCCGGGGCCTTGGCGTTTTTGCAAAAACTGGGTCTGGCCCCGATTGTGGTGCATGGCGGTGGGCCGCAAATTGATGCGGCGTTAGCGGCCAAGAGCATTGAAACGGCCCGTCATGAGGGATTGCGCATTACCGATGATGCGGCCATGCACGAAATTGCCAGCACTTTGCGCGGTCTGACACTGGATGTGCTGGGCGCGATCCGGGCCAAGGGTGGCCATGCCACGGCCATTGGCGCGGGGGCGGTGCTCGCCGATCTGGTGGACGAGGAAAATCTGGGCCGGGTGGGCGCGCCAAAAGAGCTGGATTTGCGCAGCATCCACGAAGCCGCCGATGAAGGCTCTATTCCGGTGCTGACCTGCGTGGGCGAAACCGCAGATGGGCGTCTGGTGAACATTAATGCCGATGCGCTGGTGGCGTCGCTGACCAAGGCCTTGCGTCCGCAAAAGATCATCTTTCTGACCGGCACCGGGGCCATTCTGGATGGCAAGGGGCAACCCATTTCCTTTATCCATCTGGCCAATGATTATGACCGGTTGATGGGGCAGGACTGGCTGAATGGCGGCATGCGTCTGAAACTGGCGCAGATCAAGGATTTGCTGAGCGATTTGCCGCTGGGCGCCTCGGTGGCGATCACCCGGCCGGGTTCGCTGGTCAAAGAGCTGTTCACCCATGGCGGGTCCGGTACGCTGGTCCGCCGGGGCGAGAAAATCCTGACCCTGACCGACAAGGCCGAGCTGGATCAGGAGCGCCTTGGCACCCTGATCGAAGGGGCCTTTGGGCGTACCTTAACCCCTTCATACTGGGATCATCTGCCGCTGGAACGCGCCATTGTTTCGGCGCAAATGCGTGCCGCCGCGATCCTGACGTCCTTGCCGGGGGCGTTGTATCTGGACAAGTTCGCGGTTGATGAGGATGCGCGCGGCGAAGGGCTTGGCGCTGCGGTTTGGGCCGAATTGGTCGCCGCCGCGCCGGTGCTGTTCTGGCGTTCGCGCCCCGATAATGGCTTTAATGCCTTTTACCATGCCAATGCCCAAGGCTCGGCCCATCAAGGGGATTGGCGGGTGTTCTGGCGCGGCACAAACGACTGGAAGAAAATCGGGCAGTATGTTGAAATTATTGCAGCAATGCCGCCTTCCTTTATTGATAAACCCGAGTGAATTTGATGGCGGATAAAAAACGCATTGGCATTATCGGCGCGCGTGGGTTTGTTGGTGGCGAGCTGTTAAAACTGATCGCCACCCATCCCGATCTGGAGCTGGCCTATGCCTCTTCGCGTCAACAGGCGGGCACCGCAATTGATGATTTTGACGGCGCGGTTTTTGAGAACCTGACCCCGGAAGAGGCGGCGGCCCGGGCGGCGGATCTGGTGTTTCTGGCGCTGCCAAACGGTGTGGCGGCCCCGTGGGTGGATGTGATTGTAAAGGCTGCGCCCAATACGCGCTTTATCGACATGAGCGCCGATTATCGGTTTGATGAGGCGTGGGCTTATGGCCTGCCGGAGCTAAATCGGGGCGCAATACGCGGCGCGGCCCGGATTGCCAATCCGGGCTGTTATGCAACGGCGGCGCAGATCGCCATTGCCCCCATGGTTTCCCGTCTTAGCGCCCCGCCCGCGGTTTTTGGGGTTTCGGGTTATAGTGGGGCGGGCACCACGCCTTCGCCCAAAAATGACCCCAAAATGCTGGAAAATAACCTCATGCCCTATGGCCTAAGTGGTCATATGCACGAGCGTGAAATCGGCCACCAACTGGGCACGCCGGTGCATTTCATGCCCCATGTGGCGGCGTTTTTTTCGCGGCCTGTCGGTGACGGTCAATCTTTGCTTTGAAACGCCCGTCACCGCGGAAGAAGTGCGCATGCTCTATGCACAGGCCTATGCGGACGAAGCCTTCATCACCGTGACCAATGAGGCACCGCAGGTGCGCGATATTGCCAACACATTTGGGGCGCGCCTTGGCGGCTTTGTCCTTGGGGATGACGGACGGCGCGCGGTGATGGTGTGCGTGCTGGACAATCTGCTCAAAGGGGCGGCCTCGCAGGCCATTCAGAACCTCAACCTGTCCTTTGGGTTTGCAGAAAATGAGGGGCTGCGAGGGGACGTCGCATGACCTTAACGGGGCTGGACTGGGGCATTATTGGTATCATTTTGCTGGCGATTATCGCCACGGGGCTATATTTGAGCCGCCGTGCCGCCAAAAGCACGGATAGTTTTTTTTTCTGGGTGGGCGGTCCATGCCCTGGTGGCTTTTGGGCACCTCCATGGTGGCCACCACCTTTGCCACCGATACCCCCAATCTGGTCACCGGTCTGGTGCGGGAAAACGGCGTGGCCGGCAATTGGGGCTGGTGGGCATTTTTGATCACCGGCATGCTGACCGCCTTCGTTTATGCCAAGCTCTGGCGGCGGCTGGGCATTACCACGGATATCGAGTTTTACGAACTTCGCTATAGCGGCCGCCCGGCGGCGTTTTTACGGGGGCTGCGGGCAGTTTATCTTGGGCTTTTCTTCAATGTGCTGGTGATGGCCAATGTGACGCTGGCGCTGGTGAAATATGGCAATGTTCTCTTTGGCATATCGCCGGTGCTGATCGTGTTGGTGGCAGGCGCGGCCACGGTTTTGCTGTGTGCGTCGGGCGGTTTGCTGGGCGTGCTGGTGACCGATTTTTTCCTGTTCATCATTTCCATGGTGGGGGCCATTGCGGCGGCCTGGTTTGCCATCAATCATACCGATGTCGGCGGCTTGTCCGGCCTGATGAGCAATGCACTGGTGCTGGAAAAACGATCCTTTTTGCCCGATTTTTCCGATCCCAACCAATATGTGCCGTTGTTCATGGTGCCCTTATTATTGCAATGGTGGAGCGCCTGGTATCCGGGTTCAGAGCCCGGCGGCGGCGGTTATGTGGCCCAGCGCATGTTGGCCGCCAAAGGACGAGCGCAACGCCACCGGCGCGGTATTGTTGTTCAACATCGCCCATTATGCCCTGCGTCCCTGGCCGTGGATTTTGGTGGCGTTGGCGTCCCTGGTGGTGTTTCCGGATCTGGCCAGCCTGAAGGCAGCCTTGCCCCATGTGGACGATAGTCTGATCCAGAATGATCTGGCCTATCCGGCCATGCTGACCTTTTTTGCCCAGCGGGCTTTTCGGTCTGGTGGTGGCCTCCATTTTGGCGGCCTATGTATCGACCATGTCGACCATGTTGAACCTTGGGTCGTCCTATATCGTCAACGATGTCTATGGGCGATTTATCGCCCCCAAAGCCAGCGATCATGCCAAGGTTCAGGTGGGGCGGCTGGTGATTGTTCTTCTCATGGTGGCCGCGGCCTTATTGGCGCTGGTGCTGGAAAGCGCCATGCAGGCGTTTCGCCTATTGCTTTCGGTCGGGGCGGGGACGGGCCTGTTGTTCTTCCTGCGCTGGTTTTGGAAACGCATTAATGCCTGGAGCGAAATTGCCGCCATGGTGTTCTCGCTGGTGGCGGCCTCTTATCTGGAGTTTTTTGGCCCTGCTGATCTACAAATCTGGCAACGCTTTGCACTGACCGTGGGGCTGACCACGCTGGGCTGGGTGCTGGTGACGTATCTCAGCCCGAAAAACGATCCGCAAACCTTGGAAAAATTTGAAACCCTGATTGCTGGCGCGGGTACGGACGGGGGCCGTATAAAACCCGCTCTGGTCGCAGCCCTGTTTGCCACTTTGGGGGTATATGGCCTGCTCTTTGGCACGGGCAGTGTGCTGTATGGCCAATGGGGTTTGGCGGTCTCATTGTTGGGCGGCAGTGCCTTGTGTGGCCTGATCACGGCGCGGGTTATGCGAGCAAAGGATTAGCCCTGGTCAACCTGTGGGTTTTTAGCAGGGGTATTTTATTCCCGTGAGGGGTGTTTGCTGTGATAAAATTGCACAAAAATGCTTTTTTTATGTTTTTTGCGCAAATTAGTACTTGCGTAACCAAATCAGCGCGGTAATAAGCCAACATCACGTTTCGTTGTGCGTTGCAGCGAAGCCGTGAATTGGAGACAGGCTCGTGAAATTGATCGCGAAAAATTTTGAAGCGAAAGCCATCGCTCTGACCGAGGTTAGAGACGTAGCCTTGCCTGTATCTGCCGTACTTCTAGTGAGCCTAATTATCGTGGTCGTCCTTACCGGGGCGGGTAGCTTGGTTTAGCGTAAATACAATGCGCTTATCTGGCCCCGCTCTCCACAAGGAAGCGGGGTTTTTTAATGCGCGCAAACAAGGAATTTGAGTTTTAATGCCGCACAATACCCCAAAACGCAGCGATGCGATTGTCAAAGGCCCGGCCCACGCCCCGGCCCGCGCCATGCTGCGTGCCACCGGCTTTGAGACCAAGGATTTTGATGCGCCGATTATCGGCGTGGTCAATACCTGGTCCACGGTGACGCCGTGCAATATGCATCTGGATGCGCTGGCCGCGCCGGTGCGCGAAGGGATCGAAGCCGCCGGCGCTCGCGCCGTGGATTTTAACACCATTGTGGTTTCCGACGGCGTAACCATGGGTGCCGAGGGCATGCGCGCCTCGCTGATTTCCCGCGAAGTGATTGCTGATTCCATCGAACTGGCCGTGCGCGGACACAGCCTCGACGGGGCCATTATTCTGGTTGGCTGTGATAAAACCATTCCGGCGGCCGCCATGGCGCTGGCGCGGATGAATATACCGGGCCTGGTGTTTTATGGCGGCTCCATCATGCCGGGAAAACTGGATGGCAAGGATTTGTCGATCCAGGATGTGTTCGAGGCCGTGGGCGCCGAAGCCAGCGGCATGATGAGCGAAGAAGAGCTGGGCAAAATTGAACGGGCCGCCTGTCCTGGTGCCGGGGCCTGCGGCGGACAATTTACTGCCAACACCATGGCCATGGCGATGAGCATGTTGGGCCTGTCCCCCATGGGGGCGAATGATATTCCCGCCATTCATCCGGCCAAAAACGAGGCGGCGCGGGCCTGTGGCACCCGCATTGTCGAACTGGCCAAGGAGAATGTTTGCGCCCGCCAGTTTATCTGTACCCAGTCCCTGACCAATGCGGCGCTGGCGGCCTCGGCCTCTGGCGGTTCGACCAATGCCATTTTGCATTTGCTGGCCATCGCCCACGAGGCGGGTGTGGATTTTGATCTGGAAGCTTTTCACAACGCCGCCCAGAGCGCGCCGGTGATTGCCGATCTGAAACCCAGTGGCCAATATCTGGCCCATGATCTGTTCATGGCTGGCGGTACGCGCCTGATCGCCGCGCGCCTGCGCGATGCGGGCCTTCTTGGTGATACCGCCACGGTAAGCGGACGTACCCTGTTTACGGAACTGGATGATCTGGAAGAAACCCCGGGACAAAAGGTGATCTACACCATTGAGGCGCCGTTAAAAGAAAGCGGTGGCTATCGCATTTTGTATGGCGATCTGGCCCCCGAAGGTGCGGTGCTGAAGGTTTCGGGCGGTATTGATCAGGTTTTTGAAGGCCCGGCCAAAGTTTATGAAAGCGAAGAGGACTGCTTTGCCAGCCTGCAAAGCGGCGGTATCGAAGCCGGTGATGTGATCATTATTCGCAATGAAGGGCCCAAGGGTGGCCCTGGCATGCGTGAAATGCTGGCCGTCACCGCGGCGCTGGTCGGCCAGGGGATTATTGATGATGTGGCCCTGATCACGGATGGACGCTTTTCCGGGGCCAGCAAAGGCTTTGTCATTGGCCATTGCGCCCCCGAGGCGGCCCATGGCGGGCCGATTGCTCTGGTTTGTAATGGCGATCGCATCCGCATCGACTCGGCCAAAAGGCGCATTGATATCGACGCCGATCTTTCCGCACGCCGTGCCAAATGGACGCCGCCTAAACGGCGCCGTTTTGGCGGTGTTTTTGACAAATACGCCCACCTTGTTTCCTCGGCCGCCAAAGGGGCCGTCACCACCATTTTACCAACGGAGAATTTTTAAATGAGTGCTCAAAACGGGGCCAGTGTCCCTTCCAGTCGTGAAGCCCGCATCGCCATCATCGGTTATGGCAGCCAGGGCCGCGCCCATGCGCTGAACCTGCGCGACAGCGGCTTTGATGTTGTTGTCGGCGTTCGTGAAGGCGGTGCAGGTCATAAGCGGGCGACCGAGGATGGCCTGCGTACCGCCAGCCCGGCTGATGCCGCCTCCGAGGCCAGTCTGATTGCCATTCTGACCCCGGATCTCAGCCATGAAGAGCTGTTTCGGGATCACATTGCGCCCAATTTGAGCGCCGGTGATGCGATCCTCTTTGCCCATGGCTTTACCATCCATTATGGCAGTGTGGTGCCGCCAAAAGAAGTTGATGTCATCCTTGTAGCCCCCAAGGGTCCGGGCGACCTGGTGCGGCGCGAATATGAACGCGGGCGCGGTGTGCCTTGCCTCTTCGCGGTGCACCAGGAAGCTTCTGGCCGGGCTGCGGAACGTGCCCGTGCCTATGCCAAGGGCATTGGTGGCGTTGAAGGTGGCGCCATTGAAACCAGCTTTTCCGAAGAAACCGAAACGGATCTCTTTGGCGAACAGGCGGTGTTGTGCGGCGGCGCAACCGAGCTGGTCATTGCCGGTTTTGAAACCCTGGTCGAGGCCGGTTACCAGCCCGAAGTGGCCTATTTTGAATGTATGCACGAGCTGAAACTGATTGTTGATCTTCTGTATGAAGGCGGTCTGGCCAAAATGCATGAATTCATTTCGGAAACCGCTATTTATGGCGATCTGACCTCTGGGCCGCGCATCATTAATGATGAAACCCGCGAACGCATGCGCGAGGTATTGGCCGATATTCAGAACGGCAATTTTGCCCGCGAATGGATTTTGGAAAATCAGGCAGGTAAGCCGCGCTATCAGGCCCTGATGGAAAAAGACCTGAACCACCCGATTGAAAAAGTTGGCGCTCGTCTGCGGGCCGATATGGCCTGGCTGAAACCCGGCGCCAACTAACCCTTCACCGATAACTCGAGAGACAGTCCAATGAACGCGATCCCAAGTACACTGAAACCCGATACGCCCCCCCAAAGCGCCAAGGCGCCCACCGGGGCGGAATTGGTGGTGTCGGCACTGCGGGAACAGGACGTGGACATGGTGTTCGGCTATCCGGGCGGGGCGATCATGCCACTTTATGATGCCTTGCCTGGCTCTGGTCTGAAACACATTCTGGTGCGTCATGAACAGGCCGCCGCCTTTGCTGCCGATGCCTATGCCCGCGCCACGGGCAAGGCCGGGGTTTGCCTGGCCACGTCGGGGCCGGGGGCTACCAATCTGCTGACCGGGATTGCCAATGCGTATATGGATTCGGTGCCGCTGATTGCCATTACCGGCCAGGTGGGCACGGCGGTGCTGGGCACCGATGCCTTTCAGGAAATTGATATCTTTGGGATGGCCATGCCTGTGGTCAAACACAGCTTTTTGGTGCGCCATGCCGAAGATATTCCCAAAATCATTGCCGAGGCCTTTCAGATAGCCACCTCTGGCCGTCCGGGGCCGGTGCTGATCGATCTGCCAAAGGACGTGGCGCAATCCCGCGTGGAAAAACCAAATCCGGCGACAATCAAACCGGTTACGCATCGTCCGCCCGATCCGGTGGCGATTGCCAAGGCCGAGACCCTGTTGAAACGTGCCAAGCGTCCGGTGCTGTATATTGGTGGCGGGGTGGTCAAGGCCGGGGCCGTGGAGGCTTTGCGCCGCTTTAACATGCTGGCCGGGATTCCGGCGGTTTCCACCCTGACCGGTCTGGGGGTTTTACCCACCGACAGCGCGGATTTTTATGGCATGCTGGGCATGCACGGGGCCAAAACCGCCAATACGCTGGTACAGGAAGCCGATTTGTTGCTGGTATGCGGCGCGCGCTTTGATGACCGGGCCACTGGCAAACTGGATACGTTTGCCCCGAATGCCCAGGTGATCCATTTGGATTGCGATCCCGCCGAGATTGGTAAATTGCGCGGCGCCGACGCCGGGGTGCCAGGTGATTTGAAGGCCGCGCTGGAAAGTCTGGCGGTGGGCATATTGGATATTTCTCCTTGGCGCGCCCGGGCACAGGATCTGCGCACCCGCCATGCCTTTAATTATAACGCCCCGGGGGCGGGTATTTTTGCCCCCGCCTTTCTGGAAGAGCTGTCCCGCAAGGCCGGGGATCGTTTTGTGGCCACCTGTGATGTTGGCCAGCACCAGATGTGGGTGGCTCAACATTGTCATTTTTCCCGCCCGGATGCGCACCTGACCTCCGGTGGGCTGGGGGCCATGGGCTATGGCATTCCGGCCGGGATCGGGGCCAAGCTGGCCCACCCGGAAAATTGCGTGGTCACGGTCACCGGCGATGGCTCGATCATGATGAATATACAGGAGCTGGCCACCATTCGTCGCTATGGTGTGGCCTTGAAAATCGTCCTGTTTGATAACTCAACCCTGGGCCTGGTGCGCCAGTGGCAGGAGCTGTTTTACGAGGAAAATTTCAGCGAAGTTGACCTGTATGACAATCCCGATTTTGCCAGTGTGGCTCGCTCGTTCGGGGTCGAGGCCTTTACCGTATCGCGGCGTGAACAGACCAGCGCCGCCATAGACCGTTTGTTGAATACCAAAGGGTCGGTGCTGGCCCATGTGCGCATTGATCCGCGCGAAAATGTCTGGCCGCTGGTGCCGCCAGGAAAATCCAATGCTGAAATGATGGAGCGTAAATCATGAACACGCAAACCCTGCATATCGAATTTGAACCCGCCGAAGGGGCGATTTTACGTCTGATCGGTCTTGTGGAACGCCGTGGGTATGATGTGCGCAGCATCAGTCTGCCACCTTCCAGTAATGGCAGCATGAGTCTGGATCTGGGGGTCATGGCCCGGGATGTGGGGCGCGATATTGGCGTTTTGCGTCGGCAAATTCACCGCCTGGTCGGGGTCCGCCGGGTTTTGGGTGGTTTGGACAATACAGAACAACGCGCAGGAGGCCAAAATGGCGAAGCCTAAGAAAACCGAAAAAGCGAATAAAGGCAGAAAAATCGCCTTTTTCGATACCACCTTGCGCGATGGCGAACAGGCGCCCGGGTTTTCCATGTCGGCCGAAGAAAAGCTGATGATGGCGGGGGCCTTGTGTGATCTGGGCGTCGATGTGATCGAGGCCGGTTTTGCCGCCGCTTCGCCCGGTGATGCCGATGGGGTGCGCCGCATTGCATCAGAAATCGAAGGGCCAACCATTTGCAGCCTGTCCCGGGCTACGGAAAACGATATTCGGACCGCGGGCCGGGCGCTGGAACCGGCAGGCAAAAGCCGTATCCATATCTTTTTGGGCACCAGCCCCATTCATCGTTCTGCCAAACTGAACATGAGCACGGACGAAGTACTGGCGGCCATTCATCGCTCGGTCTCGTTGGCGGCTACCCATTGTGACGAGGTGGAATTTTCTGCCGAAGATGCCATTCGCACTGAACGTGAATTTCTGGTCGAGGCGTTGGAATGCGCCGCCAAGGCCGGGGCGCGGGTGCTGAATGTGCCCGACACGGTTGGCTATACAACGCCTGATGAAATCTATGACCTGTTCAGCCATCTGATTGCCAAGGTGCGCGGCACGGAAAACGCCATTTTCAGCGCCCATTGCCATGACGATCTGGGCATGGCGGTGGCCAATTCGCTGGCCGCGGTACGCGCCGGGGCGATGCAGGTGGAAGGGGCCATCAACGGTATTGGCGAGCGGGCCGGCAATTGCGCGCTGGAAGAAGTGATGATGGTGTTTGCCACGCGCAAGGATCTTTTCAATGTCGATATCGATATCGACACCACCAAGATTTACCCGGCCAGCCGTATGCTCTCTAAGATGACTGGCAATCCGGTACCCCGCAACAAGGCCATTGTGGGCCGCAATGCTTTTGCCCACGAGGCCGGCATTCACCAACACGGGGTGCTGAACGATCGGCGCACCTATGAAATCATGACCCCCGAGGATATTGGCTTGCCGGGCAATGCGCTGATTTTGGGCAAACACAGCGGCAAACATGCGCTGGCGGCACGGGCCAAAGAGCTGGGCTTTGAAATTGATGATGATCGCCTGGCCGCCGTATTTACTGCGTTCAAGGCCATGGCGGACCAGTTTGGTGAAATTGCCGATGCACAATTGATCGAGTTGATTTCCGGCGTTACTGGATCGGCCAGCGCCGTATGGCGGCTGAAACGTGTGGAAATGCGCGCTGCCTATGGGGCGCAGGCTGAACCTTTTGCCCGGGTTGAACTGGAACATCCCGACCGCGGTCTGGTTACCGATATTGCCACTGGCGAGGGGCCCATCCATGCCGCCTTTAATGCGGTGCAGCACATCACTGGCATGAGCGCCACCGTGGAAGAGCTGGAAATCAACCATGTGGGGGCCAAGGGTCGCACCGATTGCATTGCTGATATTGTCTTGCGCATTAACGGCACCCGCTTTGGCGGCCGTTCGCGCACCCGCGATGTGATTCCCGCCGGGGTCGAGGCCTATGTGGATGCGATTAACCGCGCCGCCGCGGCGCAAAACCGCGACGCCTTCGGGCAGGAAAAAACAAGCCCCAGTCCCGATGATGCCAAGGATGCGGCCTGATCGGCCCCAAGGAGATTATTATGAGTATTGCAGAAGCACAATATATCTGGCGCGATGGCCAGATCATTCCCTGGGCCGAGGCCACCACCCATGTCCTTAGCCACGGGTTGCATTATGGCACCTCCATGTTTGAAGGCATCCGGGTGTATGACACCCCCGACGGTCCGTGCGGCTTTCGCCTGACCGAACATGTGGCGCGGCTGTTTGCCTCGGCGCGCATCTACGCCATGGACATTCCGTTCGAGGAAGAAGAGCTGGTCGAGGCTTGCCGCGAAATTGTCCGGGTAAATGGACTGACCAGCGCCTATCTTCGCCCCATTGCCTATCATGGTTATGGCGATATCGGGGTTTCCCCGGGGCCGGATACCCCCATTAATGTCGCCATTGCAGCCTTTCCCTGGGGGGCCTATCTGGGTGAAGCGGGGCGGCAAAACGGCGTTGACGTTTGCGTTTCTTCCTGGCGCCGTCCGGCACCGGGCACCTTGCCCATGGCGGCCAAGGCGGCGGGCAATTATTTGTCTGGATTTTTGATCTCGCGTGAGGCCAAACGCAATGGTTATGCCGAAGGCATCGCGCTGGATGTGGATGGTCGCCTGTCCGAAGGGGCGGGAGAAAACCTCTTTATTGTCAAGGGAAAAACCTTGCACACGCCACCGGCGGCCTCTTCAATCCTGAGCGGCATTACCCGCGATACGGTGATGGTGCTGGCCAAGAAAATGGGCCTTACCATTCGCGAAGAACCGCTGCCGCGTGAAATGCTTTATGTGGCGGACGAGCTGTTCTTTACCGGCACGGCCGCCGAAATCACGCCCATTCGTTCGGTTGATGGCACCAAAACCCGTGCCCAGGGCTGTGGGCCGATCACCCGGGCTTTGCAGGACCAGTTTTTTGGCCTGTTCAATGGCAAAACCCCCGATACCGAAGGCTGGCTGGAGCCCATCGGCAAATCAGTTACTGGAGAGGTGAGCAATGTCGCCTAAAGCAGCACCAAAATCCCTGTTTGAAAAGGTTTGGGATAGTCATCAGGTTTGTACGCAAACGGATGAGCATCCGGCGGTTCTCTATATTGACCGTCATCTGGTACACGAAGTCACCTCGCCACAGGCCTTTACCGAATTAAGGGAAAGAGAACTGCGTGTGCGTCGTCCGGATCTGACCTTTGCCACCATGGATCATTCCACCCCCACGGTTCCATTGGGACCGGATGGACAGCCGGTTTATACCAGCGAGGATACCCGCCTGCAGGTGCAGGCCTTGCAGGAGAATTGTGCCGAATTTGGTATTGAATTATTTGGCTGGGACAGCCCGAACCGGGGCGTTATCCATGTGATGGCCCCCGAACTGGGCCTGACCCTGCCGGGCATGACCATTGTCTGTGGCGACAGCCATACCGCCACCCATGGGGCCTTTGGGGCGCTGGCCTTTGGCATTGGCACCACCGAGGTCAGCCATGTTTTGGCCACGCAATGCCTTTTGCAACGCAAACCAAAATCCATGCGCGTCACCATTAACGGGCGTCTTCATCGCGGCGTCAGCGCCAAGGATATGGCCCTGGCCGTGATTGCGGCGCTGGGGGCCAGCGGCGGCGTTGGCCACGTGATCGAATATGCTGGTGAAGCGGTACGCTGGCTGGACATGGAAGAGCGCATGACCCTGTGCAATATGACCATCGAGGCCGGTGCCCGCGCCGGCATGATTGCCCCCCGATGAGGTGACGTATGCCTGGCTGAAAGGGCGCGACCATGCGCCCAAGGGCGAGGACTGGGATCGCGCCGTCGAGGCATGGCAGACACTGAACAGCGATGAAGACGCAGTTTTTGATGCGGAAATCACCCTGGATGCCCGTTTTATGGCGCCGATGATCACCTATGGGCCATCACCGGATCTGGGCATGGCCGTGGATTCCATTACCCCCCATCCCTGCAGTGATGTGGAAAGCAAGGGGCTGGACTATATGCGTTTTACGCCGGGCCGCCCGATTATGGGCGAAAAGGTCGATGTGGTCTTTATCGGTTCGTGTACCAATGGGCGGTTGAATGATCTGCGCGATGCGGCCCGGGTGTTGCTGGGCCATAAGGTGCACAAAGATGTGCGCATGCTGGTTGTGCCGGGATCCGAACAGGTGCGCCGCGAAGCCGAAAAAGAGGGCCTGCACGAAATCTTTGAAAAGGCTGGGGCTGAATGGCGTAATCCGGGCTGTTCCATGTGTATTGCCATGAATGGTGATATGGCCAAACCGGGTGAATTGGTGGTCTCCACCTCGAACCGTAATTTTGAAGGCCGTCAGGGCAAGGGGGCGCGCACGGTGTTGGCATCCCCGGCCACGGCGGCGGCCAGTGCAATCTGGGGCGAGGTCGCTGACCCGCGCCCCTTTATGGAGGCCCCCCGTGTCGCATAAAAAAAACAATGCCTGAACAATTTACCACACTGACATCAAAAACCCTGGTGCTGGCGCAGGAAAATATTGATACCGACCAGATCATTCCGGCGCGGTTTTTGACCACCACCAGTCGCCATGGGCTGGGCCGGGCCGCGTTTTATGACTGGCGTTATGACGAAGCCGGCATGGCGCGCAATTCTGATCCCTTTGCTGGCAAGGATGCGGGCGAGCACCAGATTTTGGTGGGCGGTGATAATTTTGGCTGTGGCTCTTCGCGTGAACATGCGCCCTGGGCGCTATCGGACTTTGGCTTTCGGGTCATTGTCAGCACCAAAATCGCCGACATTTTCAAAAGTAATGCCCTGAAAAACGGTATTATCCCGATCGAGGTTTCCGCGGAAATTCATGCCGATCTGGTGGCCAATCCGGGCACTGAAGTGGTGGTGGATCTGGAACGGTGCGAAATTTCCCGTCCCGGTGTCTGGAAGCAATCCTTTGAGATTGAACGCTTTGGTCGGCGCTGTCTGCTGGATGGGGTGGATCCTTTGGGCTTTTTGCAAAATTGCGAAAATGAGATTGCTCAATTTGAGGCAGCACGGACATGAGCAAAAAAAATAGTGGTTTTGCCTGGCGATGGTGTAGGGCCAGAGGTCACCGAAGCAGCCATAGAGGTTCTGGTGGCGACCGCGGAAAAGTTTGGCTTTTCGCTGGAATTTGATGGCTACGCCTTTGGCGGCGCAGCCATTGATGCCTGCGGCGAACCCTTGCCCGATGACACGCTGGCGGCGTGCAAGGAGGCGGATGCCATCTTTCTGGGGGCCGTGGGGGGGCCTAAGTGGGGGGTACATACCAAACGACCAGAGGCAGGCCTGCTGGGTCTGCGTTCGGCCCTGAACCTTTTTGCCAATTTACGCCCGGTCAAACTGCACCCGGCGCTGGCGGCACATTCTCCCTTGAAGGAAGAGCGCATTAAGGGCGTGGATATTCTGATCCTGCGCGAGCTGACCGGCGGCCTGTATTTCGGCGAAAAAAAACGCGAGGCCGACAAGGCCAGCGATCTGTGTGAATATTCCAAATTTGAAATCATTCGCGCCACGCGGGTGGCCTTTGAGGCGGCCGTGGGCGGCGTAATCATGTCACCTCCATCGACAAGGCCAATGTGCTGGAAAGTAGCCGTTTATGGCGCGAAACGGTCACTGCCTTGCATGAAAAAGATTATAAGGACGTGGAATTGCGCCACGAACTGGTCGATTCCGCGGCGATGAAGCTGATCACCAATCCGGGTAGTTATGATGTGGTGCTGACGGAAAACCTCTTTGGCGATATCCTGTCTGATGAATGCTCGGTTTTGACCGGCTCAATCGGTCTGTTGGGGTCTGCTTCACTGGGATCAGGCAAACAAGGTCTGTACGAGCCAATCCACGGCTCCGCTCCCGATATTGCAGGGCAAAATATCGCCAACCCGGTGGGCGCCATTACCAGCGCGGCCATGTTATTGCGCTATAGCCTGGATCAGGAAGAGGCTGCCCAGGCGATCGAGCATGCTACATATGTAGCACTTGCCAAGGGCGCGCGTACGCGCGACCTTGGGGGTGATCTGAGCTGCACGCAAATGGCCACAGAAATCATGACCAAAATCAAGGGGTAAGCGTAGCTCTTTGCCTGATTGATTTCACTCTGAATGAGATTCACGCTTTAGTGTGTGCTAACGTTTGAGGGAACACACTATGTCGCGAATTTTACGTACCATATTGCGTTATACCTTGTACGTGTCATTGGTTCTCGTATTCTCCCAATTTTCCATGGGGGTTATAGGGGCGGATCAGGCGCAGGCCAGAAAAGAAAAAGTCAGAAAAATCAAGGCCCCCAAGGCCCGTAAACGGCCCAGCCTGTCTTTTCGACCGGATGTTTCCCGCCAAAGCCCTAAATACATTGGCAAGCTGGGGGTGTTGAAAATACGGGACCGCCGTGGCTTGACCTTTTATGGCGGTTCGGATGAATTTTTCAGAGAGCCGGTTCTGGAGGCTCTGAACAACGCCCTGTATCTGAATCTCAAAGCCTCGCGCGTGTTCAGCCAGGTGGTTCCCATCGAAGTACAACCAGGTGCGCGCTTCACCCGTACAGACCTTAAAGCCTTGGCCCAGCAATATGGTCTGGACTATGTACTGCTAAGCGATCTGACGGCTTTTACCATGCTGCGCGAAAAAATGGTGGCCAGGAAAAAGGGCATCGACTTTAAGGTCATGGTGCGCTTTGGCCTGTTCAGCCAGCTGATCGAACCTAATAAAGGGGCCATTTTATGGGCTGAGCCGGTAATCCGGCAAATGGGGCAGCTGAACGCCAAAAAGAAAACCAAAGCCAGCGATTATGGTAATAGCGCGGTGCAGGCGGCGCATTCCGGTCTGAACGATCTGTCTACATCGATCCGATTAATTGGGCTGGAGGTGCGCCGATGAGACCGACTTCTTTTTTGCTGGTCTTTTTTGCCTTCATGCTGGCCGCCGCCCCTGTGATGGCAAAAGACAAGTTTGTTCTGTCGCGGAACCAACAGCTCAGCTATCGCGAAGCGTATTCGTTTGCGCAAAAGGCAGAAAAACGCGACATTGTTGTTGGCGTGGATGTGCTCAGCAAGGATGATCAAAAGCGTTATCTGGGTGGCCACAATGGTAAATTGGCGGCGTTGGAAGTTGCAATCTCCAATGATAGTCGTTTTCGTCTTTATCTGAATGAAATTACCCTGGTCGATAGCACCGGTACGTACAGCCAAAAGCCCTTGGGGCTGGACGTGGTTGCCAAAATGGTTGGCCCGTCGGGAGGCGGCAATAAAAACAGCCTGCATCTGTCTATTTTGCGCAACAACCTCATCGAAAAAAGCCTGTATAACCAGATTATTGAACCTGGGCAGACCATACAGGGGATGGTGTTTGTACGTTCCGAAAACCTGGTGCCGGGGCTGTCCTTGCGGGTGGATATTCAGAACCTGAAACGGCTGGTCTATCTGGATATCACTGTGCCGATATTACCATGAATGGATCTGTAGCAGCGCTTGGGACCTATGTCGGCTGGGTTATTCTTGGCGTAACGGCCGCCTATACATTGGGATGATGAAGATGGTGCAATGCCAAATACAGTTTATAGGCCGCCTGTTTGTTTCTCTGGTGATGGGGTTTGCGATTGCCAGCCCTGCCTTATCACAAGGGACGACCACACAGGGCCAGATTGACAGGCTAAAGAACTATGCAAACCGGGTGGAGCGGGATCACAAAACCGGCGCAGACGAATTGCGCCGCCTGTTCGAAGAAAAGGCCGAGATCGTGCGCAGTCGGGCCCGTGCAAAAGGCGATCTTTGGTACAAAGAGGGCCTACGGGACTATGATCAGGATGATTTTCAGCGGCTGGCACGACAGCTTGATGTCCTGCACACGTTACAGAAGCTGGATTATTCCAAAACCCGAGGCATGCTGCCGATCCTTGCCAAGCGCATTGTTGGTCTGGACATTGTCTATAAAGGCAAGGTCGAGAAAGAAAAGTTCATCTCTAAAGCGACCATGAAGGGCATCGCCAAAGAAAATTTTCGCGATCAATTGATGGGCAATCTCTACGGCACCTATATGAAGGCCATGGCCGAGCCAACGCCCGCCGCCGCCCGCGCAACAATGATGAACTTTCGGGACTTTATCGAAAGTATCGCGGCCACCGATAGTGTAGCTATTGATCTTGAGACACAGAAAATTCAGAGCGAAATGGACCATTTTATTGTTTCGCTCATCCCCGGGGTTGGTGAAGCGCTGGCGCTGGTTGAGGCCTATCATGGGACCAGCGCGCTGGGTGAAAAGCTGACCTGGGTGGACCAGACCCTGGCCGTGGTCGGTGTTGTTGGTGCGGTTGCTGACGTGGCAAGTGTTGTCAAAACGGTTGGCAAATTTCCTGCCAAGGCTGGCCAGACCTTGAATTTAATGTCTGGCTATATTGCGGATTTATCGACAGCGGATAAGGCCTTCATCAAAGGCAAATATGGCGAGAATGCCGTAGAATCCCTGCAGAACTTGCGTAATAAGGTCAAAGGTCTTCGCACACCCCAAGGTAAGGGGGCCGAAGCCATTGTTGATTTGGTCGACCCCAAAGGCATGCAGGTGGCTCGTATCTCCGCCGCAGAAAAGGCCGAAGCGGCGACAAAGCTAAGCAACGTATCCCCCAAAGAATTGCAGGTCTTGAAGACCCAGGCCGCCAAAGTGGTGGATGAAAGCATGCCCGGTTTGCGGCTTGATAAACTTTCAAAGCCGGAAACCATGACCGAGCTTGATTATCGCAAGTTCCAGAAAAGCTTTGGTCTGGATGATGTACAAATGGCGCGCATAAAGAAAAACCCTGAATTGCTAATCGATACGGTTGAGCAATCCACCGGCGTGCCGTTTGAAAGCCTGAAAGTGCAGGCCAATGCCACCAAACCCGGTGAATATGCGGTTATGCGTAATACCAATGCGGATGGTCTGAATGACTTAAAGGGGGGCAAGGCGACGGCCAAGCCACTCTTTGTGAAAAGCAAGTCAGGTGTTGGGGGTGCCGTTTATAATAATCAGGAATTTAGCAAAATGTCGCTGGAGCTGGATGCCGCCGAGCGGGCCGGTGACGGGCTGGAAGCGTCAAAAATACGCCATAAAATGAAACAATCATCGCGCCTGGTTGAAGAGGTTACCCATGCCAAGGAAATCGCCGGGCTGGAGCGCACGCTTGGCACGGTGGATGCCGCCAATAATGCTGAATATGCCGCTAAATTGCAACAGCGTATTGATCTTTTGAAAAGCACGCGCCGAGCCGAGGAAAGCAGCGTCGTTGACGGTAAAACCCTGGTCGCCGTCATGACGGAAAATGACAAGGGTAATGCCATGCGTTCGGTGATGCTCAAGGACGACAAGGGCAATCTTTTCGATGTGATGAGCAAGCAGCCGGTGGCAAAAGAGGCCCATATCATTAAAAATGCAGACGGGTCGGATAAAGTTTTGTCACGGGTGGTCGATAAGAATTCCAAGAAATACTTTGTTGGGGATTCCGATCCGCATATGATTGCCCTTAGCGAGAATAGTGTTGGAAAATCCCTGTCATTTGACCCCATTAACGGCACGGTAACGCGCGCTGAACAGGAATATATTACCAAGATGGCGTTGCAGAGTAAGGCGCAAGGGTTGGAGCCAACGATTTTGCACGCCGGACAGGTGCGTTATGTTGATCATTTGCTGGACACCGACAAGAAATTATTCGTCATCGAAAACGGGGTTATTCGCATTATCAAAGACAGCGACAGTCAATTGGGCAGCTTTGTCCATTCACGACGTCTGAACGGCAATCTCAGCAATGTTGACCCCCGCTGGCAGTGGGGACAATGGACGCCAGAGGGAGGGTTCCAGCAATGAGTGCTTTTCGAACACTGGCCTTGTTTTTCGCGCCCTACATGCTGCTGAGCATATCTGCCGGCACGGTGCAGGCCCAGCAAAGTATTGCCCAGCTTGAGGCAGAATATGACGGGGTCGATAATCGCCTGTTTGCCATGCGGGATTTTACCCAAAACGTGCGCCGCGAAGGGGCAGATCTGATCGCCTTGGCGCGGGCCATAACCGTTATGGACGAACTTGAAGCTAAGCTGGTGATTTTGAGACAGCGATTGGATGGCCTTAAGGCGAGCGAAGACGCCGATGAAGAAGACAAGGGTGGCGATGATAACGCAACCGAAGAGGGCGATGAGGACTGGAATGCCTTTTTGGATTCCCTGAGCGTAACAGAAGATGCCGGTGATGAAAATTCCGCTGAGGTCAGCGACACCATTGATATTCCGGCTACTGCCAATGAAGGCAATTCTACCGACCCCGGTTTTGATGGGGTGGAACAGGATAACACGACCAGCGGTGTAACCGGTGATTCCGAATGGGATGAAATCAATGAGGTGGATACGATAACCGCTGGCCAGGGCACGGCTTTGCCCGGAGAGCAAAGTACAAATGGAGAAGACGTCGATGATTGGGATACTATAGATGAGGTTGATGATGCCATTGGCGGGGTGGATCAGGACCGGATCAATGCCGTGCGCGACCAAATGGCCGGTCAGGCCAATGCGGACGCCAGCCGTATTGATGCCAATGCCAGCAATGATTTTGCCCGTATTCAGGCAGAACGCGAAGCCCGCGCCATCGAAGCGGCAAAGCGCCGCGCCGAATTTGCGGCGGCCATGCAGGGCCTGGCGAATGAATTAAACAATGCCTACCAAAACGCCAACCAGCCCACATATTCCCCGCCAGCCAGCAGCAGCGGTTATTCATCATCCAGAGGCCCCTCTTCGGGGGGGATGTCACAGGATGCCTATACAGGCGCGCTGAAAAAATGCATTGCTGCCAAATATGCCAAGGCGCGGCGCTCTGGCTTTCCGATTATGGACCCCAATGGCCCGCGCATTCAATGTATGAGCGAGATCAGAAATGGTGGCACCGGCTCGTCTTCATATTCATCGTCACCACCCTCACCGTCTTCCTCATATTCTTCCTCCTCTGGCGGTGGTGATCAATGTAAAGCCGTGGCCAAGGGGTCGAAGAATCCAAGACGCTGGGAGGCCTGTTGCCGCAAGGGGGGCGAAATTCGCTATAATGCCTTCACCACGCCTGACGGCAGCCGTACCGGTCTGTCGGCGTATCGGTGTATGCAAAAGGGTACGCCCGACGAGCCAAGATACATGATCAAGATTAAATAACGGCATGTGATCGGACCTGAGACTACCGTATTGCGGCTTGCCGGGGCATGTGATCTATTTGGGCCAGAGCAGGGGATGGCAATGGTCTATGGTATACGTATTCTGGTGGGCCTGCTGGCCATCATTCTGACCACCAATACGGTCTGGGGCTCGTCTGACAAAGCGACTGATCGCCCCAATATAATTGTTGTTATGGCCGATGATCATGGCCAATGGGCGCTGGGGGCCTATGGCCTGCAATACATCCAGACCCCCAATCTCGACTGGTTGGCGCAAAATGGGGTTTTATTCAAAAATGCCATGTCGGTGGCGCCGGTATGCTCGCCGGCACGGGCCAGTTTCTATACCGGCAAAATGCCATCCCAGCACGGGGTGCATGACTTTCTCTCTGAAGAACCCGAATTTGATGCCAACTGGTTGAAGGGCGAAATCCTGCTTTCTGAACGCCTGCAAAAAAGCGGTTATCGCACCGCTTTGTTGGGCAAATGGCATGCCACCACTGACAGCGCCATAAAACAGCGCGGCTTTGATCGCTGGCTCAGCTATGATGCGCGCCGCGCCGGTTGGCAGAACCAGTATCAGCACGAAGGCACCGTATATTTTTCTGATGATGGCAAGCCGTTGGCACAAACGGGCGTACAGGGGCGGTATCTTACCGAACAGGCCATCCGGTTTATCGACCTGCCCGACAAGCGCCCCTTCTATATCAGCCTTAATTTTGTTGAGCCGCATTTTCCCTTCGCCGGCCTGCCCGAACGGCTGGTCGATAAATACCGCCCGATTGCGCAAAAGGTGTATCGCGCCGGCGATGCCTCTGACATGCCGGCGCGTATGGCGGGCAATCTGGTGCCCGAAGATCACGAGGAAAAACTGGCGCAATATCTGGCCGCCGTGTCCCTGATTGATGACCAGATTGGCCGTCTGATGGACGCGCTGCAGGGGCGCAAATTGCTGGACAATACCATCATTATTTATGTGGCCGATCATGGCCTGTTGGTGGGGCAATATGGCCTTTATGGTAAAACCAATGCCACGGCCCCGGCCAATTTTTATGAAGACACCATCCGTATTCCGCTGATCTTTTATGGGCCAAAACGGTTTATGCGTCCGCGCCAGACCCGCTTTGAAATGGTATCCTTGCTGGATGTGCATACCACCGTGCGCGATTTTGCCACCGGCGGCAAAGAGAAAGTCTCTGCCTATGGCCCTGGCCATTCCCTGATGCCGCTCTTGAAGGGCAAACGTATGACCGACTGGCGGCAATATAACTATGCCGAACGGGGCAATTTGCGCATGATCACCAATGGCCATTGGAAATTGGTGCGGGCCTATCAACGCAATGAGGCGGCCGCCCCCATTGATACCTGGTATGATCTGGCCAGCCCGATGGCCGAGCGCCATGCCACCGTGCCGCCGCGTCCGGCTTTGGCGCACAAGCTGGCCGGCGCGCTGGAAAAATTCTTTAAACGCTATGAAACTCCCGAGCATACGGGCCGCCGTATCTGGGACCAGCCCTATCCCAATGCCCGGGTAAAAAGCGAAATGGAAGCCGAGAAAGACGCCGCCAGCCACAAAGACAAGGCCAAATGAAAACCGGGCTGTTATGGGGGCTGCTGGCGGCATCTGCCCTTGGGGTGGCCGCTTGCCAACCGGCCGACCAGAGGCCCAGGGCGGTTTTGCAATGCCTGACCGCAAATCCATCGCCCATCACCCTGCCGGGCGGCCCGGCGCAGATTGGCTCTGATGTGGCGTATGGGGAAGAAGCGCCCGTGCGTACGGTTGTTGTGGAGGGCTTTGATATTGACGCAACCGAGGTCACCAATGCGCAATTCGCGCGCTTTGTGGCGGCGACGGGCTATGTCACCATGGCGGAACGCAAGCCGGATCCCGCGTTGATCCCCCCTGAGGCGCCGCCATTTCTGTTCCTGCCGGGCTCGGCAGTTTTTAAAACCGCCACCCCGGACAGTCCCTATTGGTGGGCCTATGTGCCCGGGGCCAATTGGCGCCACCCTCAGGGGCCAAAAAGTACGATAGCGGGCAAAGAAAATTTCCCGGTGGTGCAAATCGCCTATGCGGATGCCGCCGCCTATGCCCGCTGGGCCGGGCGGCGCCTGCCGACCGAAACCGAATGGGAATATGCCGCCAGCGCCGGGGCGAAAACGCTCTATCCCTGGGGGGATGAACGGGTGCCAGAGGGGCAGCATCGGGCCAATACCTGGCAGGGTCTCTTTCCATTGCAGGACAAGGCCGAAGACGGCTTTGCCGGCCTGGCCCCGGTGGGCTGTTTCAAAGCCAATGCCTTTGGGCTTTATGATATGATTGGCAATGCCTGGGAATGGACCGCCACCCCCTATCTGGACCGCGCGAGGGGCAAAGAAACTGGCGAAGCGGTTTATACCATCAAGGGAGGATCATTTTTGTGTGCCGACAATTATTGCCGCCGCTATCGCGCCTCCGCCCGCCAACCGCAAGAGGCGGGGCTGGGCAGCAATCATATCGGCTTTCGCACTGTGGGTGATCCATGAAGCGGCGATCATACGCCACCGGTGTCTGTGTGGGGGAAATTTACGCTATACATCATTCCTGAACAAGGTGGCGGTATGAAAGCGATCTCTTTCCTCTCCCGGGTGGGAGAAAAATAAGGTGAGGGGACATGCGTTTAAGGACAGTACGCAAGTTTGAATTCACAAGCCCCTCACCCCAACCCTCTCCCAGGGGAGAGGGAGTATTGCCGAGGATAAGCAGATGAAGGGGCCAAAAGGGTCAAGCCTTACCCCTTCGCCAACCATCTTTTGCCCCTTATTTATCCCTAAAGTGGAACAAAATATCCCTTATTCGTCCCTCAAATGAGCCTTGTTAACCCTCATTACCCCTTTGGGTTTGGCGGCTTATCCCCGCTTTCCTGATGAGGGCTATAATAGCGTATAAAGTGCCAAAAAATTGGCCTTTATGGCTCTTTGAAAGTGTGAAGTGATTAAAAAACCTGTCGTGGGCAGCCTTGCCGGGGGGCGTTTATCCCCGCCAATTTGGCCGTTTTGGCCGCTAGGTCAGCCAAAAACCAGGGGTACCAGTGTAATGGCCACCACAAATAACAGTGCTATGGCGATCAGGTTTAACAAAAATCCGGCGCGGGCCATGTTGGGGATGGTGACCATGTTGGAACTGAACGCAATGGCATTGGGCGGGGTGGCGATGGGCAACATAAAGGCACAGGACGCGGCCAGTGCGACAGGAACCGCCAGCAATAAGACATCCTGATCCAGCGCCACCGCCAACGCCGTCATGACCGGCAAAAACGTGGCTATGGTGGCCAGATTGCTGGTCAGTTCGGTCAGGAAAATCACCAATGCTGTGGCGGCAATCACCAACAGGGCAAAATGCACCACCCCCAGACCCGAGAGCGAATTGCCCAGCCATACCGCCAGGCCCGAGCTGGATACCGAGGCCGCCAGGCTAAGCCCGCCGCCAAAAAGGATCAGAATGCCCCAGGGCAATTTGGCCGCCTGTTCCCAGGTCAGCAAGGATCGCTGTTTTGGATCACCGCTAGGCACCATAAAGATCAGGATGGCGGCAAAGATGGCAATACCGGTATCCGACAGGCCACCCAGCCCGGTGAGTGTTGTGATGGGTTTGCGCAAGGCCCAGGCCAGGGCAAGGGCCACAAAGATCATGGCGACGCGCTTTTGCGGGGAGGTAATGGGGCCGAGCTCATTCTTGAGGTTGTGTAGGTACACTTGGGTTTTTTCGCTAGCGGTAAAATTGACTGGATAGGCAAAGCGGGTGAGCACCAGCCAGCCCAGTGGCAACAGGGTCAGGCTGACCGGTACGCCAACCAGCATCCATTGGCCAAAGCCAATTTCAATGCCCATGGTTTCGTCCAGAAAGCTGGCCAGAAAGGCATTGGGTGGGGTGCCGACCAGGGTGGCCACGCCGCCAATGGTGGCTCCATAGGCCAGACCCAGCACCATGGTAATGCCAAAATTACGCTTTTGGGTTTCGGTGAGGCCATCAACGGAATCCATCACCACGGCCACGATAGAGGTGGCGATGGGCAACAGCATCAAACTGGTAGCGGTATTGGAAATCCACATGCTGATCAGGGCGGCGGCGACCATAATGCCCCCCACCAGCGCCCGGGCATGGGTGCCCACCATGGTGAAAATGTTCAAGGCCATGCGCCGGTGCAGATCCCAATGCTCTATAGCTCTGGCAACAATGAAGCCGCCCATAAACAGATAGATCATGGGATTGGCATAAGGCGCCGAAGTGGCCTTGATGTTGTTAATCCCCAGTATTGGAAAAAACACCAATGGTAACAATGCAGTAACGGCAAAGGGGACGGCTTCGCTGGCCCACCATATGGCCATCCAGACGGCCATGGCGGCGGTCATTCGCCCGGCCGGTTCCAGATCATCGGGGGCAAAGAACAATCCCAGCAGGATCGCTGCCAGCGGCCCGGCAATCAGGCCCAGGCTTTGGTAGGTTTTGCGTACGTTTGTAGGCAAAGTCTAGCCCGCCTTGGTATTGGCGATCCATTGATCGACCCGGCGTTCCAACAGGGTCAGGGGCATGGCACCACCACCCAAAATGGTGTCGTGAAAAGCGCGAATGTCAAATTTGTCGCCCAGTTCCGTTTCGGCCTTGCGGCGCAATTCCTGAATTTTCAACATGCCGATTTTATACCCCGTTGCCTGGCCGGGCCAGGTGATATAACGGCGAACTTCGGCGCGGGCCTGAGCCTCGGGGGCCGCGGTGTTGGCCAGGAAATAGTCAATGGCCTGTTGTTCGCTCCAGCCTTTGGCATGGATGCCGGTATCAACCACCAGACGCACAGCCCGCCACATTTCAGAGCCAAGACGACCAAATTCTGAAAGCGGATCCTGATAGGTGCCCGGCATTTCCTCGGCCAGCCATTCGGCATAAAGGCCCCAACCTTCAGCATAGGCATTAAACCCGGCCTGGGTGCGAAAGGTGGGAATGCCGGTCAGTTCCTGGGCGATGGAGATTTGCATATGGTGCCCCGGCAGACCTTCGTGATAGGCAATGACTTCCAGCTCGCGTTTGGGCATGGCTCCCATGTCCAACAGGTGGGCATAATAAACGCCTGGGCGGGAACCATCGGGGGTGCCGGCAGAATAATGCTGGGGCGCGCCAGCCTGTTCGCGAAATGGTTCCACCCGTTTCACCACCAGGTCGGCTTTGGGTAAGATGCCGAAATAATTAGGTAATTGTTCCTTGATTTTATTAATCGCGGCGGTGGCATCCCGGATATAGCCTTCACGACCTTCATCATCATTGGGGTAATACAGCCGTTCGTCATCCTTGGTTTCACGCAGGAATTTGAAAAACTCCGGCAAGGTACCTTCAAAGCCAAACTGGTCCTTTACGACTACCATTTCAGCGCGCAGGCGGGCCACTTCGGACAGGCCGATTTTGTGAATTTCATCGGCGGTTAAATTGGTGGTGGTCTGGTTGGCCAGCCGTTCATTGTAATAGGCCAGCCCATTGGGCAGTGTGCCGACTCCATGGGCCTCGGGCGTGGCATTGACCTGATCTTCTTTTTGCCAGGCGATCAGGCGTTCATAGGCAGGCTTCCAGTTTTCCAGCAAAGAGGTGCGAATATCGGCGGTCAATTGATCCGCTTTGGCCTGGTCAATTTTGTTGTTTTTCAAAAGGTTGGCAATTTTGGATTTGGCATCCTTCCAGATGGCGCTGTCATGACCGCTATCATCAAAAGGGGCGCCGGAAATAATTTTCTGAGATTCCGCAATGACCTGTTCAAAGGCAAAATAGGGCGGGTGAACGCCGGTCTTGGCATTGATTTTTGATTGTTCCACCAATTGGTCAAGGGCCCGGGCAGAGCCGGCAATCCGGGCCAGATAATTGTCCATATCCTTGCCGTTTTCGACCCGGTGAAAGGCAATCAGCAATTGCGGGAAAAAGCTCTGAATGGCGCCCATTTGCTCAAACACATAGTGATTGGTGCGGAATTTGGCGGCCGCTTCGGCCGCCTTGCTCTGATAAACCCATATATCGTAAGAGGTTTTGGCTTCATCCGTCAGCTTGTCATAATCAAAATTGTTGTGCAGATCCCGCATGGTCTGGCGCCGCCATGCCAGCTGGGCATCCTGGGCCTTCGCGGAAAAATCATCAATCTTGTCCTGATTGGTATCGCGGCCAAGAAAGGTTTGCCGGATCGGGCTGAAGGCCAGATTTTCTTCATATTTGTCCTCGAACCAGGCGTTCAGGCGGTCGGTTTCGGCCTGAATGGCGTCGGCCGAATATTCCACTTTGGCGGCAGGCGTGTCTGATGGTGCCGGGGTGGTAGCCTGTTGACCACAGGCGGCCAGGGCAAGGGTGGTGGCAAGGGCGGTGAACGTGGCGCGCATGAAGCGTCTCCTAGGGTAGACTTGATGGGTGAATGCGAAAGAGCAGGTTTTTCGGGGAGCGGCAAGACTGGAGTATCGATTATGACTCAATGGCAATGATCCTAAAATCGTTGACATTGGTCAGGGTCGGGCCGGTGATGACAAGATCGTCCAGCGCTTTGAAAAACGCATAGGTACGGTTTTTATCCAGATGTGCCTTCAGGTCCAAACCCAGGGTTTTGGCCCGGCTAAGTGTGGTCGGGGTGATAAAGGCACCTGCATTATCTTCGCTGCCATCTATGCCGTCGGTATCACATGACAGTGCCGTTATACCGCCCTCTCCGTTCAGGGCCAGGGCCAGCCCGGCCAGATATTCCAGATTGGGGCCGCCACCACCGTTTTGATGGCGCACGGTTACCGTGGTTTCTCCGCCCGAGATTAACAGCCAACGCCCCCCGCGGGCCTTCAGATCCAACGCTATCCTGGCGTGGTAAGTACCTACGTCCCGGGCCTCGCCCTCAATCCGATCGCCCAGATTATGGACCTGCCAGCCTTTGGCCTTCGCCCATTTGGCGGCCGCCCCTAACGCATCCTTGGCCGTGGCAATGATGGTGTGGTGCTCAACCAGTGTGCCGGGCTTGGGGGTCTCGTTTGTATCATTATTCAGCGCTGCCATCACCACGTCTTCATGGGGCGTGCCATAGCGCATGATTACGGCACGGGCATCGGCCAGGCTGGTTGGGTCGGCAATGGTCGGACCTGAGGCGATGGCGGCCGGATCATCTCCCGGTACATCAGAAATGATAAAGGTGTGGATGTCGCGGGTGCCACAGGCGGCAGCCAGCCGTCCGCCTTTGATGGCCGAGAGATGTTTGCGCACACAATTGATCTGCGCAATGTCGGCACCACTGTGGAGCAAATGGCGAATAATGTCCTGTTTTTGCAAAAGCGATAGGCCGGGGGCGGGCAGGCACAGCAAAGATGAGCCACCACCCGAGGCCAGAAACAACAGGCGGTCTTCTGGTTTACACTTCTGGGCCAGGGCCAGCATTTTACGCGCAATGATTGTGCTTTGCCGATCAGGAACCGGGTGGGCGGCACAGGCAAGGGAGATTTTATCGCCCGGGATTTCACAGTCGTGGCCATAGCGCGTTACCACTTTGCCGTGCAACGCGCCGTTCAGGGTTTCTGCTGTGACAGCTGCCATGGCGGCGGCGGCTTTGCCGGCCCCCAAAACCAGCGTTCGCCCACGGGGAGGCAGAGGGGGCAAATGGGCTGCCAATGTCGCCTGCGCACTGGCGGCGGATACCGCCTGATGGAAGGTTGCGAGCAAAAGAGATTTTGTGGAGTTTTCTTGCCTCATTTGCACCTGAATTTTGGCCTTCCCCCAATATTTTGAATGTCTTTCAGACGTTTCGAGTACGCCAAAATGATCATTTTGATTCGATCATGATGGGGATTGCCACACAAGAGAGGCTGGCAGGTTTTTTGAGAATGTGCCTGTTGTCAAATTTGGGGATGTCTTATTTATGTCATGAAAAACAACGTACTGTTGTGTTTTGTTAATAAAAATATCCATGTCGAAAATGTCACATTGCAAAAATTAGAAAAATTGTAATGCACACAAATGCGTGAATTTCCTTGACCAGAGGGGGGGCTTTCATACATTTTCTCTAATAAAGCAAATTCTGATATACGAATCCTGGGGGAGCGGGGACGTATTGCACATCTAAGGAGACCATAAAGATGGCTGAAGAAAATAGCATCAAAGTGCCAAGCAATGCGAAGAAGATGACGATCATCTGTACCAAGGGATCTTTGGACTGGGCCTACCCGCCATTTATCCTGGCCACGACGGCGGCGGCAATGGACGTGGATGTAACCATGTTCTTTACCTTCTACGGTCTGCAACTTCTGAAAAAAGATCTGAAGCTGAAGGTCACGCCACTGGGCAATCCGGCCATGTCCATGCCCATGGGGGGCATGCATATGGTGATGCCCAATATGGTCGGCATGATCCCAGGGGTTACCGATATGGCCTCGGTGATGATGAAGAATTTGATCAAGAAAAAGGGCGTGGCCTCTATTGAAGAGCTGCGCGAGGCGGCAACCTTGTCGGACGTTCGTATGATCGGGTGCCAGATGACACTTGATCTTTTTTGAATTGGACAAGAGTGATATGATTGACGAGATTGAAATCGGCGGCGCAGCCACATGGATGGAGAGTGCGCTGGAATCTGATATCAACCTCTATATGTAAGTTTGTGGTCTTGCCCACATCGATAATGGAATAGGAATGATTATGGCTGACGAAGTACTTGATGCAAAAGGGCTGAATTGCCCGCTTCCCATACTTAAAGCAAAAAAGGCACTTAACGGACTGGATGATGGTAAAGTACTGGAAGTGCTGTCCACAGACCCAGGTTCCGTTGCGGATTTTGAGGCCTTTTGCCGGGCAACCGGTAATGAACTGGTCGAACAGGATAATGACGGCGAAGTGTATCGCTTTTTGATCAAGCGTGTCGCCTGAACCCATCGCCGGTCGTACGTACGCTTAAGAACAATAAACGTGCGGCCGGAACCGGTGCCCCTGCGGTGCCTTCATAGCCGCCTGTCATGCAGGCATGCGGTGTTTATTGGTGAGCTTACAACCGGGGAGGGGACTATGGCTCGAATTACAGGAAAACTGCTAACCTCAGCAGCAATGGGCGCAATCGCGCTTTCAATGATCGGTGTGCCGGCGGCACAGGCCACCGAAGGGTATTTCCAACACGGTATCAGCGCCCGTTCCAAGGCAATGGGTGGGGCCGGTGTGGCCGACAGCCGCGATGCTTTTGCTTCGGCATTAAATCCAGCCGGTGCGGTCGACGTTGAAGATATGCTGCAAATCAATCTTTCGGCTTTCAGCCCTAATCGGCATTTCACCGGCTCTGGTCCCGGCGGGTTTACACCAGCCGGCGATGTGAAGTCAGGTTCCAATCTGTTTCCGGTTCCCGGCTTTGCCTACAGCCGTAAACTGTCCGACAATTTTGGCTTTGCCCTGACCGCCGTTGGTAATGGCGGCATGAATACCAGCTGGCCCCGTGATCTGGCCAATCCCGTATGTGGATCCGGCCCATTTCCCGCACCCACCGGTGTTTTTTGCGGTGCTGGCACCGGGGTTAACCTCAATCAATTGCTGATTGCGGCCAGTTTTGCCTATAAATTTGCTGACCGGCTAAGCATCGGGTTCGCTCCTGTGCTGGCGATCAACCAGTTTGAAGCCCGTGGCCTGGCGGCCTTTGGCGGGGTAACTTCCAATCCGGCGGCATTGACCAATAACGAAAGCGAATTTGCAACAGGTCTGGGCGGGCGTTTCGGGGCGCAATTGGATGTGACCGATCAGTTCAGAATTGCGGCCACGTATCAGAGCGAGCTTAATATGAGCCGCTTTAAGAAATATGCCGGCCTGTTTGCGGATCAGGGCGATTTCAATATCCCCGAAAACTACACTCTTGGTGTTGCCTTTGATGCGACCCCGGATTTTACTATCGCCATTGATTACAAGCGGATCAATTACAGCGCCGTTGGCTCCATTGGTAACTCGTCTCGCACACCGCGCCCATTTGGCAGCTTTGGTGGTCCGGGTTTCGGCTGGAGCAATGTTGATGTCATCAAATTTGGGGCCGAATGGCGCCAGAATGATCAATGGACGTGGCGCGCCGGGTTTGCCAAAAATGACAATCCCATCGGTCCCGATGATGTCACCCTTAACATCATGGCGCCGGGGGTTATGAAAACCCACCTTACCGGTGGTTTTGAATATAACCCCAGCCAGAAACACAGCTTTGAGTTTGCGTTTATGTATGCGCCAACCACCCGGGTTTCCGGCATTGAAGTGACCCCTGCGGGGCCGAATCCCAACCGGATTATCGAGCTGCGCATGAAACAGTGGGAAGCCACAATCGGCTGGAAAATGAAATTCGGAAAATAAAATCCGAATTCTGAATGAGAAAGGGCTGTTCTGTGGATGCAGAACGGCCTTTTTCTTTGCGTTATCTCTTGCAATTATTGCTATATTAGCTTATGCGAATATACCCCAGTGTCTGACACTGGACCTTGAACTTTAAGGTTAACCAACCGGCCATCGTTTTCTGTTAATCAGTACGCAAGCTGGATTTAGCGTGTAGGTGCGCCTAAAGGCCGGCGATGAGGTACAGACTATGAGCCTTGGCGGACAGCTTTCACAAACCTCGCTTATGCGCGGCATGGTGAGTTTTCTGCGGGAGAAGGCCTGGCTGATTATTGCGTTCCTGGTTGGCGTTATCATTTACCATTTACCGGTCCCCGACGGGTTAACCCGCGAAGGGCAAATCATCCTGATGATGGTGATCGTGGCGGTGATCCTGTTTGTGACCGAGCCGGTGCCTTTGCCCACCGTGGCCTTGCTGATCATTGGTGGCCAGGTGATCTTGCTGAACAAGGACGCCAATGTGGTGGCCAGTTCGCTGATGAGCGATTCGGTGCTCTTTATCATGGGCTCGCTGATGTTGGCGGTGGGGATTATCAAGCAGAAACTGGATAAACGGCTGGCCTATCTGATTGTGCGCATTACTGGCACGGGCCTGTTCCAGATCAGCGTGGGCATTGCCGTGGTGTGCGGTCTGTTGTCGTCGGTCATTGGCGGGCACACGGTGGCGGCGATGATGTTGCCGGTGGCGCTGACATTGATCACTCTGACCAAAGAGCACACCAAAAACATCAAAGGCCTGGCGGCGGTGTTGTTGTTGTCCATTGCCTATGGTTGCGCCATTGGCAGTATCGGCACCCCCTCGGGCGGTGCGCGCAATGCCATTATGATTGGCTATTGGCGTGATTTTTTCTTTGATCCAACGGATCCAAGCACCAAAAAATATATTGTCGATTATCTGGCCTGGATGAAATATGCCTATCCGATATTTCTGGCGCAATTGCCCTTTGTGACCTGGATTTTGTTCATGACGTTCAAGCCTGAGCACAAAACCCTGCGTCGGGCCGTGGCCAAACTGCGCAAGCAAATCGAAAAGCAGGGTCCCATTAAAGGCGGTGATTGGGCGGCGATCATTATCTTTTTGATGACCCTGGCCGGGTGGATCACCCTTTCGGACCGTCTGGGACTTGGCATTGTTGCCATTATGGGCAGCGCACTTTTCCTCATGGTAGGGCTGGTGCGCTGGAACGATATGAATACCGGGGTCAATTGGGGCGTGGTACTGATCTATGCCGCCACCATCTCTTTGGGGGTGGAAATGACCCAGTCGGGGGCCGCCGAATGGCTGGCGGTCAGCTTTTTACACCTGCTGGGGCCATTGCATATGGACCATGGGGTGCCATTGTGGGTGGCCTATACGGCGCTGACCACGCTGGTGGCCAATACCATGTCGGCGGGCGCGGCGGTGGCGGTGTTGGGGCCGGTAACCCTGCACACGGCAGAACTGGTGGGGGAAAGCCCGCTCAAACTGGGTTATATTACGGCCATATCTACCTCATTTGCCTATTTTACCGCCGCGGCCCAACCGGCCTTTGCCATTGTTTTTGCTTCCGGGTATTTGCGCACACGG
Source organism: Robiginitomaculum sp. (assembly GCA_030949705.1). GTDB lineage: Bacteria > Pseudomonadota > Alphaproteobacteria > Caulobacterales > Maricaulaceae > Robiginitomaculum_B. Next base: position 12,117 of record JAUZSF010000015.1, on the reverse strand, counting down.
GATTTCTTAAAGGTTGGATGGCGTATGGCCATTATGTCGGTCGTCATTTTGCTGTTGGCCGCCGAATTCTATTGGCCTTTACTTGACGGATAGAGAAAAAGGCCGGTGTCCTACCGGCTTTGGGAGTATTTGAATAAGTGGTTAGGTTCAGGAGGACAGGGATTTGAGCATGCAGGGTGGCACAGTCTTGGGGATGAAGTTTTCGCCGCGGGCGCTGGGGCTGTTTCTGCACGACCGGCGGTGGCTGATTGCCGCCCTGATTATTGGAACCATTCTCTATTTTGTTGAGCCTCCCACGGGCCTTAGCCGCGAAGGCCAGATTGTGCTGATCATCTCTTTGGTGGCGGTGATCCTGTTTGTGACCGAACCGGTGCCCTTGCCCAGCGTCGCCCTGATGATCATCATCGCGCAGATCATCTTGCTGGGGTTGGATTCCAGCAAAGTCGCGCGTTCGCTGATGAGCGATTCGGTGCTCTTTATCATGGGCTCGTTGATGCTGGCGGTGGCAATCGTCAAGCAAAAGCTGGATAAACGCATTGCCTATCTGATTGTGCAAGCCACGGGGACAGGCATTTATCCGATCTGTGTGGGCATCAGTTTTGTTTGTGGTGTGCTGGCCTCGGTTATTGGTGAGCACACGGTGGCCGCCATGATGTTGCCGGTGGCGGTAACCCTGGTCACGCTCACCTCGAACAATCCCAAAGAGGTCAAGGGCCTGGCGGCGGTGCTGTTGTTTTCCATCTCTTATGGCTGTGCCATTGGCGGCATCGGTACGCCGTCTGGTGGGGCGCGCAATGCCATTATGATCAGCTATTGGAAAGATTTTTTCTTTGATCCCACCAATCCGGAAACCCGCCGTTTTCTGGTGGATTATGTAACCTGGATCAAATACGCCTATCCGATTTTTCTGCTGCAATTGCCGTTGGTGACGTTCATTCTTTTTGCGGTGTTCAAGCCTGAACGCAAAACCCTGCGCCGTGCCGTTGCCAAATTGCGCAAACAGATCGAAGAGCAAGGCCCCATGAAGGGGCGCGACTGGGCGGCGGTGGGAATTTTTCTGGCCACTTTGGTGGGCTGGGTCACCATGTCCGAATCCATTGGTCTTGGCACCATCGCGCTGATGGGGGCTGTGTTTTTCCTGATTGTCGGCCTGGTTCCCTGGAACGATATGAATTCCGGTGTGAACTGGGGGGTAGTTTTGCTCTATGCGGCCACCATATCTCTGGGGGTGGAAATGCAGGCCTCGGGCGCTGCCGAATGGGTGGCGACCAGTTTTCTGGAACTGTTGGGCCCCTTGAATATGGATCATGGAATGCCGCTTTTGGCTGCCTATACCGGATTGACCACCTTGGTCACCAATACCATGTCTGCCGGGGCGGCGGTGGCGGTGTTGGGGCCAATTGCCTTGCGCACTGCCGAACTGGCCAATGAAAATCCATTGCACCTTGGGTTTATCACGGCCATCTCGTCTTCTTTTGCCTATTTCACGGCGGCGGCTCACCCGGCCTTTACCATCGTTTATGCCTCCGGTTATCTGAAGGCGACGGACTTTTTCAAAGTGGGTTGGCGCATGGCGATCATGTCGGCGGCGGTGTTGTTGCTGGCGGCAAAATTTTACTGGCCTTTGCTGGGCCTTTGATGACGATAGAATTGAAACGGGAAGGGACTCCTGATGTCTGACATGGATATTGAATTAGACGTTGAAGCCGAAGTGGAAAAGCGCTTCTCGATTCTCGTATGCATTGATGGCTCCGAAGAATCATATTCCGGTCTGCGCTATGCAGTGCGCATGGGGGCTGACAATAGCGCCGACCTTACCTTGCTGTATGTGCGCCCGGTTGACCAGGGGCTTAGCTCCGGTGGTTTGCAAATGCGTGTGGCGCGGGAAAACATGCTCAAATGGGGGGTGGAACTACCCGGTACCAAGGCGCTTAAAAAAGGCCGCGATATGCTGGTCGAAATGGGGTTTATGGCAGATGACTGGAAAGAACAGGTCGTCCATACCGATGTTACCGGCGACCCGCTGGGCGACAACACCACCGTCTATATGAATGATGAAGGGGCCAGTATTTCACTGAAACTGCTGGTCTCGCCTTCGGTCGACCGGGGCATTCTGGATGAATGCGAAATCGGAGGCTATGACATTACCATTATTTCCATGTCAGAAACCGCCGAAGCCAAAGAACATGCAGGCTACATCTCGCCGGCGACGACCTTTATGGTGGCAACACAGCATCGCGGTACGGTGCTGGTGGCGCGCGAACTGGAAGAAGATCACGGTCATTTCATGTGTGTGGATTTTTCTGACAAGGCAATCCAGGCGGCAGTCAAGGATGCACAGATCGCGGCGCGGTGCCATTGTCCGGTGCATCTTTACTCGGTTGCCTCCAATGAAGACGAGCTGGAAAAGGCCAAAGGCGTGGTGGCCAAGGCCAAGGCTGCCATTGAGGCCGAGGGCCTCAGCATTGCTGGTGAAAGTGTCGAAATTGGTGATCCCGTGGAAAGTATTGTTGGCAAGGGGCGCAAATACTCGCTGATTGTACTGGCCGATACCAGTGTCAAAGGATTGCGGCGCTTTTTCACCACCTCAGTTGCCTATGAAGTCCTGCAAAAGGCCGCTAACTCGGTGATGATCGTTCGCTAAGCTACGGCTTTCTATTGCATATTTTTTGTTGATATTCCCGCTCAATATGGCAGTGTTATATTAGAAGTACCGAATAAACGGTATGGGGAGGGAATAGCGTGAACGCTAATCCGTTTGCAACGGTTAAGGAAGATGTGGATCTGTCGCCCGAGGTGGCGGACGAGGTCAAAAACACCACCTGTTATATGTGCGCCTGTCGGTGCGGCATTCGCGTGCATCTGAAAAACGGCAAGGTGCGGTATATCGAAGGTAATCCCGATCATCCGGTCAACCAGGGCGTGCTGTGCGGCAAGGGCTCTGCCGGGATTATGCAGCAATACTCCCCTGCTAAGTTGAAAAAACCGCTTCTGCGCGTTGGGGAGCGCGGCTCGGGCGCGTTCAAGGAAATCGAATGGGATGAGGCGCTGGAGTTGGCCACAAAGTGGTTGGGCGATGTGCGGGCCAAAGACCCTGGCAAATTGGCGTTTTTTACGGGGCGCGATCAGAGCCAGTCGTTTACCGGCTGGTGGGCGACGCAATATGGCGCCCATAATTTTGCCGCCCATGGTGGGTTTTGTTCGGTCAATATGGCCGCCGGCGGACTTTATACCCTTGGTGGTGCATTTTGGGAGTTTGGTGAGCCGGACTGGGATCTGACCAAATACTTCATGCTGTTTGGTGTGGCCGAGGACCATGACAGCAACCCGATCAAAATCGGTCTGGGCAAATTGAAAACCCGGGGTGAGGCCAAGTTCGTGGCGGTCAACCCGTCGCGTAATGGCTATAACGCCATTGCCGATGAATGGATTGGCGTGCGCCCGGGTACCGATGGTCTGTTTGTGTTTGCCATTATTCACGAATTGCTGCACGCCGAAAAAATCGATTTTGCCTCGCTGGCGCGCTATTCCAACGCCCCCTGGCTGGTCATTGATGAGCCGGGCAAGCCGGATCACGGCCTGTTTTTGCGGGATGCCAAGGGCAATCCGCTGGTTTGGGATCTGAACAAGAAAAAGGCCATTAACGCCATGGGGCCGGATGCCGATGCCGCCCCTGCCTTTGCCGGAGCGCACACGGTGAAAAAGCGCAATGTGGTGCCGTCGTTTCAGCATCTGGCCGCGCGCTATCTTCGCGATGAGTTCAGCCCCGATGCGGTGGCCGATACCATTGGCGTTCCCGCTGATACCATAAGACGTATTGCCGCCGAGATTGCCCATGTGGCCTTTGAAGAAGAAGTGGTGATTGAACAGCCATGGGTGGATGCCTGGGGCCGCAAACACGATAAAATGATTGGCCGCCCGGTGTCGTTTCACGCCATGCGCGGGATATCGGCACACTCCAACGGCTTTCATACGTGCCGCGCTTTGCATATTTTACAGGCCTTGTTGGGTTCGGTCGATGTGCCGGGGGGGTGGCGTTACAAGGCGCCATTTCCAAAACCCATTCCGCCGGGGGTGCGCCCCGCCGGGCCTGTTGCCAATCCGGGTGAGCCATTAAAGGGGCCGCCCTTGGGCTTTATCAAATCCCCCGATGATCTGATCGTCGATGAGGCCGGTGCACCGCAACGGATCGACAAAGCCTATTCGTGGGAATACCCGTTATCCCTGCACGGCATGATGCACATGGTGTTGCACAATGCGGCCAATGCCGATCCCTACAAGGTCGATGTCCTTTTCATGTATATGGCCAATATGGCGTGGAATTCGTCGATGAATGTGCCGGGCACGCTCGACTACTTCACCGCCAAGGATGACAATGGGGAATATAAAATTCCCAAAATCATCTATTCCGACGCCTTCTGGTCGGAAACTGTGCCCTATTGCGATCTGATTTTGCCGGACACCACTTATCTGGAGCGCTGGGATTGCATTTCCATGCTGGACCGGCCGATCTCGTCGGCCCATGGGGCCGGGGATTCCATCCGCCAGCCCATATTGAAACCCGAGGGCGATGTGCGCCCGTTTCAGGATGTTCTGATCGATCTGGGCCACCGCCTTGGTCTGCCGGGCATGACAAAAGAGGATGGCAGCGCCACCTATCCCGGCGGCTATGTGGACTATATGGCCAATCATGAACGGGGCGCAGGCTCTGGCATTGGGCCGCTGGCCGGCTGGCGCGGCAAGGATGGCACGGAACAGGGACGCGGCGCGCCCAATCCGGACCAGATCGACCGCTATATCGAAAACGGCTGTTTCTGGACGCAACATTTGTCGGACGAACAGCTTTATTTCAAGCCGTTTAACCGCAGCTATCTGGACCATGCCATGGCGATGGGGTGGATCGGCCATGCGGATCCGATTGTGTTCCAGCTCTATAATGAAGACTTGCAGAAATTTCGCCTCGCCGCACAAGGTCATGGAGACAAGCAACCACCCGAAGAGCACCGGGAGCGCATCGAAACTTATTTTGATCCGCTGCCGATCTGGTACATGCCCTTTGAAGAGGCCGAGGTGGATACAAAGCAGTACCCTCTGCACGCACTGTCCCAGCGACCCATGCATATGTACCATTCCTGGGGCTCGCAAAATGCCTGGTTGCGCCAGATCACCTCGGCCAACAAATTGCACATGCATGTGGATACGGCCGCCCAGTTTGGCATTGAGGATGATGACTGGGTATGGATTGAAAGCCGCCATGGGCGGGTCAAGGGACAGGTCAAGCTGATCACCGGGGTCAATCCGCAAACCGTGTGGACATGGAACGCCATTGGCAAGCGCAAGGGGGCGTGGAACCTCTCTACCGATGCGCCCGAGTCAAACAAGGGTTTTTTGCTGAACCATATTATTTCCGAAGTGCTGGCGCCCGGCAAAAATGGCCAGCGGTATTCCAATTCCGATCCGGTGACCGGGCAGGCGGCCTGGTTCGACCTGCGGGTCAATATTACCAAATGTGCGCCCGCTGAGGCAGGCTTTACCGAACCCATGTTCGAAGCCTTCCCGCGCGAACCCCATGCCGCCCCAGTCCCGCCAATATCGCGCTATGGTGCGGACCTGAAGGGGGCACCCACCGGCAAAAAGGCTGAGGCCAAAGGCTGGGTGGGCAATCGCCACGAAAATGCCGCCAATATTGCCGGCCTTGAAGATGGCAAGGGCAATCGCACCAAAGGGGATGCCTCATGACGCGCTTGCCGCAAAACCCGTCCAAGGTGAAACTGGGCCTGGTCATTGATCTGGATATTTGTGTGGGCTGTCATGCCTGTGCGGTCAATTGCAAGGAATGGAATACCTCGGGCAAAATGGCGCCGCTGACCGACATTGACCCTTATGGGGCCAAGCCGGACGGGGTGTGGTTTAACCGCATTCATACCTATGAGGCGGTGGACGAGGTGGCAGGTACCTCTCGGACCGTGCATTTTCCGCGTTCGTGCCTGCACTGTGACGATGCGCCCTGCGTTACCGTTTGTCCCACCGGTGCGTCATACAAGCGCGAAGAGGACGGCATCGTCCTGATCAACACCGATATTTGTATTGGGTGCAAGTTGTGTTCGTGGGCCTGTCCGTATGGCGCGCGCGAATATGATGAAGACGAAGGGGTGATGAAAAAATGCACCTTGTGCGTTGATAAAATCTATAATGAAAATCTGCCCCCCGAGAGCCGGGTGCCGGCCTGTGTGTCCACCTGCCCGGCGGGGGCGCGTAGCTTTGGCGATCTTGGCGATCCGGATTCTGATGTCAGCAAGCTGGTGGCGGCGCGTGATGGCTATGCGTTGATGCCCGAGCAAGGCACCAAGCCAGTCAACAGATATTTGCCACCACGCCCTAAAAAGGTTGGCGATGCAGTGGCGCCGCGCCTTCTTGAGCACCATGACGACAGCAATGATGGTGCTGGCCTGTTGGCCCGCTGGGTCGATAAAGTCCTGTCGGCATAACGTTGAGGAAAACCCATGCATCCGGCTAAATCCGTTATTTATTTCACCACTGCGTCCGGGGCCGGTTATGGCCTGATGGTCTGGCTGGCGGTGATGGGGGCCTTTGGCTTCCTGCCCGCTGATCGCACCTTTGGGATCATTGGCTTTGGGCTGGCCTTCTTTTTGATCATCAGTGGTCTTCTTTCCTCGACCGGGCATTTGGGTCGGCCGGAGCGGGCCTGGCGGGCCTTGTCGCAATGGCGTTCCTCGTGGCTGTCCCGCGAAGGAGTGTCTGCCATCCTCACCTTTGGCCCCACGGGTCTATACGCCCTTGGCTGGGTGGTGCTGGGCCAAAATGCCGGGCTGGTGGGCCTGATCGGGTTGGTTGGGGCGCTGATGTGCCTGATCACCGTCTATTTTACCTCGATGATCTATGCATCGCTAAAGGCCATTCCGGCATGGAGAAATCGCTGGACATCTTTGGGCTATCTTCTGATGGCGCTGATGAGTGGGGCGCTGATCATGCTGGCCTTGCAGGCCGTGTTTGGACTGGGGCTCATTACCGTCACCATCAAGATCAGTGTGGCACTGTTGGGCCTGTCCGGGGTTTTAAAACTGGCCTATTGGCGCGCCATACAGACGGATCCGCCACGCAGTACCGCCGAAAGCGCAACCGGCCTTGGGCGTTTTGGCATGGTGCGGATGATTGAAAGCCCCCATGGGGAAGACAATTATCTGCTGAAAGAAATGGGCTATAAAGTGGCTCGCAAACATGCCGGTAAATTGCGACGCATTGCCCTGGTAACGGGTTTCATTCTGCCCATGGCTATGGTGGCGGCCATCATGGTGCTGGGTCTGCCCTATGTGGCGGCACTATCATTTCTGGCGCTGATCAGCGCGGGGATTGGCCTGGTCGTTGAGCGCTGGCTGTTTTTTGCCGAAGCCAAGCATGTTGTCACGCTCTATTATGGCAACAGTAAGGTATAAAGAGTTTATGCCTTTTTCAGTTTTAAAAAATCTAATTGCATTGCAATTATGTATGTTGAAGAAATTGGCAGTATTAAAAAATTAATAAACAATATCGCAATTCATTAAAGTGAGGGGATAAAAGCCAAAATTGTCTAAAGTTTTGTATTAGTATACTCCGCATTTATATGATTTAACGTACTATTTACCTGCCTCGTTCACCTTGTCCCAGTTTTATGGAAAGGGGCAAATGTATGAATTCGTCAGGACATACACCAACACACCACACCAAACCCTGCCGGGCCAATGACCGGTACTGGCGATACGGGGCGACGGCTCTGGCGCTCATTCTGGCGGCGCCATCGCTGGCCGTTGCTGATGCGGCATCTGATGCGAAAATACAGAAAATGCAGGAAAAGCTGGCCGAGGCGATGGCCGCTATTCAGACGCTAAGCCAAACGGTTTCGAACTTGCAACAAGAGATCGCCTCTCAAAAAGCGCAAAGCACGGCCGCGGCATCAAATGATGATATGGTGGCCGAGCTGGATGAGCGTGTCGAGGAGCTGGAAGACACAGTCGACACCATTGATGGTCGCGTCGGCAGTCGCGCCGTAGCCAATGCCTTTGACGCCACCAAGCTGGACATTGGCGGCTTTGTGGATATTGCCACGACCCTGGCCATTGGCGAGGACAAAACCGAAGCTGCCTTTAATCGCGAAGTATTTGAGCTGTTGCTCAAGGCCAAGCTCGGCAAGAACTGGGATCTGTTTGCGGCCCAGGCCTTTGTGCGTAATGCGCCCTTACAGTACAGCGATTCAAATGGTAGGCGTTCGCCATTTTTTGCCAACAATAACTCGCCAGTGGTGACCGACACGGTGATTGCCTGGGCGCAATATTCCAAAAACGATATGTTTAATGTGCAGTTCGGGCGCTTTATCACCCCGCACGGCATTATCAATATCGAACACTTTCCCGCCAATCTGCTGGACCCGGAACAACCGCAATTTCTGCGCCCGTTTCCGGGGCAAACCATTTTTGCCAATTTCTCTGATGGCGTGAATGTGCATGGTTCCAAATATGTGGGCAATAACAAGTTCAGCTATAATGCCTATGCGGCGGCATGGGCCGGCAATTCCAGCAATCTCAATATTGGTGGCCGTCTGGCCTATGCCTTTGAAGATGCCGGGCTGACCTTTGGGATTAATGGCACCTATGGGGACCGTTCCAGTAGCCGTCCGGCGAGTTTTTCGGTTCTGGGTGCTGATGTTCTTTATCAAAAAGGCCGCTGGATCTGGAAAAACGAAATCTTTGTTACCGACGAAGAACGCGCCCCCGGCAAGCTGGCGTTTTATACTATGCCCGCTTACAAGCTGAGCGATAAATGGACCGCCTTTTACCGGTTTGACTATCTGGATACGGGTGCTCCTGGCGGCGAAAGCATTGAAAACGCACTGGGGTTGACCTTCCGCCCAATTTTTAATGCTCATTTGCGTGGCATTTACCGCTGGCGCAAGGCCACCCGCGATGCCGGTATTCCGGCAGCGGACACCCATGTGTTCCAACTCTCCACAACCTTCAACTTCTAGGGGCGAGATAATGCGCAATTCATTTATAACGCTCGCTCTTGCCGGGCTGGCTGGCCTGTTGATGAGCATGGCGGCTCCGGCGGCACAGGCGCAAACCTTTGCCGTCATTGTGAACGCCGAAAACAACTTTACCGGCGATGAAAACACCAAACGCACCCAGATCAAACGGTTGTACCTCAAAGAGCAGACAGCGTGGCCGGGGGGCGTCGAATCCATACCTTTTGGCCGCGAGGCCGGCTCGCCTGAACAGGTGGCTTTTGAAAAATCCGTGCTGGCCATGTCCAACTCTGAAATTGAAAGCCATTGGCTGAAGCTGAAGCAGATCAGGGGCGAAACACCACCGCGGGGCATTGGCTCGGTGCGCATTCTGGCGCGGCAGGTTGGAAAAAAGCCAGGCGCTTTTGGGGTTGTCCTGGCCAGCGAAGCGGCAACCATAGACGGGGCAAAAGTACTTTTTGAATTCACAGCAAACTAGTAAATTTAAATATTTCTCGGGGGAATTATCTTTCAGATGCGTGTGCCAAACTCCATATCCAACCTGCCGGTTCTGGCCAAAGTATCTGTATTGCTGGTCTTCATTGCCCTGTTTTCGACCGGGTTTGGGCTGACCTTGCGGGCCAAAAATGCGGCCATCAAACAGGCGGTCATTGAACAGGGGGAGACCCTGGATTTATTGCGTCATGCCCGTAATGCGGCCAAGGCTTTTGGCGACATGAAATACTGGAATGCCGAACTGGCCAACAGTTTACAGGATAGCTCGGTCGATGCGGCCGCCGCGGCCAAAAAGCGCCTGTTCACGGAGCTGGAAACCTTGCAGACCCATAACTCCAAACTGGCCGAGACAGTGCGCAGCAATGCCAATGACATCGAAGAGCTGTCCTTGTCGGCGCTGGACGAGTTCATCATGGATGAGCGTAAAGCGGGCAATGCCTATATGGCCCAGGCCCGCGAAAAGGTTGGCGAAGTTGACCGGGTGCTGGGGGCGCTGACCACGGATTTGGAGGCCCGGGCCGAGGCGGCGCGCCAGTCCGCGCTGAGGGCATCGCACACCGCCTTGGCGCTTTCCATACCGGCCATGCTGGGGGTATGGGCGGCGCTGGCTATGGCCGGGATGGGGCTGTTTAGTCTGGTGGTGACGCCCATTCGGCGCATGACTGATGCCATGCTGAAACTGGCCGATGGGGATGCTACCATTGCCTTGCCTGCCGAGGGGCAAAAGGACGAAATCGGCAATATGGCCGGAGCTGTGGCCGTGTTTCGGGCCAATATGATCGAGGCCGAACGTCTGCGCAAAGAACAATTACAAGCCGAAGAACGGGCCAGGATTGAAAAACTCAGCACAATGAACCAGTTGGCCGATGATTTTGAAGCCTCGGTTACCGAAATGGTCGATACGGTGGCCTCTTCTGCGGGGCAGATGCAGGCCAGCGCCCATGATCTGGCCGATACGGCGCGTTCATCGGGCAAAGAGGCTAATGGGGCGGCGCAGTCCTCTCGTGAATCTGCCGATAATATCGAAATGGTTGCCGCGGCCACCGAAGAGCTGAGAAGCTCGATCGAAGAGGTTACCGAACAAATTGGAACCTCCGCGGAATATGCCCACAGCGCCGCCGACGCCGCCCGCCAGTCCAATGCCGTGGTCAAAAGCCTTGGCGATGCGGCGGGGCGTATCGACAGCATTGTCCAGATCATTCAGGATATTGCTGAACAGACCAACCTGCTGGCGCTGAACGCCACCATCGAAGCGGCCCGTGCTGGCGATGCCGGGCGCGGCTTTTCTGTGGTCGCCTCCGAGGTTAAAGGCCTGGCCGAACAAACCACCAAAGCCACCCAGGATATCAGTAACCAGATCAAAGACATTCAGGACGTGGCCAAGGTCAGCGTCGAACAAATTGCCGAAGTGGCCAAATCCATTGGGCATATTGAAGAGCGTCTGGCCAATGTATCCACCGCTGCCGAAGAGCAATCGGCAACCACCGGCGAGATCAGTGAAAGCATTCGCCGTGCCGCCGAGCATTCAAAACTGATTTCTCAATCCGTTGCTCAATTGGCCGATGCCTCTTCCACCACCGAGGCCACATCGGCACAAACCCATGAAGCCACGGTGGAAATGACCTTGCAGACCGAACGTCTGGGCGCGGAAGTGCGCGAGTTTCTGGCCCGGGTACGCAGCGCCTAAACGGGTTGTCACGTTTCAAATAGTGCGATTATACCCTCTTGTCAGAGGGCGGGGGTTTTTTGGTTTTATCCTCGCTTTTTGGCAGGGACACATAGGGATAAAAAGGGGTAAATGAGGGCGTTTCAGGGTCCGTTTTTTCTCATTCAGGGATAATTTAGGGGTAAGGGCAGGGATGCCCAGGGGTAGCTCTTACCCCTCATTGCCCCTCATGTGCGCTATGCGGGGGATTTCTCCCTCTCCTTGGGGGAGGGGGTATAGTTATCTCCCTCTGATAAATAAAACGGCTCTAATCATATTGTTAATGCGGCGCATTTCCTCATTCACCCCTCACCGCATTTCCGGATGGGGTATGATTTGCTCAAGAGGTGTCTTTGGTGGCAATCTTCATGGCTTGCCGGTTAGCGGCTCTCCAATTCCACATTGTGCGCCCCACAAAGAAAACCAATGTGGCGACAAAGAGGTCAGCCGCCATCCGAAAGAAGATAACAAAAATCGTATATAATATGTTGCTAGTCGCATAAGATACGGGCCCAATATCCTTATTAAACCCCTCCATAATATCATTCAGGCTGCCCTTAAGGAATAAATCGGTAGCGAAAACAATTATTTGTAATAATGAAGGATTTTCGATTGCGGCTCCGGTGGCGCGATCGATTAAAACGGGTGTATGTGGAAAAAACCAATTTCCATAAAGCGTTATGATTAAGACCACAGACAAAGGGATAATCACGCCGAAAAGCATTGTTAGTGATATTTTTTTTGTCGTCTGTGAAATGTAATTTTTAACGTTTTCAAGCCTTCGTTCGAGTTGTGCCTGTATGGCTTCCTTTCTTGTTGGGGGCCGCCCAGGTATTTTGAGTTCCTTTAACAAGGTTTCAATGCGTGTCAAAACATGCAAGCTTTTAAGCAATCTTATTGC
>JAUZSF010000014.1 GCA_030949705.1 Robiginitomaculum sp. | reverse complement strand
CGGGCCCCATTGATCTTTAGCCATTCGCGTTTCGGCACCATAATGGCATCGGCACTCGCGGTGGCGTTCTCAATACCGGCCGAATTCAAAACCATAATGGCAATATCGTTGACGCGAGCCGCCGCAAATCATGAAGCGCTGGTCGTCTTTCGGTAATAATCCGGTCCGGCAGGAAGTGACCCGCCCAGCTATATAAAGGCATATTGGTCGAAGTTGTTTAAGGTTCGATTCCCAGCGCGCCAGCACCACCAAAACCTGCATTTCAGGGGGAGACGTCAAGACGCGGCACTACATCCTCATGGGTACCGCCTTGAGTCTTGTCAGATCACCTTGAAGAGGCTGGGCCCACCATTCGATGGTTGGTGTCCATATAGCTGGCAAACAGATCACCAGATTTTTTGAACTGGCGCTGCCGGGCGGCAGTTTTGGCGCCAGTCTCGATAATGCCCTTGACCTGTTTTTCCATTAGTTCGGCCCAGCACGGTAAACGAGCCATAACGGGTTGGTCGCTGGGGTTTCAAATGTGTTAGCTGATGGCTGATTCCCTTATGTGATAAATCATCCAAGGCTCACTGCGGGTGTCCATATCGGACAGTTCAAATACCAAAAATCGCACCCAAATTCCGGCACGTGGTGATGGCCATGATTTTGTATCGCTATTGTCGTGCGGTTTTCGGTATCATTGGCCGGCGTACAGGCAGCGGCGGAACAATGGCTTGCGCCGGTGATCAAAATGTTTTTCATATGATGGAGTTATTCTTTTCCATGTAAATTTAACGCCAAAGCCTCCGGCCGCAAGGGCTGGAAGCTTCTGTGATAATAATCTTTGTTAAAGTGCATTTATTCAGTGGTAGTATCAGATGGTCCATGTCTTCGTTCTGGATCTCCATTACGCCTTGATCGTGGCCTGTTCACGCCAGGTGATCGTCACGTTAAAAGCAAACGGATATCGGCGCAATGGCACCAGCGCCAGGACAAGAACAGGGTGGCAAAGGCGCGACCGCCACCCCATAGGGAGGACCAGTCAGCTACGGGGATGAGAACCTGAGCCTGAATGGCCATCAGCAAAGCGCAGCAGGCCGACAAAAGTCGTTGGCGAGAGTCAGGATGGTCGGGCGAAAGCGCTCTGTGCCGGCCTCCACCAGAGCACGGGCCGCTCCCACACTGCTGGCCCGCAGGCGATTGGACATAATCGACCGTGCACCAGATTGCTGTCATTCACCGCCACCCCGGCGGCGGCCATAAAGCCCAGCCCGGGAAAAGAGGTTCATGGACTGCCCCAGCACCAAATGGCCCAAAATGGCGCCCATAAAACAGAAGGGAATGGCCGCCAGCAAAATCAGCAAGGGCTGGGCGTAGGAGCGAAAGGCAATGGCTACCAGAATATAAGCAACCCCAAAGGCGATCAGGGACAGGGTAATCAGTTCTTCATGAACTCAGCCTGGTCCTGGGCCCGTCCGATACATGCCGCGGCGCACATGGGGGTGGTTGGCATCGAAATCCGTGAAGAAATTTTCTTTCAGATCTTTTGAATTTCACCAATGCGCTCGGTGACCACTTCCGGCACTAACCACAATGGCCCGTTGCCGCTCCCGGCGCAGAATCTGGCTGATGCCGGGGGCAAAATGCATTTCGGCGACGGCATAGAGAGGTACTTCGCGGCCATCATTGGTGCGAATGCGCATGTTTTTTAAGAAGTCCAGCGATTCCCGGTCCTTTCGTGGATAGCGCACATATACCCGCACATCCCTGCCATCACGGGGCAGGCGTTGCACTTCGTCACCAAAAAACCCCTGACGGACCTGACGGGCTACATCGGTAATGGTGATGCCAAGAGATTCGGCGCCGGGTTTCAGGTTGAATTGTACCTCATCGGTTGCCGACTGGCTGTCATTGACGACATTATAAACCCCATCATAACTGCGCAGGCGGGCCATCAGATCGTCTGCTGCCTTGGTCAAGGCCTCCATGTCGGTGGAGTTCAAAACAAACTGCAAAGGCGGGCCGTTATTGTTTTGCAGGTACTCAACGGTGATCTTTTCAGCATCCGGCACAGCGCCAATGAGCTCACGAAGCCGGTCGGCGGTTTCCTTGGCGCTAAGGGCTCGGGTTTCTGGCGGTACCAGTTTGACCAGCGCCAGCACATTATTCTCGCGCGCCCGGGTATACCAGTTCTCAACCAGGGTTTTGCCACCCTCACGGATTTCTTCTTCCAGCTTTTTCTCGGCCACCTGAATTTGCGCCAATACCTCCATCGTGCGCGAATAAGGCGTGCCCTGGGGCAGGGTGACATCAATGTTGATCTGGTCAGATTCCGTTTCCGGCATGAAGGTGAATTTCATAACACCCGTGGTCATCAGGCCAACCGACATAATGGCCGAGGCGATAAACAGAGACGCCGTCAGATAACGCCGCCGCACGGCAAACTTCATCATGGGCCGGTAAACATGGTGAGAGAACCATAAGATACTGTCTGCAATCCTACCCTGAAACCGCGCCAGTTTGGAATGCGGGTTATAGGGTTTGAGATGAGACAGGTGCGATGGCAAAATCAGCAGGGACTCCACCAAAGAAAAGAACAGGGCCAAAATCACCACCAAAGAGATGGCTTTGGTAAATTCTTTGGTGGGCCCGGATAAAAACATCCAGGGCGCAAAGAAAATCATGGTGGTCAACACGGCAAAAATCACCGGTTTAAGCACCATTTGTGTGCCCGAAACCACGGCATCAATACCTTGTTCGCCATCTTCGGTCTTGCGGTGAATGGCTTCGCCAACAATGATGGCATCATCCACAATCACACCGATGACCAGCAAAAAGGCAAAGGTGGAGATCATGTTGAAAGACACCCCCAAAAGCGGCAACAGGGCCAACCCGCCGGCAAAAGCCACGGCAATGCCGGCGGCCACCCAGAGCGCAATGGCCGGACGCAAAAACAGCATCAGCGTGATCAACACCAGCACCAGCCCGGAAAAGAAGTTTGAGGCAATGGTATGGATACGTGCATTATAGGCTTTGGAACTATCATTCCACAGGGTCAGGCTGACCCCTTCGGGCAAGTCGGCGCGTTTCTTTTCCAGATACCCCTTTACCTCTTTGGCAATTTTAACGACATCCATGTGCGGGCCGCTCATCACATTGACCAGCACCGTATGTTCACCATTCATGGTGGCTTTCAGATTGACCTCGGCAAAGCCATCTTTGACATTGGCGACATCGCCCACGCGAATGGTGGCACCATCCGAGGTCTGGCGTATGATGATATCTTCAAATTCCTCGCGGGTATCGGCCCGTTGCCGGGTGCGCAATTGCATATCCCCCAACTTGGTACGGATGTTTCCTGATGAAATGTTGACCGACCTGCCGCGAATGGCCTGGGCAACATCGGAAAAGCTCAGGCCATAACGGCGCAAGGATTCTTCGGAAACTTCAATGGAGACTTCCTCATTTCGGATGCCAAACAGTTTAACCTCTGGCACATGGGGCAAGAGAGCAATTTCGCGGCGCACCTCTTCGGCCAGACGCGAGAGCAGGCGTTCATCCACATTTCCCGAAACGGCAATGCGCATCAGCTCGCTATTATTGGCAAAGAGACGCAATTGTGGCTCTTCTGCCGCCGTGGGGAAGGTGGTGATGGAATCTATTTCGCGTTTGATGTCCTGCAGAAAATCGGCCGCTTTGAGATCCTGATCACCAATGATGATCAATCTGCCAACACTTTCAGAGGCCACAGACCACATCTTGTCGACACCCTTGACGCGGCTGACTGCTTCTTCCATGCGCATGACAATCTGGTCTTCAATGTCCTGGGGAGAGGCCCCCAGCCACAAGACACTGACCTGGGCGCCCGGGAATTCCACATAAGGGTCCAGTTCTCGTTCAATGCGGACATACCCAACCAGACCACCGATCAGGATCGCAATCATCAACAGGTTGGCGGCGACCTTGTTTTGGGCCCACCAGTGAATAATGCCGTTCATGGTGCGCTCCCTTAATTCGATGTATTGATTGTGGCGACTTTGGCTTCGGCCAAGGTCGTGTGGTCAACGGTTTCAATTTTCAGACCTTCGGCCGCCGCGCGTACCGGCGACGTGATGACCCTGTCGTCGGGGCCGATGCCGGCAATCAGGATGGCCTCATTGCGGTTGGATGAAACCACGGTGACGGTACGCATGCTCAGGGTATTGTCATCTTTGGCCAGATATACCGTATTGTCACCCCGAAGGGCAGTGCGGGGCACCACCAGCGCGTTGGGAATGGCGCGTCCCTCGACATGAGCGTCAACAAACAGGCCCACGGCCAGTGGCATGCCATCATCGGCCCCGGCCCCATAGGGGTCATCGACCTCAACAAAGGCAAACAACACCCGGGTGCGTGGATCAATGGCGCTGTCCGTGCGGGTAATGCGGCCGGTCCAATGGCGTTTCTTGCCGGCTACCACCGCTGACAGATCAACTTTGGGGCCGGGCATGTTGGCGCTTTCGATAAAGGCCAGTGGCAGGTCCAACTGGCTAAGCTCGGTATCGGTCAGGGGCAGGCGTATTTCGACAACCTGGGTGGCAAAAATACGGCCCAAACGCGTGCCAACGGTTACATATTGGCCAAAGTCTGCATTTCTAACCCTCACCCGGCCGGTAAAGGGTGCGTGGATCACGGTACGGGATAATTGCAGTTTGGCATCGGCCAGCCGGGCATTGGCAGAATCCAGCGCCGCCTGGGCTTCGGCCATTTGTGGCAGGCGCAGGGTCAATGGTGAGGCTTCGCCCTCGCCCAGTTCGGCCCAGTCATGTTTGGCAATTTCCGATTCGGCCTGTTCCCGGGCCAGGCGCTGTTCCGCCTGGGCTACCTGGGCCTCGGCCTGGATCACCCGTAATTTATAATCGGCGGGCTCGATACGAACCAGCACGTCTCCTTTTTTGAAAAACCCGCCATCAATGAAGCCGGGGGCCACATAGACGATCTCGCCCGAAATTTGCGGCACAATATCAATTTCCGTCTGGGGTCGTACTTCCCCCTGGGTGTTGACGGCCAAATGCACGGTTTCCAGCCGCGGCGAGGTTACCAGCACCGGGGCGGGTTTAAGCTCTTCGGCTTTTTTTTCCGGCTTGGGGTTTAGCGCGCCCATAATCATGACCCCGGCGACGCCGCCGATGATCACCAATACGGGCAAGGCAAAAACAATGCTGCGCCAGAGCAATAGGGCCGGGTTCCGGCTTTTTCGCTTTGCGGGGGCCGACGCAGTTTGTGGCGTTTCATGGGTACTCATAGGGAGGTGTCCTCATTGGCATTTGCAGCGGTTTTGACCGCTTGCGTTTTAAAGTCTCCGGCGATGGCCAGGTGCAGCCGGACGCGATTGGCGGCGCGTTCCTTGCTGGCGGCAATAAACTGGCTTTCGGCGCCAATACGGCGGCGCTGGGCATCCAGCATCTCAAAAATGGTACCCACCCCGCGGCCATATTCCCGCACGGCAAGGGTTTCGGCTTGCCGGGCCTCGGTGGTGGAAACCCTGAGGGCGGCTTCACGCCGGGCCAGATAGGTTTCTCCATCCAGCGCATCTTCGGCTTCGCGCCAGGCCCGTAAAACCTGATTGGCATATACCTCGATCTGTTCGCGCTGAGCAGCACGGGTGCGGGCAATTTCAGCCTTCAAGGCGCCGCCGCGAAAAACCGGCTGGGCAAGATTGCCGAGCAAACGCCCGGCCAGGGTGTTCAGGTCAAAAATATCGGAAACCGAGGGGCCACCAGTGGAGGCCGTGGGCGAGAAGGACAGGCGCGGCAACAAGGCCTTGCGGGCCTCAGAGGCCCGCAGGCCGGCGGCGGTCAGGCGCGCTTCGGCGGCAATAATGTCGGGACGGCGTACCAGCACGTCTGCCGGGGTGCCAACGCCGGTGACCGGGTCCAGCAATGGCAGGGCCTGTGCCGCCTTGATGGCTTTGGCAGGGTAACGCCCCAGCAACAATTCCAGACGCCGGGTGGCGTTGGCCAATTGCTGTTCGCGCAGGGCCAGATTGGCCTCGGATCCGGCCAGGGCAGACCGGGCCAGCCGCACGTCCAGCGAACTGGACACACCGCGGCCATAGCGCCGCTCGACCAGGCGGGCAGAGCGCTGACGGGATTTTAAATCATCCTTGGCCAGGGCCACTTGCTGGCCGCCTTCGATAAGATCAAACCAGGCCTGAGTGGTTTGCCCGGCAATGGACAGCCTCGCGGCTTCAAAATCGGCCTCGGCAGCCTGTACATTAACATATCCCGCTCGGGCTCGATCAGCGATACGGCCCCACAGGTCTGCCTCCCAGCTGACTGACAGGGTGGCACCATAGGTTTCGGTGTCAGGAATATTCTGAATAAAATTGCGTGTGCCGCGGGCTGCAAAATCCACACTGGGCAGGCGAGCGGCCGCGCCGGAAACCGCGAGCGCCTGGGCCTGGGCAATCCGGGCCGCACTGGCCATAAGGTCATGGTTATGGCGCAAGGCTTCACTGACCAGGGCGGTTAATTGCGTATCATGAAAGTCGGCCAGCCAGTCTGTGGCCAGGGCCTGATCCCCGTTATGCTGGCTTTGCCATACAGCAGGGGCCTGTTGACCGATCGACTGGGTCAGGTCTGCCGTGTTCGTCACGCTTGCGCACGCACTCAGGCTGAGGAGGGAGGCTGTTATCAGCCATTTTTTATACATTGGTCGTTTCCAGAAGTGTGTTGTATCCAAAAGTGAGCATAGGTGGGACATCGCGAATGTCAATCAAAAATTATCGATATTCAATAAATATTTCATGAATTTCATAATCCACCCACGCTTTTGTAATCAAGAGCCTGCTGATCCGCCTGCCGCCATAATGGTTCAGGGCGCTTTGTCCTGTCCCCAAGGGCTGCATTATTGTTAAGATGCATCCAAAGATGGATTTGGATGCATTTTTCGTGATCAAAGGTCAGCATCATGTCGCATAAGGTTCATTTTTCAGGTGCAGAAACAGGATCAGCATGACAAGGACGAGAAAAATAATCGCCGTATTGGTGGCGGCCATGGGCCCGCTTGTGCTGGTGGTTCTGGCCAGGATTCCTCTGGGCGGGGCATTGTGGGCCAGCGCGGGGATGGCGGTGCTGATGGCGCTGATATTACGACCCATTCGCCCGCCAACGGCCAGGGTGACAACGCCGGTGCCGGTGCGTCAGGACGGTCATGCGGCGCAAGAGGTGTTGGGCATTTTGCCCGATCCGGTCATTGTGGTTGGTGCACAGGAGCGCGTGGAATTTGCCAATCCGGCGGCCTGTGCAATTTATCCGGGGTTCGAGCCCGGGATTTTGCTGTCTCTTCTGGTGCGGCACCCCGAAGTGCTGGCCGTGGCAGGGCGGGCCAGGATCAAGGGGGCCGTGCAGGAGGTGCGTTTTGCGCTGCGTCGGCCCAGCGAACGATTCTTGCGGGTGATGGCGCTTCCCCTAAAGACCGGACGCATGGCGCTGGTTTTTCAGGACGAGACAGAGCTGCACCGGGCCGAACATATGCGGGCTGGGTTTTTGGCCAATGTCAGCCACGAGCTGCGCACGCCGCTGGCGTCATTAAGCGGCTATATCGATACCCTGGGCGGCCATGCCAAGGATGATGCCGCGGCGCAGGAGCGCTTTTTGGCTATCATGGCTGATCAGGCGGCGCGCATGGGGCGTCTTATTGATGATCTTTTATCGCTCAGCCGCATTGAAATGGACGCTCATCTGGCCCCCAAAACCCAAATGGATCTGAACGCTGCGCTTAGTGATGTCAAAGATGCCCTGACCCCGGTATTTACGGCGCGTGGGGTCCAAGTCCAGATGGAGCTTCCGGCGGCGCCGGTTTACATTCTGGGTGAACGGGATCAGGTGATTCAGGTGATCCAGAATCTGATCGACAATGCCATTAAATATACCCCAAAGGGACAGAACGTAACCGTCAGCCTCATGGCGGATGTACGCCGCCAAAGCCCGGGGTTTGATCAAAAAGCCTTGGGCGAGAATGCGCCCCGACTGCAAATTGTGGAGGCCCCCCGCGATCCCGGCCAGCGTTTTGTTATGCTGGAAGTGCGCGACCCGGGCCCGGGCATCCCTGCCGAGCATTTGCCCCGTCTGGGGGAGCGTTTTTACCGGGTTGAGGCCGGCAAAACCAGCGAGCGCACAGGTACTGGTCTGGGACTGGCCATTGTCAAACACATCATCAACCGACACCGCGGTGGCTTTAGCGTGCAAAGCCAGCCGGGCGTAGGCACGGTGTTTACTGTCGCTTTGCCGCGTGCCCAATAGAGGGTTTCAACTGCCCGCCGGCAGATCATGATATGGGCGGCATGCCAAGAAAGCCCCGGATGATGATACCCGGACCTTTCTCAAAAAAACGTGGTTATATGGGTAATTACTCCGCCGGGTGGGCGTGCTTGGTCCGATCTGCCTCGGCGGCATCCTGCCACAGGCGGGTCAGGGCATGGCAGAGGTTTTTGCGGCTGGCGCGCAAATAGATCGAATTATCACTTAACCCATCACGCAGACGCACATAAGCCTTGGGCAGATTGTGATAGGGCATACGCGGATAAAGATGGTGCGTGGCATGAAAGCGCAGGCCCACCGGCGCCCACAATGTGGTGAGGATCGGATGGCCCGGCACATCGACACTATCGAGGAATTGTTCGGCAACGCTCATCTGCTCCTCGCCCGGATTGCGATAGGCATGGGCTGCCAGGGTACGCAGGGAATTGAACAAAAAGATCAGCACCGCCACGGCATACCAGATGATGAGCGCCTTGATGGGCAATACGCCCTGCCAAACCAGCGCGATGGCCGTCCAGCCATAGACAAAGGCCATGAATTCCTGAAACAGATACAGGCCCTTGGGATCATCCTTTTTGACTTCGCGTTCATAGGTCAGATCAATGGTCAGCGAGGACGCCTTTTTCCAGATCAGGCGGCGCAAGGGCGGCAATAGCCAGCCCAGGGGGGCAAGAATGAGAAACCGCACCACAAAAAACGCCGGCAGAATAAAGATCAAAAACATATAGCCGATAATGCCCAGCGGATTGCCCGCCCCAAAAGGCAGGTATTCGCCATCTTCTTTGGTGCCGTAAACGTCATGCACATGATGGTGCCGGTGTACCCCATGATAGGTAAAGCTGGGGATCAGCATGGGAAAACCACACAGCAAGTTCCACACAAAGCGAAAGGCCTTGAATGTGCCGGCTTTGAGATGGGTCAGCTCGTGGGTGAATAAAACCGCCCGGTATAGCAACAGGGTGGACACCAGGAGGGCGGCCAGTCCCAGCAGGGAAAAGCTCGGTGTGATCACGGCCACCACAAAGGCGGCCCAGCCCAGCGTGATGGAGAGGAGAAAGTCCGGCCAGTAAATGCGCGGATCCGGCTTCATCAGGTCCGCCACCAGTGTGTTGGCTTCGCTCATGGGAAAAGCATTATTATCGCGCTCGATGGCCATACTCACAAACCTGAGATTTTTGCGGGACCCTTCCCATAGGGAAAAATCAGCCGCCGGGCAAGGCCCACCACAGGTCTTGCGCGTCTATGCCGCATGTCAGAAACACGGGGGTCAATCTGTCGAACAGCAGGCCTTTTCGCCGGTTTCACGTGCAATCTGGATCGGCGGGCAAGGCACCGTGCCATAGGAGCAAAACACACAACAATCCCCGGCCAGTGGTTTCAGAACAGCGCCGCAATGGCGGCAGTCATAAAAATACTGACAGGCATCCGTGGGCATGGTCTCGGTGCTTTTGCCGCCGCATTGAGGGCAGGTAATGGTGGATTGTAACTGCATGGGCTTATGGATCCTGTGTATCGGCAGGTTTGGCAGGATAGCCCACATTGGTCGAGGCGGCGGCAATGGCCGCCGCGTTTGTTTGCGCCGGATCAAAGCGAACAGTGGCGGTTTTGGTTTCAAAATCAACCTTTACCGATTGCACGCCATCAACCTTGGACATGGCCTTTTTAACCGTTACCGGACACAGGGCGCAGGTCATGTTTTCAATGGCAAATACGGCATTTTGTGATTGTGATTTTGCGTGGCCGACGGGGGGCTCTGCCCGGGCGGAAACAATACCCAGCCCGCCAAAAAGGCCAATGATTACAGCGCTGATCAACGCAGATTTTATGGTGTTCTTGTTGAGGTTCATCATTCTTCTCCTAATAAAACCAGGGGGCCCAAAGGTTCACACTGGCCGCCAGCAAAGCCAGCACCGTGGCCAGCCATAGAACGGCTTTGGTGATCCGGCGCGACGCCGGCTTGGCACACAGACTGCCCTTTCGCAGTCTGGTTTTGCCGGGCGGTAAACCTGCCAGAATCCGGTGCCGATCAGCCCGGCGGTGATCAATAAAAAGATGGGTTTATAGGGCTCAAGGGCCGTCAGGTTGGATACCCATGCCCCGCTCAGCCCCAGCATCACCAGGACCAAGGGTACAACACAACATGAAGAGGCGATGATGGCGCCCACTATGCCGCCGGTGGCCAGCCACGGGCTGGGCGTTGGTGTGATTAGTGGGGTTTCCTTTGGGCTCACTATGGATGCCTTTCTTGCCTTGTTCCTTATCTGGGCGCAGTATGATCCTTGTAGTAGCTACAGGATCAAGTGGCGAAAACAGGCAAGAGGATAACAATAAAGTGAAGACATGGACGCGCGGACAGTTGGCCGCTCATACCGGCTGCAATGGGGAAACCATCCGTTATTACGAAGCCATTGATTTGCTGCCGGCCCCCATGCGTGCCGGGAACGGTTACCGGCAATATGAAAAGCTCCATGTGGAGCGGCTGCATTTTATACGCCGGGCCAGGGATCTGGGCTTTGGCATTGACGATATCCGGGCTTTGCTGACACCCATGGATGCGGGCACCATTGCGTGTGGCGAGATCGAGAAAATTGCCAAAGCCCAGCTGGATCTTATCCGCGCTAAAATCCGCGATCTGCAACGTATGAAACAGGAATTGCACACGCTGGTGCAATCCTGTCAGGGGGGCAGCGCGCCCCATTGCGCCATTATAGATGCCTTGTCCGACGGGCAGCCCTCTTAACCATGCCCGGATCACGCCGCTTGCCGCCAAAAGAACAGACAAAGTGCGCCTTGCACCTTGGCAGAAATGCGTGAGCCGGTTACACACGCCAAAATCCACGCAGGTTCACTCATGCCAAAACGAAATGATATTTCCTCAATCCTGATTATCGGGGCGGGGCCGATTGTGATCGGCCAGGCGTGCGAGTTTGATTATTCCGGGGTGCAGGCGTGCAAGGCGCTGCGCGAAGAGGGCTATCGGGTCATTCTGGTCAATTCCAATCCTGCCACCATTATGACCGATCCGGATACGGCCGACGCCACTTATATCGAGCCCATCACCCCGGCCATGGTGGCCAAGGTGATCGCCAAAGAACGCCCCGATGCCCTGTTGCCGACCATGGGCGGGCAAACGGCGCTGAACACCGCGCTTAGCCTTAATAAAGACGGCACGCTTAAAAAATATGGCGTCAAACTGATCGGCGCACAGGCCGATGTGATCGACAAGGCCGAGGACCGCGAACAGTTTCGCGCCGCTATGAAAACCATTGGTCTTTCCACGCCGCGCTCGCATCTGGCCCATAATATGGACGAAGCCATGGCGGGCTTTGAGGATATCGGCCTGCCGGCGATTATCCGCCCGTCTTTTACCCTGGGCGGCACCGGGGGCGGCATTGCCTATAACATTCAGGAATACCGCCAGATTGTGATGAGTGGCATTGAGGCCTCGCCCACCAATGAGGTGCTGATCGAGGAATCCGTGCTGGGCTGGAAAGAGTATGAGATGGAAGTGGTGCGCGATCATGCGGACAATTGCATCATCATTTGCTCCATTGAGAATATTGACCCCATGGGGGTGCATACCGGCGATTCCATCACCGTGGCTCCGGCGCTGACGCTGACCGACAAGGAATACCAGATCATGCGCAATGCCTCGATCGCGGTGCTGCGCGAAATCGGGGTGGAGACCGGCGGCTCGAACGTACAGTTCGCCATCAACCCGGCCGATGGCCGCATGGTGGTGATCGAGATGAACCCCCGGGTGTCGCGTTCCTCGGCGCTGGCCTCCAAGGCCACGGGTTTTCCGATTGCCAAAATCGCCGCCAAGCTGGCGGTGGGCTATACGCTGGACGAGCTGGAAAACGACATCACACGCGCCAGCCCGGCCAGCTTTGAGCCAAGCATTGATTATGTGGTCACCAAAATTCCACGTTTTGCCTTTGAGAAATATCCGGGTGCCAAGCCGGTGCTCTCCACGGCGATGAAGTCCGTGGGCGAGGCCATGGCCATTGGCCGCACCTTTGCCGAAAGTCTGCAAAAAAGCACTGCGCTCGCTGGAAACGGACCTGACCGGCCTTGACGAGATCACCATCCCCGGCATGGGCGAAGGGGATGATCGACGCGCGCTCAGTGCGGCGCTGGCCAAGGCCAGTCCGGATCGCCTGCTGGTGATTGCCCAGGCCCTACGCGAGGGCTTTCCCGTGGAAGACATTCACGAGGCCTGTTCTTACGAGCTGTTTTTTGTGCGCGAGATTGAAAAACTGGTTCTCGAAGAAAAGCGCATTGCCAAAGAGGGCTTGCCAACCACGGCTGCGGGCTGGCGGGCGCTGAAATCGCAAGGCTTTTCCGATATGCGCCTGGCGCATCTGGCCGGTGTTACCGAGGCTGAAGTACGTAGCCAACGGCGCGGCCTCGGCGTGCGCCCGGTCTATAAACGCATTGACACCTGCGCCGCCGAATTTGCAGCCATCACGCCCTATATGTACTCGACCTATGAGACACCGTTTTTCCCCCCATCTGAGGTTTCCGCCCTTCGAGGCTCCGTTCCGTCGCACCTCAGGACGAGGTCTGAGGGAGAATCTGATATTCCCACAAAACCTCATCCTGAGGAGCGTAGCGATAGCGAAGCCTCGAAGGATGGGGGGGCCGGCACAATGCGAAGCCGACCCCAGCGACCGCCAGAAAGTCATCATCCTTGGCGGCGGTCCCAACCGCATTGGCCAGGGGATCGAGTTTGATTATTGCTGTTGTCATGCGGCCTTTGCGCTTGCCGATGCCGGCATTGAATCCATCATGGTCAATTGCAATCCGGAAACCGTCTCCACCGATTATGACACCTCGGATCGGCTGTATTTCGAGCCGTTGAGCGAAGAAGATGTGCTGGAAATTTGCGCGGTCGAGCAGTCCAAAGGCACATTGCTGGGGGTGATTGTACAGTTTGGCGGGCAAACCCCGTTAAAACTGGCCGAGGCGCTGGAACGCGACGGGGTGGCCATTTTGGGCACTTCGCGCGACGCCATTGATCTGGCCGAGGATCGCGAGCGCTTTAAGGCCTTGCTCGAAGATATGGGCCTGACCCAGCCGCCCAACTCGATCGCCAAGACCGAGGATGAGGCCTTGGCCGCGGCCGAAAAGCTGGGTTTTCCGCTGGTCCTGCGTCCTTCCTATGTGCTGGGCGGGCGCGCCATGGAAATCGTTTCCGGCATGGATGGCTTGCGCCGTTATGTGCGCGAGGCCGTGCAGGTCTCGGGCAAAAGCCCGCTTCTTTTGGATCGCTATGTCAATGAAGCCATCGAAGTGGATGTGGACGCCATTGGTGATGGTGATGACGTCTGGGTCGCCGGCATTATGGAACATATTGAAGAGGCCGGCGTGCATTCGGGCGATAGCGCCTGTGCCTTGCCACCCTATACGCTGTCCGATGCCATGCTGGAACGCCTGCGTGATCAGACCGTGCAATTGGCCAAGGCTTTGGGCGTGCGTGGTTTGATGAATGTTCAATACGCCATTCAGGGCGAAACCATTTATGTGCTGGAGGTCAATCCGCGGGCTTCCCGCACGGTTCCGTTTGTCGCCAAGGCCATTGGCGCGCCAGTGGCCGGGATCGCTGCACGCATTATGGCCGGGGCGAAACTTACCGATTTTGATCTGCCCGGCCCGCCGACCAGTCATGTGGCCGTCAAGGAAGCGGTCTTTCCCTTTGCCCGCTTTGCCGGGGTGGACCCGGTTTTGGGGCCGGAAATGCGCTCCACTGGCGAAGTGATGGGCCTGGATACCAGCTTTGCCCGTGCCTTTGCCAAGGCGCAATTGGGCGCCGGTGTTGATCTGCCGCTATCGGGCACCGTGTTTATCTCGGTCAAAGACGCCGACAAAAAAGCCATGGTCGAGCTGGCCCGTGATCTGGTGGATCAGGGCTTTGCCATTATGGCCACCGGTGGTACGGCCAGCGCCATACAGGATGCCGGGGTGCCGGTGAAACGGGTCAACAAGGTGTATGAAGGCCGCCCGCACATTGTTGACGCCATGAAAAACGGTGAAGTGCAATTGGTGTTTAACACCACCCAGGGACAGCGCGCCCATATTGACAGCTATTCCATTCGCCGCACGGCGCTGGAAATGGGCATTCCCTATTTTACCACGGCAGCCGCCGCGGCAGCCACGGTAATGGCTCTTCGTGGTCTGGCCGAACGCGAACTGGAAGTGCGTGCGCTGCAGGATTATGGCTGAGCGGCCCGGCAAATCTGCATTTTTCTTAATTTGTAATGGCCCGCCAGCCGACATTCAGTGCATAGGTGTAGATCTTAATGCCCATGAAAATAAACTTTCTTCTGAGCGCCCTTGTCCCCTTTTTCATTTTTGCTGATGGTACCGCCGCCGCGGCCATAGAAGATGAAGTGATCATTACCGCCAGCCGCCGGGCACAGCCCGCCAAAGACTATGCTGGCAGCGTTGCAATTCTGGATCTGGCGCGGCTGCAACAGGTGTCGCCGGTGCACCCCGCCGAGCTGTTTAACGAAGTGGCCGGGGTTAATATTCATCGCGGCAGCGGTCAGGAGCATTTGACCGCCATTCGCTCGCCCGTGCTGACTGGCGGGGCGGGGGCCGGTTCTTTTTTATATCTCGAAGACGGCGTGCCGCTAAGGGCGGCCGGGTTTTCAAACGTAAACGGCCTTTTTGAAGGGGCGCTGGAACTGGCCGGCCGGGTGGAAATCACCAAAGGGCCGGGCAGCGTGCTTTATGGATCCAATGCGGTGCATGGATTGATCAATATTCTCTCAGAGGCCCCCTTGCCAACCACTTCGCCCTCGTTTGATTTTTTAGGCAATGAGCATGGCTATGCGCGATTGATCGCCGCCACCAATGGGGCGCTGTTCAATGGTCGTTTTCATGCGGGGCTGAGCCTGACCAGTGAACCCGGGTTTCGAAGTAATTCCGGGTTTGACCAGCAAAAACTGCAAATTCGCTATGATGGTATGGCCGGGCCGTGGGCACTGAAAACCCTGGCGACGTTTCAGAACCTCAATCAGGAAACCGCCGGTTTCATCAAGGGCCATGACGCCTATAAGGACCGGGTGTTATCGGCCTCCAATCCCAATCCCGAGGCCTATCGCGATGGCAAAACGGCCCGGTTTTCCGTGCAAATGCGAAGGCCGCTGGGGGCAAAGTCGCAACTGACCTTGATCCCCTATACGCGCTGGGTGGATTTATCCTTTTTGCGCCATTTTGTGCCGGGCAAGGCCCGCGAAGACAGTGGCCATAAAAGCATCGGCCTGATCACAACTTACGAAAGCGAACTGCCCGGCGGCACCTATACCCTTGGTCTTGATAGCGAATACACCAAAGGGTTTTTAAAAGAGTTTCAGCCCGGCCCCCGGGTTTTCTCGTTCATCCAGGGCGATCATTATGATTATGACGTTGGTGCCCTGGTGTTATCACCCTATCTGCAAACCCGCTTTGATCTGGGGAAGAAAACCAAATTAAACCTTGGGGTTCGCGCCGATTATACTCGCTATGATTATCACAATAATATTGATAATGGTCGCTTTGGCCGGTTTTTGCGCATTGCCGATCGCCAGGATGACTATCTGACCTTCGCCCCCAAAATCGGGCTTACCCATGACCTTGGCGATACGATCACGCTTTATGGCCGCTATGCCCGGGGCAATCGGGCGCCACAGGTAACCGACGCCTACAGTCTTCAGATCAATCAGCAACCCGGCGATATCCGGCCGGAAACTCTGGATTCGGTAGAGGTGGGTCTTAAGGGGTATCTCTCCAAGATCCGCTTTGAGGCGGCGCTGTTTGCCATGCGCAAAAACAACTTCTTTTTCAGAAATGCCAATGGTTTTAACGTCAGCAATGGTAAAACCCACCATAAGGGGGCAGAGCTGAGCTTTGATGCCCCATTGGGCCGTTTTATGGCGCTGTCGGGGGCCTTTACTCTGGCCCGGCACACCTATGCCTTTAACGATCTTGTCCGCTCACCATCCAGCTCCATCCATCGGGGCGATCTGGTGGACACAGCTCCAAAAACGCTGGGGTATTTGCAAATGGCGGTGTTTCCAACCGGCAAAACCAATCTGTCTTTGAAGGTGCAACACGTGGGCAAGTATTTTACCGATCCAGGCAATACCACCCAATATGGCGGGCATGATGTGTTTACCCTGCGCGGCGGTGTGGACGTATCCAAATCCATCCATATGTATGGCCGCATCGATAATCTCTTTGATATCGCTATGCGGATCGTGCGGATTTTACCTTTGGCTCAGAGCGATATTTCCCGGTCGCCCGCGCACCTTTTTTATCGGGATCCGGGTACAGCCATAACATAATTCGTTTGCTGCCCCTGCCGGTCATGTGCGCTCGGCGGCCAGCGCCTTTGCGGTGGTGGTCATGTGTCGATAAAGGCGATCACCGCCGGGCTTTTGGCTTTTGGGCC
>JAUZSF010000013.1 GCA_030949705.1 Robiginitomaculum sp. | reverse complement strand
GGCCCATGATGAAGAGTTTGCCGTGCGGCGGCGTTATCTGACGGCGTCTCTGTTTATCGCCTCGGCCATTATGTCCGGTTGGCCCTGATGACCACGGGTGTTATGAAATTCACCTTCCATGCCGGAAACGGGGATCACGACCAGATCCAACATTGATGTCACCCTGCCCCAGGGCGCGCCTTATTCGCGCACGATGGAGGTATTGGCGCAAATTCAGGTGGCCGAGAAAAAGCTGGAAGAAGAAATCCGTGAGGGTGGCAAAACCCTGGTTGAGAACTGGTATACCCGGGCGCGCGAGAATAATGTGCTGGCGCTGGTCAAGCTGGTACCAGAAACCCGAGCCCTTAGCGCCAAGGAAACCGCCGACCGGCTTCGTGAGCTCATTAGCGCTGTGCCGGATGCTGAAAAGATCACCGTTGAGTACCTGCAAAACAATAACGGCCCGCCTTTGCAGTTTTGTTTGAACTCCCACCGACATGGAGGCCTTGACCAAGGCAGCAGACGATCTGATGGCCCGCCTGCGCAGTTATGATGGGGTTTATAATGTCGTCCGGCTGACAGCCAGTCGGCAACCGATGAGGTACAATTCAACCTGAAACCCGGCGCCGAGATCTCTTGGCATCACCATTACCGATGTAGCCCGTCAGGTCCGTCAGGGGTTTTTTGGTGACGAAGTGCAACGCCTGCCCCGTGATGGCAAGGATGTGCGGGTATATGTGCGCTATCCACGAAAGGACCGGGAATCGCTGGACTTCTTAAAAAACATGCGCATTCGCACCAATGATGGCCGCGAAGTACCTCTCTATGCCGTCGCCGAAATGCATTTTGCCCCCGGCATCAGCCAGATTCTGCGCCGGGAGCGGCAACGGGCCATTGTGGTTAGTGCCGAAGTGGTCACCGAGCGCATTGGTGAAATTCAAAAAGATCTGAAAGAAAATTTCTTCACGGATTTCGATGCCAACCACCCCCATGTGCGCCGCGGCAATATCGGACGGGCCCAGGACCAGGCTGAGTTCATGAAAGAACTGATTACCCTGTCCCTGATCGCCTTTGGGGTTGCTTATATTCTGGTAGCCATTGCCTTTCGCTCCTACGCCCAGCCCTTGCTGATTTTGCTGGCGGCCATTCCCTTCTGTTTTATGGGCGCCATTTTGGGCCATTTGGTGCTGGGGCAGTCCATGAACCTCTTTTCCCTGCTGGGCTTTATGGCCGCCGCCGGGGTGGCGGTGAATGACAATCTGGTGCTGGTCGATTATGTCAATCGCCTGCGGGCCAACGGTGTGGGAGCGGCCCGTGCTCTGGTGGAGGCCGGCACAGAGCGTTTTCGCCCGATCATCCTGACCTCGCTAACGACTTTTGTCGGCCTGCTGCCTTTGCTGATGGCCAAGTCCATTCAGGCTCAGGTTCTCATCCCCGTAGCGATCGGTCTCTCCTATGGGGTGTTGTTCGCGCTCTTTGTCACCCTGTTCTTTGTCCCGGCGCTTTATGCCATTGGTGCCGATATCCGCCGCTTTTTTGTCTGGCTGATCACCGGCGTGAAACAGCCACGATTTGGCGCAAGCCTGGAGGAGATCCAGAACGAAGACATGGACCATCTGGAGGTCTTACCGGCCGAATAAATGCACCTTAACAAAGATTAATATCACAGAAGCCTCCAGCCCTTGCGGCTGGAGGCTTTGGCGTTAAATTTACATGGAAAAGAAGGAACTCCATCATATGAAAAAACATTTTTTGATCACCGGCGCAGCCATTGCCCTGCTCGTTGCCTGTACGCCGGCCAATGATACCTCGAAAACCGCAGACAATAGCGATACAAAATCCGCGGCCATCACCACGCCGGAATTGGGTGATTTTGGCATTGAACTGTCCGATATGGACACCCGTGTTAAGCCCGGAGATGATTTCTATCGTTATGTGAACGGCCACTGGCTGGACACATTTGAAATCCCCGAAGATCGCACCCGTTATGGCTCGTTTACCGTGCTGGCCGAACGGTCGGAAAAACAGGTCAAGGGCATTATCGAAGACGCGGCGGCCAAAACCGCCGCCCCCGGCAGCGCCGAACAAAAAATCGGTGATCTGTTTGCCAGCTATATGGACACCAAGACCATCGAAGCCAAGGGCCTTAGCCCTCTTCAAGGTGATCTGGACAAGATCAAGGCGGTAAAAACCCATGAGGATGTAGCCGTCTTGATGTCCTCCCCCGAAATGCAGGTCGGTGGTGTTTTTGGCGGCGGCGTTGGGATCGATTCCAAACAACCGGACCAATATGCCTTTTATATAGGCCAAGCGGGCCTGGGCCTGCCGGACCGGGATTATTACCTGAAAGATGATCAGCGCTTCAAGGACATTCGCGCCGCCTACGTCAAACATATTGCCAATATGTTTGACCTGGCCGGTATTGAGAACGCCACCGCCAAAGCCGATGCCATTATGGCGCTGGAAACGCGAATGGCCAAAGATCAATGGGCCCGCAAGGATCGCCGCAATCGCGACCTGACCTACAACAAAATGACCATGGATGAACTGGCCAGCTTTGCCCCGGGTTACCCCTGGAAACGGGCCGCCAAAACCGCCGGTCTCAATGATTTGAAGACTCTGATTGTTCAGGAAAAGAGCGCCTTTCCCAAACTGGCCAAGGACTTTGCCGATACGTCGGTCGAAGACTGGAAAGCCTATATGCTTTTTAACACGCTGAGCAGCTATGCCGGGCAATTGCCCAAGGTTTTCGATGATGAAAACTTTGCCTTTTATGGCACCATTTTGCGGGGCCAGCCCAAACAGCGCGATCGCTGGAAACGGGGCGTGCGTCTGGTTAGCGGCACGCTGGGCGAAGCCATCGGCCAGGTCTATGTAAAAAAATATTTCCCCCCCGAATCCAAAGTCAAAATGGTTGAACTGGTGGAAAACCTGCGCACGGCACTGGGCCAGCATATCGACAGCCTGGAATGGATGTCCCCCGAAACCAAGGTCGAAGCACACAAAAAACTGGCCGCCTTTACCCCCAAGATCGGTTACCCGGACAAGTGGAAAGATTATTCTTCCATGGAGATCAAACGCGATGACCTGATCGGCAATATCCGGGCCGGGAATTTGTGGGCCTATAACGACAACATTTCCAAACTGGGCAAACCGATCGACAAGTCCGAGTGGTTCATGAGCCCGCAAACGGTGAATGCCTATTATTCGCCAACCCGCAATGAAATTGTCTTTCCGGCGGCGATATTGCAGGCACCATTTTTTGACCCCAATGCCGACCCGGCGGTCAATTATGGTGGCATTGGCGCGGTGATCGGCCACGAAATGGGCCACGGCTTTGATGATCAGGGCCGCAAATCAGACGGCACCGGCATGTTGCGCGACTGGTGGACCGAAGCCGACGCCAAGGCGTTTGACGAGCGCGCCGCCAAACTGGGCAAGCAGTATAGCCAGTTTGAACCCATTGAAGGCCATCACATTAATGGTGAGCTGACCATGGGTGAAAACATCGGCGATCTGGGCGGTATCAACTTCGCCTATACCGCCTATAAGCTGTCACTGAAAGGCAAGCCGGCCCCCATAATTGATGGCTTTAGCGGCGATCAGCGTCTGTTCATGTCCTGGGCGCAAATCTGGCGTGGCAAAATGCGCGATGAAGCCCTGATCAACCAGTTGACCACCAATCCGCACTCGCCCGGGCAATACCGTGCCAATGGCATCGTGCGCAATATTGATGCCTGGTACGATGCCTTTGATGTCCAGCCCGGCGACGCCATGTATCTGCCCCCCGAAGAACGCGTCAAAATCTGGTAATTCTGACTTCCAGGTCTTAATCAAACCCGCGTCGGCAATGGTTGGCGCGGGTTTTTTATTCGGGCATGGGCGCCGGGTGGGTAAAGACGTAATCGTTCTTTGCCATCGGCGTATGGCAGGCAAAGCATTCCTGCACAAATTCGGCATCCTCGCCATAGGGTTTTTGATCCCTGCCCAGCCAGCGGGCAAACCCCCAGCCACCGGTTTCCATATACTGGCGCGCATCCTTGATCATAAATTCGGCATGGACGAACTTGCCCGGTACCGTGGCATCGGGCCAATCGTCCTCATGCACCGTGTCTTTCCAGACCAGCTTGGCTAGGACCGTGCCATCCGGCCATGGGTTGGTTTGCCCCGACCGGGCGGCCTTTTGCGCAATGTCATTGCCCAATATGGCTCGTAATGAATCATTGTCCGTACGGTGGCTGACGGCAATGACGGCCCAGTTCTGATAGCCTTGTGGCAAGGATATGCCATTAGGCGCGGGGGCAATTCCCGAAGAAGAATCCGACATCGCTCCGCCGCCAGAACAACCCGCCACCGATATGATGGCCCCTAACAGTATTACAGTTTTCAACTTTTTACGCATGGTCTTTCCCAAAAATGATGTGATCATTGCCTTGTCGCCATCCTGATCATCATGCAGCAAAAACACAAGGCCAGAAAAGTCAATGTCGCTTGACATACGAACATTGATAACTTATGTAAAGCACGATTGACTAATGGAGAAGTGAATGCCCCCGCATAAACGTCGATTTCTACTCAACATTTTCGGGTTGTTCATCGCCTTTTTAGGGCTTGAATGGAGCGCCCGCGTTCTTTTTCCAGGAGGAAACCTGCCCTATGCCATAGCGGTTTTTCGGTATCTTTTACCAACCCTGCCACTCTTGGCCATCATACCGCTGGCCAGCCGTTATTTTCGACAATCACCCGAGCCCTCCCTGTCACAGCGCCGCATCGCGCCGGTGCGCCGCTATATGACACGCCTGGGCACCAGCATGCTGTTATATGCCATTTTTCTGGTGAGCTCTATCGTGGCGCTTGACCAGTTTACCCTGTCTTTGCAGATCAAAACCTTTCTGGCCGTGCTAACGGCCCTGCCCATTGGCGGGGTGATATGGGCGGTGGCGCGCTTTATGGCCGATCCCGATGTGGATGAATTTGAACGCACCATTCTTACCCACAGCGTCCTGCTGAGCACGGCCCTGATCCTCTTTTTTACGGCTCTTTGGGGATTTCTGGAGAATTTTGCCAAGGCCCCGGATTTTCCACTTTACCTGATCGTGCCCGTCTTCTTTGGCCTGTTTGGGCTGGTACAGCCCTTTGTCCGCCGGGGGTTTCGATGAAAAACAATTTGCGGGTTTTGCGCGCCGAACGGCGCTGGAGCCAGGCCGTGCTGGCCCAGCATCTGGATGTTTCCCGCCAAAGCATCAATGCCATAGAAACCGGAAAATATGACCCGTCTTTACCATTGGCCTTTGCCATTGCCCGCCTGTTCGAGCGACGCATCGAAGATATTTTTGACGATCAGGCCAAGGAACAGGAATAGCTGCATCGCCCGGCTTGGCGCGCCATCATGGATCGCTATACTGCGCCAGTCATAGGCCTTTCGCGGGTGTAGCTCAATGGTAGAGCAGCAGCTTCCCAAGCTGAATACGAGGGTTCGATTCCCTTCACCCGCTCCAGTCCGTTCCATCGGCTCAGCAATGATCAGGCACCCGGCCTATGGTCTCTTTTGAACCAGTGCGCGCACCCGTTTATATTCCTTGTCATAAAACGCGTAACTGCCCTGCAGAGGAGAGACAAGCGTGTGGGCTTTTTGCAAATCTCTCAGGGCATACTTGTTCTTTTTCAGTTTCAGATAGGCATAACCGCGTAATGAATATGCCTGATAAAAGGTAGGGTCTGCCTTGATCACCAGGCTGGCCTTTTTGACCGCACCGGCAAAGTCTCCATGACGTGAACGACTTTCGGCTTCGCGGAAAAGCTGATCAACAGGATCCGGTGGGGCGGGCTGGCTCACAAACGGGGTCAACAGGCGCACCACGGCGGGAGACGGTGTGTAGTTGAATTCAGGCGTGAGCCAGAAGGAAACCACCTCGGACAAGCATTCAGAAAGGCTATAGGCTGCATAGGCACTGGGCAGGCCCGTTTGGGTGCGCACCATCTGCTCTATGCGTTTACGGCGCTCCCCCAGCGGCAAGGCTGCCGCGGTTGCCGGGGTAAGCCCTTCTTTGGCCAGCAAGGCCCGGGCGGCTTTGATTTTGGGCTCAAATATTTTTCTAAACGCGTTAGAATTTGATAATTTATGATAGTTATCGGCGGCATGCACGGCTTCATGAAAGACAACCCGAAAGGAAAAGTCCGGATAGACAAATACCATTTTGCCAATCACGATCAATTTTGTCCCCCCTTTGGCATAGGTGCGTATATTGGACCGATAAACCGAGAGCGTTCCATCGGAGGCCGCTCGCGGCAACAAGCCCGGCGCAAGAGCATGGATCCGGCGCAGACTTTTCAGGATAAAGGCACGCTCGTTCGGCACCCAAGGGATGGTTTTGTATGTGCCCATGGCCGCCTCAGATGAATTGGGCCGCAGCGTATCTCGCATGACCACCAGGTCTTCAACCTCGCCGCCATAGGCAAGACTTCCACATAAAATGATGACAACGCTGATTGCCAAGAAAAACCTAAACGATCCTGCCATTTTCCGTACCGTCCTGCGTACTCGCCTATGAATATTCAACCAATTTGTGAATCCTGATTGTCAACATGACCTAGATTTTATTTACAAATTTTCCGACTTACGGCCATTACGATTTTATCGTCTTTGCCAACATTGGCCGAAACACGGTCCATCAATGCCTGCAAATCCATCGTCTCTGCAAAAGAGGAGAGATCGGAGCACGAGGAAAAGGAGCGGCAAGCATTCAGCTCATCTTTAACAACCTTGCCAAATTCCGGGACCATGGATGTTTCTATGGACAGCGTATTCAGGCAAGTCCCCGCCTTGCCAAGGAGCAGGGCATTTTCTGCCAGCGGGTTTGTGGCACTGGCATTGGTGTCCGGTTGGCTTTGCCGCCTGGCGCGTCCAGAGTGCAGCACGGATTGGCGGATAATAGCAATATCCGCCGCCAGAACCATGATGCGTTTGGCCAGGGCCAGACGATCCCCTGGTGCCAGCACCCGGGCCCGCCCCAAGGCAAGTTCAAGATCAGCATTCATATCAGACAGCGCCCGCGAAAGACGAACCAGGTCTTTGCCAAAAGTGCTGGCCTGTGAACCCGCCATACCTGTCCAGTGCAGCACTTGCAAAACATTGCCCGCTTCAACAAGCTCCTTTATGGCCAGCGCAAGGCCGGCATCATCGGCAGCCGGCAACGTGTTATTCATCAGGTTTTTCATGGCCTGCCGAAGATAACCTTGCGCCTCGTGGGCGGCACCGTCCAGCAATATGCCAAACTGGGTAATGACAGGCCGGTCTGCCTGCCCGGCCATATCCAGCAGGATCGCCGCATCGGCAAAAGCCGTCGACATTGTTGGCCAGGTGCTGATCTGAAACGATAATGCCGTGTTCAAGGCACAATATTCGGCTGTATTAATACGGATGTTACAGGTCTGCTCACAGGCCTGTAGACCCGCCATAAGGGTTTCATATTGAGCAAAATACGCCTTGGGTGCTGCCCGCAGATTGGTAATTTTTGGCGTTTCACAGACATTGTGAATGTTGAACCTTAACAACGCCACTTCAGCGTATTCAGGTTTTGCCTTCAGAGTCGCATAATAGGCAAGCAGGGGATCGCGCCATACCAGAGGATCATCAGATGTATCCAGGACTTTTGAAACCCCCTTTACATCCTCGCAAATTAGACATTCTGCATCATCTGCGCCAAGGGCAGGATTTGAAGCAAAACCCATCCCCATTGCCAATATCAGGAAAAACAACCATCCACGCATGAAAGTCTCCATCATATCTGTGACGGCAATCATGCACTAAAAATCGTCTTTAGGATATATTGGGCAAATCAAATGGGGCCCGAGGGCCAGATTATTCTGCCGTTACTTCAACCTTGTCTTGCGTCTTGGTATCAAAATCGCCGGCATCATGGCGTTCCAGCAATTGACTTTCCGGCTCGCCCCAGGCGCGATTGACCATACGGCCCCGCTTCACCGCCGGGCGTTGGGCGATCTGGTCGGTCCAGCGCACCACATGGGTATATTCATGGGTTTGCAAAAACTCGGCTGCGTCATAAACGAGACCTTTTACCACCGCACCATACCAGGGCCAGATGGCCATGTCGGCAATGGTATATTCATCACCACACATATATTCCCGGTCCGCCAGATGACGGTCCAGCACGTCCAGCTGGCGTTTGACCTCCATGGCAAAGCGATCAATGCAATATTTGATCTTTCGCGGTGCATAGGCATAAAAATGGCCGAACCCGCCGCCCAGATACGGCGCACTGCCCATTTGCCAGAACAACCAGGATAAGCACTCGGTGCGCCCGGCATGGTCCTTGGGCAGGAAGGCATCAAACTTTTCTGCCAGATACAACAGCATGGCCCCGGATTCAAAAACTCGCGTTGGCGGCGTGGTGCTGTGATCCATCAGAGCCGGGATTTTGGAATTGGGGTTCACATCGACAAAGCCGCTGCCAAACTGGTCCCCATCCATAATATTGATCAGCCAGGCATCATATTCCGCGCCTTTATGGCCAAGTGCCAACAGCTCTTCCAGCATCACCGTGACCTTCACCCCGTTGGGCGTGGCCAGGGAATAGAGCTGAAACGGATGCTTGCCGACGGGCAGTTCCTTGTCATGGGTTGGCCCGGCAATCGGGCGATTAATACTGGAAAACCGGTTCTCGCTGTCGGTATCCTCTTTCCAGACTTTGGGGGGCGTATAGGTGTTCGTATCCGTCATTTAAGGTCCAATCATGGTAGGACGAGAGGTGAAAATCTGACTAGAGATGGGTTAACGGCTATCCATTTTCAACTCGATCCTACGATTTCTTGCCAAGGCGGCCGCCGACCGCCCCCGGTCAATGGGGTGATATTGGCCGAAACCTGCCGCCACCAGACGCTTGGGCGGCACCCCGGCGCGAATAAAGAATTTAACCACCGAAATGGCCCTGGCCGCCGACAATTCCCAATTGGAGGCATAGCCGGAACGAATGGGAATGCTGTCGGTATGCCCATCCACCCGGATCACCCAATCAATGTCGGGAGGGATTTCCTTGGAGACATCAATGATGGCCGCCGCGATCTGCGCCAGGGACTGTTCCCCCATGGGATTCAGTTCGGCCGAGCCAGAGGCAAACAAAATATCGGTTTCAAAGACAAAACGGTCCCCAACCACATGAATGCCCTCGCGATCGCCCAGCACCTCCAGCAGGCGGCCAAAAAAGTCAGACTTGTATCGGGCCAGCTCGGACACTTTTTGTGCCAAAGCCGCGTTCAGCCGTTTGCCCAGATTGACGATCTGCGCCTTTTGTTTTTTGTCTTTTTGTTCGGCCGCTTCCAGCGCCGCATTCAGCCGGGCCAATTGTGCATTCAGAGCCGCAATCTGTGCCGTCATGGCGGCGATTTCTTCACGGGCCTTTTTCGAAATTTCTTTTTCCGCTGTCAGCGCGCTTTCAATCTCCGCCGAGGCCGATTGTGCATTGGCCAGCGTTTCTTTTAGCGCTTCCATATCATTGTTTTTCTTGTCCAAAGTGACCAGCAACAGGGCGATGCGCTCCTCGGCCCCTTTGCGCATATCCTTTTCCAGTGCCAGCATATTGGCCAGATCAGACAACCGTGTGTTTAACCGCGACAGTTCTGCATCCCGGTTCGACAATGCCCGCCCCAGGGCAAACTGAGCAACAATGAAAAGCGACAATAAAAACACCACCACCAGCAACAATGTCGCCAGCGCATCGACAAAGCCGGGCCAATGGTCCTCGGCCCCGGCTCCGCGCCGCGATAGTCGCGGACCCGCCATTACGGATTTTCACCCCGTGACAGGGTAATCATGGTCTTGGTCAGAATTTTGATCTCTTCACGAACCGCTTCAATACCGGCGGCGCGATGCTCCTCGCTCTGGCGGATCACTTTTTCCAGCGCCGATATGTTTTCGGCGGCCTGTTCCAGAAGCGCTGAGGTATAGGCCGGGCTGCCGGGATCGGCCTCCTTGCCCGCCGCGGCAACGCGGCTAATGGTGGCGGTCCAGTCCTCGATCTCATTGAAAAAGCGGTTTTGCGATTGCCCGGCCTGCAAATCCAAAAAGCCGATGACCAGCGATCCGGCAAGACCAAACAGCGAGGATGAAAACGCCGTGCCCATGCCCTTGATCGGCTCTTCCAGAGCCTTCATCAGCTTGAAAATATCTTCTTCGCCACCAGCCGATCCCGATAGCGCGCTCACCGCGGCGCCAACCGAGCTGACCGTTTGCAACAAGCCCCAAAACGTGCCCAGCAGCCCCAGAAAGATCAGCAAGCGGCCCAGATAGCGGGTGATCTCACCCGATTCGGCCATGCGCGAAGACACCGCATCCAGTATGGAACGGGTCGATGCCGAAGACAGTTTTAAATGCCCCGGGGTTTCAGAGAGCAGCACCGCCATGGGGGCAATCAGCCCCGGCGGGCGCGGCAAATTGGAAAAATCATTGGCCGCGGTCAGGCGCCGCACCCAGCGGGCCGCCGGACCAATGGCCAGGGTCTGGCGAAATGTATAGAGAACGGCGATGACGAACACCACGACAATCAAACCATTGATGGCGCGATTGCTCTCAAAGGCCAGACGGATTTGATCCTGCAGGGCATAGACCAACGCCCCGACCAGCGTCAAAAACCCAAACATCCAGGTCAGATATTGGCCAGGACCGGTAAACCGGATCCTGTGTGAATTGGCGTTACTCATAACCTTCCCCGCATCTTTGCCCCTACATAGGCCCCGTGATCTTGGCCTGCATGGCGATCACTATAAAGCCCTTTTTGTCAGATTTTAGGCGTTTTTCTCGGCGCACTGCCCTTTTTAAGCTCTGTTGTTTTTATACACATGAAAATTCTTAGGGGAAAACACGGCGATATACTGGAGTAAAGTATACACCACCGGCGCCAATGTGGGATAAGTTCGCACATCCCCACCCTGTCATGGCGGTACCTGCCTTCGCGGGTACAGGCTCCGGCCGCCATCCACCTTGGTGCATCAAAATGGATCCCGGCCTTCGCCGGGATGACACACGAAGAGAAACAGATGACCTTATCCCCCGCATAGCGCACATGAGGGACAAAGAGGGGCAAGACTTACCCCTGAGCTATCCATCACTTATCCCTTAAATGCCCCTGAAGTTTGCAAAACGGGCCCTAAAATATCCCTCCTTTTCCCCTTTTTACCCCTGTTTGTCCCTTG
>JAUZSF010000012.1 GCA_030949705.1 Robiginitomaculum sp. | reverse complement strand
AGCCAACAAACGCCTTTTCGACGACATAGTCGGCCGGGGCTGAATTCGCCCCCTCGCGCATCTGCCCCCCCTCTAGTATGTCTTTCATTTCCAGATTAAAGGCCATAGAGCCGCAGATCATGGCCCGGTCTGTCTTGGGAGTTATGACCGGCATGCCCAGTTTTTCAAACACTTGGCCGGTGCGCAGCATATCCGTGATGCGCCCCATATCCGGGCTGGTTTCTTGCGTGGTTGTGGACAGACAGATTAACTTCTCCCGGGCCTCTTGACCAACCAGGGGGTCATCAAGGGTACGCTGGATAACGTCTTTGGCGTATGCCAGCCCGGCGCGAGTTCGGGCTGTATGGGTAACAATCACCTCGTCATAGCGCACATAGCAATCAGGATCACGAATGATCGAGGCAAAGGGCGCAAAGCCGGTCCCCGTGGCAAAAAGCCATAGCCGTTTTGCTGGCAACAGCGCATCCAGCACCAATGTACCCACCGCCTTTGGCCGCAATATGATCCTGTCCCCGGGCTTGATATGCTGCAAACGTGAGGTCAGCGGGCCATTGGGCACCTTGATGGAATAAAACTCCAACTCCTCATCCCATGACGGTGACGCAATGGAATAGGCGCGCAGACAAGGCTTGCCCGTTTCTGTCGGCAAGCCGATCATCACAAATTCACCCGAACGAAAGCGAAAAGATCGCGGCCGTTTCACCCGAAAGGAAAACAGCTGATCGTCCCAATGGCGAACCGCGGTTACGACCTGCATGCCCTGAGGCAAAGAATGCGGCTTTTCAACTGGGGCGGATGTGGTGGTAAGAAAGGTCACAATTGGTTCCCTAATTTAGGTTTGGGATCGGAAAGGTTATGCAATAGAGGGCGTGGCAGCACTTCGCAGTTTTGACTGATAGTCATGGGCCGTCCAATTTGCACGGGTTTTCCACAAAGCTTCCGGTTGGCGGCGAGCAAGGGCATCGGATATCTCAACCTCGTCAAAGCCGGCGCGTCGGGCCATGGCATATTGTTCAGCGATAATATAACCCTTTGCCCGTAACCGCCCGGTAAACCCCCTTAATCTGAGCCGTCGCGCCAGCGTGAAACCGCGCCCGTCATCAAAGGCGGCAAAGTGAATGCGGATATAGCTGATGCGGCTCACATAGCCGGACAGTACTTCCGGATCATCCTCTGCCGTCATGTCAATGGCCTTAGGGGGGCTGGACATATTGGCGTCTAATTCGACAAAAGGCGTAAAATCAAAATGGCGATCATCGGCCACAAAGCCTGCATCCGTCACAATTACGCTCATGGCGTCTCTCCCTGTGGCTGCGCGCCGTGAACCAGCTGCCCATTGATAAAATGAATGCCGCATTCCACCTTTTCA
Organism: Robiginitomaculum sp.; assembly: GCA_030949705.1. Lineage (GTDB taxonomy): Bacteria > Pseudomonadota > Alphaproteobacteria > Caulobacterales > Maricaulaceae > Robiginitomaculum_B. The sequence continues at coordinate 7,345 of JAUZSF010000012.1, read as the reverse complement.
TGGCCCCGCCACCGCCCCGCGCGCGGGTCTTCGCCATTTTGGACGCGGCTGGTGCAAGGGGCGCACCCAATTGACGGATACCCCCGGGATACCAAAGGATGCCGCGGCAATTGGTTATCCAGAATATATTGGCGGATCTGCTGTGGTGACCAATGCGCCAGTGGGTTCACCTTGATCCGCGTTTGCCCATCGGTTTCAAAAACCTCCAGGGCCGCACGAGTTGTGCCCTGAAACCGCTTGCGTCCGGATATCCAGGTATCAAATGAGGCAAGGGCACTGGCCAGCGGCTGCGTTTTGCGCAAATCACAACAGGCATCATGATCACGCTGGTGAAGCGTGTTGTCGGGGTCCGTCGCCAAAACCTGCTGGCGATCCGGGCGGATAATGCGCACATCGGCAAGCTTCAGTCTTTGCGCCACTTCAACCTGATAGGCAAGGGTTTCAGGAAACAGCATTTGCGTATCCAGAAAAAGCACAGGAACGGACCGGTCGATCAGAGAAACGAGATGCAAAAGCACGACCGATTCTGCGCCAAAAGAAGAAACCAGCGCCGTTTTCCCAAGCGGAAAATCTGTAAGGCAATAGTCAAGCACCGCAATGGCGGCACTGTTTCTGTGCCGGTCATTAAGCGCAGCCACATATTCCGACAATGGCGAAGATGAGAGTTCAGGCAGCATGACTGGCCCGCCTTTCGCCATAAAGCGCGGTTTTGAATGGCTCCGGGCCAAGCCGGCGATAGGTTTCAATAAAAGTTTCAGAAGCGCTTTTCCGGTACGCCAGATAAGCGTGAATGAGCCGTTCTATCGCCGGTACAATGTCATCAGCCGAAAAGCCCGGACCGGCCCGCTCGCCCAGCCGGGCATTGTGGGTCGCCTCACCGCCCAGGGTTATCTGGTAATTTTCAACCCCCGCCCGGTCGAGACCCAGAATACCGATATGACCCAGATGATGGTGCCCGCAGGCATTGATGCAACCCGATATCTTGATTTTCAGCGGGCCAATGTCGTGCTCCAGTTTCAGCGTATCAATGCGCCGGGCAATGTCCTGCGCAATGGGAATGGAACGCGCCGTGGCCAGGGCGCAATAATCCATGCCCGGGCACGCAATAATATCAGAAACCAGCCCGATATTGGCGCTGCCAAGACCGGCTTTGGCCAGCGTCTTGTAGACATTGAAAAGGTGCGATTTGTGCACATGAGGCAGAATGATATTTTGCTCATGGCTGATGCGCAGCTCATCATGGCCATAGCGCTCCGCAAGGTCAGCCATGACCAGCATCTGTTCAGCCGTGGCATCCCCCGGCGTCGCCCCCGGTGCTTTTAGCGAGATGGTAACGATGGCGTAATCCGGGTGCTTGTGTGCCGCCAGATTGGTCCGGGCCCAGGCATCAAAATGCGCATCACTTTTCCGACGCGATTGGAAACCATCAACCAGCGCACTAATAAAGGCGGGGGGGGGCGAAAATGCGCTTTAATGTCATCCAAAAGCGCCTGATCCGCGCCCTTAAAACTTGTCCGGCGCTCAAAAAAACTCATCTTCCACGCGCTTGCGAATGGCCTCAATGCCATGCTCGCGAACGGTGATCTTGATGCGCGCCTTGTACTTGTTGTCCCGCCGCCCCAGCAGGTTATAAACGCTGACAATCGCTTCCAGATAGGGAAGTAAATCCTGAACGGGAAGGAATGCGCGCAACACTTTGCCAATGATCGGGGTACGCCCCAGCCCGCCGCCAATGATCACTTCAAACCCGGTCTTGCCCGCATCATTACGCACCAGGCGAAGACCAATATCATGGACCTTGGTTGCCGCACGATCCTGAGGGCTGCCGGTGAGCGCAATCTTGAACTTGCGCGGCAGGAACTGAAATTCCGGATGATCCGTGGACCATTGGCGGATCAGTTCGGCATAGGGGCGAGGGTCTGCAATTTCGTCCGCTGCCGCGCCGGCAAAATGATCGGCGGTAACATTGCGGATGGTATTGCCAGAGGTTTGTATGGCGTGCATCTGCACATCGGCAAGAGCCTCCAAAATATCAGGCACATCATGCAGTTTCGGCCAGTTGAACTGAATATTCTGACGCGTGGTAAAATGGCCATAGCCCTTGTCCCAGCGCGTGGCGATCATGGCCAGTTGCCGCATTTTTTGGGCATCCAGCGTGCCATAGGGAATGGCAATGCGCAGCATATAGGCATGCAATTGCAGATAGAGGCCATTCATCAGGCGAAGCGGTTTGAACTCCTCTTCGGTGAGATTGCCCGCAAGGCGCCGTTCCACTTGCGCCCGAAACTGCCTGATGCGCTCTTGCACAAAAGCATGGTCGAAATCATTGTATACGTACACAGCCAGTCTCCTCAGCCGCCGGGGCGGACTTCCTGTTTGCCATGGGGATAATTGGATGGCCCACGGGTGCGGAATTTTTCGCGATAATGCACGGGCTCCAGGCCGTTTTCCCCTTGCCTGGCTTCAGCCAGATAGGGGCCGACAACCGCATCACTTTGCTTGAGGGCCGCCAACAGCCGTTCTTGCGCCTGCGTTTCTTCCCTGATGGCTTCCGCCTTGGCGATATCACGTGTCCAGCCATTATCCGTTGTCAGCCAAACCGCATCACCCAGCAGAAGGTCATTGGCCGTAACCACCATGATTGTACTCCGGCCCGTCATAAGGCCTGCTCCACCGAAGCGCGCCGGTTTGCTTCCTGAGCCATATGGCGCGGCGCCAGCCCAAGAAGCATGACCACCGGGCCTTGCAAGCCAGCCACTGCGCCTGGCAGTTCGGCCAGGGTGGTTGAAATAATGCGCGCCTGCTGGCGCGATGCATTCTCAACCAGGGTGATAGGCGTATTGGCATCGGCATTGTTCATCAACAACCGGCCCTGAAGAAAACGGGCGCTCTTTTTGCCCATGTAAATTGCCGCCACCTCTGCGGGCCGGGCCAGCGCGCGCCAGTCCTGTTCGGCAAAGCCCTTTACGTCATACCCGGTAAGAAAGCGGATAGACGAATTGCGGCCACGGCAGGTAAAGGATTGCCCGATTTGCGCGATGGCGGCAGAAGCCGCGGTAATGCCGGGAATGATCCGCCAAGCGATGGCGGCGTTATCCAGCGCTTCGATTTCTTCATCCAGCCGGCCAAACATGGCGGGATCGCCAGATTTCAGCCGCACCACATGAGCCCCAGATCTGGCATGATCAATCATCAAGACATTGATTTTTTCTTGTGGTGTAGCTGGCCCAAACCCCTTCTTTCCTGCGGCAATGATGACCGCTTCGCGGCGCGCTAGCTCCAGAATTTCTGGCGCCACCAGCTGGTCATGGATAACCACATCCGCCCGATCGAGGGCTTTGCGCGCTTTTAACGTCAATAAATCCGGATCCCCGGGACCGGCCCCGACCAGATCCACATGACCTGGCTTTGTTTTTGCGCGCACATAGCGGGCCAGAAGCGCGTCCAGCGCCGCAGGCAAGCCGCCCGCCCCGCTCTCATCAAGACTGGCGAGCCCTGTATCAGCATAATACTCAGCCCAAAATTCACGATGCTTACGCCCGTCAAGAACACGTTTGGCCAGCGGCCTGAACACCTTGCCCGCCTTGGCCAGAAGGCCGAGGTGAACAGGCAGACGCTCTTCCAGGTCGCGTTTGATGGCACGGGCCAGAACGGGCGCTGCCCCTTCGGTTCCGATCGCAATGGTGACCGGATCCCGATCAACAATGGCCGGCGTAATGAATGTGCTGTTCTCGAGATTGTCCACAATGTTGACTGGGATGCCGTTCGCCCGCGCCATGGCCGCAAGGCGCCCATGATCATCCGCCGCCTCATCGGTAATATAGAGCAGCGCCGCCCCCTTCAGATCACCGGCCCGCACCGCCCGCGAAAGAAGAACCAGCCTGCCTTCGCGGGCCCAGATCTCAATTTGCGGCTCTGCCTGCACGGCAAAAACTACCAGAGAGGCGCTGGTTTTCATCAGCAGGCGAAGCCTGGCAACAGCCATGGCGCCACCACCGCTGATCAGCACGGGGCGCTCTTTGATGGCTACGAATATGGGGAAATAATGCATGGACAATCCTGTTCTAGGCCCGCCCTTAATATAGAATATTATTCTTTGATTTTGTAGATATGCTTTGCTATTAGGGATATAGTTTTATATTTTATGGCAACATCGGAACGCTGATATTAATATGACAGAAGGCAAGGAATGACATTTTCACTGGATACGCTGGATCGGAAAATCCTCACGGAACTGCAAAATGATGCCAGTCAATCTTATGACGAGATTGCCAAAAAAGTAGGCTCTTCGAAGACCCCGGTGTGGAATCGCATCCGTAAAATGCGAAAATCCGGGGTCATCACCCGGCAAACCGTCATTCTGGACCCGGACAAGCTGGGCTTGGAAGCCTGTTTCTTTGTTCTGGTACGCACCAATGAGCATGAGGCCAATTGGCAAAACAAGTTTTTGACCGCCATTCAAAAGCGGCCGGAGGTGTTGGAGGCCTATCGCCTGGCCGGAGACATCGACTATATTCTCAAAATTCGCGTTGCAAATGCCAAGGCCTATGACCGCTTTTATCAGGCGCTGATTTCAGAGGTGCATATTTATAATGTCACGGCGCTCCTGGCCATGGAAGAAATCAAGGCAACCACCATTTTGCCGGTTACAGAATGAGTGCTGTTAAAGTTCTTAGAAGCATCCACTGTAACCATAGCTGCGCCTGCCATCGATAGCCGATAAAGTTATTGGTTTCACATGGTGGCACGAGGCGGTGGAGCCGTTCGCATAGGCGCACACTCGCCTTTCCCGCGGGCGCCTTTCACGCAATTGTCATCACCAAAATGTCGGATAATGGTTTGCTGGGATGAAATATTTTTCAGAACAAGCCACTGTCTGGCTATGGGCTGGATGAAGAGGGAATATCTTGAATAGCAAAAATGAACCGCAACTGCCATGTTCCGTTGGCGAAGATGGCTTACTGATCGGATATTCTCTGGAGGAGGAAGAACGCCGCCCCCTGATCGGCTTTGACTTTACTGGTCAGGCAGCAACGAGCCAGGAGGATGTCTTGGAGCCGATCCTGCACACCGGCGACGGCCACCTGATCAGCATCGCCCGTACAGGTTCTGGCAAAGGGGTGGGCTGCATCATTCCGGCTCTGTTACGCTATCGTGGCCCGGTTATTATCATTGACCCCAAGGGTGAAAATTATGCTGTAACGGCACGTCGTCGACGTGAACTGGGGCAAGACGTCCGTGTCATAGACCCGTTTGGTATGACCGGCGCGGAGTCTGACCAGCTTAACCCACTGGACTTGATTGATCCGGACTCGCCTGATGCCATTGATACGGTGGCAGAAATTGCAGAATTTCTGGTCAATGAGAAATCCATAAAGGACCCTTTTTGGGATGACCGGGCGCGTTCACTAATCACCACGATGATTTTGCATGTGGTTACCGGGCGGCCCGCCGCACTGCGTCACCTTGGCGAGGTGCATTATTTGCTTAACCAGTCCGCAGAGGACTTGGAATTTACCTTCAAGGAAATGGCCAAGAGCAAGCATGATGGTGTGCGCCGGGGGTGTTCCCTGCACGCAACAGCGGAAAGCAGGGTCTTTGCCTCCATCCTGTCCACCGCGCAGGACCATACAGACTTTCTGCGCAGCCGACGGTGAACGCCACTCTTGAAGCCTCGACCATCAGTCTTGATGACATTACCAGCGGCAAGCCTCTGAGCATCTACATTGTATTACCTCCGGAAAAACTGGAAAGTCACGGCAGGCTGTTGCGCTTGTGGATAGGTGCCATGCTGTCGGCAATTACCCCGGCGGCGGACACAGCCAAAGCAACCTACCCTGTTTATTCTGGACGAGGCGGCCCAATTAGGACCGATGCGACATTTGACCCAGAACTGCACGACAGTGTTGAAGCCTTGGCAGAAGCGATCAAACAGGGCGCCCTCGACAATTTTGACAAACAGCCCCTGCTTACAGCCATTAACAACCTTATGTTGGCGATGATGTGGGAAATCATGCGCCGGATCGACAAAGATTATAACGATGAGGATTAGGGTCCAAACGCATTCAGATGATTGAGTTTGGCCCCTAGATCGCCGTCAGATTTTTACTGCCGTTATGCCAAAGCCAGAAAAGAGGACGTGACCTAGTCATCTGGAACTGTAATTGATATCATTATGATGCTATTGATTTGGAGGTTTTGGTGGGTCGTGTTGCTGGTGTTGTTGTATTGAGTGTTGAAGAACGTTCTTTTCTGGAAAGTCAGGTCAGGCGGCACAAGGCACCGCGTTCACTTTCGGATCGCTGCCGGATGATCCTGCTGTGCGCCGATGGGTTGCCCAGCAAGGAAGTGGCCAGCACCATGGGCGTGCATGAACATACGGTTGGCAAATGGCGGCGACGATTTGTGAGGGACCGTGTGCAGGGTTTGTCGGACGAGTATCGCCCGGGCCGACCGCGCACGGTGTCTGATGCACAAGTGGCGAAGGTGATTGAGCGCACGCTGCACAGCACACCCAAAGATGCCACCCACTGGTCGATCCGCTCGATGGCCAAAGAGGTCGGTCTTTCGCATACCACCATCCGGCGCATCTGGAATGCCTTTGGCCTGCAACCACATCGGCGTGAGACCTTCAAGCTCTCGACCGACCCTTTGTTTGTTGACAAGGTGCGGGACATTGTTGGTCTCTATATGTCACCGCCCAACCGGGCGATTGTGCTTTGTGTAGACGAAAAGTCCCAAATTCAGGCGCTGGATCGCGAACAGCCGGTTCTGCCAATGATGCCTGGGGTGGCAGAGCGACAAACTCACACCTATATCCGCCATGGCACGACTTCCCTGTTTGCCGCCCTTGATATTGCCACCGGTGCGGTGATCGGCAAGTGCTACAAACGCCACCGCTCACAAGAATTTCTGGGCTTTCTCAAACAGATTGATGAGTGTCTGCCTAAAGGACCGGACGTGCATCTGGTGATGGATAACTACGCGACCCACAAGACCAAAGAAGTCAAGGCGTGGTTGGTCCGGCGGCCTCACTGGCATGTTCACTTCACGCCCACCTCCGCCTCCTGGATCAATCAGGTCGAACGCTGGTTTGCCGAGTTGAGCCGAAAGAAACTTAAACGCGGTGTTCACCGATCAACCCGCGAACTGGAAGCTGACATTCTCGCCTTCATTGAGACCCACAATGAAAACCCAAAACCATACAGATGGGTCAAATCCGCCGATGAAATCCTTGCCTCCGTCAAACGCTTCTGCCACAAAACACAGCAAACCTTATGCACCGAACTTTAGATTATGCACCGAACTTTAGATTATGTGCCGAACTTTGAGATTCGGGTGACTA
>JAUZSF010000011.1 GCA_030949705.1 Robiginitomaculum sp. | reverse complement strand
ATGAATGATTTTGGTTATGACGTTGCCGATTATTGCAATGTTGACCCCATTTTTGGCACGCTGGCTGACTTTGATGAATTGGTGGACAAGGCCCATCAGTTAAATCTGAAAGTGATTATCGATCAGATCTATTCCCATACCTCTGATGCCCATGAATGGTTTAGAGAAAGCCGCCAGGATACCACCAACCCCAAGGCGGACTGGTATGTTTGGGCCGACCCCAAACCCGATGGCTCTCCCCCGAACAACTGGCAATCGGTTTTTGGTGGCCCGGCCTGGACCTGGGAAGCCCGGCGCGGTCAATATTATCTGCATAATTTTCTGCATAGCCAGCCGGACCTGAATGTACGCAACAAAGAGGTTCAGGACGCCCTGTTACAAGTGGCCAAATTCTGGCTGGACCGCGGCGTTGATGGCTTTCGTCTGGATGCGATTAATTTTGCCATGCACGATCCGCAATTACGCGACAACCCGCCAGCCCCAACAGAGGGTCGGATCATTTCCCGTCCCTTTGATTTGCAACAACATATTTATAACCAGTCTCATCCGGATATTCTGCCATTTCTGGAAAGAGTACGCGCCGTGGTCAATGCCTATGAGGACCGCTTTACGGTGGCCGAAGTGGGCGGGCCCGATCCCATAGCAGAAATGAAGGCATTTACGGAAAACGGAAAACGGCTGGATTCTGCCTACAGTTTTGATTTTCTCTATGCCGAAACCCTCACCCCGCATAAATTAAAAACCGCCCTGAACACCTGGGGCGATGATGAAGGCGAAGGCTGGCCGTCCTGGGCGTTTTCCAATCATGATGCGCCCCGTGCCATCAGCCGCTGGCATGATGGATCAGATCCTGAACATTTTGCCAAAATGGCCTCAGCACTGTTGCTCAGCATTCGCGGCAATCCCATTTTGTATCAGGGCGAAGAACTGGGCATGCCGCAAACCCCGATCCCGTTTGAAAAATTGCAAGACCCCGAAGCCATCGCCAACTGGCCACAAACCCTGGGCCGCGATGGTGCCCGCACGCCTCTGCCCTGGGATGCGGAACAGGTCTTTGCCGGATTTTCAAAATCCGAACCCTGGTTGCCCATTGGGGACGGTCAAAGTGCCCTGGCCATTAATCGTCAGGAAAGTCAGCCAAAATCCACCCTGAACTTTGTCCGCACCATGTTACAGCTTCGCCGACAAAGCCCGGCTTTGCGTTATGGCGATTTGCAAGTTCTGCCATGCCCATATCCATTGTTTGCCTTTGTACGAACCGAAGGGGATGAAGCGGTATTATGTGTCTTTAATCTGGGCAATACGGTGGTGGCCTGGACGCCAGAAGGCCTACCCAAAGGGCTTCGTCCATCGCGGCTATTGCTGGAGAATCAGCCCGGACACGACAAAATGGACTGCGTTTATCCCTTTGGGGCTTATATCGCGACGCTGGACAGGGCCTAAGACCCGCAGGATTCGCGTACAATCAGGTCTGTTGGCAAAAACTCGGATTGCAGGACATCATCAGGTGAGGCCTTCAATAATTTGGAGACCATCAGCCGCCCGGCCTTTTTCATATTCTGCGATATGGTGGTGAGAGACGGTCGGCTATAGGCGGCCAGGTGGACATCATCATACCCCACCACCGAGACATCTTCGGGTACACGCCGCCCAGATCGCATCAACGCCCGCATGGCCCCCAGACCGATCAGGTCACTGGCGGCAAAAATACCGTCAAAAGAAACCCCGCGCGATAACAGGGCATCCACCGAAGCCTCGGCAGATTCGATTTCGAAATGGGCCGGCAAGACCAGACCCGGATCAATGGCCAGACCAGCATCGGCATGCGCCTGTTGATACCCCTGGTAGCGCTGCATCACTTCGGGGGCTCGCGTATCCCCGAAAAAGGCAATGTGTTTTCGCCCCAGACGGATCAGATGCGAGGTTGCCCGGGCACCACCGTGGGCATTGTCACTGCCGACCGAGCAATATTTCTGCCCTGGCAGGCTGCCCCCCCAGACGACAAAACGTTTTTCATTCTCTGCCAGGCGGTTAAAGCGTTCATGCAAAAAGCTCTGCCCCAGAAAGATTACCCCATCGGCCCGATGCGCCGTCATTAAGGAGGTGAGCTGTTCCAGATTGGTGGGATCCATATGCGACAACAAAACATCACAACCGCTTTCGCGGGCCGCCTCGGCAATGCCGCCCAGCAATTCCTGAAAAAACGGATCCGAAATCTTGCCCATCCGCCCTTGAGGCCGTGGAATCACCACCACAATGGTGGCCAGGGCACTGCTGAGCTCGGTCGGCATAGAGGGGCGGAAATGATAATTGTGTTCCTGCGCAATGCGCCACACCCGGCGTTTGGTTTCCAGATTGACCAGCGAACTGTCATTTAAGGCACGCGAAACCGTTGCCACCGAGACCCCCGCAATTCTGGCCAGATCTTCCAACCGGGTTACGTGTTCACTGCCCAAATCCATTCTCCTCATTCTTGGTCAAGATGACCAAATCATTACACACTCTTACTGCGCCTAACCGGCCTTGGGAATACGTACCAGCGCAACCGACAGCGCAGAAAGCGCCAGCGATATGCCGCCACAAACCATGATCAACAGGGCATCACCCCCAAGGAAGGTGCGTGCAAATGGCCCCATAATGCCGGCAACGATGAGTTGTGGCAGCACAATGAAAAAATTGAATATTCCCATGTAAACGCCCAGTTTTTTGGGCGGCACGGCATCGGCTAGTATGGAATAGGGCAAGCTGAGAATCGAGGCCCAGGCCATCCCGACCCCAACCATGGAAAGAAGCAATAGCCATGGATCGGTAAAGATGAAATACGAAAAAAAATCCCAGCGCCCCGGCCAGCAGATTGATGGCGTGGAGCAAGCGGCGCCCCGCCAGTTTTGCCAGTTTTGGCAAAAACAATGCATAGACCGCGGCCACCCCGTTATAGACGGCAAACATAACCCCGACCCAATCCGCTCCTTTGTTGTATAAGGCCGAGGCTGGATCGCTGGACCCAAAGGCATGGGCCGTGACCGCCGGAGTGGAATAAATCCACATGATGAAAAGGCCAAACCAGGAAAAAAACTGCACCACCGCCAGACGGCGCATGATCAAAGGCATGGTCATCAGGTCCGCCAGGATATGGCTCAGAAAATTTTGATCCCGGTGAACGTTTTTCAGCCAGCTGTTCAAGAGAAAACTCAGCCCCAGAAAGGCAATCGCCCCGCTCAGCACGTAAAACTGTTTATCCCCGCCCCAATGATCAATGGCCCAAAACAGGCCAAGCCCGAGTACCGTAATCAAACTGCCGTATTTCAGATAAAAGGCACCATCGGGCGAGATGGCCTGCACCTCTTCTCGATGAGGGCGATAGGCGGTTTCTTCGACATCAAAAGCCGCCATTTCCTTGGGCGAATATTCGCGCGTGCTGCGCACTGTCCATACAATTGCAAAAAAGAGCGCTACCGCGCCGATATAAAACGACAGCTTGACCGCCGCGGGCACCCCGCCCCCCTCGGCCGTGTTATCAACGCCAAACACATTGGCCAGAATAAACGGGGCCATGGAGGCCAATAATGCGCCCGAGCCAATAAAGACGCTTTGCATGGTAAACCCCATGGTACGTTGACGACTGGGCAGCATATCCCCGACAAAGGCGCGAAATGGCTCCATGGCAATATTGATCGAAGCATCCAGAATCCACAGCATTCCGGCAGCCACCCACAGCGTGGGGGAGTTGGGCATTACCAATAATGCCAGAGAGGCCAGCACCGCCCCGGCGAAAAAATAGGGACGGCGACGCCCAAAACGAGTCCAGTTCCGGTCACTGAAGTGCCCGACCAGCGGCTGTACCAGCAAGCCGGTTACCGGGCCGGCAATCCACAAAATGGGCAGCGCATCAATAGAGGCACCCAGGCTTTGAAAGATCCGACTGACATTGGCCCCCTGCAGGGCAAAGCCGATCTGAATACCGAAAAAGCCAAATGACATATTCCAGATTTGCCATATACTTAAGTCTGGTTTTTTCATTTCAAATTCCCGCCCTGTTTTTGCATTTTTTTGCAATTTACACCCAACTTATCTCCTGTGTCGATCCCTCATTATTATTTTCCACTATATAAACGTATATTTTATGTGCATAAATCACATTATTATGCGCCATAACCTCAAGAATTTCATTTGCAATTATTCGCAAATGAAATATCGTTCATCCTGATTTTATGGATGCAGGCGGGCATATTATGTTTCTCTCCACACTGGATTTTCTGATTCTCGGGCTTTACGGCATCTCCCTGCTGGCCGTTGCCCTTTATGTCTCACGCGAACCCAAGGGCGAGACCAAGGATACCGATGATTACTTTCTTGCCGGGCGGCTCTTGCCCTGGTGGGCCATCGGCGCCTCATTGATCGCGGCCAATATTTCCGCCGAACAGATCATTGGCATGTCCGGCTCGGGCTATGTCATCGGACTGGCCATTGCGTCCTATGAATGGATGGCGGCGATCACGCTCATTCTGGTGGGCAAATTTTTATTGCCGGTCTTTCTCAAGCGCCAGATTTATACCATGCCGCAATTCCTGGACCAGCGTTATGGCGGCACCGTTAAAATCACCATGTCGGTATTCTGGCTGGCAGTTTATACGCTGGTCAATCTGACCGCCGTTTTGTGGCTGGGCGCGTTGGCGGTCAATACACTGACCGGGGTTGATTATTTCTGGGGCATGGCGGCGCTGGCCGGCTTTGCGGTGGCCTATTCCATGTATGGTGGCCTAAAGGCCGTGGCACTGACCGACATCATTCAAGTGGTCATTCTGGTGCTGGGCGGATTGTTTATCGCCTATTTCACCATGAAGATGATTGGTGGCGATCAGGGCATATGGGGCGGGTTCACCCGCCTGCACACTGAATTGCCGGGCAAATTTCACATGATCCTGGACAAGAGCCATCCCCATTATGCGGACCTGCCGGGTATTGGGGTGCTGGTGGGCGGCATGTGGATCATGAACATCAGCTATTGGGGATTTAACCAATACATCATCCAGCGCGCTCTGGCCGCCAAGGACATTGCCGAA
>JAUZSF010000010.1 GCA_030949705.1 Robiginitomaculum sp. | reverse complement strand
TGCTCATGCCTTAATTTACTTGGATAGAGAGATCAGGCTGCAACCCGTGCAGCCAAGGCAGCGAAAATGGAATATGCCGGAAAAGTAAGATAGGTACAGATGTACCGATCAATGGTAGCGGCGGACCAAGCCCACCAATGTCCCCTGCACCTTGACCCGATCAGGGCCAAAAATACGGGTTTCATATTCAGGGTTGGCAGCCTCCAGGGCCACCGAGCCGTTTTTCTTGCGCAGGCGTTTTAAGGTGGCCTCTTCATCATCCACCAGAGCGACAATGATCTCGCCATTTCGTGCCGTATCGGCCTTGCGAATAATCACCGTATCGCCGTCCAGAATGCCGGCCTCGATCATGGAATCCCCCTGAACGGTCAGGGCAAAATGCTCCCCATGGCCGAGCATGTCCGCCGGGGCAGAAATACGGGCGGTTTCGTGAGAGATCGCCTCGATGGGCGTGCCCGCGGCAATGCGGCCCAGCAAGGGCACATCGATGCTGTTGGCGGGCTCTGGCAGGTCACGGCGGGACATGGCGGCTGAATAATCAGGTTTGAAATCCTTGATCTTGGTTTCTGGTATTTCGCCGCTTTGCAAGTCTTCAGGCAGTTTTACAACCTCCAACGCTCGGGCGCGGTGCGCCAGACGGCGGATAAAGCCGCGCTCTTCCAAAGCCGTTATCAGCCGGTGGATGCCGGACTTGGAGGCCAGACCCAAGGCGTCTTTCATTTCATCAAACGAGGGCGATATACCGCTGTCGTTAAGGCGCTTGTTGATAAAAAGCAAAAGGTCATGTTGTTTCGCGGTTAGCATGGTCTCACCAGAACAAAAAACGAATCTATAGGCGATGTTCTACAGATGTTCTTTTCTCTCGTCAAGGGTTTACCAAGAGATCAAGCCAGGAGCGTTCGCGTTGCCTGTTCCACATCATCCTGGCGCATCAGGCTTTCTCCGACAAGGACGGCGCTGGCCCCGGCGGCTTTGACGCGGGCGATGTCTTCTGCGGTGTAAATCCCGCTTTCCGAAACCAGAAACAGACCTTCCGGCAAATCACGACTTAAATCCTCGGTAACGCTTAGCGAGGTTTCAAAAGTAGAAAGGTTACGATTGTTAATGCCGATCAGGCGAACGGGCAGGGTAAGCGCGGCCTCCATTTCAGTCGCATTATGCACTTCGACCAGCACATCCATGCCCAGATCCTGAGCCAGGCTGGCCAGCTCATTGGCCAATGCGGTTTCCAGCGCTGCCATAATCAGCAAGATACAATCTGCCCCCAGCGCACGCGATTGCACTACCTGCCAGGGATCAATGATAAAATCTTTTCGCAAAACAGGCAGGGTACAGGCAGCGCGGGCTTCGCCCAAAAAGGCGTTCTGTCCCTGGAAATATTCACGATCGGTCAATACCGATAAACAGGTGGCGCCGCCGTCCTGATAGGCTCTGGCAAGGCTGGCTGGATCAAAATCCTCGCGGATCAGGCCCTTGGACGGGCTGGCGCGTTTGATTTCAGCGATCAGGGCGATGCTGGTCCCTGTTGGTGGAGATTTAAGGGCCTGCACAAAGCCGCGCGGCAGGGTGCAACTCTGTACCCGGCCAAGAAGGTCTTGCATGGACGTTGTGGTTTTGCCGGCGGCAATTTCCTCGCGTTTGGTGTCCAGTATGCGTTCCAGAATGCTCATGTCTTTGGCTCATTGGACAGGCGAACCAGTGTGGCCAGTGCCTCGGCCGCTTTGCCTTCATCCAGTGCTTTTTCACACATCTTAATGCCGGCCATAACGTCCGGGGCTTGCCCGGCCACATAAACCGCCGCTCCGGCATTGAGCAGTGCAATATCGCGCAACGGCCCGCGTTTGCCCTCCAACAGGGCATGGATGGCGCGGGCATTATGCGCTGGGTCGCCGCCCACCAGATCGTTTTCACTGGCCCGGGGAATGCCAAAATCCTCTGGTTGAATGTCAAAGGTTTTTACCTGCCCGTTTTCCAGGGCGCTTACCCGGGTGGGGCCGGTGGTGGTAATTTCGTCCAGACCATCGCTGCCATGAACCACCCAGGCACGTTTGCCGCCAAGCTGGTGCAGGGCTTTGGCCATGGGTTCGGTCCAGTGGGCATCAAAAACCCCCAGCAATTGGTGGCGCACCCCCGCCGGATTGGAAAGCGGCCCCACCAGATTGAAGATAGAGCGAATGCCCAGCGCGCGGCGGGCATGGGCTACATGGCGCATGGCCACATGCAGGGCCGGAGCAAACATGAAACCTATATTGGCACCGGTCATACAGGCCTCGACCTGGGCCGGGCTGATTTGCATACGCACACCCAGCTCTTCGAGCACTTCGGCCGAGCCGGATTTGGAGCTGAGCGCCTTATTGCCATGCTTGGCGACGCAGACCCCGGCTCCGGCCACGATCAGTGCGGCGGCGGTGGAGATGTTATAGGTGCCTTTGGCATCCCCACCCGTACCACAGGTGTCTATGGCCCCTTTGGGGGCGTTTACCGGGCTGAGCCGGGCGCGCAGCGCCAATGCCCCTTCGGTAATGATGGACGTGCTTTCGCCGGTGATACGCAGACCCATCAGAAAGGCCCCGATCTGTGCGTTATCGATTTCACCATCCATGATCTGGCAAAATGCCTCGCGCGCCATGACGGCGTCCAATGGCTGGCCCGATGCCAGTTTTTCCAATATCGGGGTAAAAGTGCTCATGCGGCGCGGGCCGTTTGTGCGCAAAAGTTCATGAAGTTTTGCAAAATCTGATGTCCGTGCTCCGACGCGATGGATTCAGGGTGAAACTGGACACCATGGATCGGCCGGGTGTTATGGCAAAGACCCATGATTTCGCCATCTCGGGTTTGGGCCGTAATGCGCAGACAATCGGGCAGGCTGTGGCGTTCCACGGCAAGGCTGTGATAACGCGCTGCTTCAAACCCGTCGGGGATGTTTTTGAAAACGCCGCTGCCATCATGAAGAATCGGGCTGGTTTTGCCATGCATGATGGATTTGGCGCGGATCACCTTGCCACCAAATACCTGGCCAATGGCCTGATGGCCCAGACAGACGCCCAGAATGGGCAGATCATCAGGTGCCTGGCGCAACAGTTCAAGACAGATGCCGGCACGGTCCGGATCACATGGCCCGGGCGATAAGATAATGCCATCGGCACCGCGGGCCAGCACTTCATCAACGCTTTGGGTATCATTGCGCAGCACTTCGGTCTGGGCGCCCAATTCCTCTACATAATGCACCAGATTATAGGTGAAGCTGTCGTAATTATCGATGATCAGGATCATGGGACAGACGTTCCGCTTGGTAGAATTTTTGCGCAATCTAGGGCGTAGAGACGCAAGCGGCAATGGGGTTTGCTAACCTTATGGTAACTATAAACACGCCTGATTAGGGCATGAGCAGTCTTCATCCTGATTCCAGAAATGCGCGTCTGGAGCGTTTGCGCCGGGTTCAGGCCTTGTTGAGCGCAAACCCTGTTGTGCAAAAGCCCAGGCGTATTGGATGGTTTGCCATTCTGGGGACGCTGGTGGGGGCGGTGGCCATGTCGATGACGCTGGCAGGATTTGTCCCCATGCGGGCCGGGGCCAGTGCCAAAACCCAGCCCGTATTTACGGTGCCTGATCCAATCGTAAAAATGGCCAGTATATCCCCTCAGACAACGGTGCGTGTCGATCACAATCCTTTGGCGCGCCCCATGATCGCACTGGTCATTGATGATATTGGCCCGGCGCGGGCTTGGTCACAAATGGCGTTGGATCTGCCCATGCCGGTGACCATGGCCATTTTGCCATATGTACCGGATGCGGCCAATTGGGCCATAGAGGCCAAGGCGGCCGGTCATGAAGTGTTATTACATATGCCGATGGAGCCTTTCGGCCTGGAGGATCCGGGGCCGGGGGCTTTGTTGCGCCGGCTGAGCGCTGATCAAAATCGACAGCGTCTGACCGCCGCCCTTGAACGGGTGCCTGGCGTCATTGGCGTCAATAACCATATGGGCAGTCGTTTTACGTCCTGTGCACGCTGTGTGGCCGAGGTGGCCGATCTGTTACACGACCGGGGCCTGCTTTTTTTGGATTCCGTAACCAGCGGCAAAAGCGCAGCCGCCAGAATCGTAGGCAAAACGGGGGTACCCATTATACGCCGGGACGTATTTCTGGACGATCTGGACACGCCCGCGGCCATTGCCACGCAAATGCTACGCGCGGAAAAACTGGCCATAAAAAATGGCGTGGTGGTGGTCATTGCCCATCCCCGACCGGCCAGTATGGCGGCATTGAAAACCTGGCCTGAATCTCTAGAAAAACAGGGTATTAAAATGGTGTCTTTGCGTGCCGCCATGGCGCAAAGGCAGGCATTGGAACGGGGCCTGCACTTGCATTCCGCCGGGCTTTAGGCACGCTCTTCAAAGCGCCAGGCCTGTGCCGCGGCGCGAAAGAGGGCCCGTGATTTATGCACGGTTTCCATGCGTTCGGCCTCTGGATCGCTGTCCAGCACCACGCCGCCGCCTGCCTGAACATACATGGTGCCATTCTTGATCACCGCTGTGCGTAGCGCGATACAGGTATCCATATCGCCGCCCGCAGAAAAATAACCAATGGCCCCGGCATAGAGGCCACGTTTTTCCACTTCCAGTTCGTTGATGATTTCCATGGCGCGAATTTTGGGAGCCCCAGAAACAGTGCCGGCGGGAAAGCCTGCAAACAAGGCATCCACCGCGTCTTTATTGTCATCCAGATCGCCTTCGACATTGGAAACGATGTGCATCACATGGCTGTAATGCTCGACGCCAAATTGCTCGGTAACCTGTATGGTACCGGCCTTGCAGGCCCGCCCGGCGTCATTACGCCCCAGATCCAGCAACATCAGGTGTTCTGCCCGTTCTTTGGGATCGGCCAGCAAATCAGCTTCCAAAGCCGCATCCTCTGCCGGATTGGCACCGCGCGGGCGGGTGCCGGCAATGGGGCGAATGGTGACTTTGCGATTGCGCACCCGCACCAGAATTTCCGGGCTGGAACCCACCACGCTAAAGTCTTCAAAATTGAGATAATACAAAAATGGCGAAGGGTTTAAGCGCCGCAAAGAGCGATAGAGTGCAAATGGATGTTCTGCTAAAGGGGCGCTGAAGCGCTGGCTGGGAACCATCTGAAAAATATCGCCGGCCTTTATATATTCTCGGGCGCGCTCTACCATATCCCGGTAATGTTCAGGCGTGGTATTGCTGGTCGGCTCTGCCATGGGCGGATGTTCATTGCCTTGCGCAATGGGGCTGCTTTGTGCCGGTGTGCCAAGGCGGTTCTGCAAGGTATCCAGCCTTTGCATGGCGCTCTCATAGGCCTCTTTTGCATTTTGGTCTGGATGCGGGCGTACAGGGGTGGAGAGCACGATTTCCTGTGCTACGGAGTCAAATATGGCCACCAGGGTGGGGCGTAATAACAATGCATCATCCAGCCCCAGCGTATCGGGATTGGGGGCCGGCAGGGCCTCAACATGGCGCACCATGTCATAACCAAGATAGCCAAATACACCGGCGGCCATGGGGGGCAGACCGGTAGGCAATTCGATTTGTGATGCCCGTATAAACTGTCGCAAGGCCTCTATGGGGGCCGCTGAAACGGGGGTCCATTTGCCGTCAATCCCGGCTTTTTCTGCCTGGCCATTCCGGACACGCCAGCGGGCGTCCGGGTTTAGCCCGATTATGGAATAGCGGCCGCGCCAGTCGCCGCCCTGTACCGATTCCATCAGGAAAATATTGGGGCTTTGCGGCCCCAGCCGCAGCATGGCCGCCACCGGCGTAATCAGGTCATCAATCACCGTGCGGGTGAGGATTTGTGCGTCTCCTTGGGCGTAACGCGTGCAAAAGGCATCGTCAGGGGCGCGCAGAGCAGAGGTCACGTCATTCAGCCTTCGGGGTTTTCACCAAGCGCCAGGGCTTTTAGGCGAGGATCCTGGCGCACATTGTACTGATCCAGCAAGCCGCGCAAAAACTCGTTTTGCAAATCTGCGGACAGGGCTTCACCGATCGAAGAGCGGCCAAGCTCCAGCAAAGATGCCGGCGGATTACCCGCAGGGATAATGGCATCCAGGCGGGCAATGATCAGGTTTTTGCCGGATTGATCCGGGGCCATAGAGATTTCACCTTTGGCAATGGAAAATATCTGCCCGGCATGGCGCTGGGTCAGTGGCGGCACAGCCTGTCCGCGTTGCAAAATGGCTGATTCAACTTTGGTGCCCGGAAAGCGCGATGAAACTGTGTTGGCATCTGTCCCGGTTTTTAAGGCCGCAGCAATTTTGTCGGCCAGCTCTTTGATAGCTTCGGCCCGCTTATTGGTTTTCCAGGCCTCGGTAACCTTGCCACGAATTTCCTCCAAAGCCGGGGTATGGGGGGCTTCGATGGCGTCGGTGCGCACTACATAATAGTCGCCATTTTCGGTTTCCAGAATGTCGGATTCCACAGCTTCATCCGTCTCGAACAGGGTTTTGAGAATTTCGGGCTCGTTCGCGATGGCGGAAACTGGCTGGTGGTTTTTGTCACGACCATTGCGGTCCACTGGCGGCAGGGACAGCAATAACAGGTTTGAGGCCTCGGCGGCCTCTTCCAACGTGGCACCACTGGCCCGGGCATCTTCGAAATTGCCAACCAGTTCATACAGCTGATCGGCGGCTTCTTCCTTGATATATTCTTCGCGTAAGGACTCGCGCACATCCTCCAGGCTTTTTTGTACCGCTGGCGTAATGTCATTGACCTTCCAGGCAGCCCAGGCGAGGCGGCCTTCGCTGGCCCCGACTTCCCCTTTCTTGGCCGCGAAGACCGCTTTGGCGATCTGATCGTCCGGGGTGTTGGTTTCGGCGGTTTTGTCAAAAACAATGGGGTCGTTGAGGTTCAGGGATTTGGTGATTTCCTTGGCGGTTTCACCGGCTTTGAGACGTTCAACAATCACTTTGGCCGTGGCTTCGTCCGGGGCAACAATTTGTATCCAGCTGCGGGTTTCCGGCTCAGACATCTCACCTTTGCGAAATTTGTACAGCTCTTTGATTTTGTCTTCGGGAACGTCAATCTCCGATGCCAGATCCTTGGCCGAAATGGTAACCAGAGAAGCGGCTCTTAGCTCAGGTGTGTCAAAGGCCCCCGGATGTTCGTCCAAGAAGGCAATCAATTCCTCTTCTGTGGGTTTGCTAGGATCAGCAACCATGGTTTCAGGCATGATGATTTCGGTGATCCGGCGACGTTCGCCACGAAAACCCCAGTCGATTTTGGCCATAGAGCGCGGGGCTATAACACCGCTAATGACCGGGTCAGTGATTTGCATACGCAAGAGATCCCCGCGTACGTCCTTTTCAAACTGCTTGGGGGTATAACGGGCATTGGCCAGAGTGGAACGGTATTGTTCCTCACCAAATTTGCCGGTGATCGGGTCCTTGAAGGCTTCCAGTTCCCTGATTTCTTTGGCAACCAGCCGGTCTGAAACGCCGATACCCAATTGTGTGGCCTTGGCGTCCAGGGCGGCATCATTGGTCATGCGTTGCAGCAATTGGTCGGCCAGACCGAAATCGCGTGCTTGCTTCGACGTGATCTTGCCCTGACTTTGCGTAATAACGCGGTTGAGTTCGCGGTCCCAGGCGGCCGAATAGTCCTGAACTGAAACCTTGTTGGGGCCGACAACCACCACGGCGTCGCCTTGCCCACCGCGAAAGACATCGCTGATGCCCCAGACGGCAAAGCTGAGGATCAGCAAAGCAATGAGGACCATGGCCACTGGCGACTTGGCCATTGCACGCATTTGTTCAAGCATAAGGGACTCCGAGGAAGGGGTGCAAAAAGTGCGGCGAATGTAGGCGGGCGCAGCCATTACGGCAAGACGTACAATTGCCCAATATCACCCATGCTGCTAGGTAGCCTGTTCTAGGTGTTTTCAAGAGGGGCAGGATATGGAACGGCGGATACTGATCGCAGGCAATTGGAAAATGAACGGCCTGCAAGGGGCGCGCAAGGAAGTCACGGATCTGTTGGCACTGCAGGGTGGCAATATGCCTGCCCAGTTTGATGTTTTGTTATGTCCGCCGGCAACGTTGGTTGCCGATATGGTGCGTGATGCGGGTGCCTCAGGCCTGGCAATCGGCGGTCAGGACTGTCACCACGCAGATCATGGTGCCCATACGGGCGATATTGCTGCCTCTATGTTAAAGGATGCCGGGGCCGCCTATGTTATTGTTGGCCATTCCGAACGTCGCGCCGATCATGGGGAAAGCGATGCGCAAGTCAAAGCCAAGGCCGAGGCGGCGTTGGCCGCGGGCCTGATTGCCATTGTCTGTGTGGGCGAAACCCTGGCGGAGCGTGAGGCCGGAAAAGCTTTTGATGTGGTTGGTAAACAGGTTGAAGGCTCGCTGCCTGCAGGGGCCAATGGGCAAATCTGTGTGCTGGCTTATGAGCCGGTATGGGCCATTGGCACCGGCAAGGTGGCCACACCAGAAGATATTGCTGCCATGCATGCACATATCCGGGGCAAGCTGGAAAAGGCCGGCGGGGCGACCCTGGCAACTGCCCGCATTCTTTATGGTGGTTCGGTTAAGCCCTCCAATGCCAAACAGATATTTAGTACGGAAAATGTTGATGGCGGTCTGATCGGAGGCGCCAGTCTGAAGGCTGCTGACTTTTCTGCCATTATCGATGCCAGCAAATCCCTATAATTTAGACAGCGCCGGTAAAGTATTATCAATACCTTAGCCATATAGTGCCGTCTTGCCAGAGTAAGATAAGCGCAATGGAGGCACCGGGGTAATGGTACAGAATAAAAAGTTTCAGGAGGCTCGGGTTTTATTATTTGATACCGAGCCAACCAATTTGCGTGTTACCAGGGCGGCTCTTTTCGAGATTGGCTTTCGTGAAATTGAATCCGTCCAGGAGTTCAAAAGTTTTAGCAAGCATATCTCCCATGGTGATTATGACCTGATCATTGCCGAGGTCCATAATGCCGGTGGTGGGGTTGCTGATCTAATGAAAAAGCTACGCACCGGGGATATTGGGGTTAATCCGTTTGTGGTTGCCATTACCACCAGTTGGGATCGCAAGGTGGAAAGCGTGCGTCAATTGGTGGATGCCGGGGTTGATGATTTGTTGTTGCGGCCATTTTCAACGCGGGATCTGGCCGCCCGGATACATGCCGCGGTGACCGCGCGTAAAGGCTTTGTGGTCACCGGCGATTATGTCGGGCCGGATCGACGCGGCGTATCTGGCCGTGACTCCAGTGCAGAATTGTTTCATCCTCCCAATACGCTGAAAAGCAGTGTGAACGGGGAACCAGATGTTTCCAACGCGCATATGGATGCGATTAATGCTGCCCGCCAGAAGATGAGCCGCGAACGCATCCGCACTTTGGCTATGCGTATTATTGTGGCGGTAGAGCTGAAGCTGGATGATCCGGAGACCGGGGCCAGCATTAATCCCGAAGAAGTGGACGGGCTTGCCCGGGAATTACGTCGCCGGCTGCGCGGCCGCGGCGCTCCTGATGCCGTCGAGCTGGCCAGTGCTTTGGTGGAAATCACCACCGAGGCTTTGGAACACAATGGGGAAACCGAGCAAAGGCTGCGGCTGATCAAAGAACTGGCCCTGGGGGCCTTCACCGCCTTTGCCGATGGCGAAGCCCTGGAACGTACAACCGGCGAGGTTGATCGCACGGTTAATGTATTGCGGGAAAAACTGCATGAGCAAAGCCTGCGGGACTGGCGCCGGGACCTGACCTGCGCTACATAGCGCCCGAGCCGGTGTAAAAGTGCGCTGGTTCATAGCCATAATCGCACCAGAGACGCCATTGCCATGACTACAGTTTTATTGACGATTCATTTTCTCATCAGTGTTGCCTTGGTGGCAACGGTATTGTTGCAGCGCTCCGAAGGTGGGGCGTTGGGCATGGGCGGTGGCCCGGGCAGTATGATGTCTGGGCGCGGTGCCGCCGATGTGCTGACCCGTTCAACCTCGATCTTGGGGGCCATGTTCTTTACCACCAGTATTTTGCTGACGGTGGTGCCCAATCTTGGTAAATCCAGCGACAGTGTGGTGATTGGCGCGCCGGTGAGTGAAACCACCGACACCCTTACAAAACCTGTCCCTGCACCTGAGCCTGCGGCGAGCGAAACACCCGCAGCTGAGAAGCCAACGCAGGCCCCCGAAGAAGAATAAAAACAAATCAGATTTTAGAGGTGATTTCGCCGGGGCCGTATGGACCCCGAGGCGAATCGGGAATAGGGTATGCGCCCATGTCGCGATATATATTCATCACTGGCGGCGTGGTCTCCTCATTGGGAAAAGGCCTCGCCTCCGCCGCGCTGGGTGCGCTCTTGCAGGCCCGGGGCTATAGTGTCCGTTTGCGTAAGCTGGACCCCTATTTGAACGTTGATCCGGGCACCATGTCGCCCTATCAGCATGGCGAGGTGTTTGTCACCGACGATGGGGCCGAGGCCGATCTGGACCTGGGGCATTACGAGCGCTTCACCGGCGTTGCCGCCGCCCAGAGCGATAACGTCACCACCGGACGCATATATCAGACCATTATCGAGCGCGAACGACGGGGCGATTATCTGGGGGCCACGGTACAGGTTATTCCCCATGTTACCGACGCCATTAAGGAATTTATCCTGTCGGACGCCGGTAATGTGGATTTTGTGCTTTGCGAAATTGGCGGTACGGTCGGCGATATTGAGGCTTTGCCATTTTTTGAGAGCATTCGCCAGGTCGGTCTGGAGCTGGGCCCCTCCCGCGCAGCCTATATTCATGTTACCTTGCTGCCCTTTATTGCAGTGGCGGGCGAGCTGAAAACCAAGCCAACCCAGCACTCGGTCAAGGAATTGCGCTCGATTGGCATTCAACCCGATATTTTATTGTGCCGGTGTGAGCACAGCATCCCCGAAAGTGAACGGCGCAAAATCGGCCTGTTTTGTAATGTGCGCGGCAGTGCGGTAATCCCGGCTCTGGATGCGGCCTCCATCTATGATGTTCCGCTGACTTATCATAAGGAAGGGCTGGATCGTGAAGTGCTGGCACATTTTGGCATTGCTGATGATGTGAAGCCTGATTTAAGCCGCTGGGAAGAAATCTCGGCCCGCATTCACAATCCCGATGGCGAGGTCTCCATTGCCATTGTTGGTAAATATACCGTGCTGCCCGACGCCTATAAATCCTTGATGGAAGCGCTGGTCCATGGCGGTATCGCCAATAACGTCAAGGTGCGCTTTAAATGGATTGAAAGCGAAACCTTTGAGCACGAAGACGTGGCCCTGGCGGCCTTGGCCAATGTACATGGCATTTTGGTGCCCGGTGGCTTTGGCGAGCGTGGAGCCGAGGGAAAAATCCGTGCCGTGGAGTTTGCCCGGGAGCACAAGGTGCCCTATTTTGGTATCTGTTTTGGCATGCAAATGGCAGTGATCGAAGCCGCCCGACATCTGGAAGGGGCACAGGATGCCACCTCTAGCGAGTTTGCTGGCACCGGCACCCATGTGGTTGGTCTTATGACGGAATGGACCAAGGGTAATGCCAAGGAAACCAGGGGCAATAAGGATGATCTGGGCGGCACCATGCGCCTTGGTGCCTATCCGGCAAAACTGAAAAAGGGTACGCTGGTCCATAGTATTTACGGACGGGAAGATATTAGCGAGCGCCACCGGCACCGTTATGAGGTCAATATTGCCTGGCAGGAACGCCTGGAGCGTCAGGGCATGATTTTTTCAGGCCTGTCTCCAGACGGGAAGCTACCGGAGATTGTGGAGTTGAAGGATCACCCCTGGTTTATTGGGGTTCAGTTCCATCCTGAACTGAAATCACGCCCCTTTGAGCCGCATCCGCTTTTTGCCAGCTTTATCGAAGCGGCGCTGGTACAAAGCCGCATGGTTTAGTCTTCACTAACCCTTGTTCTTTTCAGGTATTAGCAGGTTTTTAACCTTAAGTCCCGTATTGCAGGCAGAGACATCTGCAAGGGACTTTTATGCAAAACTTTAACCGCCAAGTCAGCCATTGTAATCCGGCCATTACCAAAGCATTCGCAACCCATGCGGGTGTTGCTCTAATGGATCCACAGCGTAATATTACTTGGGTAAATGATGTCTTTGCCAAGATTACCGGGTATGCCCCTAAGAGTCTGACCGAAAACTAATTCCATAGAATCAATTCCTTGCCAATCGCCTTGTGACCATTTTGATATGGGCGATGAGGAGCCAGCTTTCGGCAGAGAGGATAGATTTTTCCCAGTCTTTAGCCAGTCTGCGGCAGCGGCCCAGCCATGCGAAGGTGCGTTCCACCACCCAGCGGCGGGGAATGATTTCAAAGCCTTTGGCCTTGTCAGAGCGTTTGACAATTTCCATTGTCCAGCAGCCGATTTTCTCCAGCCTGCCCCGCAGTTTGGGGCCTGCGTAGCCCCCATCAGCAAAAACATGGCGCAGCCACGGGTGCGTGAAGCGGATGGATTTGAGCACCTGAACCGCGCCATCGCGATCCTGAATATCAGCGCCATGAATGACAAACCCGATCAGCAGGCCAATGGTGTCGGTAATGATATGGCGCTTGCGACCTTTAATCTTCTTGCCAGCATCATAGCCGCAAACCCCGCCGCTTTCTGTGGTTTTAACGCTCTGGCTGTCAATTACACCGGCACTTGGTGAGGCTTTACGGCCTTCTTTCTCACGCGCCGTCATCACAAGGGCATGATTGATTTCATGGTACAAACCACGCTCTCGCCACTCATAGAAATACCCTTGTACGGTCGACATCGGCGGAAAATCATTGGGGATCATCCGCCACTGGCAACCGGTCGTGGCCATGTATTGGATGGCATCCCAGACATCACGAAGTTTGGTGGTGCGCGGGCGGCCATTCGACTTGTCGCCGGGCAGAAATGGTTCAATCAGAGCCCATTCCTCATCCGTACAATCACTTGCATAGCGGCCATAATTGCGTTCATATTGTGGACGGGTGATATCAGTCCAGGTCATCGTGATCTCCTTCGAATCTTTTCACAATCCGAATGAATCATAATCCACTGATATCACTCAATTAGTTTTCGGTCAGACTCTAAGAGTCTGACTCGAAAGTTTATGATTGATTACAGAGCCTTGCAATACGCCTGATGAGGATACGGATATGGGCGATGAGGGTCCATGCGGTAGAGCTTTCGATGCTGGCCTCATAATCTTTTGCCAGTCTGCGGCACCGGCCCAACCATGCGAAGGTGCGCTCCACCACCCAGCGGCGGGGTATGACCTCAAAGCCCTTTGCCTTATCTGAGCGTTTGACGATCTGGATCGTCCAGTGCCCCTTCGTCTTGAGAGCGTTGCGTAGTTTTGGCCCGGCATAGCCTCCATCCGCAAAGATATGGCGCAAAAAGGGATAAAACCGGCGTATGGATTGTAGCACTGGAATAGCCCCATCGCGATCCTGAACGCTGGCCTCGTGCACAACCAGACCGACCAGAAAACCATTGGTATCAGTCACGATGTGACGCTTGCGCCCCTTTATCTTCTTGCCTGCGTCATGCCCCCTTGGGCCGCCACTTTCTGTGGTTTTAACGCTCTGGCTGTCAATAACACCGGCGCTGGGGCATGGCTCCTTGTGCTCAAGTACACGCCCCATCTGCACCAGCGCAAAGTTGATATTGGATAACACCCCGCCCTTGCGCCAGTCATAGAAATACCGCTGCACCGTTGCGTGTGGCGGAAAGTCATTGGGCAGCATCCGCCACTGGATGCCGCCCTGCGCCATATACAGAATCGCATCAAAAAGATTGCGCATATTCGTCGTACGAGGGCGTCCCCCATGCCGGGCCGGTGGTAGCAAGGGCTCGATAATTGCCCATTCCTCATCCGTACAATCGCTTGGATAACGGCAGAAAATGCGCTTATGCTCCGCTCGAGTGGTATCAGTCCAAGGCATTGTGATCTCCTTCGAATCTTCGTCAATCCGAATGAATCATAAACCTCTGATATCACTCAACTACTTTCGATACAGGCTCTTAGGGAAGCGTTATGTGGAAATGTCTTTTGGTTCAATGAAATTACTATTCAAATTCAACAAAAAATTGGTGACTTTGTCATTAGGGGTGCATTCTATAATGGCATCACAACAAAAACTGTGACGGAATTTAGTTTGGCTTCAAATTCTCTTTCGCCAAAATACAATTTTTCTTTTCCGAAAGGTCAACCGTTGCAGGTAAATCAGAAGTACGCATGGCGCATACCATTTAGGAAAAGGACTGTTTGATCCACATAGCCTGTATATTACCAATCTAAAATTAAATGTCTTGAATTAAGTTAGGCCACAAACCTCAAATCATTTTTCAAATATTCGCTGTTTGAAAAGACCCTTTAGTTATGACAGGCTTTGCAATTATTTATTCCTCATGCGACCACGAGCATCCTCCACACCGCGTTTTCCGGGGTGAATTCCAACCATACGCCCATCACGGCCCTGTAAACCATGCCCGCCTTTGGGGATTGAGGCCATGCGGCCATCGCGGCCCTGTAAACCATGCCCACCTTTGGAAATTGCGACCATGCGGCCATCGCGGCCCTGTAAACCATGCCCACCTTTGGAAATTGCGACCATGGTCCATCACGGCTCTGTGCCATGTCCACCTTTGGAAATTGCGACCATACGTCCATCACGGCCCTGTAAACCATGCCCACCTTTGGAAATTGCGACCATGTGCCCATCACGTCCCTGTAGTCCAGGCCCTCCAACGGGTATGGTTACGCTCTTGCCATCGCGGCCAGTAAGTTTGTGTGCCATATCAATTTAAACCAATAGTAAATTAACCTGGGGTTGCTATATTATAGTCTTGCTGTAATACAGATTGTGTAACGCAAATTTATGTGAGTCATTTATATATTACACTAAAATTTATA
>JAUZSF010000009.1 GCA_030949705.1 Robiginitomaculum sp. | reverse complement strand
GTTCTGGTAATTTATTTTATCGGCATTGGACCGTTTTTACTGGTGCATTTGCCCATCGCCATTGTGGCGGCCTCGATCGGGGTGTGGCTGTTTTATGTCCAGCACCAGTTCGAAGGTACGGTCTGGGCCAGAGGCGAAGACTGGAAAGTACAGGATGCCGCGCTTTACGGCAGCTCCCATTATGATCTGCCGGGGGTGTTACGCTGGTTTACCGCCAATATCGGTGTGCACCATGTGCACCATTTATGCAGTCGTATCCCCTATTACCGTCTGCAAAAGGTTTTGCGTGACCATCCGGAACTGGCGGCGTTAAAACGCCTGACCCTGTGGCAGAGCCTTGGCTGTGTAAAGCTGGGTCTGTGGGATGAAACTCAGCAAAAAATGGTCTCGTTTGCCGAGGCG
Organism: Robiginitomaculum sp.; assembly: GCA_030949705.1. GTDB lineage: Bacteria > Pseudomonadota > Alphaproteobacteria > Caulobacterales > Maricaulaceae > Robiginitomaculum_B. The sequence goes on along the minus strand of JAUZSF010000009.1, from coordinate 56,015 downwards.
CGCCCCCAATAGAATTTAATTCAGGTTCAATGAACAGCTTTCATTTAACGAAGGCCGTGACACCTCTACGGCGCTAAGGCCCGGCAGGTCCGGCTGTACCTTGGCGGCAATCCAGGCACACAGCCGCTCCAGCGATGGTTTTTGCAAACCCTCAATATCGTTCAAACAGGCGTGGTCCAGCGTGGCGCGTACCTTATCCAGCGCCGCCTTCAGATTGGCCAGATCCTCGACCCAGCCATTGGGGCCGTCGGGCACACCGGTCACGGTCAGTTTCACCAAAAAGGAATGGCCGTGCATATGGGTATAGCCCTGCCCGTCCTTGCATTCGGCCAGATGATGCGCGGCCTCGAACCAGGCGGCACGACTGATGCTGGCGGGGCGCTGCTTCATCGCTTCCAGTGATTTTAAGAAATTCCGATCCATTTGTGCGTCTGCAGGCTAAGGCCCCAACGGGGGTGTGAAAGACAATACTCTACGGCGCTGCGCGTATATTCCACCAAATCGGGTCCGTCCATGGGCTGCAACACAAAACGGCTAAAGTCCAGATGTTCAAAATCGGCCGGGTCATGCCCCGGTTGCGGGTAAACCAGTTTCAATTCGTCGCCACTTTTCTGTACCAGGGCCGTGCCGGCTTTGGGGCTGACGCACAGCCAGTCTATGCCCGCCGGTGCCGCTATGGTGCCATTGGTTTCCACGGCGATTTCAAAGCCCACCTTGTGCAGGGCCGCGATCAGCGGCGGATCCAGCTGCAATAGAGGCTCGCCCCCGGTGCAAACCACATAGGGCCTGCCGCCCCCGGGCCAGAGTTTCCAGGCGGCATCGGCAAGATCAGCAGGGCCGGTAAACTGGCCGCCGTTTTCTCCATCCATGCCGACAAATTCGGTATCGCAAAACGGGCATTGGGCCTTATGGCGATCCACCTCGCGCCCGGACCAGAGATTACAGCCGGTAAAACGTACAAATACCGCCGGGCGCCCGGCCTGGGCGCCTTCGCCTTGCAAGGTCAGAAACATTTCCTTGACGGAATAGGTCATGATCCGCTTTTCCATTGCGTCCAGCCTTTGGCGCGCAAATCGCATGCCGGACAGGTGCCACAGCCATAGCCCCAGTCATGGCGCGTGTCCCGTGTGCCAAGATAACAGGTGTGGGTGTGTTCTATCATCAGGTCAATCAGGTCTTGCCCGCCCATATCCAAGCCCATTTGCCAGCTTTGTGCCTTGTCCAGATGCATAAGCGGGGTGTGGATGGTGAAAGGGGCCTCCATGCCCAGCCGCAGGGTTTCCTGCATGGCGTCAAGGGTGTTCTGGCGGCAATCGGGATAACCTGAATAATCGGTTTCACACATGCCGCCGACCAGATGCATCAGATTGCGGCGATAGCCCAATGCCGCCGCCGCGGTAAAAAACATCAGATTGCGCCCGGGAACAAAGGTGTCGGGCAGGCCGTTTTCGCTAAAGACAATGGCCCGTTCACGGGTCAGGGAACAATCCGCCACCGCGCCAAAGCCGGTCAGATCCATGCAATGATCCTCGCCCAGATTTTTGGATATGGCGGGCTGGGCGGTTTTAATCTTGCTTAAAAAAGTCTGGCGCACCTGCAATTCCACATGATGGCGCTGGCCATAATCAAAGCCAATGGTCTCCACATGGTCAAAACGTTTTAGCGCCCAAACGAGGCACAAGGCGCTGTCCTGGCCACCGGAAAACAGCACCAGCGCGTGGTTATTTTTTTGCATTGTCAAAACCTCGTAAACGCTGTTCACTAAATTGGGAAGGGCGCATAATTCATGACGGTACTTATTTATACAACTTGGCCGGATGAAAGAAGGGCATTGGATGCAGCCAATGTGCTGGTGGCTGAGCATTTGATCGCGTGTGCGAACCTGATGCCCATGGGGCGCTCTGTATATCACTGGCAGGGCGAAGTCTGCACGCAAAGCGAAATGATCATGCTGATGAAAACCGCCAGGGATCGGGTGGAGGATGTCAGAAAACGGGTTCTGGCGCTGCACCCCTATGACCTGCCTGCGTTCAGTGTTTTGCCCATTGATGTCGAACTCAGCCACCTTGCCTATGTAAACTGGATTAAAGAAGAGACACAGCCATGACGAGAAAATCTGAAAACAACGTATTGGAAGTGGCCATCATCGGGGCCGGGTTTTCCGGAATTGGTATGGGGATCGGGCTGAAACGGGCGGGCATTGATCGTTTTATCATTTTTGAAAAAACCGATGGTCTTAGCGGTACCTGGCACGACAACACGTATCCCGGTGCCGGGTGTGATGTACCCTCGCATCTTTATTGTTATTCCTTTGCGCCAAACCCGGACTGGGGCCATGTGTATTCCCGTCAGCCAGAGATTAAAGCCTATGTGGAAAGCTGCGCCCAGCGCTATGGCATTACCGGTCATATCCAGCTGAACACGGCGGTTAAGGATCTCCGCTTCGATGAACAGACCGGTCTGTGGATTGTGCGCACTGCCAAGGGTGACCAGGTTCAGGCCCGTTTTGTCGTAACCGCCACTGGACCGCTCAGCGTTCCCCTGATCCCGCCAATCAAGGGGCTGAATGATTTTGAGGGCAAGGCCTTTCATTCGGCACGCTGGCCAAAAAATTTGTCCTTGAAGGGTAAAAATGTCGCCATTATCGGCAGTGCCGCCAGCACCGTACAGATTGCCCCGGCCATTGCCGACGAGGTTGAAAATCTCAGTATTTTTCAACGCACCGCCAATTATATTGTGCCGCGTCGGGATCGGGCCTACCGGCCATGGGAAAAGGCCTTATGGCGGCGCTTTCCTTTTCTGTTGAAAATCAAACGCATCTATATGGACCTAGTCCGCGATTATTTCAGTTTTCGTATGTTCTATAAAAACAGCCGTCTGGCAAAATTCATGGCCAGAGGCGCCATAAAATCCATGCACGAAATTGTGCATGACCCTGAATTGCGCGCCAAGCTCACCCCGAATTATACGCTGGGCTGCAAACGGATTTTGCTTTCCGATGATTATTACCAGACCCTATTGCGGGGTAATGTGGCGCTGGTCACTGATGGTATAGACCGGGTGGAAAAGAATGCCATTATTACAAAAACCGGTCAGGACGTGCCGGCAGATGTGATTGTGTTGGCGACCGGTTTTGAGGCCACTAATTTTCTTGCAGGATTGAAGGTGACTGGCCTTGGCGGGCGCGATTTGCATGAACGTTTTTCCCAGCGCATGAGTGCCTATCGCGGATCCTCCTATGCAGGTTTTCCGAACCTTTTTACTCTGCTGGGCCCCAATACCGGCCTGGGGCATACCTCCATTATTCTGATGATCAAGGCACAGATCGATTATGTACTCAAAGCGATTAATCATGCCGGTACGGCGGTTCTGAATGTGCGAGAAGATGCGGAAAAGCGGTATAATGAAACTATTGCCGATGATCTTGAAAACATGGTCTGGGCGTCTGGCTGTCACAGCTGGTATCAGGCCAAAGACGGATCCATTCCGACCCTGTGGCCGCATTCAACGGCGGTATTCAGACGCCAGATGGCCCGGCCAGACTTTACTGATTACGAAATTCTGTAATCGACCCTGCTCCTAAAGAGCGTTAGTGCTTTTCTTCCAGCGTGCCCAATAAGGCCCGTATCTGGGCCGCCTGGGCATCGGATCCACCGGCTTTAAGAGCCTGTTGGTAGTACTCTTTGGCGGCTTTGACGTCGCCACTATCCTGTGCAATGGCCCCCAGCCCCATATAGGCTGAGATCATTTCCGGATCAAAAGTCAGAAGGCGTTCAAACACCTCTTTGGCTTCGTCCTTGCGACCTTCCTTGGCAATGCAGGCCCCATAGACAGACAGCTTGTCCAGCGCCCAGGGGTCATCTTCTATGGCCTGTTGGGCGGCTTCACATGAGGCTGCATCCAGTCCTTTGGCCATGTACCTTGCCGAGGCATCACGGATCATGCCGGTGCCGTAAACATTTTTCTCTTTTGGTGGTGTGGTCACATCACCATCATGCAACGGCTTTTTCTCTTCTATATGGGCGTGTGTACCAGAGGGCGTGTGATGATCAGAGGTGGGGGATGCCTGGGATGCTGAGGATGCTGAGGCCAGGGATGAGCCTGTAGCCTCATTTGTCGCTTCTGCTGGAGAGGTTGAGATCTGGCCTTGTGCAGCCGTAGCCGCTTCTTGGGGCGTGCTTTGAGAGGACGGGGCATCCATATCAGACTGGTGACCGGCTTGGTGGCGGGCGCCCTGGTCCTGATGGGCGATGGCGGCGCTTTGAACTGGGCCAGGCGATGGCGGCGCTTTGTACGTCAAACGTGCGTTTTGGGCATGCAGGGGATGGTCAAAATTCACCCTTAGCATGACGGCATGGTCATAGACTTCGGCGCTGCCCTTAATGGGAACGGTTCTGAAGTAATACATCAAGCGTACACCGCCATCGATTGGATCAATATCTATGGCGGAGACGAGATGAGAATCAGGCGGCGTAATTCTGGTATTTTGGGCGCTGACCCCCTGGATTACCATTTCCACCCCTGCGGGGCGGGTTTGTACGGTTACATTTTCCGGTTGCCGGTCAAAACGTACCAGGCTCAGGGCAGCATCGCCCTCCACACTCAATACCGCATCGCGCAAACCTGCATAAGCAGGCAGAGCGCTGATAAGGCTTAGGGCAAGGGCAAGGTTCAGGCATCGCATGAACGGGGGTCTCCGGACGTAGTGCTATCTGACCGGGCTATGGTTAACGCGTGGTAAAAGTTTGCACTTTGGGGGTGAACGCGGTTACGTTTCCGCAGCAATCAGATTTAGTGACGTTAGGAGAATAATATGCGCGAAGCGGTCATTGTTTCTACGGTGCGTACCCCCATAGGCAAGGCCTATCGTGGTGCCTTTAATAATACCCAATTACAGGAGTTGGGCGGGCATGCGATCAAACATGCGATTGCCCGGGCCGGGCTGGAAGGACCCGAGGTCGATGACGTGATTATGGGCTGTGCCATGCAACAGGGCTCGGGGGGGCAAAATCCGGCACGGCAAATGTTAATTCGTGGCGGTGTATCGGACAGTGTCGCCGGTATGAGTGTGGATCGCCAATGCGCTTCGGGCATGATGGGTATTGCCATCGCTGCCAAACAGGTTTTGTGCGATGGCATGAACATCACGGTCGGCGGCGGCGGTGAAAGCATTTCACTGGTGCAGAACGAACACATGAATAATTATCGCCGCCTGGACCCCTGGATTCAGGAGCATGTGCCAAACCTTTATATGTCCATGCTGGAAACCGCCGAGATCGTCGCCGATCGCTATGGCATTTCCCGCGAAGCCCAGGACGAATATGCGGCACAATCCCAGGCCCGTACCGCCGCTGCGCAAGAGGCCGGGCGTTTTGATGATGAGATTGTGGCGCTGCCATCGATCATGAAGGTCATGGATCGTGAGACCAAGGAAATTTCCGATGTGGCGGTGACGCTGGAAAAGGACGAAGGCAATCGTCCGGGCACCACCGCCGAGGCGCTCTCAAACCTGAAGCCCGTGTTCAAAGACGGCATGGTCATCAAGGAAGGCAAATACATCACGGCGGGTAATGCTTCGCAACTTTCCGATGGGGCTTCGGCCGCTGTGGTGATGGAGGCCAAAGAGGCTTCCCGGCGCGGGTTGGAGCCTCTGGGGGCTTATCGCGGCATTTGGGCGGCGGGGGTCCATCCTGATGAAATGGGGATTGGGCCGGTTGCCGCGGTGCCAAAACTGTTGGCAGCCAATGGCCTGACCATGGATGATATTGGCCTGTGGGAGATGAACGAAGCTTTTGCCGTTCAGGTGCTTTATTGCCGTGACAAGCTGGGCATCCCGGATGAATTGCTGAACGTGGATGGGGGGGCCATCTCCATTGGCCACCCCTATGGCATGTCCGGTGCGCGCATGGTTGGCCATGCGCTGATCGAAGGTAAGCGCCGCGGTGCCAAATATGTGGTTTGCACCATGTGTGTTGGCGGCGGTATGGGCGCGGCCGGCCTTTTTGAGGTCTATTAGGGCGTGTTACCCTGATATAAAATTCGCTTTATGCTAATATTGCTTATGCAGGCACCAAGAGCGCCACACAAAAGCATTGCGTAAAATGCCAAAACCCATGGTACCGCGTTTCTTGGCTGCATTCGAAAATACTGAGGCCGTCCTGAAAAGGGCGGCCTTTTTCTATTATGCATGGCTGAGATGGTTAGGTCGTATTGGCAGTCCTGGTTGCAATACGACCTAGTCATCTGGAACTGTAATTGATATCATTATGATGCTATTGATTTGGAGGTTTTGGTGGGTCGTGTTGCTGGTGTTGTTGTATTGAGTGTTGAAGAACGTTCTTTTCTGGAAAGTCAGGTCAGGCGGCACAAGGCACCGCGTTCACTTTCGGATCGCTGCCGGATGATCCTGCTGTGCGCCGATGGGTTGCCCAGCAAGGAAGTGGCCAGCACCATGGGCGTGCATGAACATACGGTTGGCAAATGGCGGCGACGATTTGTGAGGGACCGTGTGCAGGGTTTGTCGGACGAGTATCGCCCGGGCCGACCGCGCACGGTGTCTGATGCACAAGTGGCGAAGGTGATTGAGCGCACGCTGCACAGCACACCCAAAGATGCCACCCACTGGTCGATCCGCTCGATGGCCAAAGAGGTCGGTCTTTCGCATACCACCATCCGGCGCATCTGGAATGCCTTTGGCCTGCAACCACATCGGCGTGAGACCTTCAAGCTCTCGACCGACCCTTTGTTTGTTGACAAGGTGCGGGACATTGTTGGTCTCTATATGTCACCGCCCAACCGGGCGATTGTGCTTTGTGTAGACGAAAAGTCCCAAATTCAGGCGCTGGATCGCGAACAGCCGGTTCTGCCAATGATGCCTGGGGTGGCAGAGCGACAAACTCACACCTATATCCGCCATGGCACGACTTCCCTGTTTGCCGCCCTTGATATTGCCACCGGTGCGGTGATCGGCAAGTGCTACAAACGCCACCGCTCACAAGAATTTCTGGGCTTTCTCAAACAGATTGATGAGTGTCTGCCTAAAGGACCGGACGTGCATCTGGTGATGGATAACTACGCGACCCACAAGACCAAAGAAGTCAAGGCGTGGTTGGTCCGGCGGCCTCACTGGCATGTTCACTTCACGCCCACCTCCGCCTCCTGGATCAATCAGGTCGAACGCTGGTTTGCCGAGTTGAGCCGAAAGAAACTTAAACGCGGTGTTCACCGATCAACCCGCGAACTGGAAGCTGACATTCTCGCCTTCATTGAGACCCACAATGAAAACCCAAAACCATACAGATGGGTCAAATCCGCCGATGAAATCCTTGCCTCCGTCAAACGCTTCTGCCACAAAACACAGCAAACCTTATGCACCGAACTTTAGATTATGTGCCGAACTTTAGATTCGGGTGACTAGGGTCCAGCCTCATTCAGATGATTGCTACGCAATCCAACAGGGTGAGAGAATAGGGCCACAGCCTAACCGGCTTCCTCAGGTACCAGGGTTTCGCGTGCGGGGTCGTTTTTCCACACTAACCAGGAATACGGCAGTGCAATCAGGATCGTCAGTGCAATGCCGCCGATCAATACCACCAAAGCCCAGCGCGGGATCAGCACCAAGGCGGTAAAAAAAGTAGCCATACCGGTCAACATAAACAGCCAACCCGCCAGGCGGTGGGTTTTGTCCCACGAAAGATCGGACGACAGCGTCCAAGGGGTGTGCACCCCCATAAACCAGTTGGGGCGGATTTTGCCCATTACCGCGCCCATGGCCGTGAACAGACCGCCGGTAAGCAGGCTCATCCAGCGCAACAGGCCAGGCCCGTGCGAGACATCGGCCAGATCAAACATTTTTGTCGCATTCAGTACCATGATGGCATGCCCAGTCGTCAGTATCAGCAAGGCCCCGATCCAGATGACCAGATAGGCCGTGGTCGAGCGCAATAAATTGCGCCCGCGTGGATCAATCCTCGGCAAAATGGCAATCAGGGCCGCCATGGCGGCGCCCAGCGCCGGCATCAGCCACAATATGACGGCCCGGCTGCTGGTGCCATCAACTTCCCCGTTGATATTCCAGTGGGTGGCGAATTGGCCATCCACGGCAAGGTGCGGCATGGCCCACAGGCTAAGGCCCAACATCAGGGTTATCAGAAGTGCAGATGCGATCAGTCCCGTGCGGATCATTTTTCTTCTCCCTTGCCAAATAAGGCCATCAGGGCCGCAATGGCTTCTTCGGCGGCCCCGGCGTTCAGTCGATAGCGGATTTGTGTGCCAAAGCGTTCGCCGTGCACCAGCCCGGCCTCTTTCAGCACTTTCAAATGCCCGGTCATGGTTGGCCAGGCCATGTCGAAACGGGTGGCGATATCGCCCGATATCATCGGCCCATCACGCAACATGGACAGGATTTCCCGCCGTACCGGATGCGCCAGAGCTTTGAATGTTTTATTCATTCTTCCTAATTAGGAAGAATACAAAGTAATGTCAAGTGATGCATACGGCTCTGTTGATACGGACCGAAAAGTACGCCATGGTTTGCCGCGAAAACGGAGAAAAAAACCATGACCCGACCCCTTATTTTGATCACTGGTGCTTCGGCTGGTATTGGCGCCGCTTTGGCACGCGAATTTGCCGCCCATGGCTGGGATCTGGCCCTCACCGCCCGGCGCAAGGAACGCCTTGAGGATCTGGCCGAGGAAATGAAGGCCAAGAATGGCGTGGACAGCCTGATCATTCCGATTGATATGCACACCAAGAGCGCGCCCAAGGCCATTATGAAGGCGGTTAAAGATGCCGGTCGGCATTTGGATGGCATTATCAATAATGCTGGCTATGGGGTGCCGGGCACCTTTACCAAAGTGCCCTGGAAAACCCATGCGGACTTTATCCAGATCATGCTGACCGCCCCGTGCGAACTGATCCATCTGGCCCTGCCAGGCATGGTCGAGCGCGGCTTTGGCCGGATCATCAATGTGGCCTCGCTGGCGGGGCACTTGCCCGGCTCCAAAGGCCACACGCTTTATGCCGCCGACAAGGCGTTTCTGATCAAGTTTTCGCAATCACTCAATCTGGAAACCCTGGGCACCGGTGTGCACGTTTCTGCGCTCTGCCCGGGCTTTACCTTTTCCGAATTTCATGACGTGAACGACACCCGCGGACTGGTCTCCAAAACCCCGGGCTGGATGTGGAAAACCTCTGAATACGTGGCGGCGGTTGGCTATCAGGCGGTGGAAAATAATGTGGCCGTTCGTGTGCCTGGCCTGGCCAATAAAACCATTGCGGCCATATCCAAAATCCTGCCCGACCCCTTGGCCATGGCGATGATGAAACGCCAGACCAAAAATTTCCGCGTGGCGGACGAATAGGGCGCCTTGCGCCTCGCCCGGCATGCCAGATTATTCCTTAGAGCGCGCGGCCACCGGCAGGGTTTGCGGGGTGGACGAGGTGGGCCGTGGCCCGGGCGCCGGGCCGGTGGTTGCCGCCGCGGTCATCCTGGATCCGGCAAAGATACCGGCTGGTCTGAATGATTCCAAAAAGCTCTCGCAAAAGCGCCGGGAATACTTGTTTGAAGTTTTGATCCGCAATGCGCATTTTGGCCTTGGCATGGCCGAACCCGAAGAGATTGATCGGCTGAATATTCTGCATGCCAGCATGACCGCGATGGAACGCGCCGTGGCGGCTTTGCCAAGGGTGCCGGATCATGCGCTGATTGATGGCAACCGACTGCCAAAACATTTGCCATGTACAGCGGCGGCAATCATCAAGGGCGATGGCAAAAGCGTCTCCATCGCGGCGGCCTCCATCATCGCCAAGGTGGTGCGCGACCGCCTGATGGTGCGCGCCGATGAACTCTATCCTGGCTATGGGTTTGCGGCCCATAAAGGCTATCTGACCAAGGTGCACAAAGTGGCGCTGCAAAGCTTTGGACCATGCCCCATTCACCGCTTTTCCTTCGCCCCGGTGGCCGCGTCCATGCGCCTTAACCCTTGATTAACCATAACTCTTAACGCCTTGTTTACTATGTATTTTAAGGCCTCATAAACCGAAGCGGCGCAGGATTCACCACTGAAAACATGGGTGAATCATAATGACCAAATTGCCGTTAAACCAGATTTTGCACGATGAGTGTGTTGCCGCCATGGAGGCCATGCCGGAAGCCAGTGTGGACCTGATTTTTGCCGATCCGCCTTATAATCTGCAATTGGGCGGGGATCTGCATCGGCCGGATAATTCCAAAGTTGCGGCGGTGACTGATGGCTGGGACCAGATCGGCGGCTTTGATGATTATGATCTCTTTACTTGGCGCTGGCTGGAGGCCGCGCGGCGCTTGCTCAAAGACGATGGCGCCATCTGGGTGATGGGTTCGTATCACAATATTTTTCGCATTGGCGGCATCTTACAAGATGCGGGCTTCTGGTTCATGAATGATGTGATCTGGCGCAAGTCCAACCCCATGCCCAATTTCAAAGGCACCCGTTTTACCAATGCTCATGAAACCCTGATCTGGGCGCTGAAATCCCGCGAGCAGAAAAAATACACGTTCAATTATCCGGCGATGAAGATGCTGAATGACGGGGTGCAAATGCGTTCCGACTGGAATTTGCCCATTTGTGCCGGCCATGAGCGCATCAAAAATGAGGAGGGCACCAAGGCCCACCCGACGCAAAAGCCGGAAAGCCTGTTGCACCGGGTGATTCTGGCCACCACCAATCCCGGTGATGTGGTGTTGGATCCGTTCTTTGGCACCGGCACCACCGGCGCCGTGGCCAAAAAGCTGGGCCGCCACTTTATTGGTATCGAACAGGACGGCACCTATGTGGACGTGGCGCAGGCGCGCATCGATGCCATCGTGACCGCGGATGACAAGGATCTGGAGGTTACGCCGTCCAAAAAATCTCTGCCGCGCATTCCCTTCGGCGCCGTGGTCGAAGCCGGCCTGTTGCATGCGGGCGACAAGCTCTTTTGCCCGCAAAAGCGCCGCATTGCCCGGGTGCGCCCCGATGGTTCCATCACCACGGGCGAGAATAAAGGCTCGATCCATCAGGTGGGCGCCGCGGTGCAGCACGCCCCGGCCTGTAATGGCTGGACGTTCTGGCACTATCGCCAGGGCAAAGCCGGCAATTTCGCCCCGATTGATGTGTTGCGCCAGCAAATGCGTGCCCAATTGGTGAGTTGATTTTACCAACCTCAAAGGATGGATAGCACTGCCTGTCACCATCCGGGGTATCCAGTTTTATCCCGCTCTGGATTGCCGGGACAGGCCCGGCAAGGACAGGGGCGGTGAAGTGCAACCATCATACGCCAATCTGACCGGTGTGGGATAAGTTCGCGCCATCCACCCCGTCTAACCTGTGGCACCGGCATGGAGACAATCTCTTTCCTCTCCCGGGTGGGAGAGGAATAAGGTGAGGGGTCATCGGCTTAAAGACAGAACCCTGACGTTGCTTCATTATCCCCTCACCCTGGCCCTTTCTCCAAGGAGAGGGAGAAATCCCCCGCATAACACGCTTGAGGGTCAATGAGGGTCATGCCTTACCCCTGGGCCGCCCATCACTTACCCCTTAAATACCCCTGAATGAGAGAAAACGGACCCTGAAATGCCCCTCCTTTACCCCTTTTTACCCCTATGTGTCCCTTGGCAAAGGCGGGGATAAAACCAAACTCCCCCCGTCATGATGACGAGGGTTATAATGGTTGCATTTATCGAGCTTAATCGGCACGCAAGGCATAGCCGGCGGAGCGGACGGTGCGGATGGCATCATGCTGGTGCCCGGCATTGAGCGCCCGCCGCAAACGGCCCACATGCACATCCACGGTGCGGATTTCCACATCCACTTCGGTGCCCCAAATGGCATCGATCAGTTGTGTGCGGCTGAATACCCGCCCCGGCTGGCTCATAAAGTGTTCCAGCAGACGGAATTCAGTCGGGCCCAGGGGCACTTCCTTGCCATGGCGCAATACCTTGTGGGTGCTGCGGTCCAGCACCAGATTACCGCAATGCAGGCTTTCTTCAATCAGGCTGGGCTTGGCCCGGCGCAATACCGCGCGGATGCGCGCTAACAGCTCGCTAAGGGCAAAGGGCTTGGTGATATAATCATCAGCACCGGTATCCAGACCGCGAACGCGCTCGTCTTCTTCGCTGCGGGCGGTCAGCATAATGATGGGGATATTGGGGGTGGATTTATCGGCGCGCAGACACCGGCAGACCTCAATGCCCGACAGTTTAGGCAGCATCCAGTCCAGCACCATCATATCGGGGACGCGCTCGGACACCATCAGGAGGGCTTCTTCGCCATCACTGGCGATGGCCACCTCGTAACCTTCTTTTTCCAGGTTATATTGCAATAACGTCGCCAGCGCGGCTTCGTCTTCCACCACGATGACATAGGGGATCATTGGTCTGGTTCCTTATACTCCGTGGCACTGGTTCGCGCATCGGGCAGCTCTTCGCCGGTCACCAGATAATGCACGTTTTCGGCAATATTGGTGCTGTGATCGCCAATACGTTCCAGGTTCTTGGCCATGAACAATAAATGCGTACACATGGTGATGGTTTTGCTGTCTTCCATCATATAGGTCAGCAGCTCGCGAAACAGGCTGTTGTAATGGGCATCGATTTCATCATCGCGCCGCCACACATCAATGGCCAGGTCCACATCGGCGGTGGTATAGGCATCCAGCACGTCTTTGAGCATGTTGCTGACCACATGACCCATGCGATGCACGCTGCGGGTCAGCGACATGGGACGTTGTTCGTTCAGGATCAGGGCGCGTTTGGCAATGTTTTTGGCCAGATCGCCAATGCGTTCCAGATCGCCGGAGATTTTCAGGGCGCTAAACGTGCGGCGTAAATCGCTGGCCATGGGTTGTCGCAGCGCCAATAGCAGGATCACCCGGCGTTCCAGCTCCAATTGCAGGGCATCAATTTCCTTGTCCCGCTGGATAACATCATTGGCCAGTGCGCCATCGCGCGAAACCACGGCATCCAGCGCATCGCTGAGCAGTTTTTCCGCCAGGCCGCCCATGCGGGCTACTTCGGCAGTCAACTCGTCCAGTTCGTCGTCATAGGATTTTACAATATGTTCGGTCATCTGCTTTTCCTAGGTCAGGTACAGCGTAATCAGCCAAAGCGCCCGGTAATGTAATCCTGGGTGCGTTTGTCATTGGGGTTGGTAAAAATTTGTTCGGTGGGGCCAGCCTCGACCAACTTGCCCAGATGGAAAAAGGCCGTGTGTTGCGATACCCGGGCCGCCTGTGCCATGGAATGGGTGACCATGATGATGCAATAATTATTGCGCAAATCGTCGATCAGTTCTTCGATGCGGGCCGTGGCAATGGGGTCCAGCGCTGAACACGGCTCGTCCATCAAAATCACTTCGGGGCGTACCGCAATGGCGCGGGCAATCACCAGACGTTGTTGCTGGCCGCCGGACAATCCGGTACCCGGCTCGTCCAGCCGGTCGGCAACTTCGGTCCACAAACCGGCGCGCCGGAGCGAGGTTTCAACAATCTCGCTTAATTCTTCGGGATTGCTGGCCAGGCCGTGAATGCGTGGGCCATAGGCGACATTGTCGAAGATGGATTTGGGAAAGGGATTGGGTTTTTGAAACACCATGCCAACGCTGGCGCGCAGGATAACTGGGTCCACATCACGGGCATAAACATCCTTGCCGTCCAAAAGAATGTCTCCCTCTACCCGGCAAATGTCGATGGTGTCGTTCATGCGGTTGATACAGCGCAAAAATGTTGATTTGCCGCAACCCGATGGGCCAATGAACGAAGTGACACTGCGATCAGGGATATCCAGATTGACATCAAACAGGGCCTGTTTGTTGCCGTAAAATACATTCACCTTGCGGGCCTGCACTTTGGGGGCTTGCTGGACCGCGGGGGTGTCTGTGGTCTGTGTGGCCGGGGATACCGAAGTGTCCATCCTACCATCTCCGTTCAAATTTGTGACGCAGGAACACTGCGGTCAGATTAAGGATAATCATCAATAACAACAATATGATGATGGCTGCCGCGGTGCGCGATTCCCAGGAGCGTTCGGCGCTGCTGGCCCACAGGTAAATCTGTACCGGCATGGCGGTGGCGGGCGAGGTCAGGGATTTGGGAATGTCGGCGATAAAGGCCACCATGCCGATCATCAACAGGGGGGCGGTTTCACCAAGGGCGCGGGCCAGACCAATGATGGTACCGGTCAGAATGCCGGGTGCCGCCAGCGGCAGCACATGGTCAAATACGGTCTGGGTTTTTGAGGCCCCAATGCCCAGCGCGGCTTCGCGGATCGAGGGCGGCACCGCCTTGATGGCAGCGCGCGAAGCAATGATGATCACCGGCAGGGTCATCAGCGCCAGCACCAGCCCGCCTACAATGGGGGCAGAGCGGGGCATGTGGAACATATTAAGAAATACCGCCAGACCCAACAGGCCAAAGATGATGGAGGGCACCGCGGCCAGATTGTTGATATTGACCTCGATAAAATCGGTAAGGCGGTTTTTGGGGGCGAACTCTTCCAGATATATCGCCGCCAATATGCCAATGGGAACCGCGGCCAGCATGGTTGCCATCAGGGTCAGGATCGAGCCAACCATGGCCCCGGCAATGCCGGCCAGTTCCGGCTCGCGACTGTCGGCATGGGTGAAAAAGATTGAATTAAAGCTGCGCTTGACGTGTCCGCGCGCCAGCAAGGCCTCGGCCCAGGCGGCCTGTTTATCGGTGACGCGCCGTGCCCGTTCCGGGGAATCCAAGGTGAGGCTTTGCCAGTTTTGTGTGGGTTCCAGGCTAGTGGGGGACAACAGGGGCGTACCGGTGATCTGGTGATCCGATAATTTAATGGCTTTGATGAAACCCTGATTAAAATCAATCAGTATGGAGGGGTCTAATTTGTCCAGATGGATGGTGTGTTCCTTGGCTTTTTGGCGCATATCGGCGGCCAGGTTTTCCAGGCGTTTGATCTCGGTCTGTTGCACTACGGCGACCTCTTTGTTGGCCCCTTTAATGCGTTCGCGCAACTTTTCGGCACGGGTCTCAAGCCGACTAGCCTGAACCAGTCGTTTTTGGCGAATGTGCTGGATCAGGGCTTCAAAGGCCCCGGGTTGGCCGGTCAGCGTCAGGGTTTTGGGGCCAGGCGCGCTGGCTGTTAGGGTACCATCACCTTTACCGAATTTGCGCGGTGTGATTTTACCTTTCAGGTAAAGGTCCAGATCATCGGAAAGTGGCGCGGTAAAGCGGATTTGTGTGCCGATCAGGCTTGGATTTTTGACCACCTGATTGCGTAAGTCCACAGAGTTCAGGCCGGTTGAAAAAGCATAAAGGGCCCGTTTGTCGCTGCGGGAACGCACCTCTGGGAAGGCATCACTGAGTGCCTTCTGGATCAGTTTGCGATAGCGGCCCTTGGCGATCACTTTGGGATCGGCAGTATGTTTGGGATCGATCAGCTTGGCATCCAATTGCAAAGGCAGATTGAACCGATAGATGGAAAAGGCGGTAAAGCCTTGTGAACCTACCGAAAACAGCAATAACGCCAAGGCGCTGATGGCCAGCAAAATAGCTGCCCGGCCATACAGGCGAAAGCGTTGCTCGGCGCGGTAACGTCGGGGCAAAGAGGCGGCAATCAGCGCCTTGGTGGAAATAGGTTTGGCTGTCTCAGTCATAGCGTTCCCGATACTTGCGCACTACACGCAGCGAAACGATGTTCAACCCCAGCGTAATGATAAAAAGGACTAGCCCCAGGGCAAACGCAGAGAGGGTTTTGGCGCTGTCAAATTCCTGATCGCCGGTCAACAGGGTGACAATCTGCACCGTGACCGTGGTCACTGGCTCCAGCGGGTTGGCGGTCAAATTGGCGCTTTGGCCGGCGGCCATGACCACAATCATGGTTTCGCCAATGGCACGGCTGATGGCCAGCAACAAGGCCCCCATAATACCGGGCAGGGCGGCCGGGAAGACCACATTGCGCACGGTTTCGGCCTGGGTTGCCCCCATGGCGTAGGAGCCATCGCGCAGGGCCTGAGGCACCGCATTGATCACGTCATCAGAAAGGGACGAAACAAAGGGAATGATCATGATGCCCATCACCAGACCCGCCGACAGGGCGCTTTGGGTCTGGGCGCTAAGGCCCACGGTTTCGGCGGCATGGCGAATAAAGGGGCCAATGGTCAGAAGGGCAAAAAATCCATAAACCACGGTCGGTACACCGGCCAGGATTTCCAATATGGGTTTCACAATGCGCCGGGTGGCGGGCTTGGCATATTCGGAAAGGTAAATGGCGGAATACAGGCCCACTGGGGCGGCCACTACCATGGCAATAAAAGTAATGAGGAAGGTGCCGGCAAAAAGCGGTACGGCCCCAAAAGAGCCTGACTGGCCGACCTGATCGGCACGCAAGGCAGTTTGCGGCGACCATTTCAGGCCAAAGAGAAAATCCAGGGCGTTGATCTCGCTGAAAAACCGCAGAG
Organism: Robiginitomaculum sp.; assembly: GCA_030949705.1. GTDB lineage: Bacteria > Pseudomonadota > Alphaproteobacteria > Caulobacterales > Maricaulaceae > Robiginitomaculum_B. Next base: position 39,558 of record JAUZSF010000009.1, on the reverse strand, counting down.
ATTCGGTCAGCAATGATAATACAATGCCCAGGGTGGTCAGAATGGCAATTCCCGAACAGACTACCAGAACGCCAAAAATCACCGCCTCGACATGATTGCGAGCACGAAAGTTTTTGCCCAGGCGACCACGGGCATACAAAAAGCCGCCAATGGTGAGCAGGATTACTGCACCGATGACGACAAAATTGCTAATTCGCGACAGGTTGGCATAGGCTTTGGCCGCCTCCTGCAAGGCGGTCGAGGTTTCACTGGCAGTTCCCCCAAACGCCAGCGCCCGGGCATTGCGCATAAACAGCTCGACCTGTTCGACCGGCAATGCCCGAATATCGGCTGGCAGGTTTTGGCGCATTTGCAAATTCAATAGAAGGTCGCCAAACAGGCCAAAAAGCGCCAATAAAATAAAGGCGGGCAATACCGACCAGATGGCCAGATAGGTGCCCGAATATCCCGGCAGGGAATGCAGGGTTGACGGATGCGCCCCGGCACTGGCCATGGCCTTGGTGCGACCGTTGAACCAGGCAAGCAGCATAACGACGACCAGAGCCGCCATGGCGATGGGTAGAAGATTTTGCACAGGAGTTACTCATTGCCGGAGGCGTGGAGGTTCGCGCCCCTTCCAAAGATGCCCATAGACGAGTTTTGTGAAGATTGTGTGACAGTTTTAATACTATGTTTGAAGAGGCGAAGGATGCAGACCACCCCCGGTGCGTCGTTCCGACAAAACGATGGTCGATTGCACGTCGTTAATGAAGGGCAAGGTGGCGATTTTATCGTTGATCACCTGCTGGTAAGCGCGCAGATCGCGCGCATAAATTTTTAACATGTAATCATGAGTGCCGGCGGTAGAATAATATTCACTGGCTTCCGGGATGGTCGCAATGGCCGCCTCAAAGGCCTCGGCCTGATCGCGGGTGTTGCGTTCCAGCTTGATGGAAACAAAGGCACAGACCTTCAGACCCAACGTTTCAGGATCCAGCACCGCGCGATAACCGGCAATATAGCCTGCCTCCTCCAGCTGTCGTACCCGGTGCATGCAGGGGGTGGGCGACAGGTTGACCCGCTTGGCCAGCATGACATTGCTGATCCGGCCTTCACGCTGCAATACAGCCAGGATTTTCTGATCAGTTTTGTCGAGTGGGCGGTGTTTGTTCATGGTGATCTCAACATATTATCATGAAATTTTTATTAATTTAGTATATAATTTTATAAAAGAAAAGTTATATAGAGAAAAACACTTTGAATAGCTTTAAGGCAAGCGTTATCCTCCACTGATCAAAGGGCCGCCTTTGCGAGGCAGTCGGCACATCATGCGCAGCGGAGAACAGCTTATGGATCGCCAGAGTTTTTATAAGATGATGAAAGGCCAAACGGGCCTCGACTATGAAGTTTATCTGAACTCTGATGCGCTGCTCGCCTGTCAAAAACCGTTTGAGGATTTTTGTAATAAGGACGAATTGCAGTTTCAGATTGTCCATCAGGTTGAAGAACTGTGGATGAAGCTGATGGCCTACACTCTGCTTGATATTGATGAATACATGGCCGAGAAAAACACCAATCGGGTTTTAACGCTGTTTGGCCGGGTGGACCTGTTGCAAAGCATGATGAATGAACAGTTGGCATTGCTGGAAACCATGTCGCCCAAGGAATACCAGCAAATTCGTCTGGCGCTTGGCAATGGCAGCGGCCAGGAATCCCCGGGCTTTCGGGTGCTGATTCGCATGGGGCCGTTACTGTGGGAAACCTTTAACAAGTACTATCTGGAAGCCGACGGCAAAACGGTGGAGAGCATTTATGACAGTGAATATTGTCATTGTGATGCCTATAAGGTGGCCGAATGTCTGGCCCAGTTTGATTCCATGTTCCAGCGATTTGGCTATCGCCATATGCAATTGATCGCCCGCAGCATTGGGTTTGGTGCCAAATCTTTGAAGGGGCGGTCCGTGGATTTGCTGAAAGAGGGAATCCGCCGCCAGTTTTATCCGGAACTATGGGCGATTCGTGATACCATGACCGACAACTGGGGCGGTGAGTACGGCAAGGTGCGTGAGGCCTTGGGTAAAAACGGGGCATAGGGCTATGATGGCGTTAATGCCATCACAAATGAAATCGCGATCCCCGAAATTCAAACGCACCGAGTGACTTTGAAAAACCGTATATAAAACACCATCTATATGGTGCCAGCCTGTGGTTGGTGGGCCGGGGTATCTTCGCCTGCCAGAAAACCTTCTAGGGGTCTGACCCTAAGTTTTGAAATCGCAAAGTTCGGAAAGGAGAAAGGTTATGGGATCTTGGGGCGTTATGCCTTGGTATGGCATGATATTAGGACCGATTTTTTTCATTTTGGTCTTGTTTGTAATCGTTCGGCTGTTGGTTGGCATTAACAATCCGGACGGCAGTAACCGCAATCGTGCTGGGCAGTCCGCATCCGCACTGGATATCCTGGAGGCGCGCTTTGCCAAAGGTGAAATCGATCAAAAAGAGTTCGAGGAAAGAAAGCGAGTGTTGGGAAAATAGAGCCCGCAACATGGCCACTCACCGCGAAGGCTGTGCGTTGCCTTATTTGACCAGGCCACGCCAGATAAAGTCCGTCTGAAACTGGATCATATCCTCGCGGGTATGTTCGGTCTCGTGGGTGACCCCGCCGGGCATAGAGGGGATCTGGATCAACAAGGTGGCCAGACCATGTACTGCGGCCCAGACCGCTTTGCCGGCCAGGGCCAGATCGACCTGGCGAATGACCCCTTCACTCATGCCTTTCTCAATCATGCTTTCCAGCTGCTCGGCGGCGGCATAGCTAAAGGTGCCTTTTTCCGGTTTGCTGTCATCACCCAGCCCGGTAAAGGCCATGATATAGGTGTTGGGTTCTTCAAGGGCGGTTTCAATATAGGATCGTCCACAGGCCTCGAATAATTCCCGTGTGGTGCCGCTGCCACAGCTGGCCTCGTCCATACGTTTTAGCAGGCGTTCGAAAAACTGTTCGCGTACGGCCTCGAACAGGTCGTCTTTGGAAGCAAAATATTTATACAGCGCTGCCGGTGAATAATCGATGGCTTCGGCAAGGCGCCGCATAGAGAGGCCAGCCTCCCCGTCTTTGGTAAAGATCGCCTGCGCGGCGGCAATAATCGCCTCGCGCATTTTTTCCCGTCGCCGTTCTGCCGGTGTGGCGCAACAACATTGTGGGTCCATCTCAACAGTACTCATGCTGACCCCAAACTCCTTTTTGCTCTGCCAAAATGCAAAGCCCCCTTTTGCAATTCTATATAGGGCCTATATGCCTGTGACGTCAAAGATTCGTCAAAAGGTAACATGATGAGCCTATATCCCGAAGCCCCGGCGGCAGATGCCATGCTGGCGGCCAGTCATCCCAATGCAAAGGTGCTGGCATTTTTAAATGTGCGCCGGTCTTTCCCGGCGGCCGCCCTGAAGGAACCTGGCCCCAACCGCGAAGAAATATCCCAAATACTGCGATTGGCCATGCGGGTGCCGGATCATCGCCGCCTGTCCCCCTGGCGAGTTATGGTTTTTGACGGGTCGGCCCGTGCCCGTGCCGGCGAGGTTTTTGCCGCCCGGTATCGGGAGCTAAATCCCCGAGCCTCCGTGGAAGAGCTGGATCGCGAGCGTCGCCGCTTTTGCTGTGCACCTTTGGTGATCGCAGTGATTTCCAGCCCCGATCACGACCACAAAACCCCGGTATGGGAGCAGGAATTATCGGTGGGGGCCCTGTGTTTCAACCTGTTGCTGGTTGCCAATGCGGCTGGATGGGCCGGTTCATGGTTAACCGGCTGGATGGCCTTTGATCGCCAGATTGCCAAGGAATTCGGACTGCAGGACCATGAGCGCTTTGCCGGCTTTTTCCATCTGGGCACCGCCAAAGACAAGGTGAAAGAGCGGCCACGGCCTGTGGTTGAGCCCTTGCTGAGTTATTGGCAGGGAAAATAACATCTGCGTCATCTACCTTGCCATTCCGTGGTAATCTACCTAGATTTTACGGGCAGGGGAGAGGAGAAGAAAATGGATTTTGAACCTCTCGATTTTGATAACGAGACGCGCCGCGAAGCCATTGCCCGCAAGGCCCGTGTGGCCGGTGGCGTGGCCCTGATTGCGGTGGGGTTGCCGCTGATCCCGTTTCCCATACCCATTGGCGGCATCGTGACGGCCAGCGGTGTGGTAGTGCTGGTACGTAATTCCCGCCGGGCGCGACGCACCATGGGCAGTTTTCTGGCCCGCTATCCCAAAACCGGCAAGCATATTCGGGGCTTTTTTGCCAAAAGGCGCAAGAAAAACTAAGTCAAATAAAAACGCCCGCTATCAGCGGGCGTTTTCAATTCTTGCAGTGACGAAAGAGTGCTGGCTATTGCAGGCTTTTGCCCAGTTCTTCAATGCTTTCATTGACCAGCTTGCTTTGTGCTGTTTTGGTCAGGGACTCTTCCAACGCAATTTTGGTGGTCGCCGAGGCGAGAGCCGCCGCATGGGCACGCACATCGGCCGCGGCACGGGTTTCGGCCTGGGCAATCTTGCGTTTGGCGGCTTCGGCACGCCGTTGCAGCATATCTTGCAATCTCTCGCGGGCATCGCGGGCAAACAGCTCTGCCTCATGCTTGGCCTGGGTAATAATGTCTTCGGCTTCTTTTTCCGCCTCACGTTGGCGGCGCTCATAAGAGGCCAGCAATTCCTGTGCTTCTTCGCGCAGGCGCCGGGCATCGTCCAGCTCTTTGCGAATGGCGTCGGCCCGCTCGTCCAGTGACTTGGTGACCAGTGCCGGCACCTTTTTCCACAGGACCAGGGCCACCAGAATGGCCAGCGAGAAAAATACCCACAGTCGTGGATCGGCGAAGTCTATTAGGCCAGGCGAAGTGGCCCCGTGTTCGGCGGTTTCCAGAAGGATGATACTGATCAGGCTCATGAGGCTGCACTCCCGGCACGGGCCGTATCCAGTGCCTTTTGCAGTTTTTTGGGGTCGGCCTTGATGCCGCCAAGGGTGGCAACCATTTCGGCGGCAACATCCAGGGCGATCTCTTCAACATGCTTCATGGCTTCGCTGCGGGCCTTGGCGATTTGTTTTTCCGCCTTGGCTGCTGACTTGTCCAATTCCGCTTCCTGCGCTGCCGTTTCCTTGGCCAATTGCTCGTCCAGGGCGGCCCGGTTCTCAGCCGCAATAAAGCTGGCCTTGGCCCGGGCATCGGCCAGGTTTTTGTCGTATGCCAACATGGCTGCATCGGCCTCAGCCTTTTTACGGGCAGCCATGTCCAGATCATCTGCAATGCGATCTTTGCGTTCTTCTATGGCCCCGCCAATCCGCGGGATCAGATACCGGTCCAGCGCCAGGTACAAAAGCACAAAAGCAATGGCCAGCCAGAAAATCTGGCTGGGGAAGGTGGAAAAGTCGAGCTGTGGCATACCGCCACTGGTGTGCTCGGCCGCTTCCACAGCATGCTCGGTGGCCTCAACGGCATGACCTGCCGCTTTGCCGGTATCGAAAAACACAATCATCTCATCATCCGATGCGTTTAATAGGGATCAGCCCTAAAATACGAACAGAAGAAGCATACCCATCACAAAGCCCAGGAGGCCGGTGAATTCTGCCAGGGCAAAGCCGATAAGCAGGTTGGTAAACTGTCCGGCGGCGGCCGACGGGTTACGCAGGGCACCTTGCAAATAGGCACCAAAGATGGTGCCGATGCCAATGCCGGCGCCGGCAAGAGCGATACAGGCAAGGCCGGCACCGATGAGTTTAGCTGCTGCTGGTTCCATTATTCTTCTCCGAAAATAACCAGTGAAATCCAAAAGTTCAGTTAGTGACCAATATGTTCTGCCGAGACGTCGCTAAGATAAATGCACGACAACAGGGCAAACACATAGGCTTGCAAAAATGCAATGAGGAATTCCAGACCGACCACAGCGGTATTGGTCAGGAAAGGAAGGATGGCCAGAACACTGAACGCCCCGGCGCTGCCCAGCATAATGATAAAGCTGGCAAAAACTTTCATCAGCGCGTGGCCAGCCATCATGTTGGCAAACAGCCGGATGGCCAGACTGAACGGGCGCGCCAGAAATGAAATAATCTCGATCGGTACAATGACAAAGTACAGCGCCAGCGGCAGGCCGGACGGCGCAAACAGTTTAAAGAACTTAAGACCGTGCTTCAAAAAGCCGTAAATGATCACCACGCTGATCACCATCAGAGACAGTGCCCCGGTCACCGCAATGTGACTGGTGACGGTAAAGAAGTATGGGAACATGCCCAAAAGGTTGCTGGTCAGCACAAAGGCAAAAATACTGAAAATCAGGGGGAAGAACTTGAACCCTTCCTGGCCCATGGTGGAACGCACCATTTGCGCGACAAATTCATAGAACAGTTCGGCCAGCGATTGCATGCGGCCAGGAACCAGAGCGCGTTTGCGCGAACCAAAGCCCAAAAAGGCCACGACCAGCGCTACGGCCAGCAGGGCGAAAAACGATGAATTGGTAAACGACAGGTCCAGCCCAAATAGGTGGAACTCTCCGTAACGTTCAATATTAAACTGGTGAAGCGGATCCACTAGCCCATTTCCCTTACATAACGCGCCACCAAAAGCGGCCGCGTTCAGCCCATCTTGTCGTCCTCACCATCCCGCTTCGCATTCATACGCTCAGCAGAACGGATCATATTTCTCATCCCGGCGGCAAAGCCCAAAAAGATGCCTGCCACCATGATCCAAGGCAAGGTGCCAAGCATCCGGTCGGCCATATAGCCCAAACCTGTGCCCACGGCCAGTGCTGCTAGCATTTCAACTGCAATTCGAAAACCGCCGCCCAGTGCCGAGGTTGCCGTGCGCCGTATTTCCTGTTCGATCTTGGCCTGGTGACGTTCGACTTCCAGTCGGGCGGCAAGGCGTTCAAGTTCATCGGAGGCTTTGGGCAGGTCGTCTTCTTCGGTCATCAGGCATGGCTTTCACTGTGCAGGGAAAACGCCCAGGATCGCGGCGCAATCTATCTGTGCCCTATCCCCAAGTCAAGGCGCATTGAAAGTATATAAATTGTTGTAAAATAACAATAAAATATATTTTCGCTATTGGGCGGCTGCCAGGGTTTCGGCCCGCTGCAAATCAACAGACACCAATTGCGAAACCCCGCGTTCGGCCATGGTAACGCCATAAAGGCGGTCAACCCGCGACATAGTCACCGGATTGTGGGTGATGATGACAAAGCGGGTATTGGTGCGGCGGCGCATTTCATCCAGCATGGCGCAAAGCGATCCACATTGGCATCATCCAGCGGGGCCTCCACCTCGTCCAGCACACAAACCGGGGCCGGATTGGACAAAAATACTGCAAAAATCAGCGCCACGGCGGTGAGAGATTGTTCGCCGCCAGAGAGCAAACTCATGGTGTCGAGCTTTTTACCCGGCGGGCTGGCATAAATTTCAAGGCCGGCATCCAGTGGATCATCTGATTCGGTCAGGCGCAATTCGGCTTGGCCGCCACCAAACAGGGTCAGGAACAGGGATTGGAAATGACCGTTAATCTCGTCAAAGGCAGCCAGCAGGCGGGTGCGCCCTTCGGCGTTCAGACTTTCAATGCCCCGGCGCAACTTGGCAATGGCGGCCATCAGATCATCGCGATCCGCCCCCATGGATTTCAGGCGCTCTTCGGCCTCTTCAGCCTCTTCGGCGGCGCGCAGATTCACCGGGCCGATGCCATCACGATGACGGCGCAGGGTTTCCAGCTTTTGTTCGGCGCTGTGCACATCGGCGGGAAGGTCGTTTAACGCTTCCCCTTGCGCCGCCAGTTCTTCGGGGGCGCAATGCAGGGTTTCCTGGATATGGGTGATAATTTCCGCCAGCCTTTCCTGCGCGCTTTGCAAACGGGCTTCGCCGCCGGCGCGTTGTTCGCGCAATTTTGCCGCTTCGGCCTCGACCTCGCGGGCATGACTTTCGGCCTCGCGGCGTTGGCCTTCGGCCTGGGCCAGCTTGTCGGCGGCGGCGGTGCGCCGCTCCTCGGCTTCTCTGGCCGCGGCAAAGGCCTTGGCGCGCCGTTCCTTGATCTTCTCAGGGACAGAACGGGCCTGTTCCAGATCATGCTGACAGGTTTGCTCGCGCGCCTGTAAGGCCTCGATACGGGCCGTTGCCTTATCGGTGCGTTCACGCCATTGGCCCAGCTCTGCCTCGATCGCACTCAGGCGGGCGGCCCGGACTTCGGCCTCACGAACCAGTGCTCGCAAGGCCCCGTCTGCATCGGCGGCCGTGGCGCGGGCCTGTTGGGCTTCTTCCTCGGCCTGCGCCAATACGCGACGATCCTCTTCGGTATTCTGGCCGGGCAGGGCGGCCAGTGCCGCCTCGGCCTCGGCGACCGTCTCTTTTGCCTCTGCCCAGGCTTCCTGCCAGCGTATCAGGGCTTCTTGTTGTGCCTGCGCCCGGGCACCTTGGGCGCTTTGCTGGCGGTCCAGTTCGGCCAGTTGTGCCGATACCAGTCGTACTGCCTGTTCCAGTTCGGGCAGGGCCTTGCGGGCGGCTTTTTCGGCGCTGCGGGCTTCACTGGTATTGGCTTTGGCATCCAGCCACGCCTGACGGACAATTTGTGTTTCTTTGGCGGCACTGGTGCACAAGGGGGCCAGGGCAGCCAGCCGGTTGCGCTGTTCCAGACGTTGTGCCGCCGGGGCCGGGGCATCGGCATTGGCGCGCAAACCATCCCAGCGCCATAAATGTCCTTCGCGGCTGACCAGACGCTGGCCGGGCTTAAGATGCATGGCCAGGACGGCACCCTTGTCGGCGTCCACCAAGCCCATTTGCGATAAACGGGCGGTCAGGACATCCGGTCCTTTGACAAATTCGCTCATGCACCTTGCGCCCTCGGGCAGGGCTTCGCTAACCGCGGGGGCGCTGTGCCAGTGTATGGGGGCCTGTTCCTCGCTGGAGGCCTGCAAGTCATCACCCAGCGCCACGGCCAGCGCGCGTTCATACCCCGGGGTGACGCAGATCTGTTCTGATATTTCTGGCCAATCGCGCCCCTTTTGCCCTTGCAAGGCTTTGGACAAGCCATCGGTTTCCGCCTGCAGAGCCGCTTCGTGGCGGCGGGCATCATCAAAGCGATCCCGGCTGGCGCGCTCGGCGGTTTCGGCATCCAGTCGCGCCTTTTCAGCGCTGACAAGGGCTTGTCTGGCACTTTCCAATGCCTGCTCCGCTTTGCGAACGGCTTCTTGCGCCGCATGATAACTGGCTTCGGCCACCGTATCTTCTGTCAGCTTGGCCAGGGTGGCCTCGGCGCGGGTAACCTCCTGTTGGGCGCGTTCCATTTGCGCCTTGGCCTGGGCACAGGCCTGTTCGGCGGCCCGGCGATCGGCCATCCGGCCGGCGCGTTCCACCTGTATGGCAGACAAGGCCGCTTCGGCCTCGGCCCGGGCCTTGGCGGTTTCATCACGGCGACGGGTCAGCTCTGCAACTGCACTTTCATCCACCCCAGCACTTTGCAAGGCGCGCTCTTCTTCTTCGAGGCGGATAATTGCATTCTTGCCATCCTCAATCAGGGTTTCTTCATGTTCCCGATCCCGGGCCAATTCTTCAAGACGGGCGGTCAGGCGGTCGATATGGCCTTGGGCTTCGCGGGCATCGCGCTCGACCGCTTCAACGGCGGCGCTGGTGCGGGCCACCAGGGCCGCGGCGATGGCCTCTTCCTGGCGCAAGGCATCCAGACCGTCGGCGCTTTGCTCGGCGGCGGTGCGGGCTGCACTGGCGGCGCTGGCCAACTCGCCGGTCATGCCGGTAATGGCCTGTAATTCAGCTTGCAGGGTTTCCACCTGGGTCTTGGCGCTGTTCCAGCGCAAATGGGCGGCAAAGGCCTCCAGCGCGCGAATTTGCGCCGACAGATTGCGATAGCGGGTGGCGGCCCGGGACCTGTCGTTTCAGCTGTGCATGCTGTGCTTCGATCTCGCCAAAGACATCATCCAGCCGGGAAAGATTGTTCTCGGCGGCGCGCAGGCGCAATTCTGCTTCGTGGCGACGGTTATGCAGGCCGGAAATGCCGGCGGCCTCTTCCAGTACCCGGCGGCGGTTTTGCGGTTTGGCGGCGATCAGTTCCGAGATCTGGCCCTGGCGCACCAGCGCCGGTGAATTGGCCCCCGATGAAGCATCGGCAAACAGCAATTGCACATCGCGGGCACGAACCTCGGTACCGTTTATGCGATAGGTGGATCCGGCTCCCCGGGTAATGCGCCGGGAGACTTCCAGCACATCGCAATCATTAAAGCGCGCTGGTGCGGTGCGATCCGCATTGTCGACAATCAGCACCACCTCGGCATGGTTGCGTGCGGGGCGTCCGGTAGAGCCAGAAAAAATCACCTCGTCCATGGCCCCGGCGCGCATGGCCTTGGCGGAGTTTGCCCCCATCACCCAACGCAGGGATTCCAGAATGTTGGACTTGCCACACCCATTGGGGCCCACCACACCGGTCAGGCCCGGCTCGATGCGAAATTCGGCCGGGTCGATAAAGGATTTAAATCCCGCCAGTTTGAGCGAGGTGAATTGCACGTGTCAGTGATCCTCGCCTTGTTCGGCTGCGGGTTTTACGTCGGCTTCCGGCGCTGGCTTTGGTTCGGGCTTGATGCCCAAAATCGGGTTGAAGATTTCTTCAAAACTTTCCAGCGTGCGTACCCGTGGCCGTAATTTTCCATTGATGACAAAGGATGGCGTGCCGGTGATTTTAAACTCTTCCTGGGCCAGTTTGCTGACTTCCTGAATACGTTTGATATTGGCCTCATCGCTGACACAGGCATCAAAGTCTGCCTGGCTGATTCCCGCCGTGGCCGCCATTTCCATCAGGGCTTTGCGCGGATTGTTCGAGGTCACCCAATAGCGCTGTTTCGCATACAGGATATCCAGCAGGTCAAAATATTTGTCTGGACCGGCGCACCGGGCCACCGCCTCGCCGCCAACGGCATAGGGAACCGGCGGGGTTGGAAACTGGCGAAAGACAAAGCGTACTTTGCCGGTGTCGATGTATTTCTTTTTCAACTCGGGAAAGATTTCTTCATGAAAGTCGGCGCAGTGCGGACAGGTCAGCGATGCATATTCAATCACTACAATCGGAGCCTTGGGATCGCCCATGGCCATATCGTCATCCCGTTCCGCCGCCGAGCGTGTAGACCCGTTGGAACCATTGCCGCCGCAGGCGGCAAGGGCAACGCCAAGGACAAGTGGCGTTAAGGCAATAAAAAGACGTCGTGAAAAAAACATGAAAATCTCCCGAAGGGTTATAAACTTACGATTCTTGGGTCTGTGCAATACTTAAAGGCCAGCCTTTAAGTCCATATTCTAGTCTGGCTTAACGTTGCGCGCCAGCAAGGCAAGTCCTAATTGCCGTGCCGATTGGCGTATGGGCCCATCGGGGAGGCGCTCGAGTTTCTTTTCCAATGCTGCCAGGTCTGCCGGGCTGGGCCCATAATGCGGTTGGTTGGGACGTGGTTTGGGGGCTGGGCCCCCAATTCTGCCCTGACGTATGCGCAGGCGGCTAATGAAATTTCGGCCAAAGGCCGCATTGATCCGCGCGATCAGGGCCTTGCTTTCCAGTTCGACCAGAGCTGCACCTGCGCCGCCGCGCGCCACTATATGCAAAACTGTGCCATCGCGACTTCGGGACATTTTTTCCAGTTCGCAAATACGCAAGAGGCGTGGCCCGGCCAGTTCCGGCCAGCGCATGGAAAGTTCGTTTAAACTGGCCCCGTTTCCCCGTACCAGCGGGCGGACAATACCCAATACTTTGCGCCCGATTTTGGGAACCGGGCGAGCCGCCCGCCGGGTTGGCAGGTTCAAGAGCTGGGCGGCGCGATCAGGGTCTATATCTCGCCGTGCGCGCTGTTGGCGCAAGTGTGCCTTGAGGGCCGCCGATGGAGAGCTGTCTTTATTACCCGTGTTCATCGGGCCATGATGCGCCTCTATGGACACTGATTCAATCATACCACTGCCCAAAACCGTTCAGGTATGCCGAAAGGCTCTGCTGGACTGGTATGACGGCCATGCCCGTGATCTGCCCTGGCGGGTTTTACCTGTGGCCCGCTCAGAAGGGCAAAGGCCGGACCCTTATGGGGTATGGCTGAGCGAGATCATGTTACAACAAACCAGCGTAACCGCGGTGAAAGACTATTATGCTGCATTCCTGGATCGCTGGCCAGGGGTCGAGCATTTGGCCGCCGCGCCGCTGGAGGACGTCCTGACCTGCTGGGCCGGGCTTGGCTATTATGCCCGGGCGCGCAATCTGCATGCCTGTGCCCAAAGGGTGGTGGACCAGCATGGCGGTGTTTTCCCGCAAACCGAGGCAGAATTGCGCACCCTGCCTGGCATTGGCGACTATACCGCGGCGGCCATCGCCGCCATTGTCCATGATCTGCCAACCAATGTGGTGGATGGCAATGTGGAACGGGTAATGGCGCGGCTGCACCAGGTGGAGAGGCCCCTGCCAGATGCCAAGCCGGAATTGAAATCTCTGGCCGCTCATTATGTGTTGGAATACCGCGCGGCGGACTGGCCACAGGCCCTGATGGATTTGGGGGCAACCATTTGCCGCCCCAAAAACCCCAAATGCGACCTTTGTCCGCTGGAACGTCATTGTCTGGCCACCAAAACGGGCAAGCCAGATGCCTACCCCCGTCGTCGTCCCAAAGTCGCCCGGCCGGTGCGCTATGGGGCGGCCTTTGTGCTGTGCCGCGATGATACCGTATTATTGCGCCGCCGCCCGGCTAAAGGCCTGTTGGGCGGGATGAGCGAAGTGCCAAACAGCTCATGGCAGGCACAAAAGGAAGTAACGGAGACGGTAATGATGTCGGCCCCGGTTGAAGCCAATTGGCACAATGTGGGCTCTGTCCGTCATGTCTTCACCCATTTTGCGCTGGAACTGGATATCTATAAGGCAGAAGCCTCCGAGGGATATCAAACCAATGAGGGCTGGTGGGCGTCCTGCCACAAGCTGGATGAAGAGGCATTGCCTAGCCTGATGCGCAAAGTCTTGGCACAGGCCGGGATGCTGCTTAAGTAATGGCTCCGCCTGTTAAGAGAATGCCCATGTCAAAATCTGCCCAATACGCCGATGTGCACCAGCAAATTAACGCGGTGATTGCTGGCGAGCCGAGCCGTACGGCGCGCTTTGCCACCGCCGCCTGTCTTCTAAGCCAGGCATTCGCCCCACGCTTTTACTGGACCGGGTTTTATGAAGTGGACCCCAACAAAGGTGATGAACTGGTCGTGGGGCCGTATCAGGGCACATTGGGATGTTTGCGCATTGCCTTTTCGCGGGGCGTTTGCGGCGCGGCGGCGCGCACCGGCGAGACGCAATTGGTGGCCGATGTGCATGCGTTTGCTGACCACATTGCCTGTGACAGCGCCACCAATTCAGAAATCGTGGTGCCGGTTTTTGACCAGGACGGAAAATTATGCGCGGTGATGGATATCGATAGTACGCAAGCCAATGCCTTTGACGAAGATGACAAAGCCGGGCTGGAAGCCATTTGCGCGGATTTACTCTGCCTGGCGTAATTTCAGACCGGGAACGCCGGCGGGGCCTGCATTTACTTCCATGGTCAGGGTGTCCAGGGTATTGCCAACCGGTTCGGCCTGACCATCCAGGCATTTTGCCAGAAACGCTTCTGATAAAGCAGCATAGGGAATGAATTCCGGTTGCCCGAACAGTTTTTCTGTAATTTCCGGGAAATAGACCATGGCCGCATTGCCGCCGTTTTGACGAATATCTTTGACAAACTGGCGGGCTAAATCCGGGTCCAGCATGGCATTGGTGTGGCTTTGCAGTAGCAACACCGAAGCTTTGATACTGTTGGTATGGCTAAGAGGGGAAATCGCCTTGGCCAGTCTGGGGTCGGGTCGCCCCTGTGTGCCAGCCAACCAGCGTATATATCTTTTCGCCTGGCCTTTCTGCTGGCCATTCATAATGGCGTTTTGCACGTCGATAATGGGATCAATCACCAACGCACACTGCAATGGCGAGCCTTTGAGGGCCGCCAAATTCAGAATCATACGGCCACCATTGCCCCAACCAAAACCGGCGACGCGGGTTTTGTCGGCCAGTTCATTGTCCAGCACCGCATTGACCGCGTCTTCAAGGTCGGTTTTGGCCAGCAAAATGCCTTTGCCGGTTCCGGCCTCTGTATAAGATTTTCCAAGGCCAACCGCCCCGCGTGTATTCACCTCCAGCACATTATAGCCCCGATTGCTGAGCCATTGAATGCGCGGGTCAAAGCCGTATTCAACCCGTGAATTCAGCCAGGGCTGGGGTAAAACCACCAGAGGTGCTCTGGTGGGCTGCTCTCCCCGGGCCGGGGTGAAATAGGCGGTCAGTTCCATGCCGTCCCGCGCCTGAATTTTGAGGATTTCAGACTTGGCCAGTTTGCGATTTTCCAGCGCTGGCATGGTCTCGAAAAGGGTGGTGATTTTATCGGCTTCCAGGTCATACAGAGAATATACGCCCGGCTGGTCAGGGCGATCACTATAGATGACCAGTTGTTCGGCAGTGTTGGTGGCCGCCAGTATGAAAAATCGTGGCCCCAGGGTTTTTTCCAATTGATCGAGAATGGGTTGAAAACCAGTCGACAGGCTCTGCCAGTGCGGGCGGGGACCATTGGTGAAATAGGCCAGTGGCTGGGCGGTAATGGGGTGAAACAGGGTAGTTTCGATATCGCCGTCTTTGCCGGTTGCCAGGATTTCCTGTTCGCCGGTTTGCAGATCGATGCGGGTAAAGGCAGAAAATTCTCTGTCCCGCCCATCAATCAGATACAGGCTGGTAGAGGTCGCATCCATTTGCTCTGGTCGGGTTCTTGGTACATCGTCAGCCTTGACGGACAACAGGGGTAAAGCGGTGCCGCCCGGTCCCAGCACAATCCAGGTTTGGCTGCCATTTTTGTTTTTACGAATGCCCAGACGCGGCACATAATCACTGTCGGTTACCCAATAGGCAAAGCCGGGATTCTTGGCGACCAGTGTTTTTTCACCGCTTTCCAGATTAATCCGGTAGAGATCAAAATTGGGTTGGCCGGCGCGCCGTAGCCGGACAAGCGCCGTATTGGGCCAGTTTTTGGAAACCCCGACCAGCCATACATAATCGCCTTCATTAACCGGCACCAGGTCGCGCACCGCCCCGGTTTGCACATTCAGTGCAAAAACGCGGGTGGTTTTAGTGTCGGCAAAGGTGCCAGCGTAAAGAATATAGGCACTGTTGGGGGTCCAGCGGTGCAATTCCACACCATCCTTGCCAAAGGTATACTGCTTGGGCGGGGTGGAGCCATCGGCATCGGCGACAAACAGGTTCAGGGCACCATCGCTAAGGGCGAGCCAGCTGACCTTGGCCCCATCGGGGCTGATCCGGCCCTGATATTGTACCGGATTGCTGAAAAGGTCTTGCCGACTGATGAGCGGGTTGGGCGTGACAGGTTTTGTCGTCTCCTGAGTGGCGGTCGGCGTTTGTGGTGTGGACGGTTTTTTAGGTTTGCACCCGGCCAGCACCAAAGCAGCACACAGCATGACCAATCCCAAACGGCCCAGCATGCCCATAGGGTTTGCCAGGCCGGTCAGCGTCATGATGTGAGAAGGCTTTGATGTCAATTCAGTATACCAAATGAGAATTTTGCCAATGTCACCTAAAGGGTGTTCGTTTTTAAACCTAACAGCACATAACCTTAGAAAGAACTTAAATTGCTTTCATGAAGGGGCTTGGCCTTGCAATGTTTCACGGTGTTGCCAGATATGGTCACCAAAGATACATGTGCGCGTCAAGACGGGCATAGCAGGTGAGGCAAGAATGGCATCCTATCAATATATCTACCACATGCAGGATTTATCCAAGGTTTATACCGGCGGTAAAAAAGTGCTGGATGGGATTCATCTGTCATTTTTTCCCGATGCCAAAATTGGCGTTGTCGGGGTGAACGGGTCTGGTAAATCTACACTCTTACGCATTATGGCCGGTCAGGATCAAGATTTCACCGGCGAGGCCTGGCTGGCCAAAGGGGCTACGGCTGGTTACTTGCCACAGGAGCCGGAGCTGGACCCGGCCAAGGATGTCTGGGGCAATGTCATCGAAGGCTGTGCCGAAAAAAAATTGTTTGATGATTACAACGCCATCGCCATGAAACTTGCCGAAGAGTATTCGGACGAGACTATGGAAGAGATGAATGTCCTGCAGGAGCAGGTGGATGCCGCCGATGCCTGGGACATTGATTCCAAGATCGAAATGGCAATGAACGCCCTGCGCTGTCCCCGCGGCGAAACCAGTGTGGAAAACCTGTCGGGCGGCGAGCGTCGCCGGGTGGCCCTGTGCCGGTTGTTGCTGGCCAAGCCCAACCTGCTTTTGTTGGACGAACCGACCAACCATTTGGATGCAGAATCTGTGGCCTGGCTGGAACATCATTTGAGTGAGTATCCAGGGGCCGTCATTCTGGTCACCCACGATCGGTATTTTCTGAACAATCTTACTAATTGGACCCTGGAGCTGGATCGCGGAAAAGGCATTCCCTATGAGGGCAATTACTCGGCCTGGCTGGACCAAAAAGAAAAACGCATGGTGCAGGAAGGGCGCGAAAATGAAACACGCCGCAAGGCCCTGGCCCGCGAACTGGACTGGATCCGCTCGTCTCCCAAGGCGCGTCAGGCCAAATCCAAGGCCCGTATTGATGCCTATGAAGAGCTGCGCAACCAGGCCGAAAAGCAACAGGTCGGCACCGCCCAGATTACCATTCCGCCAGGGCCGCGCCTGGGCGGGGTCGTGGTCGAGGCCAAAAATCTCAGCAAGGGTTTTGGCGATCAATTGCTGATCAAGGATCTGAGCTTTCGCCTACCCCCCGGCGGCATTGTCGGTGTGGTAGGACCCAATGGGGCGGGCAAAACCACCCTTTTTCGCATGATCGCGGGCGAGGATACTCCGGACGATGGCGAGTTGCGTCTGGGCGAAACCGTCAAACTTGGCTATGTCAATCAGAGCCGCGATGCGCTGGATGACAGCAAAAATGTCTGGGAGGAAATCTCTGGTGGCGCCGATGTGATCACGCTGGGCAAGCGCGAAATTTCCAGCCGTGCCTATGTTGGTCAGTTCAATTTCAAGGGCGGCGACCAGCAAAAGCCGGTCGGCAAGCTCTCGGGCGGGGAACGTAACCGGGTGCATTTGGCCAAAATGCTCAAAACCGAAGCCAATTTACTGCTGCTTGATGAACCGACCAATGATCTGGATGTGGAAACCCTGGCGGCGCTGGAAGAAGGGTTGGAGAATTTTGCCGGCTGTGCCGTGATTATCTCTCACGACCGGTTTTTCCTGGACCGCATTGCCACCCACATTCTGGCCTTTGAAGGTGACAGTCATGTGGAATGGTTCGAGGGTAATTTTGCTGATTATCTGGAAGACAAGAAACGCCGTCTAGGCCCCGATGCGGACCTGCCCAAGCGGATCAAGTTTCAGAAGTTTTCCCGCGGATAAGGGCGCTAACAATCGTGCCTTAAATAGAGATCCCATAGGTGCGCATGGTCTTGGGCATTTTTGGTGTTGGCAGGGGTATGGCCACTGGCTGTGGGGCCGAAGCACAATTGCCCGTGCTTGCCGTATGGCTGGCCTCGATAATGGTGAACTTTTGCATTGGGGCCTGCAGATAAACAGGCATGATCTTGTCGCCACGCTCTTCCTTTTTGGGAGATGACTTGAGCTCTTCCTTTGGTTCCCAGGTAAACCCCATTATGCCAATGGCCATGGTGATGATGGCCTTTAGCAGCCATCCCAGTAGGTTCAACATGATCTTATCCTCGCTTTTGCACCGCTAGTGCCAATCAAATGGCCTTTTACCCGTACAGAAGTGTTAGTATGGCGCGAACTGAAGATGTGCAAATCAATTTTTCGTAAGGTTTGTCGCTCTTTGTATCATTTTTATTTTGGGTTTGTGACAGCACGGGGCTTGCTTTTCATCGAGTTCGCAATGATATAATATAACGAAACTTGCCGCGGCGCTTTTGTGGGGTCGCGCACAATCAGGAAGATCTGCTGTGCAACGCATTGCCCATGCTGCCCATCATGCCAATCTGGCCGCTTTGCTGAGTCACGTATTTTGCTGTGGCCTGCCAGCCTTGATGAATATTATTGCCTTGGCCGTCGGGGCCGGGGCCTTGACCGCCGTGGCCCCCTGGGTGGGCGATATTCATCTGTTCATGCATCAGTTTGAATTGCCGCTTTTGATCTTTTCCGGGCTGGCATTATCGGTTGGGGCCGTGGCCCAATGGATCAGTGCCCGGCGGGATTGCGGGGTCCAGACCTGTGGTCATGACAGTTGCGCCCCCAAAAAACAGCCATCCCGCTGGATATTAATGGTCGCCGCCTTGTTGTTTCTGGGCAATTTGACCTTTTATCTGGTGCATTCGGTTTAGCCGGTGGCTGTGATGGTAAAGGACAGGGGTTCTGTCCCATCGATACGGGCCTGAACCTGATCGCCAATTTGCACGGGGCCAACGCCGGCCGGGGTGCCGGTAAAGACCAGATCCCCGGTTTTCAGATCAAATAATGTTGATAAATAGGCCAATAGTCGCCGCGGCGGCCAGAGCATTTGTGCCAAATCGCCATCCTGACGAATTTCACCATTCACGCTTAGACAGATGCGCCCGTACAAATTCTCTAATGGTCCATCCAGTGGCGTGATGGGGCCAATGGGGGCGCTGTGGTCAAAGGCCTTGGCACTGGTCCAGGGGCCGCCATGTTTTTTGGCCTGGGCCTGTAAATCCCGGCGGGTTAAATCCACGCCGGTGGCAACGCCATAAACGGCCTGGCCCGCGTCTTCTTCACTGGCATCGCGCAGGGGTTTGCCAAGGGCCAGTACCAGTTCCACCTCGTGATGCACGTCCTGGCTGGCCCGTGGATAGGGCACATTGCGCCCATCACTGACCAGGGCATCGGCGGGCTTGGCAAAAATGACAGGTGGTCTGGAGGTATCTATCCCACCCATTTCGCGAATATGGTCCGCATAGTTTTTTCCGGCACAAAAAATGCGCCGTACCGCAAAGCGTTCGTCCGATCCCGCCACCGGGATGGTGACCATGGCGGGGGGAGAAAATACGGTTTTATTCATTTATGGCATTCCCTGTTTTCATTAATCCCGCTAATCGATGGCATGGCTCTTATTACCCAGACCCTGCGATTAGGCAATATTCAGGCATTACGCGGGATTGCCGTGTTGGCAGTGGTGCTCACACATCTGCTGAGTGTTGAGCGCAAATATGCCGGCGATAGATTGCTGGGCGATGTGTTCAATGTCGGTCTTTCCGGTGTTGACCTGTTTTTTGCCATTTCCGGTTTTGTGATGGTCTATGTGGCGTGGCGCAATGCAGAGGGATGGCGCGCCTCCCTGTCATTTCTGTTTGCCCGCATTGGTCGCATATATCCGTTATACTGGCTGGTCAGTCTGGTGGTGTTGGGGATATGGCTGATCCGGCCGGATATGGTTTTTGCCAGCAATACCCAGGTTTCTCTGATCCGCTCCTTTGCGCTTTTCCCGTATAAATATCCTCCCCTACTTGCCGTGGGGTGGACGCTGATCCACGAAATGTATTTTTATCTGGTCTTTGCTGGCCTGATTTTTCTGCCCATGCCCTTCAGAAAATGGGGGTTGGTGCTTTGGGGCGTCCTGGTTCTGGGCGGATTTTTAATGGGGGCGGGGGACCATGGTGCCGTTTTGCGCCTGCTGACTCATCCCTTGAGCTTCGAATTTATGGGCGGGGCGCTGGCGGCGCTGGCCTATCGCCGCTTTGATGGCCGGGGGTGGAAAACCGCTTTGGTCCTTGGCGGTTTATGGTTTGGTGTCGCCGGTATGATTGCCATGAATATGGGGCTCAGCTTTTGGGAAACCTGGCCCCGCGCCGCCAGCTTTGCCCCGGCGGCTTCATTGATTGTGTATGGGGCGGCGGGAGCTGAGCGTGCCGGCTTTTATTTTAACCGGCTTTTGGTCTGGCTGGGGGATCAATCTTATGCACTGTATCTTACCCATGTCCTCAGTCTCAGTGCTGCCGGGCGCCTGTGGGCTGTTTTTGCCCGCGAGGGCATTATGGACAATCTGTTGATGCTGCCGCTCTTGTTATGCTTGGCTATTTTTGCTGGGGAAGTCACGCACCGGTTGGTTGAAATGCCATTGCTGGGTGCCGTAAAACGGCTGCGTCGGCGGCTATTTTGAAGCCTCTGCCGGTGTGTTGGCATGAGGTTTGATCGAAATTTCTCGGATGTCGACGGTGCGGCTAAGCCCCTCCAGATCCGGCCAGATACCGGCATAATCCACCATATTATTGTCATTGGCTGCGGGCGGTTTATAGAGCATGGTACACGGTGTCCATTGCGGACTTAAGGTACACATCTTACGGGGGCTGTTGCCTCTGCCTGGGGCATAATATGCGATGATGATTTTAGGTGAGGGGGTGGGGCCTGCGCCGCGCACTACCATGGTATACTCGATCATGGAATTGGCATAGGCGGTGCTGTACTTTTTGGGCAAGGTCAGGAATACGCCTGCCGAACGTACGCCTTCATCGGGTTTCTGCCCGGCGGCTGCCCGCAGAAAAACGGTGTCGTCTTCTTCCATGATTTCGGCTGTCAGGCCCTGGGCAGCCTGCATCAGACCCAATTGCTTCCCTTTGATCACCAGACCCGCCTCTGGCGGGGCATCAAACGGGTTGGCTTCATGTGTCTGTCCCGGCCAGTATTGCAGGGAAAATGCAATCAGCAGGCCCGCAAATAGCGTTGATAAAATATAGAAAAGCCAGTCGGGTATGATCATTCTAAAATGATCGCTCGAGTACAAAATCACAGACATCACAGAGCAATGTACGGGTGTTGCCGGGCTTAAAGCATTGCAGTGCTGCTTTGGCATTCTGGATATGCACATCAGCCTGATCCAGCGTTAACTGAACGGCATTATGGCTGGAAATAAGCGCCATGGCTTTGTCCATATCCTGTTTGGTGCGCTCTGGTTTGCTAAAAATTTCGGTCCAAAACTCTTGTTCTTTCGTACTGCCAGCTTGCATGGCCTTGGCCACGGGCATGGTGATTTTGCCCTCGCGAAAATCGTCCCCCACGGCCTTGCCCAGTTTTTTGGCATTGCCGGCATAGTCCAGGGCATCATCCACCAGCTGAAAGGCCAGGCCCAGTTCGCGCCCATAACGGTCCAGCGCCACTTCCTGCGCTTTGGGCAGATCGGCAATCACCGCAGACACCCTTGCGGCAGAGGCAAACAGCTCGGCGGTTTTGGCCTCTATGATCTGCATGTATTCCTGTTCACTCATATCCAGATTGGCGATGGCGGCGAGTTGGCGTACTTCGCCCTCGGCAATGATGGACGAGGCTCCGGCCAGAATGTCCAGCACGCGCAAGCGTCCGGTTTCCACCATCAGCGAAAATGCCCGGGCAAAGAGAAAGTCCCCCACCAGCACCGAAGCGGCATTCCCCCACACCGTGTTGGCCGCCGGCTTGCCCCGGCGCATGGGCGAACCATCAACAATGTCATCGTGCAATAAAGTCGCCGAATGGATAAATTCCACCGTCGCGGCCAGCTTGAAATGGGCGTCCCCCTGATACCCGGCCAGATCGGCGCTCGCCAGCGTGATCAGCGGACGCAGGCGTTTTCCCCCGGCACTGACCAGATGGGCCGCAAGATCAGGGATCATGCCCACCGGGCTTTGCATACGCTCGATGATCAACGCATTGACCTGCGCCATCTCGTCTGAAAATGCGGCTTCGAGACGAGTCATCGCATTCGCGCCCGCCATGGGCTCAGGCTTTGTGGTAGTTGATGTCAGCACCAAAAGGCCCCCTGAACAGGTTCATCCCAAGTGAAGGATAGAGAGTGGCCGATTGCGCGGCAAGGGGAGTTGTGTTTCTGTAAACGCTCAACAGCACACAATCCCGGGAGCCATAATGAAAGAGATTATACGCACGAATGATGTGGTGTTTCTGTCTTACGCGGAAATGGTATTACGGGATGCAGGCTTGCATCCCGTAATTTTTGACAATCATTCCAGTGTGTTGGATGGGTCTGTGATTGCGATACAACGCCGCCTTATGGTGCTGGACGAGGAAGAAGTCGAAGCGCGCGAAACCGTCATGGCCATCAAAAAAGAGTACGAAGCCGACCATGACTGAAAAAATTACGTTTCTGGACGGACAGGTGATGGTGCGCCAGGCCGAGGGCTATCGTGCGGGGCTGGACGCGGTTTTGCTGGCCGCGGTGGTGCGTCTGAAATCCGGTGCCAAGGCGCTGGAACTGGGCTGCGGGGCGGGTACGGCCCTCTTGTGTGCGGCCCATCAAAACCCTCAGGCTCACTTCATTGGGCTGGAAAAACACCAGGGGGCTTTTGCCCTCGCGCGGGACAATGTTGTCAAAAACGCCATGCAGGACCGTGTTGAAGTGGTGCAGGGCAGTGTGGCCAATCCGCCCTCTCAATTGCGCCCGGACAGCTTTGATCAGGTATTTTTGAACCCGCCCTATTTTGACGACCCGTCGGCCATTCGTCGCCCCAAAACCGGTAAAGACAGTGCCTTTGTCAATAATGGTCTGACGTTGCGGGACTGGATCGACACGGCCCTGCGCCTGACCCGGGCCAAGGGGTATATCACACTGATCCAGCGGGCCGAGCGGTTGAACGACTGTCTGGCGGGCTTTTATGGCCGGGCCGGTGACATTCGCATTTTACCGATTGTGCCACGGGCTGGTGAGGCGGCGCACCGGATCATCATACGGGCCCGAAGAAATGTCAAAACCCCGCTGGTGATCCTGTCGCCTTTGGTTGTTCACGAGACAGGACGCACCTTTACCCCGATGGCAGAGGCCATCATGAAGGGGCAATCACAGATTAATCTGGGCCCTAAAGACAGATAAGCGCTTGCGCTTTGGGGTTGGTCTGGCTAGGTCAATCGCCATGGCCAAAAGAGACAAAAAACCGCTTAGCTTTCAGGATCTGATCCTTACCCTGCAATCGTTCTGGGCAGAGCAGGGATGCGCGATCCTGCAACCCTATGATCTGGAAGTGGGGGCAGGCACTTTGCACCCGGCAACGTCTTTACGCGCCCTGGGGCCAAAGGACTGGCGCGCCGCCTATGTACAGCCCTCGCGCCGCCCGGCCGATGGCCGCTATGGGGAAAACCCCAACCGTTTGCAGCATTATTACCAGTTTCAGGTGATCCTGAAGCCCAATCCGGACGACATTCAGGATTTGTATCTGAAAAGCCTCGCCGCCATTGGTATCGACATGAAGCTGCATGATGTGCGCTTTGTCGAGGATGACTGGGAAAACCCAACCGTGGGGGCCTGGGGGCTGGGCTGGGAGGTCTGGTGCGATGGCATGGAAGTCAGCCAGTTTACCTATTTTCAGCAAGTCGGCGGGCTGGATGTTTCCCCGGTTTCCGGCGAGCTGACCTATGGGCTGGAGCGTCTGGCCACTTATGTGCAGGGCGTGGACAGCATTTATGATCTGGATTTCAACGGCGCGGGCCTGAAATACGGTGATGTGTTTCAGGAAAACGAGCGCGAGTTCTCTGAATATAATTTCGAAGTGGCCAATACCGACATGTTCAAACGCTGGTTTGAAGATGCCGAGGCGCAATGCGCCGCCCTGCTGGAACGCAATTTGCCCCTGCCGGCCTATGATTTTGCCCTGAAAGCCAGCCATGCCTTTAATATGCTGGATGCGCGGGGCGTTGTTTCGGCCACCGACCGGGCCACCTATATTGCCCGGGTGCGCGATCTGACCAAAGGATGCGCCAAGGCCTGGGTCGCCATTGAAGAGGCGAGCCTATGAGCCTCAAAGTCAATCTGGAGGCGCAATTTTCGCGCTTTTCCGAAACCTGGTCACCAAAGATCATAGCTGACCTTGATGATTACCACATCAAGCTGACCCGGCTTGATGGCGATTTTCCCTGGCATGCCCATGGGGATGCAGACGAGATGTTTTACATTCTGGATGGTCAATTGCGTATGGAATTTCGTGATCGCACCGAAGCGCTTGCCCCCGGCGAACTGATCGTTATTCCCAAAGGGACCCTGCACCGCCCCATCGCCGATAAGGGCGAGGTTAAGGTGTTGCTGATCGAAAAGGCCAGCGTGGTCAATACGGGCGACGGGCCTGTAAATGCGCGCACCAAAGCGGCGGAGCGACTGGTATGAGGACTTCCGAGCTTCTTCTGGAGATTTTCTGCGAGGAAATTCCCGCCCGCATGCAAACGCGCGCAGCGGCCGATCTGGCGCGCCTGTTGGGTGATGGCCTAAAAGAGCTTGGCTTTGTGTTTGGCGCGGTGCGCAGCTTTGCCGGGCCACGCCGCCTGACCGCCGTGATTGATGATCTGCCCAATAAGGCCCCTGATGTGCGTGAAGAGCGCAAAGGCCCCCGCGTTGGGGCCCCAGAACAGGCCTTAGCCGGGTTTTTGCGCGGTGCAGGCCTGCAAAGCATTGATCAGTGCGAAGTGCAAGAGGCCAAAAAGGGCAGTTTTTACGTCGCCATTATCGAAAGGCCCGGCCTTGCCGCCGATGAGGCCGTGGCGCAAATCGTCCCCAAACTGATGCGCGAATTTCCCTGGCCCAAATCGATGAAATGGGGCCGCAGCGATTTTCGCTGGGTGCGGCCTTTGCATGGCATTTTGTGCCAGCTGGATGGCCAGCGTGTGGATTTCGAAGTGGCGGGTATTCGCACATCTGATAAAATTTATGGCCATCGCATTATGGGGCCGGGGCCGTTCACCGTCTCCGGGTTCGCCGATTATCAAAAAACCCTGGCCGAGAAGGGCAAAGTGGTTCTGGACGCTGCGGATCGTAAGGCGATGATTAGCGATCAGATTGCGGCACTGTGCACCGCGAACAATTTGGAACTGGCCGAAGATGCGGCGCTGTTGGATGAAGTGACCGGCCTTGCCGAATGGCCTGTGGCTTTGCTTGGCACGATGGACGCGGACTTTTTGAGCCTGCCTGCCGAAGTGATCCAGCTTTCCATGGCCAAGCACCAAAAATATTTCACCGTGCGTGATCCAAAGACTGGCAAGGTCGCCCCGCATTTTATTGTGATTGCCAATCTGGATGCCCCTGATGGTGGCAAAGCCATTGCGCAAGGCAATGCCCGGGTGCTTAGCGCCCGTCTCGCCGATGCGCGGTATTTCTGGGATACGGATTTAAAAACGCCGCTGGAAGACCGCACAGAGAAATTGAGCGATGTGGTGTTTCACCAAAAACTTGGCAGCGTTTACGACAAGATGGAACGGGTTGCGGCTTTGGCGCGCGAACTGGCCCCTGTGGTTGGCGCAAATCCTGATCTGGCGGAACGCGCCGCCAAGCTCGCCAAGGCGGACCTGACCTCCGAAATGGTGGTTGAATTCACGAGCTTACAGGGGGTGATGGGCCGCTATTACGCTTTGGCTGAAGGTAAGCAGAACGATACAACATCCCCTCATCCTGAGGGATTGCCACCTTCGAGGCCCGGCTCCGCCGGGACACCTCAGGATAAGGGGGCAATCGTCTCGAAGGAGAGGGGACTTTCTGACCTGCCAGAGGCTGATCTTATCCAGATCGCCGATGCCATCCGCGATCATTACAAACCCCAGGGCCCATCCGATAGCGTGCCCACCGATCCGGTCAGCGTGGCCGTGGCACTGGCCGACAAGCTGGATACCCTGGTCGGTTTTTGGGCGATTGACGAAAAACCCACCGGGTCCAAAGATCCTTATGCGCTAAGGCGTGCCGCCTTGGGTGTGATCCGGCTGGTGCTGGGGAATGGGGTTAGGTTTGATCTGCATGAACTAATATTAAATGTTCATAAACTGCTAACGGAGAGCCTTGCAAAGAAGGGTGTTCTTGGTTGGATAAATGAAAATGACGTTGATGATGAAGATGGAAATAGGGTTGACCTTATATTATTGATTTCTTCTAACACGGTAGTTGATGAAGGATATTGGGATCTAGATTCACTTGTAAGCGAAATGCATATGGATGGTGCATTGTTAGTTGCCCCTAATACATGCGAGCAAATTAAGTGCGAGGGAGATGAAGAAAGGTTTTCAAAAGGGGAATTTATTGGTGCCAAAGTGGTCGTAAAGAGCCTCCTTCCTTTTTTCCATGAACGTTTAAAAGTTTATCTCCGAGAACAAGGCGCTCGTCATGATCTCATTGATGCAGTGCTGGCACCAGGAATTGATGGCAAAGTAGAAAATGACTTTCTGGCTGTTAGGAATAAAGTGAAAGCGCTTGGAGCTTTCATCAACACCTCAGATGGCGAACAATTATCAGTTGGGACAAAACGAGCATTTAACATAATTAAAATCGAAGAAAAAAGGGATAATAAGGCTACCGTCGGTGAGCCTGATCCCTCTCTTTTCACCCAAGACGAAGAAATAGCGCTTTTTGCGGCCTTGAGCAAAGCACAGGAAAAAGCGGCGGCGGCGCTTAAGAGTGAAGACTATACGGCGGCCATGGTGGCCTTGGCACCGTTGCGCCCCGTTATTGATGCTTTCTTTGATGAGGTGACGGTGAATGCGGATGATCCGGCTTTGCGCGCTAATCGTCTGGCGCTTCTGGCCATGTTCCGCCAAAGCCTACGTCAGGTGGCCGACTTTGATAAAATCGCAGGGTGATAGTGTGGTGGTTATCATCCTTCGACAGGCTCAGGATGAGGGGGTGTTGTCATTACCGGGCTTGTCCCGGTAATCCAGAGCGGTATGGCTTCTTGACTGGATTACCCGAATAAATCGGGTAATGACAAATGAGTTGATAAGGGGACAAGATCAACCCTCATCCTGAGCCTGTCGAAGGATGGGTAATATTTTCGTTTTTCCGGCAAGGACCAAAAACATGAGCGACAAGGCCAGCAAAAAGAAATGGGTTTATGCCTTTGGCGGCGGGTCCGCCGAGGGCAATGCGGGGATGAAAAACCTGCTGGGTGGCAAGGGGGCTAATCTGGCCGAAATGTGCGCCCTTGGCCTGCCGGTGCCGCCGGGCTTTACCATTACCACCAAGGTCTGCACCGCGTTTTATGAAAATGACCGCGCCTATCCTGACGGCCTGATAGAACAGGTCGAGGCGGCTCTTGCGGATCTGGAGGAAAAGACCGGCAAGCGTTTTGGTGATCCCAAAAACCCGCTTCTGGTTTCGGTGCGCTCTGGCGGGCGGGCGTCCATGCCGGGCATGATGGATACGGTTTTAAATCTGGGCCTGAATGCCGATACGGTGGCCGGTTTGGCCGCCCGCTCTGGCGATGCCCGGTTTGCCTGGGACAGCTATCGCCGCTTCATCCAGATGTATTCCAATGTGGTGCTGGGGCTGGACCATGATGTGTTCGAGGAATTGCTGGACGATTATAAGGACGATCAGGGCTATGAGGTGGATACAGACCTGAACGCCAAGGATTGGGAGGTCATTGCCGGGCGTTATCTGCGCCAAGTGGAAGAGGATTTGGAAAAACCGTTTCCCGATGATCCCAAAGACCAGCTCTGGGGCGCCATCGGCGCGGTGTTTGGCTCGTGGATGAATAATCGCGCCATCACCTATCGGCAATTGCACGATATTCCGCAAAGCTGGGGCACGGCGGTCAATGTACAGGCCATGGTATTTGGCAATATGGGCGATACATCGGCCACCGGCGTGGCCTTTACCCGCGATCCCTCGACGGGCCAGAAAAGCATTTACGGCGAGTTTTTGATCAATGCCCAGGGCGAAGATGTGGTGGCAGGCATTCGCACGCCTCAGGTGCTGACCAAGCAGGCCCGCGAAGACATGGGCGAAACCGAACCCAGTCTGGAAGAGGCCATGCCCGATATTTATGCCGAGCTGGCCACCGTGTTTCAGAAGCTGGAAGACCATTATCGGGACATGCAGGACATTGAATTTACCGTCGAGGAAGGGCGGTTGTGGATGTTGCAAACCCGTGCTGGCAAGCGCACGGCCATGGCGTCTTTGCGCATTGCCGTGGAAATGGCGAATGAGGGCACCATTTCGCGGGATGAAGCGGTGTTGCGCGTTGACCCGGCGGCGCTGGATCAATTGCTGCACCCGGCCCTGGATGAAGGCAGTGATTGCCCGATTATTGCCACGGGCCTGCCGGCCAGTCCCGGCGCGGCGATCGGTCAGGTGGTGTTTGATGCCGACGAGGCTGAAGCCATGGCCAAGAACGGTATTGATGTGATTTTAGTGCGCACCGAAACCTCGCCAGAAGATATTCACGGCATGCATGCAGCCAAGGGCATTGTGACGGCGCGGGGCGGCATGACCAGCCACGCCGCCGTGGTGGCGCGCGGCATGGGGCGCCCTTGCGTTTCCGGTGTTGGGGCCATTCGCATTGACCACAAGGCCGGGCGTTTTTCCGCCCACGGCATCACCGTAAACAAGGGCGATATTATCACCATTGATGGGGCCAAAGGAGCCGTGTTCAAGGGCGCAGGCCGGATGATCCAGCCGCAAATGAGCGGCGATTTTTCTGTGCTGATGGGCTGGGCCGATGCGGCAAGGCGCATGAAAGTGCGCACCAATGCGGATACACCCGCGGATGTAAAAACGGCGTTGAGGTTCGGGGCCGAGGGCATTGGCCTGTGCCGGACCGAGCATATGTTCTTTGACGAGGAACGCATTGCCGCCGTGCGCGAAATGATTTTGGCCACCACCCGCGAAGACCGGGTGGGGGCGCTGGATAAAATCCTGCCCATGCAGCGTGATGATTTTGTGCAGATTTTCACGCTGATGGCGGGCCTGCCGGTCACCATCCGTCTACTGGACCCGCCTTTACATGAATTTCTGCCCCATAATGCCGATGATGTAGAGGCGGTGGCCAAGGCCACCGGGATCAGCGTTGATGCGCTGATGGCGCGGGCGCGCGAATTGGCCGAAAGCAATCCCATGCTGGGCCATCGGGGGTGTCGTCTGGGGGTGACGTATCCCGAAATATACGAAATGCAGGCCCGGGCCATTTTTGAGGCCGCGGCCATTGTCCGCGAAAAAAGCGGCACTGCCCCGCAGGTCGAGGTGATGATCCCGCTGGCCGCCACGGGCGAAGAGTTAGAGTTTTTGAAGACCCGCGTGGCCGAGGTGGCCGAAGCGGTTGGCAAAGAGGCCGGGGCGCCGATTGAATACGCCTATGGGGCGATGATCGAATTGCCGCGCGCCGCGCTTCGCGCCGATGAGCTGGCCCAATATGCCGAATTTTTCTCCTTTGGCACCAATGATCTGACCCAAACCACCTTTGGGTTATCGCGCGATGATGCCTCGTCTTTCCTGAATACCTATCTGGCCAAGGGCATGCTGGCGCAGGATCCGTTTATTTCATTGGATCAGGATGGCGTTGGTGATCTCATTCGCATGGGCGTGGCGCGGGGACGCGCCGAGCGCCCGGATATCAAGCTGGGCATATGCGGCGAACATGGCGGCGATCCGGCCTCGATCGGCTTTTGCGAAAAAACCGGCCTGGATTACGTCTCCTGTTCTCCCTATCGGGTGCCGATTGCCCGCTTGGCCGCAGCGCAGGCCGCGTTGCAGCGCGCCAGAAAGAAGGCGCGGAAAAAGAAGAAAAAATAGCTAATAACGGGAAATGATAGAAATAATATCCCCTGCAATTCGTTAACCATAGAAAAATAAACCTAAATTGTGCTCTTGACTGGAAAGGCGACGCTCCTTATGTGCTCGCCAGTTAGGGCATTGTTAAGTATGTCCCGATATTTTTTGGCTAAGCAGTTGTTAGCCACGCGAAAAGAAATTGAGTTACGATGGCGAAGCTACGGTCATACAGGCAGTCTAAATGGCGTGCCCTTTTACGGCCAGAAACCGGTCTGGCGGCACTGGCGGTGTCGCTAACACTGGCTTTGCCCATGGTGCTGAGTCTGACTGCCGAGCGTGGTGCCGAACAATTGGACAACACCAGCTGGAAAGCTTTTGCGCAGGAATTTTTGCAAGAGGAACCTGTGGTCGTCAATGCCGGGCCGGTATCTACGGATGCTCAGGCCTATGCCCAGGTTTTTGTTGTGGATGGCAAAAAAGCCGCGATGCAGCAAGACTTGCAAATCATGGCGTCGCTGGAAACCTTTACAAAAACGCATATTGAAAAGGCTGCCGCACAGGAAAAAGCGCTCAATTGCATGGCCATGGCAATCTATTATGAGGCCCGCAGCGAGACCCTGTCCGGACAATTGGCCGTGGCTCAGGTTGTCCTGAACCGGGTCAAGCATCGGGCCTATCCTGATAATGTTTGCGATGTTGTCTTTGAAGGCTCAAACCGAAACACTGGGTGCCAGTTTACTTTTACCTGTGATGGCTCCATGGCCATATTGCCGCGACAGGCGGGCTGGAACCGTTCTCGCAAAGCGGCCATTCATGCCATGCTGGGCATGTCCGATGTCACCATTGGCCGGGCCACGCATTATCACACGGTTGAGGTTCAGCCTTATTGGTCCAGTAATCTGCTGCGCACGGCCAATATCGGCATGCATGTTTTTTACCGTTTTCCCTCGCGGCGAGAAAAAGCGCTGCTGTTGGATGCAGCCTATAAATCCTGATTTTTTAGAGTGTATCAGCGCATTAAAAAGGCGGCCCATGGGCCGCCTTTTCGTTCAGACTGTGTATTGCCTATCCGCGAATGGCAAACCGGGCATAGAAGAATTGCCCGGGAATTGGATAAAGCGTGCCGTCAAAGCTGTTCAAGTCACAGGTAAAGCAAACAGGCGTTGAGCTATCCAGGACATTATTGACGCCGATGGTAATTTTGGTTTCCCGGCCAAACAGATCCTGTGGTGACCAACTGGCCTGAATATCCGTATAGAATTTCGAGCCAATAATATTGGTACCACCAGTGGCGTCCGTACAAAGGTCGGGTGCCAGTGCCACAATGGAGCCCGGGCAGGCCTCATTGAGCTTGCTGAGATAGCGCACCGAAATGGCGCCGCTCCAATCGCCTTTGGCCCAATCTGTTATGAAGGTTGACTTATAGTGATTAAACCCTCGTTCCGGCGAGCCAAGCTCAAAACCATCGCGTTTAATGGAAGTAAATCCCGTCGACGTGGGAACGCGCTCATTATACTTATCAAGATAGGTGTTCAGCCATTGAAAGCTAAATTGGCCCAGAGAAGTTTCTTCCAATGCCAGTTTGACGGACCAGTCAAAGCCAGAAGTGGTGATGCCGCCAATATTGCTAAGCAGGCTATTAAAGGCATTGATCGTGCCCGATGCGGTGCGGTTAATGCCGCTGCAAAGAACTGGATCCAGCGTTGCCACGCAAGAGTTCAGCTTGGTTTGCGGATCTGGTGGCTGGATCGCACCATCGATCTTGATGTGATAATAGTCTGCTTCAAAAACAAGTGCACTGACCCCGGGCATGTTTTCGGCCCAGGAGGCATCATAAACAAAGCCCAGATTGTAGCTGTTGGAGGTTTCCGGTTGCAGGGCGGTGTTGCCCCCGGTTTGCACCCCGATCTGTGCCCCAAACTGTACATAGCTGCCATCTGTGGGCACGCCCAATGCACCACAATTGGCAATGGTTTGGGCATCCGCAGCCACCCCGGTGCCTTGGGGAGCAAGGCCGAGTAAATCAGAGCAGGGGTCTTCGAGGGTCGAATCGAAGCGTGAACCGGTATTGAACAATTCGCCAATGCCGGGGGCGCGGAAGCCTTCGGACCAGGAACCGCGCAGCAACAAATCATTGTTGACGCGCCAGTTGCCACCGGCCTTATAAACTTCGTTGGAGCCAAACAGATTATAATCCGAAGCCCGTACTGCCCCACTGAAGCTCAGTTCCTGCATAAACGGCAAATCAGCCAGCAGAGGTACATTGATTTCGCCATAAAATTCGCTGACATTGAAGCCACCGCTTGTCGGTGATGATGGGACACCGGCGGTTTCACCGGCGGTTACCACCGGGTCTGGCACAAAGAAACCTTCCTGGTGGCGGCGCTCAAAGCCCGCCGCAAAACCAACAGGTCCGGCCGGCAGATCAATCAGGTCGCCAGTAACATTGAAGGTGAAGTCAAACTGTTGTTGTTCGCTTTCATCTTTTTGTACGAAGGTGACGAAATCCAGCATTTCCTGTGTGATGGAGCCATTACCATCCGGTCCTTGGCCACCCAGATAATTAAACGGGGTGCAACCATCAATGCCTAAGCCGGTTGCCGGGTCGATACATTGATCCAAAGGCCCCAAAGCACGTTTCAGTTTGGCTGCATTGAAGGCCCCGGTTTTGCGTTGATTGGCCTGGGCCTGTGCGAAGCTGGCGTTGGCATCCCAATAGAAATCGCGACCACCCAGGCTGACTTTGCCGTCCAGTGTGGCCCCAGCAAACCAGGTATCGACATTTTGTTTGAATAATCGTGGCCCGGCTTCAATCGGGCGCCGCCCCGCAAAAACGAAATTACTGGCATCCAGTGAGAATCCAAATGGATTGAACGGGTTGGTAACATCAATGCCGATGGTGTCCATGATATTGCCATTACCGGCTTCGGGACCAATAAATAAAGGCTCTGGTGCCGCTCTGTTCTGGGAGCGGCGGTTGGTATAGCTGCCGACAAGCCGCAAGGTAATGTTTTCAGTTAGGTCATGTTCGGCTTTGGCAAACAAGTTCAGGCGCTTGTTAGGCGTTTGGATAAAGTTAAAGGGTTGAAAGTTAAAGCGATCAGACACGGTAAAGGCATGAAAATCCCCACCGGTTGGATTGAACGGATCATAAACGGGCAAGGTGTTGCCATCATTCAGGGCGCCATCATTCAAGGTAATGTCATGCAGGACACCGGTATTCGGATCAATAAAGAATAATCTGGCCTGGGGGGTTCCAGAGCTACAGGTGGCCAGACATTTGCCCGCTCCTGCAATCGGGAATTCTGATATTGCCCGATCACCTGCGGCAACATCTTTTTGCCGGGTGTATGACATATCAAAGAGAACGCGAGTTTTATTACCACTGGCACCAAAGCTGGCTTCATAGCTCTGGGTTTCACCATCACCCTTATCAAACAGGCCATAATAGCCATTTGCGCGAAAGCCTTCAAAGTCAGAGCGTGTAATGATATTGACCACGCCAGCAATAGCATCTGATCCATAAATGGGAGAGGCTCCATCTTGCAGAATTTCAACACGCGAGATGATGCCGGCCGGTATGGTGTTCAGATCCACAGAGCCAGGTACACCACTGGCCGAAGAGCCGTTGATCCAGCGTTTGCCATCGACCAAAACCAAGGTGCGTTTTGCCGAAAGGTTGCGCAGGTCAATTTGTGACGCGCCGGCACCAATGCCGCTGCCGTCGGGCGGGAAGCCCAAATTGCCGGAAGAGTTGTTGGTCGTATTAATGGCGGACCCTGTAACCGGCAGGCGTTGTAAAACATCAGCAATCGACGTCAGCCCCGTTCTATCCACATCCTCGGAGGTTATGTTTTGAACAGGGTTTGGCATATTTAAAGGATTTTGATGGATGCGCGAACCGGTTACCACGATCGTGTCATTACCGTCATCTGCAGTTTGTGAAACCGCAGGCAGGGCGCCAACTGTTATCAGTGCCGTTACTGAAGACAATAGCGCAATTTTTTGTTGTTTTTTTGTCATTAGATAGAGCTCCCTCTTTATTTGATTTGCTATCCCCCCTCTGATGTTAGTCCCCATTAGGATCATATACCTGTATTGGCACTTGAGTCTATGATTGCGACCAAGTGTTCTTAAAATAAATAATAGTTAATGTTTTGTAGTATTTTTTATATATTAGAGCTTACTAATTTATAAGCTGAATTTAATATTATAAAATTTCCATAATACCATGATGTCGCTATACATAAACTTGTTTAGTCTAATGTCTCGCCATGGATCAGCGTATCGTAATCGGCAATCATCTGGCGGGAGATATCCGCCGGGGTATATGAAATGCCCTTGATTTCATTCACCGGGGTGATTTCAACAGCCGAACCAACGATAAAGCATTCTGAAAAGCTGGGCAGTTCGTCGGGCATGATATGGCGTTCATGTACGGCCAGGCCGCGCACGTTGGCAATTTCCATCACCGTTGCCCGGGTAATGCCGTCCAAAATCCATTCTGCGCTGGGGGTGTGCAGTTCACCATCGCGGACAAAGAAAATATGCGCCCCGGTGCATTCGGCTATGCGGCCTTCATAGTCCAGCATCAGCGCATCATCATAACCGGCCTCGGCGGCGGCATCTTTGGACAGGGTGCAGATCATATAAAGGCCGGCGGCCTTGGCCTTGACCGGTGCACAAACCGATGGCGGGCGCCGCCAATCGGCAATGGTCAGGCGAATGCCCTTCATCTTGTCGGCAAAATAGGTGGTCATTTCCCAAATGGCGATGGCCGCATGGATGGTGTTGGCCTTGGCCGAAACCCCTAATTGTTCGGACCCGCGCCAGGCCACCGGGCGGACATAGGCCTGTTCGATGCCGGAACGCTCGCGCAGCTCCCGCTTGGCACTTTCAATATCGGCGGCGCTGTATGGCAGCTCAAAGCCCATCAGGCGACAGGACTGGATCAGACGATCCGTGTGGGCGCGGCTTTTAAAGATTTCACCACCATAGGCGCGCTCTCCTTCAAATACCGACGAGCCATAATGCAAACCATGGGTTTGCACGGAAATCATGGCTTTATCATAATCTATAAAATCGCCATCCAACCAGAGTTTGCCGCTGGTTTGTCGAAATAAGAGCTTTTTGGCCATAACGTACCCATCTTGTTTGCTGCGGATTCATAGCCCCATCATGGGCCAAAGGAAGGTAATGTGTCCACAACCCAAAGTGTGGTGTTAGGTCTCAATATCTTGAATTGATGCTCTTTGCTGCAATTTCTTGCTTTTCCGGTTGGGCGAACCTTTAATAGGCTTTGCAAACCGGTTTCGGGCATGGGGCAGAACAATCGAACAGGAAAAACCACATTTGCTGATCGTTGATGATGATGACCGTATACGGTCATTATTGAAAACCTATCTGTCAAAGCAGGGGTACCGTATAACCACGGCGGCAAATGCCGCGCGGGTGCGCCGATTGTTTAAGGCGATGGCGTTTGATCTTGTGGTGTTGGACATCATGATGCCGGGCGAGGATGGTATCAGCCTGACCCGTTTTATCCGCGAGACCAGCACCATACCGGTTTTGCTGCTCACCGCGCGCGGGGCTCCCGAAGAGCGCATCGAAGGCCTGCGGGCCGGGGCCGATGATTATCTTTCCAAGCCCTTTGAGCCAGAGGAATTGCTGTTGCGCATTGGTGCCATATTGCGCCGTCAGAACCTACATTTTCAGGACGGTGCCAGATTATATTTTGGGCCATGGTGCTTTACGCCTTCTACCGGCGAGTTGACCGGTGCTGCGGGCCGGGTGCCCCTGACCGACAGCGAGGCGCGCCTGTTGGCGGCGCTGGCTCGGCGTCCGGGCGAGGCCTTTAGCCGCGAAGATTTATCACGTGATACCGCCGCCATTGAACGCTCGGTCGATGTGCAAATTGCGCGCCTTCGGCGCAAGATCGAAGAAAATCCGCGCTTTCCGCAATTTTTGCAAACCGTGCGTGGTGCCGGCTATCGTCTGTTGGCGCAATACGCAGCCGAGCCATCAGACGTATGACCTTGTCTGAAAAAATCACGGCGTGGCGGCACCAGATTTTCAAACGTCGCCGCTTGCGTGATATCACGCCAAAAGGCCTCTTTGGCCGTTCATTACTGATTATCGCTTTGCCGGTGGCGGTCATGCAGATTGCGGTTTTGTGGATGTTCTTTGATTCGCAATGGGAAACCGTGACCACGCGCCTTTCAGAAGGCGTGGCCGGGGATGTGGCGGTGATTGTGGCACAATATGATCAGGATCCCAGCGCGCAAAATCTGGCGCGGCTGTCGGCGCTGGCCATGGAAAAAATGAGCCTGTCGGTCGCCTTGCAACCCAATGAAACACTGCCAACCAGTATCCGTTCATCCTTGTTTTCGGTGCTGGATCGCACTTTGCGACAGGCACTGAGCGCCAAGCTGGCATCGCCGTTCTGGTTCGATACCACGCGCTATCCGGCCTATGTGGATATCCGGGTGCAGACCCGGGGCGGGCTGTTGCGGTTCATTGCACCCCGCGACAAGGTGTTTTCCACCAGCGGTCATATATTCGTCTTCTGGCTGATTGCCGCGACCTTTATCCAGACCAGCATTGCCATCATCTTTATCCGCAATCAGGTGCGGCCGATACAGCGTCTTGCCAATGCCGCCGAGCGTTTTGGCCGGGGACAGGATGATCCAAACTTTTCCCCCTCCGGGGCTCGTGAAGTGCGTCAGGCGGCGGCGGCCTTTTTGGAAATGAAAGACCGGATCGAACGTTTTGTCGACCAGCGCACAGTGATGCTGGCTGGCGTCAGTCATGATTTACGCACCCCTCTGACGCGCCTGAAATTGCAATTGGCATTGCTGGAACAAACCCCTGACCTGGCCGAGGCACGTCAGGATTTGCGGGAGATGGAGCGTATGCTGGATGGCTATCTTTCCTTTGCCCGTGATGAGGTGGAGGAAGAAACCGTTCTGGTGGATCTGGCGGCATTGATTGATACCAAAGTCTCCAATGCCAAACGTGCCGGTGCACACATAGAGGCTGAACGGACTCCTGATTTATGGGTATTGGGGCGGCAGCAGGCGCTGGGGCGCTCAATTGGCAACCTTCTTGATAATGCAGTGCGCTATGGTGAGCACGCCTATATCCGCATGCAGTGCGATCAGGATAACGTCGAAATAATCATCGAAGATGATGGCCCGGGCATAGAGGCGCACCTTTATGAAGAAGCCTTTGCCCCCTTTAACCGGCTGGATCCGGCGCGAAATCTGAATACCGACGGAGTGGGGCTGGGCCTGTCGATCGCCCGCGACATCGCCCGCTCTCATGGGGGCGATATTATTCTGGGACGATCAGAGCACGGTGGTCTGCGGGCGGTCCTGCATTTGCCCCTGTCCTTGCAGAATTAAGACTGGGAGCCCAATTGGCCGGATCGGCGCGCGGCGCTGTTTACGGCCCGGCGCATCATTTCGGCAAACCCGCCTGAACCCATCAACACGTCCATGGCTGCCGCCGTAGTGCCGCCGGGCGAGGTTACCTCGGCCCGCAAGACCGCCGGATCACAGTCGCGCTGGCGCAATAATTCGCCCGCCCCGGCTACGGTTTCACAGGCCAGTTTTCTCGCCAGTTCCGGGTCCAGCCCTTCGGCAACACCGGCCACGGCCAGCGCTTCGGCCAGCAAAAATACATAGGCCGGTCCAGAGCCGGAAACCGCGGTGACCGCATCCAGTGCTTTTTCTTCATCCACTTCTTCGGCCATGCCACTGGCGCTCAGCAATACCTGTGCCTGATTGCGGGCATTCTTATCCGCCCCCGGCCCTGATACAAAAACCGTAGCACCGCGGCCAATGGAGGCAGGCATGTTGGGCATGGCGCGCACCAAAGGGCGCGTGCCAAACACTTCGCCCAGCCGGTTCAGGGTCACCCCGGCGGCCACCGATATAATCAGGGTGGTTTCGGGCAGGATGCGTGCCAGGGTCTGGCCTACTTCGGGAATCAATTTTGGTTTAACCGCCAGGACCAGCGTTTCCAACAGGCTGGCCTGTTCACTTTCCAGTGCGGGCACGATCGTGCTTTTCAGCTGTTCAGCCAGTTTTTGTGCTGCCTCAGATGGGGTCGGATCAACAATCACCAACCAGCCCTGTTTGGCAATCAGACCGTGTTTGATCCAGCTTTTGGCCAGGGCCAGGCCCATATGACCGGCGCCGATCAGGGCAAGACGGGGTTTGCGAACCATCAGGCTTCTCCTGCAGTTTCAAACAAGGCCGCTTCCACAGCTTCGCTGGGTGATTTGCCAGCCCATAATACAAAATTCAGTGCCGGGATCAGGCGTTCTGCGGCGGCGCTGGCGGCATTGGTCATGGCGGCCAATTGCCCCGGGGTGGGCAAGGTGGTGTCCGGCAAAGGCAGTGCATGACGATAAATAATGGTGCCGTCTTCGCTCCATAAATCAAAATGCCCACTGGCCAATCGCTCATTGATGCGTACCAACAGATCACACACATCGGCCCGGCGGCGGTTTTTGACTTTGGCATCGATGCCCAGGCACAGGTGCAACACTTCATTTTCGGGACGCCAGGCAAACCACAAGGGGTAATCACACCATTGGCCGGGTACGGAAAAATGAATTTCCTGTTCGCCAATGCGTTCAAAACCAACTTCTTCCGCTGTCAGAATGTATTCGACCAGATCCAGAGGATCATTGGTGAGGGAAATGTTCTCAAACGAAACGTCCACTATGGGCTTCCTTATGCGTAAAGAGGGTATCGAATCGCCCCCCGACATTTAAACGGTAACGGGGGGGCGGGGGCATGAGCAATGCCTTGAGACCAGATTTAAGCGCTGGCGTGTTGGTTAAGAAGAAAAATCAATCAGGTCTTTGTCTTGCGCGCCCGGGTCTTGGGTGCTGCTGTTTTCTTGCCCGCTTTCTTTAAGGCGTCAATCTCTGCGCGCAGTGCCTGATTGTCATCATGCAGCTTTTGGGTCATGGCCTTCAAGATTTCAAACTCTTCGCGGCTGACCAGATCCATATCGGCAATAAAACGATCAGCCTGAGCGCGGAAAAGAGATTTTATTTCCTCTCCGGCGCCGGCGGCGGCTCCGGCGGCGCTGGTCATAATGTCGGCGAGGTCATCAAAAATTGGGCTGCGGGTTTGCATGATCGTCTCTTGAGCTGTGTGCGTGGTGCGCGGTATAGCGCTATATGGGCTGCGTAAGCGGTTTAGGCAATGCTATAGAAGCCATTAAGGCACAAAACAAAAGCGAGAAAGCCAGACATGCCAGACTTTAATTGTTCGCCAATTCCTGGTTTCAGCCCTGTAATTATACACTTATTCGGGCCGATATCCCTGCGCTGGTATTCATTGGCCTATATTGCTGGCCTGGTACTGGGTGCCTGGGTGTTCCACCGCATTATGAAAAATAATGCCCTTTGGGCTTTGCCCGGTAAAAAGGGGACGCCGCCGGCTTCACCTGCCATTACCGAAGACCTGCTCTTCTGGTGCACGCTGGGCATTATTGTTGGCGGCCGCTTGGGCTTTATCTTGTTGTATCGTACCGAATGGATATGGGAACAGCCGGTATCCATTTTGAAAACCTGGACCGGAGGGATGTCGTTTCATGGCGGGGCTGTGGGGGCGCTGTTGGCGGTGCTGTATGTGGCCTATTCGCGCAAAGTCCAGCCGCTGCGTCTGGCCGATGCGGTGGCCGCAGTGGCGCCGATTGGCCTGTTTTTTGGTCGTCTGGCCAATTTTATCAATGGCGAATTATATGGCCGTCCCTGGGATGGTGCCTGGGCGATGCGGTTTCCTTGTGATGAAAATACCGCCATGCCCTTGCGTCATCCCAGCCAGCTTTACGAGGCGGCGCTGGAAGGGATCGTGCTGTTCATTGTCTTGCGTATTGCCATTACCCGGTTTCGCACTTTGACCCGGCCCGGCCTGACTACGGGTCTCTTTATGCTGGGCTATGGGTTGCGGCACGGCGGTCGAGTTTGTTCGTGAACCCGATGCCGGGTTGATTTTTGTAGTTGGCGCACGAAAATGCGAAAGCGTTTCACGCAAT
>JAUZSF010000008.1 GCA_030949705.1 Robiginitomaculum sp. | reverse complement strand
GGCAATTTACAGCCAGATGGATCAAGAGAAAAGCCTGCCGCATTTCAGTGCGGGCTCCACCACCCCTTCCCCCTTAGAGTCAAATGAAAATAATTCCTGAGATCATTCCATGCCAATCATGCTTGTGACCATTTTTGATATGGGCGATGAGAATAACACAGCGAGGATGATTTACCAGTCACAGCCAGTCTGCGGCAGCGGCCAGCCAGCGAAGGTGCTGTGCGTTCCACCACCCAGCGGCAGGGAATGATTTTCAAACGCTGGCCTTGTCGAGGCGTTGAACCATTTCCCCATTTGTCGGCAACCAGTTTTCTCCAGCCTGCCCCACCAGTTGGGACCTGCGTAGCCCCATCATGCTAACAAAAACGTAAAAGCAGCCCGCGAAAGTTGCATGACGGATGGTTGAAACACCGCAGACCGCGCCATCGCGATCCGTTTGAATATCAGCGCCGCGCAGATGACCAAGCCCGATCCAGCGAGCGGCGGTGATCATTGCACCGCCACCACGATGACTGATATCCAGCGCACGGCTGCTAATCTTCTTTTTGCCAGCATCATAGCCGCAAGCCCCGCGCTTTCTGTGGTTTAACACTCTGGCTATCAATTCCACACCAGCGCTTGAAGTGGGCTTACGGCGTTTTCTCCGCGCAATCATGCAGGGCAGCCAGTTGAGTTTCCACCTCCCCGTGAACACAAAACCGCGGCTCTCTTATATCACTGCGAAATACCTTGTTGCAGTCGACATCGGCGGGAAAATCATTTGAGGGATCATCCGCCACCAGCGTGATCATGTTGTAATATCTCAATGGATATCTCCCCGGACGCATCTTTGGGGTTCTTGCCCCGAAGGTGAGTGCACAAGCGGCCATTCGGCTTGTCGCCGGGCAAAAATGGTTCAATCAGGATTGTTCTCGTGTCATGCAATCACTTTGGCCATAATTGCGTTCACGCCTGTTGGCGGACGGGTGATATCAGTCCAGGAGTCATCGTTGATCCTTCGGATCTTTTCACAATCCAGATGAATCATAATCACAGTATACTCAAGTTAGTTTTCGAGTCAGACTTTCATGAAAGCCAAAAGCTTTTTAAGGAGCGATTCTGTTTAGCGCTCGGATCCGGGCACAGCTCGTCTTCCAGGGAAAGTGTTGAGCGGCGGGAAGTCAAAGCTTGTTCTTCTGCTCGCCACCATACATTCACCTGCGGCAGGGTTCATCAGTCATCACGTGACCAGTGAGTGATGATCTCTCTCGCCGCCAACCATCAGCAATCTGGGCGTAGCCACGCGCCGCCATCCACCATGGATCGTGAAACTCTCGTCAGTTGCTTTTCACCAGTTTAAATCAAGGCCTTATCGTGATCCACAAGCTTCCCACTTCTTGAATGCATGGAGGGGAGTTTCCCAGTCTCTCAACTCACTGGGCACATCAGTCACATGAACCACCAGGTGACTAATATTTACTGATTTGTGGGCGCTAACTTTGACAGGCCCTCACCAATTCATTAAGCTAACACAGGAATGCAGGGATCACATCAATCCAGGCTGAAAACCATTGTATTCAGGGCCGCGCGGTCATTGGCACCAGTTGTTGGAAATTCGCGCTGGGTGCGCGCCAAGGTTGCGCTGGCGATGGCGCCAGCGTGATACCGGATCAATCGGCGGCAGAGATTAACCTCGCTTCATGCGGCACCCACCTTGCTAATGTCCGCAGAGATGAAAACTGTCCCTTGGTCAGGCCATAAACATTTGTTTTCCAGCATATGGGCACGTATTTTACGGCTGCGCCAGATGGCATGAATAGCGACCTCCGACCGATGGAGCCAACCTTGATCCCCATACGATACCAGCCAGTTCACTGAAGGCCGCGAGCCCAGCGCCGCCGCTCGGCGGTTATTTCCGGGCCTGCCCGTGCTGTCTCATTATTACCGATGGGATTCACTGGAAAATAGGCGAAAATTGGTTTTGGAGGGCAGCCAATGCGAAATTTTACAGCGATGTAGTTCGATGGAAAGTTCAAAAAACGCCTTGGCCGCCGCATGCGGTATTTCTTCTCATGGCCCAACCGGCGCAGCGTCGACATGGCACGCTTCGTGACTCGCGGCAGGTCAGGCCCAAAGTGCATTGCGCTTTGCATGTTTCTAAGATTGATAGCCACGGCTGGCAGCAAAGAGTCATGCGCTTTTCTCCTGACGGGCGAAGCATCTTGATTATGGTTTCCAGCATGCACAAAGAAGGCTGCCGAGGGTTAGCGGCTCAGCCACTTCTCAAATATAATCTTTGTTATGTGAGATTTGGCCCAGAGGGATTTGTGTTTGTGGCAGTAACATGAGACCCACTGAGACAGTGCCTCCTGGTTTGCTCAGGCCTGGCATGATCCATGAGCATCACAGAGTCATTTAATGTTGAAATAAATTTTACAGAGGAAAGGGAGCCATGTTATATTCTTGTCCCGCTCCACTTTGCAGAGGCCTTCGGCCGCCAGCTGCGTGTCTGCTTTGCGCCTCCGGCACTGCCTGATCAGAGCTGCCATAGGCCAGAATGCCAGCGCAGCACCGCCACTTGACGCTTCCACAATCGGCGCCAGGCACGCGAGTCTGCCGCGCCATCGCCATTATGCGCGCCAGCCGATCCAGAACTTCACTGATGTTCGGCCTGCGTTTTCGGTATAACTTGCCGTCGCGACGACCTTTCGTGCCACCGGTGAGACCGTAACATCCATGCCCCTCTGGGGTGGGGAACGGCAAACAGTGCGTGATACGCAATGCCATCGCCATCAACGTCCTTATAACGGTGGAATTGTTCGAGGCTTTCAATCTGTTCGGCATTGTAGTGAACCTTGCGCCGCGATCGGGCGGCGGGCATCATCCCATTCCAGTTCGTCCACCATCCAGTCATTCATGCCAATATCAATATCGGAAGCACAAAGACCGGGGTCTGATAGCGCTCGGCCGGAGATCAAAGGCATCCGCCGCCATGGTAAAAAGCATTCCCGGATGGGCCGGAAACAGGAGGGATATGGCGCGTATCGCCGTGCGAGGCATAGGCCACACATTTGTACGTCGGCCTGTTGGGTACGCGTCGGCATGCCGGTGGAAGGTCCCACGCGCTGAACATCAAAAGCACCAGCGGAATTTCCGCATAATAGGCAAAGCCGATAAACTCGCTCATCAGCGAAATGCCCGGCCCGGAGAGTCGGCGTAAAGGGCGCGCACCGTTCCAACTGGCTCCGACCACCATGCCCACGGCTGGCCAGTTCGTCTTCAGCCTGGATGATACAACCAGTAATTATGCTCGCCGGTTTTGGGATCAATGCAAACTTTTCGCACCATTTCTTGAACGCATCCATCAGCGATGTCTGATGGCGTGATGGGATACCAGGCGCCCACGGTGGCCCCGCGCATAGACCACAGCCAAGACCGGCCGCTGTATTGCCATCAATCATGATTTTATTTTTGGTTTCGTTCTAGTCTTTCCACCTTGAAGGGCAGCGGGCATTCGAAATGCTCCATGGCGTAATCATAACCCAGCGCCAGAGCCTGCATATTCAGATCTACCAGTTTTGGCTTTTG
Organism: Robiginitomaculum sp.; assembly: GCA_030949705.1. GTDB lineage: Bacteria > Pseudomonadota > Alphaproteobacteria > Caulobacterales > Maricaulaceae > Robiginitomaculum_B. The sequence goes on along the minus strand of JAUZSF010000008.1, from coordinate 24,756 downwards.
GCGAGAACATTTCACGCACCAAAGTGCGGATCACCTCGACATCAATGCTGAGTAGCGCCGCCACGGCCCCGACATAGGCCATATTTTCATCAGCACGCGCGAGCGCGCGCCACCTTGAAGGCCGCATTGCACGTTTGCGCCAAAGGCACCCCCAGCACCGGTTACATCGGTACGCGAAAGCACGTGTTGCCTTGGCCAGGTGCTGTCATAAATCAGCACGCCGCCGGGGCTGCAATTCGGCAATATCGCGAGCATAGGTATTGGCATTCATCGCCACCATCATGTCCACATTGCCCGAGCGTGCGCCATAGCCCGCCCCGGTGACGCGGATTTCATACCAGGTGGGCAGGCCCTGAATATTCGAGGGGAACACGTTCTTGCCCACCACCGGCACGCCCATGCGAAAGATGGACTTCATCAGCAGGCCGTTGGCGCTGGCCGATCCGGTGCCGTTAACATTGGCTAGCTTGATAACAAAATCATTGATGCCGGGCGTACTCTTGGGCGTGCTCATTTGGCGACTCCTGTCACCATATCCTCGACATGGTGGATAATTATCTCTGATTCCTGCATGTCCCACGCGGCGGTGGGACAACGCTCAGCACACAGGCCACAACAATGCAGGCAGATGTTTTCGTCCTTGATCATTACTCGTTCAGTCAGCGGTAGAGCCTCGGAGACAAAAAGCGCCTGTTCCGGTATTCACTGCCGGGGTTTCCAGACGCTGGCGCAACGTTGCTTCGTCCGCATCAGGAGTAATGGTCAGACAATCCACCGAGCTAAATATCGATGCAGGCATCGCATTCGGTACACAAAGGCGCATCGAACACCGTCTGAATATCGCAATTCAGGCACCGCTGCACTTCGGTGGCGGTTTGCTCCGGAGTGAATCCCAGCTCGACCTCGACATCCAGGTCCTTGAACCGTTTGGCCAGCTCCACATGGGGCATAACGCGCCGTTCCGCCCCGTCAAAACTGTTGGAATAGCGCCATTCAAACATGCCCATTTTGGTGCTGGAAAGCCGCACTTCATTGGCCAGACGCCCCGTCACCATCCGTTCCTTGCAGAACTGATGGATCGAGATTGCCGCCTGATGGCCGTGCTCGACCGCCCAAATAATATTCTTGGGTCCAAAAGCCGCATCACCGCCAAAGAAAACATTGGGCACGGTGGACTGAAAAGTCATTTCATCGACCACCGGCATATCCCATTTGCCAAACTCCAGACCGGCATCGCGCTCGATCCATTCAAAGGCATTTTCCTGCCCAATGGCCAGGATCACATCATCACAAGGGATCATTTCCTCGCCAATGATGCTCTGGCCGATAATGGCACCCTTCTCATCCAGCTGGTATTCCATCTTGTCGAATACCATGCCGACCAGCGTGCCATTTTTCACCACAAAGGACTTGGGCGAATGGTTGACCATAATTTCCACGTTTTCCGCTTCGGCGTCTTCCAGCTCCCACGGGGACGCCTTGAAGAAAGACCGCGGTTTGCGCGCCATCACCTTCACATCCTTGGCCCCCAGGCGCAGCGACGTGCGGCAACAATCCATGGCGGTATTGCCTACACCAATGATCAGCACCTTTTTGCCAATGGATTTGGTGTGTTCAAAGGCCACGGATTCCAGCCAGTCAATGCCGATATGAATATTGGCGCCGCCCTCTTTGCGACCGGGCAGGTTCAATTCCTTGCCCTTGGGCGCCCCGGTGCCAACAAAAATGGCGTCATAGCCCTCGGCCAACAGGGCCTTCATGCTGGAAACTGGGGTGTTCAGGCGCAAATCCACACCCATGTCCAGAATATAGCCCAATTCTTCGGCCAGTACTTTTTCCGGCAAACGAAAGGCGGGAATATTGGTGCGCATCAGGCCACCTGGCACGTCAAAGCGCTCGAATATGGTGCATTCATACCCCAGCGGCGCCAGATCATTGGCCACGGTAAAGCTGGCCGGGCCGGCCCCGATCAGCGCAATGCGCTTGCCATTCATCTTGTCGGGCTTTTTGGGCAGGCGATCGGTAATATCGTCCTTATGGTCGGCGGCTACACGTTTCAGGCGACAAATGGCCACCGGCTCGCCGTCGACCCGGTCGCGGCGACAGGCCGGTTCGCACGGGCGATCGCACACCCGGCCCAAAATACCGGGAAATACATTCGATTCGCGGTTCAATATATAGGCATCCGAAAAGCGTCCTTGCGCGATCAGGCGTATATAGGCCGGCACCGGCGTATGGGCTGGGCAGGCCCACTGGCAATCAACCACTTTGTGAAAATAATCGGGATCGGCCGTATTCGTCGGCGGAACCCCTTCTTTGTGCTTCCACCCGTCGGGAGCGTTCATCCCGTATACTCCAATTACAAGGGGCATACCCCTTTGATTGCGTACAAATTTTTATAACAAAAGCAATAACGAGGCGGGACGACGACCGCAAGCGGTTTTGTATTTATGTGACGGCAGGGGAAGCAAGCCTAGGCCGTGTTTTTCCTGACAAACCTGAAAGGCGCAACGGATTGTGACGTTGAATAGGCCAAAAGGAAGTGAAAGTATTGATATTTCTGGCTCCCTTTCTCCTGTTCACCCTTTAAAATACGCATGCGCAGAATGGGCAATCCAATTAGGGGAAGCCCCCATAAAAAACCCCGGCCCAAAGGACCGGGGTTTTTCGTCTGTGTTGTGTTTGTGGTTAGCCCATATGCGCCAGAACCGCCAACAGCAGCAGAGCCACAATGTTGGTGATTTTGATCATCGGATTCACCGCAGGACCGGCGGTATCCTTGTAAGGATCGCCAACCGTATCGCCGGTAACTGACGCCTTGTGGGCTTCGGACCCCTTGCCGCCGTGTGCACCATCTTCGATGTACTTTTTGGCATTGTCCCAGGCACCGCCACCGACGGTCATGGAAACGGCCACAAAGAGACCATTGACGATCACACCCAACAGCATGGCGCCCAGGGCGCTAAAGGCGGCTGATTTGTCGGCCACCATGGAGATGGCAAAGAACAGCACGATCGGGGAAAACACGGGCAGCATGGAAGGCAGCACCATTTCCTTGATCGCCGCTTTGGTCAACAGGTCCACAGCGCGACCATAATCAGGCTTGGCCTTGTATTCCATAATGCCAGGGATTTCGCGGAATTGGCGACGGACTTCGGTCACCACGGCCGTGGCCGCCCGGCCAACTGCCATCATGGACATGCCACCAAAGAGGTAAGGCAACAGCCCACCGAACAAGAGGCCCACAATCACGTAAGGATTGGTCAGCGAGAAATCGACATTCACACCGGCAAAGAACGGAAACTTGCCTGCATCTGCCGAGAAGTGCGCCAGATCCTGCGTATAGGCCGCAAAAAGCACCAGAGCCCCCAGACCGGCAGAACCGATGGCATAACCCTTAGTGACGGCCTTGGTGGTGTTCCCCACTGCATCCAGAGTATCTGTGACTTCGCGGACAGAGGCGTCCAATTCGGCCATTTCGGCAATGCCGCCAGCATTATCGGTCACCGGACCAAAAGCGTCGAGCGCCACAATCAGGCCAGCCAGCGCCAGCATGGTGGTCACCGAAATGGCGATGCCAAAGAGACCTGCCAGATTATAGGTGACGATAATGCCAACAATAATGATCAGCGCCGGCAAAGCAGTGGCTTCCAGAGAAACCGCCAGGCCCTGAATAACATTGGTACCGTGCCCGGATTCAGATGCCTTGGCAATGGAGCGAACGGGGCGATAATTGGTGCCCGTATAATATTCCGTCACCCAGATAATCAGGGCCGTAACCGCCAGGCCAACCATGCCGGCCAGATAAAGATCCATACCCGTCATCGGTATGGGGGCGCCTTCGATTGCGCCCATACCATTGGGAAGGATTTTGTTGATGACCAGATAGACCCCCGCAACGGAGAGAAGGCCCGCAGCGATAATGCCTTTATAAAGCGCGCCCATCACATTACCTGATTTGCCCAGTTTGACAAAGAAGGTACCGATGATGGACGTGATGATGCAGGCCCCGCCAATGGCGAGCGGCAGCAACATCATTTCGGCAGAGCCGGTAAAATAGATCGAGGCCAGAACCATGGTGGCCACAATGGTCACCGCATAGGTTTCAAACAGGTCGGCGGCCATGCCAGCACAATCGCCGACATTATCACCAACATTATCGGCAATGGTGGCGGCATTGCGTGGATCATCTTCGGGGATGCCTGCTTCGACCTTACCCACCATATCACCGCCAACGTCGGCACCTTTGGTAAAGATACCGCCGCCAAGACGGGCAAAGATAGAGATCAGCGAGGCCCCAAAGCCCAGCGCCACCAGAGCATCAACCACGGTACGATCCGTGATTTCAAAGCCCATAACGCCCGTCAGCAAGGCATAATAACCAGCAACCCCAAGAAGAGCGAAGCCAGCCACCAGCATGCCGGTAATGGCACCGGCGCGAAACGCCACATCCAAGCCCTTGGCCAGGCTGCTGCGCGCGGCCTCGGTGGTGCGTACATTGGCACGAACCGAAACCAGCATACCGATAAAACCTGCCGCACCGGACAGCACAGCCCCGATGGTAAACCCAAGGGCTACCTGCCACCCCAGCAAAAAAGAAGATCAGGACCAGAATAACAACACCCACCATAGCAATAGTGGTGTATTGGCGTTTCAGATAAGCATTGGCGCCTTCCTGAATGGCCTTGGCAATTTCCTGCATTTTTTCCGAGCCAGCACTGGCCTTCAAAAGCGTACTTGTCTGTACCGCGCTATAAAGTAGCGCAATCAAGCCGGCAGCTATGACCAGCATTAGTTCCATACTCATGATGATTATCCCATCTTGTCGTTTGACAACTGCGGGGCCCCAAATGTGTAAACATTACCCCCATTGGTCGCGGACATAGCGTTAAAGCTTTTTTGACGCAAGCGTTCACCGTGCGAAATACACTATTTTCCAACAGAACCGCTTGAGCCGGACATGGTTTTGCCTTTATCTGCAGTTCAAAGCTGAATGAGAGTTAAAATGTTTCGCACCCCCGTACTGGTTCCTGTCCTGGTTTTTTCCCTGATAATGCTGGGACTGCTGTATGTAGCGAAATACCAGCGCCCGCCTGTGCCGGGTCGATTGTTACCCAAAACGCCGCAAACCCTCCATGTTGACGCCGACCAGCTCACTGACACGCTGGAACACGGCCCCTGGGTATCCCCGGGTCTTAGCGGGCGGGTATTATACAAAATCGGCTATCGCTCCTGCCCAGATTGTATCTCATATGAACATACCGAATTTAAGGACCTGCACGCCGCCGGTGTGGACACCCGCGTAATTCTTTATGCACGACGCAATCTTTCTTCGGCCCCTGAACGGGCCGTTATTGCCGACCTGGCCTGCACCCGTGAATGGCCTATTTACGAACGCTGGATGTCAGATGTGGAAGGGGCATATTATTTCAACTATGGTGTTCCCCCGGCCCCCGAAACCAGCGAACGGCGCAGCGCCTGTCTGGAATGGGGCCGTATTGTGCGAGACCGCGTGGGGCAAATCATGGCGCGTAATGGCTGGAATATGGAGGTTCCGGCGCTGTTCTGGAAAAACGACAAGGGCGAATGGCGCTTTTTTCTGGGCAATGATGCCCGCGGCAAGCGCCTGATCCGTAGCGAACTGGGTGTGCCCTTGCATTAAGGCGTTTTTCGCAATCGCATTTTCATTATTTACCGGCATAGTGCATTCATGGACACACCCATAACGCGTTGGCGGGCACTGGTAGAGACCAGAGCCTTGGAACCGGACCCGGCCCAGGAACGGGCCGCCCAAATGCTGAGCGTATTGCAGGGACGCCTGAAGGGCTGGAAGCCCGGCAAGCGCCGTATGCTTTTTGGCCGGCCAGAACCGGAACCCGAAGGCGTTTATCTTTATGGCGGGGTCGGGCGCGGCAAATCCATGCTGATGGATATGTTTTTTGAAACCGTGCCTTTTACGCAAAAACGCCGGGTGCACTTTCATGAATTCATGCTGGAAACCCATGCGGCCCTGGCCCGTTGGCGCAAGATGGATAACCGGCAACGCCGCCAGCATCAAGATTTTGTACGCGGGGTCGGCGATGACCCCATCGCGCCCGTCGCCAACGCCATTGCGCGTGAAGCCTGGCTGTTATGCTTTGATGAAATGCAGGTCAATGACATTGCCGATGCCATGTTGCTTGGCCGCTTGTTTGACCAGCTTTTTGAACGCGGCGTTATTATCGTTACCACGTCGAACCGTCCCCCCGATGATCTGTACAAAGATGGCCTGAACCGCCAGCGTTTTTTACCCTTTATCGAGAGCATCAAGTCCCGTCTGGCCGTGCATGCGCTGGAATCAGCGCGTGATTACCGCCTTGGAAAACTGCGTGAAGATACCGTCTACTTTTCGCCCTTGAACGACATGACCCGCATGCAAATCAACGCGATATCGGAAAAACTGACCACGGGACTTGCCGCCCACCCTCGGCGAATCAGTCTGGCCGGTCGCCATTGGGATATTGCCCAGACTGCCGGCGGGGTAGCCCGTCTGGATTTTGATGAAGTGTGCGAAGAAGCCCGCGGCAGTGCAGATTATCTGGAACTGGCAAGACAGTTTCACACGCTGGTGCTGGAAAATGTGCCGATACTGGATGAAAGTCGCCTGGGAGCGGCCAAGCGCTTTGTCGCCCTAATCGACGCGTTATATGAGGCCAGGGTAAAGCTGATCATCAGCGCGGCAGCACTGCCCGAACAACTGTATCAGGCCCGCACTGGCGATTTTGAGTTTGAACGCACTGTCTCGCGACTAAATGAAATGCAAAGCAGCGCCTATCTGGCTGCCGGTCATGGCAATAGTGACCTGGCCATATAGGGATGGGATCAAACCGCCTTGGCCGGTTCTATGGTAACACTGATACCACAGCCACAGGCATCGGTTTCATTGGGATTATTAAACACGAATTTGGAATGCAAAGGCGTGGTCTCATAATCAATCTGCGCACCAAGCAGAAATAATACCGCCGAAGCGTCCACCAAAATGGTCACGTCCTTGTCTTGGACGACTTCATCCAACGCCTCCGGACTATCGGCATAATCCATGACATATTCCATGCCGGCACAGCCGCCATTGGCTACGCCGACGCGCAAATAGCCCTTGCCGCGCTCGTCCATGATTTCCTTTACCCGCTTTGCGGCGACATCGGTAAGGGAAACAATTTGTGGTTTGGGTCTTTTGCTTGCCATCTCTCACATATGGAAAAGTTTGGTCACATAATCAAGAGTTGGACACCGTCGGCACCACGCTTAACTGTATTCTTTGGCCCAATTAGCCAGAGAAAGTGCCGCAAAGTTCTGGCAACCTTTCGCAAGAAGGCCTATATCACGCATCATACGCTATATGGCGCAGACCAGCACATCCATTTCCCCGCAGGATCCATTGAGTATGAATAGAGAAAACCCGCCGGAAACACCGCTGCGCGTGGCCCTGTTTGCTGGAAATTATAATTACATCATGGACGGTCCGGCGCGCGCACTCAATCGGCTTGTTGATTATCTCGAGCGCCAGAACATCCCTTCGATCGTGTTTGCCCCCACCGCCAAAAAGGCCGCCCTGCCCCATAAGGGAAATTTGGTGTCCGTACCTTCGGTGGCGATCCCCTTGCGTTCTGAATACCGCCTGGGATTAGGCATAACGCCCCGCATCAAGGCCGAACTGAAAGCCTTTGGCCCCACCATCTTTCATTTGGCCGCACCGGACCTATTGGGATCTTCGGCAATCCGGCTGGCCAAACGGTGGCACTTGCCTGTGGTATCGTCGTTCCACACGCGCTTTGACACCTATACGCGCTTTTATGGCATTGGGGCGCTGGAAAAACCCCTGAATAAATACCTGCATCATTTTTACAGCCTGTGCGATCAGGTCTATGCCCCTTCCGAATCCATGGCCGAAGAATTGCGCAAGGAAAAACTCTCCACGGATTTACGCATCTGGAGCCGCGGGGTGGATTGCGAACGCTTCAACCCGCAACGGCGCGATCTGGAATGGCGGCGCAGCATCGGCTTTGCCGACGAAGATATAGTGATCTCGTTTACCGGACGCATTGTGCTGGAAAAAGGTCTGGATTTTTTTGCTGAGGTCATTGAAGAGCTTGAAAAAAAGAACCTGCCGCACAAGGTCCTGATTGTAGGCGAAGGGCCGGCAAGGGCACGCATGCAAAAGCGCTTGCCCAAGGCACATTTCACCGGGCATTTGTCGGACGAGCCATTGGCCAGAGCCTATGCCTCGTCCGATATATTCTTCAACCCCAGCATTTCCGAAACCTTTGGCAATGTCACTCTGGAGGCTATGGCCTCGGGCGTGCCCTGTGTTTGCGCCGAAGCCACAGGCAGCCTGTCACTGGTTTCACCAAACAAAACCGGCTTTTTGGCTCCGTTTGGGAACCATGAAGCGTTCACCCAGCATCTGGGCGCGCTTGTCCAATCAAAGGAGTTACGCACATCTTTTGGCAAGGCAGCAGTCAAGGCTGCCCATGATTTTGATTGGGATGCAATACTAGGAGGATTGGTTGAAAACTACCGCGATGCAATTTCGCAATCGCGATAATTACCAATGCCTGAAAACTTAGTCGTCTTCACCAGCGCCCAGCATCAAGAAGATGATACCAATAAGCACTACGGCGCCACGAATACCCCAGTCAGCATTATCGCCGTATTTAGCAATTAAGCCGCGGGCTTGGTCAAATACCATACCAAAGTATGGTGCCACATCCACGCCAGCATAAAGTGCACCAGCCTTAATACCAATAGCGCCTAATCCGATTAGAATCAGGACAATGCCAATACCTCGCATTTTTACCCCCTCAAAAGCCCCTGCTGTTTTTTTTGCAGGTGCTGTTACACAAACCCCAGACAATATCGTAACTGCCCAGACGTCCGTCATAACCGAATAAATTGTGGTTGGCCATAGAATGCCCCAAAAATGGGAATATTGTCAAAAACCACAACCAGATGACGTGTGCGACAAAATCACAAAAGAGAGTATCTTTATAATTGTTCTATGTCACAGGAAATAGCGCCACGCCTTGTGAAATACTCACACCACCATTCTTTGTGCCTGTTATTCTGAAAACGTATAGAACTGGCTCTATTAATGTAGACTATCTTGATGGCCACATCATTTAACCTTGGCAGCGTGCTAATCCACCCCGGCGTATTTGAAAATTCTTCCACACTGGGAAATGTTCTGTATTGTGTGAGAAGAGAGCTGTTTTGTAAAAAATCGGAGACAATGATCATACGGTAGCGCCCAGCTTGTGCCCCACGAGCAGGATTTACCCGGCCAAAGGACTGTACACTGGCTGCCGCAATGGTTTCCAAAATGGGAGATGTCTCTCTGGGATTGGCCCGCAACGCTTTTTTCAGGGCACGTTCCAGCGGCTTTTGAAACCTGGTTTGGCGCAATTCTTTTTGACGCTGCGGGTTTTCGCTCCACCCGGCGGTCCCCTTGGCACTGGCAGGATTACAACGGCTGAACAATGGCTTGGCCAATTGGCCAGCCTCCGCAGTGGCCATATAGACATCCACGCGCGTCCCCTTGGGAATGTCGTAAAGAAGGTTGTCGAGGATTTGGCGGGTTTTGATCTTTTGCAGATCGTTAATTTGATCACTAGAATCAAATAACAAGGCAATGATCTGTTTTGGCTCGCTGGTACCGCACAGGGTTCTTTTGTCGATACCCGCCCGTTCCATCCTTAACTTTGCCAGCCCAATGCCGGCAAAGGTCAATACACCCAACGCCAATACGGCCCCGGCCCAGGCCGCAATCAGGCCGACCCCAACCGATCTGCGTGAGCGTCGGCGCCTGATCGCCATTTACAGGGAACCCTGTTGAGCCACAAACAAGTGCTCCATACGGTTCAGCGTATCCAAAACGCGGGCACGCAGGATTTTGGCCTTGTCCATGGCATTTTGGATACGGCCTTCATTCATGATTTCACCCAGCACCGAATCACCTGCCAGCTTGATAAAGCGGGCATTGGGCTCGCCAAAGGCAAACAGCTTGCCCGGCAACACCCATTGGTGTTTGAAATGCCCGGACTTGTTTTGGGAAACCGGCAGGTTATTGGCACCGTAATACTCGCCCAGAACCTCATTGCCGACGGTTTCCAAATGTTTCTCAAAGGCATCAAAACGCGACATCAACTCGCTAATCTCCTTGCCGATTTCCCGATAGGGCGCGATGGCTTCACGGGCCTGGGTCTGAAACGCCTCAATATCACTCAAGGCCTTGTCACGCAGATTCCCCAAATGCTCGGCCAGCACGTCGGCTTCGTTTTCAAAGCGACGGCGATAGTTTTCGCGAAATTTATAGATGCGATGATATCCGGGATAGGCATCACCAATACGGGCTCCCTTGGCACAGGCCAGTGCCCCCAAGGCGATCCCGATCATCATCATGGCAATGGAAAATTCATCAAGCACGCCAAATTCCATCGCCTTGATATGGCCAATGGCGGCTTGCAATAGATTGGCGTGGCCTTCTCCACCCATGGCCACAAAGGTAGAGCGGTAAAAGCCAACCACGACATTTAACACCAGGAGGAAGGCCACAAACACCAGAGCCATGATCGCGCCGAGCATTTTACGGAACCAGGAACGACTGTTTAACCAGCGAAAAAAGGCATAGCCAAAGAGCGCCGCCCCTCCAATATTCAGAACACTGATCACCAGAGAGTAGAAAAACCCGCCCAGCAAACCAAAATCGCTACCCGGGCTGAAAAAGAACATATTGGCCCCGGCCTCGATCACCATCATCATGATAAAAATCGGCAAGGCACCGGCAAGGCCCGTAGACAGGTCCGGCGGGCGGGACAGACCGTGTTTTTCACGAAATTCCTGATAATGCCGATCGGCCTCCTCAAAATCATTACGCAGGCGTTCCAACGTTGCACCATGGCGCAAGGTTTCCTGTTCGATCTCGTTAATCGTACCTTCAAGGGCGGTTTCCAACGGCTCGGTATCAAAGGCACCGGCATAGCGGGACACCATACCTTTAAGGTATTTGATGCGCCCCTCAAACTGCCCGACCCCTTTTTCATGGATTTCATTTAGATGATTCGACAGTTTTTCTTCGACAATTTCGCCGATTTGCGCATCAGTGGTGGCAAGGCCATTTCGGCGAGCCATCTTGGCTACTTTTCCCAACTTTAATTCGCGATCTAGTTTTTTAGGGCTGATTTCCGGTAAAAAAGGCAAATTGGACTTTCGCTTTGCGCCAGCGCCCAATCCCTTTGTCGCCAACGGGCCTTTAAATGTTTCCAGTGCCTTTGAACCCATAATCACCCACCTGTTTTCAATCACTTGGCAAAGATATCTTTCAATACTTTACCGCAAAAACCCTAGTCAATGGTGCCCGTCTTGCAACACCTCATCTGTATTTTCCAGTCTTTAAACCCGCTCAGCGAGTGAAAGTTGAAAAATTTCGCCTACTACGCTAATTCTCTCGCTAGTTACGTTTGAATTGTGTTACAACCGTGGCCTAAAGGGGGAAGTATTATGCTATTTCGTGGAATTATAATTTTATTGGTGGCGATTTTGGGTGCGGGTTACCTGAATATGAGCCTTACACAATCTGCTGGCACAGCCACAGAAAATCAGGATGCTTATGCTGATGCGGGCACTGTGGCCGCGCATCATTTGGACTCATTCATGGCCCGCGATATTGACGCGGTGATGAGTGATTATGCACCCGATGCGGTTCTGGTTTTACCTGATGGCGTTTATAGCGGCACCGAAAGCATTCGCGAACAAATCCTCAAAGCCTTTGAAAATGGCGACCAGGATGCAGCCCCCTTTAATGTTACGGGTTCACAAGTTGCCGGTTCCCTGGCTTACGCCACCTGGACCTGGAATCTGGCCGACGGCTCGATGGCGGAAGGTGCTGACACCTTTGTCGTACACAATGGCAAAATCGCCAAGCAAACGGTTTCTATCTTTATGAAAGAAGCCCCCGCAGCCGATATGCCCAGCGAAGATAATACGGATATGATGATGGACGCTCCGGCTGCCGAAGGCTGAGCCTTTCGTCATAAAATGATAAAGGCACTGGCCTGCACATGCAGCCAGTGCCTTTTTTATAACGGTACAGGGCAAGAGATTAGCTTTCCGCCCCAAAGCGTTCGCCCCATTCGGCAACTTCATCATCGGTGATTTTTCTGAACAGAACATCAGGGGGGGTAAAGTTGAGGCCCGTTGGCAAAGCGTCCAGCAATCCCGCATCCTCGGCATCGGGCCAATTACGGTTATCCACCGGCACACCCATGGCGTCCAGCACCTTGGCCGCGGCATGCGGAATAACCGGTTGGGCGATGATAGCAGAAATAACCACCAGGTTTAACGCGGTACGCACCGACAGAGCTGCTGCATCCACATCGGTCTTGATCGCGGTCCATGGGGCCGCCTCGGCCAGGTATTCATTGCCCATGGCCCAGATGGCCCGGGTTTCCGCCATGGCCTTGCGAAACTCCATGGCTTCATAATAACCGGTCAGCGCGCCCAGTCTTTCTTTGAGTTGTGCTGCCAACGCCTCTTCCAGAGCTCCGGGGGTGCCACCACCCGGCACAACGCCATCAAACTTGGCCGTGGCAAAGCGGGTAATGCGATTGACAAAATTGCCCAGCACATCGGCCAGGTCCTTGTTCACATTGGCCTGAAACAGCTCCAGCGTGAACGCAGCATCCGCACTTTCCGGCGCATTGGCCATCAATTGCCAGCGCCAAAGATCAGAAGGGGCCAGTTCGAGCGCCTGATCCATAAAGATGCCGCGCTTTTGCGAAGTGGAAAATTTGCCGCCATACCAAGTAACCCAGTTAAACGCCTTTAACTTGTCCACGGTTTTCCATGGTTCTTCGGATCCCAGCATGGTGATGGGAAAGCTGACGGTGTGAAACGCCACATTGTCTTTGCCCATGAATTGTACATAGGTCACATCATCAGCCCCCTTGTCGGTGCGCCACCATGGCTCCCAATCGCCCTTACCGGCCTCGGCGCGTTCCTGTGTGGCACCGATATATTCAATGGGGGCATCAAACCAGACATAGAAGACTTTGTTCTCGAACCCTTCGCGGGGCTGGCCATGACGCAAGACCGGGATACCCCAACTGAGATCGCGGGTAATAGCACGATCCTGTAAACCCTCATCCAGCCATTTCAGCGCAATAGAACGCGCCAATGGCGGCCAGCCCGTGGCGGCCTCTACCCATTCGCGCACCCGCCCTTGCATCTTGGACTGGCGCAAAAACAAATGGCGGGTTTCGCGCACTTCCAGGTTTTTGGAGCCGGAAATAGTGGAATACGGCTCGACCAGCTCCACCGGGTCCAGCACCCGCCCGCAATCATCACATTGATCGCCACGCGCTTTTTCATAGCCGCAATGAGGGCATGTGCCTTCTACATAGCGATCTGGCAAAAAGCGCTTGTCATCAATTGAATAAACCTGTTCGGATACCCGTTCTTCGATCAGGCCATTATCTTCCAGCACATCGGCAAAATGCTGGGTCAGGCGCGCATTGGGCGCATTGGAGGAACGACCAAAATAATCAAAGGAAAGATCAAACCCTTCGCACGCTGTACGCTGAACCTCATATTGTTCATCGCAATATTCGCGTACACTTTGCCCGGCGCTGGCCGCAGCCAGTTCCGCCGGGGTGCCGTGTTCATCCGTGGCACAGATATACAGAACATCGCGCCCCCGAAGGCGATTGAACCGGGCATAAATGTCAGCTGGCAGCATAGAGCCCGCCAAGTTTCCTAAATGCTTGATTCCGTTAATATACGGCAATGCCGAGGTAATAAGTATCCGGTTCATGAGCTTCCCTGATTAGGAATTATTCGCAAATTATACTAAATTAGGCCACAGGCGGCCCTTTGGCTGTCCTGACTAATGGGACGGTGGCACCCTGACAAGGGCGACCATCATATAATGGGGGAGGAAACCAATGCCCAAAATATTTGGATTAAAGATTATTGGTCTTTTAGCCACCAGCGTGGCTTTTTTTGTGCTGGGATGGCTCTGGTATGGTGTCTTGTTTATGGAGAAATGGGCAACATTGATGGGCATTGATACCAGCACCGGTGAAGCGCCCACCTTGATGCCCATGTTATACGGGTTTTTGAATGTGGTTGTGGTGTCTTTCGGGATCGGCCTTTTGCTGAAATGGCTAAGAATCACGACCATTGCCAGTGCCGTAAAATACGGACTGATTACGGCGGTCTGTTTTTCTCTGACCACCGAAGCCTATGGGCCAATTTACGGCGGCACCCCAATAGAGCTTCTCTATATCAATGGGGCTTATAATTTGATTGGCTATAGCCTGATCGCGGCCATCTGGTCCTTCTTTATTGAATAAATAGAGAGAATACGGGGAGGGATGCATCCCTCCCCGCTTATCCTTAGGCGGCCCGCAACAGCCTGCCGGGCGTGGCACCGGTCAGTTTATCATTTTCCAGGATTGGCACCCCCGCAACCAAGGTGGCGATATAGCCCTCGGCCTCCTGTACCAGACGACGACCACCGGCAGGCAGGTCATAGATCATATGCGGCCGGCGTACTTTCAGGCGTTCCATGTCAATGACATTAATGTCCGCGGCCAGCCCCGGCACCAGACGCCCACGATCTTTAAGGCCCAAAAAGTCAGCCTGATCAGCACTCATCATCTGGATAGCACGTTCGATGGGTATCTGCGCCCCCTGCCCCTGCACCCGATCCCGGGTCCAATGCGACAAAAAGAAACTGGACCAGGCACTGTCTACAATCGTCCCCACATGCGCGCCGCCATCCCCCAGCCCCAGATGCGCGGCCGGGTGGCTCATCATCTCGTGCACCACATCCAGATTGCCATCATTATAATTGAAGATGGGGAAATAGATCATGGTCTCGCCATGATCGCTCAGCATCTGGTCATAGAGCTCTTCCAGCACATCAACACCGCGTGCCTGGGCCCGGGCAAGAATGGATTCTTCCGGTGCCGGTTCGTAATTGGGGGGATCACCCAGCGGGAACATACGAGCCGAAAGAAAATCCAGATTGTCCAGCACCTGATCAATTTGCGGCGGCGCCGCCGGATCGACGTCCGAGACACGAATGCGCTCTTCAGAGAGGATTTTGGCACGCAGTTCCGGATCATGCAGGGCTTTGAGTTTTTCCTCAAAGGGAAGATCCATAATCTTGCGATAACTGGGCTTGCCCACCAACGCATTTAACGTGGTGCGCAGACCTTGCAACACCCCGACGCCACGCGGCGCCACCTGCATACGCATATCCAGCCCGCTGGCGCGGGCGCCTTCGATACGCCCCGCAATGCGTTTCCATTGCTCTGGGAACAGGAAACGCTGCATGGTCGACAGGGTCATGGGCCGCCCGGCAATCCGCGCCATGGTTTCCAGAATATCAAACTCCGGATCAAAACGCTCTTCTCCGTCGTGCATATCAAAATCGGAAACCGCCGACAGGATACGGTATGGGACTCCCTGAAAGGCTGAGGCCAGCCCCTCCAGCTCGCGCCGTTCCGCCACTGACGCCGGGGTGTCATGACCATCGGAGGTGCGGTGCGTATCCGTACGCCCGGTGGAAAAGCCAAACGCCCCTGCCTTTAGTCCTTCATGTACCAGAGCGGCCATGGCCTCTACGTCTTCCTCTGTGGCCACCTCGCGCGCCTCGGCGCGATCACCCATCACAAACAGGCGCACCGGGTCATGGGGGATTTGGGTGGCAATATTAATGGCGTGCGGGATAGCATCCAGCCTGTCCATGTAATCACCAAAGCTTTCCCAACGCCAATCCAGCCCCTCATGTAATGCCGTGCCCGGAATTTCCTCAACCCCCTCCATCAGGCTGACCAGGCGATCCTGGTCACCGGGACGCAAGGGTGCAAATCCCACCCCGCAATTGCCCATCAACACGCTGGTCACTCCATGCCAGGAAGAAGGTGCCAGATCTGCATCCCAAACTGCCTGCCCGTCATAATGGGTGTGCACATCAATCACGCCGGGGGTAACGATGGCCCCTTTGGCATCAATTTCCTGCCTTGCCGCCCCGTCCACCGTACCAATTTGCGCAATCTTGCCATCCATAATGGCCAGATCTCCTTCATAGGGCTGCCCCCCATTGCCATCAACGATGGTCCCTCCGCGAATCAACAAGTCATACATAGACATCTCCCTTTTGCCCCAATTTAGCCCATTACGCGGGCGTAAAGGCAAGCCAAACCCGGCATTATCCTCAGATTTTATGATGCATCGCCCCTGGCGCACAAAAAACTGCATTATTTTGCGCATTGGCGGTAATGTTGAAAACCTCGTGTTTTCAACCCATTAACCATGCCAACATTACCAAACTTATCGTTTATTGCCGATATTTCATTGTTTTACGATAAATAATGCTTGATTGTTTTTCGATATACGTTTATTGATTATCGACATGGACGGGAACGCATCCCGCCATGGCCCACCAAGAGGCCTTTTCGGTCAACCGCCCTGATCCCTCCCCGGAACCACAAGGGCACATGAGGAGAATTTTATTATGGTACGCTTCGGCAATACCCCGCTTCAATCCATCGTCGGTGTCATTATGTACGCCGCTGTCCTGACAACCATTGGCGTCTCAATCGCCACAACCTTTATGGCGTAACTCTAAAACGCCCAAATCTGCCAAAGAATGTAGATGCCAATAATAACACCATAAACCCCTGCCCCCCAGCAAATCACTGATCCCGGTACTTTACGTGCCGGGATTTTTCTTTATGGAAGTGCATCAACGTGCATGCGCACGTTGCGTATTGTGTGCCGGCATAGCTCAGCTGGTAGAGCACCTGATTTGTAATCAGGGGGTCGGGAGTTCGAGTCTCTCTGCCGGCACCACTTTTCCTCTGTAAAAACAAGTATGTTTCTGGAGTTCACTTGGTGAAGGCGCGCAACACGTGTGCAATCGCCCCTGATATCAGCTCTGGTCAATCTGCTTTCAGAAGAGCATTAACATAATCGTGAAATGCCGTTCCTGTAAAATTATATTGATTTTCAATCCAGCCAAACCTTGGGAGTTGTTTTGCTTTTCTGGCATACCATTTATCCCATTCTTTCCAGGACGCATCATCCAGGATTCCATTTTGGTGATAAATCCAGGCGATTTCCCAACTATCAAAGAAATCATGCTGGTAGGACAGATAACGTAACCGATCAGCGGCAGACAGGGTATCTGCGCGGGTTTGTGCCTGTATGATCAAATTAGCCAGATCTGCTGACTCATAGATAGCCTTGTTTGCCTGACTGGCACGATCATACAGAATCACGTCGACATCTCGGCTGTTGAGCGTTTGAGAGCGGCGAAATTCGCTGCTCACATAAAGCAATGAAAGCACAACCGCCAACGCGGATACAATTTCTGCGAAAGATGCATACAGGCTGATCTTTTCCTTTTTCATTTCCGGCGCTCCTTTGGCACAAAAAAGCGGCGACGGGATATATCCCGCCGCCGCCATGATTGAGTCTTCGGCCCTGAAGGATCTTTCATAAAGAGCCTTCAGGGGTTTGCTAATTAGTACGTAAAGACCAGTTTAGCATACCAAGAACCACCTTCATAATTGGCAGCACTACGACGTGGGTATTGCAGACCAACGCTAAGACGGTTTGCATTGGGCGGTCCAACCCGATCGATAAAGCTGTCAAAGATGTTCACAGCCCCAACCGCAAAGCGAACGGTGTCTGTTGCCTGATAGCCAAGCTCTGTATCGAAATAGACGATTTCGCTGATTTTGGCACTCGGATTGACCGCAGCACCAATTCTGCCGCGTTCATCAAAGTGACTGCCATAGAAGTTGGCACGAACCAGCCAGTCCCAATTATCACCAAAGTGCGTAGTCGCAGAAGCCACAAAACGCAGATTAGGATAGTTGTTTTCGATGTCTTCAATAACGGCTGCACTCACCGGCAAAATGCCGCCAACACGGTTTTGCTTGGTAACATTGACTTTGTTATAGCTACCAGCAAACGAAAAATCGGTATCAATCTGGTCATTCCAAGTGAAGTTGGAGGTCAACACCACATCAATACCCTTGGAAACCACCGTCAGGGCGTTGGTGTAGAACGAAACCGTAGCACTGGTTGTGCCTGGTACTGGAATGTCACCCGTACGATAGATCCGGTCTTTAACGCGGATACGATAAGCATCTACGGTCAGGGATGTATTTTCCCCAAGCCGGGTAGCAACACCACCACTGTAGTTAACCGATTTTTCTTCTTTCAGAGGGGCCCCACCAGCAGCCAGCGCAGAAGGGCTGGTTGGCGGCACAAGGCCTTCTTCGACTTGCAGGCCGGTTGCACCATCAAACGTAGTAATGGTGGTCCGGACGTGGGCCTGACCAGGGGTCGGGGCCTTAAAGCCGGTGGAAGCGGCGGCGCGGAAGGTAATGCTGTCAGAAGCAATATACCGCGCAGCGATCTTACCGTTTACCGTGCTGCCAAAATCAGAGAAGTCCTCATAACGTACGGCGTACTGCATCAGGAACTTGTCTGAAAGGTCGTGTTCCACATCCGCATAAACCGCGAAGTTGTTGCGGCTGAATTTACCCGAATCCTGTGGTTTAAAGCCGTTCAAACCATTAGAGCCTGAACCCACAAAGGAATTTGGCTCACCCGGTGTGACTGAATAGGTTTCTTCGCGCCATTCACCACCCAAAGCCAAGTTTACATTGTCGCTAAGAGCTTTGGTGAAATCAGCATTCAGATTGACCTCTTTTTGGTCATAACCACCAACATTAAAGTCACGCTGTGCCGGTTGACCACCGATCAGTCCCAAGGATGGGTTCAACGTGTTGTTGAGGGTATAGTCCAGGGAGCTTTTGCCAGCGCCGGCACTGAAATCATAATACCAGCCAGAACCGGTTTCACCGCGAAGACCGCCAACCAAGCTGACATCTTTTTGGGCACCATCAAGATATGGCGTGTAGCCGGCTTGAAGGCCTGTGAAACCCAGAGCCCGCAGGGCCTGAATGGTCGAGTGGTTTGGATTACGATAGAAGAAACGATACCGGCCATCGGTGTCGGCATAGTTACCGAACATATACAGCTCGGCATTTTCCGAAATATCATAGCCAGAATTCATGAAGAAACGGGCACCATGCGTTTGCGGACGACCCCAGGTTTGTGCCAGAGGTGCATCCCCAAAGGGGCTATCAGCACCAACACCTTGTACACCAGCATCAATTAATGCCTGCGCATCAGGGCGTTGTATCCCGCGTGACAAGGCATCATTGTCCACATATTCACCACTCAGGTTGATGAACCCCTTGTCTCCGATCGGCACGCCAACATTGGCAGCGGCCTTGGCGCTTTGTTCACCTTGGTAGAACTCGCCATATTGGAAAATGGCTTCGCCACCTTCGCGATTGTCCTTGAGAACAAAGTTCATAACCCCGGCAATGGCATCGGAACCATATTGAGCCGCCGCGCCATCACGCAGAACCTCAACGCTCTTCAGAGCAATCGCTGGTATCATACCAACATCCACACCGTGTGAACCGTTACCAGCAGCCGGAGCAAAGAATTGCACCAGGGCTGAACGGTGACGACGCTTGCCGTTGACCAAAATCAGGGTTTCATCTGGTGACATACCGCGCAGAGATGTCGGGCGAATAAACGCGCTACCATCCCCGGTTGCCGGTGTTGCCGTATAGGACGGCACCAGCGTTTTCAGCATATCAGTAATATCAACCGTATTACCCGAGCTGGTGAATTCATCACCAGTAAAAACGTCAACCGGCACAGGCGAGTCATGAAGGGACCGCGCCTTTTTGCTTCTGGAACCGATGGTAACGATTTCATCTTCTACGTATGGCTCGTCATCGCCCTGCTGGGCAAATGCCGGCAAGCCCACAACGGTGATGGCGGCTGAAACCGCTACCAGCATTGTGGATTGTCTTAGTTGTTTTAAGTGTCGCATAAACTCCCCCACTAAAGGTAAAATGTTGTTGTTATAAGTTGCGCTATCTTTTTATCTTGCAACCTGATTTTGACTTGTAGTGGCATCCCTGATGAATAACAAGGACATGAAAGCAACAGTGGAAAATTCTTTCCAACTAAGAGGCGAATTAACCAATTTTTAGCATATTTTTCACATCAATTGGGCTTGCCGTAGCACGCCTTTCCCTCTGCGCGGCCTCCACACAGGCTTTGATCATCACTGTATGATCTTCTAATAATGCCTTGTTTTCTTGTAAAATATTGTTTTCAAACCCCACCCGAACGTGCCCTCCCTGTTTGGCGGCAAAGGCAATGGCGTGACGCTCATTATCGGCAAAGCCACAGACCGCCCAGGGAACGCTGGCCTGCTGTATTTTTTTTAAGAAACCGGTTGACGACATACTTTCCGGCGATTCTGCCCCCTGATACCGCCCCAAAACAAACAGCACAAAGGGCGAATCGTGCTGGAAAACACCTTTTTTCCTGTAGCTCTCAAACCGAGTATAGTCCGCTTCGTTATAAAGGATATATTGTGGAAAAATACGCTCATCCGAGATCCAGCGTATAAAGTCCTCGACCTCTCCCAGTGCTGCGTCGGTCGGGCAGATTTCACGTAATGCCAAGGATACAGCCTGGGGTTTTAACCGCTTCACCATATCCATTTGTTCAAACCGGTTATACTTGCCAACAGCCTCGGAAGTGACCTGTATAACGAGATCATCACCCACCGCTTCCCGAATCGCTCTAATGGCCGCCCGATAACGCTCTACATCCAGCGAGTGTTGATTGTTTTCATCGCGAACATGCAGATGCAAAATACTGGCCCCGGCACCAGAAACCTGCACCGCACACTCAGCCAGTTCCCGCGGCGTGATTGGCAAAGCAGGATGATCGCTTTTTTGTCGCCGCGCGCCATTGGGCGCAGACATGATGATAAAGGGATCAGGCATCAAAAACGTCTTCAAACATCAGACTTAGCTTGCCAATCAACTGATCAATATGGTCAGGTTGTGCAATAAAAGGCGGCGCAAACAGAATATGACTACCCAGCATATCGCACATGGAGCCACCACCGGGATAACAAATCAGGCCATGTTTCATACTGGCCTGTTTCAAACGCCCCGTTATTTTCACCCCGTCTTCATGGGGCATTTTGCTTTGCCGGTCAGCAACAAATTCAATGGCCCTGAACAGCCCTCTACCGCGAATGTCCCCTACATAGGGCCGATCAGCAAAGGCCTCTTCCAGTGCGGCTTTCATATATGCGCCAACAGAATTCACATTTTGTAACAGATTTTCATCATCAATGGTCTGTACCACGGCCAGCCCAGCAGCACAGGCACTGGCATGGCCCACATAGGTGTGTCCATGAGAGAACCCCGCCCCGGTTTTCACAAACATTTCATGCACATGACGACGGGCCAATGTCGCCGCCAGAGGTTGATATCCGCCGGCGATCCCTTTGGCCAGCGTTACAATATCAGGCAAGAAGCCTTCCTGTTCGTGCGCAAAAAACGTACCCGTACGCCCGGTACCACACATGATTTCATCGGCAATCAGCAAGATACCATGGGCATCACAAATTTCGCGAATGCGTTTGAAATACCCCGGTGCGGGCGGGACCACGCCCAATGAGGCCCCAACCACCGGTTCGGCAATGAAGGCCGCAATGGTATCTGCACCCTCCTCCCTGATTTTTGCTTCCAGCGCATTTGCTGCGCGCATGCCGTAATCGGCATCGCTTTCGCCGTCACGCTGCAACCGATAAGCATAACATGGCTCTATACGCGGCCAGTCCAGCAACAGATCTCCCATGACCCGTCGACGGGGTAAATTGCCACTGGCCGACAAGGTAGCAAGAGTGTTGCCATGATAGCTATGGGTACGGCTGATGATTTTCTTTCTGCCAGGCTGCCCCTTGGCACGCCAATATTGCCAGACAAGCTTTAACGCCGTTTCATTGGCTTCTGACCCACCGGAGGTAAAATAAACTCTCGCCCCTGCTTCGGCAAATTTTGATGCCAGTAGATTAGCCAGCTTTTCCTGGGGCTCGTTTGAAAAAAACGCCGTATGAGCAAAGCTCATGGTTTTTATCTGGTCACACAGGGCCTGCACCACGCGTGGATGCCCATGCCCCAGACAAGACACCGCGGCACCGCCGCTCATGTCCAGATATTGCTTGCCGGTATGGTCGAAAATATACATCCCGTCAGATTTTTTAGCTGTCGGGTAGGTTTGCGTTACGCCTCTGTAAAATACAGATGATTGGTCAGACACCAGTCCATTCCCATTATATGTGGATCAATCTAATCCCAAAACTCATAAACAGGGACTGGCTCGTGCTGTAAAGTGGATTTATCTATGGATCCGTCAATCAGGCCGTTTTTTGCATATCTGCGCAGACCGGCATCAGCGGTATTTTTATCCAGAAGCTACTGCCATGTCCTGGCGCACTATCCACCCCAATAGTGCCGCCCATAATTTCGGCCAATTGCTTGCAAATCGCCAACCCCAGCCCCGTCCCTCCGAAATTTCGGGAGATTGAGTTATCGGCCTGGGTGAAGCGATCAAAAACAATCTCAACCTGTTCGGCATTCAACCCGATACCTGTATCGGCCACTTTGAGAAGCAGCCAGTCCCGCGCAACCCCATCGTGCATTTCGCTCACTTTTTCCAATGTGACTTTCACACTTCCCCGGGCCGTAAACTTAATCGCATTGGAGATGAAGTTATTCAGGATTTGGCGCAAACGCGTTGGATCCCCCAACACACTTTGTGGCAGGTCCGGAGCGATATATGCGTCCAGATGCAGATGTTTTTCATAGGCCAGCGGATGCAAGGCGGCCATGGCATCTCGAACAAAATCATTCAGATTGACCGGCAGACTTTCCAGCGCCAAGGCCCCATGTTCCAGCTTGGCCGTATCCAGAACATTATTGATGATGGCCAGCAACAGGTCGGATGAAGACAGAGCCACGTCCACGCTCTCACGCTGTTCGTCGCTCAACTCGCCCATTTTCAATATATGCAACATGCCGACCATGCCATTCATCGGCGTGCGCAATTCATGGCTCATGGTGGATAGAAAATCACTTTTCGCCTGTTCCGCCTTTTGCGCTTCGATCATGGCCTTTCTGGCCAGTTCAGCGGCCTGTAATGCTTCATGTTCTTTGCAAACCAGCTCTTCTTCTCGGTTTTTAAAACCAATCAATATACCAAGCGCATGAGAGAATTCTCTGAGAGTCTGACTCGAAAGTTTATGATTGATTACAGAGCCTTGCAATACGCCTGATGAGGATACGGATATGGGCGATGAGGGTCCATGCGGTAGAGCTTTCGATGCTGGCCTCATAATCTTTTGCCAGTCTGCGGCACCGGCCCAACCATGCGAAGGTGCGCTCCACCACCCAGCGGCGGGGTATGACCTCAAAGCCCTTTGCCTTATCTGAGCGTTTGACGATCTGGATCGTCCAGTGCCCCTTCGTCTTGAGAGCGTTGCGTAGTTTTGGCCCGGCATAGCCTCCATCCGCAAAGATATGGCGCAAAAAGGGATAAAACCGGCGTATGGATTGTAGCACTGGAATAGCCCCATCGCGATCCTGAACGCTGGCCTCGTGCACAACCAGACCGACCAGAAAACCATTGGTATCAGTCACGATGTGACGCTTGCGCCCCTTTATCTTCTTGCCTGCGTCATGCCCCCTTGGGCCGCCACTTTCTGTGGTTTTAACGCTCTGGCTGTCAATAACACCGGCGCTGGGGCATGGCTCCTTGTGCTCAAGTACACGCCCCATCTGCACCAGCGCAAAGTTGATGTTGGATAACACTCCACCCTTGCGCCAGTCATAGAAATACCGCTGCACCGTTGCGTGTGGCGGAAAGTCGTGTGGTAACATGCGCCACTGGATGCCGCCCTGCGCCATCTCAGAATCGCATCAAAAAGATTGCGCATATTCGTCGTACGAGGGCGTCCCCCATGCCGGGCCGGTGGTAGCAAGGGCTCGATAATTGCCCATTCCTCATCCGTACAATCGCTTGGATAACGGCAGAAAATGCGCTTATGCTCCGCTCGAGTGGTATCAGTCCAAGGCATTGTGATCTCCTTCAGATCTTCGTCAATCCGAATGAATCATAAACCTCTGATATCACTCAACTACTTTCGATACAGGCTCTTAGATCGTCACCCTTTAAACCAGAAAAATCTCTAGATTTAGCCTCTTGGCATCAAGGCCATAAAGCGGATCGTCAGTAGACAAGCCTTTATCAATACGGTCCTGTCAAATTCATCAAGCAAACCTGCATACATCCGCAATAATAGAATTGCTTCCACGCGATCCTTATCTACATCCCCCTCTTAAGACCTGAAATTCGGCCTCCAGCTCTGAAATCGCTCAACTTGTTTGAATTGAGCTTCCTTTGGATCGCGAGTGCTCAGACTTTTACAATTTGCTTTCGAAATCCATTCCCATTACTTTTGGGATAAAATCGCTGTACATTAGCGGGTATTGGATAGCGTATTTCGTAGATACGATTTGCACGCTGGGTGACATAATTTGGCATTCTTACCCTGCAAAAGATGGCATGGCCGTCTCCAGAATGTGCCAATTCACAAATTCTGACAGCGCCAATTCAAGTCAGTTTAATAAGAAAACCAATTGCAAATCAATGTGGATAAAAGTGTTGAGAATGTGTTGAAAATAGCTTTTCAACAACCGTCTATCTCATTGATTTTATTGGTTATTGTTCAACATGGTAGGCCCTAGG
>JAUZSF010000007.1 GCA_030949705.1 Robiginitomaculum sp. | reverse complement strand
AATACCAGCTGGATGAGAAGGGTGCCATTATCGGCCAGAGCATCAGTTGGCGAGGAAATGATCCCTTGTGATGATGTGATCCTGGCCATTGGGCAGGAAAATGCCTTTGAATGGATCGAGCGCGATGCCGGTCTGGAGTTTGGCAAATGGGATATGCCGGTGGTCGATGAAATGACTTTTCAGTCCACCGTGCCCAATGTTTTCTTTGGCGGTGATGCGGCTTTGGACCCAAGAATATTATTTGGGCGGTCGAGCACGGCCATCAGGCGGCAATCTCGATCCATCAGTTCTGCAAGGAACGGATGGTGACGGGGCGTCTGGCCAATGAAGTGCGGCTTTCCAGCACCAAAATGGGCATGTTTGAATGGCGCTATTCCAACAGTTTTGACGGGGCGGAACGGCGCGTTATGCCCCATGTGGAGCTGGCCAAACGGTTCAAGGACCTGGATGTCGAGGTCGAGCTGGGATTCACTCCGGAGCAAACCGCCACCGAAGTGCAGCGGTGCCTGAATTGCGATATTCAGACGGTGTTCGATGCGCCTTTGTGTACCGAATGCGATGCCTGCATCGATATTTGCCCGGTGGATTGTCTGACCATTACTCCTGATGCGGACGAAGCAACGTTGCGCCAGCGTCTGGAAACCCCGGCAGTGAATACCGAACAGGCGCTTTTTGTCTCCGAGGCTCTACCGCTGACTGAACGAGTAATGATCAAGGACGAAAACATCTGCCTGCATTGTGGCCTGTGTGCTGAGCGTTGTCCCACCGCCGCGTGGGACATGCAGGAATCAGAGATAATTATCCACCATGTCGAGGATATGGTGACAGGAGTCGCCAAATGAGCACGCCCAAGAGTACGCCCGGCATCAATGATTTTGTTATCAAGCTAGCCAATGTTAACGGCACCGGATCGGCCAGCGCCAACGGCCTGCTGATGAAGTCCATCTTTCGCATGGGCGTGCCGGTGGTGGGCAAGAACGTGTTCCCCTCGAATATTCAGGGCCTGCCCACCTGGTATGAAATCCGCGTCACCGGGGCGGGCTATGGCGCACGCTCGGGCAATGTGGACATGATGGTGGCGATGAATGCCAATACCTATGCTCGCGATATTGCCGAATTGCGCCCCGGCGGCGTGCTGATTTATGACAGCACCTGGCCAAGGCAACACGTGCTTTCGCGTACCGATGTAACGGTGCTGGGGGTGCCCTTGGCGCAAATGTGCAATGCGGCCTTCAAGGTGGCGCGCTCGCGCGTGCTGATGAAAAATATGGCCTATGTCGGGGCCGTGGCGGCGCTACTCAGCATTGATGTCGAGGTGATCCGCACTTTGGTGCGTGAAATGTTCGCCAAAAAGCCAAAACTGGTAGATCTGAATATGCAGGCTCTGGCGCTGGGTTATGATTACGCCATGGAGCATTTCGAATGCCCGCTGCCCTTCAAGGTGGAAAGACTGAACGAAACCAAAAATAAAATCATGATTGATGGCAATACAGCGGCCGGTCTTGGCTGTGTCTATGCCGGGGCCACCGTGGGGGCCTGGTATCCCATCACGCCATCAACATCGCTGATGGATGCGTTCAAGAAATGGTGCGAAAAGTTTCGTATTGATCCCAAAACCGGCGAGCATAATTACTGTATCATCCAGGCTGAAGACGAACTGGCCGCCGTGGGCATGGTGGTCGGAGCCAGTTGGAACGGTGCGCGCGCCTTTACGCCGACCTCCGGGCCGGGCATTTCGCTGATGAGCGAGTTTATCGGCTTTGCCTATTATGCGGAAATTCCGCTGGTGCTTTTTGATGTTCAGCGCGTGGGACCTTCCACCGGCATGCCGACGCGTACCCAACAGGCCGACGTACAAATGTGTGCCTATGCCTCGCACGGCGATACGCGCCATATCCTCCTGTTTCCGGCCCATCCGGGGGAATGCTTTACCATGGCGGCGGATGCCTTTGACCTGGCCGAGCGCTATCAGACCCCGGTCTTTGTGCTTTCCGATATTGATATTGGCATGAATGACTGGATGGTGGACGAACTGGAATGGGATGATGCCCGCCAGCCCGATCGCGGCAAGGTTCTAAATGCCGAACAGATTGAAAGTCTCGAACAATTCCACCGTTATAAGGACGTTGATGGCGATGGCATTGCGTATCGCACTTTGCCGGGCACCCACCCCAAGGGGGCATATTTTACGCGGGGTTCCGGTCATAATGCCGATGGCAATTATACCGAAAACGAGGCCGAATATCAGGAAGTTCTGGATCGGCTGGTGCGCAAATGGCGTGGCGCGGCAGATCATGTGCCGGCGCCGATTGTGAAAAAGGCCAAGGGCGGCAAGGCGCGCTGGGGCATTCTGGCCTATGGCAGCTCTGACTGTGCGGTGCTGGAGGCGTGCGACACGCTGGCGGCCGAAGGCTTGCATATGGATTACATGCGCATTCGCGGCTTCCCCTTTTCTGATGAAGTTTCCGACTTTGTGATGGCTCATGATCATGTGTTTGTGGTCGAGCAAAACCGCGATGCACAATTGCGCGGTCTGTTATTGCTGGAAACACAAATCCCTCGGGCCAAATTGCTGCCGTTATTGCACTATAGCGGCGAGCCGCTAACCTCGCATTTTGTGCATGAACACATCAAGGATGCCGCTCGTCAGGAGAAAAGCGCATGACCTCTTTTGCCAAGCCGCATATCAATCTTAAACATGCAAAGCGCAATGCACTGGGCCTGACCCGTCATGATTACGAAGGTGCCATGTCGACGCTGTGCGCCGGTTGTGGCCATGACAGTGTCACCGCGTGTATGGCCAAGGCGTTTTTTGAACTTTCCATCGAACCACATCGTGCCGTAAAAATTTCGGGCATTGGCTGTTCCTCCAAAACCACCGCCTATTTTCTTAGTGAATCCCACGGTAATAACACGGTGCACGGGCGTATGCCGTCGGTGGCCACCGGCGCGGCGGCGGCCAATGCGGGGCTGACCTATATTGGTGTATCGGGGGATGGGGATTCGCTCTCCATCGGTCTAGGGCAGTTTGCCCATGCCATTCGGCGCAATGTAAATATGCTCTATATGCTGGAAAACAATGGGGTTTATGGCCTGACCAAGGGACAGTTTTCGGCCTCTGCGGACATTGGCAGCAAAAGCAAAAAGGGCGAGGTTAATCTCTCGCCGCCGATTGATCCGGTCACGCTGGCGCTATCGCTTGGCGCAACTTTTGTGGCGCGCGCCTTTTCCGGCGACCGGGAACAATTGGTGCCACTGATCAAGGCGGGCCTGAAACACAATGGCTTTGGCCTGATTGATGTGATCTCACCCTGTGTCAGCTTTAATGACCATGTAGGCTCCACCAAAAGTTATGCCCATACCTATAAATATTATCACCCGGCGGTTCATGCGGACTATGTGCCCATGAGCGAGGAGATCAAAACCTCCTACGCGGCCGGCGAAGCGGTGCCGGTGGAGCTGCACGATGGCGGCTCGATTGTCTTGCGCAAACTGGACGAGGATTACGATCCGCGGGATCGCGGCGCGGCCTATGCCCAGATTGCCGAGCGCGATGCCAAGGGCGAGATCGTCACTGGGCTGCTGTATATCGATGAATCCCGCGAGGACATGGCGGCGATGAACAAGCTGACCTCCCGGCCGCTCAACACTTTTCCTTATGACGAGCTGTGCCCCGGATCCGATGCCCTGACCGCTCTGCAAAAGGGCTTTCGCTAAGGGGGAAGGGTAAGGGAGGTGCTCCCGTGGCACTGAAAAGGCCACAAGTAGTGTCTTTAATTTACCCTTTGCCGTAAAATTGCCAGCATTAGCTCTTTTCATCTGTTACAACGAACCTATTTTATAATCAGGCTTGGCATTAGACTTGCTTGATGACGGATGATGGATGTGAGCGAACGAAATTACAGCATGTCGGGCGGTCCTCATGATCGCCCAGAGGATCATGAGGATGATGGTCCACAGGTCGGTGTGGTTGAAAAGACCCGCACACGCACGCGGCGCCCGTCAATGTATCGCGTCTTGTTGCTTAATGACGACTACACACCGATGGAGTTTGTGGTCGATATTCTGGAACAGATTTTTCATAAATCCCGCGACGAGGCGGTCGCGGTGATGCTGAATGTACACCAGAATGGCGTCGGCGTTTGCGGGGTGTATTCTTTTGACGTTGCCGAAACCAAAGTGGCGCAGGTCGCCGCCATCGCCCGCCAGCACGAACACCCTTTGCAATGTACCATGGAAAAAGCCTGATCATCAATTAACCGGAGAACCTGTTGCCCTCATTTACCCCCGCCCTAGAAGATAGCCTGCAACGCGCGGTCGCCTATGCCAATGACCGCAGCCATGAATATGTCACGCTGGAGCATTTGCTGCTCAGCCTGATGGATGATGAAGACGCCGTCGAGGTGTTCAAGTCCTGTAATGCCGACATGGATAAACTGCGGGCCAGCGTGCAGGAATATATTGATGAGGATTTACAGGCGCTGGTGGTGGAAAACCATGCCGGCGATGCCCGCCCCACGGCCGGTTTTCACAAGGTGGTACAACGGGCCGTCATCCACGTGCAATCGGCCAATCATGATGAAGTTTCAGGGGCCAATGTGCTGGTGGCGCTCTATGCGGCCCGCGAAAGCCATGCGGTTTTCTTCTTGCACGAAGTGGATGTAACGCGCTTTGACGTAGTGCGTTATCTGTCCCACGGGGTACCCAAGGGCCAGGATAATCCGCCCATTGCCTTGTTTGACATGAGCGAAGACGAGGATGAGGTGCAGCCGCCAAAAGAACCTACGGCGCTGCAAAGTTATTGCGTCAACCTAAACGAAAAGGCCAAGGCCGGGGATATTGATCCGCTGATTGGCCGTGGTGCTGAGGTCGAGCGCTGTATTCAGGTGCTTTGCCGCCGCCGTAAAAACAATCCGCTTCTTGTGGGGGATCCCGGGGTTGGTAAAACTGC
This sequence comes from Robiginitomaculum sp., assembly GCA_030949705.1. Classification (GTDB taxonomy): domain Bacteria; phylum Pseudomonadota; class Alphaproteobacteria; order Caulobacterales; family Maricaulaceae; genus Robiginitomaculum_B. The sequence goes on along the minus strand of JAUZSF010000007.1, from coordinate 47,821 downwards.
CATTGCCGAGGGGCTGGCCCGCAATATTGTCGAGGGTAAAACCCCCGAAATTCTACAGGACTGTACCATCTTTTCTCTGGATATGGGCTCCTTGCTGGCCGGTACGCGCTATCGCGGTGATTTTGAAGAACGCCTGAAAACCGTGGTTAAGGAATTGGAAGAAACCGACGGTGCGATCCTCTTTATTGATGAAATTCATACGGTGATCGGTGCCGGGGCTACGTCGGGCGGGGCCATGGATGCCTCCAACCTATTGAAACCGGCACTGCAATCGGGAACCCTGCGGTGTATGGGCTCGACCAGTTACAAGGAACATCGCCAGCATTTTGAAAAAGACCGGGCATTGGCAAGGCGCTTTCAGAAAATTGATGTGGTGGAACCTTCCGAAGACGATACAGTAAAAATTCTGGTGGGGCTGAAACCCTATTTCGAGAAATTCCACGAGGTGCGCTATACGCTGGATGCGCTTAAAACCGCGGTGACTCTGTCTTCGCGCTATCTGAATGACCGCAAATTGCCGGACAAGGCCATTGATGTGATTGACGAAGTGGGGGCCGGGCAACGCCTGTTGCCGCCATCGCGGCGCAAAAAGACCATTGGCGTTAAAGACATTGAAGTGATCGTCGCCAAAATGGCGCGCATTCCAGCCAAATCGGTTTCCAAAAGCGATGAAAAGGCTTTGCAGAATCTGGAAGCCGACCTTTCCCGCGTGGTGTTTGGCCAGGATAAAGCCATCGGCCTGGTGGCCTCGGCCATTAAAATGGCCCGCGCGGGCCTGCGTGAGCCATTAAAGCCCATTGGCTGTTATCTCTTTTCCGGTCCGACCGGGGTTGGTAAAACCGAAGTGGCGCGCCAGCTTAGCTCGGTGTTGGGTGTTGAGCTTTTGCGCTTTGATATGTCCGAATACATGGAGCGGCACAGCGTCGCCCGCCTTATCGGCGCCCCGCCGGGCTATGTTGGCTTTGACCAGGGTGGCCTGCTGACCCAGCAAGTGGATCAGCATCCCCATTGCGTTCTGTTGCTGGACGAGATCGAAAAAGCCCATGCGGATGTGTTCAACATCCTCTTGCAGGTCATGGATAATGGCACGCTGACGGATTCCAACGGCAAGCGTGTGGATTTTCGCAATGTTATCCTGATCATGACCACCAATGCCGGAGCCGCGGATGCGGCCCAAAAATTCGATTGGTTTTGGCCGGGGCAAGCGCGAAGGCGAGGACGAAGCTGCCATCAAGCGCCTGTTCGCCCCCGAATTTCGCAATCGTCTGGATGCCATTATCCCGTTTGCCGCGCTGGGCGAGGACACCATTGGCCGGGTGGTCGAAAAAATTCATGATGCAGCTGGAATTCCAGCTGGAAGAACGCAATATCAGCTTCGAGCTTACCGATGCGGCCCGCGACTGGCTGGGCAAACATGGCTATGACGAGGCCTTTGGCGCGCGACCTCTGTCCCGCACCATCCAAGAGCACGTGAAAAAACCACTATCGGATGCTATCCTGTTTGGTGAGCTGAAAAACGGTGGTCTGGTCAAGGTGGATGTGGACCCGCAGGATGCGGACAAGCTGAAATTTGAGATATTTCCCGAAGAACCCAAACGCAAAGCTGTCGGCACGCCCCGCAAAAAGGCCCGCGCCAAAAGCAAAGCCAAATAAGGTGTCTTTGACACTGAAGCCCATGCCCGGGCGGTATTGCGTGGCCCGTTTGGCACCGGGGGCGGCCTTACCACCCGATTTTTGGGCTGATGATGGCTTTGTATCTGTCACCCGGACCGATGACGAGCTGTCGCTGGTTTATCCCGAAGGGCGCGAAATCAATACGCAAAAATGCGAAACCGGCTGGGTTGGTTTCAGGGTCTGTGGTGTGCTGGACTTTGCGCTGGTGGGGATTTTATCGCGCCTGAGTACGGCCTTGGCCGATGCCGGGATCAGCCTTTTTGCGATCTCCACCCATGACACGGACTATTTGTTTGTAAAGGCCGAGCAGGCGGCTGCGGCGCGGGTAGCACTGGCAGCGGTGGCCACGGTGCTGGACTAACCGCCGGGTACGCCGCGAATGGGGCTGTCCAGAATCTCCATTGAATTTTCAAAGGGCGGGGCCAGACGGCCTTCGGTTTTAAAGCGCGTATTCAGGTTTTCCACCCGTTGAACCGCATCTTTGGACAGGTCTTCATAAAAAAGATTGAACGGGTCGGGCTTGAAGCGATTGCCAAAGCCCATGCGTTTGCGCAAGGCGCGCGATTTTGGCCGATCCACCAGCAAGATACCATCTGCACATTGGGCCGAAGTTTGCGCCGGCATGGGGGCCGGGGCAGTGCCCCATTCCAGCCCGGTGGCGGCAACACCGCCCAGATGCAGGCGCTTGGGCGCAAAATCATCAACCGCACCGCCAAGGATCGGGTTCACACAGGCCAGGGCGCGCCCCTTGGTGGGGATAAGTTGTCCGCGCTCATCCCACACTAGCGTGCGTTCGGCAAAGCGTTTTATCTCTGTCTTTTCGCGGGGCTGGAACGCGCCATAGGTGATGACACAGCGCGAATCGCCTTTGTCCTGGCACAGGGAAAGACCGTTGAGAGAGCCTTCAAACAGGTCCAGCGGTACCGCAAAATCCAGAATATAGGCGGCGGCCAGCCGTTCGCGTAAATAGGGGTCGTTAAAGCGATCCTGTAACAGGCCAAGTATGTGCAGGCCGCCCTGTTCGGCTCCCACCAGTACGATTGGCCCTTTGCCGCCGGTTTGTGCGACAAAGGCATCAAAGGCCCGCAAAACATCTTCGTAGGCCAGTCGGCGTGCGCCGCGGGCATCGCCGCGTATGGTCAGAAAGGAAAACAGCGATGCCGAGCGATAATAGGGGATAGATACCACCCCCGCCTTGGCAAAGGGGCCAGCCCAATTGGGAATGGCCACCCGCCACAACCGTTTGCGTGGTTTGGGGGCATCAATCGGGGTGTTCCAGTCCTTGCCACCCCAATAAATGGTGGGGGTGACCACAAATACGCTGGCTCCATCGGTTTCTGCAGGGGGCATGGCCCAGGCCGCGGCCTGGGTATAATCGGCGGCGGGCGGCGGGGCGTAGGTCTGAAAGGGCACGCGTGGATCGTTGAGAAAGCGAAACAGGTTGTCCTGTGAAACCAGAGCAAAAACACCTAGCAGGAATAAAAATCCCAGCCCCCCGAACAGGCCATAACGGATGATTTTTTTTCGGCTTATGTTCATGTCTCATTCCCGTGCCCGAATCAGAGCATAATTGCGCCACACGGTCTATATATATTCAAGTTGATAGAGGGCTTGTATGCTCAGGTTCACTCCCCACTTACCTGTAAAGGCCTGAACACTGGTGATGAAATGCATAATAAAAACAAAGAAGAACATGATCACGAAATCCTGGTCAAACCACCCCGGCACAAAGGCTTGTTATTATGGCTGCGCAACAGCTTTCTAACCGGCATTGTGGTTTCGGCGCCAATTGCGGCGACCTTGTGGCTGGTCTGGAGTTTTTTACGCTGGGTTGATGGCCGCGTGGTGCCACTGATACCGGCGGAATATAACCCCGAGAATTACCTTCCCGTTGCCATACCGGGCCTGGGCCTGTTGATTGCGGTGGTGGCGCTGACCTTTTTGGGGGCGATTACCGCCAATATCTTTGGCCGTTCCCTGATCGGCATGGGCGAACGTATTGTCGAGCGGGTGCCCTTGGTCAGCAGTATTTACGGCACGGTCAAGCAGATCGTGCAAACCATCTTGTCCCAACAGGAACAATCCTTCGACAAGGTGGTGCTGGTGGAATATCCCCGCAAGGGTACTTTTGCGGTGGGGTTTGTTTCGGCCCCGGCACAGGGCGAGATTGCGGCCTCTCTGGGCGAGGATGTGGTGGGGGTGTTTATTCCCACGGCCCCAAACCCGACCTCGGGGTTTCTGATCTATGAAAAGAAAGAAAACCTGACCTATCTGGACATGCCGGTGGATGCCGGCGCCAAGCTGATCCTGTCGGCGGGACTGGTATACCCCAATGGCAAAACCTCTCAGCCGGACGAGAGCAAACGCACCGCCTGATCCTGTTCAAACAGATACAGTAACTGGCGCAGGGCCGTACCGCGCTTGCTAGTAAGGTCCGGGTCGCTCTGGGCGATCATGCGGGCCTGGGTATTGGCAATTTCCAACAGGTCTGTATCACTTTCCAGCCGGGCAAACCGATTGCGCGGCAGGCCGCTTTGGCGCATGCCGAGAAGATCGCCCATGCCGCGCAGTTTCCAGTCGGTCTCGGCGATCAAAAAGCCGTCATCGGTATTGCGCAGGGTTTCCAGACGCTTGCGCGCGATCTCGCCCAAGGGGGGCTTGTAGAGCAATAAACAGGCCGAGGTCTGGCTAGAGCGTCCAACCCGGCCACGAAGCTGGTGCAATTGGGCCAGGCCAAAGCGTTCGGCCTGTTCGATCACCATCACACTGGCCTCGGGCACATCCATACCTACTTCGACCACCGTGGTGGCGACCAAAATCTGTATATCGCCATTTTTGAAGGCCTGGGACAGGCGTTCTTTTTCCGGGGCTGGCATACGGCCATGGATCAGGCCAATGCGATCTCCGAAACGCGCTTTCAGGTCATGATAACGGTCCTCGGCGGCGGCCATGTCCACCTTGTCGCTTTCTTCGACCAGCGGGCAAACCCAATAGGCCCGCCCGCCATTCTGGATCAACTTGCCGATACGGCTGATCACGTCTTCCAGACGATCCAGGGGCATCACTCGGGTGGTGACCGGGGTTCGTCCCGGCGGCTTTTCGTCTAGCTTGGACAGGTCCATATCCCCATAAACCGCCAGCGCCAGCGTGCGCGGTATTGGCGTGGCGGTCATCACCAACAGATCTGGCCGCGCGCCTTTTTGCGTGAGGCGCAAACGGTCCGAGACGCCAAAACGGTGTTGTTCATCAATGATCACCAGCGCCAGATTGTGAAATTCCACCCCTTCCTGAAAGAGCGCGTGGGTGCCACAGATCACGTCGATTTCGCCGCTTTTTAGCTGTTCCAGAATGCGCGCCCGTTCCTTGCCCTTGTCCCGTCCAGTCAGAATGCCCAGTTTCAGGTCTGCCGCCTCCAGCAAAGGCGCCAGAGAGTGTGCATGCTGGCGTGCCAGTATTTCGGTAGGAGCCATCAGGGCGCATTGCCCTCCGGCCTCGACTGCGCGGGCCGCGGCCAGCGCTGCCACAAAGGTTTTGCCCGACCCCACATCGCCCTGCAGCAGGCGCATCATGCGCTCTGGGACGGCCATATCGGCCTCAATTTTGGCAAAAACGCGGGTTTGCGCACCGGTAGGGGTAAAGGGCGCGGCCTCCAGTATAGCTTGTATCTTCTGGCCATCGCCGGTCAGGGCCATGCCGGGTTTGGCGCGTCGGTGTGCGCGCACCATAGCCAGCGCCAGTTGGCGTGATAACAGCTCGTCATAGGCCAGCCGGCATCGTGCCGGGCTGTCTTCGTCCAGTACATGCAAATCCGTGGGCTGGTGCAGGGCCATCAGGGCGCTTCGCCAGGTGGGCCAGCCTTTTGCAGCCAACAGCCCTGGATCGATCCATTCTTCCAGTTCCGGGGCGCGTTCCAACGCACCGGTGATGGCCTTGCGCAGGGTTTTGGCGGCCAGGCCCTGTGTCATTGGGTAAACTGGCTCTATGGCCGGGATTTCGTCGGCATGTTGCGGGCTGACGATATAGTCCGGGTGCAGCATCTGTATTTCGCCGCTGAAACGTTCCACCTTGCCGCTGACGATACGCTTTTCCCCGGGAGGAAGCTGGCGCACCAGGTAATCCGGGCGGCCATGAAACCAGGCCAGGGTCAAAAACCCGGTGTCATCATGGGCTCGTACCCGATAGGGCAGGCCGCGTCGCGGCGGGGGGACATGCTCTTCGACCTCCACCTCAAAACTGGCAATCTGTCCATCTATGGCGTTGGCAATGCCGGGGCGCGAGCGCCGGTCCACCAAGCTGTTTGGCATCATGAACAGCAAATCCAGCACATGTTTTGCACCCAATTTTTCCAGATTTTGTGCCACCTTTGGCCCGACGCCCGCCAGGACATCGGTATTGGCAAAAAGAGGAAAGAGAATTTGAGGCCGCATGCAGATGACCATAAACCATGACGGCGCCGTTTCGCCACTGGTTTTGCGTTCAAAATGTTTTCAGCAATTTTATACGCGCCGTGAACTGGCCATGGCTGCCATACTGGCTGCGGGTGATCGGGCTGTTGCCCGCCGCGCCATGCAAAAATCCCATGTGGGCGCTGGCGCCCAGACGCCATTTTTTGCCCAGATCATTTTCAAATACCAGACCGGCAATGCTTTCATACAGGCTCATCTTGGCATGATAAGGCTCCAGGCCGGTGGCCAGAGACTGAGCGGTATCAACGCCAAAAAATTTCTGCAAATGCTGGCCGGAGCCCCATTTCAGACGGACGAAGGGGACCAGTCTCATTTTGCGGCTCAGCTCCATCGTATAGCCGCCCTCTAAATTAAACGTCTCGCCATTGGTGACATCGGAAAGGTCGGTAAAAAATTCGCCCGTCAGATAGGTTTTATACAAAGACATGCCGACAAAGACACCGCCATCCAGCCGGTCATCGACCTTGCCCAGACCTTTCAGCGATTCAGGAAGATTGCGTACGTGCCGTCCCTGAACACCGCGCAACAAAGCCCCGGCGCGCCAAATCCGGTTGTTAAAGGCAATGACCCCCATGGTGCCATTCTCGATAAAAAATGTATTTTTCCAGAACAGCTTGAGATCCAGATCCAGATCCAGTGTATGGCTGTTGGCACCGGGAAATTCAGGAACCAGAGCGATCCCCGCCCCGTAACGCCCATGCCAGTTGCTACTCCGGTCTTCCAAATTCAGCTCAATGGCTTTGACATAAATCGGCGGGCCTGTGGGGGTCGAGCGCACATCAGCATGGGCCATCACTGGCACAACCGTCCCGATCACAAGTGTTATCACCCACAGGCGATCATGGAGGCGAGAAAAACGCACGGTCTATTGTCCGTCCTTATTGGGGGTGTTCAGTGCATAATGGACTTCATAACCCGTATGGTCGGAAAGCGCGCGCCCATTCAGGAGTTCGCGGAAATTGCGTTCGATATAAACCGGGGTCAGCAAGGTGGCACTGCCCGAACGGTAGAACTGTTTATCATCGGTAAGATACAGCACTTCTGCAGGGGTTGTTTGTGGGGCCAGCGCACAGGAAGTGCCGGTTTTCAGACAGCTCTCAGCAGCGTCCAGTGCGTTAATTTCCTTTCGAAAATACTGGTACCGCGCCGGCAGCTTGGTGTTAAAGTCGCCCGCCAGGATCAGTGGTGCCTCCATAGAGGTGGTTCGGGCCAGAAACTTGGCCAGAATGTCGGTTTGCTGCTGGTGTGCACGCAGGCGTACAGCCCCGGGCGCTTTGGCTGAGCGGTTGGAATTAAAATGCGAGGTAACCAGCTTAACTGGCGTATCCAGGCCCGGCACGGTAATTTCTGTCATCACAATGGCTTTGTTGGCCAGACAATCCAGACCGGCACAGGCCTGGCCGCTGAAGGTCGTGAAAACCGGGTTGGTGATTTTATAATCACTAAGGATAATCAGGCCGCTGCCCATGAATTTCTGCGGCTTTGCCCGCTTGGCATAAGAACGACCGCTTTCCACTCCCCAGGAGGTGCCGCGTGGGTTCTTGCCGGATTTACGCCCCGGTCCCCGCACCACATATTTATAACCGCTTTGTTCAATGATCACATTACAACGTTCGCCAAAGGCTTCTTGCAGGACCACAATGTCGGGTTGGGTACCCTGTTCGCGACGTTCTTTAAGAATTTGCGCAATGCGGTTCAAGCGCGCAGTTTTGTGGCGAATAACCGGGCTGGGCAGGGCATTGATGTTATAGGTCAGCACTCGCAGTATAGAGGGGGGGATACCAGACGCACTATGGGCGCTTGGGGCCAACAGCCCCAGGCCGGCACACAAAGCCAGAATATAAAACCCGTGTTTTATCATTACTGTACCCATCATACCGGCTTAAGACCCCATAGGCGAGCATATGTCTGGCACGGTATGGGCATACCAGAGCATACTTCATGAATCACAAAGAAGTATCAAGAAAATTATGACCGGATCATGACGCCATAGTCCGCTCCGCAAAGATGCTGCATAATAACGCTGATTTGCCGTTTGTTTTGTGGGCAATTTGGCCTATAGCCAGCGCCATGGAAAATCGAAAAAAAGCGTATGTTGTTTCGGGCCTGGCATCGGGGCTTTAAGGAAATGGACCTGATCCTGGGCAGTTTTGCTGACCGGCGTTTGGCCTCTCTAACAGCCGATGAGCTGGACCAGTTTGAAGCCATTCTGGCCGAAGAAGATGGGCCGTTATATCACTGGATTACCGGCAAGGTGGAAATGCCAGCGGCGTTTGACACGCCCATTATGGCGGAAATCCGCGATTTTGCCCTTGTCTGAAACTCTCCGGGATGGTCGGAGCGGCTAAGGATGAGCACTCTCTCCGATGTGCTGAACAGGGTTGCCAAGGCACCTGGCCGTCTGGACATCGGCAGCGCGCCTGAAGGTTATGATGCGCTGCTGTTTTGTGATGCGGCACGGGTGCGCGGCGGGGTAAGCGTTTTTGTAGCCCGTGATGACGCCCGCGCGGCGGCCTTTGCCGGTGCCTGTGGGTTTTTCGCCCCCGATATAGAAGTGTTGCGCCTGCCCGCATGGGATTGTCTGCCCTATGACCGGGTATCGCCGGCCGCTGATATTGCGGCGACGCGTGCGGGCACCTTGTGGGCCTTGGTACAGGATACCCAGCCAGCGGCCCGGCTGGTGATTACCACCATTAATGCATTGACCCAGCGCGTGCCGCCCCGTGGTGAGCTTGGCAAAGCCGGGTTTGAGGCGCGCGGCGGTTCCCGCATTGGCATGGATGCCCTGACCGAACATTTACAGATGAATGGTTATGCCCGTGCCGGCACGGTAATGGAGCCGGGGGATTATGCGGTGCGCGGCGGTGTGGTGGATGTATTTCCGCCGGGGCGATCCGAGCCGATACGCCTGGACTTTTTTGGCGACACCCTGGAAAGCATTCGCAGCTTTGATCCACAATCCCAGCGCTCGTTAAAAACGCTGGACAAAGGCACGCTGGCCCCGGTCAGCGAGGTCTTGTTAACGCCCCAGAGCATTTCGCGGTTTCGCACCGGCTTTGTGCGCGCCTTTGGTGCCGCGCAAAACGATGCGCTTTATGATGCGGTCAGTGCCGGTGCCCGCCCCCAGGGGATAGAGCACTGGATGCCGCTGTTTTTTGAGCAGACGGAAACCGTGTTTGACTATTTTGGCCCTGATGCCCTGATCACACTGGATCATCTGGCGGATGAATCCCTGTCGGAACGCGTCAAGATGGTCGAGGACTATTACCAAAGCCGCCGCGACGGAGCCGCCGAGACCAGTACCTCTAGCTTGTCGGCACCGGCCTATCGGGCCCTGGCTCCGGCGGCGCTTTATCTGAATGATACGCAATTTGCGGCCTTGATTGAGGGGCTGGATGTTCGCCAGTTTTCCCCTTTCCCACTGCCACCGGCGGCGGGCATGGTGGATGCGGGGGGCAAGACCGGGCGCGTCTTTACCGCCGAGCGGTCCACATCAAATACCAATGTTTATGACGCGGTACGCGGCCATATCAACACATTGCGCCAGGATAGCAAAAAAGTGTTGATCGTGGGGTGGTCTACGGGATCGGCGGAACGCACCGCCGGTGTTCTGGAAGACCATGGGGTCGCCGGGATTAAGGAAATCGAGGCATTTTTTGAATTTGGCGCTTTGCCCGCCAAGGCCATTGCCCGGGCCGTTTTGCCGCTGGATCATGGGTTCGAAACCGATGATTTTGCGGTGATTGCCGAACAGGACATTCTGGGCGACCGGCTGGCCCATGCCCGGCGTAAAAAACGCGCCGCCAATTTTATCGCCGAAGTGGCCAGCCTGCACCCGGAAGATCTGGTGGTGCATGTGGATCACGGGATTGGCCGCTTTATCGGACTGACGACCCTGAATGTGGGCGAAGCGCCCCATGATTGTCTGGAATTGCACTATGCGGGCGGGGACAAGCTGTTTCTGCCCGTCGAGAATATCGAACTTCTGTCCCGTTATGGCAGCGAATCGGCCAATGCCACATTGGACAAGCTGGGCGGGGCGGCGTGGCAGGCCCGCAAGGCCAAGGCTAAAAAGCGCCTGCGCGATATGGCTGGCGAGCTGATCGAAATTGCTGCGGCCCGCGAAATGCGCACTGCCGATGTGATTGCGCCGCCGGCCGGGGAATGGGACGAATTTTGCGCTCGCTTTCCGTTTGTCGAAACCGATGATCAATTGTCTTCCATCGCCGATGTATTGGACGATCTGGCCAAGGGTCGCCCCATGGATCGGCTGATTTGCGGCGATGTGGGCTTTGGCAAGACCGAAATTGCGCTGCGCGCCGCCTTTGTGGTGGCCATGACCGGACGGCAGGTCGCGGTGGTGGCGCCCACGACCTTGCTCGCCCGCCAGCATTATCGCACCTTCAAGGAACGCTTTGCCGGTTGGCCGGTCCGGATCGGGCGGCTGTCTCGTTTGGTCACGACTAAAGAGGCCAAGGCCACGCGGGAGGCGCTGGCCTCAGGCCAGATGGATATCGTCATCGGCACCCACGCGCTTTTGAGCAAACAGGTGAAGTTTCGCGATCTGGCCTTGATGATTATTGATGAAGAACAGCATTTTGGCGTGCGCCACAAGGAACAGCTAAAATCCTTGCGCGCCGATGTGCATGTGCTGACCCTGACCGCTACGCCGATCCCGCGCACCTTGCAAATGGCACTAAGCGGTATTCGCGAGCTATCTTTGATTGCCACACCGCCGGTGGACCGTCTGGCAGTGCGCACCTATGTGGCCCCCTTTGATACGGTGACGGTGCGTGAGGCGCTTCTTCGTGAGCGCTTTCGCGGCGGGCAGAGCTTCTTTGTGGTGCCGCGCATACTGGATCTTGAAGAGATTGAACAGTTCTTGCGCGATAGCGTGCCCGAGGTCAGTTATATCGTCGCCCATGGACAGATGAGTCCGTCCGAGTTGGAAGACATTATGACCGCGTTTTACGAGGGGCGTTATGATGTGTTGCTTTCGACCACGATTATTGAATCCGGTCTGGATATTCCCACCGCCAATACCCTGATCGTGCACCGGGCGGACCGCTTTGGCTTGTCGCAATTATACCAACTGCGTGGCCGGGTCGGACGCTCAAAAGTGCGCGGCTATGCCTACCTTACCATTCCGGCAAAGTTCAAAATCACCAAAACTGCAGAGGCACGCCTCAAAGTACTCTCATCCCTGGATACGCTGGGGGCAGGCTTTACACTGGCCAGCCATGATCTGGATTTGCGCGGCGGCGGCAATTTGTTGGGCGAGGAGCAATCGGGTCAAATCCGCGATGTGGGGGTCGAGCTGTATCAGGCCATGCTGGAAGAGGCGGTGGCTGAAATGAAAACCGGCAATGCTCAGAGTGATACCGAATGGACGCCGCAAATCAATACTGGCGTCAGCGTGTTGATCCCCGAACATTATGTGCCGGATCTGGATGTGCGTTTGCAGCTTTATCGCCGTCTGGCCAGCGCCGACAGCCATGAGGAACGCGAGGCCTTTGCCGCCGAACTGATCGATCGGTTCGGCCCGCTGCCGGACGAGGCAAGACATTTGCTGAGCGTGATGCAGATCAAGGCCCTGTGCAAAAAGGCGGGGATTGAAAAAGCCGATGCCGGGCCAAAGGGCGTGGTGCTGACCTTCCGGGGGGCCGCCTTTACCAACCCGCTGGGTCTCGTGGAGCTGATGGGGCGCAACCCGAACAGTTACAAGCTACGCCCGGACCAGAAACTGGTGATGCGGGGTAATTGGCCCGAGCCAGTGCAGCGCCTGCGCGGGGTGGAAATGGCGGTGCGTGAGATTGCGTCTTTGGTTGATTAGACCCGCATTTTTCTGGACACGGGCTACGGACAATGTGACCATAGTGAACACTGTTCATCACTATGCCGGGAGCCTTTGATTTGTCTTTACCCTCGTTTTTAAAAGAGCGCTTGCGCCTGCCGCTGATTGGCGCACCGATGTTTATTCTGTCTGGCCCCGAGCTGGTGATTGCCCAGTGCAAGGCCGGCATTGTAGGCGCGTTCCCGTCGCTGAATGCGCGCCCCATTGAACAACTGGAAGATTGGCTGGCACAGATCAAGGAAGAACTGGCGGCCTATGATGCGGCCAATCCGGATGCACCTTCGGCACTCTTTGCGGTGAACCAGATCGTGCACCGGTCGAACACCCGTCTGGAAGAAGATGTGGCCTTGTGCGTGAAGCACCAGGTGCCGATTGTCATTACCTCGCTGGGGGCACGGCCCGAAGTGAACGAGGCAGTGCACTCTTATGGCGGGCTGGTACTGCATGACATCATCAATAACCGTTTTGCTCACAAAGCGATCGAGAAGGGCGCCGATGGCCTGATTGCGGTGGCCGCCGGGGCCGGGGGACATGCGGGGCCGTTATCGCCCTTTGCGCTGATCCAGGAAATCCGCGACTGGTTTGACGGGCCGCTCTTGCTGTCCGGCTCCATAGCCACCGGGGATGCCATTCTGGCTGCCCAGGCCATGGGCGCTGACCTGGCCTATGCGGGGTCCATGTTCATCGCCACACAAGAAGCTCGCGCCCAGGAAGCCTATAAGCAGATGGTAGTGGACTCGAATGCCAATGATATTGTCAATTCGTCGCTGTTTACCGGCATTCATGGCAATTATCTGGCCCCGTCGATCAGGGCTGCTGGCATGGACCCAGATAATCTGCCCGAGGCCGATCCCTCGTCCATGAATTTTGGCTCGGGTGGTTCCTCAGATGCCAAGGCGTGGCGCGATATATGGGGTTGTGGCCAGGGCATTGGGGCCATTCATGATGTGCCCCCCGTGGCAGAACTGGTGTCTCGCCTGGGTACGCAGTATGAGGCGGCCAAGGCTCGCCTTTGTACCTGAGGCAGACCTTGGCATTGCAGTGACCTGAAGGCGATAAGCCCGCAGGTCACTGTATTGTTGTTATCGGTCTTTGGTCTCTTTTGCGGCGGGGAGTGCACACCCGTCTTCTACGCCGGTATTAATAACCCACGCCTTGCTACCGCTCTGGTGATCAAAGGTCCGCTTTGCACAGATTTTTATACCTTCTGGCTGTGCCTGACCGTCTTGATTATCTTTCCGGCTTATCCGTTCTGTGATCAACAGCGTGCTTTGCGGTTTGCCAGGGGTATCTGATTTTAACTCGACGCTTTTAGTCCCTTTGGGTTTGATGACACATTTGCCTTTGCCGGTTCCATTCAGGTAATAGCACAGGATCTGATCCGTTTTGTTGATGATGCCGACTCTTGGGGTGGTCGTTTTTCGGCGCATTTCGACATAGTCTTCTGCCTTCAGGGGCATTTTTATCATTCTTGAGTAGCTATCTGAGATTTCAGATAAGACCTTATCAACATTACTTTCAAATGCCTTTTGTTCTTTATAGGTCATCTGAACGCAATTGTTTTTCAATCCTTTTTTGTATTGGTGCAAATACATTTTTCATCAAGTCTGCATAGCCTTTGGTGGCTGGTAGTGCCGCTTTTCTGGTTTTTAGGAGTTTTTTCCACTCTTTACGAAAGGGGCGTTCAAGGTCAATGGCATCATTGACGGTCCATCTGGCCTTTCGGTAAGCCGCGATTTTTGCATCATTTTTGAGGCTGTAGGCTTTTGCTTTTGCTTCAGCTTTTTTATGGGCGTTGTCCAATGCCTCGCACTCGGCAGGGGTTGGAGGGGGAGGAGGATTATAATAGGTGTCCCAGTCTTGGGGGATACTTTCTAATGCCGTAATACTTTTTTCATAGCGAAGGGCCCCCCGTTTGCGCCGGTCTTCCAGTTCTGTGGCTGTCGTGTCATCGCATCCGGCAGAAACATACTTTTGCATCAGCGCATAACCGTTATTAAGCGCCGTCAATGCAGCCTTGGCCCGTGGCATGACAACATCGCGAGAGGAAAGTACATCAGCCCACAAGGCATCCATATTCTCTTTTTTTTCATAGGCTGCATCGGCCAGTTTCAACCGTTCATCCAAGACTTTTGCGCTTTGGGAATAGGCTCTGCGTGTTTTATCAATTTTGTCCTGAGCGGTTTGAATGTCTTGTGCTTGTTGCTCGCAGGTAGGCTTTTCGGATTGCGCCATCGCCGTGGGTGTCCATGCCACCAAACAGAGACACAGTGTGGCAATCGTAACAAACTCTTTGGACATCATGCTCTCCTTAACGATTCAGACTGATTGGATTGTGGTGATAGTTGCTGGATTTTCCAGTGTCGTCGGCATAGGGAAATATACTGGTCATTGCCACCAATATGGACTTGTGCCCCCTCTTGCACGGGCTTGCCGTTTTCATCAAGACGCAAAACCATGGTGGCTTTGGATCCACACCAACAGATGGTGCGGATTTCGCGTAACTGGTCGGCAATGGCAAGTAAGGTTTCGCTGCCTGGAAACAGTTTGCCCTGAAAGTCTGTACGTAATCCATAACACAACACCGGAATACCAAGATCATCAGCGACATTGGCCAATTGCCATACCTGTGCAGGGGTGAGAAATTGAGCCTCGTCAACAAGGACACAATTCAACTTTCCAATTTTATGCAGGTGTTCGATTTTTTCAAGAAGGTTGTCCTGACTTTCAAACGAGTGGGCATCTTTTGCAATGCCAATGCGCGAGGCGATGCGCCCTTCGCCGGCGCGTTGGTCCACCCGCGCCGTAAACAGGCAGGTGCGCATGCCGCGCTCTTCATAATTGTGCGCGGCCTGTAACAACACGGTGGATTTGCCCGCATTCATGGCGGCATAACTGAAATAAAGCTTGGACACGAACTCCCCCTGTAAGCAGCCCAATTGAGCCGCTTACAGTTTAAGGGGGCATCTTAAGATTTGGAAGCAAGTTTCTTCTTGGGAAGTGTCTTTACATTGTCTTTGACATTGCGTTCGATCAAAAGACGGCGCGGGTCCAAAAGGACAAAGGCAGGGCGCTCATCCAGATCAAAGGACAGCTCGGTTTTGGGGTCGGTAATATGAACCCGTTCCAGCTTCATCCACTTGTCACCAAGGGTTTCTTTGGGGTCTTCCTCATAGAAACCAATCTCCACCCATTCATCGAGCTCCTCACCATCAATTTCAGTGACCGAAGTTTCCTTGCCATCTTCTTCGGAGGCGATCTTCTTGTCTACCACCGCCGTAAAGTTCACGGTGTATCCACCGGTTTCATTAGGTTTGATGGTAACATCGCCATCATAGCCTAGGTCCCAGAAGGTGATGCGATCCCAGTAATCGGTGATCAATTGCTGCCATTGCGGCCCTGCCGCAGCACGCAAAAAGTCAACCAGTTCTTTGGTGGTGGGATAGGGCGGGCCTTTGGAGCCAAACGTCTGCAGGAAGTCGCGAATGGCCCCCTGCATTTTGTCTTTGCCCATATATTGCTTCAGGCCCCAAAATACCCAACTGGCCTTGTTATAATCCAGATATTGCTGTTGTTCGGCCAGGGCCAGTGGTGGTTCCGTATCGCGATCCGCGGTACGGGCCGTCAGATATTGCTGGATGGCGCGGGTTTCCAGCACCCGGCGCGCCTTTTGCCAACCCAAAGCCGCCTCATAGGCGGTCATGGCGGCGTTTTCGGTCAACCCTTCGGAGAGCACGTTAAAGCCCTTGGTGTTGGCCGGCACGATCTGGTGAGCAAACCATTGATGGCCAATTTCGTGCATCACCACATAGGTCGCCAGGTCCAGATTATCATTATCTTTGGGATCACCCGGATCCATGACAAAGCCGATGCGTTCCGAGAACGGAATGGTGCCGGCAAAGGATTGCGCAAAACCGCCATAGGGGAATTCCAGAATACGGATCTGGCTGTACTGATACGGGCCAAAGGTCTTGGTATAGGTATCCAGCGATTTTTTCATGGCCTTGATCATCAGATCGACATTGTAATCATGGGCTTTGTGATAATAGATCGCCAGTTCAACGTCCTTGCCGTTCGGGTTTTTCCACACATCGCGCTTGACGGTGAAATCTGCCGACAGGAATGAGAAGAAATTCAGGATTGGATTGATCGCCTGATAGTCCCGACAGGCTTTGCCGTTTTCCTCATACTCGCGAATCAACTTGCCCGGGGCGATGGGGATTTGCCTCTTGTCGGTGCAGATTTTGGCCTTGAAATCCACATAGTCCGAAGAGGCGCTGATAAAGTGCCGTTCGCGGGCCGATACATCGGTGCGATCGGCCCGTTTTTCCAGCTTGGGCAGACCATATTTGCGACGCTTGTCCGGATTGGTCAGGCGGTTATCCTGCACACCGATTTGCGGCATGACGGCAAAATTGTTCACGAAGGTACCATTGTGCAAAATCGGCTGATTGTCACCAAGGCTGGGCGCGCGAATGAAGGTTTCAAACTGCATTTGTGTTTTGGCGCCGGGGGGCAAAGGCGGATCAAAGCGATAAATGCGCACGCCAAAATTGTTGATCTCTGCAATATGGTCGCCATCGGTAACCTGTCTGGCCCCGTCGATAACCAGAAGGCGGTTATCTTCCTTCTTTTGCAAGGGCATGCTGATATAGACCTCTTCCAGAGGTTTGCCGGTGGTATTTTCGATCACATAGCGGCCTTTGACGAGGGCCGTTTTTACGGATGGATTAAAGGTTATATCCGCCTCGACCGAGCGCACTTTGGGTTGTGGCCTTTTACGTTCTTCACCCAACAGTTTTTCCCACGCCACCTGACGCAGCTCGTTTTGTTTTTGAGTGCGAAAATGGTTGTCTTTATAGGCTTTGTAGATGGTGAGGCCCGAACCGATAAAGGTCAGCAGAAGCACGCTGGCCAAGGCTGCCGACGGCACACTCAGGCGCTTGCCTAGGGTTTTCAGGCGGATCAACAGACCACTTTGCAAGCCGCGCCGCCATAGCCAGATACTGAGCACCGCAAAGAGCGCCGCCAGGGAGCTCCAATACAGGCCAAACCATTCAAAACGGATCAGGCTGGCAAAACCATTGATTTCGGAAAGCCGTCCCGTGGGCACGCTGCCAAATACCATTAACGGATGAGAAAAGGGCAGGCTGCCGACGATGAAGAAGAAAAAGATTACCAGCGCGCCCGAAGCCAGCATGCCAATCACCCGATTGGGCATAAAGTTCTGAATGAACAGAACCAGCATGCTGAACAGGATGATGCGCGGCGCAAAGGACATGAAGGTGAATTTCAGATAGATGCCCGGATTGACCGGCACATCCCCCAGAACCATTTGGGAGATCATGCCAAAGACGATGCCGATGGTCATAATGGTAATGGTGACCAGGATCAGCGCCAGCCATTTACTGGCCATCAATGGCCAGTTGTGAACCGGGCTGGCGTCCAGAATTTCAGTAATGCCAGAGGTGTTGTCCCGCCAGATGATCTCGCCACTGAAAAACACCATGATGATCAACAGCGGGATGGCCAGCGAGCCAACCACGGTCTGGATCATTTGCAGGCTGGTAGGCAAAGCCGGATTGGGCAGAAACTTCATTTGCACATAAACCGTCAGGCCAAAAAGCGCGATGGCCAACAGGGTCAGGATAATAAAGGGAATGCTTTTGACCGTGGTCAGATACTCATAACGCAGGCGCACCATAAAGGCACGCAAAGGCGCCTGACGGGTTTTGACAGGATGCAATACGATGCGCCCGGTGCTGCTTTGGTCGTCTATTTCGCGCTTTTTGACTTTGCCAGAGGCCAGGCCGCGCTTGAACAATCCAAAACTGGCCACGAGCAGGATCAGACCAACGCCACCCCACAACAGGCGGTTCAGGCCAATATAGCCCCCTAGGGGTGACATATGGGTGTTTTGTTCGGCTGCGGGCCAGAATTCTGTGGTTACAGCCAGTGCATTGGAACCAAAGGGGTCCGCCAGAGAGGTGAGCAGGTCGGAGGCATCCTGACCGACAAAAAAGCTGCTCATGGTATAGAAGATAAAGAGGGCTACGGCGCTGACATAAACCAGCGCCCGATTGCGGGTGATGGCGGCAATGGTGGTGAAAAGGCCGCTGATCAGCAGGGTGTTGACCACCACATACACCAGAGTGGGTTGCAGGAAATATAGCGGGTTGATTGGCCCCAGCGTGTCCTTGTCAATCCAGGGAGCAAACTGGCCGGCAAAGAGGCCAAGAACCGCGCCAAAAATGCATAAAAACGTGGCGACAAAAACGCCAATCATGCGCGATAGTGTCATATCTCGGGTGGTTACGGGGGTGGCGTGGACCATTTCCAGCGCTTTATAGACGCTGTCGCGCATAACGCCGCTGACCACAAAGATGGCTCCAAAAAATATCGAGGCCAGACTGAGCACCGAAATCTGCAGGGCCAGGGTGATGGCTCCGTTGGCCTTGACCTTTTCCCCGGCGCTGGAGGAGATGGATATGGCATCTGTTGACATTACCAGCGCGCCCAACAGGAACATGATGGCAATGGTGATCCAGAACCCGACTTGTCGGGTATGAAATTTAATCTCAAAGCCTATGAGTTTGCCTAACATGATGCGCTCCTAGACCAAGCGATACAGGTGGGCGAAATAGGCATCTTCCAGGTTTGGCTCATCGCCTTCAAATCCCGCTTCGGGGGGCGCATCGGCCAGTACGCTGATGATTACGCCGCCCATGAGTAGACGGGTGGAGAGCACTTTGTATTTCTCTTTCAAGGCATCAACATCGGCCTTTTCCACCTTTTTACGCCACACCTTGCCCTTGATTTTGGCGATCAGGTCTTCGGGGGCACCGCGTGCCACAATCTCGCCTTCGCCCATTATCGCCATGTCCGGACAAAGGTCGCGTACATCATCGACAATGTGGGTGGAAAGAATAATGATCTTGTCTTCACCGGCCTCGCTGAGCAGGTCCAAAAAGCGTTGGCGCTCAAAGGGGTCCAGCCCGGCGGTGGGCTCATCTACAATCAATACTTTGGGATCGCCAAGCAGGGCCTGGGCCACGCCAAAACGTTGTTTCATGCCGCCAGAATAGGTAGCCACCGCGGCCCCGCGCATGGTCCACAAATTCACCGCGCGTAACAATTCTTCCACCTGTTTGCGCCGTTCCTTTGTATTGCGAACCCCTTTCAGGATGGCCAGGTGGTCAAGCAGGGCCAAGGCGCTCATGCGGGGATAAACACCAAAATCCTGCGGCAGATAGCCCAGGGTTTCGCGCATCACTTGGGGGTTTTTTGGCAATATCCGTGCCGTTAAGGGAGATGGTGCCGCTGTCGGGTTGCAACAGGGTGGCAATCGAGCGCATCAGGGTGGATTTGCCGGCGCCATTGGGGCCCAACAGGCCAAACATGCCTGGCTTCAGATCAAGAGAGACATTGTTAATGGCTTTGATCTTGCCAAAGGATTTGGAAATTTTGGAAATACTGAGCACGCGATAACCCCACTGTTTTCCCAAGCGTGAATAGCCTTGCTTGCGACTCAAGGCTCGCATGGTTTTCGATAAAAAAATATTGTTATACGATAATAGTTTTATCGACAAGCAATAATTTTAATTTTATTCGAGGGATGTTTCCGGTGAATGACTGCAAAACATTTTCCATACTGATGCCAGGTCCACGACGGTGACAATGTACAAAAAAAACGGCCGCCTTCTCTGAGCCGCGACAATCCTGGGTCCCTGGGTTTGTTTGCGGTTGCGCGTCAGAGGGGACGGCCTAGGCCTTATATAACACAAAATGATCTTGAATGCACGTTTATTGGCAACAGGCTGCAATCCATGCACTAAAGGCTTGTGAAAGACGAACCTTTGCGCTATGTCCGCGCGCTTGGCGGGTAAAGTTCCGCTTCACGAGATTCTCATTGATATAAAGGATAGGTCCAATGGCTGTCCCCAAAAGTAAAATCACCAAATCCCGCCGCGGCATGCGCCGCAGCCATGACCGTCTGGCCGCTGCCACCTATATTGAAGATGCCGATTCCGGCGAGCTGCGCCGCCCGCACCACATTGATTTGAAAACTGGCATGTATCGCGGCAAGCAGATTCTGGACCCCAAGGACTAACCTTGTTCCCAGAATAGGCCTGCGGTTTTCGCAGCCGATTTAATAACCGTTTAAACCAGCCGGGCACTTCATCAGAGGTGCCCGGCTGTTTTTGTGCTTGCGTGCAGCGCGTAATCGCCATATCCGGCTTTTAAACCACCTAGCACCCAGGAGAGAGAGCCATGGCCGGCATTGAAGATATTATCGCACGTGAAATTCTGGATAGCCGGGGCAACCCGACCCTGGAAGTGGATGTGGTGCTGGAGGATGGCGCCATGGGCCGCGCCGCGGTGCCCTCGGGGGCCTCAACCGGCAAGCACGAGGCGGTGGAGCTTCGCGATGGCGGCGAGCGTTATGGCGGCAAGGGCGTGCAAAACGCCATCGAAAACGTTAATGTGGAAATCTATAATGCCATAGGCGGCATGGACGCCGAGGACCAGCGCCGCCTTGATGAAACCCTGATTGCGCTGGATGGCACACCAAACAAGGGTCGCCTTGGGGCCAATGCCATTTTGGGCGTATCGCTGGCCGTGGCCCGCGCCGCCTCACAATCGCTGGGCACGCCGCTGTATCGTTATATGGGCGGGGTTAATGCTCGCCTGTTGCCAACGCCGATGATGAACATCATTAATGGCGGCGAGCACGCCGATAACCCCATCGACATACAGGAATTTATGATCCTGCCAGTGGGTGCCGATGATTTTCAAAGCGCGCTGCGCATGGGGGCCGAGGTTTTTCACGCCCTGCAAGGGCGGCTGAAAAAGGCCGGGATGAATACCAATGTGGGCGATGAGGGCGGTTTTGCCCCCAATATCGGTTCGGCCAGTGAAGCGCTGGACTTTATTCTGGGCGCGATTGAGGCGGCGGGGTATTGCCCGGGCGAAGATGTGGCGCTGGCGCTGGATTGTGCGGCCTCTGAATTTTACAAAAAAGGCCGTTATGAGCTAAAGGGCGAAGGCCTCAGCCTGGATGCGCAAGGCATGAGCGATTATCTGGCAGACTTGTGTGTGCGCTATCCCATTCTTTCCATTGAAGATGGTCTGGATGAAGATGATTGGGATGGCTGGGCGCATCTGACCAAGGCCTTGGGCGACAAGGTGCAATTGGTTGGCGATGACCTGTTTGTTACCAACCCGGAACGTCTGGCGCGCGGCATTGATGATGGGGTAGCCAATTCCATCCTGATCAAGGTTAATCAGATCGGTTCCTTAAGCGAGACTTTGGATGCGGTGGACATGGCCCATCGGGCCAGGTACAGCGCCGTGATTTCCCATCGCTCTGGCGAAACCGAAGATACTTTTATTGCCGATCTGGCCGTGGCGACCAATTGCGGGCAAATCAAAACCGGATCCCTGTGCCGTTCTGAACGCCTGGCCAAATACAACCAGCTTTTGCGGATTGAAGAAGAGCTTGACGATATGGCGATTTACGCGGGCCGGACGACTTTTTCCCTCTCCTAGAGAATTTTTTTCTTAACCATATTTGGTCTTTCTAATATTAGATGCTATGCATAAAGGGCACCCCATGAATTGGGGGCATTGATTATGATAATGTCGGGGAGGACATATAATGAAACTCAAATCAATCATGCTTGCCGGGGTGTTCGCGCTTTCGGCCCTGAGCGCCGGTTCGGCATCTGCTGATATGGCCGACAAGGCCTTGGGCAATTGGCTGCGTACCTCAGAAGGCTGGGTTGTCAATTTTTACATGTGTGGCGACAAATTATGCGGCAAAGTGGTCTCGGGCGAAGGCGTGGACAAGAACACTGGCGGTCCCGTTGTTGGCGTCAACATGCTGTTCGATCTGGAAAAAGTGGACGAAAATCGCTGGAAAGGCAAAATGTATGACCCCAAAGGCGGTGGTACCTATGCCGGTCACGTAAAGGTTCTGGACGATAATACCGTGAAAATGTCCGGTTGCATGATGGGTGTCATGTGTCGTTCGGAAACTTGGTCTCGTGCTCCGGCCGACTGATATTTTCTAACACGATTATACTGAAAAGCCCGGACAGATCATCTGTCCGGGCTTTTTGTTTGGGCGAGGCATAGATTCTAACGGCTTTTTTACCATTTGGGCCGAAGTTCACGGGGCGCGAGAATTTGCGCCTTTAAAGCCGGATAATGCAGAACGCATGGCGGTGAATGGTTGGATATGTCGCGTTTCAAGAAAATATTGCCGATTGCAGGCTTCATCTGGGTGATTATGTATTTTGCCTTTCACGCCTTTACCGGTGAGCAGGGCATGCGCAATTTGTTGGTTTATCAACAACGTGAAAAAGAACTCAGTCAGCAATTGGCGCAATTACAGGCGTGCCGAAAAAGTTATGAAAAGCGCATTGCACTCTTGAGCGATCAAAATCTGGATCTGGATTATCTGGAAGAGCGTGCTCATGCGGTGCTGGCGCTGGCCGATCCAAAAGATATCGTACTCACGTATAAAACTGAGGCGCAAACAAAGCCCCTCAGGAGCGCGCCCTTACCTTGCTCGTAACAAAGGTGTTCCTGGGGGGCGGCTTTCCTTATGTGCTAAATCCCAGGCGCGACAATCCATAGCTTGCAGAGACCGGGTGGCTAGGATAGAGAGGTTTAGGTATGCAATATAATTCACATGTGAAATAATGGCAAAATCAACGCAAAAAAAATCAACGAATCCTGGTAAAGCCAGCAAGGCGGAAATGCTGGACTATTACCGGCAGATGCTATTGATCCGCCGGTTTGAGGAAAAGGCCGGCCAGCTTTATGGCATGGGGCTGATCGCCGGGTTCTGCCATCTGTATATTGGTCAGGAAGCCGTGGTTACAGGCATGAAGGCGGCCATACGCGATGGCGACCAGATGATCACCGGGTATCGCGATCACGGGCACATGCTGGCGCTGGGCATGGAGGCAACGGGGGGTAATGGCCGAGTTGACCGGGCGCGTTGGCGGCTATTCACGTGGCAAGGGCGGTAGCATGCATATGTTTTCTGTGGAGAAGAATTTTTACGGGGGCCACGGCATTGTCGGCGCGCAGGTGCCGTTGGGCACCGGACTGGCCTTTGCTGATAAATATAAGGGTGATGACAGTGTCAGCCTGACCTTTTTTGGTGATGGCGCGGCCAATCAGGGGCAGGTCTATGAGAGCTTTAACATGGCCAAGTTGTGGGATTTGCCCGTGGTTTTTGTGATTGAGAATAATCAGTATGCCATGGGCACTTCGATCGAGCGCTCCTCCTCGGAAACTCATCTTTACAAGCGTGGGGCCAGCTTTGGCATTCCCGGCGAAGAGGTGGATGGCATGGACGTGCTGGCGGTGCGCGATGCGGGCCGGCGGGCGGTCAAGCATGCCCGTTCTGGCAAGGGGCCGATGATCCTGGAAATGAAAACCTATCGCTATCGTGGTCATTCCATGTCGGATCCGGCCAAATACCGTACCCGTGAAGAGGTCAATGAGGTGCGGCAGCACCATGATCCGATTGATCATGCCAAGGCTCGTATTCTGGACGAGGGCTGGGCCGACGAGGCCGCTTTGAAGGTCGTCGACAAAGAGGTGCGCGCCATTGTCGCTGATGCGGCGGACTTTGCCCAGGGCAGCCCCGAACCGGATGTCAGCGAATTACTGACCGATGTTTTGGCACCGGGGAGTGTGTGATGAACACCTGTCATCTGGCCCAGGTCAATGTGGCTCACATGATGTACGGACCCGATGATGAGCGCATGAAGGGGTTCTATGGTGCGTTGGACAAGGTCAATGCGCTGGCCGACCGGGCCGACGGGTTCGTTTGGCGGCTTCAGGATGATCAGGGGGATGCCACCGCATTTCGTTTTGCCGGGGCCGGGGCCGATGATTTGTTGATCAATATGTCGGTTTGGGAAAATATTGATGCTCTGCGCCGTTATATTTACCAGAGCGTCCATGCCAAAGTGATGGCCAGACGAGAACAGTGGTTTGCCCCTATGAGCGCGCCCCATCTGGCCTTGTGGTGGATCCCCGCCGGCACCTTGCCCACGCTTCAGGATGCGCAAAAGGCATTGAATGCATTGGAGCAGGAGGGACCCACCGCCCGGGCGTTCACTTTTGATGCCCTCTATGATGCAAGCGGCAAGGCCATAACTTTGCCTCCGATTGAGGCGCTATGCGCCTAGAGCCAGGAAAGGGCGAACGTATGATAACAAAAAAAAGAGATGCTAGGTTCCCGCAGGTTGTTTGTGCGCTGGTGCTGTTGGCGCTGCCTTCCTCTGCCTTGGCTGGCAAGCTAAGCAGCGAAAAAATCAAACCGGACATGAAGTATAAGGTAACCGTTTGCCAGCGACCGGACATGCCAAAAGTCAAAGGCAATTCCCAGCAAAATTATGATAACGCGGTCAAGGCCTATGAGGCCTATTCGGTGGCACAACAGGATTTTGCCGATTGTGTCGAGCGTGAAGCCGGCGGAGACCTGCGCACGCTGCAAGAAGTTATTTTTGCTGGCGGGCAAGAGGAAATCGCCAGATCACAACGGGATATCGATGCCTTCAAAGCCGAACTGGATGCTTTTCGGGCCAAGCTGGAAGGCAAGGCCGACAATAAATAGTTTTTAGCGAAGATTGCCGTAGGCAATGTCGTTTTGTTTTGGATAGGAATACGAGAACATGCCAACGCAGATTCTGATGCCGGCCCTTTCCCCAACCATGGAGGAGGGCACGCTTGCCAAGTGGTTGGTTAAAGAGGGGGATGTCATCTCCTCTGGGGATGTCATTGCCGAGATCGAGACCGACAAGGCTACCATGGAGGTTGAGGCAGTGGACGAAGGCGTGCTGGCAAAGATCCTTATTCCGGGGGGCAGCGAAAATGTCTCCGTCAATACCCCCATCGCCATTCTGCTTGAAGAGGGGGAGGATAAATCGGCGCTGGAGGGGATGGATGTTTCTGCGCCCATTACCCAAAGCCCAGGCCCCTCACCCCAGCCCTCTCCCCAGGGAGAGGGGGGGAATCCTCAGGCTGAGCCTGTCGAAGGGCAATCTGTTGAAGAAGAAGGCGCGGCCCAAGTGGTTTCTCGTGCCGAAGACCCGGCGATTCCGGCTGGCACCGCTATGGTTTCTATTACCGTACGTGATGCCTTACGCGATGCCATGGCCGAAGAAATGCGCCGCGACGAGCGGGTGTTTTTGATGGGCGAGGAAGTGGCACAGTACCAAGGTGCCTATAAGGTTAGTCGTGGTTTGCTGGATGAATTTGGCCCCAAACGGGTGATTGATACCCCGATTACCGAATATGGTTTTGCTGGTCTCGGCGTCGGCGCGGCCTTTGGCGGATTGAAGCCAATTGTTGAGTTCATGACCTTTAACTTTGCCATGCAAGCTATTGATCATATTCTTAATTCTGCGGCAAAAACAAGGTATATGTCTGGCGGGCAAATGGCTTGCCCCATCGTCTTTCGCGGGCCCAATGCGGCGGCCAGTCGGGTGGGCGCACAACACAGCCAGGACTATGCCCCCTGGTATGGCCATATCCCGGGCCTGATCGTTATCGCTCCCTATGATGCCTCTGATGCCAAGGGCCTGCTCAAGGCCGCCATTCGTGATCCGAACCCGGTGGTGTTTTTAGAGCACGAGCTGGTTTACGGCGAAACCTTTGATATACCGGATGTGGAAGACTGGGTGCTGCCCATTGGCAAGGCCCGCGTGGCGCGCGAAGGATCGGACGTCACCATCGTCGCCTATTCGCGCATGGTGGGTTATGCGCTGGCCGCGGCCGATACGCTGGCGGGCGAGGGGATCGATGCCGAAGTGATCGATTTGCGTACCATTCGTCCGCTGGACATGGAAACGGTGATCAACTCGGTCAAAAAGACCAATCGCCTCGTCACCGCCGAAGAGGCCTGGGGCTGTATGGGCGTAGGCGCAGAGATTGCCGCGGCTGTCACCATTGGTGCGTTTGATTATCTGGATGCGCCGCCGGCCCGCGTGCATCAGGTTGAGGCCCCGCTGGCCTATGCCGGCAATCTTGAGGCACTGGCTTTGCCGGGCGCCGATGATATTGTGAAAGCTGCCAAAGGGGTGTGTTACGTTGGTTAAGGCTGATGCATATCACTGGCGCGAAGGGGCCTGTCATTGCGGCGCGGTGCGCTTTGCGGTGGCATTGCCTGATGAAGTGACGGCGCAGGAATGCAATTGTTCCATCTGTGGCAAAACCGGGTTTTTACACCTGATTGTGCCCAAGGATCGCTTTGAGTTGCGCCAAGGCGAAGAAAATCTCGCCGATTATCGCTTTAACACGGGGGTGGCGCGCCATCTCTTTTGCAAAACCTGTGGCGTGAAGGCGTTTTATGTGCCCCGGTCCAACCCCGATGGCTGGTCGGTCAATCTGCGTTGCCTGAATGCCGAAGACTTTAACACCATCACCATAGAGCCGTTTGACGGCCAGAACTGGGAGGCCAATGCAGACGCACTGGCCCATCTGGCGTAAGGAAGACCCATGCCGATACAAATTCTCATGCCTGCATTATCGCCCACCATGGAAGAGGGCACGCTTGCCAAATGGCTGGTCAAGGAAGGCGATGAAATCAATGCCGGTGACGTCATTGCCGAGATTGAGACCGACAAGGCCACCATGGAGGTCGAGGCGGTGGAAGAGGGGGTTTTGGGCAAAATCCTGGTTCCTGGCGGCTCGGAAAATGTGGCGATTAACACGGTGATTGCGCTGATCCTGGAAGAGGGCGAAGACGCCGGGGCGCTGGAAGGCGCGGATGTTTCTGCGCCTACGCCTCAAAACCCTACCTCCTCACCCTCCTTCGAGGCTTCCCCCGGATCAGGTCCGGGCGGCACACCTCAGGATAAGGACGAAGGGGGCGCAGGCTCTATCCCTGTATCTCCTCCTCACCCTGAACCTGCCCTAGGGCGAGGAGAGGGCGCACCCCGCATCAAGGCCTCACCACTGGCCAAACGTCTGGCCAAAGAGGCCGGGCTGGACCTGGCCACCATTACCGGCACCGGCCCCGGCGGACGGATTGTCAAACGCGATGTACTTAATGCGTCGGCCAGTGCGGCGGCACCTGCTGCCCCTACGGCCCCGCAAGCGCCCGGTGGCTTTGACCTTGTGCCGCTGGACGGTATGCGAAAGGTGATTGCCGCGCGCATGACGGAATCTTTTCGCGATGTGCCGCATTTCCCGCTGAATATCGACTGCCGGCTGGATGCGCTGTTGAGTGCCCGCAAAGACATAAACGAAGCGGCGGCCGAGGACGGCATTAAAATCTCTGTCAATGATTTCATCATCCGGGCCAGCGCCCTGGCGCTGAAAAACGTACCCGCCGCCAATGCCAGCTATACGCCCGAGGGGCTAAAGCTCTGGCACGATGTGGATATCGCTGTGGCCGTGGCCATAGAGGGCGGTTTGATCACCCCGGTGGTCAGACAGGCGCAAGCCAAGGGCCTGGCCGCCATTTCTGCCGAGGTGAAGGATCTGGCGGGCCGGGCCAAGGCGCGCAAACTGATGCCCGAAGAATATCAGGGCGGCACCTTTACCATCTCGAATATGGGCATGATGGGGATAAAATCCTTTGCCTCCATCATTAACCAGCCACAGGCCTGTATCCTCTCCATCGGCGCGGGCGAAAAACGCCCCGTGGTCATTGGGGATGAATTGGGCATTGCCACCATAATGACCGTCACGCTGACCTGTGATCACCGGGTGGTGGATGGGGCCATTGGCGCAGAATTCTTGAAATACTTCAAACGCTATATCGAAAACCCGGCCATGATGCTGTTGTGAAAATTTACTCTCTCCATATTACCCTTATGGTGTTGCGCAGATGGTTGAGGCGCTATTGGTCGTCAGGATTGTCATTGCCGGGCTTGGTTCCGGTAATCCAGCCCGGCTTTTATCCAAGGGCACTGGATTACCCGGATAAACCGGGTAATGACAGGCGGGGAGGTGTTGCAGGGTTTGCAATTTTGCATGGCTACTCCGCGCCAGCGCGCTCTTGCGCCCCTGCGTTTTGCCCTGTACCGGCAAATCCACGAGGGATTTTCTGATGGATATGGCCATGCTGGACCTTTTTATTGCGAGCTTTGTCACCCTGTTTGTGGTGATCGATGCGCTGGGCGTTGCGCCCATTTTTGCCACCCTGACGGCGGGCACCAGTGCCGCGCACAGCCGCGCCATGGCCATTCGTGGCACCATTTATGCGGCAGGCCTGTTGCTGGCCTTTGCCTTTGGCGGCGAATGGCTGCTCAGCCGCATGGGGGTCAGTCTGGATGCGTTTCGCACGGCGGGCGGCCTCTTGATGTTGCTGATGTCTATTGAAATGCTGTTCGAAAAGCGCCAGGCGCGCCGCGAAAGCCGTGCCGAAAGCATGCTGGAGGACGAAGACGGACCCGAAGATATTTCGGTCTTTCCATTGGCCATTCCATTGCTGGCAGGGCCTGGCTCCATTGCCGCCATCATGATTTTTATGTCGCAACAGCATGATCACCCACTGGCCCAGCTGGTGGTGGTGGGGGCCATGCTGGCCAACCTTTTGATTGCTCTGGTTCTTATGCTGATGGCGCCATGGCTCTTGCGGGTGATGGGACATACCGTGGGCGCGCTGATCACCCGGGTGTTTGGCGTTATTCTGGCGGCCCTTTCCGTACAGCTTATTTTTGATGGCATCAAAAACGTGTTTTTTGCCTAAAGGAAAAATAGTGAGCATAGCCCAGCATAAAATCCGTCTGATGGACCTGGTCTTTCCGGACCAGACCAATCACCAGGGCAATATGTTTGGCGGTGCGGCGCTGGCCTTTATGGACAAGGTGGCCTTTCTGGCTGCCGCGCGGCTGGCCCGGCGGGGTTTTGTTACCGCCGCGGTGGAACGCATGGATTTTAAGGCCCCGGTATTCGAGGGGGAGATTGTCGACCTTGAGGGCGAAGTGCGCAGCGTCGGGCGTTCCTCCATGAATGTCCGGGTCAGCCTGTGGGCGGAGAACCTGCTTAGCGGCGAGCGGCGTCTGACCACTCAGGGCGACTTCATTATGGTCGCCACGGATCGCAAAACCAACAAAACGCCGTTGCCGCCCGTGCCTGATTATGAGCCAGAGTCTGCGGGCGTTTTGCGTACCAACGAATTGGTCTTTCCGGGCGATACCGATCACCGGGGCATGTTGTTCGGGGGCCGGGCGCTGAATCTGATGGAAAAGGCCGCCTTTGTTGCGGCCAGCCGCCATGCGCGCACCTCGGTGGTGATGGCGGCCTTAAACGAGATTGACTTTGCCGCCCCCATCCATGTGGGCGAGATGGTTGAAATCTCCGCCCGGGTGGCCAGCGTGGGGCGTACCTCCATGCGCGTGGCCGTGACGCTCAGCGCCGAAGACTTGCAAACCGGCGTGCGCAGGCAGGCCACAATCGGCGAATTTATTATGGTGGCATTGGGCGAAGATGGTAAACCCACATCGGCACCACCACTAAACAAGGAAGATTAAAATGGCATCGCAAGCATATGATTTAATGGTAATTGGTGCCGGTCCCGGGGGCTATGTTGCGGCCATACGCGCGGCGCAATTGGGCTTGAAAACTGCCATTGTCGAGCGCGAACATTTGGGCGGTGTGTGTCTGAACTGGGGCTGTATCCCCACCAAGGCCTTGCTCCGCTCTGCCGAAGTTTTCGAGCTGATGGAAAATGCAAAATCCTATGGCCTTAGCTGTTCCAAACCCGATTTTGATCTTGATGCCGTGGTCAAACGCTCGCGCCAGATCGCCGGACAGCTTTCCGGCGGGGTGAAATATTTGCTCAAAAAGCACAAGGTCACGGTGATTGATGGTACGGCACGGCTGGAACGGGGGGGCAAGGCCCCCAAAGTGATCGTCAAAGATAAGGCCGGCAAGGACAGCGCCTATAGCGCCGCCCACGTCATTCTGGCCACCGGGGCGCGGGCGCGCACCATACCGGCGGCGGGCCTCGCCCCGGACGGCAAGTTTATCTGGACGGCACGCGAGGCCATGACCCCGGACGTGATGCCCAAATCACTATTGGTGATTGGCTCGGGCGCAATCGGCATTGAATTTGCGTCGTTTTATAACGCCCTTGGGGCCGATGTGACCGTGGTCGAGATGATGGACCGGGTGTTGCCGGTCGAAGATGCCGAGATCAGCACCCATGCGCAAAAGGCCTTTGAAAAGGCGGGCATGAAAATTCTGACCTCTGCACAGGTCGAAAAGGTAACCCCCGGCAAGACTACCATTACCGCCAGTATCAAAACCAAAGACGGCAAAGTTCAGAAAATCGCGGCGGAACGCCTAATTTTGGCCATTGGCATTGTCGGCAATGTAGAAAATCTAGGGTTGGAGACCCTCGGCGTGAAAACCGACCGCACTCATGTAGTGGTGGATCAATTCTCGCGCACAAATGTGCCGGGGCTGTATGCCATTGGCGATCTCACCGCGCCGCCATGGCTGGCGCACAAGGCGTCCCATGAAGGGGTGATCTGCGTTGAAAAAATCGCCGGGAATCATCCGCACCCGCTGGACCATGGCAATATTCCGGGCTGTACCTATTGCCGGCCGCAAGTGGCCTCGGTGGGCCTTACCGAAGCGGCCGCCAAGGCCGCCGGTCATAAGGTCAAGGTGGGGCGCTTTCCCTTTATGGGCAATGGCAAGGCCATCGCGCTTGGCGAGGCCGAGGGCCTGATCAAAACCGTGTTTGACGCCAAAACCGGCGAATTGCTGGGCGCGCACATGATCGGCGCGGAAGTCACCGAACTGATCCAGGGCTATACCGTTGCCCGCACACTGGAAACCACCGAAGCCGAACTGATGGAAACGGTCTTCCCACACCCGACGCTCTCTGAAATGATGCACGAAAGCGTGCTCGATGCCTATGGCAAGGTGATCCACGTTTAGGGGTAAGCGGTATGGACAAGGGCCATGGTTTTGAATATTCATGGAGGATGTCAGAAGAAAAAATAGATATAAAGCTTACAGACCTTAATTTTGGTGGCATTTTCAAGATTATATTTGCTTCCGGAATATTGCTCTGGGCTTTGTTCGCGGGATTTTGGGTTTTATTATCCTTCGTCTCGCCGCAGGCTGTAAAAATAAATGGTGAGCCTGCGCAGGATACGATGCATGCTTTGCAAGGCGTGCCTTTGGTCTTGCTAATGGGGACGATGTTTTCAGTATTTGGTGCAGGGCTTGCCGCAGGACTGCTCAGAGTCTTCAGATGGCTCTTGCCGCTGGGCAGGTTGAACTAGGGCGTGCGTTATTTCATCATCATGATTCTGGGCCTTGTCCTTTACGGGTGCTTTTCTGCAAAGGAGCAGGCACAATCGTGTTTTTCACCATTTTTAAGAACCTTTGATGAGGGTTCTTCCTGTCAGGTTTTGATGAAAGCATATGCTAACCTGACCGATAAAGAGGAATTGGAGGCAGCAAAAAAAGCAGGTCTGGATACGTTCTTTTTATTTATGGATAAGGTCAGTTTAAGGGCGCAGCGCCTGCGCACAAAATTTGAGGCTATGCAGGATGTGTGTGGCGTATTGATTACAACGTCGCTGCTGAACGAGTACCAATATTTTCAACAGGCCAACCCTAAGGGTGGCAAAGAGCCCCCACATTATGAGGGGGCGGTCTATAAGGCGTCAAAACATGCAATATGCCGTTTTTCCAGCAGCGAGATGCCTGTAATTTTAACAAATTCGGCAATTTTACTGCGCCCGAAAATGGATGATAAGCACCTGCTGGCGGCATTGAATGAACACTATCAGGCCATGGCGGGCGAGCGGGACGATATTGTATCTTGTCCTGTGACTTTCATGACAGTTTATTTGAACGCCTCAGTGGTTAAGGCATCTCGTTTTGGCAAGGTTATTGCACAAAAAATTCACTCATGCATTGCGGATGAACCTGATCCACAAAAGCGAGAAGTGATTATAACCGTGCTTGATGAAATGGAGGCATAATACGCCTTACCACCCCAGCCTTCTTTTTCAAAACAAAGAAGGGGATATAAGCTCGCCTTTTACTGCCCACCCAAAACCTTTGCGGCCTTGGGGGCAAAGTATGTCAAAATCCCATCACAGCCGGCGCGTTTGAAGCTAAGCAGGCTTTCCATCATGACGACTTCTTCGTCCAGCCAGCCATTTTGCGCGGCGGCCATGAGCATGGCATATTCGCCGGACACCTGATAGGCGAATGTAGGCGCGCCAAAGGCATCTTTCACCCGCGCCACCACGTCCAGATAGGGCATGCCGGGCTTTACCATAATCATGTCGGCACCTTCATCCAGATCCAGCGCAATCTCGCGCAAGGCCTCTTCGCCATTGGCCGGGTCCATCTGATAGGTTTTCTTGTCGCCTTTCAGTGCGCCGCCGGAGCCAACGGCGTCCCGAAACGGTCCATAAAATCCAGAGGCGTATTTGGCGGCATAGGCCATGATCAGTGTATCGGTATGACCTTCGCTTTCCAGCGCCTCACGGATGGCGAGGATGCGTCCGTCCATCATGTCTGACGGCGCGATAATGTCGCATCCGGCCTCTACCTGCACCAGGGCCTGGCGGACCAGCATGTCCACGCTTTCATCATTGACCACCTTGCCATCCCGCACAATGCCGTCCTGACCGGTATCGGTGAACGGGTCCAGCGCCACATCGGCCATCACGCCCACGTCCGGGGCGGCGGATTTCAGCGCGGCAATGGCCCGGCAAACCAGATTATCCAGATTGGCGGCCTCGTCCCCGGTCAAGGTCTTCAAAGAAGGATCAATCATAGGAAACAAGGCGATAACAGGAATACCCACGGCGCTGGCTTCGCGGGCGGCCTCGCCCACCTTGGCCAACGGATAGCGCGAGACGCCAGGCATGGAGGGGATGGGTTGAAACGCATCACCTTCGTGCACAAAAATTGGCCAGATCAGGTCGGAAACGCGCAAATGGTTTTCGCGGACCAGCGCACGGGACCATTTGTGGGCGCGCAGGCGGCGCATACGGGTATAAGGAAAAGTAGCCATGTGAGTCTTTCATCTGGACGCGAGGTTAGCTGTTGCCTATCACGGTATAAAATTCCCTTAAAGAGGAAAGAAAGAGGAAAGGCGAGCACTATGGACTTCACCCTCAGCGAAGAACAGACCCTGATCGCGGATATGGCGGCGGGTTTTGCCGCCGACAAGCTGCGCCCGAATGCAGCCAAATGGGACGAGGAAAAGCATTTCCCGGTCGACGTTATGCGTGAGGCCGCGGCCCTGGGCTTTGCCGGGATTTATGTGGGCGAGGAGCATGGCGGATCGGCGCTCAGCCGTCTGGATGCGGCGCTGATTTTTGAGCAGCTTTCCATGGGCTGTGTGGCCACGGCGGCCTATCTGTCTATCCACAATATGGCCTCGTGGATGATCGACACTTATGGCAATGCGGACCAGCGGGCTAAATGGCTACCGGGCCTGATGAGCATGGATCTGATTGCCAGCTATTGCCTGACGGAACCGGGGTCTGGATCAGACGCGGCGGCGCTGCGCACCAAGGCCGTGCGTGATGGTGATCATTATGTATTGAACGGGTCCAAGGCATTTATCTCGGGCGCCGGGGTGTCGGATATTTATGTGGTGATGGTACGCACTGGCGAGGATGGCCCTAGAGGCATTTCTACTCTGGTGGTGGAAAAGGGTACGCCGGGCCTCAGCTTTGGCGCGAACGAGCGTAAAATGGGGTGGAACGCCCAGCCCACGGCGGCAGTGATCTTTGAGGATTGCAAGGTGCCGGCGGCCAATCGCCTGGCGGACGAAGGCATGGGCTTTAAAATTGCCATGTCCGGGCTGGACGGTGGGCGCATCAATATCGGCTCGTGCTCGCTGGGCGGGGCCACCGAGGCGTTGAACCTGGCCAAAGACTATGTCAGTACCCGCACCCAGTTTGGCAAACCCATTGGCGCGTTTCAGGCCAGCCAGTTCAAAATCGCCGACATGGCGACCGAATTACAGGCGGCGCGGATGATGCTTTATCGCGGCGCGGCGGCGATTGATGAGGGCCATCCGCAAAAGAGTAAATATGCCGCCATGGCCAAGCGTTTTGCCACCGATGTGGGCTTTAAGGTGGCCAATGATGCCCTGCAATTGCATGGTGGTTATGGCTATTTGAAGGATTATCCGCTGGAACGCATTGTGCGCGATTTGCGTGTGCACCAGATATTAGAAGGCACCAATGAAATCATGCGCGTAATCATTGCGCGCCAGGAAATGGGATGAAGTGGTGTATCATTTTACACGTCATACCGATGAAAATTGGTACCCAGAATAGAGTCACCACTGGATTCCGGCTTTTGCCGGAATGACGATTGAGTAGGACTGAGAGAAGCATGACCGATACCGCCCCCGTAATCGTCACCGTCGAAGGCCGCCTTGGCCGTCTGACCCTGAACCGGCCCAAGGCGTTAAACGCGCTGGACCTTTCCATGATCCGCATCATGACCAAGGCGCTGCTCAGCTGGCGCGAGGATGAGGCCATCGTTGGTGTCGTGGTGGATGCGGTGGGCGAGAAGGCCTTTTGCGCTGGCGGCGACATATTGGCGCTAACCGGCGCGCGCAAAGATGACACCTCCACGCCGCGTGAGTTTTACGCCGAAGAATATCGCCTGAACACCCTGATCAAGGAATATCCCAAGCCGTATGTGGCGATGATTGATGGCATTGTTATGGGCGGCGGGGTTGGCATTTCGGTGCATGGCACGCGGCGCATTTGCGGGGACCGAACGCTTTTTGCCATGCCCGAAACCGGCATTGGGTTCTATCCCGATGTGGGGGGCAGTTATTTTTTACCGCGTCTGGAGGGGAAGGTCGGCACGTGGTTGGCGCTGACCGGCGCGCGGTTAAAAGCGGCCGATACTTTTGCCCTGGGCATTGCTACAGACTATGCCCCTTCGGACCAGCACCGGGAAATACTGGCTCGTCTGGTGGAAGATACGATCATTTGTGAAGATGTGGTGGCCATTGTTGACAGCCTGACCGGGGTGCCGGGGCCGGGCACGGTGGTGGAGCACAAGGCACAAATAGAGGCAGCCTTTGGTGCTGATACCGTCGAGGGCATTCTGGACCGCCTTGCCCGGGATGGCAGCGATTGGGCGAGCAAACAGATCAAAATTCTTCAATCAAAATCCCCAACGGCGCTGAAAGTCACCTTGCGTCAGATGCGCGAGGGGCAAAACCTGGATTTTCGTGCCTGTATGCGCATGGAACTGGGCCTTAGCCTGAAATTTGTTGCCGGGCATGACTTTACCGAAGGGGTGCGGGCGTTGCTGGTGGACCGGGACAATACCCCGCACTGGCAACCGGACAGCCTGTCTGCGGTCCATGATGATATGGTTGCTGGTTATTTTGTACCGCTTGGCAAGGATGAAAGTTTGACCTTTCTGGAGGAACGTTGACATGAGCACGATTAAAACCATTGCCTTTATCGGTCTTGGCAATATGGGTGGCCCCATGGCCGCCAATATGGTCAAAGGCGGCTTTGCCGTTACTGCCTATGATTTGTCAGAATCGGCCTTGGCCCAGGCCAAAGAAAATGGCTGTGAGGCGGCCCAGAGCGTTGCCGAAGCCGTCAGCGGCAAGGATGCGGTGATCACCATGTTGCCCGCGGGCAAGCATGTGCGTGCGGTTTATGGCGGTGCGGACGGTATTTTTGCCAGCGCCAGGGCCGGGGCTCTATTTTGCGACTGTTCCACCATCGATGTGCAAAGCGCGCGCGATGTAGCAACAGAGGCACAGGCACACAGCTTTGACATGGTTGATAGCCCTGTATCAGGCGGTGTGGCCGCCGCCAGCGCCGGTACATTGGCCTTTATGGTTGGTGGCAGCGATGCCGCCTTTAACAAGGCCCAGGCCGTGCTGGATCCCATGGCCAAGGCGGTACTGCATGCAGGCGGCAATGGTGCCGGTCAGGCGGCCAAAATCTGCAATAACATGCTGCTTGGCATTACCATGATCGGCACTGCCGAGGCGTTTGTGCTGGCCAAAAAGCTGGGGCTGGATCCCCAGCGCTTTTTTGACATTTCCTCTAATGCCTCCGGGCAGAACTGGTCGATGACATCTTATTGTCCGGAACCGGGGCCGGTACCTGCATCTCCGGCCAATAACGGCTATAAGCCTGGCTTTGCCGCGGCGATGATGCTGAAAGATTTGCGTCTGGCCCAGGAGGCGGCCCAAAACGCCGGGGTTTCTACGCCGTTAGGGGCCGAGGCCCAGGCACTATATGCTCTGTTTGACAGCCTTGGCGGCGGCGGTACGGACTTTTCCGGTATTATCCAGATGCTCAGTGGGGAAATAAATAAGGCCTGAGCTTGGCTATAGCCGTCATAATCAGCATTTATGTTATAAAGTTTAAAAGCCGAGCCTGTGCTGGCCCGTCGGTACCTTTAATGCTACATTTGTAGTATTGATTTAGGGGCTGGACTTCGTTGCGATACGCAATTCTGTTTGACAGGAAATGTCTAGATGCCAGCAAAGTCGACGAAGGACAGGTTTGCCTGCAGAAGGGGGATCTGTTTGGGTTCAGACCCTACGTGTGAAAAAATAGATAGATGGCGGTATACATTTTGTTGGCAGTATCTTGTACATGCCGTCAGGGGCGATGTGCAAAATAGGTTTTGAATATTAAGCTGGGTCTGAACCATGGTTTCACACCGAATTATCGTTGCGGATGACCATCCCGTTTTTCGCGAGGGATTAAGTCGATTGCTTATTCGGGCCATCCCTGATGCCGAAATCATTGAAACGGACCACTTTGATTCAGTCTTAACCCTGGCAGAGAAAAATGCTCCCGATCTCTTTATGCTGGATTTGAATTTTCCGGGGTTTTTGCCGACGTGCTCGATTGATCAATTGCGTTTGGCCTATCCAACCGCGGCCATCGTTATCATTTCCATGCAGGACGATACGCGCACCATCAATGATATGTTATTGCTCAACATTGATGGCTTTATCAGCAAAGCAATCGAACCAGTTAAGATCGGTGAAGCCGTGGCCAGAGTCTTGGCCGGGGAAATTATCATTA
Organism: Robiginitomaculum sp.; assembly: GCA_030949705.1. GTDB lineage: Bacteria > Pseudomonadota > Alphaproteobacteria > Caulobacterales > Maricaulaceae > Robiginitomaculum_B. The sequence continues at coordinate 10,772 of JAUZSF010000007.1, read as the reverse complement.
TGGGGCCACAGGATGCTACCAAGCTTACCAGCAATGGTTCCCAATCCGCCATTGCCAAACTATCTTCCCGGCAACGTGAAGTCCTTAAATTGGTGGTTGCGGGCAAGACCAATAAAGAGATTGCCCGGGATCTGGATATCTCTCCCTTTACGGTGCGCACCCATGTTTCGGCTATGCTCAAAACCTTGCACTTGCTGACACGGTCCGCGGCGGCGGCGGTTGGCCGCGAGGCGGGCTTGTAAAAAAACAAGGTTATGAAGAGGTGGCCAAAAGTGCCTTTTCTTTGGTCAATAACGACAAAATCAGAGAACGCATTTGTTGCGCCGAAGCAGGTTTTTTCGATCATACCAAACGGGGCTTCGATATTGAGTTCTCTCCGATCCAGGTTTTGCACGCCAGTAATCACCAGCGCCGGTATCCGTCGGCCTTCGATTTTACGCATGCGCTTGATACAATGAACGCCCGTGTGCTGATCATCCAGATCAAAGTCAGTGATCAGTAAATCAATACCCAGTTTTGCGTCCGGGATGTTTTTTGAAGAGGTGGCAATACACCCCCATGAATTCAACAGTTTTACTGTGGCGCTGAGAATATCAATATTGTTATCAACCACATGCACTTTCAAACCCGATAACCGCAAATGGCTGGAGACGGGTTTTCGGGCGCTGTGGGTTTGTTCAGGTGCGGTCTTGATGCCTGAAATTTCAACCTTGGTTCCTCTATCGCGCTCCGAAGTCATGGTGCAGGTCAGGCTCAGGATTTGCGAATAACTCTTGACCAGGGCAAGGCCCAGGCCCAGGCCCTCGATCTTTTGGGTGCCCGGTTTGTGTTCGCGGTAGAATTCTTTAAAAACGTCATGGATCTTTTCTTTTGCAATTCCTTTGCCCTGATCCTCAACAAAAATCGTGATGGTCTGCCCCTGCACTAATGAGCCAATGGTGATCGGTTTGCCGGGGGCATATTTAATGGCATTGGAAACCAAATTCTGCACAATATTCGTCAGCAAGGTGTGGTCCGTCTCCACCCAACCGGACGAGGTTTGTATCTGTATTTGGCATTTAGCCTGTTGGGCGGTTTCCAGGTTTCTGTTGGCCACACCTTGGAGAAGGTTTTCAAGGTTGAAATGATCAATTTGCGGCTGTACGTGCCCCAGATCCAAAGCCGAATAATCCAGTAGAGATCGAAAAAGCGCCGACATATTGGCGACGGACTGATCGATTTTCTTTACGGTTTCTCTGGCAAAACGATTCATTTTCTCGTGTTGTAAATTGCTGTTCAACAGACCGATAGCGTGCAGTGGTTGGCGAAGGTCATGACTGGCATGGGCCAAAAACCGGGATTTGGCCTCGTTGGAGCTGGCCGCGTGTTGGCGGGCAATTTCCAGCTGTTTTGTGGACTCTTCCAGCGTATGTAGCTGGTGGGCAAGATATTCGGCCAATTTGTGATTGGCCACTAAAAATCCATGCATACGACTGGCCATGATTGATAATAAAAGTGCATATAACAGCATCATTACCGCCGTCACATGACCGATCGGGTCGGGGGAATAACGCCAGTACGCGAAGGCCAGTAGAGGTACAGAAGTCCATATACTGCTGTAGCAGGAACGCAATACAGCACTTTGGGAGGAAACCGCGCCCAGGGCCGTTCCCCCTAATGCCAGGGAAAAAACTGTGTATTGTCAAGGGATAAGCGGGTCGTCGCTATGGCACCTGCCCCCCAGAGTATTCCCACAATAATGGTCAGATTTGTATGCACGGTGCCCAGATTTAACAATTTTTGTGATTGACTTTGCAGATCCAGCGCGGCGCCATAACGGCTAACGCAGGTCATAAAAATTGAAGCCACAAGCATGGCAATCAGCCAGTACAGAAAAAAATCGCCTCTTGGCCTGATGGCGATAAATACCAGCAGGACCACCACAATATGTACCAGCCAGCTATAACTGCTGATTTTAAACAGATATTTTAGCTGCCATGGCTCGGGGCGCAATTTGGCAGCAATTCTGAAAAGACGTGGCCTCAATGTTTATATTCCTAGGCAAGCAATGCCGTCCTTATTAGCGGATTTGCCCACCCCATGCCATCTCAATGTCCTGGCTGGATGTTGGCGGCATTTTCTCTTTGCATGGCCTAGTCACCCGAATCTAAAGTTCGGCACATAATCTAAAGTTCGGTGCATAAGGTTTGCTGTGTTTTGTGGCAGAAGCGTTTGACGGAGGCAAGGATTTCATCGGCGGATTTGACCCATCTGTATGGTTTTGGGTTTTCATTGTGGGTCTCAATGAAGGCGAGAATGTCAGCTTCCAGTTCGCGGGTTGATCGGTGAACACCGCGTTTAAGTTTCTTTCGGCTCAACTCGGCAAACCAGCGTTCGACCTGATTGATCCAGGAGGCGGAGGTGGGCGTGAAGTGAACATGCCAGTGAGGCCGCCGGACCAACCACGCCTTGACTTCTTTGGTCTTGTGGGTCGCGTAGTTATCCATCACCAGATGCACGTCCGGTCCTTTAGGCAGACACTCATCAATCTGTTTGAGAAAGCCCAGAAATTCTTGTGAGCGGTGGCGTTTGTAGCACTTGCCGATCACCGCACCGGTGGCAATATCAAGGGCGGCAAACAGGGAAGTCGTGCCATGGCGGATATAGGTGTGAGTTTGTCGCTCGCCACCCCGGCATCATTTCCAACGAGCGTGCGAATCAGGGAGTATCCGAGACTTTGTGTATGGGATCTGTCCCATGCGGTTAGAACGGATCATTTATTGAACCGTTCGGGATAAAGAATAGCGAACTGGTTTCTGGCGGCAACCCACTCCCTGACACGGCGGCCTGTCTTTTCGAAGTTGCGTATGGCCAGATAAATCAGCTTGGTGGCGGCATCATCGGTTGGGAAGCTGCCCCGGGTTTTGGTGGTTTTTCGGATCACCCGGTTCAGACTTTCAATCGCGTTGGTGGTGTAGATGATTTTGCGTACCGCAGGTGGGAAGGCAAAGAACGGGATCACTTCCTGCCAGGCCCGCCGCCAGCTTGGGGCGATGGAGGGATATTTCTTGCCCCATTCCTCCTCAAACGCATCCAGAGCTTTGGCTGCTTCCTCGTCATCCACAGCCCGATAAATGCGCCTCAGGCTTTTGGCCACAGCCTTGCGGTCTTTCCAGCCGCAAAAATTCAGGGAATGACGCACCAGATGCACGATACAGGTCTGGACAATGGTGTCCGGGAAGGCGGCGTTGATGGCGTCGGGAAAGCCCTTCAGGCCGTCCACAACGGCAATCAGGATATCCTCCACGCCCCGGTTCTTCAGGGTGTTCATAATGGAAAGCCAGAACTTGGCGCCTTCATGGTTTGCAATCCACAGCCCCAGAACCTCACGCATCCCTTCAGGGGTGACGCCCAGGGCCACGTAAACCGCCTTGTTCTTAACCTGACGGCTTTCCGCATCGCGGATTTTGACCCGCAAGGCATCAAGAAAAACGATGGGGTAAACCGGCTCCAGCGCCCGGTTCTGCCAGTCCGAGACTTCCTCCAAAACCGCGTCAGTCACGCGGCTGATCAGATCGGCGGAAACACGAAGACCATAGACTTCCTCAAGATGGGCACGGATGTCACGGGTCGACAGCCCAGCGGCATAAAGCCCGATGATTTTGTCATCCATACCATCGATCCGGGTCTGACCCTTCTTGATCAGCTCTGGCTCAAAACTGCCGTCGCGATCACGCGGGATGTCAATCGGTAGCGCACCGTCATTACCCTTTAAGGTTTTGCGTGTGGCCCCATTGCGCCGATTGCCTTGCTGGCTGGCAGGCTCACCGTTCGGCTCATAGCCCAGATGCTCGGTCAGTTCCGCGCCCAGCATCCGCTCCATCAGGCGAACTTTCAGTTCCTTCATCAGACCCTGTTCGCCCAGCAAATCTTCAGGCCGATCAACACCCTTCAGTAATTGATCCAGTATGTCGTTGGATAATGTCATTATCGTCATGCTCCTTCGTTGGTGAAGCATGGACCAAATTACTCATACACAAAAGTTCAGACACTCTCATAGGATTCAACAAGGGGACTTGACATCACGGTGCCCATTACGGAAGACTCTTAGAGTCTGACCGAAAACTAATTCCATAGAATCAATTCCTTGCCAATCGCCTTGTGACCATTTTGATATGGGCGATGAGGAGCCAGCTTTCGGCAGAGAGGATAGATTTTTCCCAGTCTTTAGCCAGTCTGCGGCAGCGGCCCAGCCATGCGAAGGTGCGTTCCACCACCCAGCGGCGGGGAATGATTTCAAAGCCTTTGGCCTTGTCAGAGCGTTTGACAATTTCCATTGTCCAGCAGCCGATTTTCTCCAGCCTGCCCCGCAGTTTGGGGCCTGCGTAGCCCCCATCAGCAAAAACATGGCGCAGCCACGGGTGCGTGAAGCGGATGGATTTGAGCACCTGAACCGCGCCATCGCGATCCTGAATATCAGCGCCATGAATGACAAACCCGATCAGCAGGCCAATGGTGTCGGTAATGATATGGCGCTTGCGACCTTTAATCTTCTTGCCAGCATCATAGCCGCAAACCCCGCCGCTTTCTGTGGTTTTAACGCTCTGGCTGTCAATTACACCGGCACTTGGTGAGGCTTTACGGCCTTCTTTCTCACGCGCCGTCATCACAAGGGCATGATTGATTTCATGGTACAAACCACGCTCTCGCCACTCATAGAAATACCCTTGTACGGTCGACATCGGCGGAAAATCATTGGGGATCATCCGCCACTGGCAACCGGTCGTGGCCATGTATTGGATGGCATCCCAGACATCACGAAGTTTGGTGGTGCGCGGGCGGCCATTCGACTTGTCGCCGGGCAGAAATGGTTCAATCAGAGCCCATTCCTCATCCGTACAATCACTTGCATAGCGGCCATAATTGCGTTCATATTGTGGACGGGTGATATCAGTCCAGGTCATCGTGATCTCCTTCGAATCTTTTCACAATCCGAATGAATCATAATCCACTGATATCACTCAATTAGTTTTCGGTCAGACTCTTAGTCTTGATGCACAAAAAATTACATGATAGCTTTTCGTGCTGTACATTCTGGCAAAGCGTGAGCGGAATGCACCGAAGTGCTTGTAGTACTCTCAATATGGCATCGGCATATGTTATTGATATACTTGGGGGGGTGAATATCATGAACAGATTACGAGTTATGGCATTGATAGGCACTATTATAACTGCAGCTATGCATATTCCTGATGTTGCCTATGCCCAGTTGCAGGCTGCGGTTTTGCCCACTGCGCGCTCGGTCGGGGTGGGCGAGACCGCCAGTTTCTTTGCCACGGTTCTGAACGCAGATACCAGTTTTACCGAGGAGATGTGCACGGTTACGCCTGGTAATGGCGCCCCGGCAGGATTGCAGCTCGATTTTCAGACCACCGATGCCAGCAATGCCCTGACCGGCACCCTGAATGCTCCTTTCACGGTGCCGGGCGGCGGCAGCCAGACCCTGGCCCTTTTCCTGAAGCTGGACACCCCCTTCAGTGGGCGGGTGAAGTTCCGTTTTCGCTGCAACATTGAAGGGCGTGACCGTGCGCCGGTCATCAAGGGGGTGAATGATGTCACTCTGACGGTTTCGGCCACCCCTAAGCCAGATATCGTTGCCATCGGACAGACACTGACCGGGGACGGCATTGCCCGTACCGACATGAATGCGCGTCTGACGCCCATGAGCGTTGCGGCCATCAATATCGGCGCTGGCGCCATGGGAGTTGATGTTGTCTTTGACCTCGACGGCTTTGACACTTTCGATGGTCTTAACGTGTTTGGATGCGAGACCGACAGCCTCGGAACCTGCATATCGTCTTTTGGTAATCCGCTATCAGTTGATTTTGACGCCAACAGCGTGCACACGTTTTCCGTGTTTATCGAAACACCGGACGGCTATGCCTTGCCACTGGACCCGGAGTTTATCCGCTTTCGCACGGCCTTTGGCGTCTGCCCCCCGGCAGATGGCGGGCAAACTTGCACCAGTCAGGATGACCTGATGGAGGTTTTCGGTGGCACCAGCACCACCGCCGCAGCCCCGGACGGACTGACAGGCACACCCGTTTCCGGAGTGTATGAGCTGCGTGGACGCACAGAGGGCGATGTGCAGGATGTCCTGGGTATTACAGGTGAGGTGGTGTTCAGCTTTGCCCCTGACGGGCAGACATTGGTGGCGACTTTGCCCGCCATTCCGCCCAATCTTTTGCCTGGCGGCATGAATGACGGCACAGTGGCGCTTGGCTATATGGTCAATCACGACTTCGCGTTTGCCCCCTTCGATCAGGTTCTTGGTCTTGGGTGCGATATCTCCGGCCCTGTGCCGGCCACATGCAATGCTGCAATCTTCGAGACCCAGGATGCTCCGCCCCAAGGAGATATGGGCTCGATTCCCTTAAGTCCGGGAGCCACATCTGAAACATTTGAACTGGACGCCATTGAATGGGGGTGGCCGGCACAATTAACCTTGGATGCCTTGGGCGACTTTCTTGAAAACGGCAGGATTCGCGCCGTCCGCAAGATTGCACCTCCCGCAATGCCGGTGATTCCTCTGGACATGGCGCATATTGGCGATCTTGATGCCGCGCTGGGAGGAACCTTTGCCGAGCCGATACCCGGGTCTTCCCCATTCACGTTTTCCGTCACCGGGGGGACCGATGGACCAAACGGTTTTACTGCAAATGTGGCAGTGGATGGGGACCTGAACGGTGTGGGTTTCCGTGCGCGTGAGGCCATTCTTGATCCGTCGCTTGATCCGCGTAAAGTCAGTGTCCCCCTCAACCAGATCGTCCTGTTTCTCACCGGCATAGATATCAATGCCAATGGGCCGCAGCAAGCGGGCAAGGGTGGAGGCAAGGCGGCGCCCCAGGCGCTTGGCACTGTCGACATCATGTTCATTGCCGATTCCTTTGACGCTCAGGGGCGGGTCAGCCGTTACCGGGTCGTTGCCGTGGACCAGAACGGGCGCGGCGATACCTTTGAAATCGTCCGTCAGCCCTGATACGGGTGCTGTCAGACAAAAGCGAAGTGGTCTCTGAAGTGTCAGGTTGGTCCCATTTCAAGCGGCGATTTGGTCCCATTCGGCCAGTGCTTTTGATCGGTTTTCCTTGAATGTGGCTCTTGGGCATAATTGTCTGTCGTGGTTGAAATGATTGTGGATTGCAGAGTGGACCGAAACGAACTTTTGTAAGGTTGTAAAACTCCTGAATTTGAGCATCGCCCGCTCTCGTCTACGAAAAGTTTGGTGGGAGTTTTCTGCTCGGTTATTGAGCCAGCGTTTGGTCTGTTGGCAGGATTCATTGCCGATGTTTTTCATGGCAGCCCGATATGATTTCAAGCGGTCTGTTACAACCGCTTTGGGTTTGCCGTATCGCTTCATGGTTTTCTTCAAAAACTTCAAGGCTGCTTTGCGATCCCGGTGTTTTGAAACAAAAGCATCCAGTACTTCACCCTCGTGATCCACGGCCCGCCAGAGGTAATGAAGCTCACCGTTGATTTTCACGAACACCTCATCCAGATGCCAGGCCCAGTTTGAGTAATTATGGTTTTGGACGCACCGCTTTCTAATTCCTCTAGCGAACATTGGACCAAACCGGTTCCACCAGAACCTCACCGTCTCGTAAGTGATGTCGATGCCACGTTCATGCAGTAAATCCTCAACATTTCGCAGGGAAAGCGGAAAACGGATGTACATCATCACTGCTAAACGGATGATCTGGGGCGAAGTTTTGAAATAGCGGAACGGATTTTTCATCCCGCCAAGCTAAGGAATCAGGAATTTGAACTCAAGTCGTTTTTATCTGATGGGGTGGACGCCCCCAACCCGAGGCTCTGTCAGGGCATTACAGCTCGATAATCTGAGAGGGATCCGGCACGCGGACTTCATCAGGGCCAGCGGTCATCAACACCGCGCTAACAGGCCGGACACATGACCGCATCCCGCACTAATCAATTATCACTCAAAAAAACTCTTGCAAAACCGGGGCCGTCCACACATGACAGTGCCATCGGGCTGTGGATGACGAGGGAGCCGCCAAAGCCCTTGATGATTTCGAGGCCGAATGGGGCAAGAAATATCCCTCCATCGCCCCAAGCTGGCGGCGGGCCTGGCAGGAAGTGATCCCGTTCTTTGCCTTCCCACCTGCGGTACGCAAAATCATCTACACCACCAACGCGATTGAAAGTCTGAACCGGGTGATCCGAAAAACCACCAAAACCCGGGGCAGCTTCCCAACCGATGATGCCGCCACCAAGCTGATTTATCTGGCCATACGCAACTTCGAAAAGACAGGCCGCCGTGTCAGGGAGTGGGTTGCCGCCAGAAACCAGTTCGCTATTCTTTATCCCGAACGGTTCAATAAATGACCCGTTTCAACCGCATGGGCCAAACCCCATACACAAAGTCTCGGATACTCCCAATAGGACGATTACGCCAGGCATTGCTAGTCGCTCAAGGTGCCCTTAATGATCAGAAACTGGCGCTGCATAGCAGGCAAACGGCCAAGAAAGAGGCAGAGTACGCTCTGAAAGCCCTACCCGATCAAAAGACCAGGCAACTTTCTGAATTACGGGGACAGATCGCGTCTTTGGAACAATCACGCTCGGAGCTGGAGGCATCACGCTCCTACCTGGTTCGTGCCCCAATTGATGGCGTAGTTGCGTCATTACATGGCAATGTCGGGCAAATGCGCGCTCCAACACAGCCCGTGATGACCCTTGTCCCCGCTAATGCAACACTGGTAGCGCATCTGCTTGCCCCCTCATCTGCAATTGGGTTTTTGGAACGTGGGCAAGACGTCAACCTTTTGTATGATGCCTTTTCTTATCAGAAGTTTGGGGTGCAAAAAGGCCATATCGTGCAAATATCCAAAGCGTCCTATTTGCCGGGCGAGCTAAACGCCCCTTTTCCTTACAAAACGGCGGTCTATCAGGTGACCGTGGCGCTAGACAAACAAACCATCACCACCTACGGACATGATACGCCACTGATCACTGGTGCAACCTTAAAAGGGGATCTGGTGATCGAGCGCCGCTCCTTGTTTGAATGGTTGTTTGACCCGCTAATAGCCGCAAGCAAGCGGGCGAGTTAACGGAAGAAAACTAACAACGTAAGTCAAAGTTTAAAGTCAACAACAAACGTTAATGCAAAGACTTAAAAAGATAATTATATTGATAAATATCAATGTGTTATGACTTTGCACTTATAACGTTGCATTGTTAACGCAACCCGCAACAACTCTCGCCAACTCCGGGTTAAGCCTGCACGTCCCGGCTGCGTTAATAGGGAAGTCAGAGGGCGAGAAGGTGTTGTCTTTAATCAACGCGAGGATGCGACGATCTACGAGCGGCCTTGCGGGCTCCATCTTGTCAAAGACGAAGGTCTGGCGGTTGTTGTATTTGTCGCCATGAATGATGCCCTTGGTGGGATCATAGCCTTGGGTGATGATGTTGATGCGGGTTTGTACTTCCAACATGCCATAAGCGTAATTGAGCATGGCGTTGATGGGGTGAGTTGCACGAATGTTACGCGCTGTTTTGCGTGACCTTAAGGCGGAGCGTGAGGCATATCCAAGCCATTCATCTGAGATTGGGTGTTGATTAAGGCCTTTCCACTTGATGGCGATTGTGTTCCAGGCCCTAAAGTAGGCGACGGCACACTTGCCTTCCAGGCCTAGCAATTCACTCGCCGTGGTGGGTGAACTGGGCCTTTTGTGACACGGACAGTCTGGCCATCGCCAGGCCAAAAGGAATGAGCCGCTCGGAGTTTAGAAAACGCGCCCAAAATGTGGTGGATCAATTTGCCGCCCTGAACCCCTACAAAAAGCCAGGATCAATCCTGCAAATCGAGGATGTGAATTATGCTGATGGCACCAGTGATCAACTCAAGCCACTTTATGTCTTTGCAATTTCCGCCAAACGCTATGCGCTTTTTAATCTGGATGGCCAAGGCAAGCCCATCATCAGAAAGGCCTCGGCCCACGGTCTAGGCCATCTGATGGCCCCTTATGGGGAAGATGATCCCGCCCCTGGCATTCCTGATTCATTACGTGGCATTGGCGTTTCACGTTGGCAATATGATTACTGGTACAAGCTTCTGGAGGCCGGGCTGTCAGATAGCCCAAGGCAATTATCACTCGACTACCACCCAAAGCTACAAGTGCCAGCCATGAGCCGCTATGGGGCAACCAGCCCGAAAATGTTAGACTGGATGAAGTCTCATAATGAAGGTCGCGATTATAAAGATCAGATCAAACCCTTTGGCTTTATGGTCAGTTTTACCGCCAGAGATGGTGTTTATGCACAAGCGCCAGAGCCTGCCCTTGTCGACCCAGGCAAGCGCGGCAGGCCCATGGGAAAATACCCACCAAAACCAAGCGCACCCTTTGAGCGTGACCCAGCTAAAGCCGTTAGCTTGGCCTTTGATCGGATTACTGGCGAGCCCGTAGATCAATCCATGCTCAAAACCTATGCCGAAGCTCTAGCAAACTACCACCTACACCCCGAAGACAAGTTCGAAGGCGGTGACTATTATGATAGCGGGGAAACGCGTAGGCGGCACGTAAAAGCGGAGACTGTTGGGCTGATCGGCAAAGAAGCCAACCACGTGGGCGAAGGTGGGGAAGTTGATCCTACCGGTGATGGGGTGGCGAAGTTTAGCCTGAGTGCAGGTGAAACCAGCCAAAACACCCTCAAATGACCCCAGGAGCATATCCCAGACCTATGTGCATATTTATTTTCGGATATAACTATACCCC
>JAUZSF010000006.1 GCA_030949705.1 Robiginitomaculum sp. | reverse complement strand
ATTATCGTGTTGCCGGGCATTGCGGCGGCGCTTTTGTCCATGGACAGCATGCACAATGTCATCGATCCGGCCGTATTGGACCCGGGCCTGTGCACCGAGGCACTGCATGTTTGCGGCAAGCCGGACCGGGCCTATCCCGAAGTCATGAAGCTGTTACCCGCCGGGGTAAGAGGGCTGATCTTTGCCGCCTTGATTGCGGCGATCACCTCCTCGCTGGCCTCGATGATGAATTCCATTGCCACTATTTTCACCATGGACATTTACAAGGGATTTCGCCCCAGCCAAAGCGAGCATCACTATGTAGGCATTGGCCGTCTGGCCGCCCTTAGCGCCATGATCATCGCCCTGATGACGGCCCAGCCATTACTGGGCAAGCTGGATCAGGCGTTTCAGTATATTCAGGAATATACCGGCTTTTTCACCCCGGGGATTGTGGCAATTTTCCTATTGGGAATTTTCTGGAAACGTACCAATGCCCATGGTGCCATGGCCGCCATTTTGGGCTCGCTGGTGTTTTCCATTGCACTAAAATTCCTGTTGCCGACCATGCCCTTTATTGACCGCGTTGGTTGGGCCTTTGGCTTGTCCGTGGCCGCCGGCATTGTCATTTCACAAATCACCCTGCCACCCCACGAGGATCGCTCTGTTCATCTGGGGGATATTTCGTTTGCAACGTCACGGCGTTATAATCTGGCTGCCGCGACGGTGGCATTGGTCCTGATCGCCCTTTATGCATATTTCTGGTAGCCATACTTCATGAATAATACCCAAGCCAGCATTGGCTCTAAACTGCTCCCCGTTGATCCGTTTGACATTGTTGTCTTTGGCGCCACCGGGGATCTGGCATTGCGCAAACTGTTGCCAGCCCTGTTTCATCGCTGGCGCGACGGACAAATCCCGGAGGGGTGTAAGATTATCGGGGCGGCCCGGGCCGAGATGTCCCGCGCGGATTTTATTGCGACCGTCGAAGAGCATTACCGCACTTTCTTCCCGGAAGAAAAAAACGGTGCCGACGACTGGAAGGCCTTTGCCGAACATTTGCATTATTGCGCACTGGACGTGGCCAGCCAGGATGCGGACTGGCGCGCGCTGGAAGATCTGCTGGCGGGCGGCGAAGATAAAATCCGGCTATTTTATCTGGCACTGCCGCCGGGTCTTTTTGGGCCGGTCAGCGCCAATATCGGGGCGCGGGGATTAAACACACCACAGGCCCGCATTGTGCTGGAAAAACCCATTGGCCATGACCTCAATTCCGCCCGCGAAATCAATGATGCGGTGGGCAAGGTGTTCCCTGAAAAGTCGATCTTTCGTATCGATCATTATCTGGGCAAGGAAACGGTGCAGAACCTGTTGATCCTGCGCTTCACCAATTCCCTGTTCGAGCCGGTATGGAACGCCAATGTGGTGGATCACATACAGATCACCGTGGCCGAAACCGTGGGGGCCGGCAAACGCGCCAGCTATTACGACACCTCGGGGGCGCTGCGCGATATGGTCCAGAACCATATGTTGCAATTGCTGTGTCTGGTGGCTATGGAGCCGCCCAATGATTTTGGGGCCGACACCATTCGCGATGAAAAAATCAAGGTGTTACGCGCCCTAAAACCGATCACGCCCAAAACCGCCACCCGGGATACAGTGCGTGGTCAATATCGCGATGGTGCCATCAGCGGCACCGCCGTACCGGGTTATGCGGATGAATTGGGCAAGCCCAGCGATACTGAAACCTTCACTGCCCTTAAGGTACATGTGGACAATTGGCGCTGGTCCGGGGTGCCGTTTTATTTGCGCACCGGCAAGCGGATGAAAGAACGCCGCTCGGAGATTGTAATCCAGTTCAAGCGCGTTGCCCACGCGCTGACCCCGCCCGAAGCCGGACATTTGCACCCCACACGGCTGGTGATCCGCCTGCAACCCGATGAAGGGGTCAAATTATTGCTGATGACCAAAGACCCTGGTCCTGGCGGCATGCGCCTGCGCTATGTCCCCCTCAATCTCAGCTATGCCGACACCTTTTGCGCCCGTTATCCCGATGCCTACGAGCGGGTGTTGATGGCGGTGGTACGCAATGATTTAGGGTTGTTTATGCGCCGCGACGAGGTCGAGGCCGCCTGGAAATGGATTGATGGTATTTTGAGCGCTTGGAATACAGATGCGATGCCCTGTCAACCCTATGCGGCCGGCACCGATGGCCCCACACAAGGGGCGATGCTGATCGATCGGGATAATCGGGAATGGTTTGATGGCTTATAAGCCTGCTGAGCTGGCGCTGATCCGCTTTGGGGGAATGGCGCAAATGGATATCCGCCTGGCCCGGCTGATCGCTGATCGGCTGGCCTTGTCCGTCGCACAAAACGGCCGGGCCAGTCTGGCCCTTAGCGGCGGCAGTACGCCGCGCGGTCTCTATGAACAGCTATCTCATGAACCCATCAATTGGGCCAAGGTCGACGTGACCCTGGTGGACGAGCGTTTCGTGCCGCCGGATCATGAGGCCTCCAACGAAAAACTGGTGCGCGAAACCCTGTTGCAGAACCAGGCGGCGGCGGCCAATTTTATGGGCCTGAAAGGCACCGCCCAAACCCCACAAGGAGCGGCAATGATCGCCAACAAGGCCCTTGGCGCCATGGGCTTGCCTTTTGATGCGGTGGTGCTGGGCATGGGCGAAGATGGCCATACCGCCTCATGGTTTAGCGGGGCCGAGGAATTGGGTGGTGTATTGGATCCGCAAAACCCGGTTTTGTGTGCCCCTCTTAATGCCCCGCCAAGCCCGATAACCGGCCCTTATACATCGCGGCTGACCTTGACCTTATCCGCCCTAAAAGAGGCCCGCCTGTGTGTGCTGGCCCTAAAAGAAACCGGCAAAAAAGAGGCCTATGAAAAGGCCCTTCAACCGGGACCGGTGAAAGACATGCCCATTCGTGCGATAATGCGCATGCCCTTGGGGGCATTCTGGCCCTGTTGGACCCCATAAGGAGCCATGTAATGGTACATCCCATATTGCAAGAGGTCACCGCCCGCATTGCCGCGCGCAGTGCCAAAAGCCGCGAGGCGTATCTGGACCAGATGCACCGCGCCGCCGAGGCCGGACCGCATCGCAGCCATTTATCCTGTGGCAATCTTGCCCATGGCTTTGCCGCCTGCGAAGCTGCCGACAAGACCGCCTTGGCCAACAGCAATGCCCCCAACATCGCCATTATCAGCGCCTATAATGACATGTTGTCGGCGCACCAGCCCTTTGGCGATTTCCCCCCCTTGATCAAAAAGGCCCTGCATGACGTGGGCGCGGTGGGCCAGATGGCCGGCGGCGTACCGGCCATGTGCGACGGGATTACCCAGGGGCGCGCGGGGATGGAGCTATCGCTCTTTTCGCGCGATACCATTGCCATGGCCAGCGCTATCGCCCTATCCCATGATATGTTTGACGGGGCGATCATGCTGGGGGTTTGTGACAAGATTGTCCCCGGCCTGCTGATCGGGGCTTTGCGATTTGGGCATTTGCCCTTTGTGCTGGCCCCGGCCGGCCCCATGCCATCGGGTCTGCCTAATGAAGAAAAGACCCGCATCCGCAAGCTCTATGCAGAGGGCAAGGTGGGCCGCGATGAATTGCTGGCCGCCGAAAGTGCGAGCTATCATGCCCCCGGCACCTGCACTTTTTATGGCACCGCCAATTCCAATCAGATGCTGATGGAGATCATGGGCCTGCATCTGCCGGGCGCCGCCTTTGTTAATCCGGGTACTCCCTTGCGCGATGCGTTGACCGGGGCCGCGGCCCAGCGTGCGGCACAGATCACCGCCCTTGGCAATGCCTATACCCCGATCTGCGAAGTGATCGACGAGCGCGCCATTGTGAATGCCATTGTGGGACTGAACGCCACCGGCGGTTCGACCAACCACACCATTCACATTATCGCCATTGCCCGCGCCGCGGGCCTGGTGGTGAACTGGGATGATTTTGATGCGCTTAGCGCCATCACCCCGCTATTGTGCCGCATTTATCCCAATGGTCCGGCAGACGTGAACCAGTTTCAGGCAGCAGGCGGACTGGGCTTTGTTATTGCTGAGCTGTTGCGCGCCGGGCTGTTACACGAAGACGTCACCACCATCGCTGGCGGTGGCCTGACGGCCTATACACAGGAACCTTATCTGGAGGGGGAAGCCCTGAAATGGCGCGACGGCGCATCGCGTTCGGGCAATCCAGATATAGTCGGCACCATCAAAACCCCCATCAGCAAAAACGGCGGCCTGAAAGTCTTGCAGGGCAATCTAGGCCGCGCCGTGATCAAGGTGTCTGCCGTCGCCCCGGAACATCATATTATCGAAGCCCCGGCGATCTGTTTTTCCTCTCAGGAAGCGCTGATGGACAGCTTTGCCAAAGGGGATCTGGAACGGGATTTAGTTGCCGTGGTTCGCTTCCAAGGCCCCCGCGCCAACGGCATGCCCGAGCTGCACCGCCTAACCCCGCCCCTTAGTATTTTGCAAGACCGGGGTTTCAAGGTGGCGCTGGTAACCGACGGGCGTATGTCAGGGGCCTCAGGCAGAGTGCCCGCCGCCATCCATCTTAGCCCCGAAGCCCTTGGCGATGGGGCCATTGCCAAAATACGCGATGGCGATCTGATCCGGCTGGATGCCATTGCCGGCACGCTGGAGGCCGTGGTGGATGCACAGGAATTTGACGCCCGCGAACCGGTCATGGCTGATCTTAATGATCATCGGTCGGGCATGGGCCGCGAGTTGTTTGCTGGCATGCGGGCACAGGTGACCAGCGCCGAAAGCGGCGCCCTGTCCTTTGGCTGGAATGAGACCCCATGAGTGCACCTCATTCCATATTGGTGGCCGACATCGGGGGCACCAATGCGCGTTTTGCCATTGCCATCCCCGATGACGGCCCCATGGGATTTACGTTAAAACACCAACAAAACTTCCGGGCCGAAGACTTTGATAATCTGTTGGGGGCGATCAATGCCTATGGCGAATATCTGCCGATTCCCATGCCCGAACAGGCCTGCTTTGCCGTCGCTGCGCAACCGTCCAACGGGGTTTATCATTTTACCAATTCGCCCTGGATACTAGATAGCGAGGAAATCAAGACCGCCCTTTCGCTGGACACCATGATGGTGGTCAATGATTTTCAGGCCATGACCAGCGGCGCACGCTTTATGCAGGACAAGGACCGCCTTCTGGTGCGCGATGGCATCGCCGATGCCGAGGCACCAATAATCGTACTGGGACCGGGAACCGGGCTGGGCCTTGGCCTGTTGGTGCCCTGTGGCGATAGGGTTCGCATTATCGCCACCGAAGGGGGCCATGCCGCCTTTGCCCCGCAAACCGAAGAAGAAATAGAAATTCTGCGCCTGATCATGCGCGAGCATAAAACCGTTCTCTTTGAACACCTGCTTTCGGGCCGGGGGCTGGTCAACATCCACCGCGCCCTGTGTGTGCTGGCTGACAAGCCGCGGGTGTCGCTGCGCCCCTCTGACATCACGGCAGCGGCCTATGGCGATGACTATCCCATTGCCAAAAAGGCCGTGAATGTATTTTGCGCTGTCTTGGGCAGTTTTGCCGGCAATGTAGCGGTAACCACCGGGGCGCGCGGCGGGGTCATTCTGGCGGGCGGTATCTTGCCCAAAATTGCCGATGTCTTTTTGAAAAGCGATTTTAATGCCCGTTTTGAAACCAAAGGCCCCCATGAAAATTATCTGGCCAACGTGCCGGTATACCTTTTGACCTCCGAGGCTACGGCCCTGATCGGGGCAGCGCACTTGATAGGGAATGCATAGATGACCACAGAATTTCAAACCACATGCCGAAAGGCCGGGGTCATTCCGGTGATTGCCATTGATGATGCCGCCATGGCCGCCGATCTGGGCCACGCCATAGCGGCCGGAGGTTTAAGCATAGTAGAGCTGACCTTGCGCACCCCTGCGGCCCTGCCAGCCTTAACGGCGATGAAGGCGGCCTGCCCGTTTTTGGTGGTTGGCATGGGTACGGTGCTTTGCGCCGATGATGCCAAACGCGCCGCCGATGCGGGGGCCGACTTTCTGGTCTCCCCGGGGCTTACTGACGGTCTGGCAATGGCTGCCAATGCGCTGGCCCTGCCCTTTTTACCGGGAGTAGCCACGCCGACAGACCTTATGCGTGCTCTGGATCATGGCTTTACATTTTTAAAGTTTTTCCCGGCAGAGGCCGCTGGCGGCATACCTTATCTGAAAGCTCTTGGCGGGCCATTTGGGGATGCCAGCTTCTGCCCTACCGGCGGTATCGGCCCGGATCAGGTTAGCGCCTATCTTGGCTTGCCCAATGTGGTTTGCGTTGGTGGTTCGTGGGTGGCGAGCAATGCCCAGATCAAAGCGCAGGACTGGGATGGCATTAAACGTAATGCGGATAAAGCGAAAACGCTGACCTGCGCCTGACCCGCAAAAGCTTACTGATCAATACGTTTTTTATCGCGTATGCTGTAAAAGCGAGAAAGCGGGTTCACCGCGATAATACCGTCACCTTCTATACCCGCATGGGCGGCATCCATAATGGCATTTACGATGCGGTCCGTCTGGTCTTCGGGAGCAAAGACCCGCACGCAATTATACTGTTGCATCCAACCGCGCCGGAAGAAATTTTTGCGCTCGCCATAGCCGCGCACCTGAAACACGCTAATACCGGGCACGCCGATTTGTTGCAGGTTATGACGCACCTGCTTCATGGCCAATACATCTACGGTCGCCGTAATCTCGTTATACACCATACTTGCGTCCTTTTCTGTTTTTCACTGAGTTCAACCAATGCGCACGGTCTTATTGGCACCAAATGTATAGGGAGGCAGGTCCAGATTACGCGGTGCCGGCCCCCGACGCACACGCCCGGCCGTGTCATATATGGACCCATGGCAGGGACAGAACCAACCGTTCCAGGGGCCCCGGTTTTGCGGAATTCGCTGGCCGATCGGTACACAGCCCAAATGAGTGCAAATGCCAATAACGATCAACCATTCTTTTTGCTGTACCCGTTCGTCATCTGTTGCCGGATCGATCAATTTGGCATGATCGTCAGCCTCGGCCTCAGCAATTTCCTTAGGGGTCCGGCGGCAGATAAAGATCGGCTTGCTGTTCCATTTCACGGTAATGCGCTGGCCGACCTCCATATCACCAAGGTCAATCTCGACCTTGCTCATGGCCAGCACATCCGCCGAAGGGTTAAAGCTATCGATAAACGGCCAGCCGACCAGACCGACGCCAGCGGCGGCGGCCGTGCCCGTGGCAATATAGATGAAATCCCGCCTTCTGGGTTGTTCGTCGGCTTTTACACTCATAAGGGCGCCTTCTCTGTTACAGGATTATGACCCAAAGGCCTGATGCAGATAGGCCAATACATTTTCTATGTCCTCGTCCGACAGGTCAGGATTGCCACCCTTGGCCGGCATCGGCATGGCCGAACCCGGACTTTCAAAACCATCGGTAATATGGCGGATCAGCACAGCATCATCCTGTGCCAGTACGCCATCAGCTTTGGTGAAATTCGGTGTACCAGGAATTTCCCCCGTGCCTTTTGCCCCATGGCAGAAAATACAGGTGCCTTCATAGACTGCCTTGCCCTTGGCGGCGTCCCCATTGCCACTGGCCTGTACGGCCCCGGCGATCAAAAAGGAAGCACTGGCCGTCAGCACAATAAGAATTTGTTTTTTCATGAGTTTTCTCCGATCTTAATTACTGGCTTTAAGGAAGGCTTTGATATCTTCCGCCTCTAATGGCAACAGATTGGCACGCACCCGCATGTGGGTGACCGAAACATCCCATTCTTCATCGGTCAGTTCTTTGGGCGAACGCAGATTGTGGCAACGGCCGCAATTGTTTTTCCACGCCTTGGCCCCGCGAACCACTTGCATGGGATCAGGCTTGCTCGCCTTGTTTTTATTGTCATCAGAGCCGGCAACGGCCAGTGGCGCAGCGGCCAGCATGGCCACGACCAGCGTGGTACCAATCCATATGCGATTGTTTTTCATGGTTTTCATTGTTCTGTTCCTTTCACGCCGATCAGAAGCCGTAGGCAATCTGGAATTGATAGAGGGTTTCGCTGGGCACGCCGGCAACTCTGAAATCGCGCCATTCCAGCCCGGCTTTGGTGACGATGGTGGGAGCCAGCCAATAGTTCAGCCCAAGATTAAAACGATCCTGTGCGTTTTCTTCCCTGAGCACATCATGGCCGGTGATCCGGAACTGGCCATAGCGCACAACCGGTTCCAGATTGTGGATGAAGTCAGAACTGCCTACATTGGACATCCGATACGAGACCTGCCCATACCAGGCTTTCATGCCCAGACGCGGCAAGAATACGCCCGCCGGATCATCCGCAGTGGGGCTGAAAAAAGCGCCCCGGTGAGAGTTGAGATATTCAAAACGGGCCGCCAGAGCCCCTTTGGTATAGGCCGCATCCATGCCCCACAGGGTATAGCGCGCCTGATCCTGGGCAGAAGACCCCACCGGCACATCTGCCGCCAGGGTCACCGGGGTTTCTTCATGCCCAACCGGGGGCGCATAGCCACTCACCTTGCCGGTCAGATAGGACCCACCCAGTTCCAGATAGGGCAGCGCGAAAAAGCCGATGCGCCCACCCAGAGATTTATTGCTGTTATTGTCCTTGCTAACCCCTTCCAGCTTCACACCGCCTTCAAAGGTGGTTTGCGGCCCGTTACCCAATGCCACCGCATAGGTAAAGCGGGTATTGCCCACCGGAACCGTGCCGCGCAATTGCACACCGGTATCGCTGGTCGGTTGCACCCCGTCATGGCCAAAGCCGGCAGGCGCCCCCTGAATACGATTGATCCAGCTGGGGTGCAGGCGCTCCTGAAACTGGCCGATTGGACTAAGGTATTTGCCCGCCACCAGCGTTACATAGTCATTGATCGGGATATCAAATTGTGAATATTCCAATTCGGTGGTGGTTTCACCGTCGCTCGTCGTTGAAAATTCCAGTTCGCTTTCAAAGATCAGCAGGTCTTTATACTGAAAGTGAAACCCCGGATTGAATTTGCCAGTGACAAAACTGTCCGGCCCCGGCATATCGCCACCAACAAAGCCCACATCGGCATAACCGGCCAAATGCCATTTAGCATCGGATGGTGCGCCCGAATAGGCCCCAGCGGCCCCGACTTTGGCCAGTTTCTGAACGGTGCTGACCGTTTTAACTGCGCTTTGCGCCGTTGCTTTGGCAGCGCTGGCGGTTTGCGCGGATTGTTGAACACTGGCCCGCAAGGCGACCAGTTCTGCTTCCAGCTTTTCAATACGCGCCAGCAAAGCCTGATTGGCAGATGAGAGTCCCTCTTCAGTACTGGTGCTCGTTTGCGCTCCCGCCGGAATCGCACTCAACAATACTATCGCGATGGCGGAAGATAGAAATAAAGTCTTTCTCATGGCATAGCCCCTGATTTTCACTCATCCGTGCGGATGAACCATAGAAACAACCATCTATATATACAATAACATAATTTTTAATATTGCGTCTGATTGACGCATCGGCAATTTTTACGTCAATTATATTTATTTATAACTCCTCTGTTACTTATACGTATGCGCAATGGTGTTCCCTCAGAAATAATGCATGTCTGCGGCAATGCGCCGCTATTTTTTAAAAAACCGGTGAGGGTATGGGGTTTTTGGAACGTATTGCATGCAAGAGCCGCGAATAACCACCAAGGGTACTTCACGGTTTTTGATACCGTTTTTATAGGATAACCAGATATGGCTTTCACAAACTTCCCTTTACTCTCAAATGGAGCAAGAGCTTCGATTTTTACCGCCTCGGCCAGTGCAATCTTTGCATTTTCAATGGCATTCGCCATGCCGGCATTAGCCCACCCCCCCCAGGGCAAGGATGCATCAGCGACCACCGAAACCAGCCATGACAGCATGGGGAATATGGCCGGCATGAAAGGCATGATGGGCGATCACGATGACAGCAAGGCCGGCGCACATGAACATGCTGCCGAGAATTTTTCTTTTGGCTTTCCCAGCCCAAATGCAAAGCCCGATCAGGTTATCCAGATCAGCGCCCTTGATTCCATGAGTTATGACCCACCAAAAATTACCGTGGATGCAGGAAGCGTCGTAAAATTTGTTGTTACCAACAAGGGTGAAATCGCCCATGCCTGGGCCATTGATACGGTTCAGGAACAGTTAGAGCATGAAGCCGGCATGGAGAATGTCGACATGTCTAATATGATGACCCACATGGACAGTGAACCCAATGGCTTTGTTCTAAAGCCAGGCGAGACCAAGACGTTGGTCTGGACGTTTACGAAAGGCGGCGACATTCAGTATGCATGTCACCTTCCCGGACATTATGGTGCCGGCATGCATGGAACCGTTGCCGTTAAAGGTGGTGACGAGATGAAATCGGGTCATCATGGCGGCATGAAAATGTCCCATGGCAGTGGCAACCACTAAGCCGCGCCATCTTGCGCCCTGCCCCCTCAATATTCCTGGGGCAGGGCGTCTTATGAGTTTGGATCCTGGCCCATGGGGTGTGGCGCAAGCGAACACCCATGGCGCGATTGCCGCCTTGGCCCGCTTAACGAAATATCATTGTCAAAGAGCTATGAATATGTGCCCCGCAAACAAAATTTATGCCTTCTGCATATGGAGAGACTTCCAGCGGCCAATGCCAGACGAGATGAGTTGACCCGTGGATTATCCACAAAACATACACAATCTGACCCGTGTGCGTTTTTTCGCCGCTTTGTGGGTAGTGATTTTTCACTGGCGGGCAAGCTGGGCGGTAGATGTAGATCAATATACAGGTTTTTTTGAATCTGGTCGTCTGGGCGTCGATATTTTCTTTGTGCTTTCTGGCTTTGTACTGGCCCACGTATACTTTCGACGAGTGCGCGCCGGTACATTTGACTACTGGTCCTTTCTGGTGGCCCGTCTGGCAAGAATATACCCCCTGCACCTTGCTGTTTTTTCCTTTGTGGTTTTACAGGTTCTGGTCGCGGAGGGCCTTAAGGTTGAATATGACGCCAGCGCATTCCCGCCGGCGCATATCATTCCGAACCTGCTGCTCATACAGGCTTGGGGCTTTACACCGGGGGCAACCTGGAACGTGCCAGCCTGGTCAATCAGTGCCGAATGGTTTGCGTATTTATTATTTCCGGCCTTCGCCCTGGTCGGTCTGAAAATGGTAAACCGCCCCTGGTTAGGTTTTCTCCTCGGTCTTGTTCTCTTCTTTGCTTTTGATCGCATTTATCTGGCCATGGTAGGCTCCCCCCTGCCCAGCGCCACGGATAATTTTGGGATCTTGCGGATTGTTCCTGAATTTTTAATGGGCTTCATGCTGTATTTGCTTGGACAGCGATTTCCCATAAAATCTGTTCTGGTACGAAATAGCGGATTGGTACTGACGATTCTGGCGCTGGTCCTCAGCGCCCACTGGCGCCTCGACGAGCGTATCATTGCGTTGCTTTCAGTACCCTTGGTATTCTTTTTGGCGGAAACTTCCAGAGGCAGCCCCCAAGAGTCCCCCCGTTTTGATTTTGCAGAATATCTGGGCCAGGTATCGTATTCCATTTACCTGTTGCATGTGCCGTTTTTTATGGCGGCATACAATATCATGGAAGACGTTCTGGGCTGGGTAGACGGCCCATTACCAACATCAATCATGTTGATATTGCTCATTATTTTTCTGCCCGTGTGCATGCTTAGCTATCATTTTGTTGAAACCCCCGCACGGGGGCTGGTGCGCACACAGGGCAATCGTTTCATTGCCTATGTTCGGTTTGCTTTTTCCGGGGCCCCTGCACAGAAATCCGCCGTTCCCGTTAACATAGAAAAAAAGGATATTCAGGTATGAAAATGAACCCCATTTTAGCGTTTGGCGCGCTTGCCTTTATGTTGTCAGCCAACATGGCAATCGCTGACCAGATGCACCAACAAGATACAGTGCATCATGACAAGGCAGACATGGCCATGGACGGCCCGACACAGGTTTTACGCAGTTATGGGAAAGCCATAGCTGATAAAAATCTTGTAGAAATGGGGAAATATGTTGCGGCCAATGGCAATGACTTCACCATTTTCGAAGGATCTGGTGCCAATACCGGTTGGGCGGATTATCGCGATCATCATCTGGCACCGGAATTTGCTAATCCAGACCTCACCTTTCATCGCTATGAATATACGAACATAAAGACACACAGCGAAGGCAATATGGCGTTTTCAACCTTTTCCATCGAGATGGCCTATACCTACAAGGGTGAGAACAAGAAACGCACCGGGCGAGGTACGGCCATTTTTGAACGCCGGAATGGAAAATGGAAAATTATCCACCTGCAAACCTCTTAAGACAGGCGAAGAAAGGATCAGAACATGACAGATAAATTTTATAGCTTAGTCAAAACCTTACAACTGGAAGACCATGGCGACAGGTTGATCAATCTTGAAGCGCGCGTCTGGCAACGTCTGGAGGCGAGCCGTCTGGGCCGACGTCTCCATTTTTCACTGGAAGCGGTACGGGCTTTGCCAATTGTCCTTGCTCTCGTGCTTGGCGGGGCTGCCGGGGCGCGATCCATGACGTCGCAGGATCGACTTTCTGCTTTCGCCACCACCCCTGCGTATAGCGTCTTACAGCTGGTACAATAAACATGCCCGGAAGCCTTATGCGAAAGACCATTTTTGCCGTTATTCTTAGCTTTCTGGCAGGAATTGCCGGCGTCTGGGTTGGCTTGAAAACCCTGCCAAACCCTGGCGCAAGCACCATAAACCTGCACGAAGCCATACATCATGAATTTGATTTGAATAATGAACAGGAAGCGGCCCTGATCCGACTGGAAGAGCGGTATGCAATCAATCGGAAAAAATACATCAAAGCCTTAAAAGAGGCTAATTTTGAATTGGCATCGACGATCAAGAAACACCACGACCTTTCCCCCGAAGTAGTAATGGCCGAGCAAAAGTATTTGAGCGTGCTTGGCGATTTCCAGACCGAAACCCTGCGCCATATTTTTGCAATGCGGGCCATTATGTCCCCCGAACAAGCCAAAAAGTTTGATGATATAGTGCTGCGATCGCTCCATGACATCGCCCAATAATCAAACCGAGGACGAAAACACAGATACGGCATTGATTGCCAGGGCATTGGGCGGTGAAGACATCGCCTTTACCCTGTTGATGCGCCGATACAAAACCCCATTGTTTCGCTTTGCCCTGCGCCATCTGGGCGACGAGGATGATGCCGAAGACGCGGTACAGGATGCCTTCATCGCCGCCTATAACAACCTGCACCGGTTCAACCCCAAATACCGGTTTTCCACCTGGATTTTCCAGATTACCCTGAACAAATGTCGCGATATTGGGCGCAAACGCAAAACCCGCGCCTTCATGCAGCGCCTGACCCCTTTTGTGGAAAACACCATTTCCAGCAATGGTGGTTCAGACAACCCCGAAGCCCTGCACCAATCCCGGGTTGCCCTGGATCAACTCAAAGAACAGATCGCCCGGCTTCCCAACACGTTAAAGCCTGCGTTTATTTTGTGTGCCCTAGAAGAAAAGTCTCATAAGGAAGCCGGTGAAATCCTCAAACTCAGTCCCAAAGCCGTGGAGCTGAGGGTGTATCGCGCCCGACAACAACTCAAAGCCCATCTCGACATCTGAAAACTTTGAAACCCGGCTTTGCATTCGACAATAATTCCGCGCTATATTTTTAAGAAAAAGTCAATGATTATTGGCTTAACCGCGCTTCCAACCCCGCCTTCACGGCGGGCCA
Organism: Robiginitomaculum sp.; assembly: GCA_030949705.1. GTDB lineage: Bacteria > Pseudomonadota > Alphaproteobacteria > Caulobacterales > Maricaulaceae > Robiginitomaculum_B. The sequence continues at coordinate 32,601 of JAUZSF010000006.1, read as the reverse complement.
TTCTTTGCGCAAAACCGAGTAAAACACTGTATCGCGATAGCGGCCATCCCAGGTCTTGGCATGGTGGCGTAAACTCCCTTCGCGTACCGCGCCCATTTTGGCCATGGCGTTCTGGCTGTGGATGTTTTTGTGATGGGTTTTCAGTTCTACCCGTTCGGCCCCACAATCAAACGCATGGCCGAGCAGCAAGAGCTTGCATTCCGGGTTCACCTGAGTGCCGCGATGATCGCGCGCATACCAGGTCCAGCCGATTTCCACCCGGTCAAAATGGGGCGTGATGACCAGATAGGCGCTGTGGCCAATGATCTGACCTTCCACCATCACTGCATGGCTGATGGCATTGCCCTTTGCCTGATCGGCCAGCAGATAATCAAACCAGAAATCAAAGTGATCCCCATCACCGCGAAGGCTCATCCATTTCCAGATATCCGGGTCATTGGCCGCCGGGCGCATGCCTTCACGATGGTGTTCGGCCAGTGGCTCAAGACGTACATGCGCGCTGGTGAGGATTTTGGGTACAAGTTCCATCAATCTTTATCCTTGTCCCAGGCTTCGAACAGGCGGGCCTCTTTTAGAAACGCATAATGGCCGTTCATCACACTGATCACAAAACCGCCACGACCGTTTAAAATATGCCGCTTGACCAACCAGGTTTTCAAAAACGTCAAGGGCCCGGTCAGGATCAGTTTTATCAGGCTGGGTCGCCGCCCGGCGGCGCGCTTCTCGGCGGCGCGAAGGCGGGAATAACTGTCTATCTTCTTTAGTTTCTGGCCAATGGTGCCATCCCCATAATGTATAATGCCGTGGCGCACGCGCCCGACATGACCATCCACAGAAATGGATTCGTGCACCAGCTTGGGGGCAAAATGCGCCGCCGCTTTGCGCATAAAGCGGATTTGCTTCTGGGTATGGGACCACGGGTGCTGGCGCCGGCCAAACAGCATTTCAATGCGGGGGATCACCAGGCCATCGGCATGAGGAGCCGCCATAAAGGCGCGCAGCTCGGCTGCCAGGGCCGGGGGCACTTCCTCGTCTGCATCCAGGGTCAGACAATAGTCTTTTTCGCACAGGGAAAGCGCATAGTTTTTCTGCGCCGCAAAATTTTCAAAATCATGATGCACCACATGGGGGGTGAAGGATTTGGCAATGCGTAAGGTCTCATCCGTACTGCCACTATCGACCACCACCACATGGGCAAAGTCGGCCACACTTTGCAAAGCGCGGCCGATATGGCGCTCTTCATTCAGGGTGATGATAAAGACGCTGGCATCAATTTTGATCATACGCGCCTGACCCTTTTGCAAAATCGCGATCATTCATAAGTGGGTTTATAAACCCGTATATGATATGCAGGAGGCATGACCAAGCTCGAAAAATCTAGCTTTCGCCAGCGAAGCGGAGGTTTTGGCGTCCTTAGGGGAGAGCTTTTCGTGAAGCCCCCGTGTCACCCCGGCGAAGGCCGGGGCCCATTTTGATGCCTCAAGGTGGATACCGGCCTGCGCCGGTATGACGTTAAGTGGGATAATGCCCTAAACATTAAAGCGAAAGTGCAGCACATCGCCATCCTGCACAATATACTCCTTGCCCTCGGCGCGCATTTTGCCCGCTTCCTTGGCGCCCTGTTCGCCATTACAGGCGATAAAGTCCTCATAGGCGATGGTCTCGGCGCGGATAAAGCCTTTTTCAAAATCACCATGAATGACCCCGGCGGCCTTAGGCGCGCTGGTGCCTTTTTTGATGGTCCAGGCATGGGCCTCTTTGGGCCCTACGGTGAAATAGGTTTGCAGACCAAGAAGCGCATAACCCGCATGGATCAGCCGATCCAGACCGGGCTCTTCCAAATTCAATTCTGCCAGATATTCGTCTCTCTCTTCGGCATCCAGAAGGGCCAGCTCTGCCTCGATCTGTGCCGAGATGATCACCACTGGCGCCCCTTCCTTTTTGGCAAATTCCTCGACGGTGCGTGAATAGGCATTGCCGGTACCGGCACTTTCCTCGTCCACATTACAGACAAACATAATGGGTTTTGAGGTCAGCAATTGCAGGCCTTTCCAGGCCTTGCAATCATCTTCGGGCACAGTGGCCGCGCGCGCCGGGCGACCTTCGCGCAACTCATTCAGCGCCAGATCCATCAGGGCGATGGCGGCCTTGGCCTCCTTATCGCCCGAGCGGGCTTTTTTCTCGGCGGTGGCCACGCGTTTTTCCAGACTTTCCAGATCCGCCAGCATCAGCTCGGTTTCCACCGTTTCCATATCGCCTAAGGGGTCAATCTTGCCGTTCACATGGGTGATGTCGTCATCATCAAAACAGCGCAGCACATACAGCACCGCATCCACTTCGCGAATGGTGGCCAGAAACTGATTGCCCAGCCCCTCGCCCTTGGAGGCCCCTTCGACCAGACCGGCAATATCAACAAAATTCATGCGCGCCGGGATCAGCTCTTTGGACCCGGCAATGGCGGCCAGTTTGCCCAGGCGCGGTTCGGGCACGGCCACTTCGCCGACATTAGGTTCGATCGTGCAAAACGGATAATTTGCCGCCTGCGCCGCTGCCGTTTGTGTCAGTGCGTTAAACAGTGTCGATTTACCCACATTGGGCAGACCCACAATCCCGCATTTAAATCCCATGACTTTGCTCCGCTTGAAGGCCGGTGTCATTTCAGACCCCTTGGCAAAGGTCAAGCACTGCCTTCACTATTCATTTTTGTTTGGCCCGCTATGGCTTGACCTTCCCGGGTGAGCGCGACAAAGCTGCACCACATCCATAAAACCGACCGGGGGAATATCATGTTGGACTTAACGGCCTATCAGGCGGCCTCTTTGTATCTGGCCTTTAATCTCGTTTTGCTTTTGGTGCTGGGCTGGCGCACGGCCAGGGCCCGGCTGAAAACTGGCATTGGTCTGGGCCATGGGGACAATGAAGACATGATGCGAACCATGCGCATCCATGCCAATTTTACCGAATATGCACCGCTGGCCATGATTGGCCTGTTGGCGCTGGCCGCCCTTGGCGCACCGGTTATGCTGATCCATGGGCTGGGCGGTGTCTTCACCCTGGCCCGCATCGGCCATGGCTTTGGCTTTACCGCGCCCGAGGGCAAACGCCCGGTGGGACGCTTTTACGGTACCATCTTTACCGGCCTGGTACTGATCGCTGAGGCGGCGGCGCTGCTCTATTTTGTCTTTGTCGGTTAAAGCCGATTGCGAGAGCGCAGGCGCGGCGTTAAACCTGCGCCTATGACAAAATCAAACGAACAGACCTCCGATCCGGCATATTTTGCCACTCTGGCCAAAGACCTGCTGGGACATGCCTTGAAGGGCGGTGCCGAGGCCGCCGAAGTGGTCATTGTGCGGTCACGATCCCTGGATGTGACGGCGCGCGAAGGCGTGCTGGAAGATGTGGAAAGCGCCGAAAGCCAGGACCTGGGCTTGCGCGTTCTGATCGGCAAGCATCAGGCGGGCATATCTTCGTCCGACCTTTCCGCCGCCTCATTGGAAAAACTGGCGGAACGTGCCTGTGCCATGGCCAAGGCGGCCCCCGAAGACCCCTATTGCGGGCTGGCCGATCCGGATCAATTGGCCAAGGATCATCCCGATCTTGATCTTTATGATCCGGCCATTCCTGACATAGACAGCCTGACCGAAGCAGCGCTGGCCACCGAGGCGGCGGCCCTGCGTGTCAAGAATGTCAGCAAATCCGGCGGAGCGTCGGCGGGGTGGAGCGCCAGCGCCGTAACCATTTGCGCCAGTAATGGGTTTGAGGCCGCGCGGCAAAAAACTTCCCACGGACGCAGCGTTATGGTGATCGCCGAAAAAGACGGCACGATGGAGCGCGACTGGGCGCAAAGCACCGCCCATTGGGCCGAAGACATGCGTAGCGCCGAAGAAGTTGGCCAAGAGGCCGGTACGCGCACCGCGGCGCGTCTGGGCGCGGTCAAGCTGCCCAGCGCCAGCATGGCCGTCATGTTCGAGCCCCGCACCGCACGATCATTACTGAGTATGTTTTTGGGGGCCATTACCGGCCCCAGCGTGGCGCGCGGCATTTCCTTTTTGAAAGACAAAATGGGTGAGCCAGTGTTTGCCCCGGGCTTTGATATTATCGAAGACCCGTTTCGCCCCCGGGGGCTTGGCTCCTCGGCCGTCGATGGCGAAGGTCTGGCCCGGCACAAACGGCATCTGGTCAAGGATGGACACTTGACCACCTGGTTGCATTCGCTCTCTTCGGCCCGACAAATGGGTGAGGCCCCCACAGGCCATGCGGCCCTGGGGCTGGGCGGTCCGCCCGGTGTGGGCACCACCAATGTGTATATTGTGCCCGGTGCCAAAAGCCCCGATGAGCTGATGGCAGATATTGGCAATGGCCTGATCGTCACCGATGCCTTTGGCCCGTCTTTTAATGCGGGCACCGGCGACTGGTCGGTGGGCATTGCCGGGTTCGAGATCAAAAATGGGATGCGCGCCGGAGCCGTCAATGAAATGACGGTGGCGGGCAATCTGCTGGATATTTATGGCCGCCTGATCGCCGCCAATGATCTGGAATTTCTGAACAGCGCCAATACGCCTTCGCTTCTGATCGAAGGCCTTAGCGTCGCCGGACAATGAACGATACCGCCAAGGATGATCTGGCGCTGTTGCAGGAGGCAGCCCGGCGCGGCGGGGCCTGTGCCATGGGCTGGTTTGCCAATCCGGGCGAGGTTACCGAGAAAAGCCCAAACCATCCGGTCACCAAAGCCGATCTGGAAACCGATGCTTTGTTACAGGATTTTTTGCGTTCCGCCCGCCCGGATTATGGCTGGTTATCCGAAGAAAGCGTGGATGATGGCCGCCGCCTGACCGCCAAACGCACCTTTGTGGTGGATCCCATTGATGGCACCCGGGCGTTTATTGCCGGCAAGCCGCATTTTACCATATGTCTGGCGGTGGTTAAGGCCGGGCGGCCAACCTGCGCCGTGGTCTATAATCCTGCCCTGGATGAGCTGTATAGCGCGCAAATCGGCCAGGGGGCGACCTGTAATGGGGCACCCATCACCTGCAATCCGCGCGAGACCTTATCCGGGGCACGCATGCTGGCCCATGATGGATTATTTGCGCACAAGGGCTGGGCAGAGCCCTGGCCGCAAATGCACACCGGCAGCCGCAATTCCATGGCCTATCGCATGGCATTGGTGGGCGCCGGCACCTGGGATGCGACGCTGACATTACGTCCAAAATCAGACTGGGACCTGGCCGCGGCTGACCTGATCGCCAGCGAAGCCGGGGCGGTGATCACCGATCCTAATGGCCAGCCGTTTCGTTATGATCTGCAAAACACTGTTAATGGAGGCGTGATTTGCGCTGGCCCCGCTTTGCATGCCCTGATATTAGAGCGCGTTCTTACTTCACGACAATCTGGGCAAAAACCATGAATACACCTCTGCAGCGCAAGAATGACAAACAACTTTTGCATATCGTCATTGGCGGCGAACTGGAAGACGTCAACAAGGTCTATTTCAAGGACCTGAACAAGCTGGATTTTATTGGTGCCTTTCCCGATCATGCCAGTGCCTTTAATGCGTGGAAATCGGCGGCCCAGCAAACCGTGGATAACGCCCATATGCGTTATTTCATCATCCATGCCCACCGCCTGATCGATCCGGAACACGACCATCAAGACCACTAGGCAAAGACCCAGCGCCCGGTTCTGGCGCGAATGGGTGCTGCCACACTGGCCGCACCTGATCTTGGCGATTGCGCTAATGGTGCTGGTAGCGGCTGCCAACTCGCTCTACCCCGTTGTGGTGCGCTGGGCGGTAACCCTGCTGGAGGCCCGCGATCCACGCATGCTGGGTCTGGTCCCGGCGGGGATAATTGCCCTTAGCCTGTTCAAAGCGATCTCGCTTTATGGACAGACGCTGATCACCAATGCGGTGTCATTGCGCATTACCGCGGCGCTGCAAAATACCATGTTCGGGCATTTGCTGGGAGCCGATTATGGCCAGATCAGCGCCGCGCCGGCGGGCCAGTGGGTATCGCGCCTGACCAATGATATTAATCTGGTACGCGAGGCCCTGTCCCGCGCCCTGACCAATCTGGTGCGCGACGCCCTGACGGTTATGGGCGCGATTGCCTTCATGATCTGGGTGGACTGGCTGTTGGCATTGCTGGTGTTTACGCTCTATCCGCTGGCGGCGTTTCCGGTTACCCGCATTGGCAAGGCCGTGCGCGCCCTGTCGGCCCAGGCCCAGGCCCAGCTTGGCCGCCTAACGGCACTGCTGACCGAAAGCCTGTCCGGGGTGCGGATGATCAAGGTCAACCAGCTGGAAGCCCACGAACAGGCCCGCGCCGCACGCAGTTTTGAAGAGCGTCGCCGCCTCAGCCTCAAACTGATCAGCAAAAAGGCACAGGTTGACCCCATGCTGGAAGTGGCCGGCGGCATCGCCTTTGCCGCGGTGCTGGCCTTTGCCGGCTGGCGGGCCAGCGGTCATGGCTCGCCCATTGCCAATCTGATTGGTTTTATCAGTGCCCTGGCGGTGATGGCCCCCTCTTTGCGCGCCATTGGCACGTTAAGCGCCGTCTGGCAGGAAGGCGCGGCGGCGCTGGACCGTATTTTTGCGCTTTTGGATACACCACCCAAAATTACTGAAGGCAAGGATGCCAAAGACCTGGCGGTGAGGCGCGGCGATGTTTCCTTTGAGGATGTCAGCCTGTCTTATGGCGAGGGGCAGACCGTGTTGCACGGCATCAATTTTACGGTACAGACCGGGCAAACCCTGGCGCTGGTTGGGCCATCGGGTGCCGGTAAAACCAGCGTGCTGAACCTCATCCCCCGGCTATATGACCCCGATAGTGGCCAAATCCGTATTGATGACACGCCGATTGATCAGGTCACCCTGTCTTCCTTGCGCCGCGCCATGGCGCTGGTCAGCCAGGATGCGGTGCTCTTTGATGGCACGATCCGGGAGAATATCGCCTTTGGCCGTCTGGAGGCCAGCCAGGATGAAATTGAAAAAGCCGCCAGACAGGCCGCCGCCCATGAGTTTATCCTGGAACAACCCGAGGGCTATGACACCCCGGTAGGCGAACGGGGCCATCGTCTTTCCGGCGGCCAGCGCCAGCGCATTGCCCTAGCCCGGGCGCTCCTCAAGGATGCACCGATCCTGTTATTGGATGAAGCCACCAGCGCCCTGGATGCCGAAACACAAGCGCAGGTGCAAAAGGCGCTGGAAAGCCTTAGTGCCGGGCGCACCACCATTATGATTGCCCACCGGTTGAGCAGCGTTATGCGCGCCGACCACATTTTGGTGCTGGAGGATGGCCGGGTGGTCGAAGAGGGCAACCACAAAGACTTGATGAAGGCTGGCGGCCTCTATGCCCGTTTGGCCAAGGACCAGTTTAACGCTTAGCGGCTTCTTCGGCGGCTTCCAATTGATTGGCGGCCCAAGCGCCCAAGGCCCGGCCACCCTGATGGGCGGCGCTGTCCACCGCCGCGGCAATGGCCGAAAGACGGTTTTCACTGGCCCGGACCTGGGCATCAAAATGGCGCTGGGCAATCACCGTGCGTGAACGCCGGTTGATCAGCTTGGCGCGAATGGTGACCCGGCCCAGCGGCGCCGCCTCGGCCCCCCTGATCATAAACGATTTCGAAATGACGAATTTCGGTAATCAGACCATAGCGGGGGGTGCACGCCCTCTTGCGGGGAAACCACATTCAGGCGCCCGGTTGCCAGCATGGAATCACCCAAAAGCTCGGCCATGATTTGCGGCACGGCGGCGGCCCAGCGCGCCCCGGTGGTATAGGCAATGCCCTGTTTGCCCTCGATCACCGCCATACGGTTATTGCGCAAGGCCTTTGGCGTGCGCGGCAGTTCGACCATCACCACCGGCGAAGCGGCCAGATCATCCGGCAGGGCAATCTCGCTAAGGCGGAAAATATCCGGGTCCGGCCCGGGTTTTGGCAATAGGGAGACACACGAGGCCAGCACCAAAGAGGCCGCCAGGATTACCAGTTTCGCCCTCATCGTGGCACCTCCACTTCCTTGACCGGCTCGCCGGCAATAAATTCACCCGGATTACGGTCGATCTCTTCCATCACCTGTTCCAGGGTCTGGGTCAAAAGGCGCAATTGCGTCAGGGTCAGGGTCAGCTCGCTAAGGCCTTCCTTGCTGAACTCGGTAAGCGGGTCGCTGACATTATCCATAAAGGCATTGGCCTTGGTCGAGGCCTCTTCCAATTGCACCGCCGCATCGGTAAAAGCCAAGATCATCTCCTTGGCATCCTTGGAAAGCACTTCATTGCCGCTGGTCAGAATTTCCTGCACCGTTACTGCGGCCTTGGCGGCCTCGTCGGCGGCCTCCCCGGCAGAGCGGATCATGTCGCCAAAATCAGAAAACAGGGTTTCCTCGGCGGCCAGCCGATCGGTGACCAGTTTCATGTTTTCCAGCACATCAGAAAATGCATTCATGTTTTTGGTGCTGAACAGGACATTGATGCGCACCAGCGCCGCATTGGCCGCCAGCATCATATCATCGGCCCCGGCGAACAGCTCATCCAATTGCGCCTTGCGCGAGGGGATCTGTGCATAGAGCTGGTCTGGTTTTTTCTTCAAAGGCGGGCTGTCGGCGCTGCCACCATTGATCTGGATATAGGAAAGGCCGGTAATGCCCTGGGGTTCCAGTTGGGCATAACTGTCTTCCTTGATCGGGGTTTCGGCAAAGATTTTGATGCGCGCCACCACGCCGTTATTGGGATCGTTGCGATCCAGCCCCAGATTGGTCACCTCCCCCACCTTGATGCCGTTAAAACGCACCTCGCCGGATTTGGACAGGCCACGCACCGGGCCTTCGAACACCACGTCATATTCGGCAAATTCCTGATCGAAACTGACCTGGCCCAGCCAGAAAATAAACAGGGACGCCGCCGCAATAATCGCCAGGGTAAAGGCGCCAACCAGCGCATATCGTGATTCAGATTCCATATCCTATCCTCCAGCCGCGGCCCGGCTGCGCTTCCCATGAAAATAAGATCGTATCCAAGGGTGTTCCGACTTTAACACCTCTTCCAAGGGCGCAACAATCTCTACCTTTTTATCGGCCAACACCGCAATGCGATCACAAATGGCATAAAGGCTGTCCAGATCGTGGGTCACCATAAACACCGTCAGGTCCAGGGTGGATTGCAGATCCGCCACCAGCTCATCAAAGGCGGCGGCGCTGATCGGATCCAGGCCCGAGGTTGGTTCGTCAAAAAACAACAGCTCCGGGTCCAGCGCCAACGCACGGGCCAAAGCGGCGCGTTTGAGCATGCCCCCCGACAGCTCGGATGGTTTTTTGGCCCCGGCCGCGGCCTCCAGCCCGGCCAGATTAATCTTCATATCCGCCAGTTCACTCATCAGTTTTTCCGACAGACGCGTATGCTCGCGCAAAGGCAACAGCACGTTTTCCTTGACCGTTAGCGAAGAAAACAAGGCCCCGTTTTGAAACAGCACCCCCCAGCGGCTTTCCAGTCCTCGGCGCGTAGAGGCGCGCTGGGTATCATGGCCCAGCACATGAATGCTGCCGCCCTGGGGTCGGCGCAAGCCCAAAATGGTGTTCATCAGCACCGATTTACCGGTGCCCGATCCCCCCACCAGCCCCAGCACTTCGCCGCGATAGACATCCAAATTCAGGTTTTGATGCACCACATGGGGGCCAAACGCATTGGTCAGATTGCGCACTTCAATGACGGTTTCTCTTTGCGCGTCGCTCACCAGTCCAGCTCCAGATAAATCATGGCAAACACCGCATCGATAAAGATGACGGTAAAGAGCGCCTGCACCACCGAGGCCGTGGTGCGTTCGCCCAGAGATTGCACATTGCCCTCGACCAACAGGCCCTGGCGACAACCGATCAGCGAGATGGCCAGGGCAAACACCGGAGCCTTGGCAATGCCCACCCAGAAATGGATCAGCGGCACATTTTCCTGCATGCGGGTAACAAACAGGGTCGGCGAGACATCCAGCACCGCCCAGGTCACCAGACCGCCCCCCACCAACCCGGCCATGGTGGCGGCAAAGGCCAGTATGGGCGCCATGATAATACAGGCAATCACCCGGGGCAGCACCAGCACCTCAAACGTGTCCATGCCCAGCACCTGCATGGCATCAATTTCCTGACGCATTTTCATCGCCCCGATATGGGCGGTAAAGGCGCTGTTCGAACGCCCGGCCAAAATCAGCGCCATCATCATCACGCCAAATTCACGCAATACCGCCAGCGCCACCAGATCAACGGTAAAGAGCGACGCCCCAAAGCGTTCCAGCAGATTGGCCCCCAAAAACGCCACCACCGCGCCAATAAAAAACGCCAACAGCGCAATAATCGGCAGGGCATTGACCCCGGCCTCTTCGGCAACATTGATGATGGCATTCCAGCGAATACGCCGCGGGTGAGTAAGCACCCGCCAGAAGGTACTGAGCAATTGCCCCAAAAAGGCGGCGGTTTCCACACCCTCGTTCAAGGCCCGCATCACCGCCCGGCCCGAGCGAATCAAAACCAGTTGCCAGAGATTGCGCGGCGCTGGCGGGGCGGGACAAACCTCGGAATTGGCATCGGCCTCCGCCATTAGTTTTTGCGCCACCCGGTGTTCGCCAATATAGGTGAAATCCATATGGGGCCGCGAACAGGATCGCACGGTGCGCCCCAACACAAACGCCCCGGCCAGATCAATCCGGCCAAGGTTCCGCACATCAAACACCGCCTCTTCGCCGCCAATTTGCGCCTCCATTTCGCGCAGGCGCTTGTCCATGCTGGCCAGATTATCGGTGACCCAATCCCCAACCGGGATCAGGATCACGCGGCCATCTTCCCTCTGCACAGAGATGTCGATAGGTTTGGAATCATGACGGTTGGTTTTCATTGCGCACACGCAATCAGCCAGACGCATATACGTCAAGCAAAAGGATCGAAAAGCCCATGCGCCAACTGGAAATCATCGCCGAGCGCTGGCCCATAACCGGCACGTTTCGCATTGCCCGCGGGGCCAAAACCCATGCGCAGACCCTGATGGTCTGTCTGCATGAAGACGGCAAAACCGGTCGCGGCGAATGCGTGCCCTATGGCCGTTATGGCGAAAGCATAGACAGCGTTACCGCCCAGATAGAGGCGCAAAGGCATGCGCTGGAAAACGGATTAACCCGGCAAGACCTGCAAAACGCCATGCCTGCCGGGGCGGCGCGCAATGCGGTGGATTGCGCATTGTGGGATTTGCAGGCCAAACAAAGTGGTGTGCCGGTCTGGCAGCGGGCTGCGCTGGACCAACCCAAGCCCGTACCCACCGCCTTTACCATCGCCATTGATACCCCTGCCATCATGGCCGACAAGGCCAAGGCGGCCAACGCATTTCCGCTGTTGAAGCTGAAACTGGCCGGTGATGGTCTGGATATAGAGCGCCTTTTGGCCATCAAGGCCGGGCGCGGCGATGCCGCCCTGATCCTTGACGCCAATGAAGGTCTCAGCCTGGACCAGCTCAAGGCACTATTTCCCCAGCTGGCCGCGCTGAATGTGGTGCTGATCGAACAACCCTTGCCCGCCGATGATGATCAGGCGCTGGCGGGGCTGCGCTCGCCCATCCCGATCTGTGCCGATGAAAGCCTGCACACCAGCGCCGATCTGCCGCGCCTGGCGGGGCTTTATGGTGCGGTGAATATCAAGCTGGATAAAACCGGCGGCCTTAGCGAAGCCATCATACTGGCACGCAGGGCCAAAGCCCACGGCCTGAAGGTGATGCTGGGCTGTATGGTGGGGACGTCCTTGGGCATGGCGCCCTCCTTGATGCTGGGTTCACTGGCTGATTTTGTTGATCTGGATGGCCCGTTATTGCTGGTCAAAGACCGCGAACCCGGCCTGCATTATGAGGGCGCCACGCTGCACCCGCCCACCGCCACGGTGTGGGGATAGGCGTATAGTAAAATACTATTTCCATCTTTCGAGGTGCCCCCGAATTTATCGGGTGCGCACCTCAAGATGAGGAATACCATATGCATTCACCCTCATGCTGAGGTGCGAGGCAAAGCCGAGCCTCGAAGCATGGATACTATTCCCGGCGCAGGATTTTATCGACCAGCGTATTGCCCAGCCAGTTCTCCATAAACGCGGCCTTGACCGCCGGTGGGTCGTACACATCGCGCACCCAGTCGGCAAAGCTGATCGGGGTTTTCCTGGCATCATCCAGATAGCATTGGAAAAAGAAATCCAGCATGCCGGTCTTGCCCTGGCGTACATGCAGATATTTGAAGGATAATTGCTGCATGGCCACTTCGATGCGTTCGTTTTTGCGAAAATGCAGATAAAGCGCCGCCATAAACCCGGCCCGGTCAGCACCGGATTTGCAATGCATTAGCGCCGGATAGGCAATTTCATCGAAGAGATCACGGGCCGCAAAAATCACGTCGGGGGGATGCACATCACGGGATTTAACATTGAAATTTACCAGCGTGATGCCGTTTTGCGTACAAGCCTCGCGCTCCAGCGCATGAAAACCACCATCCAGACCGCCGCGCAGATTGATGATGGTTTTAATGCCCCGTTCGGCCCATTGGCCGATCTGTCGCGGGCTGGGCTGGTTGGTGCGTACCATTTCATCGGAAATCCAATGGGCATTTTGAAACCAGATCCGCAAAAAACCATGGTCGCGCCAGATCAGATCATTTCTGGCCTGTCGGCGGCCCTGGGGCGTGGAAAGATCAAAGCGCATCAGCTTCCTGTATTCATCTTGGCGCAAAACATGTCATAACCTGCGCGAACCTTGTTATCCATGTTATTTGTTAATCCATGCTGAAACGCCTTTTCCGATCCTCCCTTTTGCACGTCACGCTGGCTACCTTGCTGGCGGGGTATATGCGCCTGATCAAGGCCAGCACCCGCTGGACGGTGCAGGGGCAGGAGGTGATGAAACCCCTTTGGCAGGAGGGCAAGGGGATGATCGGCGCGCTGTGGCATGGCCGGGTGGCCATGGCCATTGCGGCCTGGCCCATGGAGCGCCAGCAACCGGCCTTTCTCATTTCGCGTTCCCCCGATGGGGCCTTTATTGCCCGTGCGGCCGATGCCCTGGGGGCCAAAATCATTCGCGGCTCGGCCAAAAACCTGCGCAAGTCCAAGGAAAAAGGTGGCAGCACCGCCTTTCGCCAGATGATCCGCCATGTTGAAGAGGGCGGCTGTATGGCCATCACCCCTGATGGGCCTCGCGGCCCGGTTATGCATGCCAGCATGGGGGCCATTAAACTGGCCAGTTTGACCGGCGCGCCGATCCTGTGTCTGGGCATGGCCACGCGCTGGCGCCTTGGCCTGTCCACCTGGGATCGCTTTATGCTGCCTTTGCCTCTTGGCCGGGGGGCCATTGTCTGGAAAGGGCCGGTATGGGTGCCCAAAGACGCCGATGATGCCATGCTGGAAGAAAAACGACGGGAGCTGGAAACCCTTCTTTGTGCTGCCACCGATGAAGCCGATCTGGCCTGTGGCCATGCGCCCATTGAGGCCACCCCATGATGCCCCTTGGTCTTGGCATATATCGCGCCCTTACCCATGGGCTGACCCCGCTTGCCCCCGCCTGGCTGGGCCGCCGGGCAAAGGCCGGCAAGGAAGAGGCCGCCCGTATTGCTGAGCGCTTTGGCATAACCGATATGACGCGTCCCACGGGCACGCTGGTCTGGCTGCACGGGGCCAGTGTGGGCGAGGCCGAACTGGCCCTGAACCTGATGCAGGCCATGCTGGCCACCAGAGACGATTTGCACTTTTTGATCACCACCGGCACCCGCACATCGGCGGATATGGTGGCCCGCCGCCTTGGTAAAAACGCGGTGCATCAATATCTGCCTTTGGACCTGCCGCGAGCAGTGACGCGCTTTATGGCGCATTGGCACCCCGATCTTGGGGTGTTGATGGAATCCGAATTGTGGCCCAATCTCATATTGGCGGCCAAGGCCCACGGCACGCCGCTGGCGCTGGCCAATGCGCGCATGAACGAATATTCCCTGCATCGCTGGAAAAGTGTGCCCTTTAGCGCGGCCAAACTGATCCGGGCGTTTGACTGGATCGGGGCCGCCGATCGGGGCACCCGGGCGGGTCTGATGAAGCTGAGCAATCAGCCCTATGAGACGGTCGGCAATCTGAAATTCTCTATGCCGGCCCCTATGGCGGATAAATCCACATTATCGCGCCTGCAAGCGGCCATGAAAGACCGCCCGGTCTGGCTGGCGCTTTCCACCCATGAGGGCGAGGACAAAACCGTGCTTCGCGCCCATCAGCAGATTTTGCAAAGCCATCCAAATGCCTTGCTGGTGCTGGTGCCGCGCCATCCGGAACGGGCCGATAAAATCATCACCCTTTGTGATCAGGCGGGTCTGGCCACCACCCGGCACAGCACCGGAGCAAACCCGGATGAGGCCACCCGCGTTTATCTGGGGGACAGTATTGGCGAGATGGGCCTGTGGCTGCGCCTTGGTACCCCGGCCTTTATCGGCGGCTCGTTATTGCCAACGCTTAGCGGGCATAATCCGTTGGAGGCGGCGCGCCTGAACGTGCCCGTATTATGCGGTCTTTATTGTGCCAGTTTCCAGGAAATTTATGAGGCCCTGATCCGGGCGGAAGGGGCGAGGCCGGTAAAAACCGGGGCCGCCATGGCCCGCGCCGTATTAGACCTTTGGGATAATCCTGATAAAGCCAAGGCCATGAGTAATGCCGCCAACACCATTGCCCACGATCAGGCCAAGGCGCCCCTGCAGGCAACGCTGGCGGCCCTCATGCCGCTGATCCGGGGGGGCGAATAATGCGTGCCCCCACCTTTTGGAACCACAAGCACGGCACCTTGGCCGCGCCCCTGACCCGGGCTTTGCTAAGCCCGTTATCATGGCTGGTGATCCTGGCCGGGCGGGCAAGACAACGCCGCGTTATCCCCACCCACGCATCCGTCCCGGTGATCTGCCTTGGCAATGTTACCCTTGGCGGCACCGGCAAAACGCCCTTGGCGCTGGCCCTGGCCACCCTTCTACAAGCGGCGGGACATGCCCCCGCCTTTCTTTCGCGGGGTTATGGCGGCAAATTACGCGGCCCCACTCTGGTGGAACCGAACCATCACAGCGCCCGCGATGTCGGGGATGAGGCCCTATTGCTGGCCCGGTGCGCGCCCACGGTGATTGCCCGCAACCGTGTGGCCGGGGCCAGACGTCTGGCCGCCCAGGGGGCCAGTGTCATCATCATGGATGACGGATTTCAAAACCCGTATCTGGCCAAGGATGCATCCGTGCTGGTGATCGATCATAACGGCTTTGGCAATGGGCGGGTATTTCCCGCGGGGCCGCTGCGCGAACCTTTGGCCGATGCGCTGGGCCGGGCCAATGCCATTATTTTTATCGGCGATGGCGAGATGAAAATTGAAACCGATTTGCCGGTATTTCGCGCCGCGCTGGTTAATCCAACAGCACCGCCCAAAGGGCCATTATTGGCCTTTGCCGGGATCGGCCGCCCACAAAAGTTTTTTGATGCCTTGCGCAATGGTGGCGCCGAACTGGTACAGGAAATTGCCTTTGATGATCACCATCCCTATAGCGCGACCGAAATTGCCCGCCTGCACAGCTGGGCGGCGGGGGAAAACGCCACGCTGATTACCACAGAAAAGGATTATGTGCGCCTGCCCGAACTGCTGCGCGAAGACATCATTGCCTGGCCGGTTGAGGCGCATTTTGAAGATGTCGATGCCCTGATGACACGGCTCGCGCCGGTGCTGAACGAGCCAAACTCATGAGCGCCCGGCCCTCTCCATGGTTGCGCCTTGGCTGGCGCATAGAGGCATTGTTATGGGATGCAGTGATGGGATTGTTTGCCCTGTTGCCGATCGAGCGCGCCTCGGCGCTTGGCGGCTGGGCCTTGCGCAAACTGGGGCCACTACTGCCGGCGCATCGCACCGCCATGATCAATGCCAAACTGGTCTTTCCCGATCTGGACGAGGCGGGCGCGCAGCGGCTGGCCATGGCGGCCTGGGATAATCTGGGCCGGCTGGGCGGTGAATTTCCCCATATGGGCGAAATGCGCCCCTATGAGGCCAATGGCCGGGTGGAGGTGCGCGGGAAAGAGCATCTGGACGCCATTATCAAGAGCGACCAGCCCGCCGTAATCATCACCGGGCATTTTGCCAATTGGGAGGTCATGGCCGCCGCCATATGCCAGAGCGGCCTGGATGCGCGGGTATCCTATCGCCATGCCAACAACCCCCATATTGATGCGCGCATTAACGCCATCCGCCATGGCTATGGCGTACCGCACCTTAGCGCCAAAGGCGAGGCCGGGGCGCGCGAAATGCTGGTCGCCCTTAAAAACGGCCAGAGCGTGACCTTTTTGAATGATCAAAAATTCAATCTGGGCATAGAGGCACCGTTTTTTGGCCATGCCCTTAAAACCGCGCCGGGGCCCGCACGCCTTGCCCGGCGCTTTAATGTGCCGCTCTTGCCAGTATCCATTACGCGCCTTCCCAAGGCACGCTTTGTGGTGACCTTTCATCCCCCCCTTGTTCAGGATCAAAACCCAGACAAGACCAAAGCCATCGCCAATACGGTCGCCGTCATAAATCAGTTTTTGGAAGAGCAGATCCGCGCCCACCCCGAGGACTGGTTTTGGGTGCACCGGCGCTGGCCCAAGCACGTCTATCGCAAAGGCGAAAAATCCAAAGACAAGGCCGATGCCGGATTAACGTAATAGCGGTTTTTCCACTTTAGCGACCAATGCAAATGTGGCCCCGTGGCCCGGCCCGTGGCCCCGACCTTGCCTAAAATATCGCCCTTTTTGACCACCTGGCCATCGTGCACATCCAGCGAACTCATATGCATGAACACGCTGACCAGCCCCTGGCCATGATCCAGAAAAACCGTGCCGCCTTCGAAATACAAATCCGGATCAGCCAGCGTCACCACCCCGCCGGCGGGCGCGGCAATGGGCGTGCCTTTGGGCACGGCAAAGTCCATACCCATATGGGGGCGTTTTGGCTTGCCGTTCAGTACCCGTTGCGAACCATAAAAGCCGGAAATGCGCGCCTTTTGTACCGGCTTGGCAAAGCCCGCCAGATACGCATCGGTATTGGCCTTTATGGCAAAGGCAGCTTTTTTGCGGGCCGAGCTTTTGCGAATATGGGCCAGTTGCGCCGCGCTGAAGGTGGAAACCTTGCCCGGCGGCAGACCGTCTATGCGCTCGATCTTGTAATCATGAGGTGCAACCGATAACGGCAAAGATGCGCACACTCCGCCTTGGGCACAGGCCCGCAGGGTCATATTTGGGGACGCATCGCGCGAAAACCCGACCACAAAACGCCCCGCCGGATCGGCCACAAATATCGCGGTAAAACCAGCCTCGTCGCTAAGGGTAATGGCGGCATTCGGCGCGGTGCGGCACGCCATCAAGGCCCCCTGTTCAGGGGCCCCGGTACAAAGGGGGGTGGGATCGGTGGCGCTGATCAACAGGGCCGCCAGCGCCGCCAGCATTGGCATCAGGATTGATCCTGCACCGTACGCCAGCGCGTCACCGCTGCCTCGCAGTCCACATAGGCTTCCTGCAATTCGGCGCTCCAATAGCGCAGCTCATCCAGTGGGATCTGTTTGCCGGTCTCGGCGCAGATCACATAGGCCCCGGGCTTCATGATCAAAAACTCACCATCCCCATAGGTCAGGTTCGCTTCGCCGGAAAAACTTTTGCCAAATCGGTTCATGGATTCAGTCTTACCACAATGGGCGTGGCCCTGTCATCATTTAGAAGTTTGTATAGAGGCACTCGCACAAAAAAGCCCGGCCATGACAGCCGGGCTTTTCCATAGCAAAAATCGGATCAGTTGCGACCGCCGCCCATAAAGCGCAGCAGGAACAAAAACAGGTTCAGGAAGTCGAGATAGAGGCTGAGCGCGCCCATAATGGCGACCCGGCCTGCCATTTCGGCATTGGCCCCGATTTCATAATAGCTGTGTTTCAGGCGCTGGGTATCCCAGGCGGTCAGCCCGGCAAAGATCACCACCCCGATGGCGGAAATGGCAAAATCCATAGCCGCTGATTTCAGAAAGATGTTCACCACCATGGCAATGATAATGCCAAACAGCCCCATCATCATGAAGCTGCCCATGGCGGACAAATTTTTCTTGGTGGTATAGCCCCAGAGGCTAAGCGCGCCAAAAGAGGCCGCCGTGATAAAGAACACCTTGGCGATCGAGGCCCCGGTATACACCAGAAAGATATAGGAAAGCGAAAGCCCCATCACCGCGGCAAAGGCAAAGAACCAGCCGCGCGCTGCCGCCGGGCTCATCTTCATGACCCGGGCAGACAGATAGATCACAAAGCCCAGCGGGGCCAGCATCACCACCCAGCGCAGGGGTGTGCCATTGATCAATTGCATGAGCGGTTGGCTTTGCGCGGCGAAAAATGCCACCAAGCCAGTAATGGCCAGGCCAACGCTCATATTATTGTAGATGCCGAGCATAAAACTGCGCAGGCCTGCGTCCACGCTCGTGTCCATGGTCTGTGCCCCAGCCATGGCGCGATTTGGGTTGTTCATGTGCTCATCCTTATGGGTTACGCCGCCAAAGCGGCTTTGGTCATAATATCGGTGTTTTTGGCCAAAATTTCAAGAGATTAAAGCTGATTTTCCCGCAATACGCGAGCTGCTGGTGCCAAAAGTGCCGCCCGCCCGGCCCACCAGCCCCCAAGACCCGCCAAAGCGGCGGCAAAACCGATCATCAACAGGGCCGCCCCCCAATCGGGTGCCCATTTGGCCTCGAAATTTTTGACCACAATGGGCCAGGCCGCCAGTGCCGCCAGCCCCAGCGCCAAAAGGGCCGCACTAAACGCGACCAGAAAAAACTCGGCCGCCATCATGCCCAGCGCCCCCATACGGGTAACGCCCAGCGTTTTTAATAATGCCAGTTCGCTCTGGCGACGTGTCGCCGCGGCCGCCAGTGCCCCCAGCAACACCAGCGCCCCTGATAGCGCCACAATGCCGGCAATGGCGCTAATGGCCAATGATACATCGGCAAACAGCGCTGAGACCGCCTCCAAGGCCTCGCGCACCCGCAAAATACTGATGGTGGGAAAGACATCCCCTATGGCGCGGGCGATTTTCTCCTCATTTTCCTTGTCGGTGCGCAAAATGGCGATGTGCGAGGGTTGGGCCACTTCCAGCGTACCCGGCGCAAACACCAGCGCAAAATTGGCCCCAAAGCCGCCCCAGTCAATGGTGCGGGTATTGGCCAGTTTCGCCTCAACATCGCGGCCCAAAACGCGGATGGTCAGGGTATCGCCAATGTTGATCCCGGCCCCCTTGGCCACATCGTCTTCCAGCGAGACCAGCGCCGGGCCGCTATAATCGGCGGGCCACCATTGGCCGTTTACGATTTGCGCGCCTTTGGGCTCGCCCGCGACAATCGACATGATAATCTCATTATCAATGGCCCAGCGCTCGCTTGGCTTGACGCCATCGCGGTCTATTTTTTTGCCGTTCAGGGCGTGGATGCGCCCGGTCAGAAAGGCGCCCCGCAAATACTGCGTTTCATCATCGGTATCCACGCCGTTTTGGCGCAACAGGGCATCCAGTTCCTGGGTTTTTGCCGCCGGAATTTGGGTTAGCACCAAAGACGGGCTGGTTTGGGGGGCAATTTCGCCGATCTGGTGCACCAGATTGGATTGCACCAACATCACCAGACTAAGCAGGGTAAAGCCAAGCCCCAATGCCGGGCCAGCGGTGCGCGCCGCCGAGCCGGGGCCGCCAAGCGAGGCAAACACCATACGGACCATGCCATGGCTGCGCCGGGCGATGATGCGCGCCAGCCACATGAGCAGGCGTGACAAAGCGATGAAAACCAAAAAGGCCAACAAAGCACCCAACAGCAATAACAGGGTGATGAGTTTTTCCGGGCTGCTCAGCACCGCCAGGGCAACAAAGCCAAGCGCGCAGAAAAACGCCGCCAGCAATTCCGGCCTGATGAGTTTTAGCGAGGCAAACCCGGCCCGTTCCACCGCGCCCCGGTATAGCGCCGCCGGGGGCGTTGCCCGGGCGCGGCCCAGCGCCGGCAAAGCAAAAAACGCCGCCGCCAGTAATCCCTCGCCCAGCGCCACCAAAAGTGGCACGGGGTAAAGCGCCAAGGCAGCGGGCAGCGGCAAACGGTCACCGGCAATGGCCATCACCAAAAAGGGCACCAGCGCCCCCAGTACAATGCCAATAAAAGAGCCGGCAAAGGCCAGCACCATGATCTGTACCCCATAGGTGAGGCGGATCAGGTTTTGGTCGGCACCAAGGGCTTTGAGCGTGGCAATGGCCGAACGGCGGCGATCCAAAAAGGCACTGACCGCCTGCGCCACCCCCAGACCGCCGGCTATCAGCGCGGCCAGACCCACCACCGCCAAAAAGGTCTCCAGAAACCCGATCAGGCCAGTAATGCCATTGGCGGCATTATCCCGATCGGTGATGGTAAACCCGGCGTCTTCAAAATGCGCTTTGGCGGTTTTGACCAACGCCGCCGGATCCGTCCCCGGGGGCAAGACCACCCGATAGGTGACGCGGTAAAGCGCTCCCGGTCCCGCCAGCCCCAATGCCGTCAAACCTTTATCCGAGATCAACACCCGCTGACCCAACCCGCCGCCAACGCCCAGCCGGTCTGGCTCGCTGAGCAAGACACCGCCCACATAAACGCGCTTGGCCCCCAGATTGAAGGTATCGCCTACGTTCAGAGAAAAATCTGCCAATCCGTCTTTGGTCATGGCGATACCCGGCAGGTCATCCCGAAACGCCAACGCACCGTGCACGTCCTGACCGCCCATCATTTCCACCTGCCCGACCAGTGGATAGGCATCATCCAGCGCCCGCAATTGCACCAGACGGCGGCGTTCGGGCGGCCCGGCCATGGTGCGAAGGCCGGTTACCGTGGAGACCTTGCCCTGATCCTTGATCCAGTCCAGCTCGTCCGGGCTGGCGCGGCGCTGGTTCAACGTAAAGGCGACATCACCGCCCAGCAGAATGCGCGATTGCAGGGCAATGCCGCGCGAAAAGGTTTCGCCCAGGGATCCGGCCGCCGCTATCGCCGCCACCCCCAACGCCAGACAGGACAAAAAGATGACAAAGCCGCGCACCCCGTGGCGCAATTCACGCCGGGCAAAGCGCAATGCCAAGGCAAGATCGGCCAACGGCGCGCTCATACGATGCGCCCGTCCTGCATGGTGATGGTGCGGCCGGCCCGTCCCGCCAGCGCCGCATCATGGGTGACCAGCACCAAGGCAGCGCCCAAAGCGGCACATTTATCAAAGATCAAGTCCGCCACCATGGCCCCGGCCTTGCTGTCCAGATTGCCAGTGGGCTCGTCCGCAAAAATCACCTCGGGCCGGGGGGCCAGTGCGCGGGCCACGGCAACGCGCTGTTTCTCGCCGCCGGAAAGCTGCGCCGGATAATGCGATAAACGATCAGCCAGCCCCATTTGTTCCAGTGCCGCCTCGGCCACCGCCATCGCGTCTTTTTGGTGCATGATCTCCAGCGGGGCGGCAACATTTTCCAGCGCCGTCATATTGGGCAGCAGATGAAAAGACTGAAACACAAAGCCGACCCGGCCACGGCGCAGGCGCGCCAGCGCATCCTCATTCAGGGTGCTGATATCCCGGCCCAAAAGATTAACCGTGCCGACGGTTGCCCGCTCCAGCCCTGCTGCCACGGAAATCAGCGAGGTTTTGCCCGAGCCCGAAGGGCCGATAATGGCCAGGTGTTCGCCCGGTTCCACACGCAGGTCCAGACTTTTGAGGATATGCACCGGCCCGGTAATGGCCGGCAGGGTGAGGCAAACTTCGTTCAGGGTAATCACTGGCGGTGATGACATTTTTATCTCTTCTTTGATTGGCGGAGGCCGTCATATGCCGTATCTATAGACCATAGCGATATTCGATAAGGATTACGAGTGCGAAAACATAAACACTTTGCCGTGATGGCGGCTCTTTTGGGCCTGGTTACCGCGTGCAGCCCGGCCGCGGCACCCATCGTCCAGGCTTCGCAAGAGGGGATGACCACCGCCAAGAGCGCCCCCATTCCGCCAGCCGAAGATCGCTATTCTCTGGTCATACTGGGCGACAGCCTGACCGCTGGCTTTGGGCTGGCCCCGGATGAAGATTTTCCCCACATCATACAGGGTGATTTTGAGACGCAGGGCCGTTCGGTCGCCATTTTAAACGCCGGGGTTTCCGGCGACACTTCGGCGGCGGGGCTGGCGCGTTTTGACTGGGCGGTGGGGCCGGATGCCAACGGGGTGCTGATCGCGCTGGGGGCCAATGACATGCTGAACGGGCTGGACCCGGCGCAGACCCGGCAAAATCTGGTGGCCATGATTGAAAAGGCAAAGGCGCGAAAGCTGGATGTATTTTTGGCCGGCATGCGTGCCGCGCCCAATCTGGGCACGGCCTATGGGGCGCAGTTTGATCGCCTTTATGGCGATCTGGCGACACAATATTGCGTGGCGCTCTATCCGTTTTTGATGCAACCCTTGGTCAGCAAGGATGGCACAGCCATTGATCAGGACCTGATCCAGCGCGATGGCCTGCACCCCACGGCAGCCGGGGCGGCACGCATTGGCCATGCCCTGTCAGACTGGCTGGCCAGCGCCCTTGAATCATCACATATTCCCTGCTCATCCGATTAGCATCTGAACCCAAGTCTTAGGAATTTTCATGCAATACCGCCCCCTTGGCCGCACCGGCCTGTCTGTCTCTTCCATCGGTCTGGGCACCATGACCTGGGGACAGCAGAACACCGAAGATGAAGGTCACGCGCAAATGGATTATGCGGTGGAGTGCGGCATTAATTTTTTTGATACGGCCGAGCTATATGCCGTGCCGCCCAAGGCCGAGACCCAAGGGGCCACGGAAACCATTATCGGCACCTGGTTCAAGGCACGTAAAAACCGCGACCAGATCATATTGGCCACCAAGATCACCGGGCGCTCGCCGATGAACTGGTTTCGTAAAGATGGCGGCAAAACCCGCCTGACACCAGCGCAGATCGACGAAGCGGTGGAGGGCAGTCTGAGACGCTTGCAAACCAATTATATCGACCTTTATCAATTGCATTGGCCAGACCGCAAATTATCGCTGTTTGGCGGCCATGGTTTTGCCGACTATCCGGTGGACTTCACCCCCTTTGAGATCATCTTGGAGGCCCTGGACCGCCATGTGCAAAAGGGCAATATCCGCCATATCGGTGTCTCCAATGAAACCGCCTGGGGGCTGATGCGCTATCTGGTCGAGGCCGAAAAACGTGGCCTGCCGCGCATGGCTTCGATCCAGAATGCCTATCATCTGATCAATCGCACCTTTGAAACCGGCCTGGCCGAAGTGGCCATGCGCGAAGAGGTCGGCCTGCTCGCCTATTCGCCGCTGGGACAGGGCACGTTAACCGGCAAATATCTGAACGGCGCCCGCCCCGAAGGGGCGCGGGGCACGCTTTTTGGCCGGCTGGAACGCTATCAGGGGCCTGGGGCCGAAGACGCCATCAAAGCCTGCATCACCTGCGCCCAGGATCACGGGCTAAGCCCGGTGCAATTGGCGCTTAAATTCTGTGATACGCGGCCCTTTGTGACCTCCACCCTGATCGGCGCGACCAGCATGGACCAGTTAAAGGAAAATATCGCCGCCTTTGATATAAGCTGGAGCGATGATCTGGAAAAAGCGGTGAATGATCTTCACGCCGCTCACCGCTCACCCTGTCCGTAAGACTTAACGTTCGGCCAGAAACGCATCCAGACGCGCCATAAAGGCGGCGGGTTGGTCCAGCATAATAAAGTGGCGGGCGGGGGAGATCACCTCCACCCGAGCCGCCTTGTGCGATGCATAATGGCGCGCCCAGAAACCAAGGGTTTGTTCCCGGGTATAGCGCCCGCCCGGCTCCCATGCGGTCAGCACCAATGTCGGGGTTGTCATCGCCGCCAGATCTTCACGCAGGTCCGAGGTCATCAGTTCGTATACCGCCTGGCCCACCACCTTGGCATCGCTTTGCAGGCTCCAATTGGTAACCGCGTCCAGGCCCGCCAGATCCATAACCATGCGCGATAGCATCTGGCGCTGCGCCGGGCGGCGCTGGGCCGGATCCATTTTCGCCCCTGCGATCACCTGCGCCCGAAAGCGCGCCGCCATGGGCTGCATGTTTTGCGCCGTTGGATTGGGGCTCATAATCAGGCTGTAAAACGGCAGGGCATCTACAATCACCGCTTTACGGATCAGGTCCGCGTGATCCCGCGCCAGCCGCAAAGCCAGATATCCGCCCATGGAATGGCCGACAACGACCGGATGATCCAGATCGTTTTCACCAATATAGGCGGCCAGCGCATCAACAAGACCATCAAGCAGGCCATCCTTGTCCATGCCGGGGGCGGCAGGCGAGCCGGCAAACCCTTTGATCTGCACCTGATAGACCGTAAAGCGATCCTGTAGATGCACCGTCGTTTCCGCCCACACATCCGTGGATGAAGCCAAACCGGGGATCAGCATTACCGCCGAGCCGGTGCCAGCTTTGCTGACCTCCAGCCAGGACGGGACGGCGGCCTGTGCCGCCATGGCCCACAGGCCGATAATGACCATGATGGTCAGTTTGATTGGCATTTGGGGGTATCTCATTTGTCATGCTCCATTGATTGTATGTCGCGTTTCCTTTACTATTACATACCATGCAGTCAAGTGTATTTTACATTTTCCACAACACTATCCGCAAAGGTTTAGGGATTGCCGTCGCGACAAACCCATTTCACAATGCGGCCTTAAGGTTCTGGGAAATGAATAACGGAGAACGTCATGCGCCTGTTTGCCGCTTTGCCCATTCCCGACCCCATCGCGCAGATTTTGCGCGGGGTGCAACACGGCGTACCCGGCGCGCGATGGCGGCCAGTGGAAAACTTTCACATCACCTTGTGCTTTTATGGCGAGATCACCGACCCGTTGATCATTGCCGAACTGGAAGATGAATTATCGCGCATTACGGCCCCGGCCCTGTCTCTGCGCCTGGCAGAGGGTGGGGTTTTTGGCGGCAAGGAGCCGCGCGCCCTGTGGATGGGCATTGCCGACAATCCGGCGCTGGAGGCATTGGCCGAAGATACCCGGCGCACGGCGCAGCGGCTGGGCCTGAAAGTGGAGCGCAAACGCTATATTCCGCATATCACCCTGGCCTATTGCCGAGGTACAACCGATGCGGACGCCGCCCGCTATCTGGAGCGCCTGTCGGGCCTTCGCGCCCCGGATTTTGAGGTCGAGCATTTTGCCCTTTATCGCAGCCATCTGGGCACCGACCCGGCGCGTTATACGCAACAGGTGCATTATGCGCTGGGCGGTGAAGACTGGCCATGAAAAGCCGCACGGTTAGGCATTAGCACCCAAAGAATGGCAGAGACCAGAAACAGTGCTGGTATATCGCCCCACATATTGGGCAATTCGGCCGGGTCGAGAATGGATTGAGTCACCATGATCGTGCCATGCACAAGATTGGATATAATGGTGAACCAGATCAGACTGCGATTGGAGAGCGGATCCTGAGCCGCCAGCAGTAAGAAAAACCCGAGCGTGGCGTAAATTCCCATGATCATCTGCTCGTATTCGGGTTGGCGCGGGTTCCATGTCCAACTTTCTGGCATCAATTTCATCATGGCATAAATGCCAAAAATATAGATCAGGCCGATGGTGGTGAGCGCAATCTTCAAGGCTTTGACTTTGGTCTCTACGGTCATGGTTTTCCCTAAATGCCAACAAAAGTGAACGTTGTACGAAAAGCTATCAGGTTTTACTGGATTTGTTACGATCAAAATTGCACCATGGCGGTAAATTCAAAAAGATAAAAGACCAAAAGAGGATCAGTATGATATTGAAGAATGCGTATGTCGGTGTGGCCGTGGCAACTCTGACACTGGCCGGATGCGGGGATCAGGCAAAGCCCCCGGCAAAAGACACCCCCCAGAACGATAGCTATCAGAAAATACTGCAAACCCAATTGCTGGACGCCAAGCCCGGCGACGTGATTGAAATCCCCGCCGGCACCTTTGCCTTTGATCGTTCCTTATCGCTGACGGTGGATGGGGTGACCATTCGCGGCGCCGGCCAGGACAAAACCATTTTGTCATTCAAGGGACAAATTTCCGGGGCTGAGGGCCTTCTTGTTACCGCCAATGATTTCACCATCGAAAACCTGGCCATCGAAGATGCCAAAGGCGATGCGTTGAAAATCAATGAGGGCAAAAATATTACCATTCGCGGCGTGCGCACAGAATGGACCAATGGCCCCAACGTCAACAATGGTGCCTATGGCATTTATCCCCGTGCAAACCGAAAATGTGTTGATTGAAGACAGCATCGCCATTGGTGCATCGGACGCCGGTATTTATGTGGGCCAGTCCAAAAACATCATCATGCGCCGCAATCGCGCCGAATATAATGTGGCCGGGCTGGAGGTTGAAAACTCGATCAATGCGGATGTCTATGACAATATTGCCACCAACAATACCGGCGGCATTTTGGTCTTCAATCTGCCCAATCTGGAACAGCGCGGCGAACAGACCCGAGTGCACAATAATCAGGTGTTTGAAAACAATCTGAAAAACTTTGCCCATAAGGGCGCCATTGTTTCCACCGTACCGGCGGGCACCGGCGTTATTGTCTATGCCAATGACCGGGTGGAAATTTTTGATAACGTCATCAAAAACAACAAAACCACCAATATCGCCATTGCCAGTTATTATTCGGTTGGCGAGATGAGCGAGCGCGGTGTCAAGGCCAGCTTCGATCCCTATCCCGAAGGTATTTATATTTATGGCAACACCTTTGAAGGCGGCGGCAATGCCCCGGCCCTGCTGGAGCTGAAAGCGTTAAAATTGGCCATGTTTGGCCTCAAAGGCCATCTGCCGGATATCATGTGGGATGGCTATGTGAATGCGGAACTGCCCGCCGATACCAAACGCCTGTGCGTGCAAAACGGCGATGCCAAGGTAATCAATGTGGATGGCCCCGGCGGCTATAAAAATCCGTCCATGGATCAGGCGCCCTATGACTGTAGCCTGCCAAAACTGCCGGAGGTTAAATTTTGAGATGTCTTGCTGGAAACACTGGCTGGTCCTGAGCGCTCTTTCTGGCCTGGCCGCCTGTTCAAGCCCGACCCAGACCGTCACCCCGTTTATGGACGACAACCCGCAAAGCTTAAGTGACTGGGGCATGGTTATGGCCAAGGGTGATACCTTGTCTTTGGGTGAAGACACCATGCCTTATGATCTGAACACACCGCTGTTTACCGATGCGGCACACAAGCTGCGCATCCTCTGGATACCCCCTGGTAAAAAGGCAAAATATCGCGAGGAGCGGGCGCTGGACTTTCCGGTAGGCAGCGTGATCGCCAAAACCTTTTATTATCCCAAAGACAGCACCGGCACCTTGTTGCGCAACCATGATTACAGCCATGATTTTGCCGGCGAAGGTCTGAACCTGAACACTGTGCGACTGGTGGAAACCCGCATTTTGGTACACCGCGAAAAGGGCTGGGTGGCCCTGCCCTATATCTGGAACGAGGACCAAAGCGATGCAGTACTGGAACGCACCGGCGGGGCCATCCCCATCCATCTGAAAAAGCAAGACGGCACGGCACAGGATTTCACCTATGTGATCCCCAATGCCAACCAGTGCGCCGGGTGCCATGCGCCCAACGCCACCACCCGCAAGATCGAACCCATTGGCCCGGCGCCACGCCATCTGAACAAAATCTATGCCTATCAGGATGGCAAGGAAAATCAGCTGGACCGCCTGATCCGCCTGGGCAGACTGGACGGGCTGGCTGATGCCAAAACCGCGCCGCGCAATGCCAATTGGCGCGATGAAGGCGCACCGCTGGATAAACGCGCCCGGGCCTATCTGGATATTAATTGCGGCCATTGTCACAACCCCCATGGAGCCGCCGATACTTCGGCCTTTTATCTGGATCGACCAGAGCACCAATACCCCGCCGGCAATACCGGCATCTGCAAGCCACCGGTGGCGGCCGGGCAAGGCACGGGCGGGCACAGTTTTGATATCGTGCCGGGGGATGCAGAAAATTCTATTCTGGTCTATCGCATGGCCTCCAACAATCCCGGCGTGATGATGCCAGAGCTGGGCCGCTCCACCGTGGATGAAGAGGGGTTAAAGCTGGTCTCTGATTGGATCAATGCCATGGACGGGGACTGCGCCAACGCACAATAATTCTTGTCCAGGAGGATGACAGCGCGCGCTTTGGGAGTCATAAGCGACAGATACGGTATGGGGTAAGGGAAACACCATTATGACCATCAAAAAAGACTTTATCGATGCACAGGACCTGTTGCGCGATTCTTATATTCTGGCGGAAAAAATCGTCCTTAGCGGCTTTCGCCCGGACTATATTGTTGGCGTTTGGCGCGGCGGTACGCCGGTGGGCATTGCGGTTCAGGAAGCGCTGGATTTTTGCGGTATTCCCTCGGACCACATTGCCATTCGCACCTCATCCTATCATGGCATCGAGCAACAGGACGATAATGTGCGCGTGCATGGCCTGCACTATCTGGTCGAGAATATGAATGCCGAAGACAATCTTCTTATTCTGGATGATGTATTTGATTCCGGGCGCTCCATCGATGCCATCATTTGCGAGCTGACCCGGCTTTGCCGGCGCAACATGCCCTCGGACGTGCGCACCGGCACGGTCTATTACAAACCGACCAAGAACAAGACCAAGCGCGTGCCGGATTATTATGTGCACGAGACCGAAACCTGGCTGGTTTTTCCCCACGAGCTGGACGGCCTTTCCGAAGACGAAGTGCGCGCCCATAAAGAGTTTCCTGAAACCCTGATTGAAATGCACCGTCTGGTCAGCGAGGGAGCCGATCAATGAACCCGTCCCTGAACCCCAAATTCCTTCGCACCCAAGGCTATATCAATGGCCAATGGGTGGATGCCGATACCGGTGCGCGCTTTATGGTGTACAATCCGGCAGATGGCGCGGAAATTATCGCCGTCGCCGATATGGGCGCGGACGAGACCACCAAGGCCATTGACGCCGCACACGCCGCCTTTCCCGCCTGGGCCAAACGCACCGCCGGCGAGCGCTCGGCCATTTTGCGAAAATGGTTCGAATTGATTATGCAAAACGCCGATGATCTGGCAGCGCTTCTGACCGCGGAACAGGGCAAACCATTGAGCGAAGCCCGCGGCGAAGTGATCTATGGGGCCAGCTTTATTGAATGGTATGCCGAAGAGGCCAAACGCATTTATGGTGATGTTATCCCCTCAACCGGAACCGACCGGCGCTTTATTGTCCTCAAACAACCCATTGGCGTGGTGGGCGCCATTACGCCGTGGAATTTCCCCTCGGCCATGATCACGCGCAAGGTGGCCCCGGCGCTGGCCGCCGGCTGCACCGCCGTGGTCAAACCCGCCGAAGATACGCCCCTTAGCGCCCTGGCGCTGGCGGTATTGGCGCAAGAGGCCGGCTTGCCGCCGGGGGTTTTCAACCTGGTCCCCACCCGCACCCCCGCCCCGGTGGGCAGCGCGCTGACCGCGGATCCCCGCGTGCGCAAAATATCCTTCACCGGCTCGACGGCGGTGGGCAAGGTCCTGATGGCGCAGGCGGCGCAGAACATCACCAAGGTGTCGCTGGAACTTGGCGGCAATGCGCCGTTTCTGGTCTTTGATGATGCGGATCTGGATGCCGCGGTCGAAGGCGCGCTCGCCAGTAAATATCGCAATGCCGGGCAAACCTGTGTCTGCGCCAATCGCTTTTATGTGCAGGACGGCATTCATGATGAATTTGCGCAAAGGCTGGCGGATCGCACGGCCGAGCTGATGGTCGGGCGCGGCGATGCGCCAAATGTGCAGATCGGCCCGTTGATCAATACCGCCGCCATGGAGAAGGTGGAACGCCTGATGGCGGACGCCAAGGCCAAGGGTGCCAACATTATCACCGGCGGGGACAAGCACGCGGCGGGCGATCTTTATTACACCCCCACGGTGATCACCCAGGTCACCCCGGATATGGAGATTGCCAATACCGAAATTTTTGGCCCCGTCTCGGCCCTGCGGCGCTTCTCGACCGAGGAAGAGGCCATTGCGCTCGCCAATGATACGCCCTTTGGGCTGGCGGCCTATTTCTTTGCCCGCGATATGGGCCGCGTCTGGCGCGTCATGGAAGGGCTGGAGACCGGCATTGTGGCGGTAAACACCGGCCTCTTTACCTCCGAAGTGGCCCCCTTTGGCGGGGTCAAACAATCGGGCATTGGCCGTGAGGGGTCGAAATACGGCATTGAGGAATTTGTCGAGATCAAGAATGTCTGCCTTGCCGGGCTCTAAACCAATGACATTCAGGCACAAAAAAACGGGCACTCCAACAGTGCCCGTTTTTCTTTGAATATAGTTTATGTTAAGGTTTCAGACGCTCATAGGTGGTGCGCCCAATGGCCATCAAGGAGGCCGCGGCCAGCAAGCCACCATAGCTCGCCCAGATGGCATTCAGATAATCACCAATGGCCGGAATAGGCCCCCAGGCCGCCGAGCCGGCCGCCAGAAAAATCGCGGCAACAATTAATCCGGTTCGATGATCTTTATCGACAAAGAAACCACCGACTAAACCCAAAACGGCAATAATTGCGGCATCATACCCAGTATCCATAAATGCCAATACAATTGCCGCCAAGGCGCCAATGATCCATATTATTTTAGCTGTAGACATCGTGTACTCCCCTTTTTGTTTCCCCAAAAACGCGTATATTTACTTTATTGTGCACGCGTCCGGTTAATTCCTTAACAAAATTAACCTTTATGGCAAGGGGAAACTTGGAATCTTTTTCCCGTTATGGGGGTGCGCGGCACCCGACGCTGCCCTGTGAATCCCGGCTCAGGGGCCGGGATGATACGCTTTTATAAACATCCTTCGAGGGCGCTATGCGCCACCTCAGGATGAGGTTGATGGCAGCCTGTGCCGCCTCACCTTGAGGTGCGAAGGCGTGGCCGGAGCCTCGAAAGCCAGGGCGGCTGCACTATCCTTTTACAAATTCAGGATGAACAACATCCATCTTCGTCGCCCTTCGGTTTAACCGGAAGGCCCATTGTGAATGGTTTGCGAGCATCGCCCGGCCCCATGGATTCCCCGGTCAATCGGGCGCACGACGAGAGTAAAATACGCGCCCCTGCACCTGAACCCTGAATCGTGTTAGGTAATTCCAAAAGGAACCCCATGAGCACAGACAGCCCCAAGACATATAAATCCGAAAAAGATTTGTCGGAAGAGCAATATAAGATCAATCCTGACCCACGCTATTGGACATGGTTTGAACAATGGTGGGCACAGGATTTTTCTTGGGAGGGATTAGCTGAGCAAACAGTTGCGGAGGGGAATACCCAAGAGTATTATAGGTAATGCCCCCATATTTTAAGGGTGTTGATAAGTAGAATTTTCTCGTAATCAGGATTGAGGAGATTCATCCATGAAGAAGTCACGATATTCGGACAGCCAGATCATCAGTATTTTGAAGCAGGCAGAGGCAGGCACGCCGGTGCCAGAGCTTTGCCGCGAGCATGGCATGAGCAGTGCCAGTTTTTACAAATGGCGGGCCAAGTATGGCGGCATGGACGCATCATTGATGGGGCGGATGAAAGAGCTGGAAGCGGAGAATGCGCGACTGAAGAAGATGTATGCGGACGTTCAGCTTCAAAACGATGTGATCAAGGAGGCCATGGCAAAAAAGTGGTAAGGCCGTCCCGGCGACGCGAGATGGCCAAGTGCGCTGTCTCTACGGGGCGGCTGAGCATCCGGGCAGCGTGTACGGCTTTCACGATCAGTGAGACGTGTTACCGCTATTTGCCAAAGCTGAGTGATGAGAATGCCCTCATCGCGGACTGGTTGCTGGGATTGACCGAAGCTAAGCGCAATTGGGGTTTTATGCTGTGTTTTTTGTATCTGCGTAATGTGAAGGGGTTCGGCTGGAACCACAAGCGTGTGTACCGGATATACCGGGAGCTGGAGCTTAATTTGCGTATCAAACCAAAGAGACGGCTGTATCGGGACAAGCCGGAACCCCTGGCCGTGCCAGAGGTCAAGAACGATGTCTGGTCGATGGACTTCATGCACGATCAGTTGGCTGATGGGCGCAGCTTTCGGGCCTTCAATGTGATTGATGATTACAACCGCGAAGGACTTGGCATTGAGATCGACTTCTCTCTGCCAGCCTCGCGGGTGATCCGGGCGCTTGACCGGATCATTGAATGGCGGGGTTCACCGCTTCAGATACGGTGCGACAACGGCCCAGAGTATATCAGCCATCTGCTAAAAGAATGGGCCGAGAGGCGTGGTATTGGCCTACGCTTCATCCAGCCCGGTAAGCCGCAGCAAAATGCCTATGTGGAACGCTATAACCGGACGGTGCGCTATGACTTTCTAAACCAGTATATCTTTGAAACTATAGACCAGGTGCAGGAGGCCGCTACCGACTGGCTCTGGACTTACAACAACGAAAGACCCAATATGGCCATTGGCGGCATCACGCCAAAACAGAAATCGGCCATGGACATGTCCATGGCTGCATAATCGTTCTACTTACGATGCCCTCTAAAAGGGGCATTACC
>JAUZSF010000005.1 GCA_030949705.1 Robiginitomaculum sp. | reverse complement strand
ATGCCGTTTGTGGCGATGAATTCTCAAGGCAGGTCCATACTCATTTCTCGTTCTGGCCATAGATTGTTCAATCATGGCCTGAAAGGCCTCTTTTTCCTGCTGCTATTGATCCGCCATGACCCGTTCACGAAAATATTCACTGTCATTGCCATATAGACCAAATTCCAGCCATGTTTGGATAAAATTCGCCATGCCTTGAGGTAGAGAAATGGTTTTTCGGATCATTTGAGGCATATCTGATCATGCTGGTTGTGAACTTTAGAAAATAGAGCTTGCGTTGACATTTTATAACGACTCGAGTGATGTATTTATATCTTATTAATTTAAAACATAGAGTCATAACTATGGACAACGTGGAAGCTAAAAATCTTTCTGAAGCAATAGAAAAAATAAACCTATTAGGAAACTCTTCTTTAATATACACAGGGAACAAATCTTTTGACGAAACATATATATTCAAAAACTTTGTGGGGGCGGTTAAGGTAGATTATGGCATCTGTTTTTCAGCTTTTATGGCAAACAAAAGTGATCCACCGGATATATTTGCTTGGATGGGAGACGAGAAAATAAATGTAGAAATTCGCCGCCTTATGAATGAAAAGCGCATGGCGTTGAAAAAGGCTAAAGACCGAAATAAAAACAAAAAAATGGAAGAAGTTTCGTCTTTAGAATGGCGTAAACATATTTATTGGTCAAAAGACAAATTTATATGTGAAATAGAAAAAGCTATAGAAACAAAAAAATGTAATTATAAAAAGAACAACAAATATATGGATGTCCTTCTTATTGCCTCAGATGAGCCGGGTTTGTCATTTGATGATGCTCAAAACTGGGTGCCAAAAATAAATAAAACCGCTACAGCATGGATACGAAGTGCCTTCTATATGTCATATGTGGCCGGGGCACCTGAAAATGATGCCGGCAGGTGGAAAACGGTAAAAATCTTCGGAGACATATAAGCCATTCTCAACGGACTTACCCCCTGCGACAACCTGACCAGATGATCTTTTGCGATCCCCCTTGTGCGGCAAAAAAGCAACACTATGTGTAAGGCAAAGGCGGGTTCTTTGCGCCATAACGGGCAGGGATCCCCCATCTCGCTGAAAGGACAGGGGATTATTATGAACATAGAAAAATTTTCTGATCGTGCCAAAGGCATGATACAGGCCGCGCAGACCCTGGCGCTGGCGGCCGGACACCAACAATTTACGCCAGAGCACGTACTAAAAGCGCTGCTGGATGACCGCGAAGGCATGGCGGCCAATTTGATGCGGGCCGCGGGGGCACAGCCCGAACTGGCCTTGCAGGAAGTGACCGAAGCCCTGGACAAGCTACCCAAGATCGAGGGCGGCGACGGCAAAATTTACATGACCGCCGAAACCGCCAAGGTTTTACAGGCTGCCGAAGAGGTTGCCCAAAAAGCCGGCGACAGCTTTGTCACGGTTGAACGCATTTTGCTGGCCTTGTGCCTGACCAAGGACGCCAAAACCGCTGATATTCTGAAACGCTCTGGTTTGACGGCGCAAAAACTGAACGCCGCGATCAATGATATTCGCAAAGGGCGCACCGCCGACAGCGCATCTGCAGAGGAATCTTATGACGCCCTGAAAAAATATACCCGGGATCTGACCGAGGCCGCTCGTGATGGCAAGCTGGATCCGATTATCGGGCGTGATGACGAAATCCGGCGCACCATTCAGGTTCTCTCCCGGCGCACCAAAAACAATCCGGTGCTGATCGGCGAGCCTGGTGTGGGTAAAACCGCCATCGCCGAAGGGTTGGCGCTGCGCATCGTTAATGGGGATGTGCCTGAAGGTCTTAAAAACAAAAAGCTTTTGTCGCTGGACATGGGTGCGCTGATCGCCGGTGCGAAATATCGCGGTGAATTCGAGGAACGCCTGAAAGCCGTGATCAATGAGGTACAGGCCGCCGAGGGTGAAATCATCCTCTTTATTGATGAAATGCACACCCTGGTGGGCGCGGGCAAATCCGATGGGGCCATGGATGCCTCCAATTTGCTGAAACCCGCTTTGGCGCGGGGTGAACTGCACGCCATCGGGGCCACCACGCTGGATGAATATCGCAAGCATGTGGAAAAAGACGCGGCCCTGGCCCGGCGTTTTCAACCGGTCATGGTGGAGGAACCAAGCGAAGAAGACACCATTTCCATTTTGCGCGGCCTGAAGGAAAAATACGAAGTGCACCACGGGGTGCGCATTGCCGACAGTGCCATTATTGCGGCGGTGACATTATCCACGCGCTATATCACCGATCGGTTTTTGCCCGACAAGGCCATTGACCTGATGGACGAGGCGGCGTCGCGCCTGCGCATGCAGATTGATTCAAAGCCTGAAGCGCTGGATGAGGTGGATCGTCGCCTGATGCAGGCCCATATCGAAGCCGAAGCCCTGCGCAAGGAAAAGGATGAAGACTCCAAAGAGCGCCTGAAAAAACTGGAAGATGAAATCGCTGAGCTGGAAGTGCAGTCCGCAGAGCTGAGCGGTGCCTGGCGCGCGGAAAAAGAACGCCTGTCGGAAGCCACCAAAGCCAAGGAAGCGCTGGAAATTTTGCGCAACGAACTGGCCGAAGCCGAACGGCGTGGCGATTGGGCGCGAGCCTCCGAGATCAAATACGGCCGTATTCCGCAACTGGAAGAAGCCCTGGCCAAAGAGCAGGAACAAAGCGAAAGTGAGTCCAGTATGGAGGTGGTGGATGCCGAACAGGTGGCCGCCATTGTTTCGCGCTGGACGGGTATTCCTGTGGATAAAATGCTGCAGGGCGAACGCGAAAAACTCCTGCAAATGGAAGACAAGCTGCGTGCCCGCGTCGTGGGTCAGGATGATGCCTTGCGGGCGGTCTCCGATGCGGTGCGCCGTGCCCGTGCGGGGCTGTCTGATCCGTCCAAACCCATTGGTTCCTTCATGTTTCTGGGGCCAACGGGGGTTGGTAAAACCGAACTGACCAAGGCGCTGGCCGAATTTCTGTTTGATGATGAACACGCCATCACCCGCCTGGATATGTCGGAATATATGGAAAAACACTCGGTCAGCCGCATGATCGGCGCCCCGCCAGGCTATGTTGGTTATGAAGAGGGCGGTGCGCTGACCGAAGCGGTCCGCCGTCGGCCCTATCAGGTGATCCTGCTCGATGAGATCGAAAAGGCGCACCCGGATGTGTTCAATGTGCTGTTGCAGGTGCTGGATGATGGTCGTCTGACCGACGGCCAGGGACGCACGGTGGATTTTCGCCACGCCCTGATCATCATGACGTCAAACCTGGGCTCAGAACATCTTGCGGCGGCATCGGCGGAATCCTCCGAAGAAAGCCACGAAGCGGTGATGAATGTGGTGCGGGCCCATTTCCGGCCAGAATTCCTGAACCGTGTGGACGAAATCATTCTCTTCCATCGCCTGAAGCCGGAACACATGGCCAGCATTGTGGATATTCAGATGAAACGCCTGCTGGCGCTCTTGTCTGATCGTCATATCAACCTGGAACTGGATGATGCCGCCCGTACCTGGATAGGCAATCAGGGCTATGACCCGGTCTATGGCGCGCGACCCCTGAAACGGGTCATCCAGAAACAGCTGCAAGATCCGCTGGCCAAGCTCATTCTGGAAGGCGTGATCAAAGACGGCGATACCGTCAAGATCAGTGTGGAAGACGGAGCCCTGGTCTTTAATGGCAAGACCCTGGAGGCGTTAACCGCCTAAGATTTAACCTGTGTTGCGTTGCTGTTGGGGCCGAGTCTCTTTTGGCTTGGCCCCTTTGGCCGCTTTGCGCAAGGCGCCGACCAATTGCGGTACATCAATGGGTTTGGGAATAAAGTCATCCATGCCCACCTGCATATAACGTTCACGGTCGGTGGCCATGGCATTGGCCGTAACCGCAATAATGGGCGTTGTGATATTAGGGCCATTAGAGGCTCTGATGGCCTTGGTGGCATCAACCCCATCCATATTGGGCATTTGAATGTCCATTAAAATCACATCAAAAGCCTGGGCGGCGGCGACCTCGACGGCTTCGACACCGTCATGGGCAAAGGTCAGGTCCACAGGCATTTTAGCCAAAATCGCCTGCAGGACTTTCCGGTTGATGGCGCTGTCTTCAACGGCCAGCACGTTCAGGCGTCGCGCCGGTTTTTTGCTTTTCTTTGTCTTGGGTGCCGCGGTGTTTTCAGAGGCCGAGGGCTTGGCATTTTCCAGTTCCAGCGAAAACAAAAAACAGGCCCCGTCTTCATAACTGTTGTCATATTTCAAGGACCCACTCATCATAGAGGCCAGTTTATGGCTGATAGAGAGGCCAATGCCGGTGCCGCCGTGGTGGCGAACCATGGACTGATCACCTTGGGTAAAGACCTTGAAAATGCGGGTGACCTTAGAACGATCAACACCGGGCCCGGTATCTTCTACCCGAAAAACAAAAGCCGTTGTCTTGGATGATTTTTTGGCCGTAACGATCAGCTTTACATGACCTGTAGGCGTAAACTTGATTGCATTGGAAAGAAGGTTGCCTAAAATCTGAGTAAGACGGGCTTCATCACCAACAGCCATGCGGTCAAGATCACCATTGATTTCTGTAATCAGCTTTAAGCCCTTTTCCTCGGCGGCGGTACGCCACATGTTCAAGGTTTTTTCAACCAGCACCCGGGGGCAGAACGGGGCTTTTGAAAGAGCCATTTCGCCGGCTTCAATTTTTGAGAAATCCAGAATATCATTCAGGATCACCATCAGGGATTTTGCGGAAAAGTTGATGACATCTATTTTTTCACGCTGTTCCGCAGGTAAATCGGAATCCAGAACGGCTTCGGCCATGCCAATTACCCCGTTCATCGGGGTGCGCAGCTCGTGACTCATGGTGGCCAGAAAGTCGGACTTGGCCTGATTGGCTTCTTCGGCATCACGCAAGGCCTTGTCCAGCTGTTTCGTGCGCTCCTGAACGCGCTCTTCCAGTTGTGCATTTGCTTTTTTAAGCGCATTCGCCCGGGCGCTCTGTACGGCCAGTTTCTGGTTTTCCGACATGGTATTTTGGAACATTTGCAAAGTCTTGGACAATTTCCCAATGACATCCTGACGGTTGTACACCTTTAAGGCAGAGTGGCCCCGCCCTTTGGCAATCTCCATGGTGGTTTGGGCCATTTCGGAAATGGGCTTGATCACATTTTTAAATAACAGGGCCTGGATAAGCGCCAGCGTGGAAAGAATAAAAAATATTCCAATTGAAGCCTGAACAAGGGCCTTTTCTTTCCAGGCAGCCAGTGGGGCGGCAATATCCACAAAGGCACTATAGGCGCCAACGACCTCGCCAGGCTGGATGCCCATAAGGGCGCTATGGCATTCGACGCAGCGCTCGTGGGCGGCATTGCCCTGGCCCAGAATCACCGGACGTGTCACCCGCACGGTTTTATCTGTTTTGCTATGAAAGGCTTGTCTGACCCCTTCTTTCAGGGCGGCAACATCTACGGCATCGCGGGGCGCCTCTATCTCTTTATGGCCGGAGGCCTTTTGATAAGCGATTACCTTATCGCTCATGACCAGCCAGACCTTCACATCATTTTCGTGTGTGGAATATAGGTCCAGTGTGCCGTTTAAGGTCTGAATGGCAGGGTCGTTATCGTCCTGCCTTTGCCGGTTCAGCATGGCGTTGGTGTGCACTGCTTCCAGCATATCCAATGTTGAAACGGCCTGTTCTTCGGCCCGCTCATTAATCTCTTCGCCTTCGGAAAGAATATCCCAACTGGCAAGGGGCACCAAAAGGGTCAACATGGCAAACCCGGTTACCAGCATAATCTTTGCGGGAAGAGAAAGTCTATTCCAAAATGACACCGGTTCCTCCGACAAATTAGGCGCAGAGGAATATTAGGGCCATAAAGGTAATATATGGTTACTGTACTCGCAGGGAAAAGTCTGATTGTTCAGGTAATCAGCCGGTGTTTATTCGTCTTTATTCTCTGCTTCACCATCTTCCTGGTCCGGGTCGGCATTCTCACTATCTGCTGTGCCTTCGTCGGCCTCATCGTGGGTATCGGTGGAGGTTACAGCGCTCTTGTCTTCGGATTCTTGAGCGGCGGGTTCTGGTTCTGGGGCAGGCTCTGCCACCGGTTCTGACGCTGGTTCCGGGGCAGATTCTTCAAGGGCGACGGGTGCTGGCTGTGCAGCTTTTGGTTCATCTTCTCCAAGAGTTGTTGAAATATCACTCAGCCGATTGGAAACGGTAAACAGCACAATCAACAGTTCACAAAAAAACCGTAAAACCAAAATGGATATGAGGGCAAAAATCACCACCCCTATATAAAAACCAATGGTACCCGCTGCGCCGAGACCAGATTGCATAAGCCGGTCATAAACCGGACCGGATCCCATGAGGGCATATGCCGCGCCCGCCAGAATGCCGATCAGGCCAAGATAATAAAATAGCGTGATAAAAGCCGGCGAAACCATTCTTCGAAAGCCGAAGAAGGCGGCCAAAAACCCTGGTTGTTTAGTATTTTTATGCATTACAATCCCCTACACAACAATCGGAATCTATTTCAGGATTGTGGCACTATAACGGGCTTTTGTAATGGTTTCACGAAAAATTTGTCACGCCGTCTCATTTTGAGTTGAGCGATCCTTTTTTCGGCGCAGCAGAGATGTGTCCAGCAGAATGGCCAGCACTGTTACAAAATAAACACCCGCCACAGCAAAGGGTATCATGGTCATGCGAGCATCCGGCATGGCCGTCCAGATGCCGAACACAAGGAGCGCCCGGACAATGGAATGGGCGGTATAAAGGCCCGTGCGCCCATAAGACCAGCCAATCACTGGCCAGTGTATGGACATACCAATGGCCAGGATCAAAATCGCAAGCTCAGGCGCGACTTTGGTGCTGGCAATGAGCATGGGCCAAAACAACAACATGCCAATAAGGGCCGGCAAAATGACACTGCTTGTGGCCTGTTTTTCCTTCATGAAATTGTTGTTGAAAACTTTGGCAAAGAACAGGCCAAGCGGAAAAATCGCCCCGGTGCCAAAAAGAGCCACCATAAACCAGGTGCCAAGTGGCAATGTATAACCAAGCACGCCCAGAACAAGCCAGTAAACGCCGCCGGCAAGGGGCAAGGGAAACCCGCCACGTAACTTGATATAATTTCCCAGACGCTCTTCTTTGAGCGCAGCAACCAAGGTGTCTCTATTCATTGTAATGGTACTATCCTATTTTTCTGGCCTCTTCGGCGAGCATGATCGGCACCCCTTCGCGAATGGGATAGGCCAGTTTGGCTTTTTTGGAAACCAGCTCGTTCTTTTCCCGATCATAGACCAAGGGGCCATGGGTAAGGGGGCAGACCAGCAGTTCCAGCATTTTGGGGTCTGGTTCGCGTTTATCTTGCTTTTTGCTCATGTTTTCGGCCTAACTAAACAACAGGGTAGATAGCCGTTTACGGCCCTTGATGGCAAACGTTGAACTTGCGCCGGCCGCTTCAAACAAGGTCAGCAGCAATTTGCGTGCGGCGCTGTCGTTCCAATCCTTGTCCTGTTCAATGCTATAAAAAAGATGTTCGGCGGCTCCTTCCATGTCCCCGGCGGCGCTTAGGGCCTCGGCCAGGGCGTAGCGGGCCTCCAGATCATCCGGATTGCTTTTTATCTTTTCTTCCAGGGCGGCCGTATTCACGTTATTCTCCTCACCCTTTTGGGCCAGCGCGATGGCGGCCAACACGCTTTTTACATCGGCATGATCTTTGGCCTTGTCATCCAGGCCGGCCAACAGACCTTCGGCGCCTTCAACATCATCATTCAGCAAATAGCATCGCGCCATGCCGGCCAGCGCCCCGGTGTTTTGCGGGTCAATCTGCAAAGCCCCGGCAAAATCCTGTGCCGCCCCGCCGGTATCGCCAATGTTCAGCGCATCCTTGCCGCGGGCCACCATGGCATCAGCTTCTTCGCCGGCATCAGTTTCCCCGCTAAGGCGGTCCACAAAGGCCCTGATCTGGCTTTCCGGCTGGGCCCCCATAAAGCCGTCCACCGGTTGACCATCCTTGAAAGCAAAGACCGCGGGAATGGATTGTACCCGCAATTGTCCGGCAATGGCGGGGTTTTCATCAATATTGATCTTGACCAGCTTGACCGCGCCTTTGGCGGCCTTGACCACGCGTTCGATGGTGGGGCCAAGCTGGCGACAGGGTCCGCACCAGGGAGCCCAGAAATCGACGATAACCGGTGTGGTTTTCGAGGCTTCCACCACATCGGCAACAAAACCAGCATCGGTGCTGTCCTTGATCAGGTCACTACCGTTTGCGGTTTCTGGTGAAGTGCCGCCGTTTCCAAACAAGCTCATTAATCTGCTCCTGTGATCACGAGCAAAAGATGGGCTGTTGGGCCGCGTCGCGCAAGGTCTGATAGACACTATGGTGCAGGCTTTTGTTCTCGCCTTCAGGCGAGGGCGGCAGAGGCTTCGCGTACCTTTTGCGTGGCGGCGTCCACTTGTTCGGTGGCGCCAGCAATTTCGCCAATGCCCTGGGTGATATTGTCCACACCACTGGCCGCGGTTTGCATGTTGGACGACATTTCCCCGGTGACCGCGGTTTGTTCTTCCATGGCCGCTGAAATGGCAGCAGAAAATTCGTTTATATCGCCAATGGTTTTGGAAATGCCCTCAATGGCTTTGACGGCATCCTGGGTGGTTGTCTGCATGTCGTTGATTTGCTTGCTGATTTCCTCGGTAGCTTTGGCGGTCTGGCTGGCCAGGGACTTAACTTCGGAGGCGACCACCGCAAAGCCTTTGCCGGCATCGCCGGCGCGGGCCGATTCTATGGTGGCGTTTAGTGCCAGCAAATTGGTCTGTTCAGCAATGTCGGAAATCATGCCAACCACTTCACCAATGTTTTGCGCCGAATCCGCCAGCCCCGAAACAACGCTGTTGGTGCTTTTGGCCTGGTCCACCGCCTCGGTGGATACATCCAGCGCAGAAGACACCTGGCGGTTGATCTCGCCGACCGAGGCCACCAGTTCTTCAATCCCGGCGGCTAGGGATTGTACATTTGATGAGGTTTCGTCCGCTGCCCCGGAAACATGGGTGGCCTGGTTCTTGGTATTGGCCACAGCATTGGTGATTTCTTCCAGATCGTGATCAATATTTTTTTGGATTTCCATGCGCCGCATCCGTTCTTTGACCTGAGCACTGATGTCGGTGGCAAATTTAACTACTTTTACCGTGACCCCATCATCATTGATGATTGGGTTGTAGGAGGCCTGAATCCAGACCGGTTTACCGCCCTTGCCAATGCGTTTATATTCCGCGGCTTGAAACTCTCCCCGGCGCAAATCATCCCAGAAAGCCTTATACTCTGCGGAGGTGCGATAATTTCCATCCACAAACATGCTGTGGTTTTGCCCTTTGATCTCGCGCAGATCATAACCAAGGGCCGTTAAGAAGTTCTGATTGGCATCCAGAATGGTTCCATCCATATCAAACTCAATCACCGCTTGAGATTTGTTGATCGCATCGATTTGTGCGCTCATATCATTTGTTGTTTTGGAAAAGAACATGGGCTGGGTTTCCTGGGCCAATATATAAACAGTAGCACCGCCAATATCGTGGACACCGTAAACAAATAATTTAAATCAAGTTATAATAATTATAAAGTAAGTTTGCTTTTTTGGCGTAATGGAACGCAGATCCTGATTCCAAGGTCAGGAAAACAGGCAATCTTGGATATTCTCATCAAACAAAACCGTAATAAAACCAAAGGTGAATGGTGAATCCTTGGGCCTTGTTCGTGTTATAACTGGCTAAAATCCACAATTTCGGGTTCGTGGCCAGTGGCTTTGGCAAAACGCAAAAGGTCTGCACTGGTAATGGTGGTGGTGGCATCATTTTTTAAGGGGTGAAAGTTTACCAGATCGTGAGCCAGCAAGGCAGCATCCAGTACAAAGCGTACTTGTGGTGGCTGATCGTTAATCAGGGCAAAGGCGGTAACCGAGCCGGGGGTAACCCCAAGGGTCTGTTCCATCAGCTCGGCCCGGCCAAAAGAAAGCCGCGCTCCGCCCAGGGTTTTATGAAGGTGATTGAGGCGAATTTGTGTGCTGCCAAGAGCGCTGATCAGGGTCAGTGCGCCCTTCTTGTCTTTAAGAAACAGGTTTTTTGGAATGCCCGCCCGGCAGTTTTGCCTTTATGTCGGCCCCCTCCTCTACGGTAAAGATGGGCCGGTGCTCCATGGTGGTGTGCTGTATGCCCAGATCATCGAAAAATGCAAAAAGTTCAGCCCGTGTTGCTGTCATCTTTTGTCCCCACTGAGAATAACCCTGAATACTCTCTTGCATTCATGGCGCGATTACGCAATAACGCCCGCCTGTTCGGTGCTGCCGAGCGGCTTACCGTATTGGATGCGGGCGTAGCTCAGGGGTAGAGCGAAACCTTGCCAAGGTTTAGGTCGTGAGTTCGAATCTCATCGCCCGCTCCAGATAACGGTATTTTTCACCTAATCCTCGCGTAACAGGCCGGTCAGTGTGACCACGGTTACGGCAAAGAGTATCGAGCCAATCAGCGCGTACAGGAAATCCAGCGTTCGCCACAAAGGTGCGCCCAACGGCCCCTGCGGATCAAAAGCACAGCGCGCCGCTGGCCAAATTCCACCACTGGCAAAAGCGTATCCATGGCATAAAGCGGTGCAATTAATCCGGGGCAGCCCCGAACCCGGGTTTGGGCAATACCTGGTATGCTGACCGGTGTTTGTTGAACGGTGGAATGCTCACCTTGTAAAACATCTTCCGCCGGACCAAAATGACCTGCAAAGGCATGTGCTCCATACATACCAGTACCAATGATTATCCATAAAATGAGCGCCACCACCGCCCGGGTGCCGGCATAACCATAGCCACTGGTAAGACCCAGAAACTTTTGAAAAATTCGCATAGGCCAGGGATCAATATGAGAGCGTAACCGCCATTCGCGCATGGTAATCAAAACCCGGTCTGCATCGGTGCTTTGGCCGCGGGCCCGCAAAACCTTGGCATATTGGTTATAGGGTTGGGGATCAAATTCGGCCGCTGTGGGGTGTTCCGGGTTCAGGTATTGTCGTTTTATCCAATCGAGACGCTGAGCAAGTGAGTTATCCCGCCGTTCTTCGGCATTACCATGCAGGCGGTCATAGGCCAGACCCGAAAGTCGTATATGGCCAGGTTTGGCTGGCCAGCTGGATCGGGCATCATCAAAAAGAACGCTAATATAGGCGTTGCGGGCATCAAAAACGCCGTCCATGACAATGTCTCTGGAAACCAGATTGGATTCAATGCGTGTCCCCACCAGACGCAGATCGCCATAAATGGTAACGGGGGTGCCGTTGTCTGATGGCAACATAAACACATTGCCGCGAATGGTAGCGCCGTCTAACCCCAGAGCCAGACCGGACTTGTTTTCCAACAAAGCGCCATTAATGGCAAACTGGCCACCGATTTGCGTAATCCAAAAGCGCAGTTCACCCTTGGCGGTAAAACGAATGCCCTGGTCAGAGGTCATAAAGGCGCTGTTACGGATATCGGCCCGGGTAAAATTCAGTGCGATGCCGCCGGGGTTAAGAAGGCGGGCGCCGCTGGCATTAAAGGCACCAGTGATTTGCGCGCCCAAAAAGGTGATCTGGCTGTGTGATTCAAAGGGGCGACCCTGAAACACTCTTAAGGTCACATTGCCGCCAATTTTGGCTCCGGCAAAATCCAGCGCAAAATGGCTGTCGTTCTCTTTACTGCCAGCTCCGGTAACACGCGATCCATTTAAATATACTGAACCTTCAATACGGGCGCTGCCGGCACTGAGGCGCACCAGCGAGCAGCCAAGCAGGGAAAGGCTATCAATATGGCTCTCTTCCAGCGATAAAGGTTCGTCCAGTATACAATTTTGCAGCTCAATAGTGGGCAAAAACCGTGAGGGCTCATCGGCACGCCCTGTCCAGCCAGACAGGTCCAGTGCCCCTTCGATCACAGCATTATGAATACGTACGCCCCGAGGCGCCACCGGAT
The DNA here is from genome assembly GCA_030949705.1 of Robiginitomaculum sp. Classification (GTDB taxonomy): domain Bacteria; phylum Pseudomonadota; class Alphaproteobacteria; order Caulobacterales; family Maricaulaceae; genus Robiginitomaculum_B. Next base: position 154,320 of record JAUZSF010000005.1, on the reverse strand, counting down.
CGGCGTGTTTGCGTCGCTTTTGGGCCAGGCCAGCAATCAGGCGGCGCAACATTTCGGCCTGTATAATCGGCGGGGAGTCCAGATCAGAAAAATCAGCAATATCCCCCGTGCTGGCCGCCGTAATAACCGCGCGCTCGTGAGGGGTAAGGGTTGGTTTAGGGGGTGCCGGACTTTTGACCATGGATAAGCCTAGCAAAAATAGTAGACTGGCGTCACCTGTTTCGTAAATCCTTCTTACGTTTTAAAAGCCAGTCCAGCATCAGCGTACTGAGTTCATCTGGTTTTTCCCATTGGGTCCAATGGCCGCAACCCTTGATGACGTGCTTTTGCAGATCCGGCACCCGCTCTTCCATACCTTCCATAAAGACCGGGGGTAAAAACGGGTCCAGTTCGGCGCCGATCATCAAAGACGGCTGGTGCACGGTCATATCCACGCCTTCCATGCGCTCCCAATTGGCGGTGACATTGCGATAATAGTTCACCCCGCCATGAAAACCTGATTTTGCATAGGCCCGGGCATAATGGGCGCGCTCTGCTGCGGGTACCGCAATATTGCGCTCGGCCCGATCCGTAAAATCGGCAAATCGATTCAGCAAATGGGTGGCGCTGGGCGGCAGGGTTTTGGGAATGTGTTTGGGCGGGCGGGCAAAAACAAATTTGAAAAAATCTTCTTCACGGCCCTCCAGGGCGGCCTCGGGGGCGCCGGGTTCCTGAAAGCGGACAAAATAATGATCGTCGCCATAGCGCTGGCGCAACATTTCCATGGGGCACACCGGCGGGCGGGGTAAATGTGGCGTATTAACGCCTATGACGCCGGCTACACGGTCCGGTACCAGCAAGGCCGCCGGCCAGATGATCAGGCCACCCCAGTCATGGCCCACCCAGACGGCCTTCTTGATATCCAACGCATCCAACAGACCGGTCATGTCCGTCAGCAGGGTATCAATACCATAAAGGGCCGGATCCCTTGGCGCGTCCGAGGCGCCAAAACCGCGCATGTCTGGCGCAATGACCCGAAACCCGGCCTTTGCCAGTGGGCCGATCTGGTTTAACCAGCTGCGCGCCAGCTCCGGCCAGCCGTGCAGTAAAAGCACAGGCAATCCATCTTGGGGGCCGGCCTGGTGAACGCTTAAAGTGATGCCATTGGTTTGAATGCGCGAAGGCGAGGGAAAATCAGTCATGAAAACAGCCTAGGGGGTTAAAAAAGACAATGCAATATTGCATATGTGTAATACCTGTGGCAGTTTGCGAATCATGGCAATCGCTAGACCCATAGACCGGCGCTTATTCCTGTTACTTGACCGGGCACGAAACCGACTGTTCAAGCGGGCAAATCGCGAATTATTACACAACGCAAATATCACGGTGGCCCAAGGGGCGGCGCTGTTTTACCTTAGCCGCCATGATGGCTGTTTGCTGTCTGATCTGGCCGAGGGGCTGGATCTGAACAATTCGGCGATCACGGGGCTGGCGACACGTATGGAAAAAGCCGGTCTTCTTGAGCGCAAGCCCTGTCCCGAAGATGGTCGCGCCATGCGGGCGCACCTGACGGAAAAGGGGCGGGCCAGCCACGAAGCCGTCAAACACGCTTTGCGGGATTTTAATGCCCAAATCGAAGATGGTTTTACGTCGGAAGAAATGGATGTGGTGTATCGCTTTTTGGCGCGTACCGCTAATGTACCTTTGTTATAAACCCTATGGGGGGAGAAAAAATTGAGCACTGAAAACATCATCGTTGCAGACATGGGGGGGGTGCGCCTGATCACCATGAACCGGGCGGAAAAGAAAAATGCCATTACCGAAGACATGTACGCGGCCATGGCAGATGGCATTTATGATGCCCAGGATGACGCGGCCTTGCGGGTGGTGATGCTCACCGGCAGCGATGATGTCTTTACCGCCGGTAATGACATGGCGGCCTTTTTAAACCCTAAAGCACGCATGGGGGATGCGGACCTGCCGGTCGAGCGGTTTCTGAATGCTATTCTGACGGCCAAAAAACCCTTGCTTGCCGCGGTCAACGGTTTGGCCATTGGCATTGGCACCACCATGTTGTTGCATTGTGATATGGTCTATGCCGCCGATACGGCGCGTTTTTCGGTGCCGTTTATCAATCTGGGCCTGATGCCCGAGGCCGGATCATCCTTGCTGTTGCCCCGGGCCGTGGGCACCAAAAAAGCCGCAGAAATGCTGATGTTTGGGGATTTTCACGATGCAGAGGCCGCTCTCTCCATGGGTCTGGTCAATGAGGTATTTGCCGCAGATAGGTTGATGGACGAGGCCATGGCCCGCGCGCAAATGCTGGCGGCCAAGCCCCCGGCGGCGCTGTTGCTGATCAAGGAATTGCTGAAACGCGAGGCGGAAACCCCGGGCGAGCGCATGGCTCGTGAAAGTGCGCTGTTTGGCGAACGCCTGCAAAGCGCGGAATGCAAGGAGGCCGCCACTGCATTTTTTGAAAAGCGGGCGCCCGGCTTTTCAAAATGCTGATTATGCAAAGGACTGGCCATGAGTACCCATAACCATATCGATTATATCGAATTGCCGGCCATGGACCTGGAAACCATGAAGGCGTTTTATGGGGCGGCCTTTGGCTGGACATTTGAAGATTATGGCCGCGACTATGTGGCTTTTTCTGGCGCCGGGCTGGAGGGGGGCTTTGCCCCCACCTTGAACCGTCCACCCCGCGGCGGGGCCATGGTGATCCTGTATTCCAATGATCTGGACCGCAGTGAAAAGGCGGTACGGGAAGCCGGCGGCGAAGTACTGGAAAGGATCAGCTTTCCCGGTGGCAGCCGTTTTGGTTTTATTGATCCATCGGGCAATGAGCTGGCAATCTGGACCAAGGCTTAAGCTGTGTAATGCGCGTTCACAGCCTGATCACATCAAGCTGATTTTCAATTGATCCGGGTTTTTGGCAACATACAGGACAGGCAGAACCGGGGGGCCAATAATGGAGCCTCTTATGGATCGTGTTCAGGAACTTGTAGACATCGCTTTTTATCGCTGGCAGCGTGCCGAGATGAAACTCAAGGGCGCGCCTGCGCCGTTGGCGTGCAGCTCTAATGTTGCATGTGCCAAGCCCTTATCGGCTAAAAAACGAGCCCGCCTACAGAATGCGTTTGGTAAATATCGTGCCCGCCATTAACCCGACTGTGGGTGCAAAGTGTACGTTTGCCAACCCCCCATGGTGACAGCGCCGGTCCGGCGCGCTAGCAAGGGGCATGACCTATTCTTCCCTGAGAGATTATCTGGCCTCCCTAGAGCTGGACGGGCTGTATCAGCGCGTGGCCGAGCCGGTTTCCACCGATCTGGAGTTGACGGAAATTGGTTGTCGGCTGATCCGCAAAGGTGGCCCGGCGGTTTTATTTGAGAATATAAAAACCGAGACGGGCGCTGCGGCAGATATGCCGGTACTGATCAATCTTTTTGGCACGGTCGAGCGCGTAGCCCGCGGCGTCACCATGGGCAATAAAGAGCGTCGCACCGCCGCCGATTTACGCGAAGTGGGTGAATTGCTGGCCTTTATGCGACAGCCAGAGCCACCGCGCGGGGTGGGCGAGGCCCTTAAACTGGCGCCTCTGATCAAAACCGTGATGGCCATGCGACCAAAGATTGTGCGCAAGGCCCCCTGTCAGGACGTGGTGCTAAAAGGCAAGGATGCCTCGCTGGACCGCCTGCCGATCCAGACCTGCTGGCCCGGTGAGCCGGCCCCGCTGATCACCTGGCCATTGGTGGTGACCAAAGGCCCTGGCAAAGCGGCCGAGGATAATACCAATCTTGGCATTTACCGGATGCAAAAGCTGGGACCCCATAAAACCATTATGCGCTGGCTGGCCCATCGCGGCGGGGCGCAGCAATTTGCGCGTTTTAAAGCGGCAAATCCCGGCAAACCCATGCCGCTGGCCGCGGTGATCGGGGCCGATCCGGGCACCATACTGGCCGCCGTGACCCCGGTGCCGGATACGTTATCCGAGTATCAGTTTGCCGGCCTGTTGCGCGGTAAAAAGGCCGAACTGGTCAAGTGCAAAACCATTGATTTGCATGTGCCCGCCGAGGCCGAAATCGTTATCGAAGGCCATGTTCTGCCCGATGAGACTGCTGCCGAAGGCCCTTACGGCGACCATACGGGCTATTATAATTCGGTTGAGGAATTTCCGGTCTTTGAGATCAGCGCCATCACCATGCGCGAAGACCCGATGTATTTGAGCACCTATACCGGCCGTCCGCCGGACGAGCCCAGCGTTTTGGGCGAGGCGTTGAACGAGGTGTTTATCCCGCTGCTGCAACAGCAATTTCCCGAAATTATTGATTTCTGGTTGCCCCCCGAAGCCTGTTCCTATCGCATAGCCGTCATTTCCATGAAAAAGGCCTATGCGGGCCATGCCAAGCGGGTGATGATGGGGGCATGGTCGTATTTGAGGCAGTTCACCTATACTAAATGGCTGATCGTGGTTGATGACGATATCAATGCCCGCGACTGGAAAGATGTAATGTGGGCCATTTCCACCCGCATGGACCCGGCGCGCGATTGTGTCACCGTGGAAAATACCCCGATTGATTATCTGGACTTTGCCTCGCCGGTTTCCGGGCTTGGCTCGAAAATGGGGCTGGATGCCACCAATAAATGGCCGGGCGAAACCACGCGCGAATGGGGTCGCAAAATTGAAATGGACGAAAACGTCATCGCCGCGGTGACAGAAAAATGGGACAAGATGGGGCTTTGAGCGGCGCGGCGGATCATTTACGCTTTGCCAAGGTATCAAAAGCAGCGCAAAGGCGCGAATTTATCAGGCTGGCCCGTGCCAATCCGGTGAATGTAGAGATTTTAAAACGCATTCCTGATCTTCCCCTGCCCCAGGGCATGCTGGTTTCGGGTTGTCTATATCAAAGTGTGTGGAACGGCTTGTTGGGTCATGACCCAATGCGGGGCATTCGCGATTATGACCTGATATATTTCGACGATAGCGATTTGTCCTATGAGGCAGAGGACAAGGTGATCAGGGAATGTGCCGCTGCCTTTGCTGATCTGGGCGTAGAGGTCGAGGTGCGCAATCAGGCGCGGGTACATTTGTGGTTCAAGGACCGTTTTGGCTTTGCCTATACGCCCTTAAATAATGCGGCGGAGTCCCTTACTCGCTATATGTGCCCCTGTCATGCCGTGGCCATAGAGCCAGGCAAGGCAGAAACACCAATACTGCATGCCCCCTACGGGTTGAATGACGTGTTTGGCTTTATCGTTCGGCCACGTCCCGGCCAGGATGGCATTTCTGCATCATCCTACACCAAAAAAGCTACACGTATGAAGCAATTGTGGCCGGAGTTGACCATACAACCTCTATCAAACTGATATTGTTTCTTCTTTTTTGTTTTTGCCCAACCACACGACCGTTGAAAGCGGGAACGACCTCCCTATATTTTAAGTGAGGGGCGCAGATTCATGGAGAACATCATGAAGACGTTTAAACCCGTATTGGCCGCCATACTTGGTGGTCTGATCCTTGGCACAGGCGTGACGGCCTATGGTGCCGATAATGGCAATAAAGACACCAAGTCCTCCAGCCGTCGTGTGGTTATCCCTTTTGTTGCCACCACGGGCCTGTATAGCTGGCGTGTAGGCGATGATAATTCGTTGCTGCTGGAGGCCCGCCACAATGATTGGTACAAAGCCACGTTCAAGGGCTATTGCCCGCCATTGAAGTTTGAATATCAGATCGGCGTGATTGCAGACCCTATGGGCAGCTTTGATGAGTTCAGCAAAGTTCTGGTGGATGATCGTATCTGTTATGTCGACACGCTGGAACACATTGCAAACCCCGACAAGGCCGCAAAGAATAAAGCCAGCTAAAACGGTAAAATTTTACGCCGACGGCTGTATTTCAAATAACCGACATTGGCGCCCAGGCGCAGGCCCCCGCCAGAGCGCATGGGCACCAGGGTCATACCATGGCCAATCTGGTAGTTAATGCCCATGCCGGCAATCAGATAGGCCGATCCATCAACGCCGGGAAAGCGCTGGTAGATCTGTTCATAATCGCGCAAACCATAAATCAGGGTGAAAACCTTCGAGCCATTACCGCCCACATCAAACCCTAGTGAAGGGCCCTGCCAGTACACGGTTTCTCGGGTGCCATCTTTGAGCACCATCGTGCCCTTGCCATAACGCAAGCCAACGCCAATGGCAGCGGCCCCTTCGCCGCCGTAAATATACCCAACAGGGCGTCCTTGTTTGGCAAAAATGCTCTCCACCGCCGAGCCGGCGGCCTCAGAGGTGACGCCAAAAAAGTCGGCCACCGCATGGGTGACTTCGGCATTGTCGTAGGTGACTTCATCTTCGGGCTGGGCATTCTGGGCGCGGGCTGTGTTCGGGCCAAGGGTGCCAAAGAACAGGGTCAGTGCGATCAAATAACGAAACATGATGGTCTCCCTATGCCTTTACACCATGGCGCTCTTACCATCTGATGGGAAGAGCGCTTGGCGCAGGACAGTGTTGCTGCTAAGTCCCCGTTTATGACGATAGACCCTAAACAAATTCGCAATTTTGCCATTGTTGCGCATATCGACCATGGCAAGTCTACACTGGCCGACCGTTTGATCCAGGAAACCGGCGGCCTTACGGCGCGTGAAATGAAGGCGCAAGTGCTCGACAGCATGGATATTGAACGCGAGCGCGGCATTACCATCAAGGCGCAAACGGTGCGTTTGGAATATAAAGCCCAGGACGGTAAAGACTATGTGCTGAACCTGATGGACACCCCAGGTCATGTGGATTTTGCCTATGAGGTCTCCCGTTCGCTGTCGGCCTGCGAAGGCTCCCTTCTGGTGGTGGATGCCAGCCAGGGGGTCGAGGCGCAAACCCTGGCCAATGTGTATCAGGCGCTGGATCATGATCACGAAATTATTTCGGTCTTGAACAAAATTGATCTGCCGGCAGCTGAGCCGGACCGTATTCGCCAACAGATCGAGGATGTGATCGGGCTGGACGCCACCGACGCGATCGAGGTTTCGGCCAAAACCGGCCAGGGAATCCCGGAAGTTCTGGAAGCCATCGTCACGCAATTGCCCGCGCCAAAGCCTGGCGACCCGGCGGCGCCCTTAAAGGCTCTGCTGGTGGATGCCTGGTATGATACCTATTTGGGGGTGGTGGTTCTGTTTCGCATGCTGGAAGGCACAGCGAAAAAGGGCATGCGCATCAAAATGATGTCCAATGGTTCGTCCTATACGCTGGACCGGGTTGGGGTGTTTCGCCCCAAGGCCGAAGAAGTGGCGACACTGGGGCCGGGCGAAATTGGCTTTTTCACCGCCTCTATCAAGGAAGTGGCCGATGCGGCCGTTGGTGACACCATTACCGAGGAAAAACGCCCCACATCTAAGGCCTTGACCGGCTTTCGCCCGGTACAGCCGGTGGTATTTTGCGGCATCTTCCCGGTGGATGCCGCCGATTTTGAGGATTTGCGCGCTGCGGTGGGTAAATTGCGCCTCAATGACGCCAGTTTTTCCTATGAAATGGAAACCTCGGCCGCTTTGGGCTTTGGCTTTCGTTGCGGCTTTTTGGGCCTGTTGCATCTGGAGATCATTCAGGAACGCCTCGAGCGCGAGTTTAATCTCGACCTGATCGCCACCGCCCCCAGCGTGGTGTATCGGATCGCCATGAGCGATGGCAGCCAGCTGGAGTTGCACAACCCCGCCGATATGCCCGACCCGGTACGTATCGAAAGCATTTCGGAGCCCTGGATCAAAGCCACCATTTTAACGCCGGACGAATATGTCGGCGCGGTGCTAAAGCTTTGTCAGGATCGGCGCGGCATTCAAACGGCGCTGACCTATGTGGGCAGTCGAGCGATGATTGAATACGAATTGCCGCTGAACGAGGTGGTGTTTGATTTCTATGATCGGCTGAAATCCCTGACCAAGGGCTATGCCAGCTTTGATTATTCCATGATCGGTTATCGCGAGGGGGATTTGGTGAAAATGTCGATCCTGGTCAATGCCGAACCAGTAGATGCGCTATCCATGCTGGTGCACCGCTCCCGCGCCGAGGCGCGCGGCCGTCTGATGTGTGAAAAACTGAAAGACCTGATCCCGCGGCATATGTTCAAAATCCCGATCCAGGCGGCCATTGGCGGGCGGGTGATTGCCCGCGAAACCATTGCGGCCCTGCGCAAGGATGTGACGGCAAAATGTTATGGCGGCGATGCCACCCGCAAGCGTAAATTGCTCGACAAGCAAAAGGCCGGCAAGAAAAAAAATGCGCCAGTTCGGCAAGGTGGAAATCCCCCAAACCGCCTTCATCGCGGCGCTGAAAATGGATGATGGCTGATGATTAGCCATAATACCCTCATACTGAGGTAGTGCGCAGCGCCCTCGAAGTATAAAGGGTCGAACCTTTATCCCCGGATCGCCATTTCCAGTCCGTTGGCGTCCCGTGCCGGGTCTTTGGGCAGGGTTTCGGCGGCCCCGAACAGTATGCGCTGTGCCGTCCAGGCACAGGCACAGGCATCCAGAAAATCATTGCGCACGGCACTTAGGGGGGGTGAACGTCTCTTTGGCCAGAAATTCAGGCTCAAAGCCGATTTTCTGCAAAGCCTCGACGCGCTCCTTTTCGCCTTCAATGGTTTTTTTGGCATGCTCACAGGGCTCGCCTTCACGGATCAGGGTAAAGCATAGCTCGGGATGGGTTTCAAAAATGCGTGATTGCAGATCCGGGGTGATGCGCGCATCGATTTCGCGCATCTTGTCAAAGAGTGCAAAGGTTTGCTGGGACAGTTTGGGAGCGTGCTCGGCGGATTTGGCATTGGCGGCACAGGCCGCTTCATAACTGGTGGTATAAAGCGCCCGCCGGCTGGGCGATGAGAATACCGAAGATTTGCGTGGCCCCAGGCGTTCGCGCACCGCGCGTTCACACCCCCGGCCACCGCGTACCGCCTTTTCCAGAAAGCCAATGGGCATATCCACCGCTACAATTTCCGGCCGTTCCGGTGTTAGCAGGACATCCCAAAAGCCGCGCAAGGGGCGCATAATGGGCGCGTGCTGGCCGGTAACATCCAGCATTACCGCGATCCAGCCACCGGGACAGCCATCCATGCCAGCCACCCAGCGGGCATGGCGCCGCGCCTGTAATGGCGGGCGGGCAGAAACCCCGGTGCGCGGGCTGACCAGCCGTTCCTGGGTGGCCACCAGGGGCAGTTCTTTGGATTCCAGGCGCTGGGCTTCGCTCAGCACCATATCAATAGAGGAAACCGAGGTTTCCAGCGCCGCCCGGATGGTGCTGCCATTAAGCAGATGGGCGGTGAAGAGCGCGGTCAACAGATCGCCGGTGCCCCGGGGTACATTTTTGTAACACGAGGTGGTGACGCACCAGGCTTCGTCCTTGCTGACCGCCAAGGTGGCGCACAATGCGGTACTGGGGGTCGAGCTGGCAATCACCTGCGGGCATTTTGTGGCCCGCGCCGCCTCAACGGCAGAGCCTTCATCAAACACCGGCCGATCAGAAATATGCGCCAATTCCCAGGCATTGGGGGTGATAATATCGGCCCGGGGCACCAGATCCCGTTTAATCGCTTCGGCCACGGCATCGGACACATAAAGGCCATCGGGTTCATCCCCCATCACCGGGTCGACCACCACCATTACATCGGGCTTGGCGGCGCGCACATAGTCGATCATGGCCGCGGCGGCGGTGATTTGCCGCGAAGAACGAAAATAGCCGGTGACCACCGCATCGATTTTATCCAGAACGCCCTGGGCCTGTACCGCCAGGAACATGCGCGACAAGCCGTCGGCGTCAATTTCCACCAGCCCCGGATCTCCCCAGCCCGGATGGCGACCCATCAAAACGGTAGGCAGGGTAATGACCTCTACGCCCATGCGTTGCAGGGCAAAGGCCGAAACAGAGGCCCCAACGCGGCTGGATGCCGCCTGTGAAGAGATTAAAAGCACGGTTTTCATGGGGGCACTATTGCGCAAAGATGTTAAAAAAATATCGCGCGCTCTCATCAAGGATTAATTATGCCAATCTCTATGCGTTCCGTATTGTTTGTTCCTGCTGCCAGTCCTAAGGCACTGGCCAAGGCCCCCGCTATAAATGCAGATGCCGTTATCCTGGATCTGGAAGATGCCGTCGCGGTCGGGGAAAAAGATGATGCCCGGTCAGCGGCTTTGCGGGCCTTGTCTGTGGAAGGGTGGAAAACCCCATTAAGGGCGGTGCGGATCAATGCGCTCAATACCGGCTGGGCCGAGGCAGACCTGCTGGCGATGACTCCGGCGGGAGTGGATGTGCTGGTCATTCCCAAAGTGGAAAGTGCGGCCATGTTGCATCGGGTGCGTGCGGTTATGGCCCGTTCGGCGCAGGTGCCGGGGCGGCCCCTGCCCGCCCTTTGGGCCATGGTGGAAACGCCGCGCGGGGTTTTAAATGCCCGGGAGATTGCCGCCAGCGCCGCCGGAACCGGGTTGGGGGCCCTGATCGCGGGGACCAATGATCTGGCCAAAGAACTGGGCTGTGATGGATTGGCCAATGACCGCGAAGCCTTGCGTTCTCATCTGGCAATGATTGTTCTGGCGGCGCGGGGTTATGGCCTGAAGGTGCTGGATGGGGTGTATAACGCTTTTGGCGATGCGGACGGCTTTGTCCGCGAAGCCAAACAGGGCAAACGTTTTGGCTTTGATGGCAAAACCCTGATCCATCCGGTACAGATCGAGCCGGCCAACACTGTTTTTGGGCCATCCGAAGAGGCCATTAAGCGCGCCCGGGCCATTGTGCGGGCCTTTAAGCTGAAAAAGAATGCGGGCAAGGGCGTGATTAACCTGAACGGGGAAATGGTCGAACGCCTGCACCTGCAAGATGCACAGGCTTTGCTTGACTCTCTGCCCGTCCTGTCGGCAAAACCATCCTCTGGTTCGCGTAAAGGAAAGAAACCATCATGAAGATATTTGTAATCGGCCTTGGCCTTGGCATTACCATGATGATGGCTTCCTCTGTTTCTGCCCAGGAAGATCACCCGACCTGTAGCGTCAGCGGCAGCGACATGACCGCCTTTGCTGCCCTGGATTATGATGCCTTTAATTATGGGCCCGATGGCTGGCGTTCCCTGTCCTCCAAAAAGTGCTTCTTTGATGCCGGGGCCAGCATCGTCTCGTGGTTGGTGGACCATGAAGGGGATCTGGATGGACCCCAATTGCGCACCCAGCATTATCAGGCCGCGCGCAATTTTGCTCTGGCGGATCGCAAGCAGATCGCCTTGTTGCAATTGCGGCTGGCACAGGACAACACTCCGGCCAAACTGGGGGCCATGGATTGGAACGCCTATCTGGCAGCCTTTAATGCCTGGCTTTCCGAAGACAAGGCTGCCCTGGATCAGGCCATTGAGCGCCTGAAAAAACAGGCCACCGGCAGTGATGGTCGCAAACCCAATCTGGATGCGGCCTTGCGCTTTAAACGCTGCTTTAGCAAGCCCTATATCATGATCGAACAGGATCCCTCCTGCATTGCCACCCCATCGTCGGAGTAAACTATGACTATGAAGCTTTATCATAATCCACGTTGTTCCAAATCTCGGGCCACCAAGGCCTTGCTGGACGAACGCGGGCTGGACTATGAAACCGTGCTGTATCTGGAAACCCCGCCTGATACGGACGAGCTGTCTTCGTTGGTCAACAAGCTGGGCCTGCAATCGGCACGCGATATGATGCGTAAGGGCGAAGATGCCTATAAGGATTTAGGGCTTTCCTCGGTCAGTGATGAAGAGGCCTTGATTGTGGCCATGAGTGAACATCCAAAACTGATCGAACGGCCCATTGTGGTCAATGGCGACCGGGCCGCGATTGGCCGCCCCATTGAAGCCGTGATCAAAATTATTGAATAAAGGAATGCGGGGGTCTGGACCGCCTGCATAAAAGGGCTAGCGCGAAATGACCCGGACACTAACCCGCCGGCGCGTAATGGCGCTGACCTGGCCAATGATCTTCGCCAATGCGCTGATCCCGCTGGTGGGGGTGATCGATACGGCGGTAATTGGCCTGGCCGGCGATGCCACTGACATTGGCGGGGTGGCGCTGGGCGCCATGGTCTTCGCGGTTTTTTACTGGAGCACTTATTTTCTACGCATGGGGGTCACCGGCTTTACTGCCCAGGCTCTGGGTGCGGGGGATATGGCCGAGAGCCAGCGCACAGTTGCGCGCGCCCTGTTGATCGGCCTAGTGCTGGGATTATCTTTTCTGGTCTTGAAAACGCCGATCAGCGTGCTGGCCTTCAATATTCTGCAAGGCAGCGATCTGGTCGAGGCCAAGGGGGCGGCCTATGTGGCGGCGCGTTTTTGGGGCGCCCCGGCGGCGCTGGGCCTGTTTGCCGTCACCGGCTGGTTGATCGGGGCGGGAAAAACCCGTCTGGCACTGATGGTACAGGCGGTTTTGGCGATCACCAATGGCGCTCTGGACGCGTGGTTTGTCTTGCGCCTTGGCTGGGGGCCAACCGGGGTGGCTGCGGGCACGGCGATTGCCGAATGGATGGCGTTTCTGCTGGGGCTGGTCCTGGTTTTGCGGGCCTTTAAGACAGACCGGACCACCCTTTTGGCCACGCTTTCGCTGTCTCAATTGTTGGATACGGGGGCACTGAAAAAACTGTTCGGGTTGAATTTCAATCTGTTTTTGCGCTCCATTTTCCTGACCTTTGGCTTTAGCTGGTTTATCAATGCCGGGGCCCGTCAGGGGGATGTGTTGCTGGCTGCCAATCAGGTGTTGTTACAGTTCATCATGGTGTGGGCCTTTGTGCTGGATGCCTTTGCCTATACCGCTGAGGCAGAAACCGGCCGAGCTGTTGGCCGTGGTTCCATCGCGGATTTACGCCGCGCCGTGCGCCTGACCAGCGAATTTGCCTTTGCCTGTGCCTTTGGATTTGCGGCTCTGACCCTTTTTGGCGGCGACTGGGTAATCAGTCAATTGATAGCCGATCAAGCGGTGCGCGAAGCCGCCATCGGGTTTTTGCCCTGGTGTGCGGCGGTGCCCATTTTGGGGATCGGTTCCTGGCAATTGGACGGCATTTTCACCGGGGCCACCCGCAGTGCCGCTATGCGCAATGCTTCGCTGGCATCCTTGCTGATTTATCTGGCCTTTGATGCGCTTTTCGCCCCCCATGGCAATGCCGGGGTCTGGACGGCGTTTCTGATTTATTTTGTGGCGCGCGGGTTAACCCTGTTGGTGGCGTATCCGGCGCTGGAGCGGGGCATTACCCCAACGCGCCCCTAATCACGACCTACGGCGTCACCGACACTGGCAAAGCCGTTGGCACGCAATATCTCAGCCAATTCAGCCTTGATGGTGCCAACCAGAGATGGTCCGTATAGCGCCAAGGCGGTGTATAATTGTACGGCGCTGGCCCCGGCGCAGATCTTGGCATAGGCATCTGCGCCCGAAGCAATGCCGCCCACCCCGATCAGGGCCATGCGCCCGTTTGTGGCGTGCCTGAAGGCGCGCAACACTTCGGTAGAGCGGGTAAATAATGGCTTGCCGGACAAACCGCCCGCCTCGTCCCGTGCCGCGCTTTGCAGATCATCCGGGCGGCTGATGGTGGTATTGCTGATGATCAGGCCGTCCAGCGCGTAATGACGGGCTGCCTCGCTGATCTGGCTGATCTGGGTGTCATCCAGGTCGGGCGATACTTTCAGGAAAAACGGCGGTGATGGCTGATCTTCGGTGAGCGCTGCGCGTGCCTCCATGATCCGTCCCAACAGCTCCTGCAGGGCGTTCTTGCCCTGCAATTCGCGCAGGCCCGGCGTGTTGGGCGATGAAATATTGATGGTGAACCAGGCCGGCAGGCCCCACAGGGTTTTCAGGCCGGTAACATAGTCGCCAATACGGTCCTTGGAGGTTTTATTGGCCCCGATATTGGCTCCGATCATGGGGGCGCGGCGTCTTTGCGCCGTGAAGTTGCGGGCAAAATGATCCAGCCCGTCATTGTTAAAACCCATACGGTTGATCACCGCCCCATCCCGGGAGAGGCGAAACAGGCGTGGCCGTGGATTGCCCGCCTGTGGCAAAGGCGTAACCGTGCCACATTCCACCCAGCCAAAGCCGGCCCGGATCATGGCGGCCCCGGCGCGGGCGTTTTTGTCAAATCCGGCGGCCAGGCCAATGGGGTTGGCAAGGTCAAGAGGGCCAAGCTGGGTGCGCAAAATCGGATCATCCGGGGCATGTTGCACCGGACCAAGACCGGTCCTTAAGGCCTGGATGGTCAGCCCATGGGCGGTTTCGGCGGGCAGGCGGCGCATGACCGCGCCGGCAAGGTCATAAAGGCTCATGGAATGTGTGACCCAAAGTCATGGCCGCTTTCATTACGGCCCAGCAATTGGGCTGCCTGAACGGCACTTACGGCCAAGGGGGCGTAAAGGTGTGGAAACAAAAGACCGCCGCGCGATGGCTCCCATTTCAAATCTGCCTCAACGTCTTTTACCGCAATGCTGATCAACATCAGGTCCGGTATATCGGCATAATAGCGCCGGGCCGTTTCACGCACGGTGGCGGCGGTGGAAAAGTGGATAAAGCCATCGCGTTTGTCATCTGCGCCGCCCAAAAACACGCCTGCCCGTTTGGCTTCAAGCCAGCTTTGTTGGTCCATCAGGCGGTAAATCACGTCATCCATGATGCGCCAATAACGCAGAACGGCTTAAATTAATAGGGTCCATGGCCTAGGTTTACATTCCTAAATGTGGGTGTATATTCTCTTGATTCTGCAATGGTGTCGAAAAATATGCTGACCCATACACAAATCTGGCGAGGATTGGACCTTCTCGCAAAACGGGCGGGCCTCAGTCCCTCGGGTCTGGCGCGCAAGGCCGGGCTGGATGCCACCGCGTTCAACCCTTCCAAGCGCTATGCCGCCAATGGAACCCGTCTGCGCTGGCCCTCCACCGAAAGCCTTGCCAAGGTGCTGGATGCGGTTGAGGTAAACTTTGAAGATTTTGCCGCCATGGCCAGTGGCGGGCCATCGTCTGGTCGTCCGGTGCCGTTGATCGGTCTGGCACAGGCCGGCTCCGGCGGCTTTTTTGATGATGCGGGTTATCCCATCGGCACTGGCTGGGACGAAGTGCGCTTTCCCGGCTTTGATGGCAGCCGCGCCTATGCGCTGGAAATTTCCGGAGATTCCATGGAGCCGGTCTTTCGCGATGGGGACCGCATTGTGGTCGCCCCCGAAGAAAGCGTGCGTCGCGGTGACCGGGTGGTGGTGCGCACCCGTGATGGCGAGGTGATGGCCAAGGAGTTGCGACGCATGACTCAGACCCGGATCGAGCTGGCCTCGCTTAACCCCGAATATCCGGACCGGGTTCTGGACCGCAAGGATGTGGACTGGATTGCCCGCATCGTCTGGGCCAGCCAATAGGGGCGACCTTAATGACTCAGATGTTTGGGCAGCTTCTTTAAGGTTTCCAGGCACAGATCCAGCTGGCTTATGGTCACAAATTCATCAGGCTTGTGGGCCTGTTCGATTGAACCGGGCCCACAGATCACGGCGGGCAGGCCGGCCTGTTGAAAATGTCCGGCCTCGGTGGTGTAGGACACCACGCGGCTGTCATTATCCCCGGTCAGCAGACGGGCAATCTGTTCGGCGGCGCTTTGGGGGTCCGCATCCAGCGGGGGGGCGCTGGTTTTGCGCTCAAAAATAATCCTTGCCTCGGGCGCGCTTTGGCGCATCTGGGCCTCAACCTCTTTTACCTTTTGCGCAAAGCGCGCTTCGATGGCGGCGCAATCATCGCTGGGCAACAGGCGTAAATCCCATGAAAATGTGCATTCCTTGGCAATGATATTGACCGCGGTGCCGCCGTTGACCAGTCCGATGGTCAAGGTGCCATAGGGCGGATCAAACGGATTATGCGGATCGGCCTGGGTGCGCAAATCATCGGCAATGGTGCAAAGCTCGGCCATTAACCGCCCGGCTGCCATCACCGCCGATGCCCCCTGATGGGGCAGGCTGGAATGGGCCTCTTTGCCCAAAACCTGCACATGATATGCATTTTGCCCCTTATGGGCACTGACCACATGCATATCACTGGGCTCGCCCACCAATACCGCGGCCGGGGTGGGCAGGTCGCGGCGCAAGGCCTCGATCAGTGAAGGTGCACCGATACAGCCAACTTCTTCGTCATAGGAAAAGGCAAAATGCACCGGGCGGGCCGGTTTCGCCCGGGCAAAATCCGGCGCGGCGGCCAGGGTACAGGCAATAAAGCCCTTCATATCGCACGTGCCGCGGCCATAATAACGCCCACCCTGTTCGCGCAAGATAAATGGATCGCTGGACCAGTTTTGACCGTCAACCGGCACCACATCGGTATGGCCTGACAGCACCAGACCGCCCGGGTTCATTGGTCCTAGGGTGGCGTAAAAATTGGCCTTTCTGCCATCATCGCTTAGCACGCGGGCGCACTGGGCACCCAGATTTTGCAAATAGCCTTCTACCCAGTCAATCAGGGCCAGGTTGGAATTACGCGAAACCGTATCAAACCCCACAAGGGTGGTCAGGATGTCCCGAACCTGGGCGCGCGCCCCCTCCATCAGGAGGCCTTGGAACAATCAAGGGTCTGATCAACGCCATAGGTCCGGCGGTATTCATCCACGCTCAGATCCATCAGCTTGATGAGATTGATTTTGAACACCAGGGTTTCATTTGGCCCGATAGGTCCACCCATGGTGCCGCTGGCGCCATAGGCCAGTTCCGGCGCAATATAGAGCATCCATTCATCGCCGGGGCGCATCATGGCCAGGGCCTCGACCCAACCCTTGATCAGGCGATTGGAGGGGAATACCGCTGGCACACCGCGGGTATAGGAGCTGTCAAATTCTTTGCCATCAATGGTTCTACCCTCATAGTTCACACAGACAAACTGACCGGGATAGGGGTGTTCACCATCTTTGGGGCCGGCTTTTATGACCTTGTATTGCAGGCCGCTATCGGTGGTCTTTACCCCTTTGGCGTTTTTGTTTTCATCCAGAAAGGCCCTGCCCCGGATCAGGTTTTTCTGGGCCGGGCTCATATCTTCGCTGAATTCCGGTTGGTCCACCGCCACGGCAGGTTGATCGTCTTTGTCACCATTTTGGGCGGGGGTTGCAGGCGGCAAGTAATACGGCAAGGCCAAAACTGGCCAACACAATCGGTTTCATGGTTTTTCTTCCTGTAAAAAGTCTGTTTTTCATGTAAACGAGCCAACTGGCTTTGGCGAGTAAAAATATGTTCACCCGGGCGCAGTGTGTGCATAACCGCTTGCCAGTTTTCCCTCTCAAGGGTATGCCGGCCCATATAAATAAAGGACCCTCCCCATGACTGCACTTGCGCTTGTTCGTCACGGCCAGAGCCAATGGAATCTGGAAAACCGCTTTACCGGCTGGGTGGATGTGCCCCTGACCCCAAAGGGTGAGGACGAGGCCCGCAAGGCCGGGCAATTGCTGGCCAAATGCGGCCATGATTTTGATCAGGCCTATACCTCATTACAGACCCGGGCGATCCGCACCCTGTGGCTGGCCTTGGCAGAAATGGATGAGGTTTGGTTGCCGGTGGCCAAGGATTACCGGCTGAATGAACGTCATTACGGCGCGTTGACCGGGTTGAACAAGGCCGAAACCGCCAAAAAACATGGTGATGAACAGGTGCATATCTGGCGCCGGTCCTATGATATTCCGCCGCCGCCCATGGAATGGGATAATCCGCTGAACCCGTGCCTTGACCGGCGCTACGCTCATGTTTCACGTGAAGCATTGCCGGTAACGGAATCCCTGAAAATGACGCTGGACCGGGTACTGCCCTATTGGGAAAACACCATAGAGCCTAAACTGTTAGGGGGGGGCAACACGCTGATTTCCGCCCACGGCAATCATTGCGGGCCTTGGTCAAGCTGTTGTTCAACGTACCGGATGAGGACATCGTTAATGTGGAAATCCCTACGGGCAATCCCTTGCTGATTACACTGGCCCCGGGCAGTCTGGATATTCAAAGTGCCCGTTATCTGGATGAAAGTCGCGCCAGCGCCCTTCCTGCCATCCAATAGACCGTCTTTATCGGTGCAAACATGCTGGTTTTAGCGGATGTTATAAAGATTTGTGTAACCGTACGGGAAATACTTTTGCCCAAAGGCGCGCAATTATAACTCTTTTAATATTCAGGGAGCACCATTTGCGTCCATAGGGATGTAAAGTCATGTTCGAAGACGACGATTTTGAGCTTCCAGATGATCTCGCCGCGATGGCAGATGCGGCCGGGGCGGCCCTTGCCGGCATGGGTGAGGAATTTGCGGCCGGTGCCGAAGGCGATGCAAACACCTTGAAAGAGTTCATAGGAAAAGCCGCGCAATCCGCGGATGAAGAAGATTTTCAGCAAAACATGGCTCGTGCCTTTGGCATTGCCCATGATCTGAAGGGTCAGGGGGCCACGTTTGGCTATAATCTGGTGACGGAAATTGCGGGCCAATTGTGCACGCTAACCCGTCCGCAAAACAATCCCACACGCGAATCCCTGCCGCAAATGCAGACCTGTGCACAGGCACTTTATGATGTGCTGGCCGGTCGGATCGAGGGGGATGGCGGCACCATTGGCGCCCGGCTTCGTCTGGATCTGGGGATCGGGTAAACCACCGGTAGCGGGAGTATGGAATCAAAAAAGGCGGTGCCATCGGCACCGCCTTTTCGTATCGGCACACGCCAATTGGTTAGTTGGCTTTCTTACCCGTTACCAGCTTGCGGCCCCGGTGTGCGACCTTGTCAATCTTGATGGTTCGGGGCTTCATTGCCTCGGGTAATTCGCGTTTCAGATCGATGCGCAACAGGCCGTTTTCCAGCGCAGCACCTTGCACAACCACATAGTCGGCCAGTTGGAAGCGGCGCTCAAAAGCGCGCTCGGCAATACCGCGATGCAGGAACTGACGTTCTTCATCGGTGGTGGTTTTGCTGCCGGTGATAATCAGCACGCCTTCGCGCACTTCGATATTGAGATCGTCTTCGCCAAACCCGGCTACGGCCAGCTCGATACGATAGGCATCGTCGGCAAACTGTTCGATATTATAGGGGGGATAGCCTTGGGAAGCCGGATCAATTTTGGCGGCCTCGTCAATCATATCTGCAACCCGGTCAAAACCAACCAGCGTGCGGTACAGGGGTGTAAAATCAAAACTTTGCATGTCCTTATCTCCTTCTTCAAGCAACATGTTGACCCGGTGCATTACGGCCCGGATCAGCCGATCGTGACGCTGCTCCGGTTGGCAGCAGCGTATGAAGGCCCGAATGGCGCCTTCAAAATATATTTGGTATTGATGACAAGTTTTTCAAGAACCCTTGCGTCAAAGATGCGGACATGCCTATGACTGCATCTTTCTGTGTCTTTACGCGTATCGGAGATCAACCCATGTCCTTGTGCCCGCCCTTTGGCCTGCGTACCGTTTTAACGTCTGGCATGCTTGTTTTGGCACTGGCAGGCTGTAAAGACCCGAAACCCAAAACGGTGGCACAGATCCCAATTCCCGAAGCGGCTCCCATCCCCCAGGGCCCTCCTGTGGGTACGCTGGAATGGGCTGTTAAGGGCGAATGGCGATCCGAAAAAGACAAGGCCCGCAACCCATGGCGCCACCCGATCAAAACCCTAGAGTTTTGCGGATTGGCCCCGGGGCAAAAGGTGCTGGAAATTTGGCCGGGTGGTGGCTGGTATACCCAGATTCTGGCGCCCTGGATCAAAGAAAATGGGGGGTCAATACCGCGCGGCCCTTCTGGATCCGGCCACGTCGGATCAGGCCCGCATGCTCAGCCAGTCGTTCAAGCGCGCTTTTGGGGATGAAGATCGCTATGGTCCCATAAAGACCAGTGTTTTCAGTGCCACTTCGGAAAAGCTGGCCCCCGATAACAGCATGGACCTGGTCCTGACTTTTCGTAATGTGCACTCCTGGATGGCCCAGGGCATCGCCACCAAGGCCTTTGCCGATTTTTATGCGGCCCTGAAACCTGGTGGGGTTTTGTGTGTGGTTGAACACCGTCTGCCCGATGCCCGCGAACAAGACCCGCTGGCCAGTTCAGGCTATGTACAACGATCCCTGGTCAAGGATTTGGCCAAGGATGCGGGCTTTGTTTTTGAAGCCCAAAGCGATATCAACGCCAACCCCAAGGATACGGCGGATCATCCCTTTGGGGTGTGGACCCTGCCGCCGGTACGACGCAGCGCGCCGCCGGGCGAGACCCCGGACCCGGCCTTTAACCGCCAGCATTTTGATGACATTGGCGAAAGCGATCGTATGACTTTGCGGTTTCGCAAACCAGCCCCCCAAAAAACGGAGAGCCCTGATGCCCCTTGAAACGGCCCCCCTGATTGTCCTTGAAGATGATCCGGCCCCCAAGGGAACCGAGGTATTCTGGTTTACCGGCAAGGATAACGTGCGACTGCGCGCGGCATTTTGCCCGGCGCAAGGGCGGGCCAAGGGCTCGGTTTTGTTTTCCCCCGGCCGCTCGGAATATCTGGAAAAATTTCTGGAACTTGCCCGTGATTTAACGGTGCGCGGTTACAACTTTGCAGTGATTGATCATCGCGGCCAGGGGTTGTCGGACCGTTTGCTCAAAGACCCGTTAAAAGGTCATGTAAAAAGCTTTACCGATTATGCCGTGGATATGGAAACCCTGGCGGGCCATTTGCAAGACCGGCTTAGCGGCTCGCTGGTGCTGGGGGCCCATTCCATGGGGGGCCTGATTGCCGCTGATGTGGCACATCGGGGTAATCTTGACCTTGCTGGCATGGCGCTCAGCGCCCCCATGTTTGGCTTCAAGGCCGGCGGCGTCGGCATGGAAATGATGATCAGTGTGGCCAACGCCCTGGGTTTTGCCGCCAAAAGCCCGCCGGGTATTGATGGTGGCGGCGCGCAAAGTGAAAATGCAGCCGATACGCTGACCTCGGACAAGGAACGCTTTGGCCGCGATCAACGGCGCAATGCCATGAATGAAGGCATTCACCTTGGTCCGCCAACCTTTGGCTGGCTAAAGGCGGCCCTGAAAAAGCAAAAACGCATGTTTAAAAAAGATGGGTTTGCAACGCTTTCCCTGCCAGTTTATCTGGCCAGCGCGGGCAAAGAGGCCTTGGTCAGCAATGACGCGATCCAGGCCGCCCATGCGCTGATGCCCGATGCGGTCTATGAAAATATTCCGGGCGCTCTGCACGAATTGATCGAAGAGCAGGACCAATACCGCAACCGGTTTATGGAAGGTTTTTTTGCGCTTTTGGAACGAGCCAAATAAGGCAGGTGCCGCTTAACCGCCGGTGATTTTTTCGTAAAATTTCAATAGCGGCAGGGACAGATAGGCCGCTGTAAAGCCTATGACCCATAATCCTGCTGAAACGATCAGAAAACGCCGGTTCCACCGATCCGCGCGTTCGCAGGCGGCGGCTAAAACCGGGTCCGTGGGGCAGGCTCGTCCCGGTCGGTAAAGCGCCCAGGCGGCCAGCAATAACAACACGGCACTGCCAGAAAACAACCATATTTTGTGATGCGCCAGCGTTACCAGAAACGGGAAGTTTGAAAACATTGCCGCCGAAACTGCCCCAAAGCCCAGCGCCACCAGCATGATTGGCAAGGCGCAGCAAATCATTGTGGTGGTTGAGGTAAACAACAACACCCAGCCCCACCGACTAAGGCCTACACCGTTCCGTTGCTCCGCCACGATTATCCGGCCGCCGCGTCAGTCACTTTGGAAGGGGCCGCCGCAGCACAGGTTTTGGTTTTCGTCATCTGGCGATAGGTAAAGCCTTTTTCCAGAAACAGGGCCTTGAGCTGGTCATCGGTAAAATTGACCGAACCATCGGTGCACACATTGATCACGCCGGTTTTCAGATCGGCTGTGGCGCCCTTGACGCCCTTGATTTTCTTTAAGGCCTTTTCAGACGTGGCCACACAGAACGGGCAGGTCATTCCATCTACCTGAAGTGTGTATCCGGTTTCGCCGGCCATGGCAGATCCGGCCAGCATGATGAGGCCCAAGGATAGGGTGAGGGTTTTGAACATGAGGTTCTCCTTTTAAAAATTAAAGCGAAGACTGGTGATCAGGGAATAATTCGGGGCCAGCGCGGCGCCATGCAAATCATTCACCACCGGTATTTTCAGGGCGGTTTCGGCAATCCAGCGCCGGGTGGCATATTGTAAACCCGGCGACAGAAAGGCCTGTGTGCCGCCGGAATCGGGATTAATGAGACCACCCAGCCGATCTCTCTGTAATTGGGTTAGATTGGCCTCCATCACGCCATATAGAAATCCATGGGTGCTGACGGTGATGGCATTTGGCGACAGCCGATATTGTAGTGAAGCATCCGCGCTGATCGTATCACCGCGCGCAAATCCTTTGGCGCGCCGGTTAACCGTATATTTGATCTGACTATCAAAATTCCAATTGGTGCTGGCGGCGGTGAAGATCAGGCCGGCAAAGCCATCAGTTGAACCATCTCCGGTTTTGCCAGTGCGGCCCGTGGGCAGGGTTAAACCGGCAAAGGGAGCAATGCGAATGGTTTTCCCGGGGCGATCCTTTCTATAAATTTCATAGCGGGCAAACACGGTGGCATCGCCAAGTCCGGTATCATTGCGGTTCATGGTGCCGATTTCACGATCAATATTGACCAGGGGAGCCACGCCGAAAACTGCCAGTTTTGGCGTTACCCCATAGCCCAGTACCGAAACCCCAGCGCGCACGGTGACATCGCGCTTCATGCCGCCCAGGCGATCAGACAGGTTGGTGACGATAAATTGCTGGCGGGCCAGAAACTCGCCCTTGCTGACTGGCAGGGCGGTATTAAAGGTGATGGGGGCGGCAAACGCCGTTCCGGGAGCGGCCATCAGCGCGCCAAGTAAGCATACGGTCTGGATGCTCGTTTTTACCATGATTTAACATTGCCTTGTTTTTGAAACCTGAGCCAGTGTATAAGGCCTGTAGTAACTATAGGCTCAAGGTTTTTATCATGGCCTCACACACACGTGATTTTTATATTGGCGAGGTTGCCAAACTGGCCGGGGTAAAAATTGAAACGATTCGCTATTATGAAAAGGCGGGGATTTTAGACGCGCCTGAAAGAGGCCAGAATGGCTATCGCCTTTATACAAAGGCACAAATTGAACGCCTGATGTTTGTTAAACGCTGTCGGGCGCTGGGGTTCAGTCTCTCCCAGACTCTCTCTTTGCTCAATCTGGCAAATTCAGAAGGACGCACCTGTCAGCAAATCAGCCAAAAGGCTGAAAGGCAATTAAAGGACGTGCGGGCAAAAATAGACGACCTGAGGCAGATGGAAGATGTGCTGGCCGCCTATGTCGATGCCTGTCCGCGCGATGCCAGCATTGATTGCCCCATTGTGGCGGCTTTGTCGGATGTGCCGGCGCTCTAAAGTGCCGCTTTGGTCAAGAGCCTCAGCGCCTCTTCATGCACGCGGGTATCTCCCGTGGCCAGCACTTGCCCGCCCTGCCAGGCGGGGCCGCCTGACCAGTTGGTAACCGTGCCGCCGGCGCCCTCGACAATGGGGATCAGGGCGGCAATATCATAATCCTGAAGGCCGGATTCGATGACCAGATCAATGCCGCCGCGGGCCAGTGCGGCATAGGCATAACAGTCCAGACCATAGCGTTGCAGCCGTGTCTTTTCGCGGAGCACTTCAAATGCGGGGCGCTCTTTTTGGGTGAAAAGATGGGGGTCGGTGGTGCAAAGGGTTGCCGCGTGCAGACCTTCGCAGGGGCGCACGTTTAGGGCTCTTTGTTGCTGGCCGTTTTTATATAACCAGGCTTCATCACCAAGACCAAAAAATCGCTCGCCGGTCACCGGCTGATCCATAATGCCCAGAACCGGCCGCGTCTTTCGGGTCAGCGCAATCAGCGTACCCCAGACTGGCAAAGCGCTGATAAAGGCGCGGGTACCATCAATGGGATCCAGCACCCAGTGAAAATCATTTTTGGCGTCTTTGACCCCATATTCTTCGCCGCGAATGCCGTGATCGGGATAATGGGTATCCAGCAAATCCCGTATGGCGCGCTCTGCACCGCGGTCCGCAATGGTCACCGGATCATAACCGCTGGGGTGATCCGGTTTGACCTCAACCCCGATGGGGGTATCAAAATGGGCCAAGGTTACCTTGGCGGCCGCATCGGCCAGGGCAAAGGAAAAGCGGCCATAAAGGGCACGCTCTTCCTCGCCAAGAAGGCGTGGCAGGTCAGAAGAGGAGTTTTGGCATATCAGTGTTTTTGACATGCGTTCTTCTATCGCCGGGCCGGGCGTAAGGCCAGTCCGGTAATGTGATCAATGTTGGGCCTAGGCCGCCGGTGCCGAACCGCTCATGGCTTTGGCCAGTTCCAGCAGGCGTCGCCGGGTGCTTTCATCGAGCGTGTAATAGGCCCGGACCAATTCCATGGTTTCACCTTGCGTCAGAATATCGGCCGGCAAGGCATGGGAATCATTGGCCGCTTCTTCGGAGCTAAGCCCATCGTAGAAGTATTGCACCGGAACGTGCAAAGCCTCGGAAAGATCAAACAGGCGCGACGCGCTGATCCGGTTTGCCGCACATTCATATTTTTGAATCTGCTGGAAACGGATACCGACCTGTTCGCCCAAACCCTGTTGGGTCATGCCCAAAAGGCGACGACGACGACGCAGACGACGCCCTACATGTATATCGATTGAATTGACCATAACGCACTCACTTTATTACCTGACACGTTGTTTTGTGCCTGACAGTGTGAGTGCAAAAGCGGTGCCAAACTAAGGCTATTTGTTAAGCTTTTGTTTTTGCTTGCGTTTGATGGGATCTAATTCCGTTTTTCGTACACGGATGACGCTTGGCGTGACTTCCACTTGCTCGTCATCGGCGATCCAGGCGATCGCCTGTTCCAAAGTGAGACGCTTTGGTGTGATCAATGTCACCGCGTCATCCTTGCCCGAGGCGCGCATATTGGTCAGTTTTTTGCCCTTGATCGGATTGACCATCAAATCATCACCCCGGGTGCATTCGCCAATGACCATGCCGTTATAGACCTGTTCGCCAGCGCCAATGAACAGCGTGCCGCGCGGTTCAATATTCATCAGGGCAAAGGCAGACGCCTTGCCATCAGCCATGGAGATCAGCGCACCGCGGGCCCGATCCTCGATCACACCGCGCCATGGCCCCCAATGGGAAAAGACGCGGTTCAGCACGCCCTTGCCCCGGGTTTCGGTCAAAAACCGGCCCCCATAGCCAATCAAGGATCGGGACGGCGCATCAAACACCAGCCGCGTATGGCCGGCACCGGCCGGCGACATGTTTTTCAGCTCCGCCTTGCGCCCAGTCAGGCTTTCAATCACCGTGCCGGCATGGTTTTCGTCCACATCACAGATCACTTCTTCATAAGGCTCCAACCGTTCGCCGGTGGCCTCATCGGTGCGGATCAGGACGCGCGGACGCGAAACCGACAGCTCAAAGCCTTCCCGGCGCAGGGTTTCAATCAGAACGCCCAATTGCAGCTCGCCGCGCCCGGCCAGTTCCAGCGCATCGGCACCGGTGGAGGCATCGCGCACTTCGATGGCCACATTGGAGCGTGCTTCGCGCATCAGACGGTCCCGAATGATGCGCGATTGCACCTTGTCGCCATCACGACCCCCAAGAGGGCTATCGTTGATGGAGATGGTCACTGCCATGGTGGGCGGGTCAATAGCGGTGGCGGCGATGGGCTCTTTCACCTCTGGCGCGGCCAGCGTGTCGGCCACATTGGCGGTGCCGAACCCGGCAATGGCGGCAATATCGCCCGCATGGACTTCTTCGGCGGGTATGCGGTTCATACCCTCCATGACAAACAGTTTGGACAGGCGCGCCCGTTCGATGGGTTCGCCGGTACGCGCCAGCGCCTGCACCAGATCGCCGGTGCGGATCGAGCCGCTTTCGATTCGTCCGGTCAGCACCCGGCCCACATAGGGGTCGGCGTCCAGCATGGAGACCAGCATGGTAAAAGGCTCGTCCTTGCGCTTGGCCGCCTCCGGGGCCGGGGTGTGTTCAACAATGGTTTCAAAAAGCGGATCCAGGTTTTCCCCGACCACGCCCTCTTCCTTGCTGGCCCAGCCATCGCGCCCGGCGGCATAAACATAAGGAAAGTCCAGTTGCTCATCACTGGCCCCCAGGTCTGAAAACAGGTCAAACACCGCGTTTAGCGCTTTTTCCGGATCGGCCCCGGTGCGATCCACCTTGTTCAAAACCACCATGGGCTTGAGGCCCAGGCTCAGCGCCTTGGACAGCACAAAGCGGGTTTGCGGCATGGGTCCTTCGGCCGCATCAATCAGCAGCACTGCGCCATCGACCATGGATAGAATGCGTTCCACCTCGCCGCCAAAGTCCGCATGGCCCGGGGTGTCAATAATATTGATCCGCGTGTCTTGCCAGGTGACGCTGGCGCATTTGGCCATAATGGTAATGCCACGTTCCTGTTCCTGGTCAATATTGTCCAGTGCCCGTTCGGGGCGATCTTCATGAGCCGCGAAAACCCCGGTCTGGATCAGCATCTGGTCAACCAGTGTGGTTTTCCCATGATCAACGTGGGCGATGATGGCAATATTACGCATTGAAAAAAGTCTCTTTGATGGTCCGTCCGTTACGGCAAAGGCGTCAGCTAGAGCAAACATGCCCTAAAAGATAGCCATAGCCTGAGATTTGTGCATCGCACACTTGATTTTTGTGCACCGCAATATAAAGTCACTTCAGCGACATCGCATGTCGCCACCCTTTTGGGTGTTTCCTCCCTACACATACTCTACGCGCCCTTTGGGGCGCGTTTTTTTTGTGTTTAGGGCAATCCGGTCCGGGCGTACGCGCAAATGGCCTTGCCCAGCCGCTGCATATCCCGGCGAAGCGGTGTAAACCGGTGGGTCTTTTCCAGGCTGGCCTCATCCATATACAGATCCCGGTTTATTTCAATTTGCAGGGCTTCGAACCCTTGCGCCGGCTGGCCATAACGCAAGGTGGTATACCCCCCCGAATAGGGTATGTTGCGCATGACCCGATACCCCATGGCGGTTAAAGCCTGCTCGACATGGGCAATCAGGCCGGGGCGACAGGTGCGCCCATGGCCATCACCCAGAATAAAATCAGCGCTGCCCCCGGGGCAGGTCTGCGCACAACTGGATGGCATGGAATGGCAATCAATCAAGATAGCCGCCCCCAGGGTTTTAACCTTGTGGTTCAACAGCGCCGCCAGGGTTTCATGATAGGGCGTATGCAGATGGTGTAATCGCTCAACCGCTTCGCTATACGATAATTTTTGCGCATAAATCGGACGACCCACCGCCACCATGCGTGGAATCACCCCCAGGCCGGCCATCACCCGGGCACTTTTGCGCCGGGCCGGGGCCGGGCAATGGTCATAATACATGTCCGCGTCCAGTCGTCCGGGGCCCGGTTCACATCCACCATGGCCCTAGGAAAATGGGCGATCAGCTGAGAGGCACCATATTGCGAGACCCCGGCGAACAACTCATCCACCCAGGCATCTTCGGATAGGCGCAAAGAGCGGGTATCCAGCACACTTAGCGCTTTGAAGGCCTTTGGATAGCACCGCCCGGAATGAGGCGAGGCAAACAATACTGGGCTTTCTGGTGACGGGGTAATTGTTGTAAAGGCATGCTCCAGCTCCGGCCAGGGCATGTACCGGGTTGGTTTGATAACCGCGTCAAGCGTGCTCCAGACATTCATAATCAGGATTTACGCGTGGCCTTTGCCCGCCGTCAAGGGCACTGTAAAATCTTGTGCCCTTCACCACCCCTTTACCCTCTTGGGCTAAAGTGATGCACAGCGATCATAAAAAAGCCTCAATAAAGGGCGTAAACGGGTATCAGGAGTGGGAAATGGCACGGATTTTATTGGCCGAGGATGATG
Organism: Robiginitomaculum sp.; assembly: GCA_030949705.1. GTDB lineage: Bacteria > Pseudomonadota > Alphaproteobacteria > Caulobacterales > Maricaulaceae > Robiginitomaculum_B. Next base: position 126,455 of record JAUZSF010000005.1, on the reverse strand, counting down.
ATTCGATGAGAGGCTTTCTGGCAGGCGCGCTGGAACGCGCCGGTCATGAAGTGGTTTCTTGCGCCGATGGGGATGAAGGGCTGGATGCCCTGCGCTCCACGCCGACAGATTTTGACCTGTTGTTGACCGATATTGTCATGCCCGGCGTCGATGGCATTGAGCTGGCCCGCAAAGCGGCGGAAAAAGACAAAAACCTGAAGATCATGTTTATCACCGGTTTTGCCGCTGTGGCGCTAAACCCCGGTCATCAGGCCCCCAAGGATGCCAAAGTGCTGTCCAAACCGTTTCACCTGCGCGAGCTGGTCGCCGAAGTGGAACGGGTAATGGCGGCCTGACGCGACAACCCTCCCCTAAAAAACGCATGACACTGACGCCGCCTCTTGCAAGGGGTCCGGCGCTTGGCTATAGACGCCTCTCTTATGACAGGGATAACCTGATTGTAGGGCGATTAGCTCAGCGGGAGAGCACTACATTGACATTGTAGGGGTCACTGGTTCAATCCCAGTATCGCCCACCATTTTTTACTCTTGTGTTCCTCATCCTGAGGCGCCGCAAAGCGGCCTCGAAGGGCGCGACGGCAAGCCTCGCTATATGAGCACATGATTTTTGTGCTATCGGCCTTTGGCCTATATGAGCACATGGCCTTCTTTTCAAATGGTTCGATTTTACCCCTCCTGAACGCGATGGGGATAACCTCGTTTTATCCCCGCTTTTTCGAGGGACACATAGGGATAAAAAGGGATAAAGGAGGGGCGTTTCAGGGTCCGTTTTTTCGCATTCAGGGGTATTTAAGGGGTAAGTGATGGGCGGCCCAGGGGTAAGGCATGACCCTCTTTGACCCTCAAACGTATTATGCGGGGGATTTCTCCCTCTCCCTGGGGAGAGGGTCGGGGTGAGGGGCTTGTGAATCAAAGTCAGGGTTCTGTCCTTAAGCCTATGCCCCCTCACCTTATTCCTCTCCCGCCCGGGAGAGGAAAGAGCTTGTCTCCATGCCGGTGCGATGCTTTTGGGATGGGGATAGCAAAACCTTGTCCCACAGGGGCGCTGGTGGGGTATAGTGCCACCCATACTTCGAGGGCGCTACGCGCCACCTCAGTATGAGGCGGTCGTTAAAGGAACAAGACCCTCATCCTGAGGTGCGAACGCAGTGAGCCTCGAAGGATGAATGAATTTACATCTCCGTACTCCGAGGCCCTTCGGGGTGCTGCGCCCACCCCCTCAGGACACCTCAGTATGAGGTAGAGAATAATATGCAAACCTCATCCCCGGATCCAGTCCGGGGCAGGCTCTGAGGAGGAAAGCCCGTTTACTGGGCGCTCATACCGCCATCGATTTTAAGCTCGATGCCGGTGATAAATTTGGATTCGTCCGAGGCCAGAAACACTGCCGCATAGGCAATGTCATCGGGCTCGCCGATCCGGCGCAGCGGAATGCCGCGGGCCAGCTTGTTGTACAGGTCATCATTATCCTTGGCGCCAATCGCCGGGCCAATGCCATCCAGAATGGGGGTTTTGATAAATACCGGGTGGACCGAATTGGAACGAATGTCATAGCCCTGGCTGGCGCAGTGCAGAGCCACGGATTTGGAGAGCAGCCAGACCGCCGCCTTGGCGGCGTTATAGGCGCTCATATTGCCCGCCGCATAAAGCCCGGCAATGGAGGAGATATTGATGATCGAGCCGGGACCATGATGCTTCATCACGCCCAGTGCATATTTACAGCCCAGAAACACCGAATCCGCGTCCACGGCCATCACCCGTTTCCACATCTCAAAGCTTTCATCCTCGACCGAGGCCATCGAGCCAATGCCGGCATTGTTGACCAGCACATTAAAACCGCCCAGCGCCTTATCGGCAGCGGCCACCACGTCTTTCCAGCTTTGTTCGTCCGCCACATCATGTTCAAAGGCCGCGGCGGCGCCCTGAAATTTGCCATTAATGCTGTCTGCCATGGCTTTGACGCCATCCAGATTGATATCGGTCAGCGCCACCTGGGCGCCTTGCGCCGCAAACATGCGGGCAATCGCCGCCCCCAGACCCGATGCCGCCCCGGTAATCACCGCGCGTTTTCCCTCTAGCCGTCCCGTCATGCTCTTTTCCTTTTTTGTTTTGTTGATTGTAAATTGGTTATTGTGTTTGCAGGCGCTTTACCGGTGCCACATAATAACCATGACGGGCAAATTGCAGGGCCAAGGCTTCGCCAATGCCGCCTGACGCCCCGGTGATGAGCACCAAAGGCGCACTCATGAAGCGATTTCGTCCATGAACAGCGCCAGTTCCACATCCTTGTCGGTTACACCATCGGCGTCGTGGGTGGCCAGGGTCACTTCGACCCGGTTATAGACATTGAACCATTCCGGGTGATGATCCATTTGTTCGGCCTTCATTGCCACCCGGGCCATGAAGGCAAAAGCACCACTGAAATCGGAAAACTCAAACGTCTTGCAAATGGCATCCCGTTTGGTTTGAGGGGTCCAGCCCTCCAGCAATACCGCCGCCGCGGTGGCACCAATGCGTCCACTCATGATTTTTCTCCATCCATTGCGCCTACCTCACCATTATCGCGGTTTTACCACAAGCAAAATCCGCACGCGCGCCTTCATTGCACCCCTGTCAGCAAATCCTTAACGCCCATGGTTCATGATTGTTTTGGGCGTAATCAAGGAGAGGCCAATGACCCGTTTTTTGGTATCGGAAGAAAATCCAGCCGGCAGTAAACTTGAAGATCTGCTGATCAATATTCGTGGTGATATTTTGCATCGCTGCACCAAAATTGCCAATGATCAGCGTCCTGAGGCCATGCATGTGCTGGCCAATAATGTACTGATATTGGAACATTTGACCGAGGCCATTCAATTGGCCATGGATTCCACCAAAATACTGGACACCGCGTTTGGTAAATCCCAGGCTGACAAGGGCGGGCCGCCGCGCATTGGCGTCGCCTGATCCCCATCGCCCCCGAATTTTTTATAATCCCTCAAAAAAAGACTTTGCGTCTGGGGCGAATTGAAGCAAGCTCATCCTCATCATTTGCGTAAAGGTGGGCATTATGAAGCTGGCCGTTCTCAAGGAACGAATTACAGGCGAGACCCGCGTGGCAGCCACGCCGGAAACCGTCAAAAAGTTTATTGCCGCCGGTCACGGCGTGACCATAGAGACCGGAGCCGGAACCGGGGCGAGCATATCCGATACCCAATATAAAGAGGCCGGGGCCAATATCGCCAAAACCGCGACGGCAGCCCTTAAAGGGGCAGATATACTGCTCTGTGTACGCCGCCCGGGGTCAACTGTCCTGGCGGGCCTGAAAAAAGGGGCAGGCATTGCCGGTCTGCTGGACCCCTTTGATGACACCGCCTTCGTACGCACCTGCGCCACCAAAGGCATAGACCTTTACGCCATGGAATTCATACCGCGTATTTCGCGCGCCCAGTCCATGGATGCGCTTTCCAGCCAATCCAATCTGGCCGGTTATCGCGCCGTTATTGAGGCCGCGGCCCTTTTTGGCAAGGCCCTGCCGATGATGATGACCGCCGCAGGTACCGTGGCGCCGGCCAAAGCCTTTATCATGGGGGCCGGGGTGGCTGGCCTGCAGGCCATTGCCACGGCCCGTCGCCTGGGGGCGATCGTTACGGCCACCGATGTGCGCCCCGCGGCCAAGGAACAGGTGGCCTCATTGGGGGCAAAATTTATCGCCGTCGAGGATGAAGAGTTCAAGGCCGCCGAAACCGCCGGCGGTTACGCCAAACAGATGTCGGCGGAATATCAGAAGAAACAGGCCGAGCTGGTTGCCAAGCATATTGCCAAACAGGATATTGTGATCACCACCGCGCTGATCCCCGGCCGGCCCGCCCCCAAACTGGTGGACGAAGCCATGGTCAAGGCCATGCCGCCGGGGGCCATCATTATTGACATGGCGGCCGAACGCGGCGGCAATTGCACCTTGACCCAAGCGGGCAAAACCATTGTCAAACACGGCGTGACCATTGCGGGATTTACCAATTTACCGGCCCGGCTGGCCGCGGCCACCACGGCGCTTTATGCCAAAAACCTGCTGAACTTCTTGCCGCTTTTGAGTGGCGAAAAAGGCGAATATGCGCCCCATTGGGATGATGAAATTGTCACCGGTGCCAATCTGACCCGCGCGGGCAAGATCACCAACGAGGCCTTTGCCGCTAAGACGCCGGCAGCCAAAAAGGCAGCGGTAAAGAAAGCCGCCACGAAGAAACCGGCGGCGGCCAAGAAATCCACCACCAAGGCTGCCCCTAAAAAGGCGGCGGCCCCCAAAACTGCGGCTAAAAAACCCGCGGCCAAGAAAGCAACAGCAAAAAAACCAGCCGCCAAAAAACCTGCGCCGAAGCGCGCGGCCACCAAAGCCAAACCCAAGCCAAAGGAGAGCTGACATGCTCGCAATTGCCTCAGCGGTAACGGTAGACCCGTTTGTTTTTCGACTGGCTATTTTCACACTGGCCTGTTTTGTCGGCTATTTCGTGGTCTGGAGCGTCACCCCCGCTTTGCATACGCCGTTAATGGCGGTCACCAACGCCATTTCCTCGGTGATCATTGTCGGTGCGCTGATCGCCGCCTCGGCCCATGCCTTTATGGGATCGGATGCCGAGGTCAAGGCCGCCTTTGGCATGACGCGGCTGTTTGGTTTTATCGCCATCACCCTGGCGTCGGTAAATATTTTTGGTGGCTTTCTGGTCACCCAGCGCATGCTGGCCATGTATAAGAAGAAGGGCTGATCTGCTATGAGTGCCAATCTCGCTGCCTTTCTTTATCTCGTCTCCGGGGTCCTCTTTATTCAGGCCTTGCGCGGCCTTTCCAGCCCGGAAACCGCCCGGCGCGGCAATGTTTACGGCATGGCCGGCATGGCCATTGCCATCCTGACTACGCTGTTTAGCATTCGTATTGAATTTGGGTCTCTGGTGATGATTTTGGGCGGACTGGCCCTGGGGGGCACCGTCGGGGCGGTGATTGCCCGGCGCATTGCCATGACTGCCATGCCGCAACTGGTCGCCGCCTTTCACTCTTTAGTGGGCATGGCCGCCGTATTTGTGGCCGCCGCCGCGCTTTATGCGCCCGAGGCCTTTGGCATTAACAATGCCGATGGCTCGCTGCACATGCAGTCTTTGATCGAGCTCTCTTTGGGTGTCTTTATCGGCGCTGTGACGTTTTCCGGATCGGTGATCGCCTTTGCCAAACTGAACGGCAATATGTCCGGCAAGCCGATCATGCTGCCCATGCGCCATGCCATCAATCTGGCCCTGGTGGGCGGCGCGGTGGTGTTGGTCTTTATGCTGATCGGCACTCATGGGGTAGGCGCTTCGGCGCAATCGCTTTTCTGGATCCTCACCCTGGTGGCGCTCATCTTTGGGGTGCTGCTGATCATTCCCATTGGCGGCGCCGACATGCCGGTGGTGGTCAGCATGCTGAACTCCTATTCCGGTTGGGCTGCCGCGGCGCTCGGCTTTACGCTGGAAAACACGGCCCTGTTGATCACCGGCGCGCTGGTGGGCTCGTCGGGGGCGATCCTTTCCTACATTATGTGCAAGGGCATGAACCGCTCATTCATTTCCGTCATCATGGGCGGCTTTGGTGAAACGGCGGCCGCTGCCGAGGATGACGGCATCGAGCGCACGGTGAAGCGCGGCGCCGCCGAAGATGCCGCCTTTATCATGAAAAATGCCGGCAAGGTGATCATCGTGCCCGGCTATGGCATGGCCGTGGCCCAGGCACAGCATGCACTTAAAGAAATGGCGGTTAAGCTCAAAGAAGAAGGGGTTGAGGTTAAATACGCCATTCACCCGGTGGCCGGGCGCATGCCAGGCCATATGAATGTGCTGCTGGCCGAAGCCGATGTGCCCTATGATGATGTATTCGAGCTGGAAGATATCAATTCCGAATTTGGCTCCGCCGATGTGGCCTTTGTCATTGGCGCCAATGATGTCACCAATCCGGCGGCCGAGGATGATCCCTCCTCACCCATTTATGGCATGCCGGTCCTGAAAGTCTGGGAGGCCGGCACGGTGATGTTTATCAAACGGTCCCTGGGCGCGGGCTATGCGGGCATCGAAAATCCGCTCTTTTTCCGTGACAACACCATGATGCTGCTTTCGGACGCCAAAAAAATGGTCGAGGAGATCAACAAGGCGCTTTAGGGCTTTAAGATGAAAGCGAACGGAATTCCAGTAGCTATCAAGGGAGATGCTTCGGGGCCTCTTAAGAGAATACAAATTGGCGGCACGGACAGCCCTTTTGATGAAGACTGGTTGCAGAATTTACTGCACCGCCATCCGTGTTGCCTACCAATGGACCAAATCGAACCCGCGCTACAGGAACTAGTCCCCGTGTGCATGGAATTGGCCCTTCCCTGCGGCTTTCTTGATAATGTTTTCATGACGCCTGACGGTGATATCGTGATAGCAGAGGTCAAACTGTGGCGGAACCCCGAAATGCGTCGTACCGTCATTGCTCAGGCTCTTGATTACGCCACTGCTCTATTCAGTATGGACTATGAGGCCTTAGAAAAGGCTGTATTGAAATCAAAATTCTGCGGAGAGAAACCTGAAAAGCTCTATGACCTTTTTGGTGATGCAGACGTGTTGGCCGAACCTAATTTTGTTGATGCAGTGAACATCAATTTAAAAAACGGACGGATTGTAGTCCTAGTAGTTGGCGATGGGACTAATACCAATCTGGAAAATTTGGTCGAAGGACTGCAATTACACGCCGGTTTTCACTTCACGTTTGCTTTGGTCACATTAGCGGTATTTGGTGTCGGTCAAAACGATAATGACTACCTGATCGTACCAAGCATATTGGCCAAGACTTTCATCGTTGAACGAGGAATTGTTCGCATTGATGATCAGAGGACTGAAATTAGAACCGTAAAAGCCCCTCCCATGTCATCTTTACCCAGCGCTAGAATATCAATCACATCTGAGCAATTCTTTAATGCCATGCGCGAGAGACACCCAGAACTGCCAAACCGGCTCAAGACATTTATGGATCAACTGGAAACCATAGGAGTCTATTCTGAATTTAAGGTCTGACCGAAAACTAATTCCATAGAATCAATTCCTTGCCAATCGCCTTGTGACCATTTTGATATGGGCGATGAGGAGCCAGCTTTCGGCAGAGAGGATAGATTTTTCCCAGTCTTTAGCCAGTCTGCGGCAGCGGCCCAGCCATGCGAAGGTGCGTTCCACCACCCAGCGGCGGGGAATGATTTCAAAGCCTTTGGCCTTGTCAGAGCGTTTGACAATTTCCATTGTCCAGCAGCCGATTTTCTCCAGCCTGCCCCGCAGTTTGGGGCCTGCGTAGCCCCCATCAGCAAAAACATGGCGCAGCCACGGGTGCGTGAAGCGGATGGATTTGAGCACCTGAACCGCGCCATCGCGATCCTGAATATCAGCGCCATGAATGACAAACCCGATCAGCAGGCCAATGGTGTCGGTAATGATATGGCGCTTGCGACCTTTAATCTTCTTGCCAGCATCATAGCCGCAAACCCCGCCGCTTTCTGTGGTTTTAACGCTCTGGCTGTCAATTACACCGGCACTTGGTGAGGCTTTACGGCCTTCTTTCTCACGCGCCGTCATCACAAGGGCATGATTGATTTCATGGTACAAACCACGCTCTCGCCACTCATAGAAATACCCTTGTACGGTCGACATCGGCGGAAAATCATTGGGGATCATCCGCCACTGGCAACCGGTCGTGGCCATGTATTGGATGGCATCCCAGACATCACGAAGTTTGGTGGTGCGCGGGCGGCCATTCGACTTGTCGCCGGGCAGAAATGGTTCAATCAGAGCCCATTCCTCATCCGTACAATCACTTGCATAGCGGCCATAATTGCGTTCATATTGTGGACGGGTGATATCAGTCCAGGTCATCGTGATCTCCTTCGAATCTTTTCACAATCCGAATGAATCATAATCCACTGATATCACTCAATTAGTTTTCGGTCAGACTCTAAGAAATCTCTCAATTTCAAATGGGAGCCACCTATAGGAAAGCCCGTCAATTTATAGGGTACGTCATGCAAAATGGACAGCTTTGGACGGATGTATCTAGTAGTTCTTCAATGGATAATCGTCATACATATTTGGAGAAACTTGCCAAAATTTTTGGCGGTGAGGTACTTTTTTTCTGACAAAGGTGTTGGGTTTGTAACCATCAAAGGCAAAGCTCCGCGCATTGAAGCCGTTATGGACAAATTTGATGACTGGTTTGAGGTGATTAAAGCCTATCAGGAAACATTTCGTGATAAGGAATAAGAGACTCTCATTTATTGAGTCATTTAACTGCACCCGTCGTCCGAAAAGGCGGTAGCCTTCCTCGAGACCCACCTTGCACTTCAAATGCTCAATAAGCCTTGGGTCTAACATTCAGCGTGACCAATGATCTGCTTAAAAGGGCGTATCAACACAAAATGCATCATGCCGGTAAGGCCAGCACCAATTCTTTCGCCGGGGCGCGTAAATTATAGTGACTGCTCATGACCGCGCCGTAGGCGCCGGCATTGGCAATCAGCAAGACATCGCCCTCAATTGTGGGGGGTAAATGCCGATCCACGCCCAAGATATCGGCGGATTCGCAAATGGGCCCGACGATACTAATCGGCGCAATATCTGCTTCTTCATGAAGGCGGCTGAGATTGACGATGTCATGGTGCGCGCCATACAGGGCCGGGCGGATCAGCGAATTCATCCCGGTTTCCAGCCCGGCATAAGAGGTGGTGCCCTTGGTTTTGGTCTGGGTAACCCTGGCCAGTAACACCCCGGCTTCGGCCACCATAAAGCGACCCGGTTCCAGCCACAGCTCTATAGCCGGGCAGGCGCTGCGCACCAGCGCCAGATTTTCATCAAGCTTGATAAGGTCCAGCGCCGTCAGACCTGTATTTTCCGGCACACCCAGACCACCACCCAGATTAAAAATGCGCACATCGGGAAAGGAATCGGCCAGCGATGCAAACAGCTCGGCAAGGCTGTGCCAATGGCCGGGGTCCAAAATGCCGCTGCCGGCATGGGCGTGCAGGCCAATGATTTTCGCATTGGCGGCGCGGGCCAGTTCGCGGGCTTTGGCCAGATCCGGGATCGGTATGCCAAATTTGGCGCGTGCGCCGGCGGTTTGCACATGGCGGTGATGACCCCGGCCGCGCTCTGGATCAACACGCAATAATATCTCGCAACCATCAAAGATTGCCGGCCAGTGTTCCAGCGGGTGCAGATTATCCAGGGTCAGGCAAACACCGCGTTTGATCGCCGCTTCATATTCGGATCGCGGAGCAAAATTGGGGGTAAAAAGGATGTTGTGCGGCTCGATACCCGGGATGCTGGCAAAGGCATGTTCAATTTCCGCCAGCGAAACGCATTCCATGCCAACGCCCTGCGCGGCAATGGTCCGCAACACATCGGGTTGGGCATTGGCCTTCATGGCGTAAAAAATTCGCGATATTGAGGCCAGCGCCCTGAGCGAGCGGGCCCGCGTCTGCACCGTTTGCAGATCATAGACAAAGGCCGCTTCGCCTTTGGGTTTGGCCGCCAGCAGCGCGTCGCGCTTGTTTGCCCACCACGGGGAATGGGCGCTTTGGGTTGTTGTTGGCTTTGCCTGGCTTTTCTGCCAGGGGGGGCCAAACACCTTGTCTTCGGGTTCGACCTCGACCATTTCATCATGCAGCCGCCGGGCCAGTTTCTGGGCCTGATCCTCTTCGACGACCACGGTGAAGTTCAGATCATTGGCGGCCTGACTGACCAGCCGCACCGGGTGTTCCCGAAACAGTTCCAGCGCCGGGGTCAGCTTGTGCAATATGGTGCGAATGCCCCGCCCGACCAGGCTGACCGAAGCGCAATTACGTAAAATGCTGACCCGGCAAAGCCGGGCCAGATCAGCCTGTAACTGCTCCAAAGCAGCGCTGTCCAGATTTTGGCCCGGATCCAGCGATACGGTCACGCTGGCTTCGGAGGTGGAGACCAGATCAATGGACAGGCCATTTTTGGCAAAGGCGGCAAAGGCGGATGCCAGAAACCCTGCCTCACCCCACATGGATGCCGAGGTCATGGAAACCAGTACCAGCCCGGTTTTCACGGTCACCGCCTTTACCCGGGCATTGGTATCGGCGGGTTGGGCGCTGATGCGGGTGCCATTGGCTTCGGGCTGGCTGGTGCATTTCACCAGTACCGGGATTTTGGCGCGTCGCGCCGAGGGCAAGGCTCGGGGGTGCATCACCTTGGCCCCCATCAGGGCAATCTCCTGGGCCTCATCATAGCTGAGATCCTTGAGCAGGCGCGCCGAGGCCGTCAGGCGGGGATCGGTGCTGAACATGCCGGGCACGTCAGTCCAGATCTCCAGCCTTTGGGCTTGCAGTTTGGCGGCAAACAGCGCCGCCGACACATCCGAGCCGCCGCGGCCCAAAAGCACGGTTTCGCCTTTGTCATTGCTGGCAATAAACCCCTGGGTCAGGACCGCATCGCCGCCAAGGGCGCCAAGGCGCTGTTGCAGATCCGGATCCGGCGTATCGGCACACACGGCCGATAAATAACGGGTGGTCTCGCCAGTCTTGTTGCGGGCCAGACTGCGCAAGCCGGTGCGGGCATCAAAAAGAGAAACCTCTAGGCCTTGCGCGTTCAGACGCGCCGCACCCAACGCCGTGGCCATCACCTCGCCCTCGGCCAATATGCGGGCACGCACCCGGGCGCTGGCCTCACAGACCAGCGCAATGCCGTCCAGCCATTTGGTCAGGCGACTCAAAGAGGGGGCGATCAGGCGTTCGCCATCCAGAGCAAGGTCTTTGGCAAGGGCCAGATGACGCATTTTAATATCATCCAGCGTGCCGGCATGGTCTTGTGACAGAGCGGCCTGAATGGCGCGTTCCAGCAGATTGGAAACCTGTGACAGCGCCGAATGGACGATCAGCGGTCGTTCACCCCTGTCCAGACAGGCGCGGGTGAGGTCTTCAATTGTTTCCCAGCGTTCCTTTGTGGACACGCTGGTCCCACCAAATTTCATCACCACCCAAGGGGCGCTGTGCGCAGAGGCTGTCATTTAAATGTTCCCATCGTTGCGGCAAAGGCCTTCTTGGCAGAACTTTTTTGAGTGTCCAGTGCGTGACCCGAAATTTACTGCAAAGAAGGCTTGCATTATCATGATAGCGTATTAGCATGTTAATACAGTAAATCAAGGTGCCGTTTATGACAAACTTTGCAAATATTCCACATAATGACACATCCGGCCCGGATGATGATACCGAGGCTTTGCTGTGTGCACTGACGTCCCTGCATAACCGGGACGAGCTGTTGCGGTTCTTAACGGACCTTTGCACGCCAGCAGAATTACGTGCCCTGGCAGCACGCTGGCAGGTGGCCAAGCTGTTGGATGCTGGTGATTTATCGTATCGGGAAATCAGTGAGAAAACCGGGGCCAGTACTACCACGGTGGGGCGAGTGGCGCGGTTCCTGAATGAAGAATCCTATCAGGGGTATCGCATTGCGCTGGATCGGGTGCAGGAATCATGAGCCCGGTATTGCGCATTGCCGTCCAGAAAAAGGGACGCCTGGCCAATGGCAGCATGAAATTGCTGGAACAGGCGGGTTTGAGCATATCGCCAAACCCCGGGGCGCTGACGTGCCGGGCGCAGGGCTTGCCGATCGAGCTGTTGTTTGTGCGCGATGATGACATCCCGTCTTTGGTGGCCAAGGGGGTATGCGATCTGGGTATTGCCGGCGAGAATGTTTTGCGCGAAGAGGCTCTGGAGGGGGCGGGCGAGGAGGCATTGCTGACCGTGCGGCCGCTGGGGTTTTCACGCTGTACCTTGAAACTGGCAGCGCCCCGTGATGGCAACATAAAATCAATTGAAGATTTGCAGGGGTGTAAAATCGCCACATCTTACCCGCAAATCCTGGAGTCTTTTCTTAAAGATAATAACGTCGAGGCCGATTGCGTAACCTTGAAAGGCGCGGTGGAGATCGCCCCGGCGCTGGGTCTGTCCGATGCGATCTGCGATCTGGTTTCTTCGGGGGCTACGCTGGCTGCCAATGGTCTGACCGACTTTGCCACGGTGATGAAAAGTCAGGCCTTGTTGATCCGCTCCAATACGGTGTGGGATGAGGCGCGCGAAGCCTTGCTGGCGCGCCTGTTGCGCCGCATTGACGGAGTAATTGCCAGCCGTGCCACCAAATACATTATGTTGAATGCACCAAAGGAAGCCATTGACGACATTACCGCTTTATTGCCGGGGGCCGATGCCCCGACCATCATGCCGCTGGTGGGTCGCAATGACCAGATGGCGGTGCATGCGGTTTGCCGTGAAACCATATTCTGGGACACGCTGGAACAGCTCGAAGCCCGGGGTGCCCATGCCATTCTGGTCCTGCCAATAGAAAAGATGATGGGCTGAGCGATGAAAATTCTCGATTGGCAACAGCTGGATGACGACGGTAAAAAGGCCGCTCTTCGGCGCCCCTATACCAATGCCTGTGCAGTGCGGGACGTCGTGTACGACATCATCATGGCGGTCCGCGAAAAAGGCGATGAAGCCTTGTTCGAATTTACCCGGCGTTTTGATGGCAGCGAGCCGGAAAAGCTGCGCATTGGCGGCGATGAAATAGAGGCCGCCTGGGTCGCCTTGGATGAGGACGCCAAAAAGGCCATGCGCCGTGCCTATGGCAATATAAAAACCTTTCATCAGGCACAGCAGCCAAAAACCATCAAGGTGGAGGTTGAGCCGGGCCTGATTTGCGAGCGTATTGCCAGACCGATTGATTGCGTCGGCATTTATGTGCCGGGTGGCACGGCACCCTTGTTTTCATCCCTGATGATGGCGGCGATTCCGGCAAAACTGGCCGGGGTTGGCAGAATTGTAGTCGCCAGCCCGCCGGGCAAGGATGGCAAGATCGCCCCGGTCATTCTGGCGGCAGCAAAATTATGCGGCCTGGAGGAAATCTACTCTATGGGCGGCGCTCAGGCGATCGCCGCTTTGGCCTTTGGTACCCAAAGTGTACCCCGGGTCGATAAGCTGTTTGGGCCGGGTAATCAATGGGTTAGGGAAGCCAAGGCCCAAGTGACCCAGATGCCGGGCGGACCGGCAATGGATATGCCCGCCGGGCCAAGTGAGGTCATGGTGCTGGCCGATGAGGCCGCCAATCCTGACTGGATTGCCGCAGACCTGCTTAGCCAGGCCGAGCACGATCCCAAGGCGCAAGTATTATTGCTCATAACGAGCATGAATGCAGCCAGGGCCGTGGAAACGGCCACCCTGAAACAGTTAAAAACCCTGCCCCGGGCCGATATTGCCAGAAAGTCTTTGGAAAATGCGCGCCTGATCTGTGTTCAGGGCTATGAGCAAATGCTGGAAATTGCCAATCGTTATGCCCCCGAACACCTGATCATCCAGACCGAACGTCCCGAAGGCATGGTCGAGGGGATCCGCAATGCCGGTTCGGTTTTTGTGGGGGCCTATACCCCCGAAGCCCTTGGTGATTATGCCAGTGGCACCAACCACGTTCTGCCAACGGCAGGCGCGGCACGGGCCTATAGCGGTCTGGGGCTGGAAAGCTTTATCAAATTTATCACCGTGCAACGGGCGTCACAGGATGCGCTCAGCTTTTTGGGTCCCGTGGTGCAAACCCTGGCCCGTATGGAAGAGCTGGAAGCCCACGCCCGGGCAATCAGCCTGCGTCTGGATGTCCGGTGATGGGCGATCTGATCGACAAAATTGCCCGGCCGGACATTGCCGCGCTGACGCCATATAGCGCGCGCGGCGGTGCGGCGGAGGGGGCGGTGTTGCTGGATGCCAATGAAAACCCCTGGGCGCCACCGGGGGCAAAGGGCGCGTGGAATCGCTATCCTGAACAGCAACCGGCCCCCTTGGTTTCCCGGATTGCCGATTTGTATGGGGTGGCCAAGGACCAGCTATTGCTGACCCGCGGTGCCGATGAAGCCATTGACCTGTTGTTTCGCGCAACCTGTCGTGCGGGTAAAGACAATGCGGTTATTTCGCCGCCAACCTTTGGCCTTTATGGCGTGGCCGCCAAGGTACAGGGCGCGGGCCTGACCCCTGTGCCTCTGGATGATAACTACGCCATTGTTCCTGATGACATTATTGCCGAAGCTCAATCCAAGGCCACCAAACTCGTATTTTTATGCAGCCCGAACAACCCGACCGGCAATCTGATGGCGCGCCAGGATGTGGTGCGCATCGCCCGTGAATGCGCCGCTCAGCTGGTGGTGGTGGATGAGGCCTATATCGAATTTGCAGAGGCTGACAGCCTGACCGGAGAGCTCGCAGAGCTGCAAAATCTGGTCGTCTTAAAAACCCTGTCCAAAGCTTATGGTTTGGCTGGGGCGCGTCTTGGCACCATGATCGCCAATGCGCCGGTAATCAATCTGTTGCGAAAGGTACTGCCCCCCTACCCCTTGCCTTCGCCAGTCATTACCGAAGTGCTCAGCGCACTTGCCCCGGTCAATATGGCCATATTCAACGAGCGTATTGCCCGGATAAAGGCCGAGCGAGAACGTCTTTATACCGCCCTGTTGGGATCGGAAGATGTTCAGAAAATCTGGCCATCGGCGGCAAATTTTCTGTTGGTACAGCTCAATCTCAAAAGTGATATCCAGACCCGGTTAAAGGCCAGTGCCATCCATGTGCGGGATTTTTCGGCGTTGGGTGAAGGCAAGGTGCGTATCAGTGTCGGCACGCCGGAACACAATAACGCCTTGCTGGCCGTCTTTGGGGCTGGTGAAAATAAACCTGCCAACCTGCGTCGTGCAGCCATCAGCCGCCAAACCAAGGAAACCCAGATCAGCGCCCTGGTCGATCTGGACGCTGACGAGCCAGTAAATATCCAAACCGGTATCGGTTTTTTTGATCACATGTTGGAGCAAATTGCCCGTCATGGCGGGTTTTCGCTGATCCTTACGGCCAGGGGCGATCTGCACATAGACGAACATCACACGGTCGAGGATTGCGCCATTGTATTGGGGCAGGCCTTGCGCCAGGCGCTGGGGGATCGTGCCGGTATTGGCCGTTATGGATTTGTCTTGCCTATGGATGAGGCGCAGGCACGCATTGCGGTGGATCTGTCTGGTCGCCCGGCCTTGCGTTTTGCCGCCGACATTCCCGACGAAGGGGTGGGTGGCTTTGGTGGCCAGATGGTGCCTCATGTTTTTGAAACCATGGCCCAGCACCTGGGCGCGGCCATTCATATTGAGGCCGAAGGGCAAAACACCCACCATGTTATCGAGGCGATTTTCAAAGGTTTTGGGCGAGCTTTGCGCCCGGCCTTGGCCCGCGGTGAGGGAACGGCCATTCCGTCCAGCAAGGGTGTTTTGTAATGGTCCTGATGATTGCCGATACCGGATGCGCCAATCTCGCCTCCGTGCGCTTTGCCTTTGCGCGCCTGGGGGTTGAGGCCAAAATAAGCGCTGATCCCGACGTGCTGAAAACGGCGGACCGGCTGGTCCTGCCGGGCGTGGGCGCGGCGGGCGCTGGCATGGCTGCCTTGCAGGCCAAGGGTTTGGACGAAATGCTGCAAGGCTATGCCCGCCCCTTATTGGGCATATGCCTGGGCATGCAATTATTGTTCAAAATGAGCACCGAAAATAATGTGCGCTGTCTGGGCCTGTTGGGTGGAACGGTCGAGGCCTTGCCCGATACCGCTGGCCCCGTGCCACACATGGGATGGAACACTTTATCCTTGCGCACCTCTGATCCGCTGCTTCGTGATGTGGCCGATAACAGCTATGTTTATTTTGTCCACTCCTATGGGGTGCAGCCCGATGAAAATACGCTGGCCAGCACGCAATATGGTATGGAATTTGCCGCCATGGTGCGCCGTGACAATATCTATGGTTGCCAGTTTCACCCGGAACGATCCGGTACTCCCGGCGCGCAAATTTTGCAAAACTTTCTGGATGTGAACCCATGATCTGGCCGGCGATAGATTTGATGGATGGCCGTTGTGTACGCTTGCATAAAGGCGATTTTACCCAAAAAAGCCTTTATGATGCGGACCCGCTGGCCAGGGCCAACTCTTTTGCCGAGGCCGGGGCAAGGGCCCTGCATGTGGTGGATCTGGATGGGGCCAAAGCGGGGGAGCCTTGCCAAAGTAATTTGGTTTGTCGTTTGGCCAAATTTTCAGGCCTACAGGTGCAGGCCGGTGGCGGCATTCGCTCCGGTGATGACATAGAGACCCTGCTGGGCGGCGGCGTCCGCCGGGTGATCATTGGTTCGCTGGCGGTTACAAACATTGAAACCGTGCAAAACTGGCTGTGGGAATTTGGTGCAGAGCGTATCGTGCTGGCACTGGATATACGCCTTGAAAATGGGACACCGATTCCGGCCATCCGCGGCTGGCAGGAAAGCACTTCACAATCCCTGTGGGACATACTGGCTGCCTATGAAGGCACGGTCAAAAATCTGTTGGTGACCGATATTGATCGTGATGGGGTGTTGGGCGGCACCAATGCCGCGCTCTATACAGAAATAAAAGCGCAGTTCCCGGGTCTGTCTTTGCTGGCCTCGGGCGGCATTGGCTGTGTGGATGACATTCGCGCCGCCTATGGGGCGGGCGCCAATGGCGTGATTATCGGCAAGGCTTTATATGAAAACAAATTTACGCTGGAAGAGGCTCTGTCATGCTCGCCCGACGTATAATCCCCTGCCTGGATGTCATGAACGGGATGGTGGTCAAAGGTGTGCAATTTGCCGGCCATGAAGTGGTGGGCGAAGCGGTGGACCTGGCCCGGCGCTATCGTGATGAGGGCGCGGACGAGCTGGTCTTTTATGATATTACCGCCAGCCCTCAAGGGCGCCGTGTGGATGCGGGCTGGGTCTCGCAGGTGGCGAAAGAGCTGGACATTCCCTTTACCGTCGCGGGCGGTATTGCCAGCATTGAAGATGCACAGATGATACTGGCCGCCGGGGCGGACAAGGTGTCGATTAATTCGCCGGCGCTGGCCAATCCGGACCTGATCAATGCGCTGGTGGGTCGTTTTGGCAGCCAGTGTGTGGTGGTGGGCATCGACAGCTATTGGGATGGCGAAGACTGGCAGGTCAAGGCGATGACCGGCGATCCGGACAAGACCATTACCACGCCATGGAAAACCCGCGACTGGATCTGCGACGTGCAACGGCGCGGTGCTGGTGAAATTGTGCTGAACTGTATGAACGAAGATGGCCGCCGCGCCGGATATGACATAAAACAATTACGCGTCATGCGCGCGCTCTGTAAGGTGCCGCTGATCGCTTCGGGCGGGGCGGGGTGCGCCCAGGATTTTGTCGATGTGTTTGCCAAGGCCAATGTTGATGGCGCCTTGGCGGCCAGTGTATTTCACAAGGCAATCATCTCCATACCGGCCCTGAAAGACGTTTTGCGTGACCATAAGATCGAGGTACGACCATGAGCCTGCCCAAAGCCCTGCAAAATCTGGATTGGCAGAAAGGCCAAGGCCTGATCCCGGTGATCGTACAGGATGCCCTGTGCGGCGATGTGCTGATGTTGGGCTATATGAATGAAGAGGCGCTGGAGCAGACCCTGCAAAGCCAGAACGTGACGTTTTACAGCCGTTCGCGCCAAACCCTCTGGCAAAAGGGCGAAACCAGCGGCCACACCCTGGCGCTGGTGTCCATCGATACCGATTGTGATCGCGACACCCTGTTGGTGCAGGCACGCCCAAACGGGCCAACCTGTCATAACGGCACTCGATCCTGCTTTGCAGAAGCAGCCGCGGCATCCCTGCCCTGGCTGGGCAAATTGGGCCGGGTCATTGATGGTCGCGCCAAAGCCGATCCGGATACGAGCTATACGGCCACTCTGTTGAGCGGCCCGATCGAGCGTGCCGCCCAGAAAGTCGGCGAAGAAGGGGTCGAGGTGGCCCTGGCGGCGCTTAGCAATGATCCCGACAAATTGCCCGAAGAGGCCGCCGATCTGCTCTATCATTTGATGGTGCTGTTGCGCGCCAAAGGGCTGGGTCTGGATGAGGTGGTGAAGGTTTTGCAAGATCGTCACCAGCAATAATCTATTGTAGGCCAAAAGAGTGCCCGGTCAGGCCTGTGCTGCGTCTTGACGTCTGTGAACTTGGCAATATTGACGTAACGACATAGTCTTTGGGGTGGAGTATGCGATGATCCCCTGCAAAGCCCCCGTCTTTTTTCTGTTGGCGCTGGTCTTGGCAAGTGCAGGGACAGCCCGTGCAGAACGCGTGGTGAAGGGCGCGCTGATCACCGAAAATATTCCCGAACCCTCGGCCAAGGTTCTGGAAAATATCAGGCGTTATCACAATACCCGGCAATATTATTTTCAGGGGTGGATGTTCTCCGGCATTTTGGCCACCTCCCGGGTGGGGCGCACACGCCAAGCCTATTTGTTCAAGGATCCCAAAATCTCCAGACGGCGCAAGGGTCATGCCCGGCAGGGCTTTATCTATCGTTCGCGGGCCGGCGAAGGCATGCATGTTGAACCCATGCGTCATGACCCGCCCTCACCGGTTCAACTAACGCATTTTCGTGAACCGGCCCGGGAAATCATCCCCTCGCCCGATGGGCGGCATTTTATCGCCAGCCGCGATGCCGGAGGTAATGAACAATATCAGGGCCATTTGTTTAGCGTTGGACAAACTGCATCGATCGCCTTTACCGATCAACAGTACCGAAATACCGGCTTTATCTTTTCCGCCGATGGGCAATGGATTGCCTGGCAACGGAGTAGCGGGGACAGTCCCAATTGGGATATCCTGATGGCGCCGCTGGATAATCCCGCACGCGGCCGCCGTGTGGTGTTCCAGGGCGAAGGGGTCTGGCTGGTACAGGATATTTCGCCGGACAATCGCTATTTATTGCTGTTGAAATATATATCAGTCAGCGAAGGCCGTCTTTATGTGCTGGATACCCGGACCGGGGCCATCAGGGACATCAATGCCACGCCCTATCCGGTGGCCTATGGCATGGGCCGATTTTCCCATGATGGTCAGGCCGTCATTGTGCTCAGTGATGAAGGTCGTGATTTTATCAGCCTGTTGCGCATCCATGTGCAGGATGGCACCAAGGCGGTCCTAAACCCTGAGTTCAGGGGCGATATTACGGATTTTGCGCTCTCCCGGGATGGCAAACATCTGGCCTATGCGGTCAATATTGATGGCCAGTCCAGACTGATTGTGGCGCACGCGCAAAACGGCCGGGTGCTGGCTTCGCCAAAAATGCCAGCCGGGGTTATCTCCAGACTGGCCTTTGATCCTTCGGGGCGGCGTCTGGGCTTTACCTTTGATGGGGCTCGTCACCCGGCGGGGGCATGGGTGTATAACCGACGATCCAAGCGGCTATCGCCATGGACATCTGCCCCTCCTGATGCTGGGCAGCCCCAGAGTTTTCGCCCGGCCAGATTGATCCATTATCGTTCTTTTGCTGAAGAAGATGGTCGCCGGCGCCTGATCCCGGCCTATATTTACAGGCCCAAACCCACATCAAAGCGGCCGGTCCCGGTGATAATCTCCATCCATGGTGGTCCCGAAGCCCAATATAGACCCCGTTTCTCACCGCGCTTTCAGTATTGGGTGCAGGAGCTGGGGGCCGCGGTCATTGCCCCCAATGTGCGCGGTTCCACCGGTTATGGCGGTGATTATGTGGCGCTGGATGATGGCATTTTACGCCAGGATGCGGTTCGCGATATTGGTGCGCTGATCGACTGGATCCGCAGCCGAAAGGAATTTGACGCTTCGCGCATTGTTGTCCACGGGGGCTCGTATGGTGGTTATATGGTATTGGCGGCCATGACCCTTTATCCGGACAAGCTGGCCGGGGGGGTGGATATTGTCGGTATATCCAATTTTGTTACGTTTCTGGAAAATACCAAGGATTACCGCCGGGATTTGCGGCGCATGGAATATGGTGATGAGCGGGATCCGCAAATGCGCGCCTTTCTAAACGCTATTTCGCCGCTTCATCATGCCGATAAAATCCGTGCCCCTTTATTGATTGTTCAGGGACGAAATGACCCCCGGGTGCCGGCCAGTGAAAGCGAACAAATGTTGCAATCGGCCAAGGCAAATGACGTGCCGGTCTGGTTTATGATGGCCGGGGACGAGGGGCATGGCTTTTTGAAAAGCGAAAATGTATTGGCGTTGCGCGCCGCCGAAGATGCCTTTTTGCGAATGGTGTTTTTCACGCCATCATCCGCGTATGCGCGTCGATAATCATTCAGATTGTAACAATCGGCTCAGCCGTTTCTTAATCTTTCTTTGCCATCATGCCCCGGGGACAAAAGGGAATGGTGATGAAGACGATCGAGCTGGTCAGGCCGAACGAGTTGAGCGCAGATGACCTGGTGCAGTGGCAGAACTGGCGACGGGCTGATCCGGATCTGGTCAGTCCATATTATACCGCCGGCTGGGCAAAAGCCGTGTCGCGGGCCCGCGAGGATATTCGGATTGCTATCTTTCATGACCTGGCGGGCCGCAAATGCGCCTATCTGCCATTACAGCGTCCTTCGCGGCTGGTGTTGCAACCGGCCGGGGGGCCGTTATGCGATTATCAGGGGGCCATTGGGATTTCCGGTCAGGTTTTAGCCATGGATGCCTTGCTGAAGAGCACCGGGGCGGGGCGCTATGATTTTGGTAATTTACTGGCCAAACAATCCTCCTTTGCGCGCCATGCCCGCGAAATTCATGTCTCGCGGGTGATCAATCTGTCCGAAGGCTATGAGGCCTATATCAATCACCGGCGCGAGGCCGGGTCCAGCGAGACCAAACGAGCCCGCAAGCGCAAACGCAAATTGTCACGCGATATTGGCCCGGTAAGTCTGGAGGCCAATTGCCGGGACCGCGCCGCCCTGGATCAGTTGATTACCTGGAAATGCGATCAGTACAGACGTACTGGCCAGACCGATATTTTTACCCGCGACTGGGCCTTGTCGCTGGTGCGGGATCTTTTTCAGCGCCAGGACGAGGATTTAACCGCTGAGCTGTTTGTGCTCTATGCCGGTGATCATCTGGCCGCCCTGAATTTATGCTTGCGTTCCGGCCCGGTATTGCACAGCTGGTTTATTGCCCATGATCCGGCACTGTCGCACTTTTCGCCCGGTTTGATCCTGTTCGAGGAAATGATCGAATATGCCTGTGCCAATGGCATTGCCGAAATCGATCTGGGCGCGGGCGATTATCGCTTCAAGCTTAATCTGGCCAATGCGGCGCGGCCCCTGTGCGGCGGCTTTGTTGGCGCAAACACCTTGTCGGCGCGGGTGCGGGCGCTGGAATATGATTTGCGCGGCATTATCGAGGCCCTGCCGCTGGGGCCGGTATCCAGCTGGCCCGGCAAAGTTATGCGCCGTCATGATCTTCATCTGGGCTTGCGGGTTGGCTCGTCCTAAAACAGTCGCCATAACCGCCCGGCCGGGCAGTCCAGACCCGGTTCCCGGCGGCATCGAGCCAGGGTAAACACCACGGTTTGGGCCTTGCCAACCAGATTTTCCAAAGGCACCTGACCCGGTCCGTTGGGCGAACGGCTGTCATTAGAGTTATCGCGATTATCCCCCATCATGAAAACATGACCATCCTTGACGGTAAACGGTCCGGAATCATCCGGGGACCAGCCTTGCAGGACCATTTGATCAGAAAATTCGTAAATGGTGTGGGCGCGTTGCTTGCCCGGGAAATTTTCGGAATACACCTGGGCGGTTCTGATCTGGCCGTAATGATCCCGAAACCGGGAAATCCGTAAAAATGTACGTGGCACCCGGTCGCCATTGATATACAGCCGGCCACCACGGGTCTCGATCACATCGCCCGGCAGGCCGACCACGCGCTTGATCATCACCATATTGTTTTTGGGGTTCACAAAAACCACGACATCGCCTCTCTTGGGGATGCGTCCAAAAATTCGACCCTTGCCTTCGGGCAATAGCCGCGCTGCGCCCCAGGGCAGGGATTGCCGCGACCAGCCATAGGCCCATTTGGAGGCTATGAAGCGATCGCCGACCTCCAGCGTTGGCCGCATAGAGCCCGATGGAATATAAAACAACGCATAAAACAGCGTGGAAAACACATAAAACCCGATCAGAAACAGAGCAATAAAACGCGCCCAGTCAATGACTTCTGCTTTGATTTTATTCAATAATTCAGGATTCATGCGGATTTCAGGGTCACGGCGGTACCATAGGCAAGCATTTCGGCCGTCCCCTCCATAATGGTGTTCGAGGTAAAGCGTACATTGATCACCGCATCGGCCCCCAGGGATTGGGCATGTGCCAGCATGCGTTCCAGCGCCTGCTCGCGCGATTCTGCCAATAAATTGGTGTATTCATTCACTTCGCCGCCCACCAGATTGCGCAGGCCGGCAATAAAGTCACGGCCGATAAAGCGTGCGCGCACCACACTGCCCCGGGCAATGCCCAGCGAAGTTTCAATGCTTCGGCCCGGAATGAAATCTGTTGTAACGCTCAGCATGCTTTTCTCTTTGGTGTTTCCACTTTGGTTTTGAGCATGCTAACCCTTGCGACGTTGGGCGGCCAGAATATTTTTGATAAAGGCGAGACAAACACATGATTGATATGGAAGCCGTGCCAAACCCCGCGGAAGAACTGAAGCAAAAAACCAAGCTGGTCTATATCTTATACCTGATCAATACGGTGGTGCCTTTTTTAGGCATTATTGGCGTCATTATCGCCTATAGCGCGGCCAAAGACGCACCGCCTGGGCCGCGCAGTCATTTTATCTTCCAGATCCGTACCTTCTGGCTGAACCTGCTCTATGGCCTGATGGTGGTGCTGCTGTGCTTTGTCCTGATCGGGTTTTTGCTGATCCCGGTTTTATATGTCTGGTATCTGGCGCGGGTGATTGTGGGTCTGCTGCGCGCGGTGGAAAACCGTCCCATTGATCATCCGCGCTCCTGGGTGGCCTGGTAAGGGTCAAGGTAAGCGGTACCGACTCTCCAGTTTCGGGACACCATCGCATTGAACCGCGCCGGTCTTCACCATGTGGATCATATGGGCCAGCACGGAATGACAGGCGGCAGGGTAAAGACCCGGGTCCACATCCGCATACATGATGGGTACCATGGCCTTGATCTGGCTTTGCCCCTGGGCCAGTTGCTCCAGGATTTGCGCATTACGGGCGTGGCGATGGGCGATATAGGCCTCAATAAAGGGCGTCGGGGCGGTGATGGCCGCCCCATGGCCTGGCCATAAAGTGCTGAACCGGCGATCCAATACCTTGTGCAGCGAGGCCAGATAATCCTTCATATCCCCATCAGGCGGGCTGATCACCGAGGTGGCCCAGGCCATGATATGATCCCCACAGATCAGGCCGTTATCTTCCTGAACCGCATAACACATATGGTTGGAGGTATGGCCGGGGGTATGAATGGCCTCCAGGCTCCACCCGTCGCCTTCAAATATCTCCCCGTCCTGTACCTTGATGGCGGGGGTAAAGGCGTCATCATCCCCGGCCTCCATTTGCACTCCGGCCGGGGTCAGGGGTGTCTTGGGGCGGCCATATCCATAGGTTTGACAGCCAAAGTGCACCGCCAGCCGATTGGCCATGGGCGAATGATCAAGATGGTGATGGGTAACAAAAATCCGGCGAACTTTCTCGTCACCCAGCACCTTGATCAGCGTGTCAAAATGCGCATCCGTATCCGGGCCGGGGTCAATCAGGTCCACCGCGTTCTGGCCAATGATATAGACATTGGTACCCCAGCCGGAAAACGGACTGGGGTTCTGGGCCGTCAGGCGGCGTACATTGGCAGAGATCCGGACCAATTTGCCATACTTGGGATCAAATTCGCGAATATAAGGGATTGGGCTGGCCATGGGGCTCCCTCTGTGGGTTCAGGAGTGCATATACTCCCGAAAGGCCCGGGATAATAGCCGCACAGAGCGCACCTGATCAATCAGGGCCAGTGCCGTTGGCGGCCCCATGTCGGTTTTATTGACATCGACCACATACAACCGCCCGCTTTGCCGGTCACGCAAGACATCAATCCCACCCCAGTCAAGGTCCATGGCCTTGCAGAATCGCGCCAGGTTTTCGCGTTCTTGCGCAGAGAAAATCTGTTCCGGTCGTCTTAGCAAAACCCGGTCATTGGTATTGGCAAAGCGATAATTCATTGATCGCTGTTTGATATAAACCAGCGCAATTTTACCCCCGATGGTGGGGCTGCGATAATCCTCGACAAAACGGCCATTGTCTGAATTGTCGATCACATGCTCGTATACCATGCCGTCTTTGCGCTCTGCCGGACAGGTGATGATACGTCCGTCATGGGCACCGTTGCGCTCTGATTTCTCTACCGCTGGCCCGTGCCAGCAGGTGGGATCCAGGCTGAGGGGATAGCCAAACACCTCTTCAAACACCCGCCCCACCTTTGATTTGGATACATCCAGACAGGCGCAATTGATCTGGCGCAGGCTCTGTGGTGTGGATGAAAACGCCTGCAGGGGGCAGGCATCACGCGTGGTGATATCTTCAAAATAAAAAATGGCATCGGCGGTGTTCAGATCACTGACAATCTTGCCCCCGGCCACATGCAGAACCGACCAGATCAAATGCCATGGCTGGGGCTGGTGCGGGGTGAAGGCAATGCGCATGGGGCGCACCGGACCAAAGCGCGTACCCAGACGCAGTCCCTGAGTCGCCGCATAATTGGCAAAGCCACGCATGATGGCGACCAGATTGTCTCTGGACAGGGGGATCAGTGCCCCGGTTTTTACCGCCCGCAAGCCGCCCCGTTCCAGCGCCAGATCGTGCCACCATGCCGATGAGGGTTTAGAGGGGATCAATGTGCCACCCCTTTGCCGACCCATGCAAAGCCTTGTGCCGCTGGCCACGGCGCAGTCCTTGCGGATTGACCCCCAGGCACAGGGGAGCGCGTTCCAATATGGCACAGAAAAATCAGGTAAAACAACAAGCCAAATGGCCTTGCAGGCTGGTGACCGGTCTGGGGGCGGCCCTGATAATGGCGTCGTCGGCTTTGGCCGGAACGACGCCGCCAGCGGTTCATAAAGCGAGCGCAATGGTGCATAAAAACAATCCGGTGATGATGGTCTCGTTGCCCGGACGCGGGGTATTGCTGAGCGTCCCTGGCGAAATAGCCACCGTGGTTATTGAGAATGACGCGGGCCAGGATTGTGGTCGCTATCTGGTAAAGACTGATGAGGCTGGCCTTGTTGAGGTGCCGGTGGCTCGCACGGCGCACTGTCCGTCTCCGCGTATTGTCATTCATCGTTAAAAAAATCAGGGGGTTTTGCCGGCGGCCAGGGTTTGCAGGGTCTGGCGCTGTCGATCCAGATTATACCCGGCCGCGCGGGCGGCCTTGATCGCGTCATCGGGCGGCATATTGCCCAGGGCGCTTTGGGCCATTGCCCAGACGGTAATCGCGCGGGTGCCTGAACGGCAAAAAGAAAGAGTTTTGCCTTCATGTTTGCTCAGCACCATTTTGGCCTGGTTAAAGGCCTCATCGGTGACATGCCCGGAACGAAAGGGCGTATACAGATAATCAATGCCGACTTCTTTGGCGGCTTTTTCCAGTTCGGCGCTGGTTGGTTGATCCGGACCACCCTCGCCATCGGGGCGATTATTGATGACCAGCGTATACCCCTGTGCTGCCGCCCGTCTAATATCGTCCACGCTTAACTGACCGGCCACAGAAAATGCAGGGGTTACCTGGCGGAACGGGGTGTCCTTCGTCTCAGGGGCTTGGCTGTGGGCGATGCTGGCCATGCCAAAGGCAAATAACAAGGCAACAAAAGATGGCAAAGAAAAAATCGTATTCGAAAAACGCATTTTTTATTCCAGTATGAGTTTGTAAATATCGCAATAGGGGGCGACTATAACACCGAAAGTGCGCGGTGCGCACCCATTGGTAATGAACCTGTTCTGGTTTAGGGGATTATAGAGCCGTTACGCAATACACGGGTGATCACATCTGGTTGAGGGCTGTTCCTGTAAAGAAAGAGGAATAACGAACTGAAATTGCATGGCCAAAGCGCATGGTCATGCGTTGACACCATAGTTCCCGCATGAAAGGTTCGCGCCTCGGGTAAATCTGTTTTTCACGGTGTTTTATGTTTGGATTTATGGTCCGCCGTTTGCTGGTCGCAATCCCCACGGTTTTCCTGATTATTACGCTTGCTTTCTTTTTGATGCGCTCGGCACCGGGCAGTCCGTTTGATCTGGAACGCCCGATCCCTGAAGCGATCAAAGTACGCCTGGCGGAAAAGTTCCACCTGGACAAGCCCATCGCCGTCCAGTTTGGGTATTATCTGAAAGACCTGTCCCGCGGCGATCTTGGCCCCTCGATGAAATACAAGGACAAAACCGTCGGCAATATCATTGCCGAGGGGTTTCCGGTCAGTGCCACTTTGGGCCTGTCGGCCATGGGGCTGGCGGTTCTGATCGGCTCTCTGTTGGGCGGTTTTGCGGCCTTAAAGCAAAACCAGGCGGGGGATTATGCGGTGATGGGCATTGCCATGACGGGGATCAGTATTCCGCCCTTTGTAACCGGGCCGGTGCTGGCCCTGGTCTTTGGATTGTATCTGGGTTGGTTACCCACCGCCGGGCTGGACCGTGGGCAATTAACGTTCACGCACTTATTATTGCCGGTAATCACACTCGCTTTGCCACAGATCGCGATTATATCACGTCTGATGCGCGCCAGCATGATCGAGACCCTGCGTTCCAATTATATTCGCACCGCCTATGCCAAGGGCCTGCCCGGTTATGCCGTGATTGTGCGCCATGCCTTGCGCGCCGCGGTTCTGCCCCTGATCAGTTATCTGGGGCCAGCCACGGCGGCCTTGCTGACCGGCTCGATTGTGGTGGAACAAATCTTTGCCCTGCCGGGCATTGGGCGCCAGTTTGTAATGGGAGCATTACAGCGTGATTACACCGTCGTTATGGGCGTGGTGATCCTGTATGCCACCCTGATTATCATTCTTAATCTGATCGCCGACCTTCTTTATGGCGTTCTGGACCCAAAAGTGCGGTATGATTGATCATGGGTAGTGCCTCACATAATGCGCGCACCGAAGCGCTGATGGAAAAAACCATAGAGCAAGCCAATGTCAAAGGGCGCTCGCTTTGGGATGATGCCCGGGCACGGCTGATGCGCAATCGTGCTGCTGTGGCCAGCATGGTTGTGCTGTCTGTGATCACGTTGCTGGCCATTGCTGGCCCTTGGGTGTGGCCGCACGAATATGACCATGTCTATAAAAGCAAGGTTGGCATTGCCCCGACTCTGGAACAATTATTTATTTTTGGCACGGATTCACAAGGCCGGGATCTTTTCGTACGGCTGCTCTTTGGCTTGCGTGTGTCATTGGCGGTTGGGGTGATTGCCACCTTTGTCTCTTTGGTCATTGGTGTGATCTGGGGGGCCACGGCGGGCTATATCGGCGGCAAGGTGGATGAATTCATGATGCGTATTGTCGACACGCTTTATGCCATGCCGTTTATCTTTTTTGTGATTATTCTGATGGTGGTGTTCAAGGATTTCACCACCGGCAAGCCGGCGTTGAACATCCTTTTGATTTTTGTGGCCATTGGCGCGGTGGAATGGCTGACCATGGCCCGCATTGTGCGCGGTCAGACCATTGCGTTAAAGCGCAAGGAGTTTATCGAGGCCGCCGAGGCCGCCGGGGTGCGCCCCTTTACCATTATCCGTCGCCATATTGTGCCCAATGTATTGGGGCCGGTGGTGGTCTATGTCACCTTGACCATTCCCTCGGTCATTCTGGCCGAAAGCTTTCTCAGCTTTTTGGGGCTGGGGGTTCAGGAGCCGCTGACCTCTCTGGGCAAGCTGATTTCCAATGGTGCCCAGGACATGGAAACCATGCCCTGGACCCTGTTATTTCCGGCGGTCGCCATGATGGTAACCCTGTTTTGCTTTAACTTTATTGGTGATGGCCTGCGTGATGCCATCGACCCCAAAGACCGTTAAGCCAATTTATTTGATGCGGCGTACACGAACGGTGCGTTTGGATCCTGCCACCGTCAGCAAATAGCTGCCCAGGGCTGCCTTTTTGATGTGAACGCTGTAGGGCGGTGAGCCACGAAAACGTGGGGCGTCAGAGCCAACCTGTTCCCATATCTGGCCATTGTTCAGGTATATTTTCTTGTGACCATTTGGAAGAGTGGAGATGCGACTGACCATGTAGGCAACGCGTAAAACTTCGCCGGATTTGCCTTTCTTCAGAATTTTGCTGTCTTTATCAGTTTGGGCGCTGCTCAGTGCATTTTTGCCGGGCGAAGCATGGGGTCGGCCGAGTCTCAGTTTTGGCAGGCTGGGCAGGTTAAATCCAAAGGCATCGCGTTCCAGATTATTGATTTGCGTTTCGGTTACAATGCTGACCTTGCCGCCTTGTGCGACCGTTTGGATGTTATCCATGGCGGCATCATAACAGGCTGCCTTTTTGGCGATGTCAGTTAACGGGCGACATTTCAACAATTGTGCAAAAGAGCCGGATTGCGGCCCTTCTTGCGCGATGACGGGCGTTACAAAGGCAACGGAACCCAGCAAGATGGCCAAGCCAAAGATATTATGCGTCACATTTTTCACCGTTTTCTCCCGCAAAAATGTGGTTTCCACCACGCTCACCAAAAGATGTGGTATGCCGTATAGACAACCGGGTATTTTGGATGGCAATTATGTTAAGCACTATTTTAATAGTCATGGCGTTTATGTCGATTGCTTTGATGCGTTATATTGACTTCCAACAGATAATTTGTCGCCAGAAGTGTTCGGGCAGGAGAAAATCATGACATATTTTTCGAAACTAGCCATCGGCATCCTCGCTGCCAGTGTACTGGTGCTCAGCGGGTGTGGGGGCGGCAAGTCAACTGAGGATGAAGGGCTTACCCTGCATCGCGGTAATTCTGCCGAACCCTTGTCTCTGGATCCGCACCAGGCCAGTGGCACCTGGGAAAACAACATCATTGGCGATATGTTTATTGGCCTGTTCACAGAGAATGCGGCCGGCGAGCCAATTCCAGGCATGGCGGAAAACTGGACGACCTCCGAAGATGGTCTGACCTGGACCTTTACCCTGCGCGATGCCAAATGGTCCGATGGCGTGCCGGTGACGGCCAATGATTTCGTGTATTCCTTCCGGCGCATTCTTAACCCGGAAACCCTGGCGCAATATGCATCTTTGCTGTTTGCCATTAAAAATGCCGAAGCGGTCAACAGCGGAAAACTACCCGGTGATGCCCTGGGCGTGCGGGCCATTGATGACCATACGCTAGAGATTAAATTAGAATATCCGGCCCCTTATCTTCCTGGTCTGTTAACGCATTATACCTCCATGCCGGTCCCGGCTCATGTGGTCAAGGAAAAGGGGAATGACTGGATCAAGCCGGAAAACATTCAGGTAAATGGCCCGTTCAAACTGGTTGAGTGGCGCACAAATGATTATGTGCATTCGGTAAAAAATCCGCTGTTTTATGACGCCGCCAATGTCTGCCTGAATGATGTTTTCTATTATCCAACCGTTGATAACAACAGCGCCGAGCGACAGGTACGTGAGGGGCGCCTTGACCTGAATACGGATTTTCCTGGCCAGAAACTGGAGTTTCTGAACAAGCAATTGCCGGGTTATGTGCGCATTCACCCTTATTTGGGCACTACATATTTTTCTATCAACACGCGTACGGCACCATTTAATGACAAGCGTGTGCGCAATGCTCTGGGTATGGCGCTGGACCGGGACTTCATGACCGCCGAAATTCTAAAATCCGGACAAATTCCGGCCTATTCCCTGGTGCCGCCCGGGGTGGCCAATTACCCCAAGGGGGCAAGTGTCAAATGGGCAGGCTTGAGTCTTGAAGAACGTAAAGCCAAGGCCAAGGCCTTGTTGATGGAAGCCGGCTTTGGCCCGGATCATCCACTGGAATTTGAATACGTGTATCGCAATACCGGCGATAATCCACGGGTGGCCCCGGCGGTGCAGGCAGACTGGAACGATATTGCCCCCTGGGTGCATGTGACAATTTCAGGAACTGAAACACAGATTCTTTATGCCGATTTGCGGGCCGGGGAGTTTGAAGTCGGTGATGGGGGCTGGATTGCCGATTATAATGACGCTCAAAACTTTCTCTATCTGATGGAAACCAAAACCGGACAGATGAATTACAGCCGCTATTCCAATCCGGAATATGATGAGCTGGTTGAGCGCTCCAACAAAGAGCTGGACATGCAAAAACGGGCTGTTTTGATGCGCAAGGCTGAGCAGGTCATGCTTGATGATATGCCGATCATTCCCATGTGGTATGTGGTCAATCGGGCTTTGGTCAATCCCAAGGTAACGGGCTGGGTGGACAATGTTGTCAACATTCACCGCACCCGGTATCTATGCATTGATCAGGACGCCCATAAATAGGGGCGATTTTGCCCTTTTTATCAAAACTGTTTGTGTGGCTCATCTTGCTGTAGGCAATACAGGGGGAAGGCATGCCGGATAAAATGCTGACCGAAATGGCGGCGGGGGCGGTAGTCGATACCGCTGTCGCCGATGCGGTTCTGGATAAGCAGGCCGCGGCCGCCGAAAAAGATCCGGCTTTTGGCACCATATGTTCAAATTGCCATACACAACTTAAAGGGCGCCATTGTCATCATTGTGGTCAGGTGGCTGATACTTTTCACCGGCCCGTCTGGTCTTTGTTTGCGGAAATTCTGGAAGGCTATCTGGGGCTGGACGGGCGGATATGGCGTACCATACCGCCGCTCTTGTTTCGTCCTGGCAAAATTACTGCCCAATACCTGAAAGGGGTGCGCCAGCCTTATATCTCGCCGATTCGCCTGTTTTTATTATCCAGTTTGATTTTCTTCGTCACTTTTGCGGCACTGGTGTCCAATAATGATCTGATTTCCAAGGGGCCAAAACAGGATATTTCTGCCCAGGACAAGGTTGATATTCAAGAGGCGCTGGATCAGGCCAGAAAAGAACTGGAAGCATCATCAAAAAATACAGCAAGCAAAGCGGTCGCCAAAAAACGCATTGCCTTCATAGAAGACGAATTAAACCGGCAGAGCCTGGTGAAAGCCTCGACGCCCTCTGCCTATGGTGTCGGCCAGCGTTTGGTGTGCGAACTGCGTGCAGAGTTCTTGCCCAAGGATCCTCTCAGCAAAACCTGTGCGGCCATCAAGGCAGAAAAAGAGGCGCGGGCAAAAGATCAGGATACGACACCGGATTTAGGGGAAAATGGCAATACAACAGATGGTAATGCGAATGTTTATGTCGATGCCCCGGCTCTGGCAGGACTATCCACTGAAACCAAACGGTTTATTGTGAACAATCTTGAAACGGCGATTAATAATCCATCGCAATATCTGGCGGCTCTGAGCCGCTGGGCCCCTCGGCTGGCCTTTGTCCTGGCGCCAATCTATGGCCTGTTACTGACGCTGACGTTTTTCTGGCGTCGTCGGTTTTTCATCTATGACCATATGGTTGTGGCTTTGCATTTTCATGCCTTCCTGTTTTTGTTTCTGGTGCTGATGGTACCTGTCGGTATGTGGCAGTACGCCGCTGGCCGTGATCGTCTTTATACTGTGGAGCAATATCTATCTCTACCGGTTGATCCGCCGTGTTTATGACAGTGGCCGGGTTGGGGCCGTCTTGCGCGTATTCATATTGGACAGCGTTTATCTGAATTTGCTGGCCATCGCATTTTTGGGGCTTTTGGTGCTGGGCATCGTGTTTGTCTAAGAGTCTGACTCGAAAGTTTATGATTGATTACAGAGCCTTGCAATACGCCTGATGAGGATACGGATATGGGCGATGAGGGTCCATGCGGTAGAGCTTTCGATGCTGGCCTCATAATCTTTTGCCAGTCTGCGGCACCGGCCCAACCATGCGAAGGTGCGCTCCACCACCCAGCGGCGGGGTAGTGACCTCAAAGCCCTTGCCTTATCTGAGCGTTTGACGATCTGGATCGTCCAGTGCCCCTTCGTCTTGAGAGGCGTTGCGTAGTTTTGGCCCGGCATAGCCTCCATCCGCAAAGATATGGCGCAAAAAGGGATAAAACCGGCGTATGGATTGTAGCACTGGAATAGCCCCATCGCGATCCTGAACGCTGGCCTCGTGCACAACCAGACCGACCAGAAAACCATTGGTATCAGTCACGATGTGACGCTTGCGCCTTTATCTTCTTGCCTGCGTCATGCCCCCTTGGGCCGCCACTTTCTGTGGTTTTAAGCGCTCTGGCTGTCAATAACACCGGCGCTGGGGCATGGCTCCTTGTGCTCAAGTACACGCCCCATCTGCACCAGCGCAAAGTTGATATTGGATAACACCCGCCCTTGCGCCAGTCATAGAAATACCGCTGCACCGTTGCGTGTGGCGGAAAGTCGATGGGCAGCATCCGCCACTGGATGCCGCCCTGCGCCTTGCTACAGAATCGCATCAAAAGATTGCGCATATTCGTCGTACCAGGGCGTCCCCCATGCCCAGGCCGTGGTAGCAAGGGCTCGATAATTGCCCATTCCTCATCCGTACAATCGCTTGGATAACGGCAGAAAATGCGCTTATGCTCCGCTCGAGTGGTATCAGTCCAGAGGCATTGTGATCTCCTTCGAGATCTTCGTCAATCCGAATGAATCATAAACCTCTGATATCACTCAACTACTTTCGATACAGGCTCTAAGCGTGGATCGCTCACAAATTGATATACAAACAGGCGGGTCAATTGGCCAGCCTGTTTGTCCATTGTAATTTTGGTGGACGGGCTGGTTGTTGATTGCTGGCGGCGCCGGATTGGCGCATGGATCGCGCCAATGGTTAAGGCGGATCGCCATCTTAACCAGGCAAGAGAAATAATTGTGTCACTTTTGCAACGGGCTATGGCATTTTACACGCGGGTCAAGTCAATTTGTTGACGCCCTTGGTTTATGGGCATAAACAGGGTCGAGCTAGGATATTTAACTGTGCGTATGCACGGTTTTGTTCTTTAGGGAAGGGGAGCCGCGTTCTTTGTTATGCATTTCTTGAGGAAGTGCAGCAGGGGTTGTGCGGCCTTCAAAAAATTTGGAGGTTTAAGTGAAGTTATATTCATTGAGGGGGGCGTTGCTCGCTTCCACATTTATTGCCGGTTCGCTGGCTAGCCCAGCGCTAGCGCAGTCAACCGACGAGAGTGCGAGTGAAGACGCCATTGTCGTCACGGGCTCGCGGCTGAAGCAGTCTAATTTGGTTGCAATCAGTCCGGTTACGCAGCTTGATGCGGGTGAAATTGACGCTCGCGGTACAACGCGTATCGAAGATTTGATCAACATCTTGCCACAAGCATTCGCCGGTCAAACCAGTCAGGTTTCCAACGGTGCAACGGGTACATCAAATGTCAATCTGCGCGGCCTTGGTGCGGTGCGGACCCTGGTGTTGATTGATGGCAAGCGCTTGCCTTTTGGTTCACCTGAATCATCGGCTGCCAACCTTGACCTGATTCCGGCCCAGCTGGTTGAAAGAGTTGACGTGCTTACCGGCGGGGCTTCGGCGGTTTATGGTTCCGACGCCATGGCTGGTGTTGTCAACTTTATCCTCAAGCGTGATTTTGAGGGTGTAGAGTTTGATGGCCAGATTGGTTACTATCAGGACAGCAACTCCAACGATTTTGCCCAGAGTGTGGCCAAAGCGGCTAAGCAACCGGCCCAGGGTGGCTCGGTGTTTGATGGCCGTAATATCAACTTGAGTGCCACATTTGGTGCCAATACGGCAGATGGGCGCGGTAATGTTACCGTTAACCTTTCCTACTCGAATCAAAATGCTGTAGAGCAGCGCAAACGGGATATTTCCGCTTGTGCCTTTGGCCTGGATAATGGTCCGCAATCCTTTGGTGGTGTTGCTTGTATTGGTTCTTCTACCAGTGCGACCGGTCGTTTCTTTGCGATTACGCCAAATGGCATTAATGACGTATTCTTGCAGCCTGACGGGCAGATCGTTCCATTTGTCGGTGGGCCCGCCCAAACGTTTAACTTTAACCCATTTAACTTCATGCAGCGCCCAAGTGAGAAGTTCAACTTCACCACGATGGCGCACTATGAAATCAAGCCTAATCTAGAGGCTTATTTGGATCTGTCGCTTACCGACAACCAGACGAATGCACAAATTGCTCCGTCAGGTACGTTTGCGGCGCACAACCCATCAATTCCCTGTAGCAACCCATTCTTTGGTTCTGGTCCAGGGTCTTTCTTTGATGCCTTTGGGTGTACGGGTCCAAACGATAACGCCACGGTGTTTATCTTGCGTCGTGACGTTGAAGGTGGTCCACGGAATTCGGATCTTAACCTGACCACTTTCCGCATGGTTGGCGGTTTCCGCGGTACGCTGAAGGACAATATTGACTGGGATACGTTTGGTCAGTTCTCACGCACTCGCTATTCAACCATTTCACGTAACGACATTTCCATCGCCAATTTGGACGATGCCTTTAATGTCGTGCTGGATGCCAATGGCAATCCGGTCTGTGCCTCAGGCAATGCAGGTTGTGTGCCCTATAACATCTTCCAGATCGGTGGTGTTACACAGGCCGCGGTTGACTACATTACCGAAGATGCCTTCGTGAACGGCTTTGTGGAACAAAAGATCATTGGCGGTAACGCGCAAACAGATCTTGGTGTTTACGGCGTGAAAAGCCCCATGGCTTCAAGTGGTGTGCAATTGTCGACCGGTTACGAATATCGCGTAGACCAGTTGGAACTGACACCGGATGCCCTGTCGGCAACGCCAGGTGGCGGTCTTACCGGTGTTGGTGGGGCTACCCTGCCAGTGGCTGGTAAAACCCGCGTGTTTGAGCTTTTTGCTGAAACGCAAATCCCGCTGGTTGAAGGCGCTGCCTTCGCCGAAGAGCTGACGCTGAATGGTGCTTATCGGTATTCCGATTACACCGTGAAGGGCAATGGCGTGGATAACGGCTTTACAACCGATACCTACTCCGCAGGCCTGACCTGGGTGCCTGTCCATGACGTTCGTTTGCGTGGACAATATCAGCGTGCTGTACGCGCCCCGAACATTATCGAACTGTTTTCGGCGCAAAACACAGGTCTGTTTGACTTGCAACAAAACCCTGATGGCTCTTTCGATGATTGCGCCGGTCCTACGCCGTTCCGTTCTTTGACCGAATGTGCTCGCACGGGTGTTACCGCGGCTCAGTATGGTAATATTCCTGATAATGCCGCTGGTCAGTTCAACATTGTTACTGGCGGTAACCCGAACCTGAAGCCGGAAGTTTCTGATACCTACACAATCGGGACGGTTATACAGCCGAGCATGATCCCTGGTTTGTCCGTGTCGGTTGACTATTTCGACATCAAGGTGAAGCAGGCCATTTCCACCATTCCACCAGTGCAAACCTTTGAGCGCTGCCTGGATACTGGTGATGCTGCATTCTGTAGCCTGATCACGCGGGATACCGCTGGTTCGTTGTTCCTGGACAATACCTCAGGTGGGATTTTGGCAACGGCGGTCAATATTGCCACGCTGAAAACCTCTGGGTTTGATATTGCCGCGGGTTATCAGTATGACTTGGGTAAAGCTGGCTCGCTGAACTTCAGCTATGTCGGGACCATCCTTGATGCACTGAAAACGACCTCTTTCCCGGGCAGCCCGGCGAAAGAATGTAAAGGCCTGGTCAGTGGTGAGTGTGGTACACCGAACCCTGAATATCGTCACCGGATGATGGGAACCTGGAGTTCTCCATTCGATGTGGATATGTCTTTGACATGGCGTTATTTTGGCTCCGTGAATCGTGATGGTGGTCCGCAAGGAACCATTAACGATCACTTTAGCGCTAAAAACTACTTTGACCTCTCTGGTCAGTATTATGCCTCCGAACGGGTAACGTTCCGTGGTGGTATTAACAACCTGCTGGATGTTGATCCTCCGCTCAGCACTGAAACCGGCGCTGGTTTTGGTAACGGTAATACCTATCCGGGCGTATATGACTCTCTCGGTCGGTACCTCTTCTTTGGCATAAATGTCAAAATGTAGAGACCAGCGAGCAATGTTCATCGCAATGTAATGTTGCGGTAACATGAGCTCTTCTATACAAAGTCTGGGGCGCCGCGGGTTTGACCTGCGGCGCCTCTCTTTTATGTAAGCCTGCGGCTTGACACGGCAAAGCCTCGTGTTGCGATTTAGCCCTCCCGATTTGGGGAATGCAAAGGAATGATAGTTATGAAACCTCTTGGCTTGGCCGCTATGTTCGGCATTATTGCTTTGTTGACGGCCTGCGCTACTCAGGAAAGCGCGCCTGTTTCGGCAAATGCTTCAACTATGCCCGCGGCTGGTGGTGATACGGCAATCGCCTCGAAAAATATTGTAATGACGGGAAAGTCTGCGGCTTCAAGGCCTGCCGCAGCCTCGAAACCTGAGGCCGGAAAATTTGCTGACGATGACATTATCTGTAAACGCAAGGTTGTCACCGGCTCGCGCTTTGCCAAGCGGGTTTGCCTAAGCCGTGCGGAGTGGAAAGGCTTGCAAGAGCTGGCCAAGAAGACCACTGATGATTTTCAAAGCCGTGGCGGCAGAACCAATCAACCCCGGTCAAACTGAAGTCTAAATCACATGCTGGTCAATGGGGCGTAGGCCGTTGAGCCATCACCGCTGGTCTCTTTTAATCCTGCGTATACTCATTTGAAGATTCCAGAAGGGCCGTAACCAGGGCGCGGTCCTCTAACGATAATTCTGGACGCCAGATATCAAACAGAAGTACCACGCGGGTCTTGCGACTATTATTGACCGCTTCGTGTTCAATAGAATCATCAAAGATGAGGACCTCACCTTCAACCCAGGGGCGAGCCTCAGAGCCAACGCGCAATGTTCCGCAGTTTTCGGGTACGATAAGCGGCAAATGACATATCAGACGTGTGTTGAGCATGCCATTGTGAGGGGGAATATGGGTGCCGCCCTTGAGTAATGAAAAAAGTGCACTTGGGGTGTGATTGGCGATATAGGGCATATCAATATTTTTCAGCGCAGCCAGGGTTTTTGGACAGCGCTCTGCATTTTGTTCCATGAAGGGGCCGTTTTTCCAAAAGAAAAAGGCACCCCAGGCAGGATTATCTATAAGTTCACGATTGTTCAGGTGGGCAATGCCCTCAACATCGGCAAGATAGGGTGGAAATTGTGCGTCTTCACGAAGAACCTGCATCAGTTCTTCGCGTATATCACCGGTAGCGGCCTCCAGACCTTCAACCCAATCAAAATCCGTACGGTCATAGAACTGGATCTGCGGTAGTTCGGGAAAATAATAGCGTGTCGGTTGCTGTAAAAACAGCTGACTTTCGCCGACGGCCAGGTTGAAAGACATTAAAAACCGCCGACTGGTTTTTTCTATGTCTATGCCTTTTTTGCGCAAAGAGTTATACAAAAAATCCTTGTATTCCTTGGCGCTGCTCTGCACGGCCTGTTGGGCCCGGCCCAGCCCCTCTTTCATATCTTCTGGAATGCCCTGCAAACGCCCCGCCGCCGTCAGCGCGGCCTGATAAAATGACAAGGCCTGGCGTTTTTTTCCATTGATCTGCAAGTAATCAGCCTTGAGCACCAATGCATATATATTGGCAGGCTGCAGCTTTAACACCTGATCCAGCGCCTCCAGCATTGCCTCGGCATCGCTCATCTGATTGCAGGCATAAGCCAGACCCAGATAGGCACCTGGATTGTTTTTTGTGGTTGCAATGATGTCTTCGAAAAGTCGTCGAGCTTCTATGGACTTTCCACTTTTCAGCGCTGCCACACCCTGTTGGGTTAAGGCTGCCGTCTGGGCATCATTTGAAGGCATGATTGGCTCTCCCTTTGGGCCATATACTTTGATTCAGACGGCGCGGTGCGGCTTGCGCTGAATATCTCACTTGGTGCGTATAAGCCGAACCCTGATGCGAGGGCTTTTGTTGGCAAAACTCATAAACCAGGCCCCGGCCAATCCAGGCTTCATCCGTATGCTGGCATTGGGCTTTGGTATGCGGGGCTGGCCTGGATCGGCATGTTTCCAGACCTCCCCATTGTCTAGTGCAATGTAGAGATCACCAACCGCATTGCGCCAGGCTTTGAGCACTTTGCCATCATAGGCAACCCGTTTGACGAGCTTGGGCGCATGGGTGACGCGGGCTGGCGGGGTTTGCCCGGGCTTAACAAAAATGTATTTTTGTTTCGATTTTTTCAGGCGATTAAACGGAAACAGGCCACCGCGTTTCTTTTTGGTTTTAACCTCAAGACCGGCAACGCTTTTGGTCTTGGGGGTGGTTTGAGGCGCGGTGGGGGCAGTGGTTTCAGCGGTCGCCAACTTGTTGGGGCCTGCGGGCGGGGTCATGGTCGGCGGTGTGGCCGGTGCCAGTGATTGAGTTTTGCTCATCGTCGTGGCCGGTTTTGCCGGGGCCGCGGCGCGGGCCAGGGCCTCGAAACATGCAAGCCTGTCCTGCGGGTTCCCAACTTTCATACATAGGCCCAGAGCCTCCTCAATAGACAACTCCTGCGCCATCAGGCCAGGAGCGTTGAACAGGGCCAGGGCGGCAATGCCCGAAGCGATCAAAAAACGCATGTGTTACTCCCACAAATAATCCGTCATCGCGTGAAGCTTGATGAATTTCGCATTGTGCCGTACCCGTTCGCCGCTGTCGAGTAGAGCCAGGTGTGCAAATTAGATTGAGTTGTGGTCATCTGGAGGTGGCCAGGATGACAAAGCGGTGCAGGCAAAAGCAGTGAAAAAACAACCCCAAATGCACAGCAGTGATGCAAAAACATCACAATAGCCTGCTAACATGCTGCCGCGACGGTCTAAAGTGGCGAGGTCGATTGACAGGACAGCCCCATATATATTTCCTTGATCAAGGAGGCATATTGCCGGGTATTGGCAGTTGTCTGGGGTTAGGGATCAACAGACTATTATTGCAGGCGCCAGATGCAATTTTATTGCGCTGGCTGTTTGCTGGTCGAAATGTTTTTAACCCCTTTTTGTGAGAAAGAGAAAAAGGGGCATCTTTGATGACTGATAATAATGAAATGGAACGCCGGGCAATAGGTTTCCGCCTAATGCTTGCGACAGGCGTATCCGCTATGGCGCTCAGCCTAGGTGGAGCTGCGTTTGCGCAGGAAACCACAGACCAGGCTGCGGACGACGATACCAGCAAGTCTGAAGAGCTGATCACGGTTACCGGTTCGCGCATTAAACGTGCCGGTATCGATACCGTGCGTCCCGCCATCAGCGTGGACACCGAAGAGTTTGACAAGCGGGCGTTTACCAATATTGCCGATGCGTTGAATGAAATTCCTGCCTTTGGTAATGGGATTACCCCGGATGGTGCCCAAAACACCTTCACGGTTGGTCAGAACTTTGTTGACCTTTTTGATCTGGGTACCCAGCGCACGC
Source organism: Robiginitomaculum sp. (assembly GCA_030949705.1). Classification (GTDB taxonomy): domain Bacteria; phylum Pseudomonadota; class Alphaproteobacteria; order Caulobacterales; family Maricaulaceae; genus Robiginitomaculum_B. The sequence continues at coordinate 87,117 of JAUZSF010000005.1, read as the reverse complement.
TGACTCTGGTTGATGGTCGCCGGTTTGTCTCTTCGAATGTGCCGGTTACCTTTGGTACCGCCGGTGGTTTGCAGGTTGACCTGAACTCCATCCCGGTGGCCATGATCGACCGTATCGAAGTTGTGCCGTTGGCTGGTGCCGCCATTTATGGCTCAGACGCCATTGCCGGTACGCTGAATGTTATCCTGCGTGATGACTATGAAGGTTTTGAAATGGGTGGCCAGTTCGGTCTTACAGAAAAGGCTGACTTCCCAACCTATCAGGCCCAGGCCGTTTTCGGTGCCAATACTCCTGATGGTCGTGGCAACACTACGTTCTCGGTCGAATATAACGAACAAAAAGGCGGCCTGTTGAGCAAGCGTCCCCGCTTTTTCACCGGTGATCCGAACCTGGTCAACTTTGGTACCCTGGACCTTAATGGTGATGGCCAGCCTGATGATGTGGATGGTGATGGTGATCCGGATACCTTCCGTCGCGTGTTCTTTGACCAGAATGTTCAATTGTTTGGCCCGGGTGGTTCGGTTTCACCCAGCCCCTTCACCATTCCGTCAATTGGTCTTGGTTCTCTCGCCGATGGGAACTTCTATCAGTTTAATCCTGATGGCACGTTGAGCTCTTGTGTTCCTGGTGAATCTCCAGGTGCCAGCTCCTTGTTCTTCTCCCAAGGCGGTACCTGCGGCATCGATTTCTTTGACAGTGTTACGCAAATCCGCTCTCCACTGCAACGCATCGTGATGTCTTCAAACAGCCACTATGACATTCTTCCCAATGTTCGTGCGGTTGTGCAAACGACCTATGCCAACTCTCGTGCTACGGAACTGGTCAATCAGGGTGGTTTCCAAACCTTTGCCTTTGGTGGTGAATCCGGCGCCTTGCGCTTTGCCACGGATAACCCGTTCCTGACATCACAGGCCCGTGGCATTCTTGAAGGCAATGGCCTGAGCAGCTTCTGGGTTAACCGTTTTAACAATGATATTGTTAACTCCGGTGAAAATGCCACCGAAAACCATACCTGGCGTCTGGTAACGGCTCTGGAAGGTGACTTTGAAGCCGCTGGCCGTAACTTCAGCTGGGATACGTCTGCCGTGTTTGGTAGCTCCGATGTTGAAACCCGCCAGTTTGGTATTGTGGACGGTCGTTTCTTTAATGCGATCGACGCGGTTCGGGTTGACGATGCCTTGTTGCAAAGCATTGTGAACGCGGGTGCGGCCGCCAACCTTACCGATGCTCTTGATGTGCTGAACCGTGATGGTCTCAGTGGTGTTTCCGGTATTGATCGTGGTGATATCATTTGCCGCGTCAATGCTGATATCGCTTCTGGTAATTTCAACGGTGTGAACAGCTTTGCCGGTGGTAATGGTGCCCAGGATGACGGTCTGCCTTACGCCGACGGTTGTGTGCCTCTGAACCTGTTTGGTGAAGGTGCTGCCAGCCCCGAAGCGATCGCCTTTATCAATGGTGCTCCGCGGATTACATCTTCAAACATCGCCCAGCGCGTGTTTACGGCCAACTTTGGCGGTGAACTGTTCAAACTGCCTGCCGGCTGGATCAACTTCAACATTGGCTTTGAAAACCGTCGTGACCGGGCTGCGTTTACGCCGGGTCTGGGTACGGCGTTGAACATCACCCGTTCTTCGCCATTCCTGGCGACCGGTGGTCAAACCAAAACCTATGAAGTTTACGGCGAAGTGCTGGTACCGATTACCGAGCCTAGCATGAACATTCCTGGCATGTATTTGTTGGAAGTGACGGCTTCTGGTCGTCGGGTGAACAACCGTGTGGCTAACCTGGACCGGATCAAAGCCAACTCTTCTACGGACAATGTGTATGAAATTGGTGGCCGTTGGGCACCGGTTGAAGACATCATCTTCCGGGGTTCGTTTACCTCTGCCATTCGCTCGCCAGCTCTGGTTGAGTTGTTCTCACCATCCGTTCAGGCCTTCCTGTTTGCCTCTGACCCTTGTGATGAACGCTTCATCACCGGTGGTCCTGATCCGGCAACACGGGCTGCTAACTGTGCGGCGATCGGGATTACGCAGCCGTTTACCTCTAACATCGTGAACGCCACCATTATTGGCGCTGACGAAGGTAACCCCAACTTGCTGCCGGAACGTTCGCGTTCATTCAACATTGGCGGTATTTTGCAGCCACGCTGGGTGCCAAACCTGTCCTTGCAAGTGGATTTCTTCCGCATCAAAATCAAGGATCGGATTACGCCGCTTAGCCTGACGCAGATCATGCAGGCCTGTTTTGACAGCCCAAGCTTCCCGAACAATCCGTTCTGTAGCCCGGATCTGTTCCGTCGTGATGCCTCTGGTCAGGTGATCTTTGGTAAAACGTCACAGCTCAACGCTGGTCTTTCCAAATACGAAGGCCTGCAAGTTCAAGGTTCTTACCACTTTGATGTTGCGGACGCTCTTGAAGCCAGCAAGCTGTTCAAGGGTGCCAAATGGACCAAGAGCGATCTGGGTGAAATTGGTTTCCGTCTGCAATTGCTGCGCGGCATTACCAACCGGGTTCAGGTTCTTGACGAACTGCCTAGCGATCCGATCGGTACCTTTAATGATCCGAAATGGCAGGGTACTTGGGATACCACCTACACCCGTGGTCCGTGGCGTGCTTTCTGGCGCATCAGCTATCAGGACAGCCCCGTGTTCAATACACTGGGTAACTCCTTCGTGCTCGATGAAAACGACCAGATCGTCAAGTTTGGCTCTCGGGTCATTCACAACGGTTCTCTGGCCTATACACTCAAGGACACCACGTCCATTCAGCTCGGTGTGGATAACATCACCAACCGCAAGCCGAATGTGTATGAAGAAGCCGCTGGCTACTTCACTAATGTTGAGCGTCTGGGTCGTACCTACACCCTTCGTGTTCGTTCGCGCTTCTAGGCTCGAACTTACCATTAAACGGAAAAGGCCGGGGTTTTCCCCGGCCTTTTTTGTATGTGAACAGGGCTCGCTCAGATGGTTATGGGATTAATAGATCACCACAGAACGGATGCTCTTGCCTTCGTGCATGAGATCAAAGCCATGGTTGATTTGCTCAAGCGAAAGGGTGTGGGTGACCAGGTCATCTATGTTGATGCGGCCTTCCATATACATATCAACAATCTTGGGAACATCGGTGCGCCCTCTGGCCCCGCCAAAGGCCGTGCCGCGCCATGACCGCCCGGTGACCAGTTGAAACGGGCGGGTGGATATTTCCTGTCCGGCCCCGGCAACACCAATAATATAGCTTTCGCCCCATCCTTTATGACAGCATTCCAACGCATCGCGCATCACCTGAACATTGCCGATGCATTCAAACGTATAGTCCGCGCCGCCGCTGGTCAGTTCCACCAAATGGCCAACCAGATCGCCCTTGATCTCGTTCGGGTTGACGAAATCCGTCATGCCGAATTTTTCTGCCATGGGGCGTTTGTCCGGGTTGATATCCACACCAATGATTTGGCGCGCCCCTACCATTTTGGCCCCCTGAATAACGTTCAGGCCTATGCCGCCCAGGCCAAATACCACCACTCTTGCGCCCGGTTCCACTTTGGCGGAAAACATCACCGCGCCCAGACCCGTGGTAACCCCGCAACCAATGGTGCAGATTTTATCAAAGGGTGCGTCTTTTCGCACGGATGCCAGCGCAATTTCCGGCATGACCGCATGATTGGCGAAGGTCGAACACCCCATATAGTGGAACAAGGGTTTGCCGTTATAGGAAAGCCGCGAGGTGCCATCGGGCATCAGCCCGGCGCCTTGCGTTTCGCGAATGGCCTGACACAAATTGGTTTTGGGGTTCAGGCAATACTCGCATTCGCGGCATTCGGGCGTATAGAGCGGGATGACGTGATCGCCGGGGGCAACCGAGGTTACGCCGGGCCCGCATTCCAGCACCACGCCCGCCCCTTCATGACCAAGGATAGAGGGAAATAATCCTTCCGGATCGCCGCCCGAAAGCGTGAAGGCGTCGGTGTGGCAAATGCCCGTGGCTCTGATTTCGATCAGCACCTCACCGGCTTTTGGTCCGTCCAGGTCCACTTCATCAATAATGAGGGGCTTTGCGGCCTCAAAGGCAATAGCGGCTCGTGTTTTCATTTTATGTGTTCCTTCCGACGACGCGCATGGTCAGGTTGATGCGTCCACCCTTTGGTAAAAGGGTGGATGTATTTGGATAGATTCGATCCACCCCGTGATAGCAATGGCGCGCCGCGCCGCCAAGGACCACCACATCCCCGGAAGATAATCGCAAGGACCGAGTGGGGTCGTTTCGCCGGGGGCCGCCCAGACGAAATAAGGCTTGATCCCCCAGGGATACGGACACGATGGGGGCCTTGGCAGCGTTTTCATCGGCATCTACATGCAGACCCAGACGTGCCTTTTCATCATAATAATTGATCAGACAGGCTTCGGGCAGGTCTGGCCAATTGGTCACGTCCTGCCAAAGTGCGGCCAGGCATGCGGGCAATGGTGGCCAGGGTTTGTTGGTGACCGGATGATGCAGGCCATAGCGATAGCCTTCCTTGCTGGTGATCCATCCCAGGGGGCCAAAATTGCTCATGCGTACGCTCAAAGGTTTGCCCGTACGGGGCATGACCGGACGGTATAGCGGCGCGGATTGCACGGCTTTGCGGACCAGATGCAACAGGTTTTCCTGGGCCTGGCGAGAAAAATATTCCGGCAAAAGCAAAAAGCCGCTGGGAAATTGAAATTCTGAACGCATAAACGGATTATGCGAGTGTATCGAACCGGTGCCAATGCCTGTCATAAGCAAGGGGTCAGATTATAATCCCATTGCGGCAAACTGGCTGTTTTCACGCCAAAACCCACCAAAACGCACTTTTTCCTGCACAAATTAGTAATAATCCACCGCCATATAAGCCTTACAGCCCTTGCGGTTGTGCGAAACTTTTCCCATATCCGTGACGAACGGCTTACGGGCCATGGATTAAGAATGAAAACAAGGAGATCACACAGGGGTGGTGCCATAAACGGGCTACCCGATCTGATCTGCCGCAAAGGAGAAAGATATGAGCAAAGTCATAGGTATTGACCTTGGTACAACCAATTCTTGCGTGTCCGTTATGGACGGCAAAAATCCTAAAGTTATTGAGAATGCAGAAGGTATGCGCACAACTCCATCGGTTGTGGCCTTTACTGAAGACGGCGAACGTCTGATCGGGCAAACCGCCCGGCGTCAGGCGGTCACCAATCCAGAACAAACCTTTTTCGCCATCAAGCGCCTGATTGGCCGCAAAATGGACGACCCCATGGTGAAAAAAAGATGCCGCCATGGTGCCCTATAAAATTGTCCCCGGTCCCAATGGGGATGCCTGGGTTCAGGGGCGTGACAAAAAATTGTCCCCATCCGAAATTTCGGCCTTCATCCTGCAAAAGATGAAAGAAACCGCCGAAAGCTATCTGGGGGCGCCGGTTACCCAGGCGGTGATCACCGTGCCGGCCTATTTCAATGATGCCCAGCGTCAGGCCACCAAAGATGCCGGTAAAATTGCCGGTCTGGAAGTGTTGCGCATTATCAACGAGCCAACAGCAGCGGCGCTGGCCTATGGTTTTGACAAGGAAGACGGCAAAACCATCGCGGTTTATGACCTTGGTGGGGGCACGTTCGATGTTTCCATTCTGGAAATCGGCGATGGTGTTTTCGAAGTAAAATCCACCAATGGGGATACGTTCCTGGGTGGTGAAGACTTTGACATGCGTATCGTGGATTACCTTGCCGACGAGTTCAAAAAAGAACACGGCGTGGATTTGCGCAAAGACAAGCTGGCCATCCAGCGTCTGCGCGAAGAAGCGGAAAAAGCCAAGAAAGAGCTGTCTTCGGCCAGCCAGTACGAGGTTAATCTGCCCTTTATCACCGCCGATGCCTCCGGGCCAAAGCACCTGACCATGAAGATCACCCGCGCCAAGCTGGAAACCCTGGTGGCGGATCTGATCAAACGCACCATTGATCCGTGCAAGAAGGCCTTGAAGGATGCTGGCCTGACGGCAAAGGACATTGACGAGGTCATCCTGGTCGGTGGCCAGACCCGCATGCCCAAGGTGCAGGAAGAAGTGAAGAAATTCTTTGGTCGTGAGCCGCACAAGGGGGTGAACCCCGATGAAGTGGTGGCCATGGGCGCAGCCATTCAGGGCGGCGTGCTGCAAGGCGATGTGAAAGACGTTCTGTTGCTGGATGTGACACCTCTGTCTTTGGGTATTGAAACCCTGGGCGGTGTGTTTACGCGTCTGATCGATCGCAACACCACCATCCCGACCAAGAAAAGCCAGACTTTTTCCACGGCCGAAGACAATCAGTCTGCGGTGACCATCCGGGTCTTCCAGGGTGAGCGTGAAATGGCTGCGGATAACAAAATCCTTGGCCAGTTTGACCTGGTGGGGATTCCCCCCAGCCCACGCGGCGTGCCACAAATTGAGGTGACGTTTGATATTGATGCCAACGGCATTGTTTCGGTTTCGGCCAAGGACAAGGCCACCGGCAAAGAGCAAACCATCCGTATTGAGGCCCTGGCGGTCTTTCCGATGAAGATATCGAAAAGATGGTCAAGGAAGCCGAATCCCATGCCGAGGAAGATAAGAAACGCCGCGAAACCGTAGAGGCGAAAAATCAGGCCGAAGCCTTGGTCCATCAGACCGAGGGGCAGCTGGCCGAGCATGGCGACAAGGTGTCTGAAGAAGACAAGGCGGCTATTGAGGCGGCCCTTGCAGACCTGAAAACGGCGCTTGAGGGTGAAGATGCGGCGGATATTTCTGCCAAGGCACAAACCCTGGCACAGGCCGCCATGAAACTTGGCGAAGCCATTTACTCTGCCAGTCAGGATGAGACCGAAGCACAGGGTGATGCAGCCACTGATGGTGATGAAGACGTGGTTGACGCCGAGTTTGAAGAAGTCGACGACGATCAGAAGAGCGCCTGACGTCAAAAGTATAATGGGGGCCACGGCGGCGCGCGCTGCCGTGGCCTTCATCATCAACGGTAAACCAGTATGAGCACCAAGACCTGTTATTACGAAAGCTTAGGCGTTTCGCGTAATGTCGATGGCAAGGGCCTGAAAAGCGCCTATCGCAAGCTGGCGATGAAATATCATCCGGATCAGAACCCGGATGACCCTGAAGCCGAGCTGAAATTCAAGGAGATCAGCGAAGCCTATGGCGTTTTGTCGGATGAGCAAAAACGCTCTGCCTATGATCGTTATGGGCATGCAGCTTTTGATAGCAATGGCGGCGGTGGTCATGGCGCAACGCAGGCTGATTTTTCAGATATTTTTGGTCAGGTGTTTGGCGATGCCTTTGGCGATATTTTTGGGGCCAGAGGTGGTGCGCAATCTGGCCCGGGGCGTGGATCTGATCTGCGTTATCCACTGGAAATTGATCTTGAGGATGCCTTTTTGGGTCGCGAGGTAAAGATTACCGTACCGACCAGCAAGACCTGTGAACACTGTCACGGTAATGGCGCAGAGCCGGGAACCGAAATTGACACCTGTACCACCTGCCAGGGAGCTGGCCGCATTCGCATGCGCCAGGGCCTCTTTACCATGGAACAGACCTGCCGCACCTGTGGCGGACAGGGGCAGACCGTGCGCACGCCCTGTACCGCCTGTGATGGCGTGGGTACGGTGGCCACACGCCGGCAATTGTCGGTCAATATTCCCGCTGGCGTAGAAGACGGCATGCGTATTCGTCTGGCTGGCGAGGGCGAAGCCGGGGTCCGGGGCGGCCCGCCGGGCGATCTGTATATTTTTGTATCCATCCGCCCTCACGAGCTTTTTGAACGCGATGGTGCCGACCTGTATTGCCGGGCCCCGGCCCCCATGTGCACGGCGGCGCTGGGCGGTGAAATAAAAATGCCCACCATTGATGGGGGGCAGAAATCGGTCAATATTTCTCCCGGTGCGCAAACCGGCAAACGGCTGCGCCTGCGCGGGTTGGGCATGCCTCATTTGCGGGGGCGTGGTCGTGGCGACATGATTATCGAACTGTTTGTGGAAACCCCTCGAAATTTGAGTGCCCGTCAAAAAGAATTGCTCAGTGCCTTTCGCGAAGAGTGTTGCCCCGAATCCAGCCCCGGTTGTCACCCGGAACATGAGGGCTTTTTCGAAAAAGCTCGCAGTTTCTGGGATAGAATGACTGGCGATGAAGAGCGGCCCCATTAAATTTTACGGATCGCTCGACTTGGCTTAAAGGGACGCTAGACTTGCGCCCATGACTGATCCGATGTCCGATCTCCATATTAAGCCCTGTACCTGTGACGATGCAGATATAGAGGCGTTGGCCGATGTCATGGCCAAGGGCTTTGCCGACGATCCGGTGATGAACTGGGCCCTTGGCTCGCCCAGGCCGCAAAAGCTGATGTTTTCGCTTCTTGCCCGTCATATCTATTTGCCCCGGGGCGGCGGCGTATTGCTGCACGAGGATGGCGAGAATAAAGCGGCCTGTTTGTGGCTGCACCCAAATCAATCAAAGGATTTTGCCCTTTTTCCGACATTGCAGCTGACCGCTTCGGCCATTCGCCATAGCGGCTTTGGGGCCATACGGCGCACACTGGATCTGGACGCCCGGCTGGATGCAAAACATCCGCCCTTTGCCCATGTTTATCTGTTTGCCATTGCGGTGGATCCACATTTTCAGGGGCAAGGGTTGGGCAAGCGGGTAATGGCCCCCATGTTGCGCTATTGTGATGAGCACGGTCTGCCCGCCTATCTGGAAAATTCCAAGGCGCAAAACCTTCCCTTCTACCGGGGGCGGGGCTTTGAGGTGATTGAAGATTTTGACGTGGATGGCAAGGGCCTGCCCATGTGGTTAATGCTGCGCCCACCGGCGGCCTGAATTATTCCCAACCTGATAGTGCCTCTTTGGCGGCATCGTTTTTGGGGCGAACAATCAAACCATTCTGGGTGGCAAAGACCGCAAAGGCGGCCCCGTCTTTCATCGGGGCATAGACCGAATTGCCATAATAAGCATCCAGCGCCTTCAACCTTGCAAAGCGTTTGTCTTGCGCCAGTTTCCAGATATCCAGCCCCGGATTCTCGCTCAAGGCATGGACCGATCTTGGCTCGCTGATTTCCTGGGCCGTATCGGCAAAGCGCCCGGTCAACCGGTCCAGGCGGTAATAGGCATCCAGGCCGCCAATATTGGCAATGGGGTGCCATTTGATAAAGCGGGCATCCAGACGCCATTCATCGCCAGCCACGGCCAGGGATTTTGGCTCCTCGCCGGGGATGTCCAGGGTGGCAGTATAATGCTGGGGCGCGGTTTGTATAAAGCTGATCTGGGCGGCCGGGCGTTCATTGGTCAGGCGTTGATAGGTAACAAAATTAAATCCCAACAGGGCCGATCCGGCCCCGATGGTCGCCAGAAATGCCCCACTGAGCGTTCGTATACTGCCTGACATGGCCTTCAGACGGCCCAAATGGCCGAGGCCCGACAGGGTCAGCCACCCACCAACTACCCCAAAAAACAACGCTGGAAGTATAAAGCTCATATTATTGAACCATAACGTGCCTTGGTGCCGGTTACAATTGCCAAGACAAAGGCACCTTGGCGCGGGCAAGCGTGCAGTGTAGATCAAGGACGAAGGCAGGATTATTTATGACACCGATTTCTCTTGGCATACATGGTGGCGCGGGGCGTTTGGGGCGGCACATTCTGGCACTGGCACTGGAGGATGCGCGCTTTTCGCTGGGCACCGTTATGGTGCGTGAAGGCAGTGCTGCCCAGGGTCAGGACGTTGGGGTGCTGGCCGGGGTTAAGCCTGTAGGGTTGCTGGCGGCGGCCGATCTCCGAGATCTTTTGGATTGTGATGTGGTGATCGATGTTTCCAGCCCGGCGGCGGGGGCAAAGCTGGCGACATTTTTGGCGCGCCATGGCCAGGCAAAACTGGTCACCGGCACCACCGGGTGGAATAAGGCTGAGGACCAGATTCTATCCGAGGCGGCGGCGCGTATCGCGCTGTTGCGGACGGGAAATTTCTCTTTGGGGGTAACCGCGCTGGTTCGACAGGTGCGCGAAAATGCGGCGCGACTGGGCCAGGCCTGGGGCGTGCACATTCACGACATTCACCACAGCGCCAAAAAAGGATGCCCCCTCTGGCACAGCATTAATGCTGGCCCGGGCAGTATCCCAGGGCTGGGCAAAAGATACAAACCCGCTTTGCCTGTCGGTGGGGGCGGCCTTGCCGGCCACACCCAAAGCCGGTGAAATTATCATCACCGCCCAGCGCCAGGGCGAGGTGATTGGTATTCATGATGTTTATTTTTATGGGCAGGGCGAACGCCTGCAGTTTTCGCATCAGGCCCAAAGCCGCGATATTTTTGCCCGGGGCGCCTTGCATGCCGCCCATTGGTTATCTGATAAACCGGCTGGGCTATATGGTATGGACGATGTACTTTCCTAAAGCCGCAGCATCTGGGTGATCGGAATATGATCTGATGGGCGCTCCCATGAACGGCAGGGGGTGTGCGCCTCAAACCCGGCCACCCCATGATGCAAGGCCGCTTCGCGCAAGGCCGGGCTGACCCAGATGTGGTCAAGGCGGCGGCCCCGATTGTTTTTGGTCCAGTCCTTTGAACGATAACTCCACCAGGTAAATACCGGCTCTGGCTCCGGGATCAGCTCGCGGGCGATATCGGCAAAGTTTCCTGCCTTTTGTATGGCGTTCAGGGCCTCTACCTCGATCGGGGTGTGGCTGACCACTTTGAGCAATTGTTTGTGCGACCAGACGTCCGATTCCAGGGGCGCGATATTCAAATCCCCGGTCAGAATCAGCCTGTCTTTGGGGTTTTCTTTTTGCCGCTTGGCAAAAAAAGTCTTCATGCGATCCAGAAAGTCCAGTTTATGGGCAAATTTTGGATTGGTTTTGGCGTCCGGCTCATCGCCGCCTGCCGGCACATAGACATTACAAATGTCGATACCCTTGATGGTGGCCATGGCGGCGCGGGCGTGTTCGTGTTCGCAAAATTCAGGGTCAGGTTGTTCGTCCAGGGGATGGCGCGAAACGATGGCCACACCGTGCATTCCTTTTTGGCCACGCACCATCTGGTATTCATAACCTGCGCGGGCGAAAATCTCGGCCGGGAATTCACCATTGCGGCATTTGATTTCCTGAAGACATAAGACATCAGGTTTGGAACTGCCAATAAATTCAATAATTTGCGGCGCCCGCAGGCGTACAGAATTGACATTCCAGCTGGCTATTTTGAAATCGCTCACGGCATTCTCCCTGTCCAACCTTGGTTATGGGGGAGGTTGAGGATGCTCGCAAGCCTGTCGGGACGGGCAAAGCAGGAAGTGCATAAACGAAGACGCCCGGCCGAGAGGGGGCGGCCGGGCGTCGATGTTTGCGCGTGTTATCGCGCAGGGCCGAGATGGATACGTATACGGCCAGATTGCTACGGGACCCGTTACGGGGGACGGAACAAAGCCCGGTGTTGCAATCACTACGGTGCATTAAAGACACGATTGGAGAAAAATGCAAATGAATTTTACGTTACTATTTGCATGTGGCATAAATATCACTAAATGGGTTGAGTCGTTTGAGCGGCTTTTATCGGTTCACAGACATTGATGTGCCTGTATTTTAACGCCGCCGCCCACCGCGTCGGCGTTCTTCTTCGCGGATCACAAACAGTTTGGAACTGAGTTTTTTTCCTTCTTGAATATCCTGTAGCAGAAACCGAACCTCACCATCAAAGGCATTTTTCCAGGTCCACCCCAACAATTTTAATTCTGGTTCGGCAAAGATCAGCGTAAAGTCACCATCCAGTTCACCATCCTTGTCGCGGACAGTAACAAAGCTGGCATTTTCGGTGCGCTCCAACCCGATCAGGTCGGCACCCTTTAACAGGTCAAACTTGCGCGCCAGCAGGAATTTATAAGGCGTCCAGGAAATGCGGATCTGGTCAATGGTTTCCAGCTCCTTATCGATTTGCGCAATGTTCGAGCCATCGGCAACAATCAGCAAGGGTGTGGTATCATATTCAATGCGCAGCTTATCTGGGCGTTTCCAGAAAAACGTACCGGTTTGTTGATTGCCACTGGCGGTGCTTTGTACAAAGCGGCCGGATATGGTGCGGATCGAGCGCACATACGCGTTCAGGCGTTCAACCTGTTTTTTGGTCTGTGGGTCGTCTTTGTCAAAATGCTGACTGGGCGTCACATTGGCGGTGTTCACCTGACTGTGCACCGGTGGCGGTGAAAACGCACTCAGCATTAAAAAGGCCAGTCCGGGGGCAAGGGCAGAGAACTTCATAGCGTCATATTCCGATTAAGTGTTCTGCATAGACATAGACAGACACTCTGGCAATTTAAGGGCAGGCGTGTTCAGCGGGCATTCATCAAAAGCCTGTGCAGGCTTACCTGTCTGCATGGTCAGGCAGCAGGATTTCGCGTTTTCCTGCATGGTTGGCGGCGCTGACTATGCCTTCATCTTCCAGGCGTTCAATCAGAGTGGCGGCCCGGTTATAGCCGATTTGCAAACGCCGTTGCAGATAGCTGGTCGAGGCTTTGCGGTCCCGCGCAATAATGGCCACGGCCTTGTCAAAGAGATCATCCCCGGTGGAGGCCCCAAAAAGTGCATGACCATCGGTATCATCCTCGCCGGTGTCTTCGGTAATGTCTTCCAGGTAGACCGGTTTTCCCTGTTTTTTGAGGAAGTTGGCAATGCTTTCCACTTCTTCATCAGACACAAACGGGCCATGCAGACGGCGTACCCGTCCGCCGCCGGCCATGAACAGCATATCGCCCTGGCCCAGCAATTGTTCGGCGCCCTGTTCACCCAAAATGGTGCGGCTGTCGATTTTAGAGGTGACCTGAAAACTGATCCGGGTGGGGAAATTGGCCTTGATGGTGCCGGTGATGACATCCACCGACGGGCGCTGGGTGGCCATGATCACATGAATGCCGGCGGCGCGGGCCATTTGTGCCAGCCGCTGTACCGCCGCCTCAATATCCTTGCCGGCCACCATCATCAGATCGGCCATTTCATCAATAATGACCACGATGAAAGGTAAATGCTCCAGCTCCAGATCTTCGCTTTCATAAACCGGTTCACCGGTTTTTTTATCATAGCCGGTTTGCACGGTGCGCTTTAATGGCTCACCCTTGGCCTTGGCCTCGGCGATGCGGGCATTAAAGCCTGCCAGATTACGTACGCCCAGCTTTGACATTTTCTGATAGCGCGATTCCATTTCCCGCACGGTCCAGCGCAGGGCCGTAACCGCTTTTTTGGGGTCGGTGACCACCGGGGCCAGCAAATGCGGAATGCCGTCATAAATCGACAGCTCCAGCATTTTGGGGTCGATCATGATAAATTTGCACTGGTCCGGGCCGTGCCGATAGAGCAAAGACAGGATCATCGAATTGATCCCCACCGATTTGCCCGCCCCCGTGGTGCCGGCCACCAGCAAATGCGGCATGCGGGTCAGATCGGCAATAAACGGTTCACCGCCAATGGTTTCGCCCAGCGCCAAGGGCAGATCGGCTTTGGAACGTTCATAAAGCCCCGAGGCCATGAGCGAGCGCAAAAACACCGTATCGCGGCGCGCATTGGGCAGCTCGATACCAATGACATTGCGCCCGGGGATCACCGCCACCCGGCAGGCAATGGCGCTCATCGAGCGGGCAATATCATCAGACAGGCTGACCACGCGGGAGGATTTTAGCCCCGGTGCCGGTTCCAGTTCGTAAAGGGTAACCACGGGTCCCGGTTGCACGTGAACAATCTGGCCCTTAATACCAAAGTCCGCGAGTACCGTTTCCAGCAATTGTGCATTCTGGCGCAAGGCATTTTCATCAATGCTGGTCACCCGGCCCGCCGGGCGGGTCAGCAAGTCCAGGCGTGGCAATTCAAACCCCTTTTTGCCCCCAAAGGGCATGTTGAGTTGCTGTTCGCGGGCTTCGCGGCGGCTGACGGCCACTTTTTTGGGCTTTTTAACCTGGGCTTTGGTGGGGCGTTTTTTAGGTGCCGGTCTGGTCTTTGTGGGACTTTTGCGGGTTCTTTTTCTGGTAGTTGGTGCCGGGTCGTTCTGGCCTCTAAAACTTTGTAAAACGTGGATTGCACGGTCCAGACCAACCCGGAAGGTTGCCCACGCCAAGCCGGCAGCATCCACAATGGCCCCGCCATCGCGAAAGCGCAAGCCAAAGGCAAAGGCAAAGGCAAAAAATGAGAGCACAAAGGCCAAGATGGCGGCCAAAGGCCCGGCCCAGGAGGGAAAGCCTGGGCCGGTCAGCGGTAAGTAGAACGTGTCGGCCAACACGCCGCCCAGTCCGGTGGCAAAGGGCCAAACGGCCGGAATGGGCAAGGCCGCGCTGGCAAAGCTGAGCAGGCCGGCGCCAATGATCAGGCTGGTAATTCTGGGCCAGGTCATCAATACGTGCCGCAGGGGGTGACTGATCAGCATGATGCCCCAGGCGCTGAGGCCAAGGGCCAGCCCATAGGCGCCCCAGCCAATACTTTGCATCAACAGATCAGAAACATAGGCTCCGGCCAGCCCGGCTACGTTATGCGCCGGACCATCGGCGGCACTGTTCAGGCTGGGGTCCATGGGCGCATGGGTCAGCACCGAGAGGAAAACAAATACCCCCGCCCCCAGAAGAGCCAGGCCGGTCAGGCGACCCACGGTAGCGCGCATGAACTGGCCGACGGGGCCGTGTTCAAACGCACCATTATCAAATGTCTGATCGCTCATCCTGCCGCCAGTCCTCCACGGTTTTGTGCGGAAATCCGGCGGGTATTATGGCGTTAAAGTGCAAGCAAGGGGTTAACGCCCATTAACTATCCTCGTACCAAACTACCCTTGAGCAAATTCCGGATAGGCCTCCAGACCCAGCTCGGCCTTGTCCAGCCCGATAAACTCTTCTTCATCGGTGCACCGTATGCCTATGGAGGTTTTCAGGATCAACCAGAGCGCACTGCTGGCAACCACCGTGAACGCACCAATGGTCACCACGCCCAGCGCCTGTACGCTCAATTGCTGGACCCAGCTGGTGCCATCGGCCTGATTGGTCCAGGCCACAATCAACGTGCCCCATATGCCGCAAAACAGGTGCGCCGGTATGGCCCCGACCACATCATCAATTTTGAGACGGTCCAGCAAGGGTACCGCCAGCACCACAATTATGCCGCCCACCGCGCCAATGGCGATGGCCTGCCAGACCGCCGGTGCCAGCGGTTCGGCGGTGATGGAAACCAGGCCACCAATGGCACCGTTCAGCACCAGGGTCAGATCGGCCTTTTTGTAGATGATCTGGGTCAGAACCAGCGCCATCACCAACCCGGCGGCGGCGGCGGCATTGGTATTAACAAAGATTTTGGCCACGGCATCAATGTCGGCAATGGTGCCGGCGGCCAATTGTGATCCACCATTAAAGCCAAACCAGCCAAACCACAAAATAAAGGTGCCCAGTGCCGCCAAGGGCAGGTTAGAGCCCGGCATGGGCGAAACCGCTTTGCCGCCCGGGTATTTGCCTTTGCGTGCTCCCAGCAGGACCGCCCCGGTCAGGGCCGCCCAGCCCCCCACGGAGTGCACCAGGGTCGAGCCGGCAAAGTCGGAAAAATGCAAGGTAGAGAGCCAGCCACTGCCCCAGACCCAGGAACCGGTAATGGGGTAAAAAATGGCGCATAATATGATGCTGAAAAACAAAAACGGCCACAGCTTGATCCGTTCAGCCAGCGTACCGGACACTACCGACGCGGCGGTGGCAACGAAGGCCATCTGGAAAAACCAGTCCGATGAAGAGGAATAGCTTTCGCCATCAGGCTTGCCCGGGCTCCACAGGGCAAAATGCCCGAAAAAGCCACCATCAACCCCATCATACATCAGGCGATAACCGACAATGTAATAAGCCAGTCCCGCCAGGGCATAAATCGAGACATTTTTCAGCGCGATGGTGGCGGCATTTTTCTGTCGTACCAGTCCGGTTTCCAGCATGCAGAACCCGGCCGCCATGAACATCACCACCATACCCGAAATGAGAAACAGATAGGTGTTGTCCACAAAAGCAGAGGTTTGCTGGATGCCGGCCAATTGTTTTTCCAGATCTGCCAGTCGGGCAGTAAGGTCGGGGGTGTTGGTAACAGTTTGCAATATGAACATGGGGCACCTGAAAAATATAAGGGTTGTTGCAAGATTGATGCAGCGCAACAAAAAGCGTGTCTCAGAGCAAGGCATGGAGAAAGATCAGCAGCAAAGGCGTACAAATGCCTAAAATTTAGGCACCATGAGACGAAATTTGGTGCACATTGAGCGCACTTCCTCCGCTAGGCTATAAAATTAGCAACCGGGCGACCCGTTTGTGAATTTGTCGCGTTTATGGGGTATGCCCTGGTCACATTCATAATTGCATTGCAAATAGGGATGGGAATGGGCTGCGGGTAAACACATCCACTTTTTTGTGAACATGTTTTTCTTTGATATGGTTCGCAGTTGTTTAAAGTGAAAAACGAAGTACACTAGGAAAATAGAGGGAAACGGGGCAGAGCATTGAGCACTGAAGAGGTTGGGGAATCCAACGGGCGACGTGAACAAACGCGAATGCGTATTGTGGATGCGGCCCACACTGTCATAGCGAAACACGGTATGAACAGCGCCACCATACGAAAAATAGCTGACGAGGCGCAGGTTTCGCCGGGTCTGGTCATGCAATATTTCCAAACCAAGGCCGAGTTGGTTCAGGAAATCTTTCTGGAATCCAATCGGATATTGCTGGCAAAGTTCAAGGAAAATATGGATACGGCAGAGTCCTTTCTGGATCTTGCCATGGGGGCGCTGGAGGCCATGTGCGCCCGAGATATGCATGATCCGGCCCTGACCCGGCAGGTGATGGCCTTTACCTGGTCCTGGGGTCGCGAAGAAGAAGAGCGTTTCAGCAAAACGTTGCATGATATGAGCGAAGTGGTTGCCAATTCCATGTCGGTGCAGTTTTTACCCAATGACATAGAGCTGAGGCGGGTCGCTTCTTTTGCACTGGTCAATATCTATGTCGGCTATTTGCGCATTGCCTTGCAGGAAAACTGGTCACAGCAAAAATTGCTCAAGGCCGTTGAACCCGGTGTGCGCATTGTGGTTGCCGGCCTTGAGGCGATGACTGCACAGCAGGAACCCAAAAAACCATCATGAATTTTGCCTCGGACACGACCGCCCCGGCACATCCTGATGTGTTGCAGGCGGTCCTGGCGGCTAATGATGGTGCCGCCCCCAGCTATGGCGCGGACCGCTGGACAAAAAAGGCCCAGCAGGCCTTAAGCGCGGTATTTGAAACCGAGGATATTGCAGTCACTTTTGTCAATTCCGGCACGGCCGCCAATGCCCTGGCGCTCAGCGTGCTCTGCCCGCCGGACGGGGCTATTCTCTGTCATGAAAATGCACATATAAACCGTGACGAACGCGGTGCGCCCGAATTTTATACCCATGGGGGTAAATTACATCTGCTGGCGGGCGCGCACGACCTGATCACGGTTGGAGCCATGACCCCGGTGCTGGCAGACATGGACCGGCACTTTGTTCATGAAACCCCGGTGGATGTCTTGTCCCTGTCACAGCTGAGCGAGGCCGGCACCGCCTATACACGCGAAGATGTCAAAGCGCTTTGTGCCCTGGCTCACAATGCCGATATGCGCACCCATATGGATGGGGCGCGACTGGCCAATGCGCTGGTCAGTACCGGATGCAGTCCGGCGGATATGACCTGGCGGGCCGGGGTAGATGTCCTGTCTTTTGGATTTACCAAAAACGGGGCTCTGGGGGCCGAGGCCATTATTCTCTTTGGGGAACAGGCCAAGCGTCTGGGTGCTCTGGAGGCGCGGCGCAAACGCGGCGGCCATATGCCGCCCAAACAGCGTTTTGTGGCCGCCCAGGTGCTGGCCATGCTGCAAGGCGGCTTGTGGCTAGACCTGGCCGGGCAAGCCAATAAGGCGGCGCAGGTGTTGGCAGAAGGTTTTGTCAATGCCGGGGCAAGTTTGCAACATCCGGTGCATGGCAATGAGGTCTTTGTCTGTCTCAGAGACGGTCAGGCCGAGGCCCTGCGAAAAGCCGGTGCACAGTTTTATGACTGGCCAGATGGTTCAGCCCGTTTTGTTACCTGTTGGAATACCACGCTGGATGATGTTCAGGCCGCACTAAGGGTTTTATCCTAAAATCTTGTGCGTATTCGCGTCTCGCGCGATTCTTTTACCCATGTTATGTTTAGCCATGACCGAATTTGCATCATAAAACCAATGCGAGGGACAGCCATGTATGAGCCACAGATTGAAAGGGCCAAAAACCTGATCCGTTCGCCCTTAAGCGAATGGGAGGTCATTGATGGCGAGAGCATCGATGTCGCCGATGTGTACAAAAGCTGGATCATGCCGCTGGCGGCCATTCCGGCCATTGGCGGTTTTATTGGCCACTCCATCATGGGGGTGGGGGCATTTGGCATGCATTATCGCGTGCCGTTTTTTACCGGCATTTTTAATGCCCTGCTTTCGTTTGTTCTTACCCTTGGCGCGGTTTATGCCTTCGCCTGGATTCTCAATGTGTTGGCCCCCTATTTTGGTGCTCAGAAAAACTTTCATCAGGCCCTGAAAGTGGCGGCCTATGCGCCGGTAGCCGGCTGGCTGGCCGGGGTGTTTCTGGTGATCCCCATGCTGTCTTTGCTGGCCCTGGCTGGCGGGCTTTATTCCCTGTATCTTTTGTATGTTGGTCTGCCGGTTTTAATGGCTCCCTCCAAAGACAAGGAAATGTTGTATCTGGTGGCGGCTCTGGTCGGGGCCTTGCTGCTGAACATTATGGTGGGCCAGATAACCCAGGGCATGCGGTCTTCTTCCATGAAGGCACCTCATGCCCAGATTTCCCAACAAAGGGACCAGGAAAAACAATCCAAGGCCATGGAAAAAGCCCTGCAAAGCGGGGACCTTGGCGGCATGCTGGCGGCGCTGGGCGGGGGAGCTGCCACAGTGGTCAATGACACAGAGGCTTTAAAAAAACTGGCGCCGGCTCGTCTTGGTGGCCTGAAACGGGTGTCTCTTACAGTTGAAAAACTGGATGTTCCGATCCGCGCCATCACGCTGAAAGCCAAATATGAGGGCAAGGGCGATCGTCATATGACCCTGACCATCATGAATTCCCCGGGGGTGAATTTTCTGAAAACCATGGCGGGTCTGTCCGGGGCTGTGCGCTTTACCAAAAAAAACAATGGCAGCTTTGAAAAACTTTCCAAAGAAAAAGACCGGCTGGTCATGCAAAGCTGGGATGCCCCCTCGGCCCGGGGTAATTATGCCTGGAGCTATAAGAACTTTATCGTCTCGCTGGAAGGCCGGGATGTACCGCTCAAGACCTTGAGAAAGGCCGCTACCGTCATTACATCAGCTGCATTGGACGATTTGCCGACCGGCTGATCCGGATGACCTGCGGCGCTAGGTCACGGCAGAGGCCGGACAGATACGGCTAGAATGCCTCATCCACCTTTGAACAAGGATCGTAGATATGGAAATTTCACCTGATCTGGTTAATGCCATTATCGAACACGCCCACGCCTTTGACGTCAAGGAAGCCGAAACCGACCCGGATTCCGGCTCTAATCCCACCGACGATGGTGACTTGGATGTATTACAGGACACGCCAAATGATTTGACCGGTGCGGACCTGCGGGCGGTTATCGAGGCCTTGAATGTGGATCAGGCGGCCGAGCTGGTGGCGCTGATGTGGATTGGCCGAGGTGAATATGATGGCAGTGAATGGGCCCATGCGGTTAAACGCGCCCGCGAGCGGGCCACCGGCCCCACCTCGCGCTATCTGATGGGCGTGCCCATGCTGGGCGACTATCTTCAGGATGGCTTGCAGGCGGTGCTGGACGCTGGGGTTCGCGACGACGCCTGAGGTTAAACGCCCTATTTCTTTCTGGCCAAAGGGTGTGCCGTTTGCACCAGTGTTTTCAAACGCTCATCCAGCACATGGGTATAAATCTGGGTGGTGGAGATATCCGCATGGCCAAGCAGCATTTGCACGGTACGCAAATCAGCACCGCCGGCCAGCAAATGACTGGCAAAGGCATGGCGCAGCACATGGGGAGAAATGCGGGCACTATCCAGCCCGGCTTTGGTGGCCAGCGCCTTGATGATCGCGTGAAAACGCTCGCGGCTGAGATGCCCGGTTTTGGCCCGCGAAGGGAAAAGAAACCCGGCCGCCCGTGAAGCGGTTGGCCCGGCGGGCAGGAATTGCTCTCGTACCGGCTGATAAGCGTGGATGGCATCCAGCGCCGCATGGCTGAGCGGTACCAGCCGTTCCTTGCCCCCTTTGCCGCGCACCATCACCATGCGTTCTTCGCGCTGACCGGTTACCACCGGCAGGCTCAGCATTTCTGATACCCGCAGACCTGATGCATAAAGGATTTGAAGAAGCGCGTGGGTGCGCAAACCCCGGGGGCTGGTATCGGCGGCGGCGGTAGCCAACAAGGTATTGACCTCTTCATGGGACAGAACCTTGGGCAGGGGCCGGGGCAGTTTGGGCGATCTGAGCGCCAGTGCCGGGTTGTGATCCAGAATGTTTTCACCATGGGCAAAGCGGTACAGGCGGCGCAATGCACTAAGTTTACGCGCAGCGGTGCGGGCCCCCAGGCCCCGGCGGGCCAGATCCCCCAGCCAGCCTTCCAGATCTGTCTGTGTCGCATTTACCAGCGCCGTTTTCTGGTTCTGTAAATACCCCGCCAAATCTTCCAGATCGCGGCGATAGGCCAATATGGTGTTTTGTGCCGCACCGCGTTCGGCGCTCATCATCTCTAAAAACTGTTCGATAAGCGCCTGATCATTCATGCAGGTTTGCCACGCTTTGCAGGCGTGGCCCCAGCATCATCTCCAAGGCCGCCTGGCGGGCCAGTCCCCCATATCCCATGGTCTTAAGGGCGCTGATCACATTGGCCCCGCATTGCGGGTCCACCCGATCAAACCCGGTATCGGCCAGCATCAGGGCGGCCCGCAGGAAGCTGGCGGCGCGGGCCTTGTGCCTGGCTCCGTCGGTAATGGCGGCCATGGCCCCGGCACGGCAATGGGAAAATTCTTCATTATCAATGGTCTGGTTAAACAGAAAATGACGATGCTGATCATCCAGTGTTGCCCCCAGTGCCCAAAGCGCCATCAGATCAGTATAGGCCAGATTGAAATTTTTGTTTTGGGCTTGGTCGGCATTATCAAAATCCAGATCCGCCAGGGCGATGTTCTTTTGGCCCAGCGTCAACAGGCGCTGTAGGGAGGCAGAGGGCGCGGTGGCAAAATCTTTGGCCAGATCCGGGCGTTCAGCGGCCAGTGCGGCATAAACAAACAGACGGCTCATGGCCTCGCTGAGCGGCAGGTTTTGGTTCGAAACATCTTGTAACAGGGGTGCATAAAGCTGGGCCGTCACCAGGAAGGCACCCAGTTCTTTTTCCTGTTGCAGGCCCTCATAGGCCGCCTTGGCCCGTCCGGCGGGGGTGCTGGCCCGCATGGCGCTTTGATAAAGGAGCGCGGCGCGCGGTGCCCCGGACTTGGCCATTGCCAATGTCAATAAAGCAGCGTCCCGTTCTGCCGGGCTTTGGGTGTCTTCTGGTGGAGGTTGCATGGCCAGTGTTTCCGGCGAATTCTGGCTTTCCTCTGGTGTGGTGGTGGCCGGTTCCGGAGCTGGCAGGCCTGGCCAGCCAAGATAGGTATCGGCCAGGGCATCGGTATTTAACAGGCCGGCGGCGGCCATCATCCGGGCGGCATCCAGACCGACCTCACCTTCGGCTTCCACCATGGCGCTTTTGAGCGAGAACGGCGCCTCGGCAAGATCAATGGGGGCGTTGGAAAAACGGGCCATGGCCAATTCCAGCGCATTAATGGGTTTGATCACCGTCTTGTCCTTATGCACCATGCGGTTCAGGGCCAGCAAAAAGTCCACATCCTCCGGATCGGCTTCCAGTACCAGATCGGCGGTCAGCTCGGCGGCGGCGGTGCGCCCTTCGCGGGCCAGGCAAAACGCCCGTACTTTGAGCCAGAAAACCGCCCCGCGTCCGTTTTGCAGCCGAATGGCCGTTTCACAGGCATTGCTTTCCTGGCCCAGCGCCAGAAAGGCGCGGGTGGCAATGGCAGCATTTTCCGGGTCCGACAGCCCGCCGGGGCTGCGTTCAGCCAAATTGATCACGGCCTGTAATTGTCCCAGGCGATACACACTGGCCAGACGCAGGCTGGCCAGGGCCATATCCCCCTTGCCGCCTTTTGGCGGATTGGATGGGGAGATCAGCACGCTGGCGGCCAGCCGGTTCAGCAAAGGCGAGGCCCCAATCTCTGGCAGATCGCTCATCAACTGGGCGGCTATTTCGGCACTGGTTCCCTGCCATTGCTGCAGGGGCATTTTAAAGGGAATACCAGATAGGGCCCCCACCCGAAATGGTTCAACCTGCCCCAGGCTTTGCACCTGTACCTGTACCTGTGCCGCCGATGCGGTGGAGGGGCTGGGCAGGGGGGCGGCCGGTTTCGCAGCGGGCAAAGCCGCTGGCGTATCTGTTGGCGCATTGGTCTGGGCCATGGCCGGGGCCGGCCCCAACCTCAGACAACAAAGAGCGGTGATAACCGTTATGATTAAGCGAGACCTATAATCCATTTTGCAATTCAACCCGGATCTGACTGGTTTGGGAGACCTGATTGCTGGCCGCACCGACCAGCATGGCAAAGCCGGCAAATACCAGTGCCAAGGCTATAAATACACCAAAAACGATCCGTCGCATTCGTATTCTCCTCACAGGAATAATATTTAATTACACTATGCCGGACCGGGACGGGTTTGCACAGTCAGCGTGGCTGACGTATAGCCAAAGTGTGGCAAATCTAGGAAAGCATACGTCGATTTTTCAGTCAGCAGACACGCCTGACAGAATGATTGTGTTGATCGGTCTGATGGGGGCAGGCAAAACCACCATTGGGCGGCGATTGGCCACAGCATTGGATTTGCCATTTTTTGATGCGGACGAGGAAATCGAAAAATCCGCCGGGCGCAGCGTTGAAGATATCTTTGCTGATTTTGGCGAGGCTGCCTTTCGCGATGGCGAACGTAAGGTTATTGAACGGCTGCTGGCTGGACCGCGCGGGGTGCTGGCCACTGGCGGCGGGGCCTTTATGGACCCCACCACCCGCGCCATTATTCGTGAAAAAGGTCTCAGCATCTGGCTGCATGCGGATCTGGATGTGTTGATGGAACGGGTATCCTTGCGCAATACCCGGCCTCTTTTGCGACAACCCAACCCTCGCCAGGTTATGAAAACCCTGATGGAGAAGCGTTATCCCATCTATGCACAGGCCGATATTCGTGTTGAAAGCGGCGTCGACACCCATGGGCGGGCGGTGGAGCAGATCATCGCCGCCTTAAAAGACAGACAGCAAAATTCATGAACCAGACCGCTTTTCGTACAATCAAGGTTGACCTGGACGCCCGCTCCTATCCCGTTTATTGCGGGCTAGGGGCGCTGGAGGCCTCGATAGCAAACATCAAGGCCCTTTGCCCCAACGGGCGGCTGGTGTGCGTCACCGATGAAACCGTGGCCGGGTATCATCTGGAAACCTTGCAAAGTGCCTGTACGGCGGCGGGCATCACGCTGAAGGCATTGATCATCCCCCCCGGCGAAGCACAAAAAAGCTTTTCCCGGCTGGAAAGCCTGTGCACGGACCTGTTGGCGCTGGAGGTCGAGCGCGGCGAGGCTATTGCCGCTTTTGGTGGCGGTGTGGTGGGCGACCTGACCGGCTTTGCCAGTGCAATTTTGAAACGCGGCACCGCCTTTATCCAGATACCAACCACCTTGCTGGCTCAGGTGGACAGCTCGGTTGGCGGCAAAACCGCCATTAATGTTCCGGCGGGTAAAAACCTGATCGGGGCCTTTCATCAACCGGCCCTGGTGATCGCCGACAGCGGCTTTTTGCACACATTACCTGCGCGCCAAATGCGAGCCGGCTATGCGGAAATTGTAAAACTGGCCGCCCTTGGCAATGCGGATTTTTTCAACTGGCTGGAGGAAAACGGTGCGGCGGCCCTGCGCGGTGATGAAGCCCTGTTGGCCGAGGCCATTGCCCGCTCAGTCTCTGGCAAGGCCGATATTGTCGCCCGGGACGAGCGTGAAAACGGCGTGCGGGCGCTTTTGAACCTTGGGCACAGCTTTGGCCACACCCTGGAAAGTCTGGCGGGCTATGAAGGGGCGCTGATCCATGGCGAGGCCGTGGCCGCGGGCATGGGCGTTGCCTTTGCCTATGGGGTGCATCTGGGTCTGTGTACGCAAGGCGAGCATGACCGCCTTGTCCGTCATCTTGGCGCGTGCGATCTGCCCACGGGCTTGAGCACCGCGCCCGGCGGGCCCTATAGTGCAGCGGCCATGATGCCGATTTTGATGAATGACAAAAAGAACCAAAATGGGGTTTTGCGTCTGGTGCTGCCGCGCGCCCTTGGTGATGCCTTTGTTTATGAGGAAACGAACATGGCGGGTTTGCAAGCCTTTTTACACGCGCAATCGGGGCAAGCCTGATGGATCCGGCTACTTTGCTGATCGGCGGTGCTGTGGTGCTGTTGCTGATTTTATCGGCGTTCTTTTCCGGCTCGGAAACGGCGCTGACCGCGACCTCGCGGGCGCGTATGCACCAGTTGGAAAAAGAAGGGGTGAAGGGTGCCAAGCGCGTTAATCAGCTGATCGCGGATCGGGAAAGCCTGATCGGGGCGATCCTGCTGGGTAATAATCTGGTCAATATTCTGGCCTCGGCGCTGACTACGGCGCTGTTTTTGCGCCTGTTCGGCCATTATGGGGTGGTGTTGGCCACGGTGGTGATGACTGCCCTGATTTTGATCTTTGCCGAAGTGGCCCCCAAAACCTGGGCCATCAGCAACCCGGACCGGGCCGCCATGATGGTGTCTGCCCCGATCAAGCTGGTGCGTATTTTCTTTGCCCCGGTGGTGCTGGGCGTAGAGGCCATTATCAAGGGCCTGTTCAAAATTTTCGGTATTCGTGCCGAAGGCTCAATACTCAGCCCCCACGAGGAAATTCGTGGCGCGGTTGACCTTCTGTCCCGCGAGGGCGGGGTTAAAAAACACGACCGTGACATGATTGGCGGCATATTGGATCTGCGGGATCTGAGCGTTGAAGACATCATGATTCACCGCAAGAACATGCACGTTATCGATATCAGCCAGCCGCCTCAGGACATTATTATCGAAGCCCTGCAAAGCGCCTATACGCGGCTGCCTTTATGGGAGAAGGACCCGGAAAACATTGTGGGTGTCATCCATGCCAAGGATTTATTGCGGGCCATTCATGCCAAAAACGGCGATTTTAACGCCGTGGATATTCGCGCCATTATGCGCAAGCCGGTTTTCACCCCCGAAACCACCACCTTGCCGGAACAATTGAATATTTTTCGGGCCGATCATGAACATTTTGCCCTGGTGGTGGATGAATATGGGGCCTTGATGGGCCTTGTAACTCTGGAAGATATTCTGGAAGAAATTGTCGGCCAGATCGAGGACGAGCACGATCGCCCGGTGCGCGGCGTAACCCGCCAGAGCGATGGCTCGGTGCTGGTCAATGGGGATGTCAGCGTGCGCGATCTGAACCGGGCGATGGAATGGGACCTGCCTGATGAAGAAGCGGTGACCGTGGCGGGCCTCGTGATCCATGAAAGCCAGACCATTCCACAAGTTGGTCAGGCGTTTTCCTATTATGGCTATCGTTTTGAAATTACCGGGCGTAAACGCAATCAGATCACATCCCTAAAAATCACCCCGGTGGAGTAGGGGGGAAACATGTCATTGCCCGCTTTATACGGGTAATCCAGCATCTTTCCCAATATCGCTCTGGATTATCGGGACAAGCCCGGTAATGACGCAGGTAATTTTTTCAAGTGGAAAGAAAAATACCAAAGGTGACTTTTTAATCGTGTGGGTTTACACCTGCGCGCTACCCTTGAAGGAGCCTTCTACCATGTCCCGATTGCCATTTATCCGATCTCTGCTTGTCTTTCTTCTTCTTGCCATGCCGGTGTCAGCGCTGGCCAGAGAGGCGGCCGATACGATCGTTTATGGCGATTATGTGCTGAGCATGGAAAAAGGTGCGGGCGTTCTGCGTGATGGGGCGGTGGCCATCAAAGATGGTGCCATTCTGGCCGTGGGGCCGCGGGCCGAAATTAACGCGCAATACAAGGCCGCCAGGAAAATTGCCGGCCATAACAAGGTATTGATGCCGGGCCTGATCAATGGCCATACCCATGCCGCTATGGTGCTGTTTCGCGGCATGGCCGATGACATGACGCTGATCGACTGGCTGCAAAATTATATCTTTCCCATGGAAGGCAAGTTTGTGGACGAAGACTTTGTCCGGGCCGGGGCGGCGCTGGCTTGTTGGGAAATGGTACGCGGCGGTACCACTACCATTGTGGATATGTATTTCTATCCGCGCGTGGCCGCAAAAGTTTACGAAACCTGTGGCATTCGCGCCATTTTGGGCGCGCCAATGATTGATTATCCCAGCCCCGGTTTCAAAGGTTGGGATGACAGCTTTGCCGCGGGCAAGGATTTTGTTGCCAACTTCAAAGATCCCAGCGGCAAATTAATCCCCGCCTTTGCACCCCACGGGGCCTATACGGTGTCGCCGGAGCACCTCAAAGCGGTGCTTGGCGCTGCCAAAGCGGCCAACGCCCCCCTGATGATGCATGTGGCCGAAAGCCCATCCGAAATGGCGGTGATGAAAGAGCGCTATCATAACACATCGGTGCGCCATATTGCCGGTCTTGGCATGCTGGATTATCCGCTGATCGCCGCCCATATGGTCTGGCCCGATGATGACGAGATCGACATGATGGCGCTGGGCGGTAAAACCGGGCCGATCCACAACCCGACCTCGAATATGAAAACCGCCGCCGGGTTTTCGCCGGTCCCCAAAATGATCGCCAAGGGCATTAATGTGGGCCTTGGCACCGATGGGGCGGCCTCCAATAATGATCTGGATATGTGGGAGGAAATTCGCCTCGCCGCGCTCATTCACAAAGGCAAATCCGGTGATGCCACCGTAATGCCCGCCAATACCGCTTTGGCCATGGCCACCCGCATGGGGGCGGCCGCCATCGGCCTTGGGGATGTCACCGGTTCCTTAAGTCCGGGCAAGCGGGCCGATATGATACAGCTCACCCTGACCAGCCCACGCATGGAGCCGCTTTATGATATCGAATCCCATCTGGTCTATGTGGCTGGATCCCGCGATGTGGTGATGACCATGGTCGATGGCCAGGTGCTGATGCAAAACGCCAAGGTGCGGACGCTGAGCGCCAAAACGGTGATCCATAATGCCGAGGTACAGGCCAATAAAATTCGCGTGGCGCTGGCAGCCGGTGAAATCCCTGCCAAAAATTAGGCTCATGTCTTTTTTGCGCTATAAATCTGGCGTACTGGGCACAAGCTTGCTCGCGTTCATATTACTGACCAGCCTGCCAGCCTTTGCGGAAGGTCGGGGCACGACACCATTAAGTGCCGGGCAGAAACGTGTTGATGATGATGTCGCCTATTTATGTGCATTGGTGCCACAAAAATACGCTTATTATGCGTCCCGCAAGGACAGTTGGGTTGCTGCATGTGCGCTGGCCCATAAACAGGTGCGCGGCGTGACCAATGGTCAGGAGGCCCTATCGGTTTTTGAAAGCCTGATTGATGCACTTTATGACCCTCATGCTTCATTGGGTACAAATACGGCACAATCACCAAGGCTCATTCCTTCCGGGTCTGATGTCTGGTTGGAAGAAAAGGGTGACAATATTATTGTTGCGGCAGTTCGTAAAAACGGCGGTGCTGATACGGCGGGAATACAAGTTGGCGATATCGTGACGGCAATAAATGGCCAGCAAACGCAGGAGGCCCTGTGCCGCCATATTCACACATCCTGCGAAACGGCGCCTTCTGAGCAACGACAATGGGCCTTGAATGCCGCGGCGGCGGGCTATCGCCATGAAGCCCGGTCTTTGGACATTCTTCGTGATGGTAAGCG
Source organism: Robiginitomaculum sp. (assembly GCA_030949705.1). GTDB lineage: Bacteria > Pseudomonadota > Alphaproteobacteria > Caulobacterales > Maricaulaceae > Robiginitomaculum_B. Next base: position 59,116 of record JAUZSF010000005.1, on the reverse strand, counting down.
CAAAACGGTAACGTTGGGTGATCCGGTTCCAAATCTTTCTCTACCGCCAGTGACAGCCCATATGCTGAATGATCAGATTGGCTATATTCGGATCAATAACAGTCTGGGAAATGACGTCACCGTGGCGGCTTTTGATAAGGCTCTGGAGCGCTTGCGCGGGGCCAGGGCCTGTATCCTTGATCTGCGCGATACCCCGGGTGGGGGCAATACGTCGGTGGCCGAACCCATTCTTGGCCGCTTTATAGAAACAAGACAACCCTATCAGCGCATTCTTCCTTTGGATAAACCAGCCTATAACAGGCAGGTTAGCCCTCGTGGTCCCTGGACAGCCAAGGGGGCGTTGGTTGTTTTGGTCGGGCGCTGGACCGGCAGCATGGGCGAGGGCATGGCAATCGGTTTGGACGCTATGGGGCGTGGCACGGTTATCGGCTCACATATGGCAGGGCTGGCGGGGGGAACAGACGGCTTTACCTTGCCTGCAACCTCTATCCCTGTGCATTTTCCCACCTATGATCTGGCACACCTGAACGGTACGGCGCGCCATAATTGGTTGCCGCCCATCTCTGTCGTGGCTGATGAGGGAAGCGGCGCTGATCGCGCTTTGGAGCGGGCCATGGCAGAGCTTGGCGCGAACTAGGCCGCTTTTGGGGCCGTTTTACTGGTCTTGAGGGCATCCAGGGCGCTTTCAAGATCGGCCCAGATGTCTTCCACATTTTCCAGCCCCACCGACAGGCGGATCAGGCTGTCTGAAATGCCATGTTCGGCGCGTTCCTCGGGCGTGTAGGCGGCATGGGTCATGCTGGCCGGGTGCTGGATCAGGCTGTCCGCATCGCCAAGGCTGACGGCGCGCTTGATGAGATCCAGCGTATTCATCATGTGCATGGCCCCGCCAATATCGGTGTTCAGCTCCAGCGCGATCATGCCGCCGGGGGCGCGCATTTGCCGCTTTGCCAGACCAAACTGGGCAAAGCTTTTAAGGCCGGGATAAGACACGGATTTCACCAGCGGATGTGCTTCCAGCCGTTCGGCAATTGTTTGCGCCGAGGCTGTGTGGCGATCCATGCGCATATCCAGGGTTTTCAGGCCGCGCATGATCTGGTGCGCCGTCAGCGGCGTCATCACCGCGCCGGTCATGTCTTTTAAGCCCTCTACGCGGACCTGCATCATGTCGTCGGCGCTGCCCGCCGCCATGCCGGCGATCAAATCCCCATGACCGCCCAGATATTTGGTGGCCGAATGCACCACTATATCGGCGCCCAGTTTTAAGGGCTGTTGCAGATAGGGCGTGCAATAGGTGTTATCGACAATGGTCTTGGCCCCCACGGTGCGCGCAAGGGCGCTAATGGCGGCAATATCCACCAGACGCATATTGGGATTGGCCGGGCTTTCAAAATAGACGATTTTGGTCTTGTCGCTCAGCACCGCCGCCACCGCCGCCGGGTCGGTCATGTCCACATCAATGACCTTCACGCCAAAGCGGCCAAGGCCGTGATGCAAAAAGGCAAAGGTGCAGCCATAAAGGGTTTTGTCGGCAATCACTTCATCGCCGGCGCTAAGGAACGTCCAAAATACCGAGGTTATCGCCCCCATGCCCGAAGCAAAAGAGAGCGCCGCCTCGGCCTCTTCCAACGCGGCAAAACGCTCTTCAAGGGCGCTCAAGGTGGGGTTGCTGACCCGGCTGTAAAAATGCCCGGGCCGTTCGCCGGCAAACATCGCCGCGCCATCCTCGACGCGATCAAAGGTAAAGGTAGAGCTGAGATAAAGCGGCGGGTTCAGCGCCCCTTCGGGCTGGCGCGCATGGTCAAGGCCATGGATGGCGCGGGTGGCAAAACCGGTCTTCGAAGTGTGATCAGTCATCAGTCATACCTTTGCATATTGCACGGGCATAGAGTAGCCGATTTTGGCCGCTATGTGCTTGCGTATGATTGCGGTTAATGAAACAATATTAGCAGATAATGCTAAAAAGAGGTCGTTATGGATGCCATAGACCGTAAAATCGTCCGCGCCTTGCAGGAAAATGCCCGCCTGAGTAATCAGGAATTATCCGAACGGGTGGGCCTGTCGCCCTCGCCCTGTCTGCGCCGGGTGCGGGCGCTGGAGCGGCGGGGCGTGCTGGCTGGGTATACGGCGCTGGTGGATCAGGAAAAATACGGCCTGCCGCTGAATGTGTTTGTGGAGATCAAGATGGAGCGCCCCTCCGACGAGTTGATCCGCGGCTTTGAGGCTGGCATTGCCCGGGCCGATGAAATTCTGGAATGTTATCTGATGACCGGGTCCAGCGATTATTTGCTGCATGTGGTCAGTGCCAGTCTTCAGGATTATGAAAACTTTATCCGCAATGTGCTGACCAAATTGCCAGGCGTGCGCTCTATCGATTCCAAATTCGCCTTTGGCCTGGTGAAGAAAAACACGGTCTTTCCGCCGGGTTAGGGTTTGAATGCGGTTTCCAATTTCTGGCCACCCTGTATAGTTTTGCTCCAACACCAAAGGACAGACCATGACCGACCTCACCACCCTTGCCGCCAACGCCCCCAAGGCTGAATTGCACCTGCATATCGAAGGCTCGTTCGAGCCGGAACTGATGTTTGAAATTGCCCGGCGCAATGATGTGGACCTGCCATTTAAGAGCGTTGAGGAGATACGCGCCGCCTATGATTTTTCGTGCTTGCAGGAATTTCTGGATATTTATTATCAGGGCATGAGCGTTCTGTTGAAAGAACAGGATTTTTACGATCTGACCTGGGCTTATTTGCAACGGGCTGCCGCCGATCAGGTGATCCATACGGAAATTTTCTTTGACCCACAGGGGCATACGGAACGGGGCGTTGCCTTTGCCGATGCGGTGGGCGGCATTGCCCGGGCGCTGGGCGATGCGCAGGGAAAACTGGGCATCTCTTCAAAACTGATCATGTGCTTCTTGCGCCATTTGCCCGAAGAGGATGCGCTGGCCACCTGGGACGAGGCCCAGCCGTTTTTATCGCTGATTGATGGGGTGGGGCTGGATAGCTCCGAGGTTGGCCATCCGCCATCCAAATTCAAAAATGTGTTTGCCAAGGCGCGCGATGCGGGCCTGCACGTGGTGGCCCATGCGGGTGAAGAGGGGCCGCCTGAATATGTCTGGGAAGCGCTGGACGATCTGCAGGTGGATCGCATCGATCATGGCAATCGCGCGCTGGAAGATGCAAAGCTGGTCAAAAGGCTGGCCGAGGAAGGCATGTGCCTGACCGTGTGCCCGCTTTCCAATCTGAAATTATGTGTCATTGATGATATGAAAAATCACCCCATTCCGGCCATGCTGGCGGCCGGGTTAAAGCCGTGCGTCAATGCCGATGATCCGTCCTATTTTGGCGGCTATGTAAATGATAATTTTGCCGCATTGATGGCGGCCCTACCTCTTGGCCGCGCCGATATTGAAGCGCTGTTGCGCAACAGCTTTGAAGGTTCGTTTATGGATGAGGGCGATAAGGCCGCTGCGCTGGCCAAATTGGACGCTTATCTGGCGTCGGCTTTATAGATCAGGGGACCCATGGCCATGTCAGTATGAAAATACTGGATACGCCAGTTGGGTCGGATACGGTCCAACAACAGCGCTTCGCCGGCCCCCAGGGCATAAAAACTGACCCTTTTGTTTTGGGCTAGATCAAAATGCTCAAGGTTCTCAAGCACACGCATTCGCAGATTCACCGCCAGCGCTGAATAGTCGTAGGGGCTCTGCCCGCGCCGGGCACGCTCGATCGCCGCTTCGGCCAGCGCAATTTCGCTATAGCGGGCCACGCCCTCCTGCCAGAGTTGAAATTCCCCATAACGGGCCTCGCGAGGGCTGAGGGTTGCAAAGGCGGCGCGCCGGGCCTGGCGATACATGGCGGTCTGTTTTTGCAGATCCGTACCGGTTTGGGTGCGCAATGCCGCCCTGAGGGCGTGGGCCATGTTTTCAAAGGCATTGGCGATATGGGCATCGGCATAGGGAAAGGGAAAATCCAGCATCCACATGCCGCCACCATTCCCGCCAGATAAATCCAGCGCTTCGACGGCGTCATAATAGCCGGGCTGGCTCATTTGCATCTGGTGAAAATGCTCGTGCAACAAGGTGGCAATCCAGGCGGCATGGCTGCCCTCGGTCTGTGCCGGGGCGCCGATGACCACGGTGGAAATGCCATCCACCGCCGGGAAGGTGGCCTTTAAATTGGTGGCAAAAACGCGCTGGCGGGTTTTGATGGCGCATTTGGTAAAGGGATCGGTACGCAAAGGGGTAAACCCTTTGGCCGCCCCCGCGGGGCAAAACAAAAAGCTGTTATCCTTGCCAACATAAAGAACCGGATAGGGGGTTTTGCCAAAGCCCGGCCAGATGATATCGCCTTGCGCCCCCGCAATGGATCGTGCCTCAGCAATCAGGGGCGCAATGGGCAAGGGCAGCGCTGGTTGCCCCCAGAGCGCCAGCACTACCCCCAAAATCATCATAAGGGAATCCCGGGTTTCAATACCTTAGGCGGTGGTATCTACTTTGCTGCCGGGCTCTTCGCCCTTGGCCTCGGCGGCAGCATAATCTTCGGGCACGGGGGGCTGGCCGGAGGAGACGGCCACCATGGCGGCGCGCAAGGTGCGATCGCCCAGCAAGTAACCAGGCTGGATCACCTCGACCACCTCACCGGCCGGGGCTGTTGAGGGGATTTGCGCTACGGCCTGATGGTGATTGGGATTAAACTTCTCGCCCTTGGGGTCAATTTTACGTACCCCGTGGCGGTCCAGCGCTGCGTGCAGGGTTTTATCGGTCAGCTCCACGCCCGAGATCAATCCGCCTAACGCCTCGGAGGCATGGTCGCGTGCCTCGGCTGGAATGGCCGCCAGGGCCCGGGCCAGATTATCAGCCACATCCAGAAGATCCCGGGCCAGCCCGGTAACTGCATATTTGCGGGCATCGGTTACTTCGCGGGCAGCGCGTTTGCGGGTGTTTTCGGCCTCGGCGGCTATGCGAAACATTTGTTCGCGCAGCTTGCCCAGCTCTTCGCGCAAATCCGGTTCCTGTTCTACCGCGGCGGCATCTTGTGCTTCAACCGTATCGTCCTGCGGCGTTTCGGTTTCCGTCTCTGATGTTTGCGGTTCGTCCTGGTTGTTTTCGTTATCGCTCATCTTCGTTTCCATCTATTTGCCAGTCAGGCGGTCAAGGACATGCCCGACAGCACGGGCGGTATAATCCACCATGGGAATCACCCGCGCATAATTTATCCGTGTTGGACCAATGACGCCAAGGGCGCCAATGATTCGTCTTTCGCTATCCATATAGGGTGCCACGATCACGCTGGAACCCGATAAACTGAATAAAGCGTTCTCTGAACCGATAAAAATTTTCACCCCCGGGGCATTTTGCGCCTGATCCAGCAGCGAAACCATTTCTTTTTTGCGTTCCAGATCGTCAAATAAATAGCGAATGCGCTCCAGATCGATATCGGCCTCGACCGCGCCCAGCAAATTGGAGCGCCCGCGCACAATCAGGGTGCGCTCGGTGGGCGGGCCACCGGCCCAGTCCGCCAACCCCTTGGTGATCAACCCTTCGGCGGCTTCATCCAGGGCGCTGGTATGATTGGCAATATCTTCCAGTATGTCTTTGCGGGCCTCGTCCAAGGTGCGCCCCTTCAGACGTGCCGAAAGATAGTTCCCGGCTTCGCTCAGGGCGGCCGGGGTCGCCCCGGGCGGCGGGCTCATCAGGCGGTTTTCCACACTGCCATCTTCATAGACCAGTACGGCTAATGTTTGCACCGATGAGATGGGTACAAATTCCACATGGCGCAGGGCGCTTTCATGCACCGGAGCCAGTACCAGCCCGGCCCCGCCGGCCAGCCCGGAGAGCAGGCTGGAAGCCTCGGTCAAGGCCTGATCCAGCGTTGCGCCCTTGGCCCGCACCCGGGCATCAATGTCGCGCTGTTCATTTTCCACCAGATCGCCGATCTGCAACAGGCCATCGACAAACAGGCGCAGGCCCGCCTGGGTCGGCAGGCGCCCGGCACTAACATGAGGCGAGGTGAGAAGGCCCATGGCGGCCAGATCCGCCAGCGTATTACGGATAGAGGCCGAAGACAGGCCGGTTTTCCCGTTTTGGGCCAGCTTGCGAGACCCCACCGGCTCCCCATCCTGAAGATAGGATTCCACCAATTCGCGAAAAATTTCGCGGCTGCGGGCATCCAGTGCACTCAATGGGTTTGATGGTGTGGTATTCATAGGCAAAAGAAATGGTGCACAGACCCTTTCGTCAAGGGCAAAGCAAAAGAGCATTGCAGTATTGCTCAGGGTGTTTATGTACGGCCTCATAAATTGATACGGAGTTTTCCCCATGCGCCAATCTGGCCGCCAGACAGACGAATTACGTGCCTTTAGTTTTGAGACCGGCATTATGCCCTATGCCGAAGGCTCGTGCCTGGTGCGCTTTGGCAATACCCATGTGCTCTGTTCGGCCAGTATCGAAACCCGGGTACCGCCCTGGATGCGTGGTTCGGACAAGGGCTGGGTAACGGCGGAATATGGCATGTTGCCCCGTTCGACCCATGGGCGCATGCGCCGCGAGGCGGCGGCGGGCAAACAGTCTGGCCGCACCCAGGAAATCCAGCGCCTGATCGGGCGATCTTTGCGTGCCGTGACCGACTTAACGGCGCTGGGCGAGCGCCAGATTGTGCTCGATTGCGATGTTGTTCAGGCCGATGGCGGCACCCGCACGGCCTCCATTTGCGGGGCTTGGGTAGCATTAAAACTGGCCTGCCAGGGTCTGGTCAAAGAGGGCCTGCTTGAGACCGATCCGGTGTTTGACATGGCCGCGGCCATATCCTGTGGTGTGGTCGATGACACCCCGGTGCTGGATCTGGAATATGAAGAGGACAGCCGCGCGCAAACCGATGCCAATTTTGTGCTCTCCTGCTCTGGCGGTATTATCGAGGTCCAGGCCACCGCCGAAGACAAGCCGCTGGCCTTTGATGATTTTCAGGCCCTGATGAAGCTCGCGCGCACGGGCTGCGCCAAAATCTTTGAGGCACAAAAATCTGCGGTGGGGTAGCCTACCCACATGGCCATCTCGGAAAAACACCCGTTTGATCTAGGGCCCATGGTGTATGAGCAACGCCCTATAGACCCCGGATCGCCTGAGGGCTTCCGGGGTAACGCATCTGGTTTTGCAGGCAATGATGCGGCGCAGGGTCATTTCTGGATATCCAGCAAATACGCATCCAGCAGATTGGTTCGGTCAATGACAAGCTGTGCGGCAAAAAGTTTGGAGTCCAGGCTGGAGAGTTGACGAACAAGGTCTTTGCGAATGTTGAGATCTAATATGGCTGCAACACCAAGCGATGCATCGCTTGGGCTTAGGTCAGGATCGCAATCGGCAGGCAGGGCAAGGGTCGGTTCTCCGTTTTTGCCAGTGGTAACAATATCACCACATGCCGCGCGGATCGCCTGTTGCACATTATATGGCATATTACGTCGAACCAGCTCGCGGTAAGAAGTCTTGTCTCGCAAGCTTGATATTTGGGCTTTTATGCTGCGGTAAAAATTGGCTAATCGCTTTCTCACGGCGATATCAGAGATTGCATTATTGGCCCCGACGGACAGGATTTCGTTATAGGTGTCACGTCCGTATTCACGTTGCAACATCTGGCTTGCCTGGTAAATATCAACCAAAAACTGCTCACCAAGTGCCTCCGGTGGCTGTTCCAGTGCGCTCAAGGCCTGCAGCGCATTGGTTCGGGTCTGGCGAAAATAGGAAAGTCGCTGACTAATATCCTCCTTGCTTGCCGCAAGTTCTTCACGAAGGCGCTCGATATAGATTTGCGCTGTTTGTTCCCTTAACCGTGCATCATTCCAGTTGCTGGCCTGCAAGCCCACAAACACACCCACCACCACAATCACAAAATCCAGGAAAATGGCGGTCCACTCCTGCTGGCGGAAATGCGATATAACCCGGCGCAGGATCATGGTTTTAGAATTTTCATTGATACGGCCCCCGGCGATTGGCGCACACCTTATCGTATCCTTGCGTAAAAACGAAGGCTTATCCCGGGCGATCGGGCCGAGGCATTTTGCATAGGCCCCGAAAAGCCCAAAGGCTTCCGGGGTACGCATTCAGCTTAGGTCACGATCTGGGCGGCCAGCTCGCTCATCTGGGTGTTGGCAATGGCCAGTTTGGCCAGCGTCCATTCGCCAGTGGCATCCAGTTCATCAAAGGTATTCATGGTCTTGATGGCCAAGGCACCATTGGCATCTTTCCATGCCTGGACGATGTCTTGCGCCCAGGCCCGGTCCGGGGCGCCATCTTTGCTGGATGGGACATTGCCGTTTTGGATGGCGTGGGTAATGGCCGAACAGGTCAGGCCGCGCTGGGCGCTGTACAGATCCTCGATCAGGCGGCGTACGGCCAGACGATCCCAGCGCTGGTCGGTATCCAGCTGGCCGGCGGCACAGCGCAACCGATCAAAGCGGAACTGGTCCCCAAAGGCATGATATAGCGCCGCCACCGGCAGCACTGGCCAGTTTTCCTTGGTTGCCAGATCCAGAACGTCCGTTGCCGAAATCAAGGGGCGCAGCATGGCAATATCGCGGGCCAGTTCGCTGGGGGCACCATCCTTCTCAAAGCGGGCAATGCGGTTGGTTATGCGTTCCTGCTCAAAGGGCGAAATGAAACTGGTGGTATCCACACACAGGCCTGCTATGCCGTCCTTATAGGTGGCGATGAAGGCGTCCAATTCCTTGATATTGGTCCCGAAACGCCGGGCCAGCCAATAGCTTTCACGGCGAACCAGACGCATCACTTCGCGGTGCAGCTCATAAAGCCCGGCTACGGGGGCCTTGTTGTCATAAGAATTTATGCGCGCGATCAGGGCATCAAAGCCAAACAACTGGCGACTGGCCTCAAAGGCACGGGCGGCATCGGCGGTGCCCACCCCGGCCCCGGCGGCTAGGCGGTAAATAAAGGTCGGGCCACCCTGATTGACAATATCATTGACCAGTACCGTCGAAATGATCTCGCGGCGCAGCCGGTGATGTTCGCGCTCTTCGGTATAGTCTTCGACCGCCTTTGGAAAATAATGGGTAAGCAAAGGCGCAAAATGCGGATCGTCCGGTAATTGACTGTCCAGCAATTCCTCGACCAGCGTATTTTTGGCATAGGCCATCAGCGTGGCAATTTCAGGACGGGTCAGGGTATCGCCGGCTTCACGCCTGGAGAGCATTTCATCTGATGACGGCAGGCCCTCGACTTCACGGTCCAGCTGGCCTTTGTCTTCCAGACTTTCCATATAGCGCTCAAAGGGTTCCATATCATAGGGCGCCGTCAGCTGGGCCATGGAAAGCGCCAGGGTCTGGTCATAATTGTGGGCCAATACATGCCTGGCCACATCATCGGTCATCGAGGCCAGAACCTTGTTGCGCCCCTCGGTCGTCAGCTTGCCGGCGCGAATGGCGGCATTCAGCAGGATTTTCAGATTAACCTCGTGATCCGAAGTATCCACGCCTGCCGAATTATCAACAAAATCGGCATTAATGCGCCCGCCCGCCTTGGCATATTCTATCCGGCCCGCCTGGGTAATGCCCAGATTGGCCCCTTCGCCAATAACCTTGGCCCCGACCTGTTCGGCATTGATGCGAATGGCATCATTGGCCTTGTCACCAACCTGCCAGTTCTGCTCTTGCGCGCTTTTGATATAAGTGCCGATACCGCCAAACCACAATAGCTCGCATTCGGTCTGCAACAGGGCATGGATAATGTCATTGGGCGCGGCGGTCTTGCCTTTCAGGCCGGTCATTTTGCGTATTTCATCCGTTAAGGGGATGGACTTGGCGCTGCGGCTGAAAACGCCGCCGCCTTTGGATATCAGCTTTTGATCATAGTCCTGCCAGCTGGTGCGGGGCAGATCAAACAGGCGCTTGCGTTCGGCCCAATTGGCTGCCGCATCACCGGGATCCGGGTCAATAAAAATATCACGATGATCAAAGGCCGCCAGCAGGCGGGTGTGTTTGGATAACAGCATGCCATTGCCAAAAACATCGCCGGACATATCGCCGACCCCGATCACGCTGAACGGTTCGTTCTGGATGTCTTTTCCCATTTCGCGGAAATGCCGCTTCACCGCTTCCCACGCGCCGCGGGCGGTGATGCCCATTTTCTTGTGGTCATAACCCACCGATCCGCCCGAGGCGAAGGCATCATCCAGCCAGAAGCCATACTCTTCGGCCATGGCGTTGGCGATATCGGAAAAGGTGGCCGTGCCCTTGTCGGCGGCCACCACCAGATAGGGGTCATCCTCGTCCCAGATCACCAGGTTTTCCGGGTGCACCACATTGCCCGCGGTATCCAGGGTGTCGGTCAGGTCTAAAAGGCCGCGAATAAAGCTTTTATAGGCATTGATGCCTTCGGCCTGAATTTCATCGCGCGTGCCGTTGCGTGGCAGGCATTTGGGGAAAAATCCGCCCTTTGAACCCACGGGCACAATCACGCTGTTTTTCACCTGCTGTGCCTTGACCAGGCCCAGCACTTCGGTGCGAAAATCATCGCGGCGATCAGACCAGCGCAGGCCCCCGCGGGCCACCGGACCAAAGCGCAAATGCACCCCTTCCACATTTGGGGACCAGACAAAAATTTCCCGATAGGGTTTGGGCGCTGGCAGGGTTTCCAGCTCGCGGCTGGCGATCTTGATGGAGATGCGGTCCAGCGGTTCGCCATTGGCATCGCTTTGATAAAAACTGGTGCGTTGAATGGCACAGATCAGCCGCATCAGGCGGCGCAAGACCCGGTCATGGTCCAGGCTGGGTACCTTGTCCAGACAGGCGATAATCTCTTCGCATATTTTTTCCTGTTCGGCTTTGCGCTCGTCCAGGGTGGCGAAGGCATCGGGGTGAAAGCGGGCCCGGGCCAGGGCCAGCAACAGGCTGGAAATCTTGGGATTTTCCGCCAGGGCTTCTTCTTGCACCCTCTGCGAGGGATCCAGTCCCGATTGCGAGCGATAGCGCGCGCAGGTACGCAAAAAGGCGGCACTGCGCCAGTTCACTCCAAGGCGCAGGACCAGCCGGTTAAAGCCGTCATTTTCCGAACGCCCACTCCAGATCGCCACCAGGGCATCCTGAACCGGCTTGGCAATGCGCGCCAGGTCCAGCACTTCGCCATCGGTGCTGCGCAGTTCAAAGGCATGCACCCACACCGCGTCACGATCTTTTGGCCGCACTGGATAACTGGCCTCGGTCAAGGCTTCAAGACCCATGGTCCCAAAGATTGGCATGACATCGGACAGCGGCAGGCAATGGCCGGTTTTATAAAGTTTGATGCGGATCAGGTCCGGCGCATCATCATCATGGCGATAAAGCCGTGCCGACAGGCCAGGCTCCCCTTCCAGGGTTTCAATCTGGGCGATATCCACCAGCGCTTCTTCGGCGTGATAGGCCTCTTTATAGCCGGCGGAAAAGGCGCCGCGATAGGCACCCAGCATTTCCTGCAGATGGGCTGGCGCCCCGGTACTGCGCGCCGCAGATTCCAGCCGGTCGTGCCAGGTGCGTGCCAATTGCGCGATCTGACGTTCCAGCTCCACCAGATCTGGTTCCAGATGATTGTGCGGATCAAGGCCGATAATGATGTGCACCCGCGCCAGCGGGCCATCGCCAAAATGTGGATAATAGGCCGACAGGCGGCCCCCAAAGGCCTTGCTGACCAGCTCGCCCACATCCTCACGCAATTGGGTGTTGTAATGCTCGCGCGGGATAAACACGAAAACGGACACAAAACGGTCAAAGCGGTCGCGGCGCACAAACAGTTTGGGCCGGGGGCGGTCATTCAGATGCAGGATGCCCCGGCTGATTTCCAGCAATTCCTCTTCCGAGATCTGGAACAGCTCATCGCGGGGATAGTTCTCGACAATGTTTTGCAGTTTTTTGGCATTATGGGTGCCTGGTCCACGCTGGGCCCGCATCAACACCCGGCGTACCTTGCGACGGATCAAGGGTACATCGCGGGCCATACGGTCATAGGCCTCGGCGGTGAACAGGCCGACAAAGCGGGTTTCCCCGGTTACCTGACCATCCTCGCGCCAGTGCTTGACACCGATATAATCCATATAAATACGGCGGTGCACCCGCGAACGCATATTGGATTTGGCCACAATCAGTGGTGTGGGCTCGTTCAGATATTCCTGAATGGCGGGGGCCAGCATGCTGGGTTCGGAACCCCGGCGCAGCACATTGATGTTGTCATCGCGCAATAATCCCAGACCACTGCCTGGCACGATGTCCGGCTCGGCGTGCAGCAATTCCCCATTTTCATCGGTGGGGAAGGTATAGCGGCGGCTACCCAGAAAGGCGAAATGTTCGTCACGCAACCAACGTAAAAACTCGATACATTCGGCCACTTCCTCTTCGGGGGCGGCCGCCGGGGCTTCGTGTAACTCCTCGATGGCGCGATTCATTTCGGCGCGCATACCCATCCAGTCATCCACGGCCATTTCCACATCGTGCAAGGTGGCGCGCACCCCTTTGAGCACGTCCTCGCGGCGTTTTTTGCTCAAGGGTTCAAACTGAACCTGGATCATGCTCTCGCGAATCGCCGGTGCCGTCGGATCGCGTTCGCCTGATTCAGTGCGCCCCAGATCAATCACCGGGTGAAACATGGCCAGGGTGTTGACCCCCCATTGGCCCAGTTCGCCCATAACCGAATCAACCAAAAACGGCTTGTCACCAATGATGATTTCCAGAACATCGCGGCCCAATGGCGTGCCCTGCGCCGTGCGAGCGGGGCGGATTTGCACCAGCGTTTCGCCGGGCTTGCGCACATTGCCAAATTCCCAGAATCGCACGGCCCCCGCCAATACGTCTTCAATACTCAGGCCTTCAATGTCTTCGGCCACCGCATCTTCATGCACCAGCTTCAGATAGCGCCGCGCTTCGCGGGAAAGTGTGCCCTTGTCATGCAAAGGCGCCCCTGCTGGTCCTTCAGCAAGGGCGATAAATTCTTCAACACCAAAAGCATGTTTGGATGAGCCGTTCGCCGCGGTCATGGCGGTCCTCCTTACCTCGGCACAGGCCGTGGTTAAAGTCGCAGCCTAAGGCTGTATTATGGCGGCCTATTAAGCCTGTTGAAGCTCTAGCGCAAGAACAATTATGAAGAGGTAAATTACCCACTGTTTTCCATCATCGGAAAAAAGTGGGCCGCCGAACGGGGACAGTGTCCGACGGCCCGTAACAGGCCCCGCTTTGCAGGCTGGGGGGACGCACGCGTAGGCCTGAAAACAATCTCGTTTCAGCTGATAAACAACTGGTTTGAGTGCACACCCAGGGCCAGACAGCCGGTCGCGATTAAAATCACAAGCGCGAACAGGCCCGCTCCGATTCCTTTCATGACGCTCTCCCTGATCCATAGGTTCTCTTGCACACCCCCATATAGGGCCGGTGGTGGGGCTTTGCACCACACGTCCGGTCACAAGAGCGTGAGCAGAAATCGAGAAGGTTTTACATACCAGGTTGTGGGGTGCGTTTCGAGGCCTTTTTCCGGGTGCCCATCTTGGGATAAAAGCACGGCAACCGGGCGGGTACTTTTGAATTGTGCCAATATAATCATCAACATAACCGTCAGCGGGGCCGAAAGGAACATACCTGGCAGGCCCCAAATGGCCCCCCATAACGAAAGCGTGAGGATCACCACCAGTGTCGACAGATTCATGCTGTCGCCTTGCATGCGTGGCACCATGAAATTGCCGATCGAGAACTGCCAGAAGCCGACGCCGGCAAAGATAATCGCCGGTTGCCAGTAATTGGGAAACTGCACCAGCGCAAACAGGACCGGAAACAAGGTGCCGATCAAGGGTCCGATGGTGGGTACATAACCCAGAAGGAAAATCACAAAGGCCCAGAACAGGGCCTGGTCCAGACCTACCAGCTTCATGGTGATATAACAGCCCACGGCGGTGATGGCGCCGGTGAAGGTCTGTACCCATAAATAGGTGCCCATGGCATGACGCATCGAGGCGCTGATGGCGGCGGCGCGGGCGCGGGCATCGGGGTCGGGGAAAAGTGCATCCAGCTTTTTGGGAAAATTGGACTGAGCGGAAAACAAAAACGCCACATAAATTGCCACGAACAGGGCATTGGAGGCCAGCCCGCGAAGGGATTGTGCCAGATCGGCCAGAAACGCCCCGGGGTTTATCCGTTCCAGCAATTGTCCGATGGTTGGGGCATCCTTGTTGCCAACCAGGGCATAAGCATCACGCAGCAATTGATCCAGGCGCGCCCCATAGGCGCTGCCGTTGGAGGCAATATCGCTGGCGGTACTGGCCAGCACCGCACCGATCATGGCCACGGAAAAACCGACCACGCCCAGGGCAATGCTAAGGGCCAGCCAGCGCGGAACAATATGCAGGCGCAGTTCGATCTCTTCGGCCACCCCATCAATGACCAGCCATAAAAACACGGCCAGCGCAAACGGGGCCAGAATATCACGAAACCAGTACATGCCGGCAATCACGGCGGCGGTAGCCAGGATCAAAACCCCGGTGCGTGTGGCGGTGTCCATAATGGTTCCTTTCCCGCGTGGTGATGCCCAGTCATCACAAATTTTGCCCGGTGCGTAAAGGCAGGACACCCCTCGTACTTCGACAAGGGAGGAGGTAACGCACATGGCTTTGCCAAAAATTTCGCAAAAAGATTGCCCGCTCTGGCGCACCATCCTATCCTGATAACCAAAGAGGGATTAAAGGACGAATGGACCGTTTCATTTTTGAGACCGTTGGCCATATTGTGGTTGGCGAAGCATCATGTGAAAACCTGAGCGAACACCTGGATCGCCTGGGCGCGATATCGCGCGTCGCCGTGGTGACCGACCAGGGCATTGTCGGGGTGGGGCTTCTGGAAAAACCACTGGCAGCCTTGGAGAAGGCCGGTAAAACAGTTTTTGTTTTTGACGGGGTCACTGCCGATCCGCCCAGCGCCATGGTCGAGGCAGCAGCGGCCAAGGTGCGTGCCTTTGGCCCGGACTGTATTATCGGCTTTGGCGGTGGCAGCACGATGGATACGGCCAAAGTGGCGGCGCTGTTGTGTGCCAGCGATCAAAAACTGGATAGTCTTTATGGATTTGATCAGGCAAAGGGGCCGCGCTTGCCCCTGGTGTTGGTGCCCACCACCGCCGGTACCGGGTCCGAGGTAACACCCATATCGGTGTTGACCAAGGATAATGGTGAAAAGGCGGGGATCATTTCGCCCTTGCTGTTTGCCGATATGGCCCTGTTGGATCCGGTACTGACGTTGGGCTTGCCCCGTCATATTACCGCGGCCACCGGGGTGGATGCCATGGTCCATGCCATCGAGGCGCTGACCTCGGCCCGGCTGAAAAATCCATTATCCGACAGTCTGGCGCTGGCCGCCCTGCAACGTCTGCACGGGGCGATAGAGCGCGCCTGCCATCATGGCGATGATGTACAGGCCCGCACGCAAATGTTGCTGGGGGCCCTACAGGCCGGTCAGGCCTTTGCCAATGCCCCGGTGGGGGCCATCCATGCGCTGGCCTATCCCATTGGTGGCCAGTTTCATGTCTCCCATGGGCTCTCCAATGCGCTGGTCATGCCTCATGTGATGCGCTTCAACCTTTCCGAGGCGGCGCCTATTTACGCTCAGATTTATGATGCACTGGGCCTATCGGGCGCCATGTGCAATGCCAGCAAGGCCGAGGCGCTCATTGACGAGCTGGAACGCATTTGCGTGGCCATCGGGCTGGAACGGCGCTTGTCGGATGTGGGCATCGGTGCTGATGACCTGCCTGCCATGGCCGATGAGGGGATCACCATAGAGCGACTGTTGGTGAACAACCCCAAAGCGATGACCCGGGATGATATTTTTGCCATTTACGAGGCCGCGCTTTGAAGGAAACCCCGCACACGCGCCGCGATTATCGCTGGTTTACGCCCATGCCCACCCGCTGGGCCGACAATGATGTCTATGGCCATGTCAACAATACCGCCTATTACGGTTTCTTTGATACCGCGGTGAACCGTTTTTTGATTGCAGAAAAGGCGCTGGATATTGAAAACGGCGACCAGATTGGCCTGGTGGTGCAGACCGCGTGTCATTATTTTGCCCCCCTTTCCTTTCCCGATATCCTGAATATCGGGGTGCGCGCTGATCGGGTGGGTAATTCCAGTGTGGTCTATGGGTTGGGGGTATTTGGGCCGGATCAGGATGTGGCCAGCGCACAGGGGCAGTTTGTACATGTTTATGTGGACCGGCAAAGCCGTAAACCCAAACCATTGAACGAAACCCTGCGTCGGGCGGTCATGTCCATTAAGGGAGAAGAGCAGCCATGAAAAAAATTGGGATTTGGGTCGGCGCGTGCCTCGGCCTGATACTGCTGGCCCTGATTGCCATGACCCCGAACCCACCGGCGCGGCTTGTCGATACGGCGGCCTTGCGTGCCAGTGCCAATGCCTATAGCGCCGCGATAGTACGTGACACCCTGGGGGTGCCTCATGTGTCTGGCAAGCGCGATGCCGATGCCGCCTTTGGGCTGGCCTATGCCCATGGCGAAGATGACTGGAAAACCATAGAGAGCATGATACTGGCCTCACGCGGACAGATGGCGCGCTATGAAGGTCTGGCCGGCACGCAAACCGACTATCTGGTGAATTTGTTTCGGATCAAGGAGCTGGTGAATACGCGCTATGAAACCGATCTGGAGCCCAAAACCCGGGCCATGCTGGATGGCTATGCGGCGGGGCTGAACCTGTATGCGCTGGATCATCCAGAGACGGTTCGTCCCGGCATTCTGCCCATTACCGGCAAGGATGTGGTGGCCGGGTTTGTGTTTCGCGCACCGTTTTTTTATGGCTTACAGGATGAACTGGCCGAACTGTTCAAGGATCAGCCGGCCAAGACCATATCCTTGCGGGACAGCGACAGCGCCTTTCTGGCCAGCATAAAACCCAATCCAGAGCTGGGCTCAAACGCCTTCGCGGTGGCGCCCAAGCGCTCAACCGATGGGGCGACGCGGCTGGTGATCAATTCACACCAGCCCTATAGTGGCCCGGTGGCCTGGTATGAAATACAGGTTACCTCCGAAGAGGGATGGAATGCCGCCGGGGGAATTTTCCCGGGAACACCGGTCATCCTGCATGGTTTTAACGAAAACCTTGGCTGGGCGCACACCGTAAACAAGCCGGACCTGATCGACATTTATGTCCTGAAAATTAATCCCAAGAACAAGAATGAGTACTGGTTTGATGGGGCGTGGAAATCCTTTGAACGTTCAACCGCCCATATGCGGGTAAAACTGTGGGGACCGTTCAGTATCTCGGTGCCCAAGGCGGTGCTGTGGTCGGTCTATGGTCCGGTATTGCGCGTGCACCATGGCACCTATGCGGTGCGCTTTTCCGGTCTTTTTGAAATTCGGGCGGTCGAGCAATGGTACCATATGAATCTGGCCAAAAACTTTGATGAATGGCGTGCCGCCATGGCGATGAACGCCATTCCCAGCCTGAACGTGGTCTATGGGGATCGGGACGGCAATATTGGCTATTTCTATAATGCCAAAATGCCCAAACGTCAGGGCGGGTTTGACTGGCAGTCCTGGTTGCCGGGGGATACTTCGGAAACCCTGTGGCAAGGCTTTGAGGCCATTTCCACCCTGCCCAATGTGGTAAACCCGGTATCTGGTTTTGTTGCCAATGCCAACAACACGCCGTTTCGTTCCAGCGGGGCAGGGGATGATCCCAACCCGGCGGCCTATTCTGTGCGATACGGGATCGAGCATTACATGACCAATCGCGGTCATCGCCTGATCGAATTGCTGGATACCCAGGATTTGCTGGGGGCGGCGGATGTGGAGCGCATCAAGTTTGACCTGACCTATTCATTTCGTTCGGAAACCGCGCGGCTGGTCAATGAAATCAATGCCATGGATTTTTCCCACGATCCGTTGCTGCAACGTGCCCAGAAATTACTGCAATCGTGGGATTTGCGCACTGACCAGCATAATCCGGCTGCGGCGCTGGGGGTTCTGGTATCGCTGAAATGCATCAAAATGAATGCTGATGGCGATCCCTGGATGATGGACCCCACCGAAGCCCTCAAGGCCTCGGCAAAAGACCTGATGGACCATTATGGGCGTCTGGATGTGCCCTGGGGCGAGATCAGCCGGATGCGCCGGGGCGATGTGGATATGCCACTGGATGGTGGGCCGGATATTCTGCGTGCGGTTTACAGTGCCGGTCATGAGCTGGAGAAAGATGGCAAGCTGACCGCCGTGGCCGGGGATACCTATATTGCCCTGGTGGAATGGGATAAGGACGGCCATATGAGCGCGCGTACCCGTCATCAATTTGGCAGTGCCACTTTGGATAAAACCTCGCCCCATTATGATGATCAGGCGCCCCCCTTTGCCCGGATGCAATTGCGTACCTTTCCTTTTACACCAGCGGCCTTGGCCCAAGAGACCGAGCGCCGTTACCAGATTGGCGGCGCGCCATAACGGCTGCGGCAACATGGATGCGCAAGGTCACTCGCGTCTTGGGCAAAGGCGGTCTAGGGTGTCGGCAATGAGCGAATTTGTGCCTGCCTATGCGAAAGGCCCGAAAGGGCAAAGCCCGGCATTTCTGTTTTGCGACCATGCCACCAATGCGCTGCCGGCGCAGTATGGATCGCTGGGCCTGAGCGCAGAACAGATCAACGATCATATTGCCTATGATCCAGGGGCCGCGGCCTTGACCGAAATGCTGGGCGAGCGATTGCGCGCCCGCACCGTTTATTGCAAATTTTCGCGCCTGCTGATTGATCCCAATCGCGGGTTGGAGCGTGATGATCTGGTGGTGGAGGAAAGCGACAGCGTGATCATACCGGGCAATCAGAACCTGGGCTGGGAAGAGCGCGAGCACCGGATCAACACCTATTACCGCCCCTATCATGAATTTCTGGATCATGAACTGGAGGCCCATACCCGCGCGGTCTCTGATCCGCTGGTGGTCTCCATCCACAGTTTTTGCCGGGCCCTTCGGTGCCGGGAAAGTCACCGCCCGTGGCAGGTGGGCATTTTGTGGAAAGATGATGAAGAAAGTGCCTGGACCATGATCAACGCCCTGCGTCATCAGGGTCTTAGTGTGGGCGATAATGAGCCCTATTCGGCCAAGGCCTATAACTATACGGTGGATCGCCATGTGGGGGCGCGGGGGCTGCGTCATCTAACCCTGGAAATTCGCCAGGATCTGATCGCCGGTGAAACCCATGTGCGACAATGGGCGGATTTGATTGAAACGCCATTACGGGCCTTAATCGGGGCAGGCCCATAGACGCAGAACAGGGGAGGGCTTGCCCATGATACCGATACTGACCTTGGGTATTGAGGAAGAATATCTCATTGTGGATCCGGCCAGTGGCAATCTGGCCACCGAGCCTCCGGCGGGCCTGATGGAAGATTGCAAGGCTGAGCTGGGCGACAGCGTCACGCCGGAATTTCTCAAATGCCAGATCGAGATCGCCACCCCGGTCTGTGAAACCATTGGCGAGGCTCGCCGCCATCTGGTGGCCATGCGTTCCTGCATCAAGCGGGTTGCCCGTCAATATGGCTATGAACTGATGGCGGCCTCCACGCACCCTTTTGCCAAATGGCATGGCCAGCGCCATACCGAGGCCCCGCGCTATGAAAAGCTGGATGCTGACATGCAAGGTGCCATCCGGCGCATGCTGATATGCGGCATGCATGTTCATGCGGGGATCGAGGATCCGGACATGCGCATCGGTTTGATGAACCAGATGCGTTATTTTCTGCCACATCTTCTGGCGCTTTCCACCTCTTCGCCATTCTGGGGCGGGCATAAAATGGGCATGATGTCCTATCGTACCACCGTGTGGGATGGCATGCCGCGAAACGGCATTCCAGATCGCTTTGAAAGCTGGGGCGAGTATGAGCGTTTGTGCAAACGCCTGATTATGGCCGGGGTGATCGAAGATTCATCCAAAATCTGGTGGGATTTGCGCCCCTCGGCGCGCTTTCCCACCCTGGAAATGCGCATTACCGATGTCTGTCCGCGCATGGAAGATGCCCTGTGTATTGCTGCCATTTATATATGCCTGTTGCGCATGCTGGCGCGCCTGCGCCGGGCCAATATGAAATGGCGGGTCTATCCGCGCCTGCTGGTCCAGGAAAACCGCTGGCTGGCCTCGCGCTTTGGCGTGAATGGGCGGCTGGTCGATCTGGGCAAGGGCGCGCAAACGCCCTTTGCCACCTTGCTGGAAGAAATTCTGGAAATCATTGAAGAAGATGCGGTGGCGCTGGAATGTCTGGAAGAGGTGCACCATGCCCGCAAGATCGTCGAGCGCGGCTCTTCGGCCAGTCAGCAATTGGCGGTCTATGAACAGGCCATGGCCCAGGGGGCCAGCAAGCCGGAGGCCTTGAAAGCCGTGGTGGACCATCTGATCAAAGAGACCGCTGCTGATTTGCCCGATGCCGGTCATTCCGATTAGACTGTAACGCACCCGGTACAGGTGCACCGTGTGATTGGCCTCGGCATTTAGGCGCGTTAGTATATTTTTTTGGAGTCAGCTGAAGGGTTCATTATGGCAAAAACTCCCCCGGTATTCGATGTACGCGATTTGAATGTTCGTTTTTCCACCAATGACGGAGAGGTACACGCCGTCAAGGGAGTGAGTTTAACCATAGAACCGGGTCAGTGTGTGGGCGTGGTGGGCGAATCCGGTTCTGGCAAGAGCCAGACTTTTCTGGCGGCCATGGGCTTGCTCTCGCAAAATGGCAAGGCCGAGGGCTCGATCCGGTTTTGCGGCAAGGAAATTCTCAATACCCCGCCCAAAATCCCTCAACAGTGTGCGCGGCGCGCGCATGAGTATGATTTTTCAGGATCCGCTGACTTCGCTGACCCCGCATATGCGCATTGGCGCACAAATGGCCGAGGTGTTGTCCATTCACGAAAATTTACGCGGCGAGGCGGCCCGGCAAAAATGTCTGGACTGGCTCGACCGGGTGCGCATACCCGAGGCCGCCCGCCGGCTGGATCAATACCCCCACGAGCTTTCGGGTGGCATGCGCCAGCGGGTGATGATTGCCATGGCCATGCTGTGCGAGCCCGAACTGTTGATCGCGGACGAGCCGACCACGGCGCTGGACGTAACGGTTCAGGCCCAGGTACTGGACCTGATGAATGACCTGAAAGATGATCTTGGCGCCGCCATTGCGCTGGTCACCCATGATATGGGCGTGGTGGCGCGCATGTGCGACCACATTTATGTGATGGAAAAGGGCGTGTATGTCGAGGATGGCCCGGCAGACGAAATTTTCTATAAACCCAAAAACGATTATACCAAACTCTTGTTGGATGCCATGCCGCGTCTGGACCGCCCGGACCGGCCGGGCCGGGTTTCCCTGCCCCCCCTTCACCCCCAAGGCCGATGAAGAACCCCTGTTGAATGTCGATGACGTCAAGGTGTATTTCCCGGTGCGTATGGGCGGCGGCATTTTTCCCAAAACCAAACCCTTACGCGCCGTCGATGGCGTCAGCTTTGATCTGCACGCCGGGGAAACCCTGGGCGTGGTGGGCGAATCCGGTTGCGGGAAATCCACGCTGGCCCGGGCCGTCTTGCGCCTGGTGCCAGTCAACGGCGGTGTGGTCAGCTGGATGGGTTCTAACCTGCTGGAGGCAGAAAAAGAGGCCCTGCGCCGCGAACGCAAGGACCTGCAAATCGTTTTTCAGGATCCGCTGGCCTCTCTCGATCCGCGTATGACCATTGGTCAGTCCATTGCCGAACCCCTTAAAACCTTCCGCCCGGATATGGACCATAGCGCCCGTATGGATGAGGTCCGCGCCGCCATGAAACGGGTGGATCTGGACACGAATATGATCAACCGTTACCCGCACGAGCTGTCCGGCGGCCAGAATCAGCGCGTTGGTATTGCCCGGGCGATGATTCTACAGCCCAAACTGGTGATCTGCGATGAAGCCGTCTCGGCGCTGGATGTTTCGGTACAGGCGCAAATCATTGATTTGCTGATCAATCTGCAAAAATCTGCCGGGCTGGCGATGATTTTTATCAGCCACGATCTGGCCGTGGTACGCGAAATTTCTCACCGGGTAATGGTGCTCTATCTTGGCCGCGTGGTGGAGATTGCCGGGCGGACCACTATTTATGAAGATGCCCGCCATCCCTATACCAAGGCCCTGATCAGCGCCGTGCCGATCCCGGATCCCAAGGCCGAGCGGGCGCGCAAGCGTCTCATCCTTGATGGCGATCTGCCATCGCCGCTGGATAGCCGCGCTTCGCTACAGTTTTTGCGCTCCAAGGTTATTGATGACCCCGATGCGGATCAATCCCGGCCGCAATTGATCGAGGTCTCACCCCAGCATTTTGTTGCTGAACATGACCCGTGTGAGACCTCAGAAGGATTGTTGGCTTCATGAGCGATCGGCAACCACAATCGCCCGGCCCAAAATCACCGGGTATCGTGTTTCCACCGCCGCTGCTTTTTGTCCTGATCGGTTTTGGCGGCTGGTTTGCCGCCCGATACTATCCCGCTTTGCGTTTCGAGGTGCCGTTATGGCTGCAGGCGGTGGGCACATTGATGGCTTTTACCGGTCTGGGGCTGGAGTTCTGGACAATCGGGCTTTTCAAACGCGCCAAAACCTCGGCCCTGCCCTGGCAGGGCGATCAGGCCCTGATTGCAACCGGGGCGTATAAAGTTTCGCGCAATCCCATGTATGCGGGCATGTTGCTGCTGGTCACTGGCCTGTGTCTTGGGCTGGGCCTCACGCTGTCGCTGATCCTGATCCCCTTTGGGGCGCTGATCATTGACCGGGTGGTGATCAGGGCCGAAGAACGGTATCTGACCGCCCGTTTTGGCGATGCCTATCTTGACTATTGCAAGACCGTGCGTCGCTGGCTCTAGGCCATCCCCGTGATCCAAATTGCACCAGTATAACCGCGCCCATCGGGGTGGGGATAAACCTTATTTGTACCTGCAATTGCATGGAACAAAGAGGGGTAATAAGGGGTGTTTAAGGGTAATTTGAAGGGCGTTTTTGATCATTTAAGGGTAAAAGAGGGATAAAGGGAGGCGCCCCAAGGGGTAAAGGCTGTTCCTTATTGACCCTCTCCTATTCCCACGGGGATAAGATGATGGTTATCCCTCACTTTCGCAAGAAAATGCTCCACGCGCATAGCCTGCTCTGCCGTCATACCGGCGCAGGCTGGCATCTATCGTGATGCATCAAAATGAGCCTCGGCCTTCGCCGGGGTGACGAGGAGTGGCGTGGCTATTTCCTCCTTCTCCCTTGAGGGAGAAGGTTGGGATGAGGGGCTGCTGAAGCAAAAAACGGCACACCAATCAAAGCACAACCCCCCTCACCTTATTCCTCTCCCATCGGGAGAGGAAAGCGTTTGTCGTGGGCCCGCATTTCATTGCCGATTGGCTTTGCCCCCTCCCCTACCTATTCATCCGATTGGCGATCAGGTCATCGACCACGGCCGGTTCGGCCAGTGTTGAGGTGTCGCCCAGATTGCCATAATCGTTTTCAGCGATCTTGCGCAAAATGCGTCGCATGATCTTGCCCGAGCGGGTTTTGGGCAGGCCCGGGGCAAACTGGATCAGATCCGGTGTGGCAATGGGGCCGATCTCGGTGCGTACGTGCTGGCGCAGTTCGGCGCGCAGCGCGTCCGAGGGTTCATACCCGCTCATCAGCGAGACATAGACATAAATGCCCTGGCCCTTGATATCGTGGGGATAGCCCACCACGGCGGCCTCGGACACGGCGGGGTGAGACACCAGCGCGCTTTCCACTTCGGCGGTGCCCATACGGTGGCCGGAGACATTTAGCACATCATCCACCCGCCCGGTGATCCAGTAATAGCCGTCTTCATCGCGCCGGCAGCCATCGCCGGTAAAATACAGGCCCGGATAGGTGATGAAATAGGTGTCCACAAAGCGTTGGTGATCGCCGTACACGGTGCGCATTTGCCCGGGCCATGAGCCAGCTATGCAGAGATTGTCCAGAGGTTGCCCCCGTGAGTTCCTTGCCTTCTGCATCGACCAGCAAGGGCTTGATGCCAAAGAAAGGCCGCGTGGCGGAGCCGGGTTTT
Organism: Robiginitomaculum sp.; assembly: GCA_030949705.1. Classification (GTDB taxonomy): domain Bacteria; phylum Pseudomonadota; class Alphaproteobacteria; order Caulobacterales; family Maricaulaceae; genus Robiginitomaculum_B. The sequence continues at coordinate 35,041 of JAUZSF010000005.1, read as the reverse complement.
AACGCCGTGGCCCCCGGCAGCGGCGTGATCATAATGCCGCCGGTTTCGGTCTGCCACCAGGTATCGACAATGGGGCAGCGGTTTTCGCCCACCACTTCATAATACCAGTCCCACGCCTCGGGATTGATCGGCTCGCCAACCGTGCCAAGCAAGCGCAAGGAAGACCGGTCGGTTTTTTTGACAAAGTCATCACCGGCGCCCATCAAAGCGCGAATGGCGGTGGGGGCGGTATAGATGATATTGACTTTATGCTTGTCGCAAACCTGCCAGAAGCGCGAGGCGTCCGGGTAATTGGGCACCCCTTCGAACATCAAGGTGGTGGCTCCATTGGCCAGCGGCCCATAGACGATATAGCTGTGCCCGGTGACCCAGCCCACATCGGCGGTGCACCAGTAAATATCCCCATCATGGTAATCAAACACGTATTGGTGGGTCATGGCGGCATAAACCAGATATCCGCCACAGGTATGCAGCACGCCCTTGGGCTTGCCGGTCGAGCCAGAGGTGTACAGGATAAACAGCGGATCTTCGGCATTCATCGGTTCCGCCGGGCAATCGGCAGATACCGCCTTGGCGGCCTCTTCATAAACCACATCGCGGCCCGGCTTCATGGCCACCTTGGCGCCGGTGCGCGTGATGGTAATCACCGTGGAAACATCGGGGCATTGTTCCAGCGCCTTGTCCACATTGGCTTTTAAGGGAATGGCCTTGCCGCCGCGCACCCCTTCATCGGCGGTGATGATGCAGGTGGAGGTGCAATCCAAAATACGTCCGGCCAGTGCCTCTGGCGAAAAGCCGCCAAATACCACCGAATGCACTGCGCCAATACGGGCACAGGCCAGCATGGCATAGGCGGCCTCGGCCACCATGGGCATATAGAGCGTCACCCGGTCGCCCTTACCCACGCCGCGTGATTTCAGTACATTGGCAAAGCGGCAGACATGGGCGTGTAATTCTTTATACGTAATGTGTTTGGAAACCTCCGGGTCATCGCCTTCCCAGATGATGGCGGTTTGATCGCCGCGGGTTTCCAGATGCCGGTCAATACAATTATGGGCGACGTTTAACGTACCATCGGCATACCAGCGCACATGCAGATTTTCGGTATCAAAGCTGCAATCAGACACCTGTGTGTAAGGCGTAAACCAGTCAAGGCGCTTGCCTTGCTCCCCCCCAAAATGCATCCGGATCGCTGATCGAGGCGGCATACATGCGCTCGTATTCACGATTATCAACAAAGGCGCGTTTTGCCCATGCGGCCGGTACGGGATAGGTTTTGGTGTCCATGATCGCCCTCTTTTTATTTTGCTTGGCTCAACGGTCCTTCCCGTGTGAAACTGTGACGCGAAGAAAACAGTGAGACTTTTATGCGTTTTTCTATCAGTCTTTTGACCGCTTTGACCAGCCTTCTTCTCGGGTGCACCGCGACCATTTTGATACGCCCTCCCCATGGGGTAATTGCCACGTTGCCGGTCCCGATCAGCAATGCCGCCATCGCCCGTGTGGGGGATACGGCTTATGTCTTTGCGGGCCTGCATGCAGGCAAAACCTGGCGTGATGTGACCGCCGACGCCTATGCCTGTGATCTTGCAGGTGGCGTGTGTCGTGCCATCGCCCCCTTGCCGGACGGGGAGGGACGCCTGGCCGCAAACGCCGTTACCCTGGGCGAAAAAATCTATATTTTTGGCGGCTATCGTGTCGCCAAGGATGGGACAGAAAAATCCACGCCCGAGGTCTGGGTGTTTGACCCCAAAGACGAGACCTATACACGCGCCCCAGATATGCCGGTTCCCGTGGATGATGCGGTGGTGCTGGGCTTTGTGGATCGTTATGCGGTGCTTATCTCTGGTTGGCACGACACCGATAATGTTGCCGATGTGCAGGTGCTGGACACACGCGAAAACCGCTGGTTTGCCATTAATGCCTATCCCGGTGCGCCGGTTTTTGGCCATGCAGGGGCTATTAGTGGCGATCACCTTCTGATCTGCGGCGGGGTCAAGGTGGTGCCGCCTGTGCCGCCGCAAAAAAGACGTCACTTTGTGCTTTCAGAAAGCTGTTGGGCCGGCCGGATCAGCGAGAATGCACAAAATATTATCTGGACCAAAGCCGGTGACACCGCCCCCGGGGCGGCCTATCGGCGCGCGGCGGTGGCGCTGTCTGATGGGGATTTCCTCTTTTATGGCGGGGCGCTGAACCCCTATAATTATGATGGCATTGGCTATGATGGCGAGCCCAGCATGCCCCTGGCTCGCATGGACGTTGCCCGTTTTGACGCCGATGGCAATCTGCATTGGTGGCAAGACAATGCCCCGTCAGGCATGGATTATCGCGGCGGGATCTTATGGCATGGCGCGCTGATCACCATTGGCGGTATGGATGAAACCCAGACCGTGATGGATGCCGTGTATGCTATGCCGTTGCCGCCTCGGCAATGATGGCATTGCCTGCCTCCAGAACATGTTGGAAAAATGCGTCAATATCGGCGTTCTCCACCGCATCATTGGCGATCAGCAGGCGGATGGAAATGCGGCCCTCAAGAGTGCCCAGCCCGACCATGGCCGTGCCGCTCTCGTACAGGCGTTGGCGAATGGCGCGGTTCAGATCGTCCTCGTCCATGCCATCCGGGGCGCGGTACGTAAAATTGATATTAAAGCTTTCACGCGGCACCAGCATTTGTAATTCAGGGGTTTTTCGCACCACCGCCTCCGCATAAGCGGCCTTTTCCAGAAACCGTTCGATCCGCGCCACAAAGCCCGCGCGGCCATAAAATTTCCACGATAAAAACAGCTTCAATATATCGACATGACGGCCGCATTGCAGCGATAGCGCGCCCAGATCCGCCGGGCGTTCATTATCTTGGCCCCGGAAAATATAATCATCATTGCCGCTATTGACGGTGGCCTGCAAAATCCCGGCGCGATTATTGATCAGCAGGAAATTGCACACCATGGGGATGCCGTGCATTTTGTGAAAATCAAAGGTGAAGCTGTCGGCCTGATCTAGGCCGGACAGGTATTGGTCACTCAACTCTTCTGAAAGAAAAACCGTGCCGCCCCAGGCCCCGTCCACATGCACCCACAAACCCAGACCCAGACGATCGCGCAAAGTGCAGATGTCGTCCACCGGATCATAGGCCCCGCGCACCGTGGTCGCCGCGGTGGTGCCAATGAAGAACGGGATTTTGCCTGCCGCCTTGGTGTCACATATCGCCTGTTCCAGTGCATCCAGACGCATGCGTCCGTGATCGTCCACCGGGACTTTGACCAAATTATCAGTACCAATACCCAGCAGATTAACCGCCTTGTCCATGGAATAATGCGCCTCGGCATTGACAAAGGCCACCAGCGGCGACGTGCCAAAAAGGCCATCCCGCTTTGCGTTTGGGGCCACCAGATGGCGCGCCGCCATCATGGCCACCAGATTGCCATTGGACGAACCCGTGGTCATCTGCCCTTCACCACCATGGAAGCCGGCAAGGGACAAAAATTCATCAATCAGGTATTTTTCCATTTCGGTGGAGACCGGTGCCGATTCAAATGTACAGGCCGAGGTGTGGGCAATGGTGCTGATCACCTCACCGATCATGGCCGGCAGGTTGGCATCGGCCCACATACGGTTCCAGAATTGTTTGTGGCCGGTTTTGACCGCGTATTTGAGATAGGTTTCCACCCAGTCAAAAAGGGCATCATAGTTTTGTGGCCGGTCAGCGCGCCCCAAGGACAGTTTCTCCCGCAAAGCCGCTGGACTATGATACGCCACCACCGGGCCATCATTTTGTGTCTTTCGGTAATGCTCCATTATTTGAAAAAGGCGGTCAAAAACGTCGTGCTCTGGCATGTCTGGTGTGCTCACATGAAGGGTGGCCATATAGAATATCAACCATGACAGCTTTTCCAACCCGGTTAAACTGAACAAGTTTAGATTCATAACTATAAGTATAAAATAGATTATTTTCTCTTTATAGAGTTTTGTTTGTGTTGATTCGCAATATTCGTGCGCGGGTGTTATTGTCTCCTTTCGAGGAGGTTTGGGGTGAAAGATCGGGGTGTTCTCCGCCTTGGGCGGATAAAGGGTGATGGTTATGGCGTACAACCGCGATTACGCCAACATCGCTCTCGGGTTGCACAAATCCATGTTTTGGGGCGCAAAGCGGCCGCCCTGGCGGCAGGCAGTCTGTGCCATAAAGACCCGCTGGCCTCAGCAGTGCTGGGGATCAGTAAGGCGCAAAAAGCTGCCCTGGCAGGCGCTTTGTTTCTGGTGGTGGGCCTGACCTGGGTTGCGCCAGTGGCTACGACTTTGGTCTTGCATCATGTCTTGTGGGCTTTCTTTGCGGTCTCGATTGCCTTTCGCGCGTTTTTACTGGTGTTGTCATCACCACCCACAACGCGCACCGCCTTGCCCGAAGATCAAGATCTGCCGCTCTATACGCTTCTCATTCCGCTTTATCATGAAGCCGAAGTGTTGGATGATTTGTGCAAAGCCATTGAAGCGCTCAATTACCCCAGCTCAAAACTGGATATAAAATTATTGTTGGAAGCCGATGACAAGAACACCATCCACGCGGTCAGAGACCATCCATTAGGGTCATCATGGGAAATCCTGATCGTGCCGCCTATTGGGCCACAGACCAAACCCAAGGCCTTGAATGCCGGTTTTGCCCGGGCGCGCGGCGAATTGGTGACCATTTATGATGCCGAGGATCGCCCCCACCCTGATCAGCTACGCCATGCCGTGCGGGCCTTTGCCGAAGATATGGCAGGCAATCTTGGCTGTGTGCAGGCTCCGCTGGGCTATTATAATGCCGACCAGAACTGGCTCACCCGTCAGTTTGCGCTGGAATATGCGGCCCATTTTCAGGTGCTGGTTCCGGCCATGGCGTGCCTGGGCCTGCCATTTCCTCTTGGGGGTACCAGCAATCATTTTCGCGCTTCTGCTTTGCGGGCTGTGGGGGCCTGGGATCCATATAATGTGACCGAGGACGCGGATCTTGGCTATCGCCTGGGGGCCAATGGCTGGCGTCTTGGCACCATAACGCCGCCCACCCGCGAGGAAGCCACCGCTCAGCTTGGCCCCTGGCAGCGTCAGCGTTCGCGTTGGCTAAAGGGCTATATACAAACCATTGGTGTGCATATGCGCCGCCCCGCCATGCATAATGCTTTGCCCGGGGCGCTTTCCATGATGATCACCTTGGGCACCGCCGTTTTTGCCGCCCTGGGCCATGCCTTGTTTTCCATGCTCATGCTGGGGGTTTTATTCTTGGCCCCATGGACAGGAACCCTGCTCGCCCCCATTGACTATGGTCTGGCATTGGCAGGCCCGCTGGTCGGCATGGCGATGCTGGCCATGGGGGCCAAACGGGCAAGCTTAACCTATAGTCTCCTGGATCTACTGGGGGCGACCCTCTATTGGCCCCTGCACAGCTGGGCCATGGCCCGGGCCATTTTGGATCTGGTAAGGCGTCCGTTTTATTGGGAAAAAACGCGCCATGGCCTTTGCCCCAAAACCCCTGATGTGGATTTCGGCGCTTGATAACCGCGGCTGAACGCACAAATATACTCCATGACCCTGACGATTACCCTGACCGTTCTTGCAATCTCTGCCGCTATTTTTGCGCTGGGGTCTGGCGCGACAGTATCCCGCGCGAGCCGGGTAATCCCACTCTCTTCAGCTGGAAACCGGTTTATATGCTGGCGTTGGTGGTGGGTATTTTAATGCTGGTGCATATCGCCAATATGTTTGGCATCCATACCGGCAAGTTTCGCGGCAAATTCTGAGCAATTGACTTTATATCCATTTAATGTGACCGGTCTCGCATCTTGAGGAGATAAGCCAATGAACACGCGTAACCGCTCGTAATCGGCAAAGACGAAACGAGGGCATTTGATGCCCAAAATTTCTTTATCTTCCTCAAGGACATTCAAAACAATGCAACGATTAAAGGGCAAGGTCTGCCTGATCACCGGGGCTGCGCGTGGGATTGGCAAAGCCATCGCGCGGGCTTTCATCACCGAAGGTGTGCTCGAGGTTTATGTAACCGATATCGACGAAAACACCGGTCGCCAAACGGCGCACGGATTTAGGGGCAGATTTTCTAGGAAACTGGATGTGGCCAGCGAGGTTGGCTGGGCCGCCATTGCCAGGGCCGTGCCGGAACTGGATGTGCTGGTCAATAATGCCGGCATTACCGGCTTTGAAAATGAGCCCCATTAATCATGATCCGGAACACGCATCGCTGGCGGACTGGCGCGCCGTCCATGCGGTGAATACCGATGGCACGTTTTTGGGTTGCCGTTATGGCATTGCGGCCATGCGCGGCCGGCCATCAGGCTCGATCATCAATATCTCGTCCCGTTCGGGCATGGTCGGCATTCTGGCGGCGGCGGCCTGCCTGCGGCCTCCAAAGCGGCGATCCGCAATCACTCCAAAACCGTGGCACTTGTTGCGCGCAAAACGGTCTCAACATTCGCTGTAACTCCATCCACCCGGCGGCCATCCTCACCCCCATGTGGGAACCTATGTTAGGCGAGGGCGAGGCCCGCGAAGCGCGCATGAAGGCCATGGTGGCCGACACACCAATGCAGCGCTTTGGCACGTCCAAAGAGGTGGCGGCATTGGCGGTATTACTGGCCTCGGACGAGGCGGCCTATATCACCGGCTCAGAGCTGACCATTGATGGTGGCTTGCTTGCCGGATCGGCCGCGACACCCGGTGGATAAGCCTGCGGTAAAAACAACAGTGCTAAGCACTTTGGTTTTTCCCGCCGGCCCCCGTATTGTGTGATAGAGCTGCTCCCAAGGCATAGACATGAAAAACGTTATTGGGGGCAACTTCATGATCTTGCGCCGCGTCATCAAACATTTTCGTCATCAGGAATGGACCGCCATTTTCCTGGATTTTCTGATCGTCGTGGTTGGGGTTTTTGTGGGTTTGCAGGCATCGAACTGGAATGCCGCCCGGCTGGACAGCCAAAACGAAACAGCATTTTGGAGAGGCTCGACAAAGATATTGATGCGGAACTGGAAAGTGCTGAAACACTGTTGCTTGAAGAGTGCGACCGCCGATAAACATTTGCTCGAACAGGCCATTTTTATTGTGCAGAGCAATGATCCCGACGTAGTGCTGACAGAAGAACAATGTCGCATCGCCTGGCAATCGCACATCTTGGGCGGAAGTTACGCATTCAACAGGCTCTTGAGTGTTGAAGTGCTTTCGCAATCCCGTGGCTTGGAAATCCTGTCAGAATACGGATTTACAACGCGTAATAAGCTACCAGCGGGCGATGGACTATAGTGCGGGCTTGGCGGCCTTCATCGCGTCCGACGCCAAAAATCTGGTCGATACCTACCCTGAAGTTTTTCCGCGTATGCTTCTTCCTTGATGCTCTCCATCGCCGCGGATTGCCAATTGGATGCCATGCGGGCAAGTCTGGCGGTGCGTAATAAACTGCTTAGCAATTATGGACGCCTTGGCGGCATTACCGCTGCAATAGAAGAACAGGTCAAATTGATTCGCCAACTGCAATTAATGGTCAAGGAGAACACCCGCAAATGATCCTGCGTCGCGTCATCAAACATTTTCGAAATCAGGAATGGACTGCGATATTCCTTGATTTTCTGATTGTTGTGGTTGGGGTTTTTGTGGGTTTGCAGGTGCAAAACTGGAATGAGAGGCGAGGTGATCGGGCGGAATACGTCCGTGCGCTTGACCGCCTTGACGTCGAGATCAGCGCCAATCTTGCCATGCTCGACGAGCTTGATCCGCAGGTCGCCCGGTCGCTGAAAATCGTCGGGAATGCCTTTGATGTTTTGCAATCCTGTATAGAAAGCCAAGAAAACCGTAAAACGATCAATGACAATTTTGATTATCTTCAATTTACTTTCGGCCTGCATTTACAGCGTAATGCATTGAAGGACCTGACCGAAAACCCGACGTTGCTGGCGCAACAACCAACCATAGAGCGCCAACGTTTTGTAGAGATGTTAGTTTAACTTCAATTTTCTGCAACAGGAAGCCAATTTTCTTGAAAATCAGCCACAAAAAAGCTTTTGGCTGATATCCCGACTGTCGGTATCGGGGCCATGGAAAATTTTTCTGGCCAATATTATGGCCTGACGTTTTCGAAAACCGAAGACGTATATTTTTAAATGTCCCGATTGATGAAGCCTGCCAAAATAATCAGCTTGTCAAAAAGTTTTATAGTCTGGGAGACGCTCCAGACGGAAGTGCCCACTTATCACGCAGAAACTTCGTCAAGATCTTTTGAAACGACAAAGGCACTATTAGAGGCCCGCAAATGACCCTGCGCCGCGTTATAAAAACCAAACCAAACCGTGTCACCCCGGAAGCTGTCAAGCTATCCGGGGGCTATGGTGATATGCCTTAATGAACTACCAGATCATAGGCTTCGGGCAAAACGTCGGTCTTGGTAACGCGGTAACTTTTTATAATGGCCGGGTAGCAAAATCAGCGCGAGCTTCGCCGGGGCCAAGCAGTATCTGATCTACCGGCACGGCGCGTCATACGGTTCATCGGCATAATGCGCATCGACGATCACCGGCTCGTCCTTGCCCAAAAAGGCTGGAGGGATGAGGATGTCCTTCTCTCCATTTTCTCGGCGCCATGTGGGCCGCCCGGCCTTAAAAACAATTAACGGATGATCTATATAAAGATCATAGGCCGCTGCACCTGCTTTTTCCGGATGCCCGGAAAGCCGTACCGTATCAGCGCCGCCCCGACAGGAAAACTGGTTGATTGTAAGGGGGTCAATGCCCAGTTTTTGTTTCAACCGCACGCCACGGTGGCGACCGCCTCACCACCAAAAGACTGTGGCGTTTCATTGAATGACCGCCACCGGCAGCTGACTCAGCACTTCTGGCATTTACGTATTGAAAATGGTATTGACCAGATTATTAGCCTGCGCCTCTTCTCTTCTGGACTGTCGCTCTGTTGGTGTACCGCTCATATCCTGATTATCTGGCCATGCCTGCTCATAGGGAACAAGTTCATAACCCAGCGCCTTTATGGTGCGAATTTCGCGTCCAAAGATCGGGTCGTTTGAATAGAAACCTGACTTGGACCTGATAAAAGCCTTCGTCCTTAAAGTTACGCACATCCACCTCGTCCCAGCCATTGGTAAAGGTTTCCGCACAAAATAATCATACCCAAGTGGTTTCAACCCGCGTGCCAGCGCTTCAACAAAAGCGCGTTCATAGGGTTTGTCGTGGCCCTCATTGATGATGACAACCGAAGTGCGCCGGGCCTGCTCGATGATATGTTTCAACACATCACCGCCCGATATGCCAGTATCCGGGCAAGGGTGTACCGCGTAAAATTTCTCAAACTTTTTGGCTGCTAAATCGGCGCGCCCTAACAAGGGCAGGTATTGAAAAGCAATTGATTTATTCAGATTTATAACTTTGTTTTCAATGAGAGGTTGATAAAGAAGGTTATAGACGCTCTCGTGTTCCTTGTTGTTTTCCGGCATAAGTGTATAGGAATAATCTTCTTTTTTTTCAGAACAGCCGGCAATTAACAGCAATAAAATAATAATTATTCGCATGACACACCTAAAAATAAAGGCCTGTTTTGATGAATATCAAATTTATGCAATTTATCAATGTTGCACTTTTAGTATTTAAATTTGATCCACTTCATCGTCATTTCAGTACGTGCCGGAATTCAGTTGTAAATGTGTGCTAAATCTAAAGCACTGGACACCGATTTTCATCGGTGTGACGATGACGCATGAAAAAAGCGCCATCCGCATCCGCCATTGACCATGACATTTATGCCCCGGTGCTGGAGGTGTTAGAGAAAACCCGCGATAATGTTTATCTGACCGGGCGCGCGGGCACCGGCAAGACCACCTTGCTGAAGGCCTTTGTGGCGCGCAATATTGATACCACCGCGGTGCTGGCCCCCACGGGCATTGCGGCGGTCAATGCGGGCGGTCAGACCATCCATTCTTTTTTTCGCCTTCCCCCTCGCCTGATCGAGCCAAAGGACGTCAAGCGCATTCGTTATGCCCGGGCGCTTCGGGCCATTAAAACCCTGGTGATAGATGAAGTATCGATGATCCGCTCCGATGTGATGGCCGCCATTGATCGGTCTTTGCGGATAAACCGCGATATTGATGCGCCCTTTGGCGGGGTGCAAATGGTGCTGGTCGGTGACCCGTACCAGCTGCCGCCAGTGATTGAGCGGGGTCTGGAGGGTTATCTGGAAGAAACCCATGGGGGCAGTTATTTTTTCTCGCCGCGGGCCTTTCGCGAGGGCGGCTTTCAGCTGATCGAATTGACCAAAGTGTTTCGCCAGTCCGACCCGGTGTTTCTGGATATTCTGGCCGGGGTGCGCCGCGGCGAGATGGATCCGGAACAGATAGAGATTTTATCAGATCAGGTCTCATCAATGGACCCGGTAACCGCCAGCCAGACCCATGTGGTGCTGACCGGCACCAATAATGCCGCCTTTGATATTAATCACCGCCGCCTTGAAGCCTTACCGGGCAATGCACAGGCTTATGAGGCCCGCATTAGCGGCGAATTTGACGCCAGGCTTTTCCCCACCGAGGCGCCGCTTTGCCTGAAAGCGGGCGCGCGGGTGATGATGCTGAAAAACGATCCGGATAAACGCTGGGTCAATGGTACGCTGGCCACGGTGCTCAGCACATCGCCCAAAGAATTAAAAGTCGAGATTGAGGGTGCCGCCCATGTGGTGGAACCAGCCAGTTGGGAGCGCATCCGTTATGGCTTTGACGAAGAAAAAGCCACGCTGAAAAAAGAAACCGTGGGGGCCTTTAAACAGTTTCCAGTGCGCCTGGCCTGGGCGCTGACCATTCACAAGTCCCAGGGCCAGACGCTGGACAAGGTCTATGTGGATTTGCGACGCGGCCTGTTTGCCCATGGACAGGCCTATGTGGCGCTCAGCCGCTGTCGCACGCTGGAAGGGCTAATGTTGTCGCGCCCCCTAAGCCCGCGTGATCTAAATATTGACCGCCGGGCACTGGCGCTGGGGCGATTGTGCGATGTACAGGAGCGCGAGGGCTGTCGCATGGCAGTGCTGGATAGCTGATGACGGGCGGACGGATTTTTCTTTTAACCGCTTTGGCGCTGATGGCCTTTGCCGCCAATTCGGTACTGGCGCGGCTGGCTTTACTCCACGGCGAGATCGGCCCCTGGGGGTTTACCCTGATCCGGCTGGTCTCTGGTGCAGTCATGCTGACCGTGCTGGTAGGGCCTGCAAAAGTCAGGCGCGCGGGCAATTGGGTCTCGGCGCTGGCGCTGGTCGCCTATGCTGGCTTTTTCTCCTTTGCCTATCTTGGCCTGCCTACAGGGACCGGGGCATTGATCCTGTTTGCCTTGGTGCAGATCACCATGGTGGGTACCGGTCTATATCAGGGGGAGCGGCTAAATGGCTGGCAATGGATTGGGGCCGGGCTGGCCATGCTGGGGCTGGTTGCTTTACTTGGCCCCGGCATTGATGCCCCTTCTCCCCTGGGGGCGATGGCCATGGCGCTCTCCGGGGTGAGCTGGGGCGTGTATTCGGTACGTGGACGCGGCGCGGGTGATCCCGGGCAAAATACGGCAGGCAATTTTGTTCGCGCGGCGTTGATGGCGTCCCTGCTGGCGGTGCCGATTTTTCTCATTCACCCTGAAACCATGCCCAGCACGAACGGGATTTGGCTGGTGCTGGCCTCGGGCGTTATCACCTCCGGTCTGGGCTACACCATCTGGTATATGGCGCTGAAGGGGTTAAGCGCCAGCCGCGCCGGGATTGCCCAGCTAAGCGTGCCGGCCCTGGCCGCCGCCGCTGGCGTCATGGTGGTTGGGGAGGCGTTGACGTTGCGCTTTATCCTTTCCAGTTTCATTATTCTGGGCGGCATTGCACTGGTTACCCTGAGGGGATCAAAATGAAAGATATATTATTCCTGCTTGCGCCCGGCTTTGAAGACAATGACCGGCGTGAGTTTTGCCCGGAATGCGCCGAGATTTGGGGCGTATTGGCTTATTTTCCTGCCATCAAAGAATCACTGGATATACGCTACCAGCCGATTGCGCGCCCCCGTGCCGAATTGGTGGCAATGCTGGGTAAAGCCAATCAGAACTGTCCAACACTGGTGCTATCTGGTCAGATTGATGCGGGGCCTCATGCGGTCGTGCACAAAATCGGGCAGCATAGATTTTTGGATAATGCCCGCGACATTGCCAAATATTTTGCCCACCGTTATGGTACGCCCATGCCGCGCGGATCCTGAACTGAACCAAAGCGGCACAAATCGGGTCGGTTGGAATTGGCCTGCTCTTTGCAGGAATCATCATGAACGCTGTAAAGCCCTCCCGGCTTGCGTTTGCTAGCTATGTAATCTTTGGCCTTCTGTAAAAAATTACAGGAGGTCTTTTTTTGCACATATTGCACGATTCCTCCCCAAAGGCTCATTGACCGGCTGATAAGAGAACGTATCTTCTAATCTATACGTATCTTCTAATCTATATCCCATTTGCAGGAGCGTTTATCCATGGGCCTTATCGCCGCCATACGGCGCGAATATCTTTTCATTAGCGGGATGACCGCCACCTTGAAGCGGATCAAACATATTGATCCCAATTCGAGCTTTCTGTTGGTTGATGAAATGGAACAGGCGGCCAAGCGCTATGCCAAGAACACAGCCTTTGTCATGGGGGGGCAAAGCTGGACCTATGACGAGTTTGATGCCTATGCCAATCGCGTCGCCAGCTGGGCGCTGGCCCAGGGGTATGGGCCGGGCGATACCATCGCTTTCTTCAGTCACAACCGACTGGAATATGTGGCGATCTGGTATGGCCTGTCCAAAGTGGGGGTGATTGCTGCCCTGCTGAACACGCAATTGGTGGGAAAAAGCCTGGCCCATTGCATTACCGTGGCCGACTCCAAAGCCATCATTACCGAGCCAGAGCTTCTTGACGAGGCGATCAAGGTAAATAGCCGTATGGACACCCCCTTGCCGGTCTGGTCACTGGAAGGGCCGGGCAAGGAGGCCCAAGATTTTGATGCGGCCCTGGCCGCCGCTTCGGACCAGCCCCCCGATATCAGTATTCGCAAGGATTTGCGCGCCCGTGATGTGGTGCTGAAAATGTTTACCTCTGGCACCACTGGCCTGCCCAAGGCGGCATTGATTACCCACACCCGGGCACAGCGATATATGAATACATTTTCCGGCGTGGTGCGCGCCGGTCAAAAAGACCGGATGATCATTGTCCTGCCGCTTTATCATGCCACGGGGGGCATTTGCGGCGTCGGGACATCGCTGCTCACCGGCGGGGCCCTGATTATTCAAAAAGGCTTTTCCGCCTCGCGGTTCTGGGACGAAGCGGTCAGCACCGGGGCCACACTTTTTATGTATGTGGGCGAGCTGTGCCGCTTTTTGGTCAACACGCCTGAAACCCCGGCCGAGCACAAACACAAAATTCGCGCCATGATCGGCAACGGCCTGCGCCCGGATGTCTGGAAGCGGTTTGTCGAACGCTTTGGTATTCATAAGATCGCTGAATTTTATGGAGCCACCGAAGGCAATGTCGGCCTTTTGAATGCTGACGGACAAATCGGCGCCATTGGCCGCGTGCCCTGGTATGCCCGCAAAAGCTTTAACATTGCCTTGGTGAAAATTGATCCGGAAACGCTGGAACCTCTTCGCGATGAAAACGGGTTTTGCATCAAGGCTGGTCTTAATGAGCCTGGCGAGGCCATTGGCTATATTGATCCCTCCGATGCACGCTTTCGTTTTGATGGTTATGGCTCCAAATCCGAAACCCAGAAAAAACTGCTGCGCCATGTTTTCAAGAAGGATGACCTTTATTTTCGCACCGGGGACCTGATGCGCGTGGACCGGCATGGCTATTATTATTTTGTCGACCGGGTGGGCGATACCTTTCGCTGGATGGCGGAAAACGTCTCTACTGGCGAGGTGGCGGCGGCTTTTTCCACTTTTCCCGGGGTCATTCAGAGCAATGTCTATGGGGTCGAGGTGCCGGGCTATGACGGGCGCGCCGGCATGGCTGCCTATGTCCCGGTGGGCGAAATTGATTATACCGCCCTTTATGCCCACCTGAACGAACAATTACCCGTTTATGCGATACCGATTTTTCTGCGTGAACAACAACAGGCCGAAACCACCAGCACCTTCAAATTTCGAAAAGTGGATCTGGTTGAAGACGGATTTGACCCCGATAAAATCACAGACCCGCTTTATGTGCTGGATCGCAAAGCAGGCACCTATATCCCCCTGACCAAAACGGTCTATGGGAAAATCCTGTCCGGTAAAATCCGCCTATAGCGTTCGTCCTATACGCCAAACCCTCTTGTTTTAAGAGGGACAGGTCTGGTCCGGCTTTTGCAACGCCTTGCCTTGAATGTTCACAATGGAGGTCGTTTATGGCTATTACCCCAGACGATTTGCGCTTTTTGGCCTTTACCATGGTGGACCGCCACGGGGATAATGCGGTCCTGTTGGCCGGGCAGGCGGTGGACGAAATGCGTGCCCTGGGTGACAAGCCCCGCACCATAGCCTGGCAGGCCTTGCGCTCGGTCATTGAAGACGCGCTGGATGGGCGTATTGAGCGCGATCAGCCTTTATCCATGCATTGACGCCTGGCGCTGGTGAGCCTAACTGGCGTCCATGGACACGCGTTTCACAGATTTTTTCACCAAAGCGATTGAGCAGTTTTCCCGCGACACCCCGGCCCATGCGGTGGCCTTTGCCCGTTCGGCCATCGCCAATGGCAAGGATAATTGGCAAAAACCGGCCCCCCCCATTGCCGATGCCCGCGGCGTGCGCATTCCCACCGCATCAGGGGCCATAGGGGCACGACTGTATACCCCTTTGGGGGCCGGCGTGGCCCCAGGCACCGGTTTGATTTTCTTTCATGGGGGCGGCTTTATTGTGGGCGATGTGGCCAGTTATGACAGTGCCTGTCGACGTTTGGCCGCCCTTTCACGCCTGCGCGTATTATCGGTGGATTACCGTCTGGCCCCCGAACATCCTTTTCCGGCGGCCCATGAGGATGCCGAGCAGGTGCTGAAATGGGCGGTCAGAAACGCCAATGACATTGGCATGGATGCCAACCGACTGGCGGTGGGGGGGCGATTCCGCCGGCGGTACCCTGGCCGCCTGGCTGACCCATTTTGCCCGCCAGGAAGGCATAACCCTTAAAGGCCAGTTTCTGATTTTCCCGCTTTTGCAATTGGTGGAGACCAAGTCAAAACAACGCAAATCCCCCGATGCGCATTTACTGGGTAATCAGGCGCTGAACGCTATTCGCAAGCTCTATGTGGCCGGGGCTGATCCGGCCGATCCGCGCCTGTCGCCGCTGTTTTGTGAAAATTTTAAAGGATTGCCACCGGCTTTGGTGGTAACCGCCGGGCTGGACCCGCTAAAGGCCGAGGGTGGGGCCTATGCCGACAAGCTGGCTGCCGCCGGGGTGAACGTACAAAAACTGCACTTTAAAACCATGCCCCATGGCTTATATCGCTTACCGGACTGGTACCCGGGGCCTTGGCGGCCTCGGAAGAAAGTTTTACACAGTTTGGCCGACTGATGCAGGGCGTATAAAGATCGCTTAAATTTCAATATGATCGTCCATGTGATCGCTGGTGCGGCGATGACTGTTCTTACCGGCCACCTGCCGGCGTCGGCGATCCGGGCCGCGATAGGCCTGACGGTCGATAAATTCGCGCGAGGATTTTAGCGCCGCGCATACGCGCATGCGCAAACCCTTTGCCGAAATCGGCATGGTTACAATTTCGGTGACACCACAATCGCGCGCTTTTTCTATGGCTTTTTTGGTGCCATTGGTGGCAATCACCACCACCGGCACATCTTTGGCAACCCCGGTGCGTCCACTGCGGATATCGTCCATAAAATCCAGCAATGATGTGGGGAACAATTCATCCCCCAAAATAATCAGGCTGGGACCGTTGAAATACATCTGGTCCATTGCCTCTTCGGTATTGGTGGCAAACATGATTTTACCAAAGCCCATGTCCTCCAGGGCAAACCGGTAAAGTGATGTGTTTTGTGCCTGACGTTCCACCAGTAAAACCCGGACATCGGGAAATTGCATTTTTGAAGCCATAATCCACCCCTGTGCGCTCTTCGCGTCTATTTATTGGGGTTAAGGCTAAGAGATAATCTTGAAAATCAGGTAAATTCAGCCGTGAAACTTCTAATGGTTTGGATAATATCTTGGCGGCACATTTATGACGATCAGGGCCGTGGGCAATCAGCACACAGGCCGTAATGCTCGATCACACTGCGCTTGACGGTAAATCCTGCGGGCTTGTTTTCCTGGCCGGGACGCGAACCCTGAACCTCGGTTACATTGGCGCACGATTCACAAACATACAGAACCGCCGCATGGCCGTGCCCGGCCTGGGGGCAGGCAACAAAGGCGTTCAGTGCCTCCACCCGGTGCACCAGTCCGGCCTCGATCAGAAAATCCAGCGCCCGGTACACGGTGGGTGGCTTGGCGCTGGTGCTGGTGCGGTCAATTTGAGACAACAGGTCATAGGCCTTAACCGGCGCTCTGGCCTGGGCCACCAGTTCCAGCACCCGACGACGCAAGGGGGTCAGACGTGCCCCGGTCTTGGCGCAGTGCCGATCCGCATCTTCCATAATATCTGGCATGGCGCTCTCCTGTTGCAAGCGAGCTGGGTCATCGCCTGAAGGTATCAGTTCTGCGCGCAAAGTCATCACCCTTTGCATGCTGGCCAGGGGGCGCGCGCCGGACAATGACAGGCATTACAGAAAAGTCACTTGCTTTGCGATAAAATGTTACGTTATTACATCTGCTCTTTAGGACCGGCGGAGGGAAAAACGTGTCTGGCGTATCAGTGTTTAAATACGGGTTAATGATTTCGGTGTTCATGGGATTGGCCGGCCCAAGCCTGGCGCAAGACCCCAGCGATACCGCATCCCCGCCGGAACACACCCATGAAGAAACCATTGTGATTACCGCCTCGCCGGTGGGGGCCCGCGCCGATGAATTGCTGCAAGGGGTGACGGTGATGGGACAGAGCACGCTGGCCGAGACCGGTGCGGCGGGGCTGGGCGATGTGCTGGACGCCATGCCCGGCATCTCAACTTCGGCCTTTGGGCCGGCGGCCAGTCGGCCCATCATACGGGGCCTTGGCGGCGATCGGGTGCGTATGCTGGTCAATGGTGTTGGCATTATGGATGCCTCGACCGCCAGCCCGGATCATGCGGTGGCGGCCGAAGCGCTGGAGGCCACCCGTATCGAAGTGGTGCGCGGCCCGGCGGCCATTGTTTATGGTGGCAATGCCATTGGTGGGGTGGTCAATGTCATTGACGGACGCATCCCCGAAGCCCTGCTGGACGCGCCCATTGAAGGCCGTGTGGTGACGGGGGCAACCTCGGTGGATAATGGCGATGTAGAGGCCTTGCGCCTGCGAACCGGTACCGGGCCATTGGTGTTTAATGCCGAGGCAGTGCGCCGCCATGGTGGCGTGGAGCACATACCGGGCTTTGCCCGCACCAATGCATTGCGTGCCCGTGAAGGTGATGGCCCACAGGATCGTTTGCCCAATTCAGACCTGACCTTCAATACCCGGGCGCTGGGTGGGTCGTATATCGGCAATTGGGGCTTTGCCGGGGTTTCTGTTAAGCGCAGCACCGCCAATTATGGCCTGCCGCAGGAGGCCGCCGCGCGCATAGACATGGCGCAAACCCGCATCGATGCGCGCTCGGCCATCGCCTTACCCACGACATGGCTGGAACAGTTCAGCCTGGATTTTGGCACGTCGGATTACCGGCATTTCGAACTGGACCAGGGGGCTATCGGCACGCGCTTTGACAATCAGGGGTGGGAGCTGCGCACCCGGATCAAACAGGCGCCAAAGGGCGGATGGTCCGGATCGTTTGGGGCCGATGTTTCGCACAAGACCTTTTCAGCATTGGGGGCCGAAGCCTTTTTGCCCAAGACCCGCACCCGTGATGAAGGGGTTTTCATTGCCCAGCGGCGGGATTTTGGCAAATGGGGGCTGGAAAGCGGGTTGCGTCTGGAAACCCGACATCTTAGCACCGACAGCCAGCAACGCCGCTTTACCGGCACCAGCGCTTCGGTGGGGGCATTTTTGCGCCCCGGCGAGCATGCCTTTGTTTCTCTGTCCCTGTCACGAACCGAACGGGCACCCACCGATATCGAGCTGTTTTCCGACGGACCACATTTGGCGGAAAGCACGTTTGAACATGGCAATCCGGATCTGAGGAAAGAAACCGCCTTGTCTCTGGAGGCCATTGCCCGTTTTCATGCCAAGGGCTGGGAAACCCATATCAATCTGTTCCATACACACTTTAATGATTTTGTATTTCTGGGCCCGACCGGCGGCATTATTGATGGGCTATCCGAATTTGCCTATTTACAGGACACGGCCCGTTTTCTGGGTACGGAAATATCGGTGGAACGCCACTTATGGCGCGCCCATGGCTGGAGCCTGCGCAGTGATGCCACCCTGGAATATGTACGGGCCAAAACCAAACATTTTGGCGATTTGCCACGTATCCCGCCGCTGGAACTTACCGGCGGTTTGAATCTGGTCTCTGATCGAATTTCCAGCCGTGTAGAGCTGGTCTGGACAGACAGGCAAAGCCGTACGGCCGCCTTTGAGACCCGCACCAAAGGGTCCAGCGTAATCAATCTGAGCACCAGCGTGCAGCCCTTGAACACGAATGAGCAATTGCATCTGGTTTTTCGGCTCAGCAATCTGACCAATGCGGTGCACCGTACCCATGCGTCTTTTCTGAAAGACCGGGTGCCCGCCGCCGGACGCTCATTTTCAGCACGTCTGGTTATGGATTTTTGATACGGTAATATATGACAGTTGCGACACTAGAGCGCGCGGCAACCTGTCCTCTGCATCCCCACAGACCTTGTGGTTATTGTCCGCCCCATCAGTAGGAACTGGTCCAGATGGCTGGGCTGACTGTTTAACCGAGGGGATAGGCGATGAAGCTTTCAAAAATCGCTATGGTGGCGCTGGCCACCAGTTTTCTAAGTTCTGGGGTGGCGATGGCCACGGATTATGGGCCATGGCAGGTGCGGGTCCGCGCGCTGGCCGTTTTACCGGATGTTAGCTCAACCATAACGCCTATTGGGGGCCGGGCATCGGTTGATCAGTCTTATGTGCCCGAACTCGATATCTCGTATTTCTTTAACGACAATGTTTCCATGGAGCTTATTCTCGCCACCAGCAATCATAATGTCTCGGCCAAGGCGACGGCGCTGGGAAATCTTGATCTGGGCGATGTCTGGCTTTTGCCACCAACCTTGTTATTGCAATATCACATGGCGCCTGAGGCGGTGATTAATCCTTATCTGGGGGCCGGCATCAATTATACGGTTTCCTATGCATCGGACCTGCCCAAAGGGTCGGCCCTGGCCAATATTCATTATGGCGACAATGTCGGGGTGGCCTTGCAGGCCGGTGTAGACATCAAAATGAATGATGACTGGTTCTGGAATGTTGATGTAAAAAAACTGTTCCTCAACACCAAGGTCACCATTGATGCGGGCTCTCTTGGCATTGTCAGGGGCAATGTGGATCTGGATCCCTGGATTGTCGGGGTCGGGATTGGCAAACGCTTCTGATCACTTTCCCCGCAAAAGGCCGACCTGTGATGACACAGGCCGGCCTTTTCGCGTTATGGGGGAGAATTATCTGCATCTGCGCGGTTGGCAGGCATGGCCCGATCCGTTAAGACGCCCGCTGCACTATCCATTACTCAATTGGGGAAAATTATGGCGGACAGCAATACTGGTACGATTGAAACTTCCGGCAATCTGCTCTTTTACAAAAAGCCAGAGCCGCTCAACAGCGATGTTCATGGTAATCTGGGCATTACGCCCAATACGGTGAACCCTTTTGCTTTTGCAAAAAAATACCCAGCTTGTCCCCGTTACGGTTGCTGAATTTGCCGCTGCTGCCCTGTGCTATCCGATTATCTTTGCCGGTACCGACCGCACCCCTGCTGTGGTGATGGGCCTGCAAAAAAGATCATAATGCCTATGTGGATGCCGATGGCCTGATGCCCGATGGGGCTTATGTCCCGGGTTTCCTGCGCCGCTATCCTTTTGTGCCTGCCACCAATAATGGCGACCCGGAAAACCTGATGGTGTGCATTGACCGCGAAGCCTCGGTTATCTCCGACAAGCCGGAACAGCCATTTTTTGTCGATGGCAAACCATCAGAATTTACCAACCGCGCCATCGAATTTATCCAGAATTATGAAGTGGAAACCCAAGGTGCCCGTAATTTTGTCAAAGTGATGGAAGAGCTGGACTTGTTTGATACCCATGATGTCACCATTCCTCAGCCGGGCCCCGATGGAAAATCGGTTGTACAACAGAAAATCGGCGAATTTGTTGGCCTGTCACAGGACAAGCTGAACAAGCTGCCGGCTGAAAAAGTTGTGGAATTGCGCGACAATGGCGGCTTACTGGCGATTTATGCGCAAATGATTTCACAGGCCAACTGGCAACGTCTGGTAGCCCAGGAAATGAAAAACCCGGCACCGGGCGATGCTATCGGCACCCCGGCCGGCAAGGCCTAATCACCTCTGACCAGCAAAGCTGTCTATGCGGTTTTGCTGGCCACCATCATATAATTGACGGCGCTGTCATGGCTAAGCCGCCAAACGCCACTGAACGGGTTATAGCTGACCCCATAGGGGCCGTTGACCTGCAGGCCAGCGTTTTCCAGCGGCTGGCGGATTTCCTGTGGCTGGACCAGCTTGTCATATTCATGGGTGCCGCGCGGCAACCAGCGCAATACACGCTCGGCCATGGATATTGCCAATAATCGTGCCTTGGGCGTGCGGTTGATGGTGGCAATGATCATCAACCCGCCCGGCCGTAACAAGGCGGCACAGGACTGCAAAAACGCTTCTGGATTGGCGGTGTGTTCAATCACTTCCATATTCAGGATGACATCAAAATCACCTTCTTTGTTCAGCAACAGGTCTTCAGCAGCCCCATGGCGATAATCGATTTTCAGGCCCTGTTCGTCCGCATGTACCTTGGCGGTTTTTACATTGGCTTCGGCGGCGTCCACACTGGTCATGGCGGCTCCCAGACGGCACATGGGCTCGCTAAGGAGGCCACCGCCACAGCCAATATCCAGAAACCGCAGTCCCGCAAAAGGCTGGCGCTGGTCATTATCAAGGCCAAAATGCGCAATAACCGTATCACGAATGAATTTCAGCCGGACCGGATTAAATTGATGCAGCGGGCGAAACTTGCCCTGCGGATCCCACCATTCCGCCGCCATGGCACTGAACTTGGCGACCTCATCAGGATCAATGCTGGTGGTGTGGGGCGCGTTGGTGTGGGACGGCGAAGCCATGAAAGGAATCCTAGACGTTTGCGTTTTCGCCCCCTAACTACACCGGCAAAGCAGGCACGAACAGGGTGAAGATGACACGTCTGGTGATGAAATTTGGCGGCACATCCAGCGCCGACCCGTCTCGGCTTGAGGCCTGCGCCGCCCTGATTGCAGAACGCCAGAAAGAGGGCGCGGCAATTGCTGTGGTGGTCTCGGCCCCGGCGGGTATGACAGACCAGCTGGGGTGTGATGTCGCCAATGCCGACCCCAAAGGGCAATGGCCCGATGAGGGCGATGCGGTGCTGGCAGCCGGGGAACAGATCAATGCGGCGCTTCTGGCCATGGCCCTGCGCCGTCTTGGACTGCGCGCCCGCTCCTATACCGGCTGGCAGGCCGGCATACTGACCGATGGTGACCATGGCGTCGCCAAAATACAATCTATCGAAATTGATCGTCTGGCGGCGCTCATTGACGGCGGCACCATTGCGGTGGTGGCCGGTTTTCAGGGGCTGGGCCCTGATGGCCGCATCACCACATTGGGCCGCGGTGGCTCGGACTTGAGCGCGGTGGCGCTGGCCGCTGCCCTGGGCGCCCAGGCATGCGAGATTTATACCGATGTCGAGGGAGTCTTTAGCGCCGATCCGCGTATGGTGCCCACGGCCAAACCCATTGCGCATCTTAGCTATGAAGAACTGCTGGAAATGGCATCCCAGGGCACCAAGGTTATGCAAAGCCGTTCGGTCGAGCTGGCCATGGCCAAAGCGGTTACCTTGCGCATTCTCTCCAGCTTTGCGGGAAAAGTACCCAAAGACGGCACCACCATTGGCACTCACGCTGCCCTGGAGCGTGCCATGGTGCGCGCCATCAGTTACAGTCGTGATGAAGCGCGTATTATGGTCCATCACCTGCCCGCCGGATCAGAAGCGTTAACGCGGGTTTTTGCCGTGCTGGCCGAGGCCGGCATACAGGTTGATCTGATTGTACAAAGCCCGGGGAATCGCGTAAACGAGAGCACGCTGGTTTTCTCGCTGCGCCGGGGTGATGCCCAGCAGGCTTTGGCTTTGCTGACCGATCCTTGTCATAAACTGGCGCTAGATGAGGTATCGCTGGACCCGGATATGGCCAAGGTATCGGTAATCGGTATTGGCCTGCGCTCACAAACACGAATGGCACACACCATGTTTGAAACCCTTTGCACTCATGACATTGCCATCGGTGCGGTGGCCACGTCTGAAACGCGGATCAGTGCGCTGATCCCCGCAGCGGATGTGGAAATGGCGGTGCGCGCCCTGCACTGTGCCTTTGGGCTGGACCAAGCCCGGACATGACCAATACGCATCAACACGGTGGGCATCGGAAGCTGCTCCGCCAGATTCGCGAGATCATGGCGGCCGAAGGCTCTGCACAAAGTCGCCTGGACGGTCTGGTAGAGGCGATTGCCTCAAACTTGCAGGCCGAAGTGTGTTCGCTCTATTTGCGCCGTCCCGATGCCAGCATGGAACTTTGGGCCACCCATGGTCTGGCCCCCACCGCGGTTCATGTTACCACGCTGGAAGCCGGCGAAGGACTGGTGGGGGAAACCGTACGCCATGCACGGCCTTTGAATTTACCCGATGCCCCTCGCCATGCGGCTTTTTCGTTCCATCCCGAAACCAAGGAAGACCCGTTTCACGGCTTCTTGGGCGTGCCAGTATTGCGCGGCGGCCGGTTGTTGGGGGTGCTGGTCGTACAAAACCGCGAAGCCCGCCATTACAGTGATGACGATGTGGAGGCCTTGCAAAATGTCTCCATGGTGCTGGCCGAAATTGTCTCCTCGGGTGATCTGCTCAGCAAGCGTGAACTGGAAAAAGTGGCCCTGCGCCCGATCCGCGCCGAAGTGCTCTCGGGTCTCAGGATTTCTGATGGTCTGGCCGTTGGCCGGGCCGTTCTTTACGCCCCGGGGCGGGTGTATAACGACATTATTGCCGATGACCCGGAGGCCGAAAAACAAAGGCTGAGCACGGCCATTGCGGACCTGCGGCGCACGGTGGATGCGCTTTATCAGGGCAAGGGCAATCGCCTTGGCGGCCCCTCGCGTGAGGTGCTTGAAGCCTATCGCATGTTTGCCAATGATCAGGGCTGGCTGGATCGTTTGTGTGAGGCGGCAGGTTCTGGCCTGAGCGCCGAAGCCGCGGTCGAGCGCGTACGCGGCGAGCACCGCGCCCGCCTGCTCAGCGCCAAAGACCCTTACTTGCGCGAACGCCTGCACGATCTGGAGGATCTGGCCAACCAGCTATTGCGTCATTTAGGGGCCATTGAAGAGCTGGAAGAGTTGCCCGAAGACACGGTGCTGATCGCTCGCGAAATGGGACCGGCAGGCCTGTTGGAGCTGGATCGTTCACGATTAAAAGCCCTGGTGCTGGAAGAAGGTTCACCCACATCCCATGCTGCCATTGTGGCCCGTGCCTTGCGTCTGCCGGTGGTGGGCCATGTGACCGGCCTTCTCGATCGTCTCAGTACCGGTGATACGGTGCTGGTGGACGGGGAACAGGGCATTGTCTCTATCCGCCCCGATGCGGCCACCGAAGAAGAATTTCGCGAGCGGGTCAGTGATCGCCGCCAGCGCCGGGTGGCCTATGCCCGCCTGCGTGACAAGCCGGCCCAGACCCGCGACGGCAAACGTATCACCCTGTCAATGAATGCCGGCTTGCGGGTGGATTTGCCGCAATTGGACGAATCCGGCGCCGAGGGCATTGGCCTGTTTCGTACCGAATTTCAGTTTTTGCTCTCCGATCATCTGCCCCGCCAGAACGAACAGATGCAGCTTTATCGCGATGTACTGGAAGCGGCTGGTGACAAGCCAGTGGTGTTTCGTACCATCGATCTTGGTGGCGACAAGGTGCTGCCTTATGTGGCGCACGAGCGCGAAAGCAATCCGGCGCTGGGCTGGCGGGCCATGCGCATGGCGCTCGACCGGCCGGGCCTGTTGCGTTACCAGCTGCGCGCCCTGATCGAGGCCACTGCTGGACGAGAGCTGAATATTATGTTTCCGCTGATCACTACGCTGGATGAATTTCGCGCGGCGCGGGCCTTGCTGGAGGCGGAAATCAAACGCATGGGGCGGTTTGGCAAGGCGGTCCCCGATTCGGTGCGGGTTGGCTCCATGGTGGAGACCCCGGCCATTGTCTGGCAATTGGAAGGCCTGCTTAAAGTCGCCGATTTTGTTTCGGTGGGTGCCAATGACCTGATGCAATATTTCTTTGCCGCTGATCGGGAAAACCCGCGCGTGGCGACCCGCTATGATATTCTCAACCCTGGGGCGCTGCGGATGCTGGGCCATGTTGCCAAACTCTGTAATGGGGCGGGGCGCCCGGTTTCGGTTTGCGGTGAAATCGCCGGGCAATGCGCCGAAGCGGCAATCCTGATCGCCCTTGGTTTTACTGAACTTTCCGTACCCCCTGCGGCCATCGGTCCGGTCAAGCGAATGATTCTCTCTTTGGATCAACAATCACTTGGCACCAAACTTGCAAAGTGGCTTGAAGATGGATCAGAGAAAATCACGGGAGAATTACAAGGTTCGATACGGGAAAATCTGTTGGCCTATGCACAAGAGAATGGCCTGGCCCTGTAAAAACCTTGCACAAATGTAAACATATTTAGGGAATCACCTTGATTTGATTCATATATTAGGTTTTTATGTTGCGTGCGACCAAAATGTCACGCTTGTGAAAATGATGCCTGCATCATTGATTCGGGCTTAGGGTTTGGTTGGAAAGGGAAATTACCATGGATGCTTCGGGGGCACTCCACTATCAGTCTGAGTTCAGTGGCGCAGCGCAAATGACCTCCGAGGGTATAGGCGATGCCTTGCGTCTTGCCCGCCTGCGCGCCAAATTAAGTATTGCGGATGTTGCCGCGGCCACCAAAATCAGCACTGAATATCTCGAAGCCATCGAATCCATGGATCGTGCCGCCTTGCCACAACGGGCCTATGCACTGGGCTTTGTGCGCTGTTATGCCAACCATCTGGGCCTGAATGCCGAAGAGATGGTATCGGGGTTCAAGGCCCAGTTTTATGACGGGGTATCGCCGCTGGGCGATCTGTCGCCACGCCCGGCGCCAGCCTGGGTGGATTTTCGTCTGCCTAAAGGTACTGGCGTGGTTCTGGTCATTGCCTGTGCTCTGGGGCTGGCCACCTGGTATGGACTGCGTGTTCCCAGCCAAAGCGTTGCTGCGGTGCCGCCAGTTCCCGAAGCCCTGGCGGATTGGGCCAATTCCAAGGATCTGAGCGATGTGCCGGATATTTCGATCACCTATGTCACACTGGATGACAGTTGACGCCAGCCTTTAGGCACGCCAAACCTGCACACAGATTTTAATATAATGAAACGGTATTTGCGATGACCGACGCTATAAGCGCGCTTCGCCCCTGGCGTGCAATCGAGCGGCGCGCCTCCCGGCAGATTATGGTTGGCAACCTGCCGGTGGGCGGTGATGCACCAATCAGCGTGCAATCCATGACCAATACGCCGACCCCGGATGTTTCGGCCACCCTGGCACAAGTGCATGCGCTGGAAGAGGCCGGGGCCGACATTGTGCGCATTTCCTGCCCGGACAAGGATTCCACCGCGGCCATGCCCGCCATTGTACAGGCCGCCAATGTACCGATAGTGGCCGACATTCATTTTCACCATCAACGGGCCATCGAGGCCGCCAAAGCCGGGGTGGCTTGCCTGCGCATCAATCCGGGTAATATCGGCAATGCGGCCCGGGTGCGCGATGTGGTCCAGGCGGCCAAGGATCATGGCTGTGCCATTCGCATTGGTGTCAATGCCGGATCGCTGGAGCGCGAATTTCTGGAAAAATATGGCGAGCCCTGCCCCGAAGCCATGGTGGAAAGCGCCCTGCGCCATGTGGCCATTCTGGAAGAGTATGACTTTCACGAATATAAAATTTCGGTCAAGGCCTCGGACCCTTTCCTCACCGTGGCGGCCTATCAGCAATTGGCTGAGGCCATTGATTGCCCACTGCATCTGGGCATTACCGAAGCCGGGGGTCTCAGATCCGGCACGGTGAAGTCTTCAGTCGGTCTGGGCATGCTGCTTTGGGCCGGGATCGGCGATACCATCCGGGTGTCCCTGTCGGCGGACCCGGTGGAAGAAATCAAGGTGGGTTTTGATATTCTCAAATCCCTGAACTTGCGCACCCGCGGCGTAAACATCATTGCCTGCCCGTCTTGCTCGCGCCAGGGCTTTGACGTCATCAAAACCGTACAAACCCTGGAACAGCGTCTGGCCCATATTGCCGAGCCGGTCAGCCTTTCGATCATTGGCTGTGTGGTCAACGGCCCCGGCGAGGCGGCCTATACCGATATTGGCTATACCGGCGGCGGGGCGGGCCATGGCATGGTCTATTTTGCCGGCAAGACAGACCATAAACGCAGCAATGAAACCATGATCGAACACATTGTCGAACTGGTCGAAGCGCGGGCGGCGAGCCTTCGGGCTGCCAAAGAGGAAAACCAATAATGGCCCATATTCCTCAATCCCGTCTGGATCAGGTGGTTGATCGTTTTGAACAGATCGAGGCCCGCATGGGGGCCACCACGGACAGTGATGAAATCGTTGCCCTTTCCAAAGAGCATGCGGCCCTGATGCCGGTGGCCAAGGCAGCGCGGGCGTTAAATGAAATGCGCCGTGAAATCGCCGACCTGGAAGACATGCTGGCCGATGGCGGCGAAGATGCTGATATGCAGGCCATGATGCGCGAAGAGCTGGAGGGGCTGAAAGCAGCCTTGCCCAAACGCGAACAGGCCATGCAAATCATGCTCCTGCCCAAAGACAAGGATGACGGCGCGCCGGTCATGCTGGAAGTGCGGGCCGGCACCGGCGGTGACGAGGCGGCGCTGTTTGCTGGTGATCTTTTTCGCATGTATCAGCGCTTTGCCCAGTTGCAAGGCTGGAAGATGGAGCTGGTCTCGGCATCGGAAGGTGAAATGGGCGGCTATAAGGAAGTCATTGCCTCGATCAAGGGCGAGAATACCTATGGGCGGTTGAAATTCGAATCCGGCGTGCACCGGGTACAACGGGTGCCTGATACGGAAACCCAGGGGCGCATTCACACCTCGGCAGCCACGGTGGCGGTGCTTCCCGAACCCGAAGATGTGGACATTCAGATCGAGGAAAAAGACCTGCGCATTGATGTATTTCGCGCTTCCGGCCCCGGTGGCCAGTCGGTCAACACCACGGATTCAGCGGTGCGCATCACCCACATTCCCACCGGCATTGTTGCCTCGCAACAGGACGAAAAATCCCAACACAAAAACCGCGCCAAGGCCATGCAGGTGCTAAAGGCACGCCTGTATGAGGCCGAGCGCCGCCGGGTGGATGAAATTCGCGCCGCTGACCGCAAGGGCCAGATCGGCTCGGGGGATCGCTCGGAACGCATCCGTACTTATAATTTCCCACAAGGGCGGGTTACCGATCACCGGATCAATCTGACGCTTTACAATCTGAACAAGGTGATTGCCGGTGAAGCACTGGGTGAAGTCATCGATGCCCTGTTGGCCGAAGACCAGGCTGCCAAACTGGCCGCCATGGAAGACGAGAATCTTAGTTGAACTCAGCGGTTTCTTCGTGGAGCGGCGTGCCGGTGTTCAAGGTGCGCCGGGCGTTGGCGGCCCGCCTGCGTGCCGCCAAGATTGAAGATGCAGACATCGAAGTGCGCCATATGTTGCGCGCCATTCTGGCCAACGGGGCGGCTTTTGCCGATCCGGATGCCTGCCTTGATGAAACCGCGGCGACACAATTGGAAACCATGGTCACGCGCCGGGAACGGCGTGAGCCCTTATCCCATATTCTGGGCTCCTGGGGATTTTGGTCGCTGGACCTTGCCGTTTCCAGCGATGTATTGACCCCGCGCCCGGAAACCGAACGTCTGGTCGAGCTGGCCCTGGGCGCTCTTGGAAATGATCCTTGCAATATCCTGGACCTGGGGATTGGCACCGGGGCCATTCTTTTTTCGCTGCTAAGCGAACGCCCTCTGGCCCGGGGGTTGGGGGTGGATCTGTCGCCCGGCGCCTTGAAAATAGCCACGACCAACGCCCAAGCCCTGAATCTGGAAGAGCGGGTGCAATTCATAGAAGGTCCGTGGGAGGCTGCACTGGATATGGCCCCATTTGATGTGCTGGTCTCCAACCCCCCCTATATTGCCAGCGCCCAGATCAGCACGCTGGAACCAGAGGTGCGCGCCTATGAGCCGATGCTGGCCCTGGATGGCGGGGCCGATGGTCTGGATGCCTATCGTGCCATTTTTCCGCTCATTCCCCGTTATCTGAAACCCGGTGGTTTTTTTGCCTTAGAGATCGGCGCCGATCAGGGCAGGGCCCTGTTCAATTTGGCGCAGAACCAGAAAAACGTATACAAAATCGAAATTTTTCAGGACCTTGCTGGCCGAGATCGCGTAATCTGTGGATACAGTCGCTAAAACGCAGCAGAAAACGCTTGGAAAGCGCCGCGCCGGACGCTAGTATCTTGCCAAGACGCAAGAAAGAAATATGACTTTCCGTCTGGACCACCCGCTTTTAATTTGATCTGTGGACGGGACGACGCGCGTTATTGAGTACTGCAAGTGCAGAGTGAAGCGCATTGAAAAAGACCTGGACCCCGATGGAACAGGCCAATGCAAAATAGAGAATTTCAAGGACAACAGGCATGAAACGCCAAAGAGGCCGAAGCCGCAATAACAACCATAACAAATCTCAAAATGCCAACCGGGCGATGGAGAGCAACGGGCCGGGCGTTAAAGTCCGTGGGGCCGTATCAACCATTTACGAAAAATATCAGCAATTGGCCCGCGATGCCTCCCTTTCCGGCGACCGGGTTATGGCCGAAAATTATCTGCAATTTGCCGAACACTATTACCGCGTCATGCGCGCCCAACAGGAACAGCGCGAAGCCCGCGAAGAAGAACAGGCCGCCCAGCGCGCCGCCCGTCAGGCGCAATATGATGCCCGCAAGGCACAGCAACAACAGGAGCGCGCCGCCGCCTCGACCGAAAACGCGCCCCAGCCCACACAAACCCCACCGCTGGCAACGACCCAAAATACAGGCGAGGCCACCAGCCCGGCCCCGGCCAAGGATGGCGCAAGCAATCATGGCAATGGCACCGGTCCCATGGATGTGGTCACCCCCGAAGCGGTGCCCGCCCCGGCAACGACCAAACCGGCCCGTACGCCCCGACGGCGCGTACGTCGCCCGGCGCCAGAATCCAAGGCGGAACCAAAGGCCGAAGCCAATATTGCCAGCACTCCGGACGTAGGCGGCGAAACCACCGCCTAGACCCCATTGTTTGCTCTTTTCCTTTAACGCGGCGTTTTCGGCGCGGCTCTTGCTGTGGTGTGCTCATACGGGTGCGAAACCCCTAAAAGCGCACCGAAATGATACGCCGGAGAGTGATTGTGATCGCCATTGCCCTTGTTTTAACTGCCGCCATTTTGGGCGCCATGTCGTTTTTTGCCTTTTTTGTGGCTCCGGCTGCCGGACGCGCCGGGTCTTCCAAAACCGTCCTTTTGCTCAGCCGCGCCGTGTTTCCCCGCGCCTTTGACCTGTTTGCCCTGCTCAGCGCTGCCGCGGCGCTGTTTTCGGCCTTTGGCAACCAGACTACCGGGGCCGCCATATTGATCATTGCGGCCTGCGCCTTTTTGTGGGCCGGCTGGTCCATTACGCCCACCTTGGAACAGGCCCGCGATGCGGCCCGGGCCGGGGACGAGCTGGCGCTGGCCGATTTTCGCAAGGCCCGCGGCCAGGCCGTGCGCGCCAATGCCTTGCAATATGCGGCTCTCATCGCCGCTTGCGGCTTTCTGGCATTTGGCTAAACTGCCCTCCCGAAAGGGCCTGTGATTTGCGCAGGCATGAGGGAAAATCATGCATTTTGGCGATCATTTGGCAAAGACCATTGCCACCCACGGCCCGCTATGCGTCGGGCTGGATCCGCACCCCGGGCGCATACCAGCGTTATTTGGTGACGGACTGGCCGGTATAGAGGCCTTTTTCATGGCCGTTCTGGACCGTCTGGATACCCGGTGCGGCATGATCAAACCGCAAATTGCCTTTTTCGAACGCTATGGGCCGGACGGTCTGGCGGTGATGGCACGGCTGTGCGTCCATGCCAAAACCCGGGGCCTGTTGGTGCTGATGGATGCCAAACGCGGCGATATTGGCTCCACCGCCAGTGCCTATGCCAGCGGCTATCTTGGCCCCGATGCCTGGGTGCCGTGCGATGCCATTACCGTGAACCCCTATATGGGTATGGACACGCTGGAGCCCTTTCTGGCCATGGCGGATGATCAGGATAAGGGCATTATTGTGCTGGTACGCACCTCAAACCCCGGTGCCGCCGATTTTGAAGACCTGTCGATGGATGGAAAACCCTTATACCAACACATTGCAGCGGCGCTGGCGCCGTTTGCGCGGGACCGCCGGGGCCCGCAAAGCGGCTGGTCATCCCTGATGGTGGTGGTGGGGGCCACTGCCCCGGATGAAGCCCGCCAATTGCGCCTCATCCTGCCCCATTCCCCCTTTCTGGTGCCGGGCTATGGGGCGCAAGGGGCCAGTGCCAAAGATGCGGTCAGCGCCGCCCGTGACGGTCAGGGCGTGGTGGTCAATTCCTCTCGCGGGGTGCTGTATCCCGAAGGCGCACAAGAGGCCACCGGCGCCCGCCAGTGGGAAGAGCTTTTTGATGCCGCCCTTGCCAAAGCTCATGATGAGCTGAGCCGTGCCCTGGCATCTTAATTTTCAAAATCTATAATTATAGGCGCGCTTTAGAGGATGGGGATAACCCCGTTTTATCCCCGCCTTGCCAAGGGGGGGTATAGTTATATCCAGAAATAAATACATACAGTTTTAGCAAACTGGCCTATTCGGAATCATTGTTTGCTATCACACTCCCCATGCCGCCTGGTTGTGGATGAAATAGAATCCAGTTTGAGATACTGTGCCCCGGACCACTTAAAGCCATCAAAAAATACTGTACGCTGAGATTTTTTCCAAAAATATCTGTGTAACGTATCTCGATATTTAAGGTAATTTGAGTAGCGGTATCCTTTATTAGAAGTATCGTTGGTCCATCCATATCATTAAGCCCGCCACTGCCACAGATTTTATTTTTTGGGGCTGACATAGCTAAGGGTTGAAACATTACTTGAACCACCATTTGTGGAGGGTTTTGCTGAGGTTGGCAACGGGCCGGTAATTGAAGCGCCACTCGCACTCTTTGATGAACAGATGAAAGTGCTGTTTGGAAATGCCGTTATAAGCCCGTAAGTGGCGTTTGGCCTGGTTCCAGAAGTTCTCTATGCCGTTGATATGGTTTGATTGCTCTGCGAACAGTTTTGAGTGGTTGATCCGCAGGTGATGAAACTCGGAAACATCCAGAACATCATACGATCGAAAGCAATCGGTTCTATAGACGATGCTATCTGGCTTGACCTTTCGCCTGATGACGCGAAGAAGCGTTTGTGTGGAAGCATTTGGGATGATGACTACAGTGCACACGACCCTTGCGCTTGAGAAGCCCGAACACCGCCACCTTACCCGCCGCACCGCGTCCTCGCTTGCCCGTTTCGGTGTCCTACCAAAAGTAACTCTCATCGACCTCAATCTCGCCGCTGAAAATCTCCGGGGTTTCTACCGCTAGCTCAGTGAAAATCACCTGCTGCGCAACTTGCTAAAACAGGATCGCCGTGTTGCGAGTTACCCCCGTTAATTGTGCCGCAGAAGCGCGCAGTTCACCTGCACAAAATACTTGATAAGCTCACTTCGGAATAGCTTGCAGTGTGAGAGCCTGCTCCGTCTCCTAACACTAACTCATATGACATATATTGCCTTTATCTGCTATCTGTAATCAAGCCCCCCAAAATTAATTATATAATATTCTCGTTAATTCGATTTGGTTATATGAACTCCATCACCCCATCACCGGTAGGATCAACTTCCCCACCTTCGCCCACGTGGTTGGCTTCTTTGCCGATCAGCCCAACAGTCTCCGCTTTTACGTGCCGCCTACGCGTTTCCCCGCTATCATAATAGTCACCGCCTTCGAACTTGTCTTCGGGGTGTAGGTGGTAGTTTGCTAGAGCTTCGGCATAGGTTTTGAGCATGGATTGATCTACGGGCTCGCCAGTAATCCGATCAAAGGCCAAGCTAACGGCTTTAGCTGGGTCACGCTCAAAGGGTGCGCTTGGTTTTGGTGGGTATTTTCCCATGGGCCTGCCGCGCTTGCCTGGGTCGACAAGGGCAGGCTCTGGCGCTTGTGCATAAACACCATCTCTGGCGGTAAAACTGACCATAAAGCCAAAGGGTTTGATCTGATCTTTATAATCGCGACCTTCATTATGAGACTTCATCCAGTCTAACATTTTCGGGCTGGTTGCCCCATAGCGGCTCATGGCTGGCACTTGTAGCTTTGGGTGGTAGTCGAGTGATAATTGCCTTGGGCTATCTGACAGCCCGGCCTCCAGAAGCTTGTACCAGTAGTCATACTGCCAGCGTGAAACGCCAATGCCACGTAATGGATCAGGAATGCCAGAGGCGGGATCATCTTCCCTATAAGGGGCCATCAAATGGCCTAGACCGTGGGCCGAGGCCTTTCTGATGATAGGCTTGCCTTGGTCATCCAGATTAAAAAGCGCATAGCGCTTTGCAGAAATGGCAAAAACATAAAGCGGCATAAGTAACTCGCTCGTGCCACCAGCATAATTTACATCCTCGATTTGCAGGATTGATCCTGGCTTTTTGTAGGGGTTCAAGGCCGTAAATTGATCCACCACATTTTGGGCGCGTTTTCTAAACTCTGCACGGCTCATTCCTTTTGGCCTGGCGATGGCCAGACTGTCCGTGTCACAAAAGGCCCAGTTCACCCACCACGGCGAGTGGCTTGCTTGGCCTTGAGGGCAAAAGTGCCGTCGCCTACTTTAGGGCCTGGAACACAATCGCCATCAAGTGGAAAGGCCTTAATCAACACCCAATCTCAGATGAATGGCTTGGATATGCTTCACGCTCCGCCTTAAGGTCACGCAAAACAGCGCGTAACATCCGTGCAACTCACCCAATCAACGCCATGCTCAATTACGCTTATGGCATGTTGGAAGTACAAACCCGCATCAACATCATCACCCAAGGCTATGATCCCACCAAGGGCATCATTCATGGCGACAAATACAACAACCGCCAGACCTTCGTCTTTGACAAGATGGAGCCCGCAAGACCGCTCGTAGATCGTCGCATCCTCGCGTTGATTAAGGGCAACACCTTCTCGCCCTCTGACATCTCCATCAACGCAGCCGGACGTGCAGGCTTAACCCGGAGTTGGCGAGGGGCTTGTTGTGCGTTGCGTTAACAATGCAACGTTATAAGTGCAAAGTCATAACACATTGATATTTATCAATATAATTATCTTTTTAAGTCTTTGCATTAACGTTTGTTGTTGACTTTAAACTTTGACTTACGCTGTTAGTTTGGCTCAGTTAACTCCTCTAGGTGTCATGGACGCCCCAGCATATCAAGGCGGGTATTGTCGCTGGGATCGCATTAACCAGGGCCAATGGCGGATCAAGGCTGAACTGTCCAGCCAGGGCACCAGGTGAGCGTGCAACGCCGATAAAACGTCCCGGCTGCTCCCTGGCGGATAATTGCATGGCTGGGGCGGTTCGCCCTTGCCGGTGTAGCGTGTGGGCGGCGGTACCATCAGGCCATACATACAGCGTGCTGCAGGCACCCGCGCATGGCGGATGCCTTGGCCCGGCGCGCACCATCACCGCCCAGCGCCCAACGGGGAGCCGGCCAGCCTTTAGCGGACATCGGGGCTTTCAGCGCAGCTGCCGTCGGCACAGTTATGGCCGCACCGGCGATCCGAGCGAACCCTGTGCCGCTGGCATCGCTAAAGCGTACAAACACCCGCGCATTGGCCGGATCCAGAGGCAAACCTGTGCCCCCTCGTTTGATCAGCAAACAAAGACAGCAAAAAGAAATCGGGGGCGTGTCACTGATCACACCGTATCAAATTCGGATCAGGCCCCAGCGGCGTGAGCGCAAACTGATGCAGCATCCAGCTCCCACAAAGTTGTAGCCGCATGGCCAGAGGCTGAAAACCCTGCATTTCAGCCGATACCATCACGGCCGTATCTGCTGAACCAGCATGATTCGCCAACGCCGATATTGGGCGCAGAAACGGTCATGTCTCGGTGCCACCGGCGGAACGTCGATTACACCATCTCTGACGGGGTAAGTCCGTTAGAGAGAATATCAGGCCCAGCGAATGGCTTCAATCGTAAGAAAGGCGGTATTGGCGCCGGGGATGCGTCATCCAACATTGGCACCGACATCGCAGATGAAGTCTGCAAATACGTCCTCACCCGTACTCACCCATTGTGGGAGTGAAAGACAGAATGAATGCATCTGGCTTTCGGCCAATAGCAAGCATCTAAAGGAAGCGCCAGCTGGCCCTATTGGCATTGCTCTCGCATCGGTTTCCCTGATAACTCAAAGTCACAGGGGCGCTTGGCCGGTAAAGCGATCTGGCAGTTTTGTGCTACACCGGTAACCGCACATCAATTGCACTGGCAAACACTGCTATATCAGCGCCACCAACAAAGCCTGAACGGCAGGCACGGTAGCAACAGAAGAAAAGAGGGTAG
>JAUZSF010000004.1:17500-200523 GCA_030949705.1 Robiginitomaculum sp. | reverse complement strand
GGTAAGCGGAACTCCGGTCCAGGGACAGAACCTGGCGTTGATCCTTCAGGCATTCGTGATCCGGATGGGTTAAGCAATGCGGTCTTTACCTATCAGTGGCGTCGCAGGTGATACTGAGATTTGCGGGGAGACAAGTTCCATCGTACAGTTGCTCACCCAGGCTGATGTGGGCTTCACCATCCGGGTGATGACCGATTTGTCGATGATCTGGGCTTTAGCGGCAGCATCATCTCTCGGTGATCGGCCCCATAGCCAATGTTAATGATGCGGCCTTCCGGGGCGGTGCTGATTACGGGCATAGCCGTCAAGGGGGAGACCCTGACCGCAGATGCCTCAGGGATAAACCGATATAGACGGGCTGGGCGCATTCTTCCTATCAATGGCGGCGAAGCGGTTCTGATATCACTGGTGACAGTGCAAGTACCTATACACAGGTGCAGGCCGATATTGGTCAAACCATTGATGTGGTGGTCAGCTATACCGATGCCTTTGGAGCGCAAGAAAGTATTACCTCAGCACCAACTGGGACAGTACTCTCGGAGGGAACTACCCTCTTCTTCTGTACTACCGTTCTGCCCGTTCAGGCTTTGTTGGTGGCGCTGATATAACAGTGTTTGCCAGTGTAATTAATGCCGGTACCGGTGTAGCACAAAACTGCCAGATCAGCATACCGGCAAGCGCCCCTGTGACTTTGAGTTATCAGGAAACCGATGCGAGCAATGCCCCAATAGGGCCAGCTGACGCTTCCTTTGATCTTGCTATTGGCCAAAGCCGATCATTCATTCTGTCTTTCACTCCCACAATGGTGAGTACGGGTGAGGACGTATTTGCAGACTTCATCTGCGATAGTGCCAATGTGGATGCCATCCCCGGCGTCAATACCGCCTTTCTTACGATTGAAGCCATTGCTGGGCCTGATATTCTCTCTAACGGACTTTACCCCGTCAGGGGATGGTGTAATCAACGTTCCCGCCGGTGGCACCGGGTTTATGACCGTTTCTGCCACCAATATCGGCGTTGGCGATCATGCTGGTTCAGCAGATACGGCCGTGATGGTATCAGCTGATACGGGTTCAGCCTCTATGGCCATGCAGATACAACTTTGTGAGACTGGATGCTGCATCAGTTTGCATCACGCCGCTGGGGCCTGATCCGATTGATACGGTGATCAGTGATACGCCCAGTTTCTTTGCTGTCTTTGTTACTGATCAAACGGGGGCACAGGTTTGCCTCTGGATCCGGCCAATGCGCGGGTGTTTGTACGCTTTAGCGATGCCAGCGGCACGGTTCGCTCCGGTCACCAGTGCAGCCATAACTGTGCCGACGGCAGCTGCTGAAGCCCCGATGTCCGCTAAGGCTGGTAAACTCCCCATTGGGCGCTGGGCGGTGATGGTGCGCCAGGACCCAAGGCATCCGCCATGCGCAGGTGCCTGGCACGCTGTATGTGCGGCCTGATGGTACCGCCGCCCCGCATACCGGCAAGGGCGAACCGCTAGCCATGCAATTATCCGCCAGGAAGCAGCCGGGACGTTTTATCGGCGTTGCCGCTACTGGTGCCCTGGCTGGACAGTTCAGCCTTGATCACTCCATTGCCCTGGTTAATGCGATCAACGACAATACCCGCCTTGATATCTGGGGCGTCCATGACACTAGAGGATTAACTGAGCCAAACTAACAACGTAAGTCAAAGTTTAAAGTCAACAACAAACGTTAATGCAAAGACTTAAAAAGATAATTATATTGCTAAATATCAATGTGTTATGACTTTGCACTTATAACGTTGCATTGTTAACGCAACGCACAACAAGCCTCGCCAACTCCGGGTTAAGCCTGCACGTCCCGGCTGCGTTGATGGAGATGTCAGAGGGCGAGAAGGTGTTGCCCTTAATCAACGCTAGGATGCGACGATCTGCAAGCGGTCTTGCGGGCTCCATCTTGTCAAAGACGAAGGTCTGGCGGTTGTTGTATTTGTCGCCATGAATGATGCCCCTTGGTGGGATCTATAGCCTTGGGTGATGATGTTGATGCGGGTTTGTACTTCCAACATGCCATAAGCGTAATTGAGCATGGCGTTGATGGGGTGAGTTGCACGAGATGTTACAGCGCTGTTTTGCGTGACCTTAAGGCGGAGCGTGAGGCATATCCAAGCCATTCATCTGAGATTGGGTGTTGATTAAGGCCTTCCACTTGATGGCGATTGTGTTCCAGGCTCCTCGCAAAGTAGGCGACGGCACACTCCTGCCTTCCAGGCCTAGCAACTCACTCGCCGTGGTGGGTGAACTGGGCCTTTGTGACACGGACAGTCTGGCCATCGCCAGCGACCAACGCGAATGAAGCCGCTGCGGAGTTTAGAAAACGCGCCCAAAATGGGGAGTATCCGAGACTTTGTGTATGGGATCTGTCCCATGCGGTTAGAACGGATCATTTATTGAACCGTTCGGGATAAAGAATAGCGAACTGGTTTCTGGCGGCAACCCACTCCCTGACACGGCGGCCTGTCTTTTCGAAGTTGCGTATGGCCAGATAAATCAGCTTGGTGGCGGCATCATCGGTTGGGAAGCTGCCCCGGGTTTTGGTGGTTTTTCGGATCACCCGGTTCAGACTTTCAATCGCGTTGGTGGTGTAGATGATTTTGCGTACCGCAGGTGGGAAGGCAAAGAACGGGATCACTTCCTGCCAGGCCCGCCGCCAGCTTGGGGCGATGGAGGGATATTTCTTGCCCCATTCCTCCTCAAACGCATCCAGAGCTTTGGCTGCTTCCTCGTCATCCACAGCCCGATAAATGCGCCTCAGGCTTTTGGCCACAGCCTTGCGGTCTTTCCAGCCGCAAAATTCAGGGAATGACGCACCAGATGCACGATACAGGTCTGGACAATGGTGTCCGGGAAGGCGGCGTTGATGGCGTCGGGAAAGCCCTTCAGGCCGTCCACAACGGCAATCAGGATATCCTCCACGCCCCGGTTCTTCAGGGTGTTCATAATGGAAAGCCAGAACTTGGCGCCTTCATGGTTTGCAATCCACAGCCCCAGAACCTCACGCATCCCTTCAGGGGTGACGCCCAGGGCCACGTAAACCGCCTTGTTCTTAACCTGACGGCTTTCCGCATCGCGGATTTTGACCCGCAAGGCATCAAGAAAAACGATGGGGTAAACCGGCTCCAGCGCCCGGTTCTGCCAGTCCGAGACTTCCTCCAAAACCGCGTCAGTCACGCGGCTGATCAGATCGGCGGAAACACGAAGACCATAGACTTCCTCAAGATGGGCACGGATGTCACGGGTCGACAGCCCAGCGGCATAAAGCCCGATGATTTTGTCATCCATACCATCGATCCGGGTCTGACCCTTCTTGATCAGCTCTGGCTCAAAACTGCCGTCCCTGTCACGCGGGATATCAATCGGCAGCGCCCCATCATTACCCTTCAAGGTTTTGCGTGTGGCCCCATTGCGCCGATTATCTTGCTGGCTGGAAGGTTCCCCATGCGGCTCATAGCCCAGATGTTCCGTGAGTTCAGCGCCCAGCATCCGCTCCATCAGCCGAACCTTCAGTTCCTTCATCAGACCCTGCTCGCCCAGTAAATCTTCAGGCCGATCAACACCCTTCAGTAATTGATCCAGTATGTCGTTGGATAATGTCATTATCGTCATGCTCCTTCGTTGGTGAAGCATGGACCAAATTACTCATACACAAAAGTTCAGACACTCTCTAGATAATAAAATTGCGAGATAGTTTTTACCCTACGGCCTCAACTGCCATTCCATAACCCGCGTATCATTCAATTGCCCAATAACCAGCCCCGCCTCACGCTGTACCCTCAAGCACTTACTAACACGTCTTGTAAGGTCGCTCACCGCACGCCTGTCCCGTATATCATTGCCAGATGAGGCTAGGACGTTCTGCGCCAGTTCTCGGCTCTTAAGCGGTCTGTCAGCGTGCCTCAGTTCCAGTATCAGGCTATCCAGTAACTCACCCTGTCCGAATATAACATGGCGGCGCTGGCGTGGCATAACGGCATCCAGTTCTCCGTCATAGCCCATAATGCGGAGGGTTTTATCCACGGCCTGAATATCGTTCTTAATCTCTGCCAGCCTTTCCATAATCAATTCAGCCTCGGAAAACAGTTCAATTCGTTTGTTCAGCACGTTCTTGTAAGACATGCTGGATTGTAACAGGGTTTGGTGTTACTGTGTTGGTGCGTTCTGCTACATAAGTCCGCATTTTCGCGCTTCTGCTTTGCGGGCTGTGGGGGCCTGGGATCCATATAATGTGACCGAGGACGCGGATCTTGGCTATCGCCTGGGGGCCAATGGCTGGCGTCTTGGCACCATAACGCCGCCCACCCGCGAGGAAGCCACCGCTCAGCTTGGCCCCTGGCAGCGTCAGCGTTCGCGTTGGCTAAAGGGCTATATACAAACCATTGGTGTGCATATGCGCCGCCCCGCCATGCATAATGCTTTGCCCGGGGCGCTTTCCATGATGATCACCTTGGGCACCGCCGTTTTTGCCGCCCTGGGCCATGCCTTGTTTTCCATGCTCATGCTGGGGGTTTTATTCTTGGCCCCATGGACAGGAACCCTGCTCGCCCCCATTGACTATGGTCTGGCATTGGCGGGCCCGCTGGTCGGCATGGCGATGCTGGCCATGGGGGCCAAACGGGCAAGCTTAACCTATAGTCTCCTGGATCTACTGGGGGCGACCCTCTATTGGCCCCTGCACAGCTGGGCCATGGCCCGGGCCATTTTGGATCTGGTAAGGCGTCCGTTTTATTGGGAAAAAACGCGCCATGGCCTTTGCCCCAAAACCCCTGATGTGGATTTCGGCCTTGATAACCGCGGCTGAACGCACAAATATACTCCCATGACCCTGACGATTACCCTGACCGTTCTTGCAATCTCTGCCGCTATTTTTGCGCTGGGGGTCTGGCGCGACAGTATCCCGCGCGAGCCGGGTAATCCCACTCTCTTCAGCTGGAAACCGGTTTATATGCTGGCGTTGGTGGTGGGTATTTTAATGCTGGTGCATATCGCCAATATGTTTGGCATCCATACCGCGGTAATCCCCCCATTTTTGATGGGGTCCGCTTGTAGAACTACGCGGCTAGTTTCAGTTTCATAGCAGGAGTTATCCCACCGATGGCCATGTTGGGCCGGTCATTGTTGTAAGTCCATAGCCATTGTGTGGCTTGTTCTTGTGCCTCCTCTATGGTTTCAAGAATGTTTTGATCCAGCCATTCATGCCGAACCGTCCGATTGTATCGTTCGATATAAGCGTTGCTGCTGAGGTTTGCCGGGTTGGATATACTGGATGTAAATGCCCATCCTTTCAGCCCATGCCATAAGTTTGCCGCTGATATATTCTGGGCCATTATCGACCCTGATTATCTGCGGCCTGCCACGCCATTCAATAATCCGGTTCAGGCTGCGCACCACCCGCTCGGCGGGCAGCGAGAAGTCGACTTCAATGCCCAATCCTTCACGGTTAAAGTCATCCAGCACGTTCAGGGTTCGGATCGGGCGACCATCCGCAAGCTGATCAGCCATAAAATCCATTGACCACGTATGGTTGGGTGCATCCGGTACCGCCAATGCGTCCGGTCTATCTCGTTTCAAGCGTTTCCTTGGCCTGATACGCAAATTGAGTTCCAGCTCCCGGTAGATCCGGTACACGCGCTTGTGGTTCCAGCCGAAGCCTTTCACGTTGCGCAAATACAGAAAACACAAGCCAAAGCCCCAGGTACGGCGGTTGCTGGTCAACCTCACAAGCCACCCCGCAATTTCGGCATTCTCATCACCCAGTTTACGGTCGTAACGATAACAGCATTCGCTGATCTGAAATGCGCGGCAGGCCAGCGCAATGCTGACACCACGGTGGGCAACCGCTTTCATGGCCATCTCTTTGCGCTGAGACGGCCTTAGCGCTTTTTTCCAAGGGCTTCCTTCAGCAGATCATTCTGCATGCTCACATCCGCATACATCCGCTTCAGGCGGCGGTTCTCTTCAGCCATCGCCTTCAGTTCCGAAATCATCGATGCATCCATGCCGCCGTACCTGGCCCGCCATTTAATGGGATGGACGTCTCTCCCTCCATCGACAACGCTGGGATGAAGACCTAGCCAAGAGGAGGAGAAAGAAATGACTGTAGAATTCATCGGGATCGATCTGGCCAAGAATGTGTTCCAGCTCCACGGCGTGGATGCCGATGGCCAGCGTGTACTGACGAAACGGGTTCGGCGCGAGAGCCTTTTGCCAACGCTTGAAAAATTGCCGCCCTGCAGGATCGGGATCGAAGCCTGCACCGGGTCGTTCTACTGGCAGCGCCAGTTTGAAGCGTTGGGCCATTCGGTGCGCATCATCGCGCCGCAATATGTCAAACCGTTTCTGAAGCACCAGAAGAACGATCGCAATGATGCCGAGGCAATCTGCACAGCAATGCGTCAACCGAACATGAAATTCGTGCCCCGAAAGGATGAAACACAGCAGGATATTCAAGCCCTGCACCGCGCGCGCGGTCGCCTCGTCAACCACCGCACGGCTCTGGTCAGCCAGATGCGTGGCCTGCTGTTGGATCGTGGTATTGCGATTGCCGTTTCGATCGGTCGCGCGCGTCGGGCGATCCCGGAGATCCTCGAAAACAGAGGCAATGGCCTGACCGACCTCACCCGCGAAATTATCGGCGATCTGTTTGAATTTCTGCTCCTTCTCGACGAGAGGATCAAGGCATTCGACCGCAGGATCGACAGGGTCTTCCGGGCAAGCGAACACTGCCAGAGGATCGCGCGCATCTGCGGAGTTGGTCCCAAGATTGCCACGGCGGTCGTCGCTGCCGTCGGGGATGGCGCCGAGTTCAAGAACGGGCGCCACATGGCGGCCTGGATGGGGCTGGTTCCGCGACAACGCTCCAGTGGCGACAAACGCGTCTTGATGGGCATCAGCAAACGGGGCGACAAGCACCTGCGAACGCTTCTGGTGCATGGGGCCCGTGCAGTGGTTCGCGTTTCGGCCAACAAGGATGACCCGTTCAGCCGGTGGGTCAATGCCCTGCGTGAACGACGCGGCATGAACCGGGCCATCGTCGCCGTTGCCAACAAGAATGCCCGTATCATCTGGACGGTGCTGAACAAAGGGGAAGAATTCCGGCCCTCGAATTGAGGCCGGGGCAAGGATTGCAAGATGATCTGAGAAATGTACCGACCGGCAAGCTCCGGTGTGTGAGGAACCTGGCTTTTATAATGGCCCGATGAGGCCGACCACTTGTTGAGGCTCACCACGCGGAATTCCCATTTGGGCGCACCAAAATCCGGTGACGCCGGATAGATGTTCGCAACCTGGGATCGCCGTTAGGGCAGACCAAAGAAATTCTTGCAATGGGGGAGACGTCCATAGATGTAAAATGATGCGCTGCTCATGCCATGTTCACGGCAAAGTTCAGATACCGGCACACCGCTTTCGGCCTGCTTCAATATCCCCATGATCTGCGCATCGCTATATCGTTTGTTCTTCATCAAAATCTCCTCAGATTATCATGCCGAGAAAATTCTACCCGTGAACACCACTAATTTTCGGGGGGATTACCGGACCTTATCAAGTACTTTTGTGCGGGTGTAACAGCCCGTTCTGCGGCTCAATTAACGAGGGTAAATCGCAATACAGCGATCCTGTTTTACCACAAACTGCGCGAGGTGATTTTCGCCCGGCTGGCGGCAGAAACGCCGGAGATTTTCAGCGGCGAGATAGAGGTCGATGAAAGCTATTTTGGTGGCCACCGAAAGGGCAAGCGAGGACGCGGCGCAGCGGGCAAGGTCGCCGTATTTGGTTTGCTCAAGCGCAAGGGCCGTGTGCATGTGGTCATTATCCCGAATGCTTCTACACAAACGCTTCTTCCGATTATCAGGCAGAAGGTCAGGCCAGATAGTATCGTCTACACCGATTGCTTTCGGTCGTATGATGTTCTGGATGTTTCCGAGTTTCACCACCTGCGTATCAACCACTCAAAGCTCTTTGCGCAAGCCACCAATCATATCAACGGCATTGAGAATTTCTGGAACCAGGCCAAGCGTCACTTACGGGCTTATAACGGTATCTCCAAACAGAACTTTCACCTGTTCATCAAAGAGTGCGAATGGCGCTTCAATTATCGCCCAGTTGCCAACCTCAATAAAACCCTCCACAAATGGTGGTTCAAGTAATGTTTCAACCCTTAGCTATGTCAGCCCCAACCCTTTTCTTAGGCCGCCTATTCCGGCAAACAGATCAATGAACCTGAAATCAGACTGCTGAGGTTCCGCATTTCTGCGAATGGCAATCATGCTTTCCAATACAGAAAAATAAGCGCTTTTAGGAATGATTTCACCCTTTTCCCAGCGGTATATGGTCTTTGGTGATACGCCCAGAACATCTGCTGTATCTTCAATGGAAAGCGCAAGGGTTTCACGTAACTCTCAAAAATTCAATTTGGTCATTTTTCCCACGGGACAATAATTGACATTGTGACTTGTTACATCCCGGAGGGACTCTTGACAAGCAAATTGTTCACTTTTTGTTTCGTATTTGGGCCCTTCGTATTCATTTAACGTGAGAGGAACTTCAAATTATCCCATTGCTGCATTGCGTGCATACATACAGGCGACGTTAATTGATAAAAGAACTCTCTAAGAAGGCCTGTCAAATGCTTCCCTTTTGCTTCCCCGTATGGGATAATAAAAAGTATAGCTTTGTCTAAGTTATTGAAAAAATGGCGCGCCGAGGAAGATTCGAACTCCCGACCCCCAGATTCGTAGTCTGGTGCTCTATCCAGCTGAGCTATCGGCGCCTGTCCGCCGAAACATCATTCCGGCGAAGGCGCGGAACCTAGCGCCGCTGGAACGCCAAGGCAAGCGCCAGTTCGGGCAATTTCACACCCATATACACCTGGCGTTCAGCCGGGGGTATAATCGCGCCAGGCGGTGGCATTGCCCAGGCTCTGTGCTGCAAACACGCCGCGCCCCACGGCGCGTGCCAGACAATCGGCGGCCAACACGCCAAGACGGGTCAGGGATACCTCGTCCAATGCCGGCTGGCCTGTCGCCCCGGTGGCAATGGCAAAGACAATATCGCCGTCAAAGGGGCTGTGTGCCGGGCGGATGGCCCGGGCCAGACCGTCCTGCGCCATGATGGCCAGACGTTTGGTCTGTGCCGGGGTCAGGCTGGCCGGGGTGGCGACCACGCCCAGGGTGGTGTTTTGCCGCGCCCCGGGGTTCAGCTTGGCGGCCCCCCAGTCATCGGCGTCAATTGGCATTTGGGTTGGCCAGCCAAGGCCGCCAAATTCATCATTCTGTTCATAGGGGGCGGCCCAGAAATTTTTCGTGCCGGGCACCAGGACCGAGCCAAAACTGTTTACCGCCACCAGTGCCCCGATGGCCAGATTGTCATGGGTGAAGATGGAGGCACTGCCAAGACCGCCCTTGATGGATCCGGCCAGTGCGCCATAGCCCGCTCCGGCATTGCCAAGGGCAAAATCTGTGCTGGTGTTTTCAAACGCCCGGCGACCCAGATCATGATAGGGGGGCATCTCGCCCCATTTTTTATCGCCGCCATTGGCCAGATCATACAGAATGGCCGATGGTACAATGGGGGATCTGGGCACGCCCGGCAGGTCCATCAGGGCAAAGCCGCGCCCCTTGGCCCCCAATTGTGCGGCCACCGCATCGGCGGCGCCCAGGCCATAAACAGACCCGCCCGACAGCACCAGGGCGTCAATACTTTCGACCAGATTGTGCGGGGCCAGGGCATCGGTTTCGCGGG
Source organism: Robiginitomaculum sp. (assembly GCA_030949705.1). Taxonomy (GTDB): domain Bacteria; phylum Pseudomonadota; class Alphaproteobacteria; order Caulobacterales; family Maricaulaceae; genus Robiginitomaculum_B. The sequence goes on along the minus strand of JAUZSF010000004.1, from coordinate 190,747 downwards.
TGCCGGGGCCACCGCCGCGTACATCCACCGCCGCCAGTGCCGGTTCATCACATAAAATCACGGTCACGCCGGTGCGTACGATTTCGTCTTCGGCATTGCCAACCGACAGGCCGGCAATGTCGGTCAGGGCATTTTTGGGTCCAGATGTGCTCATGGCCACAGTCTAGCCGCTCTTAGGCGCGGTACAATCGCTAATTTTGTCTTTGGCGCAGGTGCGAATTTCATCCAGCAGCGCGGTAATGGTGGCGGTACTGGTCAGCGGATTCATCACCGCCAGGCGCAAATGCCGTGTCTTATTGATCAGGGCGGTGGTAATATAAAAATTGCCGCGCCGGACGATCTCCTGGCGCAGGTTCATTTGCGCCTGATTATCGCCAAGGGGCAGATAGCGAAAACATAAAATATTGGATTGGGGCTGATAGGGGCATTCAAAATCGTCTTGCGCCGAAATCAGCTCATAAAAGGTCCGGGTGTCGTCATATTGTTTTGCTACAAACCGGCCCAGGGACCTATGGCCAGCACCATGAACAGTTTCGCCCCCAGCGCCGCCTTGGTGCATTCTATGGTGGTCCGTCCCACATCCAGGTCGGGATGGTTTTCCTCATAAAAAATATAGCTGCCTTCCTGGCTGAAGGCATGACCAAGGGCGGCGGGATCTTTGAATAAGATGGCGGCGCACAGGGCCGAGGTGCGCAACATTTTATGGGCGTCCCAGGTCAGAGAATCGGCCCGGGAAACGCCGTTCAGATGGTGGCGGTGTTTGTCAGATAACAGGGCGCTGGCTCCATGGGCGCCATCCACATGCAGCCACAGATTATGGGCGGCGCAAAAATCGGCGACCTCGTCTATGGGGTCATACAGGCCGGTGGCGGTGGCGCAGGCATTTAGCGATACCATGAAGACGGTTTTACCGTCATCGCAGGCGCGGCGGTAAAGGTTTCCCAATTGTCCGGCGCGCAACTGGTCCAGTGCATTGACCGGGGCGGGATAGATGGCGTTTTGTCCCATGCCCGCAATGGCGGCGGCCCGGGCGATGGAATAATGGGTGGCTGCCGGGGCAATGATGGCCAGATTGTCCGGGGTGCCGTCCTGCCAGGCGTGGGGAAAGGCGGCGGCCCGGGCCGCCAGTACGGCGGTCAGGTTGGCCAAAGAGCCACCATGGGTCAGCACGCCGGCACCATTGCCCGGATGCGCCGAAAAGTCCGATAATTGATCCGATGAGAACCAGCCCGCCTTTTCCAACATCCAATTGATGATCACCCGTTCCACCACCGTTGCCGATGGTCCCATCTCGTAAACCGCCATGGCGTTATTGGTGACGCCATGGATCAGGTCTCCCATAATGGCCCCGCGGTGGGGCACGGCGACTTGGTGTCCAATAAAGGCCGGGTTATGCACGTGCTGGCTGGCATCCAGATAAGGGGTCAGAAAATCTTCCAGATTGGTGTGGTCCAGTCCGCCGCGACGGATCCATTTTTCCAGATCCAGCATGTGCGCCAAGGGACCCGCGGCAGTGTTGCGCAGCACTTTTTCATTACCCTTTTGGCTGTCTTGTCGATACTGCTCCAGCGTGGCCACCACGCGACTGGCCAGGTCTGAAAACGCCGAAGGGCTGGGAACACCGGATTTCATGACACCACCATTTGCGGCGTTTCTTTTTCGCTTTGCAACACGATGATGCTTTCAGTATGGCGTACCGCCGGCAGGGCCTTGATCCGGTCATGCAGCAAGGATTGCAGGGCCGCATTATCAGCCAGCCGGATTTTGAGCAGGTATGAATGGGCGCCGCTGATATGGTGTACTTCCTGCACCTCATCCATCGAACACAGGGCGCGACAGGCCTCGGCCTCGCCTTCATAATCCATGTCCACATAGACAAATGCACAGACCGTATTGCCGATTTTGGCCGGATCCAATACGGCGCACCAGGCCTTGATAATTCCGGCATTGGAAAGTTTGCGGACCCGCTCATTGGCCCGTGGAAACCGACACGCCAACGGCCTCGGCAATCTGTGCGCTGGAGCTGCGGCTATCCTTTTGGACGATGCCCACAATCTGTTTGTCAATATAATCCATTTCGGAAATAATCCGTAAAATTATTAATATATCAGGATAATTGACGAGAATTACGGCAATGTCAAAAAATATTATGCCATTTACTTTGTTTTTTCATATGTATATATTTTTGTGTAAATGGAGAGTCCCCGATGAAATTAAATCCCCCCGTGTCGCGTTTAATACTGCTTTTGATGCTCTGGCTTGGGCTCGGTGTGGCGGCCTGTTCGGGGCCTCAGGAAACCGGGACCGAGGTGGCCCAAGCCCGGCCCTCTGCCTGTGGGTGGCATGGTGGCGGCGGCCAATCCGATGGCGGTCGAGGCGGGATTGCAGATTTTGCGCCAGGGCGGCAATGCGGTGGACGCGGCGGTGGCGGTGCAGACGGTGCTGGGTTTGGTTGAGCCCCAAAGCTCCGGCCTGGGTGGCGGCTCTTTCATGCTCTATTATGATGCCAAGACCAAGGCGATCACCTCTTTTGACGGGCGCGAAACTGCCCCGTTCGGGGCCAGCGCACAAATGTTTCTGGGCGAAGATGGCCAACCGCTTCCCTTCATAGAGGCGGTCAATTCCGGTCATTCGGTCGGGGTGCCCGGCGCCATCGACATGCTGTCTCTGGCCCATAGCGAATTTGGTGTCTTGCCGTGGAAAGCCGCCTTTGCGCCGGGCATAAAACTGGCCGATGAGGGTTTTGCGGTTCCCGATCGTCTGGCCATGTTGCTCAAGAACTATGCCCACCGGGTGCATCTGGATGAAAATGCCGCGGCGCGGGCCTATTTCTTCCTGCCCGATGGTTCCACCTTACCGGCGGGATATATCCGCAAAAACCCGGATTATGCCGATACCCTGCGCGCCATTGCGGCCAATCCGCGGGCCTTGCTGGAAGGTCCCATCGCGGCCGATATTGCGGCCGCAGCCCATTTGCAACCGCGTCCGGGCACGTTGTCAGTAAAGGATCTGGCGGCCTATCATGCGCGCAAGCGGGTGCCGATCTGTCGCCCTTATAAAGACAAGCAAATCTGCGGTGCGCCGCCACCATCTTCCGGTGGCATGGCAATCAATTACATTATGGATGTGCTGGCCCACGAAACCTTTACCCCGGCCGGTGCGGCGGATCCGCAAAACTGGCATTATTTTATCGAGGCCCAGCGTCTGGCCTATGCAGATCGTGACCAGTATGTCGCCGATGATGCGTTTGTGCCGGTGCCGATCAAAGGCATGCTGGACCCGGACTATATTGCCCGCCGCGCGGCGCTGATCTCGCCGGACCGGGCCATTGTCCATGCTGAAGCCGGCCCCCCCCCGAAGCGGTGTTCAGCCCGGAAGAGCTGAAAAAATGGGGCAAGGATAATACTGCCGAAGTGCCGGGCACCACGCATTTTGTCATCGTGGACGGGGCCGGCAATGTGGTAACCATGACCACCACGGTAGAATCGCTTTTTGGCTCCAAACGTTTTACCCATGGCTTCTTGCTGAACAATCAACTGACCGATTTTGCCCGCTCGCCCTATGACAAGGACGGCAATTTGCTGGCCAATGCGCCGGCACCGGGCAAGCGGCCGCGGTCATCCATGTCGCCTACTTTGGTGCTGAACCAGGATGGCAGTTTTTACATGGGTACCGGCTCGCCGGGGGGGGGAATTCCATTATCGCCTATACCGCCAAAACCCTGGTGGGCGTGCTGGAATGGGGCCTGACCCCGCAACAGGCGATTGACCTGCCCAATGTGGTGGCCAGAGGTGACATCACCCGTATCGAGGGGCCTCGCGCCGATCCGGCCTTGATCCCGGCGCTGGTGGCCATGGGCCACCAGATCAAGGAAACTCGGGGCGAAGGCTCTGGCCTGCATACCATTGTGCGCCAGGCCGATGGGACGCTGGTCGGCGGTGCCGATCCCCGGCGCGAGGGCAAAGCGCTGACGCCGTAAGGGGTGGCGCTTGCCTCAATCCTTGCCTTTGGGCAGGACCAGTTCAAACACGGTGCCGCTGTTGCCGGTGCGCACCAGGGTGACATCGCCGCCATGCTTGCGGGCGAGCTCGCGGGCAATGGCCAGGCCCAGGCCGGAACCATCCTTGCGGGTGCTGGCGCTAAACGGTTTGAACAGGCGGTCGCGTAAATTCTGGGGGGATGCCGGGGCCGGTATCGGCCAGGGTCATGGCGATCGAATGCTCGCGTATGTCGACCTTGGCAGTGATTTTACCTTCGCCATTCATGGCCTGAACCGCATTGCGCATCAGGTTCAGTATGATGCGATAAAGCTGATCCGGGTCCGCTGACACGGTGATCCCTTCGCCAACCCCATTATCAAATTCTATGGCACAGCTTTCCGGGCAGGCATCATTCATGGCGTCGTTCAGCACCTGAGACAGGTCAACATCCTGTTTTTGCGGCACCTCTTCCTCGGCCTTGCCAAAGCGCAAGGTGCTCTGACACAGGGCCACGCCGCGATCAATGGCCCGCACCAGCCGTTCGCCCATGGTGCGCACCTTGGGATCATCAGAGGTTGCCAGACGGTCTGAAACCAATTGCGCACTGGTCAGGATATTGCGCAGATCATGATTGATCTTGGCCACCGCCTCGCCAAGGGCGGCCAGGCGGTTTTTCTGCTCCAGGGCGGCGCGCAGCTCATTTTGCATTTTGGCCAGATCTTCTTCGGCCCGGCCGATCTCATCGCGCCGGCCCGAGGGGGTAATGACGCTTTGGGGGTCTTCGGGGGTTTTTTGAAACCGCGCCATGGCCAGAGACAGATCCCGCATGGGGCGCACAAAGACAAAGATCAGTGCCCCATAGATCAATGCTGCCGAGACCACGGAAATAATGGCCGAAAAAATCAACGTACGGATGGAAAAGGCGATCAGTTCATCGCGCAGGTCACTCTCGGAAACCAGTACATCGATAATGTCGGTGCTGTTCGGGCCCATGGTATCCAGAATGCGCAAAAACCGTTCTTTGGGCATGAACAGGGTATCGCAGGTGGCGATAATGGCCTTGCTGGTGGAGGGATTGCGCATATCCACGGTTTCATAGGGCATGGTCTGGCTGGGGGCGCGCAGGATCATTTCGGTGATGCCGTCGCGCTCCATACGCACGGCCTTGATCCCGGCGGTGGCCAGCAGGCGGCTGGCAATTTCATCGCTGACTTTCATGTCGGGGGCCACTTCGACGGCAATGGCAGCCAGACGCGCGGCCTGTACCCTGGATTGCAGCCAATTGCTGCGAAAGGCGGCGGCCGAGGGCAGGAAAATCATGATTTCCGCCAGCATCACAAATAAGACGGTCAGCACCAACAGCCGCCTGCCAAGGCTGCCCTGAGCCTTGGGGGTCTGGTCCACCGTTTCGTCTTGATTATGTATTGATGTGCTCAACACCTGCCCCTTCAGGACACTTATACAACCCATTTGGTATAGACCGATAGCGCCTGCTTATAAATTATCATTTTTACGAAAATACCGAATGATAAATGGCAGCAAAGACAAGGAGGCAAAGCCGATAAAAACGGCGATAATTTTTGGATCCTGAAAAAAGCTCATGTCCAGCGATCCGCCAGCCTGCAGGATATCACCGGCGCTTTCCCCCAGGGCGGCGAACAAAAACGAGGCTGGGATCAGGCCTATGGCGCTGGCTGCGGCAAAGGTGCGCACCTTGACGTGAAACGCCCCAGCCGCCGCATTGACCACAAAAAATGGCAAGGGCATCAGGCGTAGAACGATAATATAGCTAAAGGCATTGCGCTCGAACCCGGCCTTGAAGCGTGCATAATGGCTGGCGTCTCCACTATCCTTTGCGGGGTCCAGCGCCGTGCGGGCCGCCAAAAAAGCCAATGTGGCCCCGACAATGGAGGCCATCCAGCTAAGAAAACCGCCAATGAACCAGCCAAACAGCAGGCCGCCTGGTACGCTCAGCCACAGCGAGGCAGGTACCGATATGGCCACCACGCCCACATAAATACCCACAAAGATCAGGGCGCTTAATACCGGATGATCCGCCCGCCAGCTCATAATGGTTTCATAATGGGCGGCAAAGCCCTGGGTGCTGACGGTGGTATTCAGGCCCAGGGCATAAAACGCGATCAGCGCCAGGAGGATGGCGAGCACAGGACCAAAGCGGATGGCCAGCTTGCGGGTTGTTTGAAATCGGGACATGTATTTCCTTGTATTTTGCGTGCATCTTTCAGCGATAGCGCTTGACGAGAGCAAGGCCATTGGCGTACAAGCCGCCGCTCGCGCGCAATCTTGCGTGCATCCGTGGAGACAAGCTCGTGAAACGCACTTATCAGCCTAGTAAACTTGTGCGCAAGCGCCGTCATGGTTTTCGTGCACGCATGGCCACCAAAGCCGGTCGCCAGATTCTGGCCCGCCGCCGCGCTCGTGGCCGCAAAATCCTAAGCGCGTAAAGCCGTTGGCGCTCGCGCGTCTGAAAATACGCAAAGACTTTTTGTACGTTGCCCGGGGTGCGTTTGCCGCACGGCCGGGCGTCGTCGTTCAGGCACGTCCATCGCCATTGGCCGGCGATCAGGTACGCATCGGCTTTACTGCCAGCCGCAAAGTTGGCAATGCGGTGGCCCGCAATCGCTGTAAAAGACGCCTCAGAGAGGCTGCCCGTGCACTTTTACCCCTTTATGGGCGTCCCGGATGGGACTATGTGTTCATTGCCAGAGCGGGCACCCGGCCGCGGCCCTGGCAGGCTTTGCTTGACGATGTCAAAGGGGCATTGATAAGCGTACCGCAAAAGAAGACGAATAAATCTTCACCCAACCATAGGCGTACGCCCTGAGGCGTGGTCCAAGATCAAGGAATTTGCGCCCATGGGCGAACAACGTAATCTTTTTCTCGCCATTGCACTGGCTCTCGGTGTGTTGCTGATTTACCAGACGCTGGTCATTGATCCGGCGGCCAAGCGGCAACGGGCCGCCCGCGAGGCGGCCGCCAAGGTGCAGATGCAAAGCACACCTGCTGCGCCGCGTACCAATGAAGTGGATGCGGCTCCGGTGGTGCTGAACCGTGAGGCCGCCTTGCGCGCCCACCCGCGGGTGCGCATTGCCACCCCGTCAGTGGATGGTTCCATCAATCTGGACGGGGCCCGGTTTGATGATTTGCTGTTACGCAAGTTTCGCGTGGATATGGACCCCAACAGCGCCGAAGTGGTGTTGCTGGATCCGCGCAAATCCCGCGGCGGCTATTTTTCCAATTTTAGCTGGCGGGCCGCCGATGAAGGCGCCAACAGCACCCTGCCGGGTCTGAACACCCGTTGGACTTTGATCAAGGGCGAAGTGCTGACCCCCCAAACCCCGATCACCCTGCAATATCGTTCTCCCGAAGGACTGGTTTTTGAACGTACCATCAGCGTTGATGCGCAATATATGTTCACCATTGCCGATACCGTACGTAATGAGGGCGAGACCACCCGCACCCTTGCCCCGGCCGGGGTGGTGCGCCGTTATGGCGATCCGACCTTTATGCCCAAGAATGCCAGCCGCGAAGAAAAAATGAAAAATCGTTCTGGCTTTATCCTGCACCAGGGGGCCATTGGCGTGGTTGGTGACAAGGTGGTGGAACTGAAATACCGCAAGCTGGCCAAGGATGGCGGTGCCAAAAACACTGGCACCGGTGGTTGGCTCGGCTTTACCGACAAATACTGGCTGGCGGTGATGATCCCGCCCCAGGACGAACAGATCGATGCCGAGGTGCGCACCTTCAAGGGCAGCGCCGGCGATACGGTGTTTGAGGCTTCATACCGCCTGGAGGCAGAAACCATTGCGCCGGGACAAAGTGTGTCGGTGGAACAAAAGTTTTTTGCTGGGGCCAAGCAATACAAGGTGTTGCAGGCCTATCAGGAAAACCAGGGGGTCACCCGCTTTGATATGGCCATTGACTGGGGGATCTTCTGGTTCCTGACCCGGCCTTATTTTAATGCGCTGGACTTTTTCTATGGTTTGGTGGGCAATTTCGGCATCGCTATTTTACTGCTTACGCTGGCTATCAAGATCATTTTCTTTCCCATTGCCAATCGCTCTTATGCCTCGATGGCGCGCATGAAGGCCTTGCAGCCCAAGATGGAAGAGCTGCGCGCCAAGTTCAAAGACGATCCCCAGCGCATGCAGATGGAAACCATGGAGTTGTACAAGCGCGAAAAGGTCAATCCGGTTGGCGGGTGTCTGCCCATGCTGCTGCAAATCCCGATCTTTTATGCGCTGTATAAAACCCTCTATATCTCTATCGAGATGCGTCATGCGCCGTTTTTTGGCTGGATCAAGGATCTGTCGGCGCCGGACCCCACCCATATCGGCAATCTGTTCGGCCTGTTGCCCTGGGATCCCACCGGCGTGCCGGTTTTTGGGGCCATTCTGGCCGTGGGCATATGGCCGCTGATCATGGGGCTGACCATGGGGGCGCAACAATTGCTCAACCCGCCGGCACCGGACCCGATGCAGCGACGCATTTTTGCCTTCATGCCGGTGATTTTCACCATCATGCTGGCCCCCTTTGCCGCCGGTCTGGTGATTTACTGGGCGTGGAACAATTTCCTGTCCTTGATCCAGCAATATGTCATCACCCGTAAAAACGGCGTGGAAACGCCCTTTGACAAGGTGTTGGCAAAACTGAAGCGTAAAATGAGCAAGAATGATAAGGGAGCGGCGAGCTGACCGGGGCGACGGGCGAGGCGGATTACGATCCAAATGTGCTGGAGGCGGCCCGGGTGTTTTTCTCCCGCCCTTGTGATTTTGTCATGGGCGCGGTTTCGCTGGACAGCCTGCCGGGTGGCAATCTGCCCGAAGTGGCCTTTGCCGGGCGTTCCAATGTGGGCAAGTCCAGTCTTTTGAATGCGCTGACCTTTCGTAAAAATCTGGCGCGCTCTTCCAATACGCCGGGGCGCACCCGCGAGCTGAATTTCTTTAATCTGGATGAACGGCTGATGCTGGCGGACCTGCCGGGCTATGGTTACGCGCGGGCGTCAAAGACCGCGATTGAGAAATGGAGCGCCCTGACCCGCGATTATTTGCGCGGTCGGGCCGCCTTGCGCCGGGTGTTTGTGCTGGTCGATTCGCGCCATGGCATCAAATCCAGCGATCTGGCGGTGATGGACATGCTGGACGAGGCCGCCGCGGTCTATCAGGTGGTGCTGACCAAGCTGGATAAAATCAAACAGAACGAACGCCAGAGCGTGTTGGAACGCACCCGGCGCACCATCGAAAAACGCCCCGCCGCCTATCCCCGTGTGGCTGCGGTTTCGGCAGTCAAGGGCGACGGCATGGCGCAATTGCGCGCTGATGTTTTCTCTCTGGTCTAGGCAAAGAAATAGGTCTAGCCTGACGGGCCAGAATCATGTGGCGAGCCGCAAATGCGAACACACCCGATCATTGCCAGTTTTGTATTTTTCCTGTTGGTTTTTGTGTCCTGGCTGATGCCGCGTCATGCCTGGGCTATCGGTCAGGAAGTGTGCAATGAAACCAGCTATATCATTTATCTGGCCACCGGCAGCCCAGAGGGCAAGCATATTCGTACCGAGGGCTGGGTACGCCTGCGCCCCGGCCAATGCCGGGTGGTCATGCCCGCCCCATTCAGTGACAAGCCGTATTACGCCTATGGCTATTCATCAGAGGTCCATGCGGGCGGTCGCCAGCAATGGGGCGGTACCAAGGCTTTGTGCGTTGATGATACCGGTAATTTTTCGCTGGATGGCAAGGAAGATTGTGCCGCTTTGGGCCTGCACACCCGTAATTTCAATGTGATCGACGTGCATCCGCCCAATGGCGGGCGGACGGTGCTGGCCGAACCGGCGGGCTTTGGCAAACGGGCCGAGCTGGCAGGTATCCAGCGTCTGCTCAGTGATAATGGCTATCCCATACGCTCTATTGACGGTTATGATGGGCGGCGCACCCGCTCGGCGATCCGCAAATTTCTGGTTTCACGCAAAATCACAACGCGGCCTGATCCGGGCACTTTGATTGATGCCCTGGAAACGGCGGCGCGGGAAAACCTGGCAAAAACGGGTCTGCGGGTCTGTAATAAAACTCCCTTGCCGGTGTGGACGGCCTATGGTCGGCGCAAAGGGCGCAGCTGGGAAAGCCGCGGCTGGTGGAAAATCGCGCCCAAGGCCTGCACCTCTTTGCTGAGCGGGCTGGTAAGAGACAAATCCATCTATCTTTATGCCGGGATTGTAGAGCGCGACACCGAACGCCCATTATTGATGGCCAATGAAAACTTTTGTGTGTCGGATGTTTTGTTCGCGATCATTGGTAAGTCAAAATGCGCCTTGCGCGGTTATGAAGAGCGCCCCTTCAAACTGTATAAAAATGAAAGCGGTCAGGGCATGACCATTAATCTGGCCCCCGAAGATTTTGCCAAGGTCGACGTGCTGGCGGGGTTGCGACGATGAAGCAGCGCCTGCGCCAGACCCGCGAATGGGTGTTCGATCTGGATAATACGCTCTATCCGCCCGAATCGGACCTGTTTGCACAGATTGACCGGCGCATGACTCAGTTTGTTGCCGACCTGTTGGGCCTGGCCCCGGCCGAGGCCCGCAAAATTCAAAAGGCCTATTATGCCGAACACGGCACCACCATGAGCGGCCTGATGCAGGAGCATCATATCGAGCCGGAAAGCTATCTGGATTTTGTCCATGATATCGATCTGTCGCCTCTGCGTGTAGACCGGGCCTTGCAGGGGGCCATCGCGGCGCTGCCGGGGCGCAAGATTGTCTTCACCAATGGTTCGCGCGGACATGCCCACCGGGTGCTGGCCGCCCGCGGGCTGGATGAAATGTTTGATGAAATTATCGGCATTGAAGACACCGGCTTTGTGCCCAAGCCCCAGGCCCCCGCCTATACGCATTTGCTGGAAACGGTGAAGGTGGATCCGGCCCAGGCCGCCTTTATCGAGGATATGGCCCGCAATCTGGAACCTGCCCATGCCCTGGGCTTTGTCACCATTTTGGTGCATTCAAACAAGGATTGGTCTCACGAGCCCGAAGAGGCGCGCCCCGCCGGGGTCAATGATGACCATGATCATGTGCATTTTACCACCGGAGACCTGGCCGGGTTTCTGGTGCAGGCCATAAAGGAATAAAAGTCTATGGACGCCCAGCAACTTGAGACGGATATCAATGCCATTTGGGATAATGGCGATACGGATGGCCCGGCCCGCGCGGCGGTTGCCCAGGCGCTTGATGCGCTGGACAGCGGCGCCTTGCGGGTGGCCTCTCCGGACGGCAAAGGGGGGTGGACTACCCATGCCTGGCTGAAAAAGGCGGTGCTGCTGAGCTTCAGGCTGAACGAAATGCGGGTGTTCGAACATACCGGTTTTGGCAATGCCTGGGACAAGGTGCCCCTGAAAACTGCAAACTGGGACAAGGCCGACTTTACCAAGGCCGGCTTTCGCATGGTGCCCCCGGCCAGTGTGCGCCACGGGGCCTATATTGCACGCGATGTGGTGTTGATGCCGTCTTTTGTGAACATTGGTGCCTATGTGGGCGAGGGGACCATGGTGGACACCTGGGCCTCGATCGGTTCCTGCGCGCAAGTGGGGGCGCATTGTCATATCTCGGCCGGGACCGGCATTGGCGGCGTGCTGGAACCCTTGCAGGCCAATCCGGTGATTATCGAAGATAATGTGTTTGTCGGTGCGCGCTCCGAAGTGGTCGAAGGGGTGATTGTGCGCGAAGGTTCGGTTCTGGCCATGGGCGTTTTTATCACCCAGAGCACCAAGATTGTGGATCGCACCACGGGCAAGATTACCCGCGGCGAAGTGCCGCCCTATTCGGTGGTGGTGCCGGGCACCTTGCCGGATCCCAAGGGTGGGCCGTCCCTGGCGTGCGCAGTGATTGTCAAAACCGTGGACGAACGCACCCGCGCCAAAACCGGCATTAATGCGCTGCTGCGGGACTAAACCTGCTTAACCCGCGGTAATATAAGCCTTCATGGCTTCGGCTTCGGCCTCGGTTTCCATGATTTTGCGTTTCACTACATCGCCGATAGAGATCACGCCGACCAGCTTGCTCCGGTCCATGACCGGCAAATGGCGCACCCGGCGATCGGTCATGCGCGATAGCAGTGTATCCAGGCTGTCGTCCAGCCGGGCGGTAATGACATTGCGGCTCATGCATTCGCTGACCGGGCGTTGCAGGGCGTCCATGCCCTGACGGGCGACCTGGCGGGCAACGTCGCGTTCTGAAAGGACGCCGCAAACCGTGCCATTGGCTTCGGTAACCACCACCGCTCCGATGCGGTGCTGGTCCAACGTTTTTGCGGCCTCCAGCATGGTATCTTCGGGGGCAATGGTGACCACTTCATGGCCTTTGCTTTGCAATATGGCTTCTGCGTTCATAGGTCCCTCCCTGCGTTTATACGAAGGGTATTATCGCACAGATTGTAAAATCGCCCAAATGGCGAAAGAAAAACAGTTAATCAACGCCTGGGCGCAAAGGGGCCGGCCAGCACCATGCCGGCAAACAATCCTCCCAGATGCGCCGGCCAGGCCACGGCGGCCGAAACCCCGGGCATGCCGAAAAACGCAATCAACACATTCAGGCCAACCCAGGGCAGGGCGGCCATGAGAACGGTTCGGGAAAACAGGGGTAAGGGTATGTATTCACGTCCATAATTCAGACGGACCAGTACGCCGATCAGGCCCATTAAGCCCCCCGATGCCCCGACCAGCACCGCCCCCGGCGCATTGCCAAGGGCAATCACCGCGCCTTCGGTTAAGGCGCCAGCCACCGCGGTCAGGAAAAAGATCAGCAAAAACGCCAAGGCACCATTACGGGTGCCAAAACTGGACTCTAACCACCTGGCAATGGGCGATCCAAAGGCCAACAGGCCCAATATATTCATGCCCAAATGCAACCAGCCGCCATGGACAAAGACATGCAATGCAAAGGCCGGGTATGGGCCAAAGGGCCGGGGCAGTTGTTCGGGGCCGATCTGCACCGCCATGACGCCCATTATCCAGTTTGACAGGGGTATCGGTGCCAGCAGCACAAAAGCGCTGATGGCGATGATCACCCCGCACAGCCCAAGAATAATCTGGGGAATTTCACCGAATACCGGCTCTTTGGGCAATTGCGTCATTCAATTGATCCTAATTTTGGTCTTCTTAACATGGCTAACACAATATCAACATTTGTGGTTCAGGAAGGGTGTATGAGAACACTGCCAACATACGTGTGCCCTTTTTTATCTCCCATAAAAGCCGGTTTGGCCATGATCATGCTGGGTTTGGCGGCCATGCCAGGGATGGCGCTGGCACAGGCCGCCCAAAGCGCGGGCCAGTTTAATGTGCCCTATGGCAAGTCATACAATGACTTTAACCAGCCCTTTGATGCCAGAACCCGTGATTCCAATGGCAATCGCACCATTGTGAACGGGCGGATGTTTCTGGGCAGCCAGTCAAATCTGTCTCTTGGGCTGGGCGGCAGCTTTTTTGGCAGCGGTAATTTTGGCACCAGCGGCGTTGGTGGTCTTGGCGGTGCCGGGGCCATCGGCAACCAGCTCAACGTGGTCACCCTGGGTAGCTGGAACACCGTAATTATCGATTCCACACAGATTAATAATGGCGACCAGACCGTTAATTTAAATGGCGGGACCCAAAATATTCTGCCTTTTGAACCGCCGATTGTCGCCGACGGCCCTTTTGTGGCGGCGGCCAATTCGGCAACACAACAATGGCAGCCCGTTGCAGGCGCTGGGTCTGCACGTGAAGAGCTAAATGGGGACATTCAACTCAATGACTAGGGTTTCGATGTTTTCTGCGGTCCATCGCCGCCGCGCGCCAGCATTATTGTTGGCCGGTGCCATGGCGCTCAGCGCCTGTACCTCTACCGTGGCCGGGCGTAACGGGCTTTATGCCAAACCCATTGGTAATGCGCCGGTGACCGCCAACCCAACGCCATATTCGGCGGCGCTGACCTGCATGGGTCAATATGCCAGTTCCGGCAATGTGGTGCCCCCGCGCATCGCGGTGGGGCGCATTCTGGACTATACCGGCAAACAGGAACCCGAAGGCGGCGCCAAGATCACGCAAGGCGCGTCTTTGATGGCCATTTCCGCCTTTGCCAAGGCCGGGGCCCGTCTGGTCGAGCGCTATGACACATCGGTGTCCGAGCTGGAACTGAAATACGCCAATAACAAGCTGATCGGCGATGGCGATGATAACAGCTATCGTAAAATCAAGGCCGGTTCCGTGCCGGGGTCTGATTTTTATCTGGTCGGCGGCATCACCGAGCTGAATTACAACATCTCCTCCTCGGGCATTGATGCCTATGGCGGCGATGTGGACATTAATGACCCCAAGGGCTTTTTGAACGCCAAAACCTATGTGCTCAATATCGGGCTGGATCTGCGACTGGTGGAAACCCGTTCGCTGGAAGTGGTCGATGTCATTTCCTATCAGAAACAGATCATTGGCCGCGAAGTCGGGGCCGGAATTTTTGCCTTCTTCAATAACCAGAACATTATTGATATCAGCGCTGGCACCCGCGCGCTGGAACCGGTGCAACTGGCCGTGCGTTCGGTGATCGAACGGGCGGTGCTGGAAATGTCGGCCAATCTGTATGGCGTCAGCGGCCCGGACATCTGTAATTTCAATGACCCCCTTGGCACCATAGGGCTGACGGGAAATTTTGTGACCGCCTATGACAATCAGGGAAGCAATAATGCGTTTACTCGCCAAGATCCTTCTCGCTGGCACGACCGCCGCGACCGGACTGTGCGGCGCGGCCTACGCGGGCGATACGACTGAGGTTATTAATGTCCAGCTGGACAATGACCCCTTCACCGCCGGTCTGAATGTCGTCTCTGTTGATGTGCTCTCTGTGCTGGGCGCAGCCACCGCGCTGGGCAATACCCTGTCAGTGCAGGTCGATACCGGTAATCTGACCCTGAACAACACCCAGACCCTGAACGGGGCCGGCAGTGCGCAATCAGTGATCCGCGTCAATTCGGCCAGCGAAGAGCTGGATTCCATTGCCACCACCTTTGGTAATTCGGCCACCATCACCACCTGTTGTGGCACCATTGATGCGGTATCCCAGCAAACCGTGGGGGCCGATGCCACCCAAAGCGCCACCTCAGACGTAACGGCGGATAATTGGGCGTTTAATCCCACTTCTACCGCCACGGCGGTGGCCAATGCGATTTCCTATGAGACCTGGGACGGGGGCCGGATCACCGCCTGGGCCGGGCAGACCAATAACGCGTCGGTGGTGTCGGATGCCTCGTTAAATGCGGGCCTGTTGGCCGATTCGGCGACCATTACCGCCACCTCCATCGGTAATTCAGCCACCGCCGGCGGCGAAAGCACTACCCTGGACGTGGATGCCAACCAGCGTAATTTTGGCACCAGTATCAGCGCCCGGGCGCAGGTAAATTCGCCTGACGGTGAAGATGTGATCTCCACGGCGGCGGCCACCGGCAATGCCTATAATGTCGAAAACGCCTATGGCTTTGCCAAGGTGGTAACCGACCAGAACAATTCGGCCCAGATTGAGGCGCGCTCTGATGTGACGCTGGACCTGTGGCAGGGCTGGAATGCCTCGACCGCCTATGCGGTGGCCAATTCCAATCTGGTGTCCAATATTGGCTCGGATATTGATCTGGCCAATATTCAAAATAATGATGGCGGAGTTGAGGCTACGGCCACCTTTACCGGCGGTACCGCCGGTGGCGGCGTTGGCAATGACACCATCATTACCGATTTTGTGACCAGCGCCACCGCTTTTGGCAATGCGGTGTCGGGCTTTGTCTGTTCCACCTGCGGCGGCGGCATTACGGCCAATAACCGCCAGACCAATGCAGGCACGATCGTGGCCAGCTCTTCGGTCAATACCGGCTCTGGCGGTGCCCTGATTGCCACGGCCACGGCGGTTGGCAATTCGGCAACCTTTCATACGGTCGAGGCCGGTAATTAATCACTGGCCATAAAGCCGTCATAAACTGGCCATGCTTGGCGGGTCTGCTGTCATAGGGGCCAAACTCATTCAAATGGTTTGGAGCCTGGGGGGGCGCAGACAGGATTATGCCATGCGATCACTATCCCTATACAATCTGGTTTTGTTTTTTGCCCTCTCCACCATGGCGCAGGCCGATACCCCGACTTTTGGGGAAAAACTCGCCCGCGCGGCGCAGGACCGCACCAGACATAATGTGCGCTATGATGGCCGCTATCTTTCCATTGCTTATCCCGGCGGGGATGTGCCGGCGGACCAGGGGGTATGCACCGATGTGGTGATCCGTTCCTATCGAAGTCTAGGGGTCGATCTTCAACAATTGGTGCACGAAGATATGATCGCCAATTTTTCGGCCTATCCCAAAATTTGGGACCTAAGCCGCCCGGACAGCAATATTGATCACCGCCGGGTGCCCAATCTGAACACCTTTTTTTACCCGTCAGGGGGCCAATGTCATGCAAAACGGCAAGGCGGTGGATTTTCAGGTTGGTGATGTGCTGACCTGGATATTGCCACACAACCTGCCCCATACGGGCATAGTGGTGGCACCGGCCACGGATCAGCATCCGGTTCAGATTGTCCATAATATTGGTTTGGGGCCGCAACAACGGACATGCCGTCCAACTGGACACTTACAGGGCAGTTTCGTTTTGGACCCTAATTCCCAACGCCGCCATTCAGGATCAGGCGGGTACTGGCCGAGGCGCTGGCCGAAGCCGATGCCGATGAGGACGCGCGGGTTTCCATGCGCGTTCGGGTCACCTGTTCGGTATATTGTTCCTGATGGCGCAGGCGCACCACTTTGATGCCAGGACCATATTTGCGCAACAAGGAGCGCTCATTGCAATTGCGTCGTGGCTCTTGGGGGGGCACAGGTTAACTGACCACCAATGCTGTGGCGCAGGGCTTCGCCTTTGGCACACACCATGGTCGAGGCATGGTCATAGCGGCTCTGGCCATCGACATAGCGGCCCAGGGTGACCTGCATGCTGGTCCCGGCCATACAGCGAAACAGCTCGCCTTCGAAGGTCGGTGGCACCTGATCGCTGGGGTCTGGCCGCGAGGCCGGATGGGGTACGCCCTTGTCGTCTATACATACCGCGCGCAGCACAAACACATCTTCAACCCAGCGGTTTTTGGTGATGGTTTCGGTATAGGGCACGGCGACCTGTTCGGTACTGGCTTCGGCGTCGGCTTCCACATTCAGGTTGGAAATTACGCTGGCCGTATGACCCCCGCCGATAAAGCCGCCGCCACCGCTGGAAATAATGGTGCGGCCAAAGGAGCCGCCCCCGCCCCCAAAGAAAAAACCACCCCCGCCGGTAAAGGTATTTTGCACCGCCACGCCGCCCTTGTTTACAAATACGCCGGGGGTGGAAACCCGAACATTGGGGCCGGTGACCGAAATGCCGGGAACCCGGATCACATGGTTTTTCTTTTGCTGACAGGGAAGGCAGGTTTCCCCGCCGGCCTGAGCCATGCTGGTGAGGCCTAGCCACAGGGTGATGATAAACAGCGCCCCCATGCGCTTGTTCAGGTACTGAACTGGGCCGATGTGCCGGGCTGGTACGCCCATGTGCTTGCTCCCTTAGTGACTTCCCTTTTAGGGGAAGGCGTTCGCGGCAGGCTTCCCCCTGGAATAGAGAAACGCTCCATTGCGGATCAGTTTTGCCAATGCACACGCGGCATCAACCTTGCGATGATCCATAAAAGCCCACGCTGATTTGTTTCAGCATACTGTTGAAATGGTTACCTACGACCTAAGATATTGGTGAGAACGTGACGTCTGTTTCCTTGCAAAGCCCTATTTCGCAACGTGCCAGCGGGGCCTTTACCCTGCATCATGCCGATGGCTGTCATTATCTGTTTGGCTGGACCGGAAAATGGCTGCGCCAACTCAGTGGTCGGGCCTTGCGCGATCATGATTTTATCAGCCTGTGGCGCCCCGCCGATCGGGCATTTTTACAGGCGCAACTGGATGATGTGCGCCGCTTTGGGCGCACCAGAACCATCAAGGCCCGGGCCGTGACCCTGGGCGGGGAAAGCCGCCTTTGTTCTTTTGAATTTACCAAATTAAAACATCCCCTTGGACGCGGCGCTACCATGGGATGCCGCTGGCGCACCTCTGCCAATGCCAATATGCCCGGCACGCCAATTGCCGAATTGCGGCTGGATACCCCGCCCACGCATTAGCCCCATTTACGCCCTACCCGGCAGGCCCTATGGTGACCAAAACCGGATAGGGTTATGGGCAAAAAACATATTACGATACACACCGATGGTGCCTGTTCTGGCAATCCCGGCCCCGGCGGCTGGGGGGCCTTGCTGCATTGGAATGGCAATGAGCGCGAGCTGAGCGGCGGCGAAGATCACACCACCAATAATCGCATGGAAATGCGGGCCGCGATCGAGGCGCTAAAGGCGTTAAAACAGCCCTGCCGCGTCGATCTTTATACTGATTCCACTTATGTGCGTGATGGTATCACCAAATGGCTGGACGGTTGGAAAGCCCGGGGCTGGAAAACCGCGGCCAAAAAGCCGGTCAAAAACGCCGATCTGTGGATGGAACTGGAAGAGGCTGCCGCGCGCCACGATGTGACCTGGCACTGGGTCAAAGGCCATGCCGGCCACGATGGTAACGAGCGCGCCGACGAACTGGCCCGCCAGGGCCTGGAAAACTGGCAATGTAAATAACCCTTGCGGAGGATCATTCGATGCAAAGACGTACATTCTTACTGGCGCTCACCACCCTGGCCGCCAGCGGCGCGCCCGTCTATGCCGGTGATGGCTTTTTTCAAAAAACTGTTGGGCAGTCTGAAAAAACAATCCCGCGATTACCAGACCCCGGGCACACAGAGCTCTCATGGCGGGCTCAGCCTGCTGGATGCGGATCGGGGCTTGCGACAGGCACTGGATATCGGCATTGAGGCGGTGGTGGCCCAATTGGGCGCGCCGGGCGGCTTTTTTTGATGATGGCAAAGTTCGCATTCCTTTGCCCAAAACCCTGCGCAAGGCGCGCAAACTGGCCAAGCCGCTGGGCATGGCCGCACCGTTTGACAATTTACAGGAACGCATGAACCGCGGGGCCGAGGCAGCCATGCCACAGGGCAAGAAATTGCTGAAAGGCGCGGTAAAACAAATGAGTGTGGATGATGCCATCACCATTGTGCGCGGCCCCGATGACAGTGCCACCCAATATCTGCGCCGCACCATGGAACCCTCGCTGGTCACCGCCTTTACCCCGGTAATTCGCTCGACATTGGACAGCACCGGCGCGTTGCGGGCCGGCAAAACCCTGGCCAGGCGCTATTCCCTTGGCTCTTATGCCGATCAGGCCAGCGACAAGCTGACCGCTCATGTGGTCAAAGGGGCGCTAAAGGGTACGTTTTACTATCTGGCCGAACAGGAACGCGCCATTCGCGCCAATCCCGGGGCTTTTGGCTCGCAGCTTTTGCGCCGTGTTTTTGGGTAGGGCGCTTACCCCTGACCGCCGGATTTCCCCCCGGTGCCAAAATTACCGATTTTGGCGATCAGTTCCGATTTGGAAAGCGCAAAACCGGAGGCGATCCATTCATCCTCCATATCCCATAACAGGTCGCCCAGTTCCGGGCCTTCCTTATAGCCCTCTTCCATCAGGTCTTTGGCGCGCACGGGAAACACCGGGCGTTCCCATTCTTCGGCAAATTCCATCAGATCCTGTACATTGCGCCGGTCACGATCAAACAGGGTCGCCATGGCGATTTTGGCGGCATCGACAAAGCCCGCCACCACTTTGCGATAAAACCGACGCGAGACGTCCATATAGTCTTCATGGGGATTTACTTCACCGGCATCATACCAGGCTTTGAGACGGTTTTTCTCCACATTGGAAAGCTTTAACCGGTTGGCGATTTTGGACCAGCGCCGGGCATCGACCATGGCCATCAGGCGCAATAGCGGGTCTGGCTCCCACTCCATTTCCTTTTCCAGTGCGATAAAGGCGCAGGCCCGGTCCACATGAATGCTTTCAGGCAGGATCACCTGTAACACCTCGGCGGTGCGCATCCAGCGCAGGGCCTTGGAGGGGTCAGGGGCGCTGAGCAGTTTTTTCAGCTCTTTCCACACCCGTTCGGCCGACAGACCTTCCATGCCGTCTTTCAGGCGGGCGCAGGCTTTGACGCTTTCCCGGTCCGGGCGTGATTCGCCATACCAGGCAAAAAAGCGAAAAAACCGCAAAATGCGCAGATAATCTTCGCGGATGCGGGTATCCGGATCGCCAACAAAGGCCACATGGCCTTCAAGCGCATCCTGGATACCGTTTTGCGGATCAAACAGGGCGCCGTCCTTTGGATCAGCATAAATGGCGTTAAAGCGAAAATCCCGCCGTTTGGAATCTTCGGCCCAATCGGTGGTAAAGCTGACCTCTGCATGGCGGCCATCGGTTTTCACGTCCTTGCGCAAGGACGTGATTTCAAAAGGCTTTCCCCCTACCACGGCGGTCACGGTGCCATGGGCCAGCCCGGTGGGCACCACCTGAATATCGGCGGCCTTTAGGGCCTCCATTACGGCCTGTGGTTCTAATTGCGTGGCCAGGTCCACATCATCAACCGGGCGATCCATAATGGTGTTGCGTACACACCCGCCAACAAAGCGTACACCGCCGGGTTTGGCGGCATTGAGCGCCTTGACCACTGCAGCGGTGGCATTGGCGGTCATCCAGTCAGTTGTCTTTGGATCCAGATGGGTTGGGTGGCTCATGATCATTACTCGCATCGGGAGAATTGTCGCCGCGTGGCGTTTCGACAAATCTGCCCCGAACGACCTTGCCGTTTTCTAAATGCGCCGGAATATATTCACCGTCGCGGTAAGTTTTGTGATGTAACGCCAAATACAAAAACCCGGCAAAGGCCAAAACACCCCCCCAGAATAAACAGTTTATGGTAGGGCGTGGGGTCAAAGGCATCCCCTTCGGCCATGCGGTGGCGCAATATGAAGGTGCGATACAAAAAGAAAAGCAAGAAGGGCAGGCTGAAGAGAACGATCTCGATCAGGGTCATTCGCAACATGGGGTGTCCTCTTTGTTAGGCCGCTAAACGCAGAGCCAGTGCCCGCAGCATACCCGCAGTTGCGCCCCAGATGAAATGCTCATTCCATGGCATGGCATAAAAATACCGCTCGGCCCCCTGCCAATAGCGCGACTGGCGCTGGTGATTTTTGATATCCATGAGGAAGTCAAAGGGCACCTCAAAGACGGCCTCCACCTCGCGCGGGTCCGGGCGGGGGGGTGATGGGCGTTTGCAGCACCGCCACAAAGGGCGTGATGTCAAATCCACTGGCGGTCTCATAACGTTCGAACCGGCCCAGCAGGCGGGCGCGGGCTTTGCCAATGCCGGTTTCTTCCTCAAATTCGCGCAAGGCCGTATCGATCAGGCTTTCTCCGGCACTCTTTCGCCCGCCGGGAAAAGCGATCTGGCCTGCATGGGTGGGCATGTCCTTTGTGCGCCGGGTCAACAGCACCTGCCAACCCTCTGGCCGCTCTATCAGGGGGACCAGTACGGCGGCCTGTTTATCCGGGGGCTGGCGCGGTCCATTGCCATTCAGATCAAAGTCAGAGCGTGCCGGGCGATGCGGTTTTGGTGTATCCAGCGGATCAAGGCAGGCGAGCAGGCGGTCCGGCCAGTTCGGCGTCTCAGTCATGGTGCACACCCGGTGGCCCCAGTGCAAAGAAGGTCCCGTCGCTAATGACCCCCAATTGCGGCCCCTCGCCCAGATCGCGTTCCACCGCCAGCTCTACCATCTGGTAAAACACGGCCCGATTGATCAGGGCCTCCAGGCCATGGCGCACCATGACAAACGGGGTGGGCTCCAGGGTTTTGGGATTGGTCTCAACCCGTATGGGGCGATCCGGCCCGGCCCGCACCACATCGCCGACATTGGTGGTGAAATACAAGACCTGGTCTTCGCCCTTGCCCTGCACATCCAGCGTGATGGCGATAAAGGGGGCGCAGGCCACGCGCACGCGCACCTTTTCCACCGGGGTTACCAGATAGATGCCGCCATCGTCATCTTTTCGTAATATTGTGGAAAACAGCTTTACCAGAGAATGGCGGGCAATGCGCTGGCCATCATGCAGCCAGGTGCCATCACGAAGGATTTCAATGTCCATATCCGCACAACGTTCCGGATGCCATAAATGCACCGGCGGCAGGCCGTCATCGCCTGCATTTTTTTGGGCTGCCGCAATCAGGGCATTGACATTTATGGCGTCCCGCGTGCCCATAGTGAAGCCTTTGTTCCGGACTCAAAAACGATTAAACCTATTGTAGAAACGAGAAGAAGTTGAGCGCAATGCCTGATACCATGAAAGACACTGCCATTGTGACCCGTGCCGAAGCGGCGGTGGAGACCCTGGGGCGTACCCGTGACGCCATTGGCAAGGTGATCCTGGGCCAGAATGAAGTCATTGATCTGGCTTTGAATGCCATATTGTGCGGTGGTCATGCCTTGCTGGTCGGGGCGCCGGGGCTGGCCAAAACCCGGCTGGTGGAAACCATTGCCACGGTTACCGGGCTGGATGAAAAGCGTATCCAGTTTACCCCTGATTTGATGCCCGCCGACATTCTGGGGGCCGAAGTTCTGGAAGAAAGCGATGCCGGCAAGCGGCATTTTCGGTTTTTGCCGGGGCCCGTGTTTTGCCAATTGTTGATGGCCGACGAGATCAACCGTGCCAGCCCGCGCACCCAGTCGGCGCTGTTGCAGGCCATGCAGGAACACCAGGTCACCATTGCCGGTGTGGCCCACGATCTGCCCCGGCCGTTTCATGTACTGGCCACGCAAAACCCCATTGAACAGGAAGGCACCTATCCGCTGCCCGAGGCACAATTGGACCGCTTTTTGTTCCAGATTGATATTAGCTATCCTGATGAAGCGGACGAGCGCGATATTTTGCTGGCCACGACCGGGGCAGAAGAGGCCGCCGCCAAAACGGTTCTGAAAGCAGAGGATCTGCTTGGTTTGCAGGATCTGGTACGGCAAATGCCGGTTGGCGAAAAAACCCTGGACGCCATTGTGGCGCTGGTGCGCCTTGGCCGCCCGAATCAAACCACACTGGAAGACGTTAAAAATGGTGTCTCCTGGGGTCCCGGTCCCCGGGCCGGTCAGGCCCTGATGCTGGGCGTGCGGGCCCGCGCCCTTCTTCAGGGACGTTTTGCCCCCAGTGTCGAGGACGTTTGTGCGCTGGCTGCGCCGGTGCTGAAACACCGCATGGCGCTATCCTTTGCGGCGCGTGCCGATGGTTTGTCACTGTCCGGTCTGATTGATCGTCTGGTACGAGAGATTGCCTAGTGCGCCGGCCCGCCCGTTCCGTACTGGCCAGTAACCGGCATGATGCCGAAGATCTGGCGGCCCGGTTTCCGGCCTTGCTGGCCGAGGCCAAAAAGCTGGCGACCACGCTGGCCCATGGCCTGCATGGGCGGCGCAAATCCGGCCCCGGCGAGACCTTCTGGCAATTTCGCCGGGCCCGCCATGAAGACCCCCACAGCGCCATAGACTGGCGTCGTTCGGCCCGTTCGGACAACCTGTTTGTGCGTGAAACCGAATGGGAGGCGGCGCAAACGGTGTGGTTGTGGCGCGATGGCCGCGCCGGGTTCAGCTGGGCGTCCGATACGGCATTGCCGCTAAAACGCGACCGCGCTTCGGTTCTCTTGACCGCCATGGCCATTGCCCTGATCAATGGCGGCGAGCGCGTCGGCGTGGCCGGTCAGATGCAGCGCCCGGTACATGGGCGCGGCGGCATGGAGCGCGCGGCACGTAAATTAATTCTGCATTCAACCCCGCCGGACAGCCTGCGGGCGCTGGCCCTGTTGGGACAGCCAAAGGCAGTCATTGTTTCAGATTTTTATGAAGGCGTGGAGGTCTGGCAGGAACGCCTGTCCAATTTCAAGGCGGCGGGCGTTACTGGCGCTTTGGTACAGGTTTATGATCCGGTCGAAGAGGATTTTCCCTATGCCGGACGGACCGAGTTTAATCATCCCGATGGCGGCGAGCCGGTATTGTTTGGCCGGGTGCAATCGATTGCCAATGATTATCACGCCCGCTTTGCGCAAAACACCCAAAATCTGGAGGCGCTGGCCCGCGCCCTTGGCTGGACCTTTATTCGCCATCGCACCGACCGGGTGGCGGCGCCGGCCTTGTTGTCAATTTACCAGAGCATTGCCGGGGATGTCCGGTAATGGGGGTTCAGTTTCTTTTTCCCTTCGCGCTGATCGCCCTTATTACCCTGCCGTTCTTATGGCTGTTGCTAAGGGCCACGCCGCCAGCCCCCTTGCGGGCAATGTTTCCGCCATTGAACCTGTTGCGGGATTTACAGGATGATGAGGAAACTCCGGACAGCGCGCCTTTGTGGTTGCGCCTGTTGCGCCTGGGTATTGCGGCGTTGATCATCCTGGCGCTGGGCGCGCCGGTCTGGTCGCCGCGGGGTACCGGTGTTGGCCAGGGGCCGTTATTGCTGGTCATGGATAATGGCTGGGCCAGTGCGCCGGGCTGGGAGGCAAGCCGCAAAGATGCCTTAGGCCTGATCAGTGCGACCCCGGACCGGGTGGCAGTGCTCTTTACGGCCAGCGCCAATGTCGAAGAATTGCGTTTCACTGCCCAGGCCACGGCGCGCAAACAGGTGCGCGATGAAAATGCCAAGCCCTGGCCACCTGTGCGTGCCCGGTCATTGGCCACCATTGATGCTTTGGCCAAGGTCGGTGGGTTGCCCAAAGATGTTCATATTGTCTGGCTCAGTGATGGGCTGGATCACGGCCAGGCCCGCGCCTTTATGGACGGATTGGCCGCCTTTGGCCCGGTGCAGGTCTATACGCCCGCCAAGGGGGCCGAACCATTATTGCTGGGGCCGCCCATGACCAGTGCGCGGGGGTTGGAAATTCGTCTGCAACGTCCCGCGCCAGGCGCGGCACGGACCATTGCCGTTCAGGCCATTGATGAAGATGGCTCGGTCATGGCACAGGCGGACCTTGGTTTTGCCGCCGGGGAAACCCTGGCAAAGGGCGAATTTGTGTTGCCGTTATTATTGCGCAACCGGCTAAAAATGTTGCAGGTGCCGGAGGCTCCATCGGCGGGGACCAGCTGGATTTTTGATGGGGGCTGGTCGCGGCCTCTGGTGGGCCTGATCACGCCGGGCGGTGATGTGGATCGCCAACCTTTGCTGTCGGGATTTTATTATCTGGACAAGGCCATGAAGCCCCATGCGGAACTGATCCGCGGGGAATTGGACGAGCTGTTGGCACAGGAACCCTCGGTGCTGGTGCTGACCGATCCGGCCCAACCTACGGCAGCAGGACTGGTCAAACTGGATGCCTTTGTACGCGGTGGCGGGCTGTTGATCCGCTTTGCCGGGCCACACCTGGCCGCCAATGGAGATGAACTGGTGCCGGTCAATTTGCGCGCTGGTGGGCGTCTGATGGGCGGGGCGTTTGGTTGGGAAACGCCGCAGGCGCTGGCGCCGTTTGCGCAGGAAAGCCCGTTTTTTGGCCTAAAAGGCGGGCAGGATGCGGCGGTTCGCCGTCAGGTGCTGGCCCTGCCGGATGATGCGTTGAATGAACGTGTCTGGGCGCGCCTTCAGGACGGAACGCCTTTGGTCAGCTCGGCTCCCCATGGGGCCGGACGCATTGTGCTGTTTCATGTTACTGCCGCGCCCAAATGGTCGGATCTGCCGTTATCGGGTCTCTTTGCGGCCATGCTGGAACGCACTTTGGCCTTTGCCAAGGGGCGGCCCGGGGCGACCCTGGATCAACAAAAGGGCAGTTGGGAGCTGGAAAGTGCGCTGAACGCCCAAGGTCAGATGCAAACCCTCAAGGGTGCTCCACCGTTTCTGCCGGCCAATGCCGATTTTGCCAAAACCGTGATCAGTGCGCAAATGCCGCCGGGGCTTTATCGCAGTGGGCCCTTCACCCGGGCGCTTAATCTGGGGGCGGTCTATGCCTCGCTCAAACCGCTGCCCACGCCGCTAGCCGGGGTCACTTTCATGAGCGGTAATGCCTCGCGCAGCATTGCCTTTAAGGCACCGCTATTGCTCTTGGCCCTGATCCTGCTGGGGGTGGATTTGGTGGCCGCGCTCTGGCTGGCGGGGCGTTTGCGCATTTTACGCAAGGTCCTGCCCACCGGATCAAAGGCGGCGGTGATGTTGTTGGGCATGCTGATGGCACTCTCGGTTGTTGTCCCCAAAGCCCAGGCCGACGAAGCCTTTGATCGGGCCATCAAGGCGGCGCAGGATACCGAGCTGGCCTATATCATCACCGGTGATCGCCGAGTGGATGCGATGAGCAAAGCGGGCCTGTTTGGTCTGTCGCGCACCCTCATTCAACGCACCACCGTAGAGCCCGCGGCCCCCATTGGGGTGAACCCGGCGGTGGATGATCTGTCGGTATTTTCCTTTATTTACTGGCCGGTATTGCGCCCGCCTACGCTTTCTGCAAAGGCCGTTGCGGCCTTGGACGCGTATTTAAAAAACGGCGGCATGCTGGTCATCGATACCCAGGATGGCGAGCTGCGGGCCAAGGCCGCCGGCGGCGTGGATCCGGCATTAAAATCCGTCTTTTCGCAAATCAGCGTACCAGCGCTCAGACCCGTGGATCGGGACCATGTGCTGACCCGGACCTATTATCTTATTCACGATTTTCCGGGGCGCTATACCAATGGACGGGTCTGGGTGGAAAGCGATGCCAATGGCTCATCTCTGGATGGGGTATCAGGCATTATTGCCGGGTCAAACGACTGGGCGGCGGCCTGGGCGCTGGATAAAAATGGACGGCCCATGGCGGCGCTTTCCGATGATATTCCGCGCCAGCGCGAAATGGCGCGCCGCTTTGGCATCAATCTGGTGATGTATGCCCTGACGGGTAATTACAAGGCCGATCAGGTGCATATTCCGGCGCTTCTGGAACGGTTGGGCGAGCAATGAGCGGACAATTACTCTTTGATCCGCTGCTACCCCCGCTGCTCATTGGCGGGCTTGGCGGTGCGCTGATCCTGCTTTCCATGCTGGCCTTTGGCCTGAAATTGCGGGGCAGTCTTCTGCGGGCTGCGCTGGTGGCGGTTCTGGCGCTGGTGCTGGCCAATCCGATCTGGGTGGAACAACAAAAAGACCCGCTTAGCGATGTGGCGGTACTGGTCACCGATACCAGCGAAAGCATGACGCTGGATGGCCGGGACGTTCTGGCCAAAACTATGGCGGCCCAGATAAGAGAGAAAATCGCCGCCGATGCCGGGCTGGAACTGATCGAGGAAACCGTATCGCCTTCGCGCGATGGCACGGCCCTGTTCAGCGCCATTCAAAAAGGCATTGCCAAGGCCCCGCCCGGGCGGCTGGCCGGGGTAATGGTGCTGAGCGATGGTTTGGCCCACGATCTGCCCTTATCGGCCACCCCGGATGCGCCGGTGCATGCCCTGATGGTGGGGAATCCCAATCATGGGGACCGTACCTTGCGGGTGATCAATGCACCCCGTTATGGCCTGGTGGGGGAAATGGCGGTGTTTATCATCCATATCGAGGACGAGGGGCAGACCCCGGCCAGCGATGCGGTGGTGTCGTTAAGCGTGGATGGGGGCAAGCCGCTGCGGGTGCGTGTGGCCGTGGGCAAGGATGTCCGGGTCAGCCTGCCCATTGAAAAACGCGGCGATAATGTGGTCGAGATCGAGGTGGCCCCGGCCAAGGAAGAACTGACCCTGATCAACAATCGCACGGCGGTGAATGTGAACGGTATTCGCGATCGTTTGCGGGTGCTGCTGGTCACCGGCGAGCCCTATGCCGGGGTGCGGTCATGGCGCAATCTTCTGAAATCCGACCCCGCGGTGGATCTGGTGCATTTTACCATTTTGCGCCCGCCGTTGAAAATAGATCCCACCCCGGTCAATGAAATGGCGCTGATCGCCTTCCCCACCCGCGAATTGTTTGTGGAAAAGCTTACCGGTTTTGATCTGATTATTTTTGATCGCTATACCCGGCGCGGCGTATTGCCCATGTTGTATCTGGATAATGTGGCCCGCTATGTGGAAAAGGGCGGGGCCTTGCTGGTGGTGGCCGGACCGGAATTTGCCGGGCCGTATTCGCTGGCGCGCACGCCCTTGTCATCGGTTTTGCCAGCGCGCTCGTTAAGCCGGATCGATACCCATGCCTATCGCCCCAAAGTGACCAAGGCGGGCACCCGTCATCCGGTGACGGCACCCTTGGCGTCTCTGGACAAAAGCTGGGGCCGCTGGGGACGGCGGATCGAGGCATCGTCCTTTTCCGGCACGGCTGTTTTGTCGGATGACAAGGACGAACCCCTGATGATCCTGGACCGCGTTGGCAAGGGCCGGGTGGCGCTCTTTATGTCGGATCATGCATGGCTGTGGGCGCGTGGCTTTGATGGTGGCGGCCCCCATGCGGAGCTGTATCGCCGCCTTGCCCACTGGTTGATGAAAGAGCCGGAACTGGAAGAAGAATCCCTGCGTGCCAAAATCTTCCAGGGAGAATTGCAAATCCGCCAGCACACCCTGGCTGATGAAGCCGCCCCGGTGGAAGTTACCGCCCCCGATGGCAGTGTGATCAAGGTGCCTTTGATCCCTGCTGGCCCCGGCGTATTCACCGGCACCATGCCCGCCAAGGCCAGCGGGCTTTACAGTGTGCGGGCGGGCAAATTACTGGCGGTGGCCTCTGGTGGCTCTCTCAATCCCAAGGAATTTGCACACCTGATCCCGTCGGTAAAAGCCCTCAAACCCCTGGTGGAGGACAGCCGCGGCGGGATTTATGCCCTGCGTGAGGCCGGGTCTTTGCCTGCCATACGCCGTACCGGCGCGCGGGACCGCCAGGCAGGGCGCACCTGGATGGGGCTGAAACGCAATCAGGCCTTTGTGGTCACCGGCGAACAGCGCCGCCCGGCTTTGCCGGCCCTGTTGATGGCGCTGGTGCTGGTGGGGCTTGCCGCCGGGGCGTGGTGGCGCGAAGGGCGCAGTTAATTCAGCTTCTTTGGCGGGGTTGGCGCAAAGGCCGGGGGCAGTGGTGCCGCGGGCACACCTTCTTCTGCTAAGGCTTTGGCCTGATCGGGTGTGGTTTCACCATAAATCGGCTTTTCGTCTTTTTCGCCCCGATGCATGGCGATGGCTTCGTCGGCAAATTTATCACCGACATAGTCATGGGTGGCGCGGATTTTTTCACGCACCTTGCCAGCAAAGGCGGCAAAGGCCTGTGCCTTGTCTGCATCGGCCTTGCGCCGGGTGCCTGCCAAGGCCGGGGCCATGATCTGTTTGGTGATGGTGACATCATCACAGATCGGACAGGACACCAGCTTTTTGCCGGTTTGCATTTCATAATCGTCAGAGTTTGAGAACCAGGCCTCGAACTCATGACCTAAAGAACACACAAGAGCATAGCGGATCATGACAGGTCGTACTTTGCATCAAGCGTCAACGCTGGCAGGCGTTGACGTACGGTTACACACTTTTGCAAATCCAGGTCGGCTAATAGCACACCCGGGGCATCATGATCCAGTATGGCAATCACTTCACCCCATGGATCCACCACCATGGAATGGCCCCAGGTGCGCCGCCCGTCCTCGTGCACGCCGCCTTGCGCCGGAGCCAACACATAGGCGCCGCATTCTATGGCGCGGGCCCGCAACAACACTTCCCAATGGGCGCGTCCGGTGACCCGGGTAAAGGCCGAAGGCACGGTCAGCACATTGGCCCCGTTTTGGGCGAGCAAACGATAAAGCGTGGCAAAGCGCAGATCGTAACAAATGCTGAGCCCCAGCGTCGCTGGCCCGGCTTGGGTAATCACGGCACGGGAACCGGCACGAAAATAATCGGATTCGCGCCAGGTTTCGCGGTCATTAATGGTCACATCAAAAAGATGGATTTTGTCATAGCGCGCCACGATCTCGCCCTGGGGGTTGATCAGAAAAGAGCGATTGGCCGCCTTGCCCGGCGTGAGCTTGATGGCCAGTGAGCCCAATAGCAAAAATATACCCAGTTCTTTTGCCAGATCACAAAAGGCCGTGAGCGCCGGTTCGTCCTTTTCGGCATGGATATTTTGCAAAAACAGAGAACGATCACTCTGAATCAGATGAGTGTTTTCCGGCGTACACACCAATTGCGCGCCTTTGGCGGCGGCCTCGCGGATCATGGCGCTGGCGTCAATAAGGTTCTGCGCTGGCTGTGTGCCGGCGCGCATTTGTACCAGCGCTATGGGAAACTTAGCCGCCATTGGCCAATATCGCATCCAGCTTGCCGGCCCGTTCCAGCGCCATCATGTCATCACAGCCACCAATATGCGTATCGCCGACAAAAATCTGGGGATAGGTATAGCCGCCATTGGAGCGCGCCAGCATTTCAGCGCGCTTTTTGGGGCTGAACCCGGCGTTGATTTCTTCGACCTCTATGCCTTTCTTTTTGCGCAAGAGCGAAAGCGCCCGAATGCAATAGGGGCAAAAGGCAGTGGTATATACGGTGACTTTGGTCATATTGGTTCCTGCGGGTTTGCCCTCTATGTAATGGCCTCTGCCGGTTTGACAATACGGGCAAGGGTCAGCGCTTCCACCTGAGCGCAGCCAGCGGCCAGCAAAGGACGGGCACAGGCATTCAATGTGGCCCCGGTGGTACGCACATCATCAATCAGAAGGATGTGCGCGCCCTTAAGATGTTCGCGATATTTGTCTGGCACCCGAAACGCGCCGGTGACATTACGATGGCGCGCCCGGGCATTGCGCCCGGCCTGTGTCGGGGTGTGCCGCGCCCGATCCAACAGCTGTGGACAGAACGCCAGATCATGGCGTTTGGCCAGCGCGCGCCCCAAAAGGGAAGATTGATTAAACCGCCGCTTGATACGGCGTCGCCAATGCAAGGGCACGGGCACGATCATCACCGGGTCCGCCAGCAAGGGTTCCCCCGCCATGGCCATCCAGTCCGCCATACGGGCCACCCCATCGGTATGGCCGCCATGCTTGAGGGCCAGGATCAGCGCCCGGCTGATGTCATTGTAAACCAATGCTGAGCGGGTGCGGGCAATGGGTGGGCGCTTGGCTTCGCAGGCCCCACATAACTGTCCCTCATAGCCCGCATAGTCAAAGGGATGGCCACAGGCAGCACAGACCTGATCACCAATAAATTCCAGCCCTGCCCATACGGTGGCCGAAAGCGCGCCGGGCGCATCGACAATTTCTTTGGTCACTGGACAGATGGGCGGCAACAGGGCATCCAGCACACTTCGGCCAATATGGTTCAGGGTCTTGCCAAACATGATGAAGAGACCGACCTTTCCCCCATGACACAACCGGCACTGCTTTTTGATTCTGCACGCATTGGGCGCTATCGCGCAAGGGCGCGCCAACGTCTTGGCGATCACTCTTTTTTGAGCCAGCGGGCCTGGGAGGATGTGTTGAACCGTCTGGACAGTGTCACCCGGACCTTTGAAACCGGTGTTTTGGTCAATCCGTATGCGCCAGACCTCGCCGGTCTGCCGGCGTTTATAGAAGAAAAAACAGAAATCCCGACAATGACCGCGCAAAGCCAGGATCTGGTGATCAGCCTGATGCATCTGCATTTGGAGAACGACCTGCCTGGTGCTTTGCGCACCGTTTTACAAAGCCTGCGGCCTGATGGGTTGTTTTTGGGTGCGCTCTTTGGGGAACGCACTCTGCACGAATTGCGGGCGTCCTTATTGCAGGCCGAAAGCGAATGTTGCGGCGGTGCGCAGGCGCGGATTATCCCCTTTGCCGAAATCAAGGCGCTGGGCGGCCTAATGCAAAGTGCCGGTTTTGCCCTGCCTGTGGTGGATGTGGACCGGATAACGGTGCGCTATGGCTCGGTACTGGATCTGATGCATGATCTGCGTGGTATGGGGCAAAGCAACCCAATGGCCGGGCCGGTGCGGCCCTTGCGCCGGGACGTGCTGGACCGAACCGAAGAGATTTACCGGGAACGGTTTGGCACCAAAGACGGGCGCCTGGCCGCCAGTTTTGAAATTGTGCATATGTGTGGCTGGGCGCCCCATGAAAGCCAGCAAAAACCCCTTAAACCCGGCAGTGCACAAATATCACTGCACGAGGTTTTTGGTCAGCCACCCAAAAACAAATCCCGTTAGCCTGCTTTGGTTATGGCGGCGGAGACGGCCTGGAACATGGCTTTGATATTATCGGAAAACACCGTCAGGGAAGCCAGGATAACCAAAAACATCAGCGACAGGATCAGGGCATATTCGATCGCCGTGGCTCCCCGTTGATCAGCATAGAGGCGTTTAATAAAGGTTTGCATTTTCATTGCTTTAACCGATCCCTGATTTCAGCGGCCAGTGGCAGGTCCACGGGCGGCATGGAAAGTCCGAAGAGGTCCTGGGGACGTACCCATTTAATTTCCTGCCCTTCATGAGGCCGTACAAAGCCATCCCATTGGCGACAGACATAAAGCGGCATAAGCAGGTGTTGATCATCCTGAGTATGGGTTGCAAAGGCAAAAGGTTGCAGACAGCTCTCACAAGGCTCAACGCCCAGTTCTTCGCGAAGTTCTCGCACCAGCGCCTGTTCTGTAGTTTCGCCGTTTTCAACCTTCCCCCCCGGAAATTCCCAAAGCCCGGCATGGTCTTTGCCCGCCGGCCGTTTGGCCAACAAAATGCGACCATCGCGGTCAATCAGGGCACATGCCGCCACCAGCAAACATTTCATCGGGCTTTGTCCTGTAACAATAACTATCCTAAAAAAATTAATAAGGCGTATGGCTATGGCGTTGCGGCGTCATCGGCTTCGGCCTTGTTTTTTCCATCTACAGGCATCGGCGCCTCTGTTTCTTTGGGCGTGTCATCGCGTTCGACAATGGCGGCCATTCGCAATTGGGTGATCAGTTTTTGAATTTCATCAAAGGTCATAAAACGCACAATCCGCGGGCGCATTTCGTCAAAACTGGGCGGGGCCTGTTTGCGCCGGGCTTCGACCTGAATGACATGCCAGCCAAATTCCGTTTGCACAGGCTCTGAAATTTCCCCTTTTTTGAGAGCGAAGGCGGCTTTGGCAAAGGGTTCGACCATGGCATCTTGGGAAAAATAGCCAAGCTCGCCACCCTCCAGGCGACTGCCGGGGTCGATGGATTTTTCCAGTGCCAGTTTGGCAAAGTCAGCACCGTTCTTAAGCTGTGCAATGATCGCTTCGGCCTCGGCCTTGGTTTTTACCAGTATGTGGCGCGCGCGCACTTCCTGGCCCGGCGGCGAGAGTTTGGCCTGTTCCTCATACATGCGCCGGATGGCCTCATCCGTTACCGCCTTGGAGATCGCATTTTCCACCAATATGTTGCCCAATATGCGTTCCCGGGCGGCCTGCAAGCGTCGTTTTGCCTCACCATCGCGATCCAGTCCCCGACGCACCGCCTCCAGAGCCAGCAGGCGTTGATCCACCAGATCGTCCAGCACCTGTTTATAGGTGTCTGAACCCTTGGGCAGCGGATCGCCAATGCGGATCAGTTTTTGCGCCGCGGCTTCTCTGGCAATGTCCGAGGCGTATATGGTGGTGCCGTTTACCCGGGCAATGGCCTCATCGCCAGCGCGCTCGCGGGCACTGCCAAATTCATCTTTACCGCCACTGCCGCCGCCGCCACAGGCACTGAGCAGGCCTGTTAACACCAAAAGCAGGCAGAGTTTAAGGGGGCTGTTTGGCAGGCTGGGCATGAAACCTCTCCAAAAAATGAGCTAAAAACAAATCCGTCTTCAGGTGCGCGCGTTGACACGTACCGTCACCGTCCTTAAGTCAGCCATGCGTATGCTGCAAGGTATACAGCCTTTGTCTATACACCCATACCTTCGCGCCCCAGGTATTATTTGAGTCCTTTTGTCATGTTGAACATTGTCCGTAAAATTTTTGGCTCTTCCAATGAACGTGTGGTGCGCCGCATGTTGCCGCGCGTAGAGCAGATCAACGCGCTGGAGAGCGAATACGAGCGTTTGAGCGATGAGGCAATCGGGGCCAAAACCAAAGAGTTCCGCGAACGTTTTGAAAAGGGAGAGACGCTGGACCAGCTGCTTCCCGAAGCCTTTGCCGCCGTGCGTGAGGCGGCCAAGCGAACCCTGGGTCAGCGCCATTATGATGTGCAATTGATGGGCGGCATCGTTTTGCACGAAGGCAATATTGCCGAAATGCGTACCGGCGAGGGTAAAACCCTGGTGGCCACTCTGGCGGTTTATTTGAATGCCATTCCGGGCAAGGGTGTGCATGTGGTGACGGTCAATGATTATCTGGCCAGTCGTGATGCCAAATGGATGGGACAGATTTACAGTTTTTTGGGGCTGACCACGGGCTGTATTGTGCACGGGCTGACCGATCCGGAGCGTAAGGAAAATTACGCCTGTGATGTCACCTATGGTACCAATAACGAATTTGGCTTTGATTATCTGCGCGACAATATGAAATACTCGCTGGAAGACATGTGCCAGCGTGGACATTATTACGCCATTGTCGATGAGGTTGATTCCATCCTGATCGATGAAGCGCGCACGCCGCTGATTATTTCCGGCCCCACCGAAGATCGCACCGAGTTTTACCAGACCATCGATTCCCTGATGCCATTGTTGGATGATGGTGATTTTGAACTGGATGAAAAACAGCGCTCGATTGCCCTGACCGAAGAGGGCAATGAGAAAATTGAAAAAGTGCTGATCGAAAAAGGCCTGATCGAGGGTGACCTGTATGACATTGGCAATGTCTCGGTGGTGCACCACGTTAATCAGGCCTTGCGGGCGCACAAGCTCTACACCAATGACAAGGACTATATCGTCAAAGACGGCAAGGTGATGCTGATCGACGAATTTACCGGCCGGATGATGGAAGGTCGGCGCCTGTCCGAAGGTCTGCACCAGGCCATTGAAGCCAAGGAACAAGTCGAAATTCAGCCTGAAAACGTGACATTGGCCTCGATCACCTTCCAGAACTATTTCCGCCTTTATGAAAAACTGGCGGGCATGACCGGCACGGCCATGACTGAAGCGGCAGAATTTGAAAATATCTACAAGCTGGATGTGATTGATATTCCCACCAACAAGCCGGTTCAGCGTATCGATGACGATGATGAGCTGTACCGTACAGCCAAGGAAAAATACGCGGCCATTGTTAAGGATGTAAAAGAATCCACAGCCCGCAATCAGCCAATTCTGGTGGGCACGGCCTCGATTGAAAAATCCGAAGTACTGTCGGAAATTTTCAAAAAAGAAAAGATTAAACACAAGGTGCTGAATGCCCGTTATCACGAGCAGGAAGCCCAGATTGTGGCTCAGGCCGGTGCCCCGGGCGCGGTTACCATTGCCACCAACATGGCGGGCCGGGGTACGGATATTCAGCTGGGCGGCAATGCGGAAATGCTGCTGAACGACTGGATCGAGGCCGAGCGGGCCAAGGGCAAGGAGCCCGATGAAAAACAGATCGAGAAAAAGCGCACTCAGATCGAAGAACAGATTGCCGCTGCCAGAGAGGTGGTCCTAAAGGCCGGTGGTCTTTATGTACTGGCCACCGAACGCCATGAAAGCCGCCGCATTGACAACCAATTGCGCGGCCGTACCGGACGACAGGGCGATCCGGGACGGTCCAAATTCTATGTTTCGGTCGAAGATGATCTGATGCGTATCTTTGCGCCTGAGCGCATGGACGGGATCATGCGTACCCTAGGGCTTCAGGAAGGCGAGGCCATTGCCCACCCCTGGATGAACAAGGCATTGGAGACCTCGCAGAAAAAGGTCGAAGCGCGCAATTTTGAGATTCGTAAAAACGTTCTCAAATATGATGATGTGGTCAATGACCAGCGCAAGGCCATCTTTGAACAACGTCGCGACTTCATGACCTCCGAAGATGTTTCCGATGTGATCAATGATATGCGCGCCGAGGCCATAGAAGACCTGATCAACGAGTATATTCCAGAAAAGGCCCTGGCCGATCAATGGGATGTGCAGGGTCTGAAAGAAAAATTGCAGGAACTCCTGAGCATGGATCTGCCCGTTGATGAGTGGACCAAGGAAGAAGGTACCGCCAACGAAGAAATTCAGGAACGCATTATTGCTCTGGCCGACAAGACCTATGCGCAAATCGCCGCCAATCTGACCTCAGAGCGCCTGCGCCATATTGAAAAACAGGTATTGTTGCAGGTGGTGGACCAGCACTGGCGCGAGCACTTGCAAAACATTGATCATTTGCGCTCGGTTGTACATTTGCGCAGCTATGCCCAGCGTGATCCGCTTAATGAATTTAAAACCGAGGCGTTCTCGCTGTTTGAAAACCTGCTGACCGAACTGCGCGAAACCGTAACCAAAATTACCATGAGTTATCAGAATTTGCGTCTGGAGCCAGAAGACCTGCAATTGCAGGTGCCCGAAAATACGGTGGAAAGCCATTCGGACCTTGATGCTGAAGGCGGTGGTCTGGGGGTGCGGCTGGAGCCCACCCGTGGACGTCAGGCCGCAGCCGTGCTGGACCCGAAAGATCCGGCCACCTGGGGCCGGGTATCACGCAATGCGGCCTGCCCGTGCGGATCAGGGCGCAAATACAAGCATTGTCATGGTAAAGTGGCTTCCTGAGGCCTTTTGCACATCAAATCGTAAGATTCTCTTGGCAGACAATACCCATTAGGGTGGAACAAGTGATTCGCCTGTAATGGAGACTGCCATGCGCCGGATAATGTTTAGCGCCATAACCCTGTCCCTGCTTGCCGGCAGCGCCCTGGCTTCAGGGGCTCCGGGCAAATTGCGCAAAGAGGCCGGGCCGGTACATCCACAATCCATGGCAGCCTCTTATGGCGCCTCCAGTCGTGATTACAGCCCCAGCTCATCGCCGTTTGGGGATCGGGAATTTAATTTCAAGGCGACGGCCTCTTTTACTTCGGAGTATGTTTTTCGCGGCCAGCAACGGGCCAAACACAGCGCCCAGGGCGGTGTGGAGGTTTCCACCGGTGGACTCTATGCCGGGGCTTGGGCGGTTTTACCAACCGAAGATGCGTTTAACGCCTATCAGACCGAAATCGATGTTTACGGCGGATATGGCTTCGATCTGACTGACAGGGTTTATGCCGATGTCGGGGTTACCGGCTATCTTTATAATTCCCCGCAACTGCTTTTTGCCAGAAAAGATTCGGTCGAGGCCTATTTCGGGCTGGCCTTTGACACCTTTCTAAAGCCCAGCCTGTATGGATTTTATGACTTTGAAACCAAAGATAAAACCGTTGAAACCTCGCTGGAATATTCCTTGCCGATTGGGCGTACGGATTTTCTGCTGGGGGCTACGGGCGGCTATACCAGCGGTCGCGGCTATGACTATCTCTACCTTCAGACCGACGCCGAAATTGTCTATAATTTCAATCGCCAGGCTTCGGTTGGGGTGGGGGGGCACTGGGCCATATCAGAAGATCATCAATTCCTGAACGGACTGTCCTTTACCGGCAATGACTCCACCTGGTACGGCATTACCTTGAAGGCGCGTAACTAGGGTCTGACCCCAATTGGATTGCCCATTCTGCGCGCACGCATTTTGAGGGTTTGGTCCCTAGATTTTTTCCGATAATGCGATGGCGGTGCGACATCCGGCTTTGATCAGGCCGGTCAACAGGGGATAGGCTGGTGCCTCGTGGGCGCCATCTTCAATGGCCTTGTCGCGATGGCCCAGCTCATCTTGGCGAAACTGTTTGAACGTAGCGACCAGTTCCGGTTCAATCCCGGCCGCTTCCAGCTCGTCAATTTGCCCCTGATAGTGCTCTTCAATGACATCTTCCACCGCTTCGGTGCAGGCATGGGCGCATTTCTCACCCAACAGGGCGGTGCCGGCCCCCAGGGCAAAGCTGAGGGGTTGCCACAGGCCGATCAGTGCCGTCGGGCGGGCCTTGCGTTGGCGCAATTCATCATTGAAAGTATTCAGATGGACGTGTTCGCCCATCTCCATTTCATGCAGGGTTTTGGTGATGGCGCGTTTATGGGGCAAGGCACCAAAGACTTTTTGCTGCGCCTGATAAATCGCCACGGCCGCGGTTTCACCGGCATGATCCACCCGGATCATGCTGTGCACTCGTTCTGTCATGGCGTCGCCCGGGGGCAGGGGGCGCGGCGCGCGTTTGGATGGTGTCCTAGGGGGCAATTTCGCGCTCCTTGCCTTGCACCAGGCTAAAGAAACTGGCCCCGGCCAGCGCCAGAGACAACAGCATGTTCCAGCCGGCCATGGATATGCCGGCAAAACTCCAGGGGATCTTGTCGCACGCCGGTGCCTTGGCAGCGGTGCCCAAAACCGCGCTCAGGTCCGAGGCGCTAAGGCCATCCAGGCCGCTGCCCCCACCGCTACACGTGGTTGGCCCCGGCCAGAAATGCCATTCCACCCCGGCATGATAACCGGCAACCATGGCCCCGGTCAGAAAGGTCAGACCCAATAGGGCAACCACACCCCGCCCCAGCCGCCATTCCGGTTTAAAGCGCATCACCAGGATGCCCAGGATGGCAATGGTGAGCGCGAACCAGTACACCTCGCGTTGGCGCAGGCACAGGGCACAGGGTTGCAGCCCGCCAAAGGTTTCAAACGCATGGGCAATTCCCAAGGCGCCCAGCGAGGCAATGGCCGCCAGTACTGGCCAAAAAGAGGTGCGAAAAAACATGCGTATGATCATGCCGACAGCTTAGCGGACTTCACCGATCTGCCAAGGGGTTTATGCGCGGCTTGTGGTCGCGCGTCAGATGAATTTCAGGGCCACAAACCCCAGGATGACGGCGGCAAAAATGGTGGACACGATCAGGGCAAAATGCTGTTCAATCAGAGCTTGCGCGCGATCCCCCATCAGACGCAACAGCGCCGCCTCCAGAAAAAAACGCCCGCCGCGTGATACCACACTGGCGGTCATGAAAACCGCCAGATTGATATGGGAAAAGCCGCTGGCAATGGTGATCACCTTATAGGGAAAGGGGGTCAGGCCTGCGCCAAAAACCGCCATAAACCCATATTTCTCAAACCACAGACGAAAGGTTTCAAAACTGTCCTGTTTGCCATAAATTTCCAATAATGGCTGGCCGATGGTATCCCAGGCAAAGGCCCCGATGGCATAGCCCAGCAGGCCACCTGCGACCGAGGCAATGGTGCAAATGCCGGCAATCAGCCAGGCCTTGCGCCGATCCGCCAGCACCATGGGGATTACCATGACATCAGGGGGAATGGGGAAAACCGAACTTTCAATAAACGCCACCAGCGCCAGGACGGGATAGGCATATTTACCACGGGCAAGGTTCAATAATCTGGATTTCATCAGGCCGGGTCTTTCTTTAGCGCGGATTGGGACAAAACGACCCGTATGCATACGGGTATAGTGTGCCGTCTTGGGCGATCGCAGTAAAGACATGTTTGCGCCGTTGACGATGGCGTGCGGGAAGCTATGCTGCGCGCCGCTTAATACGTTACACATGCCGGTGTGGCGGAACTGGTAGACGCGCGGGATTCAAAATCCCGTTTCCTTTTGGAAGTGTCGGTTCGATTCCGACCACCGGCACCATTTTTATATCTCCGCGGCAAGGCGCTTCGCGCCTGCCTCCGATGAGGCGGCGAACGGTCGCCGGGGTGCAGTCGCACCCTGGATTTCCGTTCATGATTACCTCTCGAACTTTCACTCTCTTCTCTATGTATGCTATCGGCCCTTGGGTTGTTTGAGCACGTCTACTTTATGGCGCTGGCCAGCCAGACCTTGATCCGTCCGGCGCAAAAGTCAGAGGTGGCCTTGAAGGCCGGGATGATGGTTTTGGCTTTTTTCGGCTCGGCAACATTCGCGCTTTGCGTGCTCTGAATGGTTTTGCGCAAAACCTGGGCCTCAAAGGCATTGCCAAGGCGGGCCTCGAACCCGCCTTCCAGACAGGCCTGAAAGCGCGGTTTGATGTCTTTTATGGCGGCGTCAAAATCGGTGTCCGATAAGGGCAGGCCGCCGCGCATTTTGCGCTGGTTCTGTGTGGAAAAGGCAATCTCTGTATAGAGTTTGGCGGCTTTGGCCACTTCGATCTGGCGCAGGTTTTCCAATTGTGCGGGGCTGAGCTGAACCGTACGCGACGCACTGTTTTGTTGAGCGGCTACAGGCATGGCGCCGATGGGCCAAAGCAAAACGACCGCCATCAGGGTGGACCGCACGCTGATCCGAAGAAAAATACGCACCATCAAATCTCCGCCGGCAATGGCCAGTTCATACGGGCACAGGCCGCCAGCACCGTATTGCGCAACAAACAGGCAATGGTCATCGGACCAACGCCGCCGGGCACCGGCGTGATCGCCCCGGCCGTTTGGCTGGCGCTCTCAAAATCCACATCCCCCACAAGGCGGGTTTTGCCGGCTCCGCGCTCTGGCGCGTCTACCCGGTTTATGCCCACGTCAATGACCGTCGCCCCGGGTTTGATCCAATCCCCCTTGATCATTTGCGCCCGCCCCACAGCGGCAATGAGAATATCGGCATCGCGACAAAGTGCTGGTAAATCCTGAGTGCGCGAATGGGCAATGGTGACGGTACAGTTTTGTTCCAAAAACAAAAACGCTGCCGGTTTGCCAACCAGGATGGAGCGCCCGACAATGACACAGGATTTGCCGCTCAGATCCCCCAGCACGTCCCGGGCCAGCAACACGCATCCGGTGGGGGTACAGGGGCGCAGGCCCGGCTTGCCCAGGACCAGCCGCCCGGCGCTGGCCTCGGTCAGGCCATCTACATCCTTGGCCGGGTCAATCTCTTCGATGATGGCCGCTTCGTCCAGATGGGCGGGTAGCGGCAATTGCACCAATATGCCATCCACCGCCGGGTCGGCATTCAGGCTTTGCACCAGTTTTTGAAGATCTTCCTGCGAGGTCTTCTCATCCAGGTGGTGTTCGATGGACCGCATGCCGATCTCTTGCGTTTGGCGGGCCTTGTTGCGCACATAAACCTGACTGGCCGGGTCATCACCCACCAGCACCACTGCCAGCGCCGGGGCGCGACCCTGTGCTGCCTTCAGGGTGCCGACCACTGCCGACAGGCGGTTTCGCAAGGCGGCGGCATAGGCTTTGCCATCAATCAGGGTGGCGCTCATGACAAGGGCTCCTTTAATAGTGCTTGCAAGGCGATTTTGCTGGCCTCGTCTGGCCGTTCAATGCGCACGGTCTTTACCCGGTCGGTTGTGCCCTTGATCACACAAACGCGCGAGCGCGGTACGTGAATGGCCTTGGCGACCAGTTTTTCCAGCGCTGCATTGGCCTTGCCTTTTTCCGCAATGGCCCGCACCCGGGCCTTCAGATAGGCGCGTCCGGCCGCATCGTGGGCAAGTCCTTCCAGGCGATCAGCACTGGATTTCGGTTGCAGGCGTACACGCAGGATCAGGGCGTCGTCTTGGTCGATGAGCGCGCCTTGCGTCAAAATCCGCCAACCAGAATACGCCACAAAATCTTGCGCAAGAATTCCAGCCCCAACAGCAAAATAATCGGCGACAGGTCAACGCCGCCAAAGGCGGGAATAAAGCGGCGAATGGGGCGCAGCGCTGGTTCAGTGACCGCATAAGCAAAGCGTCCGACACCGGCGACAAATTGATTGCGCGGATTGACCACATTAAACGCTACCAGCCAGCTAAGGATGGCGCCGGCAATGATCACAAACTGGTAAAGGGAAATAATCTGGCTAAGCAGCCAAAAGATATCAGCACCCACGGGGAACCTCCTAATTGTTGCATGCAGATGTAGCGATCTGCGTCGATCTTCGCAAGCGGCCTGCTACATATGAGCCGCACCCCCATGCTTGACAGCGCCCGGCATGGACGCCTATAGGCTCGCCATCCTGTGATCTCGGGGCCATAGCTCAGTTGGGAGAGCGCGTCGTTCGCAATGACGAGGTCGGCGGTTCGATTCCGCCTGGCTCCACCATCCCGCCTTCAGGCCGTGCCTGTTTTATGTCTGAAAAAGGCATCTCTTTACATTTGCATTCCCGCCCCCACACCTTACAAGGCGCGCATGCTTACCATCACTGACCTCGATTATGCCGTCCAGGGGCGCCCCTTGTTTACCAAAGCTTCGGCAAGAATTGCGGCCGGGTGGAAGGTTGGCCTGATTGGCCGCAACGGCACCGGAAAGTCGACACTGCTGAACCTCATCCGTGAGGAAATAGAAAATAAAGCGGCTGATGCCTCGATACGGATGAATAAAAATGCGCGTCTGGGCTGGGTTGCCCAGGAAGTTGAAGCCACGGACGATACCATTATGGACGTTGTTCTGGCCGCCGACCGGGAACGTCATGCCTTAATGCGCCGCGCCGAGACCGAAACGGACCCTGACCGCTTGGGCGAAATTTACGAACGCCTGACCGATATGGACGCATGGAATGCCGATACGCGCGCGGCCATTGTGCTCTCCGGTTTAGGGTTTGCGGCTGATGATTTTTCCAGAGCCACAAAAGAATTTTCCGGCGGTTGGCGTATGCGCGCGGCCATTGCCGGTGTTCTGGTCAGCGAGCCGGATGTTTTACTGCTGGATGAGCCGACCAATTATCTTGATCTGGAAGGGGCAACCTGGCTGGAAGGCTATATTCGCAAATACCCTCATACGGTTATTATGGTCAGCCATGACCGCGAATGCTCAACCGCTCGGTAACGCACACGCTGGCGCTGGAGCACCAAAAATTGACAATCACAACGGGTGGCTATGATGCCTGGCTGAAGTTGCGGGCGGTGAAGGCGGCGCAATTAACGGCGCAAAAAGCCAAACAGGATGCCGAAAAAGCTCACCTTCAGGCGTTTGTCGATCGCTTTAAGGCCAAGGCCTCCAAAGCCCGGCAAGCGCAATCCCGGGTTAAAATGCTGGAGAAGATGCAAGACATTGCCATCCCCATTGCCGAGCGCACGACCCCGTTTTCCTTCCCGGCGCCCAAGGGTAAATTGGCACCGCCAATGCTGGAATTGGATGATGCGAATTTAGGCTATGGTGAGGGGGCGCAAATCCTCTCGGGGGTCAGCCTTCGTCTTGACCCCGAAGATCGCGTGGCCATTGTTGGCGCCAATGGTCAGGGCAAAACCACTTTAGTGAAGTCCATTGCCGAGCGCCTGCCCTTGATGGCCGGCAAGCGCAAAGCATCCGCTTCTCTTAAAATCGGCTATTTTTCCCAGGATCAGCTTGATGAGCTTACCGCCGGGGAAACGGTGCTGGACCATGTGACGCAAAAACTGCCCAAAGGGACCGCACAAAGCCAGGCGCGTGGTAAAGCCGCGCAGATGGGGTTTCCCTATGAAAAGGTGGAAACCAGGGTTGAGAAACTGTCTGGCGGTGAAAAAGTCCGGCTTCTTCTGGGCCTTATGTCTATCGACAAACCCCATGTTCTCATTCTCGATGAACCGACATCCCATCTGGATATTGATAGCCGCGAGGCCTTGATTTATGCGCTCAATGATTTTCCGGGCGCGGTGGTGCTGATTACCCATGATGTTTATCTTGCCGAAGCCACGGCGGATCAGCTCTGGCTGGTGAAAGACGGGCGGGCCAAAAATTATGATGGCGATTTGCGAGATTACAAAAAACTCGTCATGCAGGCTGATCGCGCCTAATGCAGGGGCCTTGTACAAATTGAGTGCAGGTGGGTTTTGCGAACCGGGTT
The DNA here is from genome assembly GCA_030949705.1 of Robiginitomaculum sp. Lineage (GTDB taxonomy): Bacteria > Pseudomonadota > Alphaproteobacteria > Caulobacterales > Maricaulaceae > Robiginitomaculum_B. The sequence continues at coordinate 147,169 of JAUZSF010000004.1, read as the reverse complement.
ATTTACACAGTGTGCTTTGCAGACGGCATGACTTCCCCTAGGCTTCCTTTTAGGATTCTTGGGAAGGGGTCATTATGGCATTCACAGTAAAATTACGCCTGTTGCTGGGCACAGCAATGATGGCGAACGGGACATTCATTCCTGCTTCAGTACAGGCAGAAGAAGCACCGATACCCGCCACCATTGGCGGTCTGCCCGTTGATACGGTATCCAGCCAGGCTATTCGCCAGGCCACCACGGAAACCAGGTTTCTCAATGACTGGGTATCGGTGATCCCGGATCACCCGACCATCCCCAGTCCGCGTGATTTTTTGGGCTATATCGTGGGCAGCCCCGGCGAAATGACCAGTGTGGATAAAATCCATGCCTATATGCGCGCCATTGCGGCGGCGACGGATCGGGCCAAAGTCATCAGCATTGGCAAAACCGCCGAAGGGCGCGAAATGATCGCCATCATCATTGCCGATGCCGATACGCTGGCGCATCTGGATGAGTATAAGGCGCGCCTGAATGCGCTGGCTGATCCGCGTGGGCTTAGCGAGGCCGACGCCAAGGCACAGATTGATGCCGCCAAGCCGATTTACTGGATTACGGCGGGCCTGCATTCAACGGAATTTGGCCCCCCTGAGACGGCCATGGAGATTGCTTATCGCGTGGCCGCTGAGGAGCGGCCGATCTTTCAGAATATCCGCAAAAATGTGATCACCATGATCACCCCGGTGTTTGAAGTTGATGGGCGCAATCGTTCAACCGAATGGTTTCTCAAATACAATAAAGGGCAGACGAACTATTATGATCGCCCGCCCAGCAGCCCGCCATTTTGGGGTAAATATACCTTTCACGATAATAACCGCGATGGCATCGGGCTGACCCAGCCGATGACCAAGAACTATCTGAAAACCTTTATGGATTTCAAAACCACCCTGACGTTGGACCTGCACGAAAGCGTGCCGTATCTGTATGTGGCCACGGGCACCGGCCCCTATAATCCAGGGGTTAGCGCCACCACAATTTCCGAATGGGCGGCCATTGCCAATTACGAGGTGAACCAGCTGACCGCCAAGGGCATGCCTGGCGTCTGGACATGGGGGTTTTATACCGGCTGGTGGCCTGGCTACATGCTGTGGATGACCAATAATCGCAATGCCAATGGCCGGTTTTTTGAAACCTTTGGCAATGGCGGCTCTGAAACCATGAAGCGCGACCTTGGCGATTATCGCATGGCGGGAACCGAGGTCACCAAAAAAACCTGGTATCGGCCCAGCCCGCCATCGGAAGAAACCCTGTGGTCCATGCGCAATAATGTGAATTATATGTCCAGTGGGGTTTATGCCTCGCTGGAATATGTCTCCAAAAATGCGCACCAATTGGTCTCCGGCTTTTATACAAAATCAAAAGCCGCCATTCAGGCCGCTGTGGATGGCGATGTAAAAGCCATTGTGATCGCCCATGACCAGCGCGACCCAGGCGCCACCCGCGAGCTGATCGATCTTGTGATTGAACAGGGTATAGAGATCGGCATTGCCGAGGCCAAAGGCACCTTTGGCAAGGTAAAGGTCGCCAAGGGCGATGCGATTATCAAGCTGAACCAGCCCTATGGCCCCTTTGCCAAAACCCTGTTTGAGAAACAGAAGTTTCCGGAAAAGGTCGACGTGCCCCCCTATGATGATGTGGCCTGGACATTGGGGTTAATGCGCGGCGTCAAAACCAAATTCATCAAGGATGCAGATGTTCTGGATTTGAAGACCAGCCTGAAATCCAGTGGCGCAGCCTTTTCCCAGACAGTCAAATTACCGGCCAAAGCCAAATATTATGCGGTGGCCCATAAGGGCCAGGAGGGGCTGGGCGAGCTTCGCTTTGCGCTGGCGGGTGCCCATATGCAATCCACCACCAAGGCGGTCAAGATCGGGCGGCGGGACTTCCCCGCCGGTACAATCTTTATCGAAGCCGCCACGGTGGACCGGGATGCCCTTGAGGCCGTGCTGGATCGCACTCTGCTGGGCGTGGTGGGTATAAACCAGCTGCCGGAAGACAATCTGATCGAGCTGGACATACCGCGCATCGGCGTGCTGCACAGCTGGATTTCCACGCAAAATGCCGGTTGGGTTCGCTTTACCCTGGACCAATCCAAAGTACCGTACACATTGATTGAAAAGTCAGAGCTGAAAGCCGGCAATCTTGGCGAAACCTATGATGTGATCATTGCCCCGCATTTTGGCGGACGGGCGACCCTAAAGGCACTGATCAATGGCGTTGATAAAAAGTGGTCGCCTTTGGCCTATGAAACCACCAAGGAGACCCCCAGTTTTGGCCATATCATCAGTTCGCCCGATATTACCGGCGGGTACGGCTTTGATGGCATGATCGCGTTAAAGGGCTTTATCCAGGGTGGCGGCACCTTTATCGGTATGGGATCCGGCGGCGCCTTGGCGGCGGAAAGCGGTATTACTTCCAAGGTTTCCCTATCCCGCCCCAATATCAATACACCCGGCTCATTTGTCACCATGAAGCTGACCAATCCCACCTCGCCGCTGACCTTTGGCTATGATCAATGGACCTATGCGTTTCGCGGTAATACGCCGTTATACCGCGTGGGCAAGGACGATCTGGGGCTGGTGGTGGCACAATTTGGCAGCAAGAAAGCCGCTGTGCGTCCGTGGCTGGAAAACAAATCCAAAAAAGACAAAGAGGCGGAGAAAAAGGCGCAAGCCAAGGCGGCCAAAGAACATCCATTGGTCCTGTCCGGCGGTTTGCTCAGTGGTAAAAAGTCCTTAAACGGTGCCCCGGCGATCATCAGAACGAAGGTAGGCGACGGGCAGGCCATTTTCTTTGGCTGGAATCCCATGCACCGCTATCTCAACCATCACGAGCATGCGCTGGTCTATAATGCCTTGTTATACTGGGATGATCTGGACTAGGCGGCCGGGTCTGGAAAAATAAACGCCTCGCCGGTGTTTTTCCAGACCGGGTATTTTTCCATCACGCCCAAAAACAGCGCTGACCCGGTAAGGGTGCTCAGCCATTGGTGCAGGTGCGGCAAAGGCAGGGCATCGAACCAGTCTTTGTCGGGGATGCGAAACTGGCGCACAAAGGGAAAGAGCGCGATATCCACAAAGCTGCGCTGGGCGCCGCCGAGATAAGCGGTTTTGCCCAGCCGTTCTTCCAGCGCGTGCAAATGGCGTACGCCGCCATCACGGTGTGCCATGGCATCAATGCCGTCATAGCGACTGGCATATTTATAGCGGTCCAGATCATGCTTGAACGGGCCATCATTTTGCGCAATCAGGGGATCATCGGCGCTGGCCAGCCAGTTTTCGGGGTCGTTTTGCGCCAGCGCCCAGTGCATCACCTGAAGGCTTTCTTCGATCACCTGCTCCCGATCCACCAAGAGCGGCACCGTGGGGGTATCGCTGAGGGCGATCATCTCGTCCGGCTTGTCGGCAAGACGCACTTCGCGCAATTGCACCGGGCGCTGGCTGATCATGATGGCCATGCGGGCGCGCATGGCATAGGGACACCGGCGAAAGGAATAGAGAATGGGCAAAGCCGACAAGGTGGTCAGGCTTCCTTGCGCTGGGCCGCGCCAATATGGCGCTCGCCGCGTTGCTGCGCCAAGTCGACCTGTTTTTGCCGCTCGCGCAGGGCCTGAAGGCGCTTTTCATCATGATGATCGTAACAGGCCGGACAGGAAACCCCTTTGGTATAATGGGGGGATTGTTTGTCTGCCTCGGTAATGGGCTGGCGACAGGCATGGCACATATCATAGCTGCCGGGTTTCAGGTCATGGCCAACCGAAACCCGATTATCAAAGACAAAGCATTCGCCACGCCACAGGCTTTGCTCTTCGGGTATGGTTTCCAGATATTTTAAAATGCCGCCTTGCAGGTGCACCACATCTTCTATGCCTTCGGCCCGTAAAAACGCGGTGGATTTTTCACACCGTATGCCGCCGGTGCAGAACATGGCGATTTTTTTGTAATTATGCTTGCGCTGATAATCCCGAAACCAGTCCGGAAATTCACGAAACGAGGTGGTTTTGGGGTTCACCGCCCCGGCGAACGTGCCAATGGAGACCTCGTAATCATTGCGGGTATCGATTACCAGGGTTTCCGGGTCCGAGATGACGTCATTCCACTCTTCGGGCGGAACATAGCGCTCATGGCTTTGCTCGGGGGCAATGCCGGTCACGCCCATGGTGACGATCTCTTTTTTCAGTCGCACTTTCATGCGGTAAAACGGATTATCTTCGGTATAGGACTCTTTCCATTCCAGATCCGCACAGCCCGGAAAGGATTTCAGGTGTGCCAACACCGCATCCACCCCGGCGCGCGGCCCCGCTATGGTGCCGTTTATGCCCTCATGGGCCAACAAAATGGTGCCAAAAACATCGCCGCCCTTGGCGGTTTCCAACAGCGGTGCCCGATAGGTTTCAAACCCCGGCAGGGCGGCAAATTTGTAAAAGGCAGCAACGACAATGTTGGTCATGGCGCGGTTTTACACAACCGCCCCCCTGCGCTCAAGGGGCCGCCCCACCAGGATCACAGGTCCTTATTTAAAGGCCGTACCCGGCTTGGCCCCAAACAGGCGCAAAATCTTGGCCAGTGGGCAAAAGCCGGTGAAGGAGGCCTGCAACATATTGGCCCCAACAAAAGCCGTAAAAAGCAGCCAATACGGTGTATATAATTGTGATAAAACCAGGCTGACCAGAATAAAAATCCCGGCAATCGCAAAGACGAGGCGTTCTACAGACATATCTTCCCCCAAAATTATGACACCGGAAATTTCCAGCATCACAATATTAGCAAAAACTCATAAAGGGGGCAATGGCGATTCCCCCACGGGGGAAGTCTCATTTAATACAGGGTTTGCAGGGCGGCGGCATCATAGTCTTTCAACTCGTCAAGGCGGCCCTCTTTGACCTTTTGCGCCCAGTATGGGTCTTGCAACAAGGCCCGGCCAATGGCGACCAGGTCAAACTCGCCCTTGTCCAGACGCGCCTCGATATCGTCCAGCGATGAAGCCTTGGAGCCTTCGCCCATAAACGCCCCGATAAAATCGCTGGACAGGCCGACGGAACCAACGGTGATGGTGGGCAGGCCGGTGAGTTTTTTGGCCCAGCCGGCAAGGTTCAGGTCCGAGCCTTCAAATTCGGCCTCCCAGACACGGCGTTGCGAACAATGCAGAATGTCCACATCGGCATCGACAAACACTTTCAAAAAGGCTTCCAGCTCTTGCGGGGTTTCGGCCAGTTTGGCGTTGTAGTCCTGTTGTTTCCATTGTGAAAAGCGCAGAATGATCGGCATGTCCTTGCCGATGGCCCGGCGGCACTCGCTGATGATTTCAGCGGCAAAGCGGGCCCGTTCGGTCAGGCTACCGCCATAGCGGTCCTCGCGTACATTCATCACATCCCAGAAAAATTCATCCACCAGATAGCCATGGGCGCCATGAATTTCGATGGCATCAAAGCCCAGCTTTGCCGCATGGGCGGCAGAGCGGGCAAAGGAGGCGACCATGTCTTCCACTTCGGCCTCGCTGGGCACCGGCGCGACCAGCTTGCCTTTATGGGTCAGGCCGGACGGGCTGTCGGTGGCCCCATCGGGGTGATGCCCGGTACCGGGCTTGCGGGTCATGCCGGTATGCCAAAGCTGTGGCGCAATTTTGCCGCCTTCCTTGTGTACGTGCGAGAGCACATTGGCCCAGCCTGCCAGTGGGGCTTCACCATGGAAAACCGGTACATTGGGATCGCTGGAAGCCCCCGGACGATCCACCGTGGTGCCCTCGGTAACGATCAGGCCCACATTGGCGGCGGCGCGGCGCGCATAATATTCCGCCACATTTTGCCCAGGCACTCCATGGGGCGAAAAACTGCGGGTCATCGGGGCCATAACAATACGATTTGGCAAATCCATGCCACGGCAGGAAAACGGCGTAAAAAGAGGGCTGGTCATAGAGAATCATCCAAAAAAATCCCGGCACATTCGCCGGGGGAGCACAAAAGCTGGTGACCAAACCTATGCATAGGTCAGCGTAAAAACAATCCCTGTCGGTAACGGTAATTTGATATTACTGACCGTGGAAATGTTTAGCGATCGATAATTTCGTCTTTTACGTTCAGCTTTCTCCAGAAGCGGTCATAGGGGCGCAGCGGTGAAAACCGCACGGGTTTCTGGCGGGCTGTCTTATACCAGCTTTCATGCCAGCGTCGGGCCAGATCATCGGCTTGTTTCACGGTGCGGCCACCATCAAATACTGACAGCATTTTTTCCTCTATTTCATTGCGTGAGGCAAGAAGCTCGCATCGAAAACCCAGATCAAACAAGGCGCGGCGGTGCACATACTCGTAATGATGCCACCCACTGTCTTGGGCAGATTGATCCTCCGCATGGTCCAAAAATGATGGCTGTGAGAAATCAAAACTCACTGGTTTAAATAGGGAAAGACACGGTGCAGAGGTGCCCGTTACCATCACCTGCGGTGACTGGTCGGGGCCAAGCTTTGCGATCATCGAGCCGCAGCTTTGGCTGGGGCGGGTCAGGCCGCCTGCATGCATGCAGACATCGCCATTGGTATGGCGAGCAAAGTTTTCATCCTCGCTTTGATGGCGACGCAGGTTTGCGGCCATGGCGGCAAGCGAGGCCCCTTCACCCTGATCCAGTTTCCCAAGGCATTGCGTGCTCAGCGCCCGGCGCTGGCGCGCTTTGCCCATAAAGGTCATAAAGCGGGTGTCAAACCGGGCGGCAAAATCGGTGTCTTGCAGGCCCTCGCTGTGCAGATCATGGTCCGTATGGATGGACAGACAATTGGAGATGGCGCCAAAGGTGTCTATTTTTTTAGCGGCCCATTGCCGACCCGCGGTTTCCAGTATCCAGGCCTCTGCGGCATCGGCAATGATAAAGCTGTTATCATAGCGAAAGGCTTTATCGCGATAGCCCGCCGGGCCGCCCTGTCCATGGGTTTCCAGTAAATTGGTGATCACCGTCAGGGCGTCGCGGGCATTGACTCCGCGCTCCAACCCTAGCCGCAAAAGGTCCATGCCCAACAGGGCTTCGCCCTTGCGCATAATTTTCGTGGTAAAGACCGCCTCATTGCCGATCACCACGCCCTGATCATTCACCCCCATTTCCGCACCCCAGATCCAGTGGGGTTTGGAAAGGATCAGGCCAAAGCGGTCCGGCACCTGCGGCACAGTAATATAGGTGGTTTGTACGGTGGTGGCGGTATCATTTGTTACCGGGGCGATGCGTACGATCACCTGTGGTTCGCTGGCTTCCCGATCGCTGTTTTTGGCAAAATAGGTGTGGCCTGCCTGCCTTATGATTTGGGTGTCGCACATGGAATTAACGGCCCGCCATGGAGGTTTTCAGCTTGGCCATAAAATGCAAAACCTCAACCCCCAGCCGCTGTGGCCGGGTCAGTTCCGCCATCAGTTCGGGGATATATTCCTCCAGCACTTCGCCCAGTTTCTGGGCGATGCGGTCGGCGTTTTTCATACTGCCCTGACGGCTTTTCAGCCAGCCAAGATAGGTAAAGGCGCGGATCATGATAAAGGCGGGTAACAGCTCTACATGCTCGTCGCTCAGCGTCCGGTGCTGACGGTAGCCGGCCACATAGGCTGCCACCAGATCATCAAAAAATGGCTGATCAGCCTGGGGGAAAAGCGAAGTGGCCATTTCAAACAAATGCCAGCCATAGCCACTATCATCAAAGTCGATCAGATAGAGATCGCCCTTATGCACCAGTATGTTCTCGGGCAGAAAGTCTGCATGGATCAGGCCATAATGGGCCGGGTCCTTGCCGATCTGCGCCAGCAGGTCCTGCAGGACCAGACGCGCCTTGAGAATCTGGTCTTTTTGCCGGGCGCTGAGCACCGGATGCTCCCAGAATCGTCCCCAAAGCGGCTCATCGCCCAACAGGCCTTCTTCATCCCATTTCTGGCGGGTAAAACCTTCGGGTGGTGTCCAGTCTTGTGCCTGATTGTGTAATTGTGCCGCCAGTGCGCCAAGGCGGTGATAGCGTTCCACCAGCTCGGCCTGCATGCCCTTTTCCACGCGCCCCAGATCGTCAAAGGGTACCCCCTCCACCCAGGAAAGAAGACTGCATTGGCGTGGCGTGGCCACGGCCTCATGCGATGTGGTGACAAACAGATCGCCTTCCTTAGTGGGGATTACCGCCGGGGTATCAATGCCATCCTGTTGCAGGGCCTGCATCCACAAAAGCTCGGATTTCAGCGCCGCATCGCTGTGATAGCCATGGCGATGCACCCGCAAGGCATACCGCGTTCCGTCTTTGGCAGTAATCTTGAACACCGTGTTTTCGCGGTGTTTTAAAAGGGTGATGTCGGCGTTTTCCAGACCCCAGTTTTTCAGCGCCTTTTGCGCCAGCGCCCGGGCCGCTATGATCTCGGGGTCGTCCGCATCGGGCGTCCCTCCGGTGATCAGATCGCCAAGGTTGTTGACCAGCCAGATGCAGGCATTTTCAAAGCGCGCCAGCAATTCATCGCAAAAGGTCTGATCGACCAACAGGCCGGGCTTGAACTGCAAGGTGGTCTCATCAAAACCGGCGGCAATGGCCCAGATGCCGTTCTCGTAAAGGGCGCGCATCATGCCATAGGCCATGGTGCTGTCGGCAAATTGCAAGCCCATCACCAGTCCTTTCTGGCGAATGGCGGTAAAAAACGGAAAGCGCGGTTTGATCCGCTCCAGCCCGTCGCGGATATAGGCCGCCTGCCGGTTCACATTCTCCAGGGTTTGGGGCGCGATACTCATCGCCAGCGCCTTTTGTGCCACGACACAGCCAAGGTCAGATCCGCCAAAAGTGGAAACATGGCCCCAGCCATTGCTCGTTAACCACGCGCCGCATTTTTCGCTCATCACTACAGCGGCAATGGGATAAAGTCCCCCGGACAATCCCTTGCCGGTGACCAGCATGTCCGGCTTGACCCCCCATGCCTCAACGGCCCAAGCGTAGCCGGTGCGGCCAAGCCCGGTTTGCACCTCGTCTGCCAGAAACAGCGTGCCGTATTGTTCGCACAGGCGTTTTACCCCGGGCAGATAATCATCTTCGGGCAAGGGAAAACCGCACGTGGCGGGGATCGGCTCCATCATGACCAGCGCCACATCACGTGCCGATAAAGCATTTTCCATGGCGTTCAGATCATTAAACGGCACCTTGATAAATTCGTCCGGGTAATGGCTATTGAAAAATTGCGCGGTTTCATCATCCCCGGCGGCCCCGGAAAGGCCGGTACGCCCGTGATAGCCCGCATCCAGCGCCACGATTTTGCGCCTTTTGGTGGCAAAGCGGGCCGATTTGATCGCCACGTCATTGGCTTCGCTGCCGCTCGCCGTCAGCACCACATAGCGCATATCGCCGGGGACGGCGGCGATCAGGGCGTTGGCCAGGTCTGCCTTGGGTTTGGAGGGAAAATGGTGATTGCCAATGTCATAATGGTTCATGGCGTCTTGCAGCACCGCCACAAGGTCAGGATTTCGATGGCCCAGATTAAATGTGCCGCCGTTCAAGTGCAGGTCAAACACCTCATGACCGTCCATATCCCAATAGCGATAGCCCTCGCGCCGGTCCGGCACAAAGGCAATGCCGCCTTCCAACAGGCGGGTGACCCGGCCCGGATAAAGGTGGTCATAAACGTCGCGCAGGACCTTCTCTTTTTTAGGGCTCAGGGAAGGGGTAGCGGGAAAGGGCATGGTATCCTCATCATGATCCTCAGGCATCACGCTTGCCATTATCGATGGCGAATTGTTCTTCGGGCGAGAGCACCAGATGATGTCGCCCATAAAGAACAAAATAGGTAATGCCCAGGGCAAACCAGATCGCCACCGCCATTACACCCAGTCGATAGGTGGGATCCAGCAATTGCGCAATCAGGGTGATAACCGCAATGACGATCGTGCCCACCGCGCCCAACCGGCCAAGCGGGCTTTTGAACGGACGCGCCATGTCGGGGCGGTTTTTGCGCAATAGCAAAAAGGATATGGCTTGCAAAACATAAGAAAACATGGCCCCGAACACCGCCATGTTCAGCAAGGTGCCACCAATAATGCTTTCGCCGTCTTTGGCCCCGGCCAAGGTCCAGACCAGCATCATCACGCCAAGGCCAATGGCCGCCCCAAAAATCATCGCCACATGCGGGGTCTTGCGCGATCCATGGGTGATGGAAAGTGGCTGTGGGAAATAGCCGGCGCGGGACAGGGAATAGATCTGGCGGCCACTGGCAAAAATAATGGTGTGAAACGAGGCAATCAGGCCGATCACCGCGACCAGCGCCAGCAATTTGGCAATGCCGCTGCCATAAATGGCACGAAATCCGTCCAGCAAGGGCTCGCCGGACTGACCCAAAGCATGAGAGCCGACACCGGTAAGGCTGGCGTTCAGAAACAAAATGGCAAAGGCCGATATGATCAGGGTAATCATGCCGGCCATAATGCCCCGGGGCATATCGCGTTTGGGGTCCACCGATTCTTCGGCGGCCAGCGGTAATTGTTCGATCGCCAGAAACAGCCACACCGCAAACGGCATGGCGGCAAACACCCCGCCCATGCCAAAGGGCAGGAACGGGCCATGGCCCTGGCTAAGTTTTTCGCCGTTCGTGCCGATATCCAGCGCCCATTTGGCAAAATCGATATGGGGGATGGCTGATACCCAGAAAACCAAAAGACAGCTCAGGGCCGCCAAGGTCACCATCAGGGTGATTTTAAAGGACAGCTCCACCCCGACCACATTCAGGGTGACAAAAAGGGCATAGCCCAAAAACCAGTAGACCGGCAGAACGCTGACCGGGGTCTCAAATATGCCCGCCAGATAAGACGAGATAAAAAACACAATCACCGCCGGGGTCAGCACAAATTCAACATTTTCCGCCAGCCCGGTGATAAAGCCGCCCAGCGGCCCCATGGCGGTGCGGGCAAAGGAATAAGCCCCGCCGGTATGAGGCAAAGCCGGGCTCATTTCGGCAATGGAAAAAGTCAGGCCCAGATACATCACGGTAATGATGATGGTGGCGATAAACATGCCGCCCCAGCCGCCGGCGGAAAGGCCAATATTCCACCCGGAAAAATGCCCCGATATTACCGCGCCAACCCCCAAGGCCCACAAGGACCAGACCCCGGCATAGCGTTTTAGCTGGCGTTGTTCAAAATAAGTATCATCGGGACGGGTATAGGTAATGCTGCCGTGTTTTTTGGTGGACATGACTTGGCCTTTTACGAGTTTACCGGTTCAGTATTAGGGGCCGTTCAGAAAAATGCCAGCCTTTCGTAAAAACTGTTTTACCTTGCCCACCTACCGTTCCAGGTTGATCAGCGTGTAAGCTCCGGTGGCCGCAAATAAAAACGGTGCCCCAAAGGCAGCCACAAAGGCGGGTACTGCCCCGGAATTGCCTATGGCAATAAAAAAACTGTCCAGGGCAAAAAATACAAATCCGATGCTTAGCCCTACCAGTAATTGTTTGGCAAACTGGCCACTGCGCGGCAGGGCAAAGCCAATAAAGAGACCAATCAGGGGCATGATCAGATCGGACAAGGGGCGGGAGAAATGGGAAAACAGACGGGTGCTTAAGGCGGCCGAGGGCTCGTTTCTGAGGCGTCTTTTTTTGACTTCCCGGTGCAATTGATGCACGGAATTGGGCTGGGCATTGGGGAAAAACTCGCTGGCTTCCAGCGGCACCGTCCAGCCGATCTGGTCACCCCTGGTCCATTCACTGTCTTCGGAAGTGCATCGCAGGGTATCTTTCAGTACCCAGGACGGCGTGCCGGGCTGAGCCTCTTTGGATTTGATCACCCCGGCCAATAATCCATCTTCATCAAACTGATAGACAACCATATTGGTGATATGAACGTCAGGTCCAAAACGCGAGGCCGTACCGGCGTTCACGATCAGGCCGTTGGTAGACAGCCAGATATTACTGTTTTCCTGATCGGCCCCGGAATGCAACCGGGCATAATCCAGATCCTGCCAGACCTGTAACTGGCTGGAGGTTTTGGCCGCGACCAGTTCCTGAAAGGCAAAATGGGCCAAGGCAATCCCGGCCGCCCCGATCAGCATGGGACGCAGGACATGGGTTGGCGACATGCCGGCGGCGCGCATGGCAATGATTTCGCTGGAACTGGCCAATTGGGTCAGGTTCAGCAATACCGCCAGCAAGACGGCAAAGGGGGTAAAGCGCACCACAAAGTCAGGGGCGCGAAGATAGGCGTATTTGGCCAGGCTGGACAGGCTGGCCCCGGGGGCGGCCATGATCTCGTCTGCCTGGGATAGCAGATCCAGCATTTGCAAAATGGTGATGATCAAGACCAGAATGGCAAAGGTAAACACCATCAGCCGACCAACAATATAGCGGTCCAGAAGCGGCAGGTTCATGATTCGCGCCTCCGTTGCAGGGGCAGCAGATAGGGCTTGATGGCATTCATGCAGTCAAAGAAAACCCGGCGCAGTGGTCCCAGCACCTGTGCCCCTGGAATTTCGGAGACATAGATAAACAATATCATGCTGGACAGGGTGAAAAGACCCAATACCGGCCACATGCCCAACCAGGGTGACAAGGTTGCTTCTTTGGCCCAGACTGTGGCTGACTGGATCACTTCGAGATACAGGATCAACGAGCCGATACCCAGAATGACACCGCCATAGGAATTGCGCCGCTTGCTGGTCAAACCAAAGGCAATGGCCAGAAACGGCAGGGCAATAAAGCTGAGCGCATTAATGATGCGTCCATGCAGATTGGCGCGATAATTATGAAAGCGTTTTGTGTGTCGGGCATCGGGGTTGCGCAATACGCGAAGGATTTCACCATTGGTGGCCTCTTCGCCAATGTCAGCGCGTTCGCGAAAAGCAGGCAGATCGGGCAAGGGGATATCAATATCCAGACGATCGAAATCCAGAAACATCGGGTGTTCGTCATCCAGCAAATATACCAGCTGGCGGCCATCCTTGAGATGCAGGACCAGATGGCCCTTATCCCGGGCGGTGGCAAAAACGCCGTCTTTGGCGGTGATCACCGTACAGGGCTTGTCTGCATCACAGGTGCGAAAAAAAACCTGTTTTCCCTGCCGTCCGGTTTTATCGATGGTGGCAAAACGCAAGACCTGACTGTCTGATATGGGCAGGAATTCACCGGGGCGCAGTTTGGAGGTGAACACATGCTGTTGCGCCATAAAACCCAATTGCTGATAGCGATACAGGCTTTGCGGTTTGATCGTGCCCTCGATATAGACATCGGCAGCGGCCAGGATAAAGCCAAAGGCCAAAATGGGCGGTAACAAATTGCGCAGGGCCACCCCATTGCCGGTAATGACCTCCAGCTCGCTGTTCAGGGAAAGCCGACGAAAGGCAATCAGTATGCCGATAAAAAAACTGATCGGCAGAGACAGAGCCACGTATTCCGGCAACAGATTGCCCAGCATCATAAACACCAGGCTGATCGGGCCGTTTTCATTGACCACAAAATTAAACAGGCGCAGCATCTGATCGGTGGTCAGCAAAAAAATGGCCACCGCCATGGTGCCAAAAAACGGAACCAGAATACTGGTCAGAACAAAGCGATTGATCTGGCCAAAAAACGGGTTCACGCCACCGTCTCCTCTGGCTTCACCGCCTTGGTAACATTATCGGTCAATGACGTGGCCAGGAACACAACCAGATTGGCCGCCTGCATTAACGCGCCCGAGGCCAGAAACATGCCCGCGACCACGGCGCTGGGCGCATCAATCATACCGCCAAGGCTGAGGCTTAGCCCCAAGAACATCAGATCCTTATTGGGCAGGAACGGAATGCGCGTCAAAAGGAATTGTGCGGTCAAAAAAGCCAGCCAGACGGAGAAGGGCGCATTGGGGATCACGATGCTCCATTGCAATGCCTGCAACAGCATGACCGCAAACACCCGAAAGACATGGATGGAGAGCACAATGGCCGCATCTTTGCCTGGCATGGCGATCAGTTTTTTACGAAAATAATAAACCGCCATACTGCTGAGCAGGGTAAAGCCCACGCCAAAGCCGATATACAGGCCTGTGCTGTTGCCCGAAGCGTTCAGCCAGCTGATCTGGCCGGTGCCGATAAAGGCCAGTACCAGCAAGATGGTGGCACTGTTGGAGGCCATGGCCGACAGGATGTTGTTATCCTTGATTGCCATCAGGGCCGTGCGGCTGGGCAGACCGAGCTTGTTCTGTGCCCAAAAGCAAAAAACCGCCTCGCCGGAATAGCCGATCAAGGCTGCATTATAGACCTGTTTGCGCAGGAAAAATGGCGTATAGCGCCATAAGGGGCGTTTCCACAATCGTTGATAAATCACCACTTCGAAAAGCGGCAGGGCCAGATAGATCAACACAAATACCAGGTAAAATGCCGGGTTTGCCGGCAGGGCTGCCAACACTTCGGCCCAACCAATCTTGGTGATTTCCAGGTACAGATAAATGCCGACGGCCAGCAAAAATCCAAGGCGGATCCACAAGGTCGCCTTGCTTTGGGAAAATTTATGAAACATCCCGTGCAGATTCTGACCGGCATTTTTAATCTTTTGCATCATGCCGCCAACTCCGCATACTGGCACAAGGTACGGCGCTGTTGCTGGCGGGAAATGGTGCGCCTGATTTCTTCGACCAGACGCTGACTGTCCAGATCATGGGGATGAATGGCCAGGCGCATAACCGGCAGGGGCCGCAACAGCCAGTCAGCCAGCCTTGACCAGAACAGGGAAGAACGAATGCGGCCTTCACTGCGGCTGGCATAGCTGATCACCGGGCCGCGGCACAAAGTGGCCTGACGGGCCGGGGACCAGACATGCCAGTGGTCTTCGGCAAAACGAAACCCAAGGGCGCCAAGGGCATCGCGGGCACCATCGCTATAGAGCCAGGCTGGGGCAACAAAACCTTGCACCTCCAGGCCACAGGCCTGACGCAAAACCTCAATACCATTTTGCAGCCGTTCTTCGGCCTGATCGCGGGACAGGCCGTAAAACTCGCCTTCGCGGGCAGTCAGGGTGCGGGCTTTCCAGCTTTTGAACGCTGATGCATGGGAACTTTCATCGCGATGGGTAAAGCCGTGCAGGATCATCTCCACGCCCTCTTTGGCCCGATCACGAATCCAGTTGGCAAAGTCCGGGTGCTCTTCCAGCGGCCATTGCTGCCAGAAATCGGGTACAATCAGCATGGCATAGCGCGGCCCAACACCAAGGTCTTGTAAGAACGCATGGATCGCCTTTAGCCGTTCAAAATGATGCGGGGTCACATCATGAACGCTAAGCAGGAGTTGTTTCATACCCAGCTACGCTCCCGTAGCTTGCTGTTGTCCAATTGTCGACGGTGCAGTTTTTTTGTCAAAAAGGAGTAAAAAAACCAGTCTTTTAATGGCCAGGGCGTGAGGTGATATAAAATCTGTTCGGGCAGGCGCCAATTGACACTGGGCCCATTGGTGCGCCGTTCCGAGGGTTGGCACCACAGGTCGCGATGATATAGCGAGGCCCCGTGTTTTAGGGTCCGGTGCACAATTTCATGATCTTCCAGCACAAAGGGCCAGGCCGTCGCGCTGAAGCCACCGCATTGGCGCAATTTTTCAGTGCGAAACATTTGCCCAAAGCCGCCGGTATGGCACTGGCGCGGCAGGAGTTTGGACACCAGCCAGGTTTTCAACCGTTTGGCGCGGGCGTTTCTGGATTGGACGTCGCTGTAAATATCAATGGCCATAACACTGCTGGCCGAGGGATTTCCTTCAAACAAAAGATGAGCCAGTACCAGATAATGCGGCGGATAATAGGTATCGGCATCACAGGTGGCGGTGTATTCTGCTTGCACAGCGGCCAATCCGCTTTGCAGGGCATGAATTTTCCCCGGCCTGTCTTCGCGCAAAAAGACAGCATTGATATGTGCATATTGCGCCACCACCGAGCGGGCGATGGCGGTGGAATTGTCCGTAGAGGCGTTATCCACCAGGATCAGCTGGTCAGGACGCAGGGATTGCTGGCAGAGGGAATGCAGCGTGTTTTCGAGGTAATTTTCCTCATTGTAATAGGGCAATACAACGGCCCATTTCGCATCCCCTGTCTTGCGTGTCATGATACCAGGCTCGCCGCCGGTTCGAAAATCTCGTCCACATGTTCTTCTTCTTCGGGCCGCTGGGTCAGCGCTGCATAATGATCAAACAGGGCTTTGAAGTGATCATCGGGTGAATGCACATGGCTGGCGGCCCCACTCAGGGCGGCCCGGCGTAATTCTTCGGGGGGGCGCGCCAATAACCGAGTGATGGCTTGCTGACAGCCTTCGATATTGCCGGCGGTATAGGTTTCTGCATATTCCGGGCGGGCAAAATCAGCGGCACCCCCAATGTCGGGTACAACTATGGGCAGGCCGGAACAGAGCGCCTCGCCCACCACAATACCAAAGGTTTCCGATGAGCTGCCATGCACCATGGCATCGGCACTGGCCATCATTTGTGCCAATTGTGGCCGGTCTTTGATTTGCCCGGCGACATGAATGCCTTTGGCCTTTTTGGCCAGACGTTCAACCCGTTTGCGATCCGGGCCATCGCCAATGATAAAGAGGCCGATCTGTTGATCATCGGGCCGTTTCTGATTAAGGCGCGAAACGGCCTTGATCATGGTGCCAATGCGTTTTTCCGGGTGGTGGCGGCTGACGGTGATCATCAATTTGGCCTTGGGGTCCTGAAGGCCGCACTTGTCCAGCATGTCAAGACGGATGGATTCACGGCGCAAGAGCGGCGAAAACAATTCGCGCTGAATGCCCAGTGGGATTGCCCGTGGCCGTTTTAACCCATAACCGGCAAAGCGATCGGCCAGCCAGTTACCCGCCACGACCGAGGTATCGTAATGGGCGCTGAGGCGATTCAGATAGCGCCAGAACCAGGCAAACATCTGTTCAACCATTTTTTTGCCAAACACCGGTTCCAGAAAGGTTTGCGGGTAGGCGGCCACCGGGTCGGCATGGACAAAGAAAGAGCGCACCGCTGCTCCCCGCCATTTGGCAGCAATCCAGCCACCTTTCCAGGGAGAGGAACCTTCAACCACGTCGGGGGCTTCGCGGTCCAGAATTTTGTAAATCGGCACCGGGTCTGCAAACAGGAAATAGCGTGGATCCACCGGCAGGCGCCGGCTTTTGACCCAGATGATTTTGCCGCCGGGGCGATGGTCTTCACGATCTTCCGCCCCCGGGGCGATGATCATGGTGTAATGGCCATGGCGGGCGCTGTATTCCAGCTTCTGCTCAATATAGGTGCGAACACCGCCGCCTTGCTCACTATAAAACTCTGCAATATCGACGATTCTCATGATTCGACCCCCATATTGGCCGCTTGCATAGGGGAGAATGAGGCTTGCAACGCCCCCCCATAGCGCAAGCGATTATAATCAAAACCCGGTTTTGCCAATGTCTGTTCGGCCTCGATCAACCCCTCAGAGGGCAGATCGGGTTCAACCAGAAAATATTTTTGTCCCATAGCATCATAATAATTTTCCATGACGCTGTTGAGAATGCTATCCCAATCAAAAGTGCGCGCAATTTCAACGCTATGGCGGGAAAATGCATCACGTAATTTTGCTGATTTTGCCAACTTGGCCAGCCAGTGCACAAAATCATTTTCGTCATTGGGTTTCGCCAGATAGCCTGTGTGATTATGGGCAACCAACGAGCGGCTGCCGGTGGCATTGGCGCAAACAGAGGGTACGCCACAGGCCATGGCCTCCAGGGTGGTGTTCCCAAAGGTCTCTGAGACGCTGGGGTTTAAGAAAATATCGGACGAGGCATAGGCCCGCGCCAGTGCCTGGCCGCTTAAATGACCGGTGAAGATGGCACCAGGCAGCCTTTTCTCCAGCTTGGCCCGCGCCGGCCCTTCGCCAACAATCATGCAATGAAACGGCACGCACCGGGCCCGTAAACTCTCAAGCGTATCCACCAGAAACTGCAACCCTTTTTCCCAGACCAGGCGTCCAACGAAGGTGATCAAAACCTCAGAGTCACGAATGTCATGAGACAAACGCCAGGCCTTGTCCCGTTGGCCTGGATTAAAGAGGGCATGATCGACGCCGCGACTCCAAATTCTCAGATCAGTGTTAATGCCTTGTGTATGCAATTCTTCGGCCATGGAGGCAGAGGGTACAAAGACCTGGTCGCATTGATTGTAAAAGCGAATAATCGCCTTGGTCAGCAAAGGTTCCAGTGCGCCAAATCCATAATAACGCAAATACGTATCAAACCGCGTATGGTAAGATGCCACCACCGGTATGTCCCATTCTCGGGCAAGTTTCAGGGCTGCGTGGCCCAGAAGGTCCGGAGAGGCAATATGAAAAATCGAGGGCCTGAACGCCTCCAGATCTTCTTTGATGGCGGCGGGCATGCCCAGGCCCAGACGATATTCCCGACGACCGGGCAAAGCGATGGACGGGACTGAAACCAGCGTGCCGGTGGGTTTGAAAGCGGGGGTGTCCGATGTCGGAGAATAAACCCGCACTTCCATGCCCTGGCGTTCCAGAAACTTGACCAGCAGGTTCAGTGCCCGGGCCGGACCGTCCATCACATAATTGTAATTTCCAGTAAACAAGGCAACTCGATGTGGCCGCAACTCAACTTTACCTAAAAACATAATGCTACTCGTCCCCAGTCTTGGCCGGCACCCAACCCGCCTTTTGTGAATGTCAAATTCAGTATTCATGACAGAGACGGAACCAACTGAGAAAATCCTCTACATCCCCCCATGTTTTTTTCAACAGGGCGGGTGCGCTTATTGTTTTAACCATACGAAAACAAGAGGAAGCACGATCTCGTGCTGTAGCGTTGCCCCCCGGCCTTCTACGTGAAGAAAGATGAATATAATTTGCCGCTTGTGATTGTCGGCTTTAGATTAATCTGTCCCCATATTTAAAATGACATGGCCATTTACACATGACAACTCCAACAGACGATACACTTCCTCCTGATTTACATACCCGGCGTTGTCGGAGGTGTGACAATCCAAATATGACCTCAACCAAGCGCACTTTACGTGGGTTTAGTACGGAAAGCGTTTTTATCTGCCCAAATTGTGGCCACAACGTGACTTTGGCATCGGCGGGCTCTGGTGGGGTTTATCTGGGCGCGGCCATCATTGCCACCGGGGCTATTGGCTTGGTTCTGGGGATCAACAAAGGGCTTTCGCAGGGCGAACTGATTTTCCTGGTTGTTATATTTCTGTTTTTTTCGTCACCCTTTTTGCTGGAGGCGTTAAAACGGCGGCGTTATCCGGTCACCGGCACCCGTGAAAGGGATGAACACGAGGTCGCGGCGCCCGGCGCCGGCCCCACGGACCCCATACAAAAAGGGATTGTCTGGATGGATGGTTTTGGCTTCGTCAAAGGGCTGTTGGGTGTTTTTGCCTTTATGGTGCTGTGGTTTGTTTTTTGGACAGCCGTTGGCCTGGTCAAGGATTTCTTTTTCTGACGCGCCCAAAGGTGTTGAAAACAGGGCTGGGACCATTTGTCGCAAGCTCTATGGTTGGCGCAGAGGGCCCAGGTCGGCGATGCTGGGGACAGAGCCGCAACGGGATTTGAGGGTTCAAATCTTCAGAGGCGCGGCCCCCTAGGATGCTGTCATGTCTTCATCACCCAGTCCCATTCCCCGATTGCCCTCGGCCATACGCATGTTGGCGCGGCCCCTGCCCTTGCCAATCCTGGCGCTGGTAATGAACCGGCTGGCGCGGCAAATGGTGCGCCGTCACCCCTCGCTTTTTACCCGGTTGGGGACACATGCGGGCAAATGCTTTCAAATCGATCCGGTTGACCTTCCCTTTGTGTTTCATGTGTTCCCCATGCCCGAGGCGCCGCGCATCACCCTGCACCGGCGCGGGCGTGCAGGGCCATGGGATGGGCGCATAGCTGGTTCGCTGGCGGCGCTGGTCGGTATGATCCATGGGGCCTATGACGGGGATGCGCTGTTCTTTTCCCGCGATATCGTGCTGGAGGGGGATACCGCGGCCGTATTGGCGCTGCGCAATGCCATTGATGATTCAGAACTGGACCTGTTCGAAGAATTTCTGGCCGCCCTTGGGCCGGTGGGGCGTTATGTCAAACCGGGTATGCAGCCCCTGTTGGGTCAATTGCAAAAACGAACCGGGGTCGCGTTGCGCCGGGCGGAGTTTACCTCATGACCATGCTGGAACTGGTATGTCCCGCCGGCACGCCGGCTTCTTTGCGCGCCGCGGTAGAGGCCGGGGCCGATACGGTCTATTGCGGTTTTGCTGACGAGACCAATGCACGCAATTTCCCGGGCCTGAACTTTTCCCGCGAAGAAATGGCGGCGGGGATTGAGTATGCCCATGAGCGCGGGACCAAAGTCCTGGTGGCGATCAATACTTTTCCTCAGGCGGGAAATGAGGCCCTGTGGCACCGGGCCGTGGCCGATGCCCACACCGTTGGTGCCGATGCGGTGATTCTGGCCGATATCGGCCTGTTGGCGTACACCGCCAAACATCATGGTGATTTGCGCCGTCATTTATCGGTACAGGCGGCGGCGGCCAATCCCGATGTGATCAATTTTTACGCCGAAGAATTTGGCGTCAAACGGGTGGTACTGCCCCGGGTGCTCAGCGTGCCGGAAATTGCTGCGATTAATCGCGAAATTGACACCGAAACCGAAGTGTTCGTCTTTGGCGGCCTGTGTGTGATGGAAGAGGGGCGCTGTTCGCTATCCTCCTATGCCACCGGGCAATCGCCCAATATGAACGGGGTGTGCTCGCCGGCCAGCCATGTGGTTTATGAACAAAGCGGCGATGAACTGGTCTCAAAGCTGGGTGAGTTCACCATCGACAAGGTGGGTCAGGATGCGCCCGCGCCCTATCCGACCCTGTGCAAGGGCTGTTTCAGCGCCGGGGCGCGCACCGGCCATGTGTTCGAAGATGCCATCAGTCTGGATGCCGCCAGCCTGATCCCGCAAATGGCCAAGGCCGGGGTAACGGCGCTTAAAATCGAAGGCCGCCAGCGCAGCCGCGCCTATGTTGCCGCCGTGGTGTGCAGCTTTCGACAGGCGGTAAAGGCCTGTGCCGCCGGCCAGTCCATTCCGCCCAGCGCCCTGGCCAAGCTGAGCGAGGGGCAGGACAACACCCTTGGCGCCTATCGCAAGACCTGGCGTTAATAAAGGAGAGCCGATCATGCAGCTGACCCTGGGGCCGTTAATGTTCCACTGGAAGCCCGATCTGATACAGGATTTTTACGCCCGTATTGCCGATGAGGCGCCGATTGACCGGGTGGTGCTGGGCGAGGTGGTGTGTTCCAAACGTCTACCGTTTTACGAGGCCCTGATCCCCGAAATTGCTGAGCGGTTAGCGCGCGCCGGCAAGGAGGTGGTGCTGGCTTCTTTGGGGCTGGTCACCCTGAAACGGGAACGCGCCATGTTGTCTGATCTGGTCGAGGCGGGCTTTGCCGTCGAGGTGAATGACCTGACCATGATGCGCTATCTTGCAAAGAATCAGAAATTTACCGTGGGGCCGCTGGTGAATGTCTATAATACTGGCACGCTGGATTGGTTGATCGCCCGTGGAGCCTCCCATATCTGTCTGCCCCCCGAATTGCCGATTGAAACAATAGCCACGCTGGCTGATCACGGCACCCGCGCCGGGGCGGGGATCGAGGTCTGGGCCTATGGCCGTTTGCCATTGGCCATATCCGGACGCTGTTATCATGCGCGCCTGGCGGGGCGGAGCAAGGATTCGTGCCTGTTTGTGTGCGAGGAAGATATGGATGGTCTGGCGGTGGACACCCTGGATGATCAGAAATTTCTGGCCATAAACGGGGTGCAGACCCTGTCGGAAAGCCGAGCCAATATGGTCGGGGATGTAGCCGCCATTGACGGGGCCGGGGTCACCTCATTAAGGCTGTCGCCCCATAGCGAAGATATGGTCCATGTGGCCCAGACTTTTCGCGCCGCCTGTGATGGCAATATTTCAGCAGGCGAAGCCTTGGCGATGCTGGCAGAGCGCGCCGTCTCCCCGCGTTATAGCAACGGCTTTATGTTTGGCAAAACCGGGGCGGACTGGAGCCATTCACAGATAAACTAGGCCGGTGGCGGGGCCGCCTTGATGGTTTCACTGACTTTTTTGGCAATGGTTTCAGCGGGGGTGGCATAGCTGAACCGGCCAATATATTCGCCGTTCGGCCCCATGAAAAAAACCGAAGAGGTGTGGTCGACCGTGTACTCCATGTCGGCATCGTTATCGCGGCCGACAAAGGCGTATTTGACGTGGTATTTGCCGGTCACCGAATCAATGGCTGCCCTGGTGCCGGTCAGGCCGATAAAGGCGGGATCAAAGCTGGTGACATAGTTTTCGAGCACCTGTGCAGTATCGCGGTCCGGGTCAACACTGATGAACAGCACCTGCACTTGGTCTGCCAGATCGCCCAAAAGATGATCCACTTCGGCCAGTTTGACCAAGGTGGTGGGGCAAACATCCGGGCAGGTGGCATAGCCAAAATTGATCAGCAAAAACTGCCCCTGAAAGTCCTGATCGGTGACCACTTTGCCCGTATGGGTACGCAGGATGAAACGCCCGCCAATGGGGGTGTTTTGTGTTTCATCACGGCTGCTTTGTGCAAGGCCCGGCGGGCTTGCGGCCACGTTCTGGGAGCGCGGGGGCTCTTGTCGGGTGCATCCGGCCAGTACCAGGGCCAGCACCGCCCCAGCCCCGATAATAGGTAAATATAGTTTATGACTGAAGTACATAGTCTCGCTGGCCCCCATTAAGATACAGTATTGGTCCCTTACCGCCATAATGAAGAGGTGACCTTGATCAAGATCAAGGGCGAAAAACAAGTATTGGGTAGTTTTGTCGCAGAGTAGTTTTGTCGCATTATCAGGGCCCCAAGCCTGGTGATACCTATCAGAAGTTTCTACGGCACAGGGCACTGGAAGTCGCTGTGGCACACTTTCTGGAGGGGATGACTATGCAACACTTTACCAAGCATTTACTGATGGGATCGGCGGTGGTCGGCTTGTCGCTGGCGGCATCGGGTGCTGCCTTTGGCGATGATACATTGCAGGACGTCATGAAGGCCCGTGGGCTGACTGACAAGGACGTTCTGGCCGCGGCCAAAACCTATGTGCCAACCGGTGGGCGCGATGAATTTCTGGCATTCAGTTCTGGTGGGCAAAGCGGCCAGCTGATTGTTTATGGCATTCCGTCCATGCGGATCCTGAAATATGTGGCGGTGTTCACCCCCGAACCCTGGCAGGGCTATGGCTTTGATGATGAATCCAAGGCAGTGCTGGCCGAAGGGCGCATTGATGGCAAGGATATCAAATTTGGCGACACGCACCACCCGGCCATTTCTGAAACCAATGGCGAATATGATGGTGAATATCTCTTTATCAATGACAAGAACAATCCGCGCCTGGCGGTTGTCGATTTAAAGGATTTCGAGACCAAGCAAATTGTCGTCAATCCGATCATGAAATCCGAACATGGCGGCGCGTTTGTTTCCACCAATACTGAATATGTGATCGAGGCCTCGCAATATCCGGCTCCGTTCAGCAAGAAATATGTGCCGCTGTCCAAATTTAATGAAAAATATCGCGGCGCGGTCACCTATTGGAAATTCAACCGCGAGATCGGCCGTATCGAGCCGCAAAACTCTTTCACCGTCGAGCTGCCGCCATACAGTCAGGATTTGTCAGATTTTGGTAAAGGCATCAGCGAAGGCTGGTCGTTTACCAACTCGTTCTGTACCGAACGTTATGTCGGCGGGATTGAAAACGGCCGTCCCCCTTTTGAGGCCGGATGTTCGCAAAAAGACACCGACTTTTTGCATATTATCAACTGGAAGAAAGCCGCCGACCTGATCGCTGCTGGCAAGGGCAAGGATGTCAACGGCATGCAGGTCCTGCCTATGAAAACTGCCATTAAGGCGGGGGTATTATTCATGCTGCCCGAGGCCAAAAGCCCCCATGGTATCGATGTCAGCCCCGACGGGCGTTATCTGATCGTTTCAGGCAAGCTGGATACCCATGCCAGCGTGTATGATTTCAAGAAAATCAAAGCGCTGATCGACAAAAAGGACTTTGCCGGCAAGGACCCGTACGGGGTGCCGATCCTGGATTTGAAAAAATCTCTGCACACCCAGGTTGAAGTGGGGTTGGGGCCATTACACACCCAGTATGATTCCAAACCCTGCGTGGTCTATACCTCCATTTATGTGGATTCCATGGTGACCAAATGGGATTATTGCGAAGGCAAGGTGCTGGATACCCTACACATTCACTATAATGTCGGCCATTTGATGACGATGGAAGGCGACAGCGTTACGCCAAAAGGCAAGTATCTGGTATCGCTGAACAAACTGGCCATTGACCGCTTTAATCCGGTGGGGCCGTTGCATCCGCAAAATCACCAGTTGATCGACATTTCGGGCGACAAGATGAAGCTGCTCTATGATATGCCGGTACCACTGGGCGAGCCGCACTATGCGGTGGCCATATCGGCGGACAAGCTGAAACCCAAAATTCGTTATTCCACCGGCTGGAACAGCCGCAAGGATGAAAAATCAGAGTATCGCACCCGTCCGGGCCGTGAGAAAATTGTGAAAAAAGATGGCGTGACCCATGTTTACGGCACGCTGATCCGCTCTCACATCACCCCGGAAATCATCGAGGTGGAACAAGGCGATACGGTTTCGGTGCACTTCACCAATGTGGAACGGGCCCAGGATGAAACCCACGGCTTTGCCATTAACGGCACCAATGTGAACCTGTCGGTCGAGCCGGGCAAAACCGTTTCGGCAACCTTTGTCGCCGACAAGGCCGGGGTGTTCCCCTATTACTGCACCGAGTTCTGTTCGGCTCTGCACCTGGAAATGCAAGGCTATCTGCTGGTGCGGCCAAAAGGCATGAAAGCCTCTAGTGGCAAAACCAGTCAGGGCACGGTCTATACCGAGGCGGATTATTCCAAACAGATTGCCACCAATGTCCAGACCCAGGAGGTTATCGACAGTGTGGTTGGGTATATCACGGCGCGAAACTTCAAGGACTTTGCCCCGGTGGTTTCCCTGGTGGAAGACGCTACGGACCAACTGAACTTTGCCGCTGATGCGAAGAAAAAGTCCGAAGACTATGCCGCCGCCAAGGATTGGCAGAACGCCACCCTTTGGGCCCAGCAATGGTTCCAGTATCAGGTGAAAACCGCCGACATTGGTCTGCGCGCCAAAACTTATCTGGAAGAGCATGGCGCCAAACTGGTCGAAACCAAAGACTAGTCCGGAATCTGGTGAAGGGCAGGTCATGATCTGCCCTTCCTATTCCCAAACAACGATTGAGGATAAGACGATGCGGATTTTAAAACCAATGGCGATGGCGGCGCTGGCCATACCGGTCCTTTTGGGGTTTTCTCCGGCAATTGGTGGTGCCATGGCGCAAGAGGCAACGGCCACGGCCACCCCCAAGCCACCTTCGGCCAAACGCCTTTATTTGCGACGCACCTGCATGGCCTGTCACGGCAAAGATGGGGCGCGGGCCATTCAGGCATACCCTGATATTGCTGGTCTGGATGCGGCCTATATCCGCACACAGATCAAGGATATTCTATCCAAAAAACGTCAGGGCAGTAATGATCCGGTAACCGGGCATCCACGCGCCGAAAGCATGCGTGGCTCGCTGGTCACCGCGGATGGCGAAATGCGGATCAGCGATGACGAGATCAAGATATTGGCTGACTGGCTGTCCAAACTGGATCCCGCCGGGCCGCAAGTCCATGACCCGGCCCTGAGCGCGGATCGTATCGCGGCGGGCGAGGCGGCCTATAAAAAAGGCCGATGCCGGACCTGCCACGGGGTGGGCGGCAATAAGCCGCTGAAAGGGTATCCGCGTCTGGCGGGCCAGAAATCAGCCTATCTGGTGGCGCAAATGATCGATATTCGCGACGGGGCGCGCACCAATGGGCGTTCGCGCATGATGTTGCCGTTCGTTAAGCGACTGAGCGATGAAGAGATCGGCGCCCTGGCAGATTATTTGTCGCAAATTGACCCGAATCAATAATGGGCGCCGCAAAACCGGCTAGCATGAGTATATTAATGTTGGAGAGCATGATGAAATTTTCCAAAGCAAGCATGACGGCACTGGGCGTTATCGCCCTCAGCATTGGTCTGGCCGCCTTTACCGACAAGCCGGCCGGATGGAACCAGGGCGGCGGGGAACAGGATGAAGCGCTGGTCTTCACCAAACAGTTCAAATCCATGTCCAAGGCCGAGCTGGAAAAAGTGCGCGCCGATGGCGTGGCGGTGTTCGAGGTGTGCTCGGCCTGCCACCTGCCCGAAGGCTGGGGCACCAAGGATGGTACCTTCCCGCAACTGGCCGGCCAGCATGAAGATGTGATCATCAAGCAATTATCGGATATCCGGGCGCTGAACCGGGACAACCCGACCATGTATCCTTTTGCCTTGCCAAAAGAGATCGAAAATGCGGCCCCCGAAGTGGGTGGTGGTCCCTATGCCATTGCCGCCGTGGCGCGCTATATCCAGAGCATCCCCATGAATCCGGAACCCGGCGTCGGTCCCGGCGATAATCTGGAACTGGGGGCCAAGCTCTACAAGGAAAATTGCGTGCGTTGTCATGGGGATAATGGCCAGGGTGATAATGCCAAATATTATCCGCGTATTCAGGGCCAGCATTACAAATACCTGCTGCGTCAGTTTGAATGGATTCGCGATAAAAAACGCCGCAATGCCAACCCGGATATGGTCAAGCAGATTGCCGGGTTCTCGGACACCGATATGAAGGCGGTGGTGGATTATGTCTCTCGCCTGAAACCCCCGGCCGAAGATCTGGCCCCCAGCGCGGACTGGTACAATCCGGACTTCGACTGAAGGCTGTCAAAACCGATCAACACGGGCCGGCCATCCAGGCCGGGCGTGGCTCTAATGGGGAAAGATGATGGATAATGCTGTGCAGGAAAAACGGGATCGTCTGGTGAAAATACTGGCCTTTGGGGCGGCGCTATTATTGGTGATGGTGTATTATTTGCCCGCCTGGTGGGTGTCTTTGTCGGCACCGCAATATCCCAAAGAGGCCTTTCCCGACGGGGTGCGGATCAATTTTCATCTCAACGGTGTTTTTAACGGCTGTACCCTGCATCAAAAGGCCGAGATCGAACAAACCAGCGCCCTGAACTGTGTGCACGAAATGGATGCCATCAACCATTTTGTCGGCATGTATCCCATTGCCTCGGGCGGGGTGCTGGAAAAATTCTTCGCCCCGTTTTTGCTGGGCATGATGGCGGTGATGCTGGTGGGGTTTGCCTTTAAGGACGAACGCCGCCGTACCATTATCCTGTCCGTTGGATTTGGCGTCATCGCCATCTGGATGGCCATGGCCTATTACGCGCCGGGCGGTATAAAATACCAAAGCGATCAATATCTGTCTGCCATGGTGACGGCCCTGGGGCAGGGTGAAGAGGAAACCGGCGAAGACATCAGCCCCATCATTGCGCGCCTTAAAAAATCGCTGGAAGAAAGCGGTGAAAGTTCTCTGCAAAGCCGCGATGATTTGAAGGATAGTCTGGATCGCTCTGGCCAGGGCGGCCTGATGGCCACGCTGGAACGGTTGCATTCTGGGTCTGGCGATACCGGCAATGCGGGCAAATTGCTAAAAGACATTCTGGCCGAGGCCGGTAACGGTAATCTGAAGGGCAAGGATCTGTATATCTCCATCCTGCATGCGTCGTTTGATGCGGATCAAAGCCGCCGCCCGCCCATGACCCGTGAAAAATGGACCGGCAGCGGCAAACAGGTGCTGTTCTGGAACTATAAAAAGGGCCTGGGCCGCTGGTTCAATAACCCCAAAGAGATCGAGCCGCTGGTCAAGATCATGTCCACCGTGGGCACCATTGCCTTTTGGGGAATTTTGCTGGTGATGATTGCGCTGGTGCTGCTGACCCGCAAAACCGGCTCTTTGTTTTATTATCTGCTGGCCATTGGTCCGCTCATGCTGCCGTTTTTCTTTCTGGTGGAATATGCTGGCTGGCTCTGGTGGTATGGTCACAGCCTGAACGATATGGGGGCGTTTACCTTAAAAGCCTTCATGCCCACGGTGATTGGCGAGGGCAAGGTGGCGCAATTTACCACGCACTCCTATCCCTCTATCGGCTTTGGGGTGATGATGGTGATGTCGGCCATGACCGGTCTGGCGCTGTTGTTGCGGCGCAAACAGCTAATGGACGAACCAAAGGGATAGACGGTCATGGGGCGTGTGTTTTTCCTTCCCGTGATAACCGCGCTCGCATTGCTGGTGGCGGGTTCGGCCATGGGGGCCGCACCCTTGCCGCCCTTACAGCCATTGATCGATGCGGCCAGCCCTGGCGATATCATCCAGCCGCTGGCAGGCACCTATGCCGGGCCGGTGGTGATTACCAAACCCCTCACTCTGGATGGCCAGGGCAAGGTGACCATTGATAATGGCGGCGAAGGGGCGGTGATCACCATTCGCGGCCATGGGGTGACGGTGCAAAACCTGCGTCTGGTCAATTCGGGCGACCAGCATAATGACATTGACGCCGGGGTGGCGGTTTATGGCAATTCAAACGTCATCAAGGACAATGTGATCGAGGAATGCCTGTTTGGCATCAGCCTGCAACAATCCAACAATAACGTGCTGCGGCGTAATCGCATTTCCTCGCAATCCGATATTGGTCTTGGGGTGCGCGGCGATGCCATCCGGCTCTGGTATTCCAAAAACAACCGCATCGAAGACAACACCATCACCAATTCGCGCGATCTAGTGGTCTGGTATTCCGCCGACAACATCATTGCCAATAATACCGTGCGCAATGGCCGCTATGGTCTGCACTTCATGTATTCGCGCTATAATCTGGTCGAGGGCAACACCTTTGCCAAAAACTCCACCGGCATATTCCTGATGTATAGCGACAGCGTGGTGGTGCGCAAAAACCGCATTATCCAGGCCCAGGGGGCCGCCGGGATCGGCATTGGCTTCAAAGAGGCCAGCAATCTGGACATTGTGGACAATGAAATCCTCTATAACGGCACCGGCCTTTATCTGGATGTCTCGCCGTTTCAGCCGGGTACCACTAATCGGATATACCGCAATACCATTGCCTTTAACGATGTGGGGGTCAGTTTTCTGAATGACTGGCACGGTAATTTGTTCAAGGACAATCGGTTCATGAACAATATCCGCCATGTCAGTGTCAGCACCTTTGCCGGGGCCAATCACAATATCTGGCAGGGCAATTACTGGGATGATTATCAGGGCTTTGATGGAAATAAAGACGGGCTGGGCGATACCCCCTACCGCCTGAATGTGTATGCGGATCGTTTATGGATGGATGTGCCCAACGCTGCCTTTTTCAAAGGCTCACCCGCATTGGGCTTTCTGGACTTTATGGAACGTCTGGCCCCCTTTACCGATCCTCTGATCATGCTGGAGGATGACCAGCCGCGTAT
This sequence comes from Robiginitomaculum sp., assembly GCA_030949705.1. GTDB lineage: Bacteria > Pseudomonadota > Alphaproteobacteria > Caulobacterales > Maricaulaceae > Robiginitomaculum_B. The sequence continues at coordinate 117,735 of JAUZSF010000004.1, read as the reverse complement.
TCACAAGACTTTCACCCCGATAACGCTGGCCAAGGGTGATACCAATGAAGGGGTGCGCCTGCACACCTTCGGCCTGACCACCAGCGCCGACAAGGCGGGTACGTCGATGAAACGCCTCGATCCCTTTGGTCTCTATACAGATAAAGATAAAAGCGATGACTGAGCCAAAAGCGAAAAAGAAACCAGCCAACAAGCACCTTTCGCGCCAGCAAAAGCAAAGGCGCACCCTGCTTTTGTCCATGGTGGCCGGGGCCGGGGTAACGGGCGTGGGCCTGGCCGGTTATGTGCCGGTGGCCAAAAATGGCCAGACACGCCTGCGCCCGCCGGGTGCCCTGGACGAGCGTTTGTTTCTGGCTTCGTGCATTAAATGCGGTCAATGCGAACAGGTCTGCCCGGTCAACGCCATCAAGCTGGCCGATATTATGGACGGCTTTGGCCTTGGCACGCCCTATATTGATGCACGCACTCAGGCCTGTGATTTTTCCTGTGATGCCACCCAGTGCATTCTGGCCTGTCCCACGGGCTCGCTCAGCCACAAGATCAACAAAAAAGAAGAAGTGCAAATGGGTTTGGCGCGGCTTTCCAGCCCCACCACCTGTCTTGCCCGCCAGGGCCTGGGTTTTGTTGGTCTGGCCCGGGGCGAAGATTTCCCCGGCATTCACCGCTATGTGGAGGTTGATCGCTGGAACCCCATTCCCATTGCCGATCACCCCTATGATCTGGAAATATGTGATCTGTGCGTGCGCGAATGCCCGATCAAAAACGCCATTTCCATGCAGCCCCTTAGTGATGACCCTAATGACAAACGTCGCACCCCGGTGGTCAATACCGATGTCTGCGTGGGGTGCGGCATGTGCGAAATGATCTGTCCGACCGAACCATCCAGCATCACCATCGACATTGCCGCCAAACGGGAGAGTGCGTAATGGGTCGCGCGCTAAAAGCTTATCTGCATTCGTTAAAAGTGATGTTGGGGGCGGCCCCCGGCAAGCCGGATAAAAGCGATTATTCCGAAGAGGCTAGGGCGTTGCACGCTTATAAAAAAACGCCGGAGGTGCGGCTGGTGCGGCTGGCCAAAATCCGCGAAGAACTGGCCGATAAAAAGCCCAGTTATAAATGGCGCAAATGGCGTTGGGCCTCGATCATTCTGATCAATCTGATGTTTGTGGTGTCCTATAAATTCGATGTGCAACTGGTCGAAGGGGCGCTGACGGCCTCGCGCTTTGTCGGCTTTCACATGGCGGATCTGAACTCGGGCATACAGATTACGCTCGCGCAAAAAACCATCCTCACCAATGTGGTCATCGGCATGGTCACCGTGGCGGTGCTGTGGTGGCTGGTGGGTGGCCGGGCATTTTGTTCCTGGGCCTGTCCCTATCATCTGGCCTCGGAATGGGTGGAAATGCTGCATCTGAAACTGGTGGAAAAAGGCTGGGCCAAGGACATTCCTTTGCATCGGGGCATGCGCACGGTGCTCTATGTGGTGTTTGCGGCGCTCGCCTTTATCACCAGCTTTACGGTGTTTGAATTTATTAACCCGGTGGGCATTCTCAGTCGCGCCTTTACCTATGGACTTACGCTGGCGCTCGCCTGGGTTGGCCTGTTGCTGTTGATCGAGTTGTTTTTTATTCGCCGCTTCTGGTGCCGCTATGTCTGCCCCATCGGCATCACCTATTCTCTGGTGGGATCAGTTTCGCCCACCGTGGTGCATTACGATCTGAACGAATGCCTGCACGAGGGTGAGTGCCGCGCGGTCTGTCTGGTCCCTCATGTGCTGGATATGACCATCAAAGGGCGCGCCACGGATGTGAATATGGATATCGGGGCCGATTGCACCCGGTGCGGCATGTGTCTTGAAGCCTGCCCCACCGGCGCGCTCAGCTTTAAGGTCAAGGGTCTGGGAGGATTGCTCTAATGATCACTTTTTCCCGCCTGACCAAAAACTTTGGCAAAACCCGGGTGTTGGACCAATTGGACCTGACCATCCGGCCGGGCGATCGTATCGCGCTCATTGGCTCGAACGGGGCGGGCAAAACCACGCTGATCCGCTGTCTGTTGGGGGAATATGTCTATGAGGGCGAGGTGTTGGTCAATGGTCGCTCGCCCCGGGCGCATCGCGCCGATGTCTTGCGCCATATCAGTTTTGTGCCGCAATTGCCGCCGCCCCTGAAAATGCCCGTTGGGATTTTGTTTGACTATGCCGCCAAGATTTGCGGGGCGAACAGCACCGACATGTGTGCCATTGGGGTGCGTCTGGGGCTGGAGCTGGATGAGATCGACAAGCGGCCCTTTGTGAAGCTCTCGGGTGGTCAGAAACAGAAAATCCTGATCGCCATTGCCATGGGCCGTCCGGCGCGCACCATTATTATGGACGAGCCAACGGCCAATCTGGACCCCAAGGCGCGGCAGATCCTGTTTGATCTGATGGGCGAGCGTCTGGATCACACCATGATTATTTCCTCGCACCGGCTGGAAGAGGTCGCCGCCTTGGTCAACCGGGTGGTCGAGCTGGACCGGGGCAAGGTGGTGCTGGATGACCGGGTGGAGGATGTCACCGATCCCACGGCGCGCCTTGCCTGTCGCCTGACCATAAAGCGCGCTGATGCGGCCTTTGCCAAAACCGCCAATGAATGGGGCCTTGCCCCCGATAAAGGTGGCTGTCTGTGGCAGGGCAGCATTGCCGGACCGGACCGCCTTCGCTTTTTGGGCATGCTGACCCGTTATGCGGGCCTTTTGTGCGACATTCGCTTGCAGGACAAAAAGGAAGCCGCGTCATGAAAGCGTTTACATCCCTTTTGGTGATTATGCTGGTGGGCCTTGGGGCCTGCGGCGGGCCAAAAACCGGGCCGCAAGCGATCCATTATGACCGCGATGTATGCGAGCAATGCCGCATGATGATTTCGGACCCGCATTTTGCCGCTGAGGTTCGCGCAAAAGATGGCGTGTTGCACCGTTTTGACGATATTGGCGGCGCGGTGTTGTGGATGAACGCCCACGGCGGCTCGGGCGCCCAGGCCGAGGTCTGGGTGATGAATATGACCGATGGGCAAGGCTGGCTGGATGCCCGCACCGCGTTCTTTGTGACCGATCAGACCACGCCCATGGATTTTGGCTTTGGGGCGATTGCCGAAAAAACAGATAAAGCCGTGGATTTTGATGCCATGGTCCGGTCCGTATTGGCGCGCCCTAAAATGGGCATGGATATGAAAATGGGATCAGGTCAATGAAGGGGTTTTTACATACCGCGCGGCTGGATATTTCTGAATCCCTGCGCGCCCGCTGGTTTTTGCTTTATGCGCTGATCTTTGGGGCCATTGTAGTGATCCTGTTTGTTTTTGGGCTTAGCGAGTCGCGGGTGCGCGGCTTTACCGGCCTGTCCCGCCTGCTGGTCACCTATATCCAACTGACCATGGCGATTATGCCGCTGTTTGTGTTGATCACCACGGTGCGATCCCTGGCTGGGGACCGCGAGGCGGGGGTGAATGAATATATGCTGTCTTTGCCGGTCTCCCTGGGTGCCTGGTATTGGGGCCGCTTTGCGGGGCGTTTTGTGGTGATTTTCCTACCCGTTTTTGTGGCCATGCTGGGGGCGGTGCTGTGGGGTGCCCTCAAAGGTGCCGCCGTGCCCATGGGGCAGGTGGCGTGGTATTCGCTGTTGCTTCTGGTGCTTAGCTTTTGCTTTTTGGGCTTTGGATTTTTGATCTCAGCCATGGCGCGTACCACCGAAATGGCACAAAGCGCGGCGCTGTTGCTCTGGCTGACCCTCTTGTTGTTTTTAGACCTCATCCTGCTGGGCCTGTTGATCAAGGCACAGGCCGCGCCAGAACTGGTGATGACCATTGCGTTGCTTAATCCGCTGGAGGTGTTTCGCGGCGGGGCGATGATCCTTTTTGATCCGCAATTGCTGATGCTGGGGCCAACGGCCTATCTGATTTTGGACGTTTTTGGCCGGACGGGCTTTATGCTCTATTCTGTGCTCTATCCCATTGGGCTGGGGGCTATTCTGGCGCTTGGCGGCTTTTATGTCTTTAAACGGGGTGATTATCCATGACCGAACCCAGTCTCGCGCTTTATCACCGCCGCCATGTCGGTAATCTGCTGGCCATGTGGGTGGCCGCCACGCGCCCGGCTTTCCTCAGCGCGTCGGTTTTGCCGGTGATCGCGGCCTCTGCCTATGCCTGGTATCTGCACACCGGGGCATTTTCTTTTCCCCTTGTGCTGGCGGCCATTGTTAACATTGCGCTGATCCATTTGGGGGCAAACGCCCTGAATGATTATTTTGACGCCAAAAACGGCAGTGATGCGGCCAATCAGGCCCGCATTTACCCCTTTACCGGTGGCAGCCGCTTTATCCAGAATGGGGTGATGCGCGCCGAAGAGGTGCGCAATTTAGGCATGGTCCTGATGGCAGCCGGGGCGCTGATGGGTCTTTACTTGAGTGCCATTACCGGGCCGACTTTGCTCTATATCGGGCTGACCGGCGGGGTGTTTGCCGCGCTTTATTCCATGCCTGGCGGTCTGGCCCCCAAGGGGCTGGGTGATCTGACCATTGCGCTGTGCTTTGGGATACTGCCGGCCATTGGTGTCAGCTATATGCTGCTTGGCCATATCCCCGCCGGGGCCTGGTGGCTGGGTCTGGTGATGGGCAGTTTCACCGCGGCCATTTTGTGGGTCAATTCCATCCCCGATATTGAGGCCGACAAACAGGCGGGCAAAAACACCCTGCCGGTGCGGCTGGGGGCGGCACTGGCGCGCCATGGCCTGGCGGTGCTTTTTGGCATTGGCGCGCTCAGCCTCATCGCCGCGCCCGTGCCCCTATGGCCCAAAGGGGCGCTGTTGGCGCTGATCCCGTCGGCGTTGGCAAGCCGGGCCTTGCGCCGGGGCCAGTTGATCCCGGCCATCCCCTTTACGCTGCTTGCCCATGCCAGCCTGTGCCTCCTGCTGGCGATCGGTTTTATCGTGGCGCGGGGCGTTGGCGGATGATCCGCAAGGCGCTGATCGGCTTTGCCCTGTTCCTTGCCGCCCTGGTGATTTTCTTTGCCGCGCGCCAGGTGTTTATGCAAATGGCGATGCGCGGCAATGGGGTAGAGCTGGGTCTGCAACGCCATGATACCCCCCGCGATCTGGGGGTGTTTTCCTTTTTGGATGAAAAGGGCAAACCCCATACCCTGGCTGAATGGCGCGGACAGGTGGTGATCCTCAATCTCTGGGGCACCTGGTGTCCGTCCTGTCGCCGCGAAATGCCAGCATTAAGCCGCCTGCAAAGCGATCTGGCGGGCGAAAAGATTGTGGTCCTCACCCTTAATCTGGATCATCCGGGACAGGTGCCGCCGGCGCTCTGGCTGCAACGCGAAGGGCTGGGTAATCTGCCGGCGTTTCATGGCAATGACAAAGCCATACTGGCTGCCACCAACACCGCGGTGGTGCCGACCACCCTGATCCTGGATCGACAGGGGCGCGAGCGCGCCCGCCTTACCGGCGCGGCGGACTGGGACAAGGGTCAATTGCGTATGATGATCGCTTATTACGCCCAATAAGGCCATTTTGTGTCCATATCCTGCGACACGCGCGCACAATGTGACAAAGACGCGCAATGGTTGATTCGTCATTGTATGAACATTACCAAATATTTATATTGAGAATGTGTTCAACAGACCAAGCAGGAGCATGGATCATGGCACATTCATTACATCATAAACTATCCTCTTCAAATCTTCCCTACAGGCCGGCTGGCCTTCTGAAAAAGTGTGCCAAAGTACTTGTTCAGGCGGCCAGCCCGGCAATCTTATTATTGGCTTTTTCCACGACCAGCGCCCAGGCAGTGCCCAGTTTTGCCCGGCAAACCGATATGCCGTGTACGGCCTGTCATGTTGGCGGGTTTGGCCCGCAACTCAATGCGTTTGGCCGGCGCTTTAAAATGCTGGCCTATTCCATGGGGGCGTCGCCGAAATGGTATTTACCGGTTTCGGGCATGGTGATTGCCTCTTTTGACAGTACCAAGAAAGGCGTACCCGGGGGCATGGCCCCACCGCATTTTGGCGAGAATGACAATTTTGCCCTGGACGAGGCTTCGTTCTTTCTGGCGGGTAAAATCGCACCGGGGCTGGGGGTGTTTTCCCAAACCACCTATTCCGGCATAGACCGGGCGGTGGCATTGGATAATACCGATGTGCGCTATGCACGCGAGACCCAGTTGGGCGGCAATGATCTGATCCTTGGCGTCTCGGTGAATAATAATCCCACCATTCAGGACCCATGGAATTCCACCCCGGGCTGGGGCTTTCCCTTTACTGGCTCAGAATTGGCCCCGGGACCAGGGGCTGGCCCCATGATTGATGGTGGTCTGGCAACCCAGGTGATCGGCACCACTGTTTATGGCTATTATAACGACATGCTGTATCTGGAAGCAGGTCAATACACCACCATTGCCGAAAATACATTAGGCAGCCTTGGTATTGCGGCCGATGCCGGTCGGATGAGCGGTCTGGCCCCCTATTGGCGGATTGCCATTAACAAGGAAGGCGACAATTCCTCCTTCTCCATTGGCAGTTTTGGCATGGTCACCAAATTGTTTCCGAACCGGGTACGGGGCCTGAAAAACAAATTCAGCGATATTGGTTTTGATGCCACCTATCAGTACTTTAATGGTGATCATTCGGTATCGGTCAATTCGCGCTATATCCATGAGCGCCAGACCCTGAATGCGGATTTTGCCGCCGGGGATGCCGCTAATCTGAAAAACAGCCTGAACAGCTTTAATGTGAATGCGGCCTATTATTACAAAAATACCTATGGCCTGACTTTGGGGTATTTCAACACCACGGGCAGTCAGGATGTGGGCATATTCTCACCTGTTGAAATTGACGGCAGCCGGGTTGGCAAACCCAATTCCAACGGGTTTGTGTTCCAGGCGGACTGCACCCCCCTTTGGCAAAGAGGGATCGCCGGGCAATTCACTGTCTAATATCCGCGTCGGGCTGCAATACACCGCCTATAACAAGTTTAACGGCGGCAAGAAAAATTATGACGGCTTTGGCCGCAATGCCAGCGACAACAATACGTTGTTTCTGTTCAGCTGGCTGGCTTTCTAAGGCCTGACCATCCCCGCTCTGGCGGGATCAACGACCAGACCGCCCCTCATGAACGCATCTTGAAAATGCCGGCCATGACGGGGCGGTTTTGGTGTGTGCTCAGGGAAAAGTTGAGGGGCCATTTACCCCTTGGTGTGACCCTCGGATAGCCCCTTGTAGCGCTTGTTTTACCCCATATCAGCCCCTTAAATCCCCCTGATGATCCCTCTTTGTCCCTTGGGTTTGGGGTCCTTATCCGCGGGATAAAGGGACGGGGTATACTGGCATATGCAGAGATGCGAATGCCTGCCTGTATGGCTCTTTGACAGGGTGAAGATACGAAAACCAGGGCGCGAACCTGTGCTCACGCAGGAAAGACCTTGTGCGGGTTTGCAAGTGCGCCTAACTTTTGCCGGGCTGCTGGCGGGGCTTATCCCCGCTTTTTGCGTCAAACGCCTTCCTACCGGGCCGGATTTCTAACTTTTTTGGGAAAATATCATGAGCGCACCCCTGACTTTGCAAGCCCTGAAAGAGGAGGTCTCGGCCGGTCAGATCGACACGGTTCTGGTATGTTTTGCCGATATGCAGGGCCGCCTGATGGGTAAAAGATTTCATGCGCAGTTTTTTGTCGATGGCGGGTATGAGGAAACTCATGCCTGTGACTATCTGTTGGCCAATGACATGGAGATGGAATTGGTGCCGGGCTATGCGGGCACCAGCTGGGACAAGGGTTATGGCGATTTTACGCTCAAGCCGGACCTGTCCACCTTGCGCCGTATCCCATGGCTGGAGGGCACGGCTCTGGTGCTCTGCGATGTACTGGATCACCATACCGGCGAGGACTTGCCGGTCAGCCCCCGGGCCATTTTGAAGGCGCAACTGGCACGTCTGGAGGCCATGGGTTTTAGCGCCATGATGGCCACCGAACTGGAATTTTATCTGTTTAATGAAAGTTATGAGAGCGCCAGCGCCAAGCATTTTCAAGACCTTGAGCCCAGCGGTCGCTATATCGAAGACTATCACATTTTTCAGGGCAGCAAGGAAGAACCGTTATTGCGCGCCATGCGTAATGGCCTGCAAGGGGCCGGTATTGCGGTGGAAAATTCCAAGGGCGAATGGGGGCCGGGCCAACAGGAAATGAACGTGCGCTATGCGGACGCGCTGACCATGGCCGATAATCATGTGATCATGAAAAACGGCATGAAAGAGATGGCCCATGCACATGGCCGCGCCATCACCTTTATGCCCAAATGGCGTACCGATCTGGCGGGTAATTCCTGTCATATCCACATGTCCTTGTGGGACAAGAGCGCCAAAACGCCCTTGTTTCTGGATAAAAACAGCGATTTGGGCATGTCGGACCTGATGCGCGCCTTCATGGCCGGGCTTTTGGAACACGCCAGCGCCATGACGGTGTTTCTGGCCCCGATGATCAATTCCTATAAACGCTTTGCCGCCGGCACCTTTGCGCCGACCCGGGCCATCTGGTCGCGGGATAATCGCACCGCTGGGTTCCGTCTGGTTGGCGAAAATAGCCGTGCCATCCGCTGTGAATGCCGCATTGGTGGCGGCGATCTGAACCCCTATCTGGCCATGGCGGCGCTGTTGGCGGCGGGCATAGACGGGATTGAAAAGAAAATGACGCTGGAGCCGGGCTTTGTCGGCGATGCCTATGGGGACGAGGGTTTGCGTTCTGTGCCGGGGACCCTGCGCGAGGCCACCAGCGCGCTGGATGGCTCAAAAATGCTACGCGTCGCCTTTGGCGAGGCGGTGATTGATCATTATGTCCATGCGGCGCGGTGGGAGCAAAGCGAAGCCGACCGGATGGTTACGGATTGGGATTTAAAACGCGGATTTGAACGCTCATGAAACTTTTTGCCAATTGGAGCTACCCCACCGAAATGCGTTTTGGGGCGGGGCGAATTGAGGAATTGCCAGCGGTGCTCAAGAGCGCTGGCATAATGCGGCCTTTGCTGGTCACGGACCCGGGTCTGGCGGCTTTGCCGATGATCAGGGACGCTCTGGCGGCCTGTGAACACGCCGGGCTGGCCACGGCTCTCTTTAGCGATATGAAACCCAATCCCACGGGCAAAAACGTTGATGATGGGGTGGCCGCCTATCGCGCCGGTAATCATGACGGGGTAATCGCCTTTGGTGGTGGCTCGGCGCTGGATTGCGGCAAGGCCATCGCCTTTGCCCAAGGTCAAACCCGCCCCCTTTGGGATTATGAAGATGTTGGCGATTGGTGGAGCCGCGCCAATGCCGATGCCATCGCCCCGGTGATTGCCGTTCCCACCACGGCGGGTACCGGTTCCGAGGTCGGCCGCGCCGCGGTGATCTTGGATGAGCAGCGCCACGAGAAGAAAATCATCTTCCATCCAAAAATGATGCCGGTCACGGTGATCTCGGATCCCGAACTGACCATCGGTCTGCCGCCTTTGCTGACCGCCGGAGCCGGGGTGGATGCCTTTGTGCATTGCCTGGAGGCGTTTTGCGCCCCGACCTTTCACCCCTTGTCCGAAGGCATCGCGCTGGAAGGCATGCGGCTGGTCAAGGACGCCCTGAAAACCGCCTATGATGACGGCACCAATATTGATGCACGGGCCCATCTTCTGGCGGCGGCCAGCATGGGGGCCATCGCCTTTCAAAAAGGGCTGGGCGGTATTCATGCGCTGGCTCATCCCATTGGCGCGCTATACGACACCCATCACGGCATGACCAATGCGGTGGTGATGCCCTATGTGCTGGTCTTTAATCGCCCGGCGATTGAAGACAAAATGCAGCGCCTGACCGCATTTTTGGACATTGCCGGCGGCTTTGACGGCTTTATGAAATGGGTGCTGGATTGGCGGGCCAGCCTAGGCGTGCCCCATACGCTAAAGGAATTTGGCATTGATGATGCCAGGGCCGATTTGATCGCCGCCATGGCAGCCAAGGACCCCACGGCGCCTACCAATCCGGTGGCCCTGACCGAAGTCGATGCACGGCGCATTTTTGATGCCGCTATGACGGGTGATCTGTCCCTATAGGATACAGGTTTTGATCCAGTTGGTGATCTCGGCCCGGCGCAGATGATCATCCGTTATGGTTTTACCCATGCCCATTTGCCAGGCCAGCGCAAAATCACCCGGGGACTTATGCAACCGCTCGATTTTGGCGATATACTCTTCCCCATTGGCCGGATCGGTAAAGAAGCCCTGAGCCACCATATCGTCCGCATAGAGGCGCATCATCATGGCGATTTGCGCCAGATCATATTCGGGATGATATTGCACGGCCCAAATTTCTGATTGTTCCAGCGGGATGATGGCCCCTTGGATGGGACTGTGGGTATTGGAAGAAAGTAAAATGGCGTCCGCTGGCAGGGTGAGAATTTCATCATAATGAATGCACAGGGCGTCAAAGGCAGAGGGCTTGCCAGAAAACATCGGATGCGCTCGCCCTACTGCATTCAGGGTGATATTGCGCGCCACCCCCACTTCGCGCCCGTTGGGGCTAAGCCCCACCGTGCCGCCCGCTGCGATCACTGCGATCTGCAATCCCCAGCACGAACCAAGGATCGGCTTGCCGGTTTTGGCAAAGGCGCGCACCAGATCAATCTGGTTGGTAACCGCAAAATCGGTGTCATAGGCATGCAGGCCCGAACCAGAGATCACCAGACCATCATAATCGCCAAGGCTCATCCCCGCGGGCAGGGCCTGACCCCGGTCGGCCCCATGGATCACATCCAGATGCAGATCAGGAAAATGCGCACTTATCGCATGAATATACACATCACTGGCCGAACGCACGCCCATTGCCGCCGCGCGCGCCTGCTGGGCCAGCGTATTGCCTTCCATGATGAGCAGTCTTGGCATCTGTTTTCTCAAACTCATGTATTGTAACCTGCCTCCCATAAAGCATGGTCAGACAAAATTGAAAATGGAAACCCGCATATGAGCAATCCCATCATCAAAGGCGCCGTGGTACAGGCCGGCACCTGCCTTTATGACACGCCGCGTACGGTGCAAAAATTTGAAGACTTACTTGCCGATGCGGCCCGGGCCGGGGCTGAACTGGTGGTCTTCCCCGAGGCCTTTATCGGCGGCTATCCCAAGGGCGCGGATTTTGGGGCGCGGGTCGGCTCGCGTACGCCAGCGGGGCGCGCGGATTATCAGCGCTATTATGACAGCGCCCTTGCGCTGGATGGACCGGAGCTTACCCGGATGAGTAAGGCCGTCGCCAAGGCAAAAACCAATGTGGTGGTCGGGGTGATGGAGAAGGGCGGCGCGACACTTTATTGTACGGCGCTGTATTTCGCCAAAGACGGCACGCTGGTGGGCAAGCACCGAAAATTAATGCCCACGGCGATGGAGCGCCTGATCTGGGGCTTTGGTGATGGCTCAACGTTGGCGGTGCAAAACATGGATGTGGGCAAGGTCGGCGCGCTCATTTGCTGGGAAAATTATATGCCGCTGGCGCGCACGCATATGTATTCGCAAGGGGTGGAGTTTTACTGCTCGCCAACCGTGGATGATCGCCCGGTGTGGACGCCAAGCATGCAGCATATCGCCATTGAAGGGCGCTGTTTTGTGCTCAGCGCCGTACAGCATATGCGCCGCTTTGATGCGCCGGACGATTATATTTGCGCCGATGGGGATGCCCCGGATACGGTGCTGATCAATGGTGGCTCATGCATTGTCTCGCCCTTTGGCGAGCTGCTGGCCGGGCCGGTGTTTGGCGAAGATGTGATCCTCACCGCCGATCTTGATAAATCCCTGATCACCCGCGGCAAATATGATCTGGATACCGTGGGCCACTATGCCCGTCCGGATGTGTTTTCGCTGCGCGTGAACACCGCGCCGCAAAACGCCGTGGTAGAGGAGGATTAGCTTTTGGCGTCATGCCGGCGAAGGCCGGTATCCATCGTGATGCCCCACTGGCCCCCGGATCAGGTCCGGGGTGACACGCAAGTGTTTAGTGTCATTGCCCGATTCATTCGGGCAATCCAGTCCAATGATACTGCAAAACACTGGATTACCCGGACAAGCCGGGTAATGACAGGTCGGACATGCCCCTTACGCCGTTGGCAGTTTGTAATCCTTGAACTGTTCGCGCAGGTCCAGTTTGGACACCTTGCCGGTGGGGCCGTGGGGCAGTTCTTTTACAAAGACCACATCATCGGGCATCCACCATTTGGCGATTTTGCCCTTGAGGAATTTGGTAAAATCCTTGGCCTTGGCTTTTTTGCCTTTTTTGAGGACCACGATCAGCAAGGGCCGTTCGTCCCATTTGGGATGGGGCAGGCCGATGACGGCGCACTCGGCAGCTTTGGGGTGATCCATGGCGGCGTTTTCAAGGTCGATAGAGGAAATCCATTCCCCGCCGGACTTGATCACATCTTTCGAGCGATCGGTGATCTGCATATAGCCAAGCGGATCGATGCTGGCGACATCGCCGGTATCAAACCAGCCGCCCTCGTCCAGAATTTCGCCGCCCTCGCCGCCAAAATAAGCCTTGGAAATGGCCGGTCCGCGTACTTTCAAAACGCCGCTGGCGACCCCATCGCGGGGCAGCTCATTGCCATCATCATCAACAATTTTCATTTCCACGATTAATGGCGGTTTGCCCTGTTTCAAGCGATAAGAAAGCTGTTCCTCATACGGCAGATCGGCAATTTCCGGCTCGATATGCGAGACCGTGCCCAAGGGCGAGGTTTCGGTCATGCCCCAGGCATGGATCACTTGCACGCCATAGTCCTTGTCAAAGGTTTCCATAATGGCCCGCGGGCAGGCCGACCCGCCGATCAGTACGCGATTAAGATAGGGTAGCTTTTTCTTGTTTTCTTCCAGATAGTTCAGCAGCATCAGCCAAACGGTTGGCACGGCGGCGCTGAAGGTGCATTTCTCACCATCGAGCAGTTCGTAAATGGATTTACCATCCATAAATGGTCCCGGCATGACCATTTTCATACCCACCATCGGCGCGGTAAAGGCCAGCGCCCAGGCATTGGCGTGGAACATTGGCACCACCATCAGGCAGGTGTCATTGCCGCTGGCATTCATCGCCCCGCCCATGGCCGCCGTCATGCCCATCAGCATGTTTGAACGGTGCGAGTATAAAACCCCCTTGGGGTTGCCCGTGGTGCCCGAGGTATAGCAAAGGCCGCAGGCGGTGTTTTCGTCAAAGTCGCCCCAGGTCACTTTGCCATCGCCTTCGGCCAGCAGATCTTCATAACAAATGGCGTTTCGTAATTTGGTTTTGGGCATTTCCTTGCGATCACACATGATCACAAAACATTCCACATCAGGCAGATCGTCCTGCACCGCCTCGAGCGTCGGCACAAAGGTCAGGTCGGTGAAGATCATCCGGTCGCCTGCATGATTGACAATGTATTTGAGCTGTTCGGGAAACAGGCGCGGGTTCAGCGTATGGCAAATGGCCCCAATGCCCATAATGGCATACCAGGCCTCCATGTGCCGGGCATTGTTCCAGGCCATGGTGCCGATACGGTCACCCAGCTTGATACCGCGCTTGACCAGAGCGGAGGAGAGCAGACGCGCACGATCATAAACCTCGCCATAGGTGGTGCGGGTGATGGTGCCGCTGACCTGGCGCGAGACAATTTCGCGCTCCGGGTGATTAATTTTGGCGTGGGTAATGATCTTGTCACACGTTAACGGCCAATCCTGCATCAAACCTTGCATTTTTGCGGCACTCCTATGATTGCATGCGTCCTGTCATACTGTTTAGCCATTCCAGCCCATTTTGGGTAGTCCATTTAAGAGAGTTCTTTAACTACCTAACCAGAATCAGGGGCCTGACCTACGCTGGCAAATCATTAAAAAGGGCAGGCGCCTGTTGTACGCAGAATTCCTTGAACAGCCGCACCGGACGGGACATATGGCGGTTGCCCAGATGCACAAGGGAAACGTCAACCCCATCAAAATACCAATCAGGCATTACCTCGACCAAACGACCGTCACGCAACATTTCAGGGGCAATGATCGGGGGCAATTCCCCTATGCCTGCACCGGCTACCAGGACATTGGCCAGGCCGGCATAATCATTCATCGCCAAAACCGGGTTAAAGACGATGGTTTGCGTGTCCCCATAACCCGTAAAAGTCCACATAGTTTTTGCCGCCACAACGGAAAAGGCACACAAACGGTGTTCCAACAGGTCCGCCGGATGATGTGGCACCTTTATTGTTTCCAGATATGTCGGGCTGGCCAGCAAGCGGTGGCGATAGTGCAGAATTTTGCGGGCGATCAGCGTTGAATCTTCCAACCTACCAATCCGAATGGTCAGATCAATACCATCGGCAATATGATCAATGAAGCGGTTCGTCATCAGGGTATGTATATTCACCTTAGGGTATTTTTCCTGAAATGCCGTGACCAGAGGGGCAATAACGCTGGCAGCGATATTTGGGGGCGCTGACAGACGGACTGTACCGTGGACCTCGGCCCTTTGGTTGGAAACCACCCGATTAACGGCTTCGTATATTTCTGCACTTTTTCCAGCGTGTTCAAGGATTTCCATACCAATATCTGTCAGACGCAGTTTTCGTGTCGAACGTTCGATCAGGCGAATGCCAAGCTGATTTTCCAGCTCGGCAACTTTCCGACTGACAGTAGAAACGGGCATGCCCAGGCGCCGCGCTGCTTCTGAGAAGCTTAAGACATCAGCGACATTGGCAAAGATCAAAAGCGCATTCAGGTCAGTCATTTATCTTCCTAAATATGGGATAATCTTTCCTAAACATAGGTCTTATTCCAGAATATGGAAAGAAATAAGTTGTCAGTACATCATTCAACAAGAGGAGGTGATGATGAAAAGACTGACCAAACCCCTGATAGCCTCAGCAACCCTGGCGGCTCTTCCCTTGGGGAATGTAGCGGCCAACAGCCCGGGGGATGACATGCAAATCAGATCTGTATTGTCGGCATATGAGCAGGCTCTGAATGCAGCCGATACCGAGTCTATCGTGAAACTCTATAGCGATGACGGGGTATTTATGGCCCAGCATAGCCTGCCCCATATTGGTACCAAGGCCATCCGCACTGCCTATGAGGGCGTCTTTGGGCAGATCAAACTCGATATTGATTTTACCATTGATGAAATAACCCCGCTTGGCCCGCAATGGGTGTTTGCCCGGACCCGCTCGAAAGGTTTTGTAACGCTCAAAGCCAGTCAGCAAAAAATTGCCGAAGCCAATCAGGAGCTTTTTATTTTCCACAAACCCAATGACGGCCCGTGGAAAATCGCCCGCTATATTTTTTCTACCACCAATCCAGCACCCAATAAGGAATAAGACCATGTTTGACCAATTAACGCGATATACCGATGTTCCAGCCCGCGCCCTTATGGCAGCGATCTTCATTCTTTCCGGACTGGGTAAAATCAGCGCCTTTGCCGCGACGCAAGGCTATATGGAGGCCTTTGGCCTGCCAGGCGCCTTGTTACTCCCGACCATTGCCTTTGAGCTTGGTGCCGGATTTGCTCTGTTGGTTGGCTTTCAGGTGCGCCTGATTGCCTTGTTGCTGACTGGATTTTCGCTGGTTTCCGCGGTTATTTTCCACGCCAATTTTGGTGATCAGATGCAACAGATCAATTTTCTGAAAAATCTGGCGATGGCCGGTGGGTTTCTGATCCTTGCCAAAAATGGTGCGCCGGGTTTTAGCGTTGATCAATGGCTATCTTCACGCCGCCATACCACTTCGTCAATATAAGGCAACCGATTGTACCCATAGGTCTTTTACCATTTTCGTATGGTACCTATGGGTACAGCCTTTTCTGGGTCCAGGGCGCACTCAGGTTTTCCCGTAAAAACACCAGCCGGTCGTGCAGTCTGAAAGGCCGGTCGCGCCAAAACTCAATCTGTATCGGGGCCAGACGATAGCCGGACCAAAAGGGTGGGCGCGGCACTTTGCCGAGGCCGAATTCGGCGGCCTTTTTTGCCACCCTTTTTTCCAGGGCAAAGCGGCTTTCCAGTTCTTGCGACTGTTTGGATGCCCAGGCACCAATGCGGCTGTCGCGGGCGCGGCTGGCGAAATATTCGTCCGCTTCGGCGGTGCTGACGGGGGATACATGCCCGCGTACGCGGACCTGACGGCGGATGCTTTTCCAGTGAAAGACCAGGGCGGCTTTGGGGTTGGCGGCCAGTTCCACCCCCTTGGCGCTGTGGGTGTTGGTGTAAAAGACAAAGCCGGCCTCATCGAAATCTTTCAGCAAGACCATGCGGGCGTCGGGCATGCCGGTTTCATCCACCGTGGCCAGGCACATGGCGTTTGGGTCATTGGGTTCTTTTTTGTCGGCCATGGCCAGCCAGTCGGCAAACAGCGCCAATGGGTTATCACGGGCAAACAGGTCCCCCGGCTCGTCATGGGCCGTATCCCGATAATCTTCTTCGCTGGGGCTGGGTGGAATTAACGGCTCTTTGCTCATGGTGCGCTCCATAGATGGCGGTCTTGTTTACATCTCGATCATTCATCGCCGCTAGCCTTTTGTCCATGAGTGATTCGAAGTCAGATTGTTATACCGTGCTGGGTCTTGCCAAAGGGGCCAGCGCCCAGGAGGCCCGGGCCGCCTATCGCCGTCTGGCCAAACGCTTTCACCCCGATGCACCGGATGGTGATCAGGAGCGCTTTCACGCCATTACGGCGGCTCACAGCGCCGTCCTGAAAGATCAACCTCGGCCCGCCGGTCCGGCGCGCCGGGCGCTGGTTTCCGGGTTCTGGAAGCTGGCCAAGGCCGTCCCCGAGAAGCCTCTTAAAAACCCGATCAACGGGACAAACCAAGAGGCGGTGCTGTACCTTAGCCTGGAAGATGCATTGCGGGGGGCAACGCGGCGGGTGACCTTGCCAAATGGCCGGGCGCTGGATGTGCAATGCCCTGCCGGGTGCATCAGTGATGATATTATCCGTTTAAAGGGGGCCGGTGATCCCGGTCGCCATGGCGGAAAGAGCGGCGATGCTCTGATCCGGATCAAGCTGTTGGCCCATAAACGGGCATCCTTGCGTGGTCGCGATCTGCATATGCCGCTCTGGCTGGATCTGGCGCAATTGCGAAAGGGCGGCAAGGTCGAGGTGGTGACCCCTCATGGTCCCTTAAAGGTAAACATCCCGGCGCTTTCCAGTCATGGGCAGAGCCTGCGCCTGAAGGGTAAGGGGCTGCCGGGGCGCGAGGGGGCCGAGAACGGGCATTTGTATTTTACGCTCAAATCCCGCCGTGCCTCTGGATTTTCGGATGCGTTGCATCGGTTTAATCGCCTTTGGGGCAATCCCCTGCGCCCTCATGCACAGAGCAAGGCTTGAGACACAGCGCCAAGGCGCTAAGGTGCAGTCATGTCACATAATACATTCGGTCACCTTTTCAGATTTACCTCCTGGGGCGAAAGCCACGGCCCGGCCATTGGCTGTGTGGTGGATGGCTGCCCGCCGGGCTATCTGCTGACCGAAGAGATCATCCAGCCGTTTCTGGATGCGCGCAGACCGGGCACCTCGCGCCATGTGACCCAGCGCCGCGAAGAAGACCGGGTGAAAATCCTTTCCGGCGTATTTGAAAACCGCACCACCGGCGCGCCGATCAGTCTTCTGATTGAAAATACCGATGCACGGTCCAAAGACTATGGCGAGATTGCGGACGCCTATCGGCCCGGCCATGCGGACTATACCTATAACGCCAAATACGGCTTTCGTGATTATCGCGGCGGCGGGCGGGCCTCGGCCCGTGAAACCGCGGTGCGGGTGGCCGCCGGGGTGGTGGCGCGGCAAATTCTGGGCGATGAAATTACCATTGCCGGGGCGTTGGTGCAGATCGGTGATCAACCAGTGGCGCGCGATGACTGGTCCTGGGACGAGGTCAAACGCAATGCGCTTTTCTGCCCCAGTGCCAAAACCCTGCCCAAATGGGAGGCGTTACTGGACCAGACCCGTAAAGCCGGATCCTCGCTGGGGGCGCTGGTCGAAGTGGTGGCCCATGGGGTGCCGGTGGGTTGGGGCGCACCGGTGTATGGCAAGCTGGACGCAGACCTTGCCGGGGCGATGATGTCGATCCCGGCGGCCAAGGGGGTTGAGATTGGCGCAGGCTTTGGCGCGGTACGTCTTAGTGGCGAGCAAAATGCCGATGAAATGCGAAGTGGCCCCGATGGTCCGGTATTTCTCTCCAATAATAATGGCGGTGTGCTGGGTGGCATCTCTTCGGGCCAGGATATTATTGTGCGTACGGCATTCAAACCGACCTCTTCCATCCTGACACCGCGCCAAAGCCTTAACCGCAAAGGTGAAGAGGTGGAGGTGCGCACCAAAGGCCGCCATGATCCGTGCGTGGGTGTGCGCGCCGCCCCCATTGCCGAGGCCATGCTGGCCTGTGTTCTGGCCGATCACAAGCTGCGTCATCGCGGGCAATGCGGTTAAGTTATTGTAAAATATATTAAAATATTCCAACAGAGCCTAACAATCGCTTTCAGGTGCCGTTCAGGCTGGCTCCTCTAGTCTCTCCTCATCGCTGAAGAACAGCATGTCAAAAGGAGAGATAATCATGCGTAAAGCACTCATCACCGCCATGGCGCTTGGCGCTGCCCTCACCCTGCCGGCCGCGGCTTTCGCGGAACACAATAATTATCGCGGTCAATACCGTTGCAAGAGCGACAAGGACGATCAGGTCGTTGGTGCGATTCTGGGCGGCGTCCTTGGTGGCATATTGGGCCGGGAAGTTGCTGGTCGCGGCGATCATAAAGAAGGCGCCGTTGCCGGGGCCTTGCTTGGCGGTATCGCCGGGGCGGCCATTGCCGACGGCCCGGATTGCAAGAACAAGCGTTATGGCAAACGCAAGCATCGCCGTTATTACAACAATACCGGCTATAACTCCGGTTATTACAATAATGGCTATAATCGGAATTATGGATATAACAATGATCCTTATGCCAATGAGCGCCGCCAGTACCGCCGCCATGAACGTCGCGAGCGCCGCCATGCCCGCCGGTATGAAAATGGCCGCAATGGTTTCTGGAATGAACGTCTGGAAGGCGGATATTATAATGAAAGTGCCTATAATAACGGTTATAATGCTCAACCCTATAGCACGCAAAAATGCCGGTTCCGTACGGTTACCACCCGTGATCGCCATGGAAACCGTCGGACCAAACAGGTCAAGGAATGCCGCACGGTAAATGGAACCTGGGTTCGGCATTAGGCAAGAATTTGCTGCGCTTTGCAGCCCTTTGGGGGGACGCACGCAGCAAGGGGGCGGTCAGCGAAAGCTGGCCGCCTTTTCTTGTTTAATCACCTATCGGCGCGCAGGCCTTGCGCAGCCAGTTGGCCTCCTCTTCATGCAGGCATTGTTCGTGAATGGCCAACACCCGGGCATGATAATCGTTCAACCATTGGGTCTCGGCCTTGTCCAGCATGGACGGGTCTATCAGACGGCGATCAATAGGGGCCAGCGTCAGGGTTTCAAAGCCCAGCATGGGGATCTCCCCGCCCTCAATCCTTTCTGCCGGGCTAACCACTTGCAGATTTTCAATGCGGATGCCCCAGGCCCCGGTTTTGTAATATCCCGGCTCGTTCGAGACGATCATGCCCGCCATAAGCGGCGTATCGTTCCAGGTCCGGGCAATGCGTTGCGGTCCTTCATGTACCCCCAGATACGAGCCCACTCCATGGCCGGTGCCATGAGCGTAATCCAGTCCAACCTCCCAGAGAGCTGCGCGGGCCAGAATGTCCAGATGGGTGCCGGTGGTACCTTCGGGAAAACGCACACGGCTAAGCGCAATATGGCCCTTCAGCACCCGGGTGAAACGGTTTTTCATTTCCGCGGATGGTTCGCCAATGGCAATGGTACGGGTGACGTCGGTGGTGCCATCCAGATATTGTCCACCAGAATCAATAAGGTACAGCGATCCGCGAGACAGCATGGCATTGCTGGCGGTGGTGACACGATAGTGCACAATGGCCCCATCCGCCCCAGCGCCAGAAATGGATTCAAACGACAAATCTTTTAACGCCCCGGTGTCATGGCGATAGCTTTCCAGCTTTTGCGCGGCGCTGATCTCACTCATTTCGCCGGACTGGCCTTCTTCGCCGGCCATAAAACACAAAAACCGGGTCAGCGCCGCGCCATCACGAATATGCGCCCGCCGCGCGCCTTCGATTTCCACTTCGTTTTTACAGGCCCGGGGCAAGGCACACGGGTCCGGCGCGCGGCGTACCTGAGCGCCAGCTTTTTCAACCTCTGCAAACAACCAGGCCGAGGCGGTGCCGGGGTCCAGACTGATGGTGGTGCCGCTTAGTCCCTGCAAGGCTTCGGATAAATCCTCTTCTTTGCAAATTGTCACGCTGTTTCCCAAATGGGCGCGCACCTCGTCGGTGACCTTGTTGGGATTCACAAACAATGCAGCGGTGCCGTCTTCGCGCACCAAGGCGGTGCTCAGCGGCAAGGGCGAACAGGCCACATCGCCGCCGCGAATGTTAAACAGCCAGGCGATCGAGGCCGGCGCGGTAATCACCGCGGCATCGGCACCGTTATCCTTCAGGGCTTTGGCGGTTTGCGCAATCTTGTCCCCATGGGGCTGGCCGGCATATTCCAGCGCCTGAACGCTTAAAGGGGCTTCGGGCATTGGCGGGCGATTCGCCCATACCGTATCAATGGGGTTGCTGTCCTGTGCCAGCAAAACCGCACCACTGGCTTTGGCCGCAGCTTCAATGCCCGCCAGGGCGTCGGGGCTGTGCAGGCGGGGGTCATAGCCCAGCTTGTCGCCGGTTTTGGTGTGGGCACGAATCCACCCGGCAATGCCGGTTTCCACCAGATCGTCATAGGCAAACAGCTGGCCATCTACCTGATCGCGCACCTGCAAGGTATAACGCCCATCAACCAGTATCACGGCGCGTTCTGCCATGATGATCGCCGCTCCCGCCGAGCCGGTAAAGCCAGTCAGCCAGGCCAGACGGTCGGTTGCCGCCGGCAGGTATTCGTTTTGATATTCGTCCTCATGGGGGACAATGAAGCCATCCAGATCGCGCTGTGACAGCTCACGGCGCAATAGAGGCAAATGAGCGCGGCCCGCCTGTGGCCCGCCCTTAACGCTAAAATCCTGAATCATGGCCATACGCTAGTGCATTTTTGAGGCTCTTGAAACCATTTTAGCACAAGCAGAATCAGTGAGAACAGGTTAAAATTATCCCCGCTAATATGAGGGATAATCAGGGGTAAATGAGGGTCGTTTCAGGGGCTGTTATGTAAACTTTAGGGGCATTTAAGGGGTAAAGACGGGCATGCCAAGGGGTAAGGCTTGCCCCTCATTGACCCTCATGTGCGCTATGCGGGGGATTTCTCCCTCTCCCTGGGGAGAGGGCCGGGGTGAGGGGGTGGTGAATCAGGGTCAGGGTTCTGTCTTTAAGCCGATGACCCCTCACCTTATTCCTCTCCCACCCGGGAGAGGAAAGAGCTTGTCTCCATGCCGGTGCGATGCTTTGGGAATGGGGATAGCAAAACCTTGTCCCACACCGGCGTGGGTGGGGTATACTTCTATCCATCCTTCGAGGCTCTCTTCGTTCGCACCTCAGGATGAGGCATTATTGACTTAACAACGACCTCATCCTGAGGTGCGAACCCCGGACTTGATCCGGGGGAGCCTCGAAGGATGGAGACACACCCAGGACTTGGCAATTCCAAGGAGAAACCCAAAAAGGAAACGCTAACGGCCGATCCGTACCTGGCCCAGACGGTAGTCGATAAAGACCAGACAATTGCTAAGGCCCGTGCCGCCAACCGGGGCAAACTGCCAACGGCGTACCGCCTTGATGGCGGAGCGATCAAAAATGCTGCCCGGGGCGGATTGCTTGACCATCACATTGCTGGTTTGGCCATTGGGAAGGACATCCAGTTTAATGACCACCCATCCCTGTCGGCCCTGTCGTTTGGCGAACAGGGGATATTTGGGCAAGGGCAATGCGCGCGCGGCCAGCGCTTCGCCGCCCTGACAGGCCCCGGCTTCGGTCAGGCGTTTAATGCTGGGCGGGGCCGGATAATCATGGTTGAGGCGAAAGGGTTTGTTGGAGGCACAGCCGCCAAGGACCAGCAATCCAATGAGCAAGATGCCCCATGAACGACCCGCGCTCACCCTTGGCTGCGGGGCAGGCGCAGGATAAGGCCATCCATGTCTTCGGTCACCGTGATCTGGCACGACAGGCGTGATTCCGGTTTGGGGTCCGAGGCAAAGTCCAGCATGCTTTCTTCCATGCTTTCGGCGCTGCCGGTTTTTTCTGCAAATGCCGGGTCAATATAGACATGACAGGTTGCACAAGCACAGGCGCCACCGCAATCGGCATCAATGCCGGGCACCATATTGTTGACCGCGGCCTCCATCAGGGTGATGCCGGGTTTGACATCAACGGTATGTTCGGTGCCGTCGTTTTCGATATAGGTAATCTTGACCATGGTTTTCCATCTCACTGTACAAAGGTCATTTAAAGGGCTGACAGGCAAGATCAAGTCCCCTGGCCGCAATGTGTACATTGTCAGGCTTTGACCGAGGCTTTAAGAACCCTTTATGGAGCTGCTTTCCCGTCAATATAATCTGATCACCGAGGCCGATACCACGGCCCTGGGCGCGGCCCTGGCCGCCCGGGGGCGCCCAGGGGATGTGGTGTGTCTTCATGGGGATCTGGGTGCGGGTAAAAGCGTGCTGGCGCGGGGGTATATACGCGCTTTATGTGGTAAGGATACCGAAGTGCCCAGCCCGACCTTTACCTTGCTGCAATATTATGAGGCTAGGGAGTTTGACATTATCCACGCCGATCTTTATCGGCTGGAGCAGGCTGAGGACATCATTGAAATTGGTTTGGAAGAACGCTTTGGCGATGCGGTAACGCTGATAGAATGGCCGCAAAGACTGGGCGCCTTACGGCCCGCAATACGATTGGATATTACCCTGAATATACACAAGAATGGCCGTCGTCTGGCAGAGCTCGTTCCGCACGGGAAAGTTTGGGAGAGCCGCTTTGAGTCCGTCTGATCGTGCCTGCGATATCGAAAGTTTTCTCAAACGTACCGGCTGGGGTACGGCGCGGCGTCATGCCCTGGTGGCCGATGCCTCGTCGCGGCGTTACGAGCGCCTTTATGGTGAGGATGGCCCGGCCATTTTGATGGATGCCCCGCCGGGGAATGAAACCAGTTCCTGCCCGCCGGGTGCAAATGAGGAAGAGCGCGCCGCTCTTGGTTATAATGCTCTGGCCCGTCTGTCGGGGTCCGATACGCGCGCCTATGCTGCTCTGGCTGAAGAATTGGTGGCGCGGGGATTTTCCGCCCCCAAAATCATGGCCGCCGACCACGAACATAATTTATTGCTGCTGGAAGATCTTGGCGATGATCTTTTTGCCCGCATTGCGGTGGATCCGGCCGAGCTGTATGGCGCGGCGGTGGATGCACTGGCGGCGCTCAGCCGGTCCAGCTTTGGGGCCAAAATGCCCTTTGGCGGGGATGACTGGACGGTGCTGGATTATGACACCTGCGCGCTGATGACCGAAGCCAATCTGCTGATCGACTGGTATGCACCGTATCGGGGGGCGGCACAGGACGTGGCCGCCCATGAAGAGGTCGAGGCCCTGTGGCAGGCGGCCTTTACCCATTTGGATGCCTTGCCAAGAGTGCTCAGTCTGCGTGATGTGCATGCAGAAAACCTGTTGTGGCTGCCCGATCGCGAAGGCGTGGCCCGGGTGGGGCTGATTGATTTTCAGGACGCGCTGTTTGGCTCGCCGGCCTATGATCTGGTGTCCCTGTTGCAGGATTCTCGGCGTGATCTTCCCGAAGGGCTGGAAGAAAACATGATCGCACGGTTTATCGAGCAGGCCAAAATTACTGACCCCGAAGCCTTTTTGGCCAGCTATGCCATTTTGGGGGCACAACGTTCGGCCAAGGTGCTGGGCATTTTTGTGCGTCTGGCCAAACGCGATGGCAAAGAGCGGTATTTGCAATATCTGCCCATCGCCGCGCGCAAAATGGCGCGCTCGCTTGCGCATCCGGTATTGGGTGAATTGCAAACATGGATGCAGGATCATGTGCCAGCCATCTTTACGGAGGGGCAGGAATGAGCCTGCCGACACGGGCCATGGTACTGGCCGCCGGGCGCGGCACGCGCCTGATGCCGGTGACCCAAACCTGCCCCAAGGCCTTGGTGGAGGTGGCCGGGCGGACCCTGTTATCTCACCAGCTGGATCGTTTGCGCGATGCCGGGGTGAACGAGGTCATCGTCAATGTGCATCATTTTGCCGACAAGGTGCAGGCCCATCTTGGTCAATGGGCGGGTGCGCCAAAAATTAAAATCTCTGATGAGCGCGATTGCCTGCTGGAAACCGGCGGGGCGCTGGTGCGGGCGCGGCCCATGCTGGGCGAAGCCCCGTTTTTTGTAATGAACAGTGATGTCTTGTGGACGCAATTGGCCGCTGATCCATTACAGGCACTCAGCCAAAAATTTGAAACCATAGAAAGGCCGGCGGCGGTATTGTTACTGGCGCGAAAAACCCATGCCATGGGGCTGAACACCAAGGGCGATTTTGATCTGGATGCGGAGGGGCGCTTGCGTCGCCGCGCCGGTGATGAAGAGGTGCCCTATTATTATGCCGGCACGCAAATTCTGGACCCGGCCCTGCTGGATGGCGAGGCCGAGCGGCCCTTTTCCGCCAATCTGATCTGGGACAAGGCCTTGGCCAAGGGCGCGCTTTATGGCGTGGTGATGGATGGTTTCTGGTTGCATGTGGGCGATCCGGGGGCGCTGGAGGCGACCAATGCCTATCTGGCACAGGGCAGCGGATGAGCGGGCCTGGCAATTTTCTGAATTGCGATGGCCCCCGGGTGTTTACCATGCCGTCCGGGGCAAATTTTCTCGACCAACTGGCCCGTGGCGTTTGTGCCGCGGTGGATACTTCTTCGCCTTATGGGCTTAGTGATGCAATGATCCTCACCCCCACCCGCCGGGCGGTTCGGGGGCTTGGCGATGCGTTTATCGACGTGGTTGGCGGCACCGGCGCGGTGTTATTGCCGCGCATACGGGCCATTGGCGATGTGGATGCGGACGAGCCACCGTTCGAGCCGGGCGCCATTGCGCTGCAATCCCCCCCGCGCTTTGTCGGCCGAACAGCGCCTGTTTGATCTTAGCGCCCTGGTGCGCGCGCGGTTGCGGGCCAGTGGACAGAATGATGCGCTCAGCACCGCCATGGCCGAGGCCGCGGCGCTGGCCAGACTGATCGACGAAGCCCACACCGAAGAGGTGGAAAATTTTGATCTGGCCCGCGATGCGTTTCTGGAACGCCTGAAAGGACAGCCCGAACACGTTCAAAGGGCCAGCCAGTTTCTGGATATTGTAATGCAATACTGGCCCGCGCATTTGCGTGATCTGGGGGCGACGGACCCGGCGGCCTATCGCTCGCTGGTTTTGAATGCACTGGCCGATAACTGGTTGCACAAGGCCCCGGATCACATGGTGGTGGCGGCGGGGTCCACCGGCTCGGTCCCGGCCACGGCAAAACTGCTCAAGGTGGTGGCGCATCTACCCCAGGGTGCGGTGGTTCTGCCGGGGCTGGATGAGAGCCTCTCGGATGAAGACTGGCAAAGCGTGCAGCAAAGCCCGGCGCATCCGCAATATGGGCTGTCCAGATTGCTCAAGCATATGGGCATCACCCGGGACCAGGTCCGGCCATGGCCGGGCACGATCGAACGCCGTATCGCCCGTACCCGTCGCCGCTTGATCAACGAAGCCCTGTTACCGGCCCAGGCCACCGCGGGCTGGGGTGAGCGCCCTCAAGCGGCTGGCCAAGGCCGAACAAATACCACCGCTGGATCTGGTGCGCACCGGGCTGGATGGCCTGTCTCTTGTTGAAGCGCAGCATGAGGAAGAAGAAGCCCTGGTGCTGGCGCTGGCCATTCGGCGTACGCTGGAGACCCCGCAAAAAACCGCCGTGCTGATCACCCCGGACCGGGCGCTGGCCGAGCGGGTCAGCGCCGCGCTCTGGCGCTGGAATATCAGGATTGATGACAGCGCCGGCGCGCCTTTGGACATCACCCCCCATCGGGGTGTTTCTGAATTTGATTGGCGAAGCGGCGGTCACCCCGACCGACCCGATGGTGCTGGCCTCGCTATTGGCCTCGCCTCTGGCCACGCTGGGGCTGTCGGCAGAGGCGGCGCGCAGGGGTGCCCAGCGATTGGAGATAAGCTGTCTTCGCGGTGTCAAACGCTTTGACACTCTGATGGATTTGCAACTGAGCGTTCAGGATGATGAAGACTTAAGCCGATTTGCCGCCACGTTGACGCAGGCTTTGGCAGAACTGGCCGTCATGAAAAACGCCCCGGTGGCCGATTGGGCCGTGGCCCATGCCCGGGCGGCCGTGGCCTTGGCGCAAAGCGATCAGCAAAGCGGCGATGAGCGGTTATGGCAGGGGCGCGCCGGGGCCGGGGCGGCGTCCCTATTGCGCACATTGATGAGCGATGCGGGGTCGCTGGGCGATGTGGATGCCCGAGAGTATGCGCATATTTTCAAAACCCTGTCGCACCAGCGTCCGATCCGGCCCGAAGGCGCGGCACAGGCGCGGGCACGCATTCTGGGGCCATTGGAAGCCCGTATGATCAGCGCCGATCTGGTGCTGTTGGGTGGTCTGAACGAAGGCAGCTGGCCGGCCTATGGGGCGCAGGATCCGTTTTTGCCGCGTTCTTTGCGGCTGGCCTTGGGCCTGCCGGACCCGGAACGTCGTCTGGGCCTGGCCGCCCATGACTTTGCCGAACATTCCAGCAAGCCCGCCGTATTGCTGAGCCGGGCCAAGCGCACCGGTTCTGAACCGGCCATTGCCTCGCGCTGGTTATGGCGGCTGAAAACCCTGATCCGCTGCGGGGTGGATACGGACGAAGAGGCCGCCGCCATTCTGGCCCCGGATGTGGACTATCTGGCGCTGGCCCGCCTGCTGGATCAGGTGCCACCACACGCGGTGCACCCGGCCCCGGCTCCGGCCCCGACGCCGCCAGTGGATAAACGCCCGCGCAGTTTTTATGTAACGCGGCTGAAAACCCTGATCCGCAACCCTTATGCGATTTATGCGCGCTTTATCCTGAACCTGGAGCCAGTGGACCCGCTGGGGGCAGTGCCCGGCCCGGCCGAGCGCGGCACCGCGGTGCATGATGCACTGGAACGTATCATGGGCGAGGATATGGCCCCGAATGATCCGGCGGCCCTGTCAAAGTTTAGCGATTATATGAGGCGCGCTTTGCACGATCAGGGCTTTGCCGAACACCAGATTCCCGCCGAGCTGGCGCGCTTCAAACGGGTCGGGCAATGGGTGATGACCTGGGAGGCCGAGCGCCGCGCGCAAGGCTGGCGTATCGAAATGCTGGAAGGGCAGGGCGAAATGACCCTGACATTGCCCGGCGATGACTTCACCATCAAGGCCTATGCCGACCGGATTGACCGGGGCGTGGATGGCTATGCGGTGCTGGATTATAAAACCGGCGGCTTTGCCAGCCCCGCCGAGGTCTATGCGGGCTTTGATCCGCAATTGCCGCTGGAAGCCGCCATTTTAGAGAAAAAAGGCTTTACCAAAGGCGGGCAAACCGTCCGCGGCACGGCGTGCAGTCTGGGCTATATCAAAATTACCGGCGGCCGGGAGCCGGGCAGCTTCAAGTCGCTGGAAGAGGGCAGCAAGCGCTCGATCGGCAAAGCGGTCAGCGCCGCAGAGTTTCAGCAAAGGGCGCTGGATCAATTGCGTGACCTGATCACCTGGTTTGATGATCCGGCGCACCCCTATTTGTGCCAGCCCCGGGCCAAATATATGGACAGTTTCAGCCAGTATGACCTGTTGGCGCGTCGCCCCGAATGGGCCGCCACCCTTGAAGATGAGGGGGGCGAGTCATGAGTGCGGCCATTGAAACGGCCAAATCGGCCCAGTCTCAGGCCGCCGACCCCCGTGGATCGGCCTTTGTGTCGGCCAATGCGGGGTCGGGTAAAACCCATGTGCTGATCAATCGGGTAACGCGGTTGTTAATGGCGGGGGTAAAGCCGCAAAACATTCTCTGTGTCACCTATACCAAGGCCGCGGCGGCAGAAATGCTGAACCGTTTGTTTGGCCGGTTGGGCGAATACTCCATCATGGATGACGCCGCCTTGGGGACGGCCTTGCGTGAGCTGGACCCGGCCATTCCCATTGGCAAGGCGGATTTGCGCCGCGCCCGGGCGCTGTTTGCGCTGGCGCTGGAAACCCCGGGCGGCCTTAAAATCCGCACCATTCACGCATTTTGCGAATCCCTGCTCAGGCGCTTTCCCGCCGAAGCCGGGATCAGCCCCGGCTTTACGGTGCTGGATGACCGACTGGGGGCCGAGCTGCGCGGCCAAAGCATTGCCCATATTGGCGAGGTGGCCTTGCAAGAGCCAAAGGGGGCCGTGGCCCGCGCTATCACCCATGTGGCGGGTATGGGGGCCGATGCGCTGGACCAGCTTTATGGCTTTGCCGCCCGGGAGGGGCGACGACTGGCGCAATTAATGCAGCGCGAAGGCGGGCTGGAGGCGGCGCTTTCCTTAAGTGCCAGGGCGCTGGGCGTGCCGGTGGGGGCCACTCCCCAAAGCGAGGCCGCGGCGGGCTGGGATCGGCTGGACAAGGATATATTCAAGCGCATGGCACAAGATCTGGCCACAGGGGGGGCGACCGATAAAAAATGCGCCGCCGCCATTACCCGTGCGCTTCAAGACCATGACAAGACCAAAGCCATTGATCATCTTTTGGGCGGGTTTTTTACCCAAAGCGGTACGGCACCCAAAAACCTGCCCACCAAAGCGGTGCAGAAAAACCATCCGGCCATTGCCGAAGAAATCGCCAATATACAGTTTGCGCTGGAAACTGTGCGCGACCGTATACAGGCCGCCATGGTTTTGCAAAACACCCGGGCAGCGCTGGTGCTGGTGGAGGCTTTTTATGGGCATTACACCCGGGCCAAGGCGACGCTGGGCGCACTGGATTTTGATGATCTGATCGAAAAAAGTGTTGCGCTGGTTGAACAGTCAGAGGCAGCCAGCTGGGTGCTGTACAAGCTGGATTATGATCTGGACCATATTCTGGTAGACGAGGCCCAGGACAATAGCGACGGGCAATGGGCATTGATCCGCCGCCTTAGCGGTGAGTTTTTTGCCGGTAAGGGGTCAAGCGAGAAAACCCGTACCCTGTTTGCGGTGGGGGATCCCAAACAGTCGATTTATTCCTTTCAAGGGGCCAATCCGGCCCTGTTCCAGAGCGAGGCCGAGCGCCTTAAAGTGCTGACCCGCCAGAGCCGGAAAACCTTTTACCTGCCAGAACTGGCGCTTTCTTGGCGATCAACCGCCCAGGTGCTGGCCATGGTGGATGAAACCTTTTCGCCCTTTGCCATAGAGGCCCCGGAACCGCCAGCACTGGAAACCAAATTTGTTGGCGATGCTGCCCGTTTTCAAAAAGATGCGGCAATTTCGCCCGGTTTTGTCGGCTATGTGCCTCACCAGGCCCAGCGGGCAAAGGCGGTAGGTTCGGTCGAGTTGTGGGATCCCATACCCCGCCCTGTGGATATGCCAGCGGAAGACCCGGCGGCCCCGGTGGATGCTCCGGCCCCGCAAAGCGCCCGCAACCAACTGGCGGCCAATATTGCCATAGGTATAGAGGGGTGGTTGTCCGCCGGGGAGCTGATCAGCGAAAAGCGCGGGGCAGACTGGCACCAGCGGCCCCTTCGTCCGGGGGACATTATGATTTTGGTGCGCAGCCGCACCGGTGGTCTTTTTGACGAGATCATCCGCCAGCTAAAATTACGTGCCATTGCGGTGGCCGGGGCGGACCGCATGGTGCTGGCAAAACAAACCGCGGTGCTGGATATGATGAGTGCAGCCCGCGCCGCAGTGCTGGAAGATGATGATCTGGCGCTGGCGGAATTTCTGAAAAGTCCGTTTTTACATCCGGCGTCGTCGGCCTTGCCCATCATAGACGAAGAGGCGCTCTACGCCTTGGCGGCCGACCGTCCGCAGGGGCAAAGTCTGAGCGAGGTTTTGCAACACAGTGAGGACCCGCGCTTTGCCGAGGCCAGGGATCTGGTCACGGATTTGCGCCAATTGGCCGGCACTGTGCCACCGTTTGCGTTTTTTGCCACCCTGCTTTACCGGGCCAGCCATACCGGCGAAAGTTATGCCCGGCGGCTCTATGCGCGCCTTGGCCCCGAGGCCGAAGATCCGGTGCGCGAATTTTTGAACAAGGCACAGGCCCATCAGAGCGAACAAACCCCGTCGCTGGCCCGGTTTGTGGCGCAAAATATTGGGGATGAAACCCAGATCAAACGGGAAATGGAAGGGGCCGGTAATGCGGTGCGGGTGATGACCGTGCACGCGGCCAAGGGGCTGGAAGCACCTTTGGTGATCCTGCCCGATACCGCCAAGGGGCCAGGACGGCACCGGGATAGCGGTCTGATGTTCGGGCCGGAGGGAGCGCTTTTCTGGTCACCACAAAAAAAGAACGACCCCGGGATTTGTCAGATCATCCGCGAACGTACCGCGCACATGGATGCCGATGAAAGCAAGCGTTTGTTGTATGTGGCCATGACCCGGGCCCAGGATCGCCTGATTATTTGCGGGGCCAAACAAGGGCGGGGCGAAGGGGCGATGCATGCTGAGGGCTGGTACGCCCATTGCGAAAACGCCTTTGCGCGCCTTGCCGATCAGGGACAGGTCGAAGACTTTGAAACCGTGGGCGGTCTGGCGGCCAAACGCTATGGTGCCGCCCCCAAAACGGTTAAAGACCTGCCCGATGCGGTCCGTGAAGCAGAGACCAGCCTGCCTGGCTGGGCGCGGTGCCCATTACCCGCCGATATTGCCCCGCCGCGTCGCACCGCCCCTTCGCGCTGGTTGCAGGACGAGGATGATCGCGGCGCGGTGCTCTCGCCCTTGGCGATGGGGGGCGCAAAACGATATCAGCGCGGCCTGCTGATCCATACCTTGTTACAGGCCCTGCCGGCCATGGACCCCGCGGCCCGCCAAAGCGCGGCCCACACTTTTTTGCAGGCCCAGCTGGATCTGGATGAGGAACAGCGCCGCGACATTATTGCCGCGGTGTTCGGGGTTTTGCAAAACCCCGAATTTGCACCGCTGTTTGGCCCCGATAGCCGGGCCGAGCTGCCCATATCCGGGCAAATGGAGGCCCAGGGCGAAGCGCTGATCATTGCCGGTCAGATGGATCGTCTGGTGGTCACCGATGAAGAAGTGATGGTGGTGGATTATAAAACCAATCGCCCGGCCCCGCGCCATGTTGAAGAGGTGCCGGGGGCCTATTTGCGCCAAATGGCTGCCTATCGGGCCTTGTTGCGCAGCCTGTGGCCAAACCGAAAAATCCGCTGTGCCCTGCTGTGGACCGATGGTCCGCATCTGATGCCCCTCGCGGACAGTTTACTGGATCAGGCCATGCAAAACCGTGCCAACCCTTGACGGAAGGCCTTTGCATCCCTAGCTAGCGGGGGTGCAGGTGGAATCACGCCTGTCCTGATTTAAGGAGTGTGTTATGTCGACCATTGCCGTGAGTGATGATAGTTTCGAAGCTGACGTTCTGAAAGCGGAAGGCCCTGTGCTTGTAGACTTTTGGGCCGAATGGTGTGGCCCGTGCAAACAAATCGGTCCATTGCTGGAAGAGCTGGGCGCGGAAATGGGTGGCAAGGTCACCATCGCCAAGGTCAACATTGACGAAAATCCCGGCGTGCCCAGCAAATATGGCGTGCGCGGCATTCCAACCCTGATGCTGTTCCAGAACGGCCAGGTGTCGGCCACCAAAGTGGGTGCGATGCCCAAAAGCAAAATTTCTGAATGGTTGAACAGCGCGGTTTCCGCGTAAAATCAGCTATTGTGCGCCAATATGGCGCCGACAAGATAGAGAGAGCCGCTCATGACAATGCGCGGCTCTTTTTCTGTGTGTAAGGCCATTTGCAGGGCGCTTTGCACATCCGGCGCGGTGTGGGCATCAAGGCCCGCCGCCTTGGCCGCCGTTTGCATGTCCCCCACGCTCATGGGATGGGGGGCATTGGGCACCGGTACACAAATTACGCCCGGGTCCAGGGGTTTGAAGGCCTCAAAAAACCGCACCGCATCTTTGGTATTTTGCAACCCAATGATCAGGGTTAGCGGGCGGGGATCGCGATGCTGGATTTCGCCAAGGGTTTTGGCCAGCGCCCGGGCGGCATGGGGATTGTGTGCCCCGTCCACAATCATTTGTGCGCCATTATCAGAATATAATATTTGCAGTCGCCCGGGCCAGTTTACCGTTTCCAACCCTTCGGCAATGGCATCATGGTCCCAGCCCAGATGCAAGGCCGCGGCAATGGCCAGGCCGGCATTGTGGACCTGATGCGCGCCCAAAAGGCGCGGCAAGGGCAGGTCCAGCAATTGATGGTCATCTTCATAGATCAGGCGGCCATCTTCGGTGCGCACGTGCATATCTTCGCCCAATAGGTGCAAAGGGGCGCGGGCGCGTGCCGCGGCCCGCTCGATCACATTGCGGGCAATATCATTTTGCGCGGCGCTATAGACCGGTGCGCCGGGCTTGATGATCCCGGCCTTGGCCCGGGCGATGCCGGCCATGTCATCACCCAGAAAATTGGCATGGTCATGGGCGATGGGGGTAATCAGGCACAAAGCAGGGTTTTCCAGCACATTGCTGGCATCAAACTCGCCGCCCAGGCCTACCTCGATCAGCACGATATCAGCAGGGGTGCGGGCGAAGGCCAGAAACATGGCGGCGCAGAGCATTTCAAACTGGGTAATCGGTGTGCTGTCATTGACCCGCTCGACCTCTTCAAGAAGGTCGGCCAGTGCTGCATCCGTAATGGGTGCACCGGCGATCACATAACGCTCGTTCAGGGCGATCAGATGGGGGCTGGTATGGATATGGGCGCGCAAATTGGCGGCCTTGGCCATGGCGCCCAGCATGGCAATGGTCGAGCCTTTGCCATTGGTGCCGGCCACATGCACGACGGGGGGCAGGTTTTGGTGCGGATCGCCCAGCCGTTTTAGCAGCGCCCGGATGCGGTCCAGGCCAAGGTCAATATCGGCGGGGTGTAGAGCGTCAAAACGGCCAAGGGCCTGGGTTATTCGGCGCGCCGCGCTCAAGCGGCTTTGGTTCCGCATAAAAGGGTGATCAGATTGGCGAGATAGGGTTTTAGCTCGCGCCGGTCCACCACCGCATCGACCATGCCTTTTTCCAGCAGATATTCCGAGCGCTGTGCCCCTTCGGGCAGTTTTTCACGAATGGTTTGCTCGATCACGCGCGGCCCGGAAAAACAGATCAGCGCCCGTGGTTCGGCAATATGCACATCACCCAGCATGGCATAAGAGGCGGTCACCCCGCCCGAGGTCGGGTCGGTCAGCACCACAATATAGGGCAGGCGTGCCGCGTTTAAATCGTTGACCAACAAGGTGGTGCGCGGCATTTGCATGAGCGATAACGCGCCTTCCTGCATGCGTGCCCCGCCCGAGGCAATAATGGCCACCAAGGGCAGCTTGCGTTTTAGCGCTTCTTCGGCGGCGGTGATAAAGCCCTCGCCAGCGGCCATGCCCAGCGAGCCGCCCATAAAGGCAAAATCCTGCACAAACACTACGGCCGGTACGCCGTCGATATTGCCCACGCCGACGCTGATGGCGTCTTCCTCGTCGGTTTTGGCCCGGGCCGCCTTCAAGCGGTCGGTATATTTTTTGTCATCGCGAAATTTCAGCGGGTCGACGGCCACGTCCGGAACCGGAATGCGTTCATATTCGCCATTGTCAAAGGTGATGGCAAAGCGGGTTTTGGCCCCGATGCGCATATGGTGTCCGGCCGGGGTAACATATTGGCCGGCAACCAGGTCTTCCTGAAATACCATTTCGCCGGACAGGGGGCACTTCACCCACAAATTCTCAGGCGTGTCGCGTTTGGCAAAGATTTTCTTCATCCCCGGCGGGGTCAGTCGATCAAGCCAGTTTCTGGTGTTCATGATGTACTCTCACTGCGCGCATTATGGACGGCACCGCTAAGGCATTGGGTTAAGGCCAGCGCTTCTTCTACACCCTTTTGGGCCATGGCGTCGACTATGGCGCTGCCAACTACCACCCCATCGGCGACCCGGGCGATCTGGGCAGCTTTCTCGGGCGTA
Organism: Robiginitomaculum sp.; assembly: GCA_030949705.1. GTDB lineage: Bacteria > Pseudomonadota > Alphaproteobacteria > Caulobacterales > Maricaulaceae > Robiginitomaculum_B. The sequence goes on along the minus strand of JAUZSF010000004.1, from coordinate 83,529 downwards.
CGTACCCCAAAACCCACGGCCACGGGAAGGCCGCTGGCGGTGCGTATACGTGCCACGGCCCGGGCTACCGGATCGGCCTCTGGCACCAGCGCGCCGGTAATGCCGGCCACGGAAACATAATAGACAAAGCCCGATGTGCCGGCGACCACGGTGGGCAGGCGCTGGTCATCGGTGGTAGGTGTCGCCAGCCGAATGAGCGCCAGACCGGCTTCATCGAAGGCGGCGCGCAAGGCGGCGTCCTCTTCAGGAGGCAGGTCCACAATAATGGCCCCATCCACCCCGGCCTCTACACAGGCGTCTGTAAAAGCACCACAGCCCATGTGATGGATCGGATTGTAATACCCCATGACGATCAGCGGCGTAGTCACATCTTTTTTGCGAAACTTTGCCGCCATGGCCAACACGGCTTTGGTGCGCACCCCGGCCTTTAGGGCGCGCAGGGCGGCGGCCTGAATGGCCGGGCCATCGGCCATGGGGTCGGTAAAGGGCAGGCCCAGTTCGATCACATCCGCCCCGGCAGCGGGCAGGCCATCCAGCAGTTTTTGCGCGGTTTTCACATCCGGATCGCCGCCCATGATATAGGCGATAAAGGCAGCCTGGTTCTGTGCCTTGCGCCCCGCAAAGCGGGCGGCCAGGCGCGCTGCGCCGATGGGCTGGGTGCTCATATCTTGACCCCCAAATGTCCGGCCACGGCAAACACATCCTTGTCGCCGCGCCCGCACATATTCATGATGATCAGGCCTTTGGGGCCAAGTTCGCGCGCCAGATCAGCAACGCGGGCCAAGGCATGGGCAGGCTCCAGCGCCGGGATAATGCCTTCCAGCTTTGTGCAAAGCTGAAACATTTCCAGCGCCTCCTTGTCGGTGGCGCTAACATATTCGGCGCGGCCACTATCGTGCAAATAGGCGTGCTCTGGCCCGATGCCGGGATAATCCAGCCCGGCAGAAATAGAATGCGCATCAATGATTTGCCCGTCATCATCTTGCAAAAGATAAGTACGATTGCCGTGCAACACCCCCGGCGCGCCGCCTTTGAGCGAGGCTGCATGCTGGCCGGTTTCAATGCCTTTACCGGCGGCCTCGACCCCGATCAGGCGCACGTTTTTATCGGGCACAAAGGCATGGAACAGACCCATGGCGTTGGACCCCCCGCCAATACAGGCGACACAGGCATCGGGCAGGCGGCCTTCGCGCTCCAGAATTTGCGCCCGCGCCTCGCGGCCAATGACCGACTGGAAGGTGCGCACCATATGCGGATAGGGATGCGGCCCGGCCACGGTGCCGATGACATAAAAGGTATCCTCCACATGGGTGACCCAATCGCGCAGGGCCTCGTTCATGGCGTCTTTCAGTGTGCCCGTGCCCGAGGTGACGGGCACCACTTCGGCGCCCAGCAGTTTCATGCGAAACACGTTGGGTTGCTGGCGCTCTATATCCGTTGCTCCCATGAACACCACACAGGGCAGACCAAAGCGCGCCGCCAATGTGGCGGTGGCTACGCCATGCTGTCCGGCGCCGGTTTCAGCGATGATGCGGGTTTTACCCATGCGCTTGGCCAGCAAGACCTGGCCCAGACAGTTATTGATCTTGTGCGAGCCGGTATGGTTCAGCTCGTCGCGTTTCAGCCAGATCTTGGCCCCGCCAAATTCTTCTGAGAGGCGTTCGGCATGATACAGCGCGCTGGGCCGACCCACATAATCGCGCATATAGGCGTCCATCTGTGCGGTAAAATCCGGGTCATTGCGCGCCTCGTCCCAGGCGCTTTCCAGTTCCAGGATCAGTGGCATCAGGGTTTCGGCAACAAAGCGGCCGCCAAATTCGCCAAAGCGCCCGCGGGCATCCGGCCAAATATCCACTTGGGTTTGCGTGCTCAACGCTCTGCTCCCGTCTCTTTGGCAGCCCTGATAAAGGCGGCCACCTTTTCCACGTCTTTAATGCCGGGGGCCGATTCAACACCGGTGGAGACATCCACCGCTTTTGCCCCAGTTCTGGCAATAGCCTCTGATACATTTTGCGGCGTTAATCCGCCAGCCAGCAACCAGGGTTTTTCCAGACGGGCTTCGTGCAGAATATCCCAATCAAAGGTTTGGCCATGGCCGCCGGTTTGGGCCCTTCCCTTTGGGGGCCTGGCATCAAGAAGAAACATTGCCGCTGTGCGGGCATAGCGGTTGGCATCGGCCACATCGTGGGCATTGGATACAGCAAAGGCCTTGATCACCGGAATATGGAATTTTTTCCAGATGGTGCGCACCCGTTCCGGTTTTTCGCGCCCGTGCAGCTGAAGATAATCCGGGGCCAGCTGGTCGACAATTTTTTTAAGCTTTTTGTCACCGGGATTGACCAGCACCGCCACAATTTTGGCCTTGCCCCGTGCCGGTCCTGCCAGAGCCGCTGCCTGGGCAGGAGTGACGGTGCGCGGGCTGTTATCGGCAAAGACAAACCCCAGCATGTCTGCACCCGCATCAAGGGCCGCTCGAACACCGCCCGTTTCGGTCAGGCCACAAATTTTAACAAAGGCCATGGTTTACTCCGCGCATTGGCGGCGCACTTTATGATCCGCCCACCATAATAAAAAGGGGCATCTGCAGATGAGATGCCCCGTATATTTTCAAACCCTATATGGCTTGTATGTTGATGCTGGTTATTTCTTTTTCCTGGCGGCGTCGACTTTTTCGCGCAGCTCTTTGCCGGCTTTGAAAAATGGCACGCTCTTGGCCTTGACCTCCACCGACGTACCCGAACGCGGGTTCCGCCCTGTGCGGGCCTCTCGGTGCCGAACGGAAAACGCGCCAAAGCCGCGCAGTTCCACCCGGGAGCCGTTTTCCAGCGCCTTGGTGATTTCTTCAAATACCGTTGCCACAATGGTTTCAATATCGCGTTGATATAGATGTGGATTTTCATCCACCAGAGTACTGATCAATTCTGATTTGATCATCTTTCCATCCCGCCTTTTTCCGTGCCCCACACGTGAGAGGGGAACTTGCCATTTGAATCCCCGTGCCGTCAACCAGCCTGTCAGGGATTCTGTGCTTTTTTAGAAAAAACTAATACTGAATGTAAAAAAGACCGGGTCAAATGACCCGGTCTTCTTGTTTTACGACAATTAAGTCTATTTTATTCTGACTTGTCGCTTTGGCTTTTCAGCGCTTCGCCCAGAATGTCGCCAAGAGAAGCACCGGAATCGGAGGAACCATATTGTGCGATGGCTTCTTTTTCCTGGTCCATTTCCATGGCTTTGATGGAAAGCGAGATGCGCCGTGAGGCCCGGTCCACGCTGGTGACCTTGGCATCAACCTTGTCGCCAACCGCAAAGCGCTCGGGGCGTTGTTCATTGCGATCACGGGACAGGTCGGATTTACGAATGAACGCTTTGACCTTGCCGTCTTCACCCAGGGTGACTTCGATCCCACCGGAGGTGATTTCGCTAACCACACAGGTAACGATCTCACCGCGTTTATAGCCGCCTTCGTCCATGGGGTCGCCACTCAGTTGCTTGATACCCAAAGAGACACGTTCCTTGTCGGTGTCGATGTCCAGAACCTTGGCTTTGACGATGTCGCCTTTTTTGAAGTCGGCAATGGCTTCGTCGCCAGATTTTTCCCAGGAAAGATCGGACAAATGCGCCATGCCATCAATCATCCCATCCAGGCCGATAAACAGGCCAAATTCGGTGATGTTTTTAACTTCACCTTCAACGGTAGATCCGATCGGGTGTTCCATGGCGAACGCATCCCACGGATTGTCGGCACATTGTTTGATGCCAAGGGAGATGCGGCGTTTTTCCTGATCAACGTCCAGAACCACAACGTTTACTTCCTGAGAAGTGGAAACGATTTTGCCCGGATGGACATTTTTCTTGGTCCAGCTCATTTCTGAAACGTGGACCAGACCTTCAATGCCCGGTTCCAGTTCCACAAAGGCACCATATTCAGTGATATTGGTGATGCGGCCGGTAAAGCGGGCATCCACGGGGTATTTGGCGGCAACGCCTTCCCATGGGTCAGACTGAAGCTGTTTCATGCCCAGCGAGATGCGCTGGCTGTCCGGATTGATTTTAACAATCTGCACATCGATCTTGTCGCCAACATTCAGAACCTGACTGGGGTGATTGACCCGGCGCCAGCTCATATCGGTGACGTGCAGCAGGCCATCAATGCCGCCCAGGTCCACAAATGCGCCATAATCGGTGATGTTTTTCACCACGCCTTCGCGCACTTCGCCTTCGTGCAGCTGATTGATCAGCTCGGCACGTTGTTCGGCGCGGGATTCTTCCAGAATGGCGCGGCGTGAAACCACAATATTACCACGCGGACGATCCATTTTAAGAATGGCAAACGGTTGTTCCATACCCATCAGCGGACCTACGTCGCGGATCGGACGGATGTCGACCTGGCTGCCCGGCAGGAAGGCGCTGGCGCCGCCCAGATCTACGGTAAAGCCACCTTTGACGCGACCAATAATGGTGCCGTTGACGGTTTCTTCGGCGGCGTGGGATTTTTCAAGACGATCCCAGGCCTCTTCGCGGCGTGCCTTTTCGCGCGACAGAACCGCGTCGCCCAGGGCGTTTTCAACGCGTTCCAGATAAACATCAACCTTGTCGCCGGGTTTTACATCTTCACGTTCCCCATTGAACATGAATTCGCGAACCGGGATCCGGCCTTCGGTCTTCAGACCGACATCAACAATCACCACATCGTTTTCAACGGCGGTAACCAGACCAGAGACCACATGGCCTTCCAACATGGCTTTGCCGCCAAAACTGGCGTCAAGCATTTGCTCGAAATCTTCAAGCGTAGGGTTTAGACTTTCCGTTACGGACATATAAGTGTGCTCCAAAGCAAAATAGGCCAGCCGGTTGAATCCGGTGGTCTTGCCGCCTAGGCGACATCAAAAAACAGATTGTGTTCAGGCGCAGCACCGGGCCAGCTGTTTGGATTTCATCCCCAACGACGTGCCCTCTGGCCCGTCCTTATGAATGTTCAGCCTGCGCCGCATCAACAATGCGCCGAGCCGCCTCGAACGCGGCGTCTATACTCAAGTCCCCGGTATTTAGCAAGTGCGCATCCGCAGCGCGCCGCATGGGCGCATCGGGCCGGCCGGCATCGCGGGCGTCTCTTTCGCGCAATTGGGCCAGCACCTCATCAAAGCTGATCTTCTCGCCGCGCTCGACCAATTCCTTGTGTCGCCGGGCGGCGCGCACTTCGGCCGGAGCATTGATCCACAGTTTTACATCCGCATGGGGGCAAATGACCGTGCCGATATCGCGGCCATCCAGAACGGCGCCGCCATCTTGGGCCGCAAAGGTGCGCTGATAATCCATCAAGGCCTGGCGCACAGCAGGGATGGCCGCCACTTTGGAGGCTGCGGCCCCCACTTTGGCTGAGCGCAACTGGAAATGATCCAGTGCCGCCCGATCCACCGCTCTGGCGCTTTTAACGGCGGCGGCCTCGTCGGTCGGATCCTGTTCGGCCTGTAATACTCCCAAAGCACAGGCGCGATATAAAAGGCCCGTGTCCAGATAGGGCAGGTGATACCAATTGGCCAAATGCTTGGCGATGGTACCCTTGCCCGAGGCCAGCGGGCCATCAACGGCAATCAGCATGGCATCCCCTCTTTGTGCATTTGGAAGATGGCACCCAGGCGGCGCATGTCGTCAAAAAAGGCGGGGTAAGAGGTGGCAATGCATTCGGGCTCGGAAACCTCTATGCGGCGAAAGGCTGCCAGCCCCAAAATCAGAGCGGCCATGGCAATGCGGTGATCCCCATCGGTGCGAACCGGCACGGGGGCGACCTGTTCACTTTCTCCCCAGACCGCGCCGGTGCCCTCGACACACAGCCAGTCTTCGCCGCTTTGCACCTTGACCCCCATGCCGCGCAACATGTCTTCGCTGCGGGCGATGCGGTCGCTTTCTTTTACCCGTAATTCGCCCAGGCCCTGCATTTTGGTGGTTCCTTCAGCAAAGGCCGCCAATACCGCCAGGGCCGGAAATTCATCCACCATCGAGGGGACAATGTCTGCATTGGTGGTGGTGCCGTGCAGACGCGAGCCACGCACCCGAAGATCGGCAATTTCTTCGCCGCCAGAGGCGCGTTTGTTCAAAATGTCGATCTGGCCACCCATGGCCTGCGCCACCTTGATAAAGCCGGTGCGGGTCGGGTTCATCAACACCCCTTCCAGGATGATGTCACTGTCCGGGATGCACAGGGCCGCCGCCATGGGAAAGGCTGCCGAGGATGGATCGCCAGGCACCGCCACCGGGGTGCCGGTCAGGTGCGCCGGGCCGGATAAACATACCCGGTGTCGCCCATCGGGCAGGTTTTCGCTGTGGACCTCTGCGCCAAAGGCACGCAGCATGCGTTCGGTATGATCGCGGCTAAGGGCTGGCTCGATCACTTCGGTGATGCCTTCACTGCGCAAGGCCGCCAGCAACAGTGCTGATTTCACCTGGGCCGAGGCGATATTGGTTTGGGTTTTGTGTGCTGGCACCGGTACGTCGCCATGGATGGTAACCGGCAGACAGCCGTCCTGGCTATCCACTTTGATCCCTAATGCTTGCAGCGGTTTCAGCACACGGTTCATTGGTCGGCCCGAAAGGCTTTGATCGCCGATAAAGCGGGCGCGTATCCCCAGGCCCGCCACCAGCCCCATGCACAGGCGGGCGCCAGTGCCTGAATTGCCAAAGTCCAACGGTGCATCGGGTGTTTTTGCCGGACTATTGCCAATGCCGGTAACCACCCAGCTGTGTGTTTCTTCGCCGGGCGTAATCTGTGCCCCCAGGGCCCGCATGGCCGCCAGTGTGTGCAGCACGTCTTCGCCTTCCAAAAGGCCGGTTATCGGGGTTTGCCCGTTAGCTATCGCCCCCAGGATCAAGGCGCGGTGCGAAATTGATTTATCTCCGGGTACGCGCAGTTTGCCACGTAATCTGAAGCTGGGGTGGGCGGATGTGGGGATTATTGACACAAGAATTTACACTTCATACCTGAATGACTGAAAAAATCGTTTTGACAGCGGCGCAGGAACATGGCAAGCGACGCCGCCAAGAATACTCATGAGGTTGATCGTGTCGAAATCTGATGCTGGGACAAAACAAACCTGTCCTGAATGCGCCGCCAAGTTTTATGATCTGAACAAACGCCCGGCCGTGTGCCCCAAATGCGAGCACAGTTACAACCCGGATGCCGGCAGCAAACCGGTTAAAAAGCGCGAGTTGGAACCTGAGGTCGAAATACCGGTTGATGCGGTGGATGCAGAAGAGGCAGGTGCCAAACCGGCCAATGAGGCCGAGGTCGAAATTGAAGGTCTGGACGCCGAAGAGGAAGAGGCCAAATCGCTGGAACTGGACGGGGATAACCCGATCATTGGCGTTGGTGTTGATGGTGATGACGAGGATGCTGATGTCGATGCACCTGATGCTACGGCGGCTCTGCCCGAAGGATTTACCGAGGAAGGTGTAGAAGATGACGCCGATGCCCTGGTCGATACCGATGACGAAGAAATTGATCTGGACGTCGATCTGGATGAGAGCTGATTAAAACTCTTGATTGGTGACCACGCGGTGATTAGGTTGCCGCTCCCTGGCGCGAATGTGTTCGCACCAAACCCTTAAGGGGCCATAGCTCAGTTGGGAGAGCGCTTGCATGGCATGCAAGAGGTCGGCGGTTCGATTCCGCCTGGCTCCACCATTTTTTTCTTTATTTTGTCCTACCGCGACGGCAAGCCTCGCTATTTGAGGACGTTTATTTTTTTGTGCTCCTCACCCTGAGGCGCCGCGAAGCGGCCTCGAAGGGCGCGACGCTAAAGCTCGCTATTTGAGGACGTTTGATTTTGTCCTATCGCGACGGCAAGCCTCGCTGCTTGAGGGCGTTTTTCTTAGCACTACCGGCCTTTGGCCTGTTTGAGCACATGGGGTTCGGTTCGGTATTCCTATCGAACCTCTTGCATTATTCGTTCGACCCTTGGCATCTGGGTGCGGGGTTTGTAAGGCTCACCTGATGGCCTTGATTAAGATCACTGATTCTATTGCGCTGCTGGATAGCGAGCTGCAGGAAAGCTTCGTGCGCGCGGGCGGTCCCGGCGGGCAAAACGTCAACAAGACAGCCAGTGCGGTGCAGCTTCGCTTTGATGTCGCCCGCTCACCCAACTTGCCCGAACCGGTGCGGACAAAAATTCTGAACTCAGGCGATAGCCGGTTAACAAAAGACGGGGTCTTCGTTATTTTTGCCGATCGCCACCGGACGCAGGATCTAAACCGCAAAGATGCCCATGACCGGCTGTTTGCGGTCATCCGTAAAGCCGCCCATGTGCCCAAAAGGCGCATCGCAACCCCGCCTACCTTGGGCTCCAAAAGGCGCCGCCTTGATCGTAAAAGCAAACGCGGGGCCATTAAAAAAGGGCGTCGCGGCCCGGTCGATATGGATTAGAGACTGTCGGGGGGAACTTGCCCCGGTACCCCAAATGCCCAAAATATGATGGAAAACGCTATTTTTTACGTTTTCTGCGGATCAGCTTCTCCCCGCCATTCCCCGCTGGCTTACCCTTGGATTGTGCGTTCTCTTTTTCCAGCCGGGCGGCGGCGCGGGCGAGTTTTTTTCTTGTGTGGTTTTTTACCGCTTTTCTTGGGGGCGCTCTCCTGGCGCTGCTCCGGTGCAAAGTCATCTGACCGCTTGGCAGATTTCTTTTTATAGGTGGCTTTGTCCCGGGGCTTGTATTGAGGCCTTGAATCCGCGGCGCTGAAATCTGGCTGGCCGTCCAATTGATGAGCGGTGATGGCCTTTTCAATTTTCCCTTCCGGGCCGATCTTGGTGATAAAATCATCGACGGCGGCCTCAGCAATTTCAACAAAGGTTTGGGCTTCGCTGATTTTAATGGCCCCGATGTCTTTCTTGTTTATGCCGCCAGATTTGCACAGCATGGGCAAAATCCAGCGTGGTTCTGCTTTTTGCTTGCGCCCCAGATTTAGCGAGAACCAGACGCTGTTTTCAAAACCCTGACGACCTCGTGCTTTGCGCGGACCTGCGTCTTCCCCCCTATCGGCACCGTGGCGATCTTTTGAGGTATAGCGATCAACCGGCAGCAATTCTTCGGGGGCTGTATAGGCGGCGCGGTATTGGCGGACAAAGGCCGTCGTGATTTGTTCGGGGGTATGGGTTTCTAACAGTTTGCCGACGATCTCGTGCTCGTTATCCGCAGTTGGTGGGCTTACCGTAAGCGCGGCCAATAAACGCTCATCATCGCGTTTCAGTACATCCTCGGCAGAAGGGGGCGCGGCCCATTCGGCCTTGATTTTGGCGGTGCTGAACAGGCGTTCGACGCGCTTGCGCCCGGCCTGAGGAACGATGAGAACGCTCACCCCTTTGCGCCCGGCCCGGCCCGTACGTCCGCTGCGGTGTAACAGCGCTTCGGCATTTTTGGGAAGGGTGGCGTGGATGACCAGCTCCAGGTCTGGTAAATCAAGACCACGCGAAGCCACGTCAGTGGCGATACAGACTTTGGCACGCCCATCGCGCAAAGACTGCAAGGCATGGCTGCGTTCGTTCTGGCTTAATTCTCCCGACAGGGAGACCACGGAAAACCCGCGATTATTAAACCGGCTGGTCATGCGATTGACCGCGACCCGGGTATCGCAAAAGACAATGGCGTTTTTGGCATCATAATAGCGCAAGACATTGATGATGGCGTTTTCCTGATCCGTTTTGGCGACGGTCAAGGCGCGGTATTCAATGTCCAGATGTTGTTTGGCCTGGGCCGCCGGATTTACGCGCACGGCATTTTTTTTGATATTTTTTGGTCATGCCAATAATGGTTTTTGGCACGGTCGCCGAGAACATTAATGTCCGACGATCTTCGGGCGCGGCGGTGAGAATTAACTCCAACTCTTCGCGAAAGCCCATTTTGAGCATTTCATCGGCTTCATCCAGCACAATGGCTTTCAGCGTGCGCATATCAAGGGATCCACGCTTGATATGATCGCACAGGCGCCCGGGGGTGCCGACCACGATATGCGCACCGCGCCCGAGCGCTTTGCGCTCATCGCGCATGTCCATGCCGCCAACACAGGTCGCCAGCCGGGCGCCGGCTTCTTTATAAAGCCATTCAAGTTCGCGTTTTACCTGCAAAGCCAGTTCTCGTGTCGGCGCGATCACGACGGCTAGCGGGGCCTTGGTTGGCGTAAAGCGGTTACTCTCGCCCAGCAAGGTCGGGGCCAGGGCCAAACCAAAGGCAACGGTCTTGCCCGAGCCGGTTTGTGCCGACACCAACAGATCCACCACATCCAAACCCGGGGCCAGGACGGCCTCTTGAATCGGGGTCAGGGCGCTATAGCCACGGGTGGTCAGCGTCGCCATCAATGGCGGGCGCACATTTGGAAATTTTGTCATTGGTATCCTTTGGGGCATATTAGCGTAAAATCGCTGAAATCTAACAATTCGCCATCCCAGTAAACTACAATACAAGTTTGTGCCATTCGGCGAGTGCCTAAGTCTCTGTGTTTTTAAAAAGTTTCCCGTGAGGGGCTTGTCAATTGTGACTTGGTGTACTACATAACCAACACACCAACACAATTTGTGTGTGTGCAATGATATTTGCGCTGAAGAGGTTTTATAAAATGCCAAATTTGTCTGCATGGATTGCCGCCCCTTTTTTGGAAAGGAAAATGCGATGACGCCGGATTGGACGGATGATCAGCCAATCTACCGGCAACTGAAGGACAAGGTCGTGACTGCGATCATGGAGGGGGCCTTGGCGGAAGGCGAAGCGCTACCCTCGGTTCGAAATGTTGCTGCGGATTTGCAGATAAATCCGTTCACTGCCTCAAAAGCCTATCAGGAGCTGGTTATGGAAGGTTTTGTAGAAAAACGCCGCGGACTGGGCATGTTTGTGGTAGAGGGCGCGCGCCGCAAGATACTGGATGCGGAACGCACGCGCTTTATGGAAAAGGAATGGCCACGGGTGCTGACGACCATAAAGCGGCTGGGTTTTAGCGCGGATGAGTTGTTGAAAAACAGCCTGAATCAAGAGGGAAGCTAGGATGACAGATTCTGAAGTAAAAGCGCCGGTGGTAAAGGCGCGCAACCTGTCCAAGCGTTATGGCAAGTTTCGCGCCTTAAAAGGCGTGAGCTTTGACATCCCCCTTGGGCGGATTGTCGGGGTGATTGGAGCCAATGGCGCCGGTAAAACCACCCTTTTGAATGCGGTGCTGGGGCTGTCCTCTTATGAAGGCGAACTGAGCGTGCTGGGCTTTAATCCGTCCAAACAGCGCAGTGCCCTGATGAAAAGTGCCTGCTTTATTTCCGACGTGGCAACCTTGCCCAAATGGATGAAAGTATCCGAAGTGCTGGATTATGTGGGCGCTGTGCATCCGAAATTCAGCCGCGATAAGGCCATGGAGTTTTTGGACCGTACCAAGGTGCCGCTGAATAAAAAAATCAGGGCGCTTTCCAAAGGCATGATCGTGCAATTGCATTTGGCCATTGTGATGTCCATTGATGCCAAACTGCTGGTTCTGGATGAGCCGACTTTGGGGTTGGATATCCTCTTTCGCAAACAGTTTTACCAAAGCCTGCTGGAAGAATATTTCGATGAAGAGCGCACGGTCATCATCACCACCCACCAGGTGGGCGAGATCGAGCATATCCTCACCGATGTGATGTTCATCAAAGACGGTGAATTGGTGCTGGAAGCCAATATGGAAGAGCTGACCCAGCAGTTTATCGAAGTGATGGTGGAGCCGGGCAAAGAAGACGAAGCCCGAGTCCTGGCCCCCATTATGACGGGCACCACCTTTGGCAAATCCACCTATGTCTTCAAAAATGTGGATCGCGAAAAGCTGTCCAAGCTGGGCGAAACCCGCCGCCTTGGACTGGCCGATATCTTTGTGGCGACAATGACAGGAGATGGGCAATGAAAACCTTTACCGCTTTGGTTAAACGCGAAGTGCTGGATGGCAAAAACGGTTATATTAGGGTGCCGCTCATCCTGACCGGGATCACGCTGCTCCTGCTCATTCTGTCTACCCTTGGGCTGGGCAATGTCACCTATTCCAGCGGTATGGAACAAGAAGGCATTCACAATTTTGGCGACATCATGAAGCTGGCCGCCGAAGGGGATCTCAGCGAAATGTCGCCGGCCATTGCCCTGTTATACTGGGCAACCACGGCGCTGACCTGGGTGGCCTTTCCGTTTGTGATCTTTTTCTCGCTATTGGGCGCCCTTTATGAAGAGCGCCGGGACCGGTCGATCCTGTTCTGGAAATCCATGCCGGTTGCCGACTGGCAGGAAGTATCGGCGAAATTTTTTACGCCGCTCATATTGGCCCCGGCTGCCTTTCTGGCGGTGGTGATTGCGGCCCAATTGTTTTCCGCGCTGTATCTCAGCATCATGATGATGTTTCAGGGTGGCCCGGTGCTGGACCTGTGGCCGGTGGGGTTGATGGTCCGTAGCTGGTTTGTCTTTTTTGCCCATTATCTGCTGTGGATGGTCTGGGCCATGCCGATTCTGGCCTGGCTGTTGTTTGTGTCATCCTTTGCCCGCCGTATGCCATTTCTCTGGGCGATCCTTGTGCCCATCGTATTGATGGTGAGCGAATCCATGTTCCTGCGCTCTCATGTTATCGCCAACTGGATTGGCCTGCACCTTGGCGGCTGGCAGGAAGCGGCCTTTGGAAACGGGGATTACAATATCAAGAGGCCCGGCGATGTACTGAACGTCATCTTGGGCGACGTGCAAATGGACGGTCTGATCTATACCCTGTCCACCCCCCAGTTCTGGTTGGGTCTGGTCATTGCCGCCGGGTTCATCATGGGGGCCATCGCCATGCGAAAACGCGCCATATAAGAGACGCAAAGTCTCACTTTCCTCCCCGGAAAACGTGAAAACGGGCCGCTTGTGCGGCCCGTTTTTATAATTCGACAATTCTGATCTGTCCGGTTGGCAAAAGTTTTTTCTTGCAAATGGTGCGGCCGCCACACAAGACTTTACCATGATGATGTTTTGGCTTTGCACGATCAAACGGCCCCGGTTCACAGGGGTATTCCTCCGATGACGCTGGTATTACAGGACATCAGCAAAACCGTTGCTGGCCAAACGCATATCCACAACACCGATCTGACCTTGCAAAAGGGTACGATGAACGTGCTGTTGGGGGCGACGTTATCGGGCAAAACCTCCCTGATGCGGTTGATGGCCGGGCTGGATAAACCCACCACGGGCAAAATTTTCTGGAATGATGCCGATGTCACCGGCATGCGGGTTCAAGATCGCCATGTTGCCATGGTGTACCAGCAATTCATCAATTATCCGGCCATGAGTGTTTACGACAATATTGCCTCGCCCTTGCGTTTACAGGGTAAGTCCAAAGACGAGATCGATATGGCTGTGCGTAAAACCGCGGTGCTGATGAAGCTGACGCCGCACCTTGATGCCAAACCATTGGCGCTATCGGGGGGGCAGCAACAACGCTGTGCCTTGGCGCGGGCGCTCGTAAAGGATGCCGGTCTGGTCTTGCTGGACGAGCCGCTGGCCAATCTGGATTACAAATTGCGCGAGGAATTGCGCGAGGAAATCCCCAGATATTTCGAGGCCTCCGGTGCCATTTTTGTGTATGCCACCACCGAGCCCGAAGAGGCCCTGTTGCTGGGCGGCAATACGGTAACGCTTTATGAGGGGCGCATAACCCAGTTTGGCAAAACCCCCGAGGTTTACCGCCGCCCCTGTGACCGGATCACAGCACAGGTGTTTTCTGATCCGCCGATGAATTTTATGGCGGTGCAAAAGGCCGGATCACGATTGAATTTTGAGGATGGGCAAAGCGCCCCGGCCCCGGACGGGCTGGCCGATGGGCACTACACCGCCGGATTTCGCCCCCATCATCTGGAAATTCATCGCCGCCACAAAACAGAAATGGAATTTAAATGTCGCCTGATGGTCAGTGAAATCACCGGCTCAGAGACGTATTTACATGTAGAGCACAAAGACGAGCGCTGGATTGTGCAGGCCGGCGGCGTGCACGATGTGCGCTCTGGTGATGCTTTGTCGGTATTTTTAGACCCGGCTCATGTCTATCTTTTTGATGGGGATGGCGCGCTGGCGGCCCCGGCCGGTTTTGGGCGGGGGGCATAAATATGGCCAAAATCACCCTGTCCAAACTGGCGCATTCCTATCTGCCTGATCCCCAAGGGGAGGCAGACTATGCGCTTAAAGAAATGGACCATATCTGGGAAGATGGACAGGCCTATGCCCTGTTGGGGCCGTCCGGGTGTGGCAAAACCACTTTGCTGAACATAATCTCCGGCCTGCTGACCCCCTCAAACGGGCGAGTTCTGTTTGATGATATTGATGTCACCCAGGCCCCAACGGCGGCGCGCAATATCGCCCAGGTTTTTCAGTTCCCGGTGGTTTATGACATCATGAGCGTGCGTAAAAACCTGGCCTTTCCCTTGCGTAATCGTGGCATGGACCGGGCCAGTATCAACACCCGGGTAGAGGCCATTGCCGCCATGATTGAAATGACCGATGTGCTGGAGCGCAAGGCCCAGGCGCTAAGCGCCGATGCCAAACAGAAAATCTCTTTGGGCCGGGCTTTGGTGCGCGAGGATGTCAACGCCATCCTGTTTGATGAACCCCTGACGGTGATCGACCCGGCGATGAAATGGGCGTTGCGCACGCAATTAAAATCCATTCATGCGGCGCTTGGTCATACCATGATTTATGTCACCCATGACCAGACCGAGGCGTTGACCTTTGCCGATCAGGTGGTGGTGATGTTCGAGGGGCGGGTGGTGCAGATCGGTACCCCGCAAGAACTGTTTGAAACCCCGGCGCATACCTTTGTGGGCTATTTTATCGGCTCGCCGGGCATGAATGTGTTGGATGCCCGGGTCGAGGGGGCCTTTGCCTATATTGGCGATGAAAAAATCGCCCTGGGGGCCGATTACGGTCGACCGGGCGGCAAAGTGCAGATCGGCATACGACCTGAATTTGTTTCTCTGCAAAGCCAAACCGGCATGGCGGCGAAAATCCACCGGGTGGAGGATGTGGGACGCCATAAAATTGTGCGGGCCGAATTGTGCGGGCAGGCGGTCAATATGATTGCCCCCGAAGGCACCGAAATCACCGCTGAGGCCGCCCGCATCCAGTTCAAGCCTGATGCCATCAGTGTTTTCGTTGAGGATTGGCGGCTGGAACCGGGCGAAAGGGTACAAGGCTGATGGAAAAGACGCTCAATCAAAAGGCCTGGTTTCTGGTCTTGCCAGTGTTCCTGCTGGTGGCATTTTCGGCGGTTATTCCGCTGATGACCGTGGTCAATTATTCCTTGCAGGATACCTTTGGCAATAACAAATTTTTCTGGGCCGGGCTGGAATGGTATACGGAATTATTGCATTCCGAACGCCTGTGGTCGGCCTTTGGCCGCCAGATCATATTTTCGGCGATTATTCTGGCGATCGAGGTGCCGCTGGGGGTGTTTGTCGCCCTGAACATGCCCAAAAAAGGGGTGTGGGCCTCGCTCTCACTCGTGCTGATGGCGCTGCCTTTGCTGATCCCGTGGAATGTGGTCGGCACCATCTGGCAGATCTTTGGCCGGGTGGATATTGGCCTGCTTGGCCACACGCTGGCGGCGCTGGGCATTGATTATAACTATACCCGCGATCCCCTTGCCGCGTGGGTTACCATCATCACCATGGATGTCTGGCACTGGACGTCTTTGGTGGCTCTGTTGTCTTATGCTGGCCTGCAATCCATTCCCGAGGCCTATTATCAGGCGGCGAAAATTGATCAGGCCAGCCGTTGGAGCGTGTTCTGGTTTATCGAGCTTCCCAAAATGCAGGGCGTGTTGATGATCGCCATTCTGATCCGCTTTATGGACAGTTTCATGATCTATACCGAACCCTTTGTGGTCACCGGCGGCGGGCCGGGAAATGCCACCACATTTTTGTCCATTGATCTGGTGAAAATGGCCTTGGGGCAGTTTGATCTGGGGCCGGCGGCGGCGTTTTCGCTGATGTATTTTCTGGTCGTGATGCTGGTTTCGTGGGTGTTCTACACGGTGATGACCAATCTGGATAAAAAGGCGGGTTATTGATGAGTATTTCCACCGCCCCCCGCCGCCCATGGATCAACCCCAAAGCGCTGGTGATGATTGCCTATATCGTGTTTTTGCTCCTGCCGATTTACTGGCTGATCAATATGAGCCTGAAAACCAATGAAGAGATCATCAGCGTTTTTACCATCTGGCCGCGCCATCTGACCTTTGCGAATTACAAAACCATATTGACCGACCCGGCCTGGTATATGGGTTATGTCAATTCGATGATCTATGTGGTGCAAAACGTGGTGATCTCCCTCGCCGTGGCGCTGCCGGCGGCCTACGCCTTCAGCCGTTACCGGTTTATGGGTGACAAGCATTTGTTTTTCTGGCTGCTCAGCAATCGCATGGCCCCGCCAGCGGTTTTCGCGCTGCCGTTTTTCCAGCTCTACAGCTCCATCGGCCTGTTTGACACCCATATCGCCGTGGCGCTGGCGCACACTCTGTTTAACGTGCCGCTGGCGGTGTGGATACTCGAAGGCTTTATGCGCGGCGTGCCCAAAGAGATCGACGAAACCGCCTATATTGATGGCTATGCCTTTCCCCGGTTTTTTGTACGCATTTTCATGCCACTGATCGCCAGCGGCATCGGTGTGGCGGCATTTTTCTGTTTCATGTTTTCGTGGGTTGAATTGCTCCTGTCGCGCACGCTGACCTCCATTGATGCCAAACCCATCACGGCGGTGATGACCCGCACGGTGTCGGCCTCGGGCATGGATTGGGGGGTGTTGGCCGCCGCCGGGGTGCTGACCATCGTGCCAGGCGCGCTGGTGATTTATTTTGTACGCAATTACATCGCCAAGGGTTTTGCCCTTGGCCGGGTATAAGGGAGAACGATGATGGGATGGATGGCCTGGACCCTGCCCACCGCGATCTTTTTTGCTGTGATCGGGGCGTTATTGCTGATCATGTCGGTGTTGGCGATCCGTTATCCCGAAACCCCGCGTATGGGCATATTGCGTATGGAAACCACCCGCGGGGATCGTCTTTTTATTACCCTGTTGGGCTCGGCCTTTATCTGCCTGGCCTGGCTGGGACTGGTGGGGGAAAATCTGTGGTGGGCGCTGGGCATCTGTTTTGTTTATGCGCTGGCGGTTTTTCGTTGGGTCTAGCGGGCGTTCCGTCTTAGAGTGTGGGTTACAGGGAGTATTTTTCATGAAGACCGGATTTTTACACGCAAGCCTTTTATCCTTTTCCATGCTGGTGCTGCCGGGTGCCGCCCATGCTGATATGGCCGCCGCACGCGCCTTTCTGGACAAGGAAATTGGTGACCTTTCCACGCTTTCCCGCGCCGATCAGGAAAAGGAAATGCAATGGTTTGTTGATGCCGCCAAGCCATATGCGGGCATGGAAATCCATGTGGTGTCTGAAACCCTGACCACCCATAAATATGAATCCGAAGTTTTGGCCCCGGCCTTTTCCGCCATTACCGGCATCACGGTCATTCATGATCTGATTGGCGAAGGCGATGTGGTCGAAAAGATCCAGACGCAAATGCAGACCGGGCAGAATATTTTTGATGCCTATGTCAATGATTCCGATCTGATCGGCACCCATTGGCGCTATCAAAGCGTGCGCAATCTGACCGACTGGATGGCCGGTGACGGCAAGGCGGTAACCAACCCCATGCTGGACATGGATGATTTTATCGGCGCGTCTTTCACCACCGCCCCCGATGGCAAGTTGTATCAATTGCCGGACCAGCAATTCGCCAACCTTTACTGGTTTCGCTATGACTGGTTCACCGATCCGAAATACAAGGCCGAGTTCAAGGAACAATATGGCTATGATCTGGGCGTGCCGGTGAACTGGTCCGCCTATGAAGACATCGCCAAATTCTTCACCGGGAAGACCATTGATGGGCGCAAGATCTACGGCAATATGGATTATGGCAAAAAAGACCCGTCCCTTGGCTGGCGCTTTACCGATGCCTGGCTTTCCATGGCGGGTAATGGCGATAAAGGCCTGCCCAATGGCAAGCCGGTTGATGAATGGGGCATTCGGGTGGACGAAAACGACCGCCCCATTGGTTCGTGTGTGGCCCGGGGCGGCGATACCAATGGTCCGGCGTCCGTTTATGCGGTCAGCAAATATGTCGACTGGCTGAAGAACTATGCGCCGCCAGCCGCCGAAGGCATGACTTTTGGCGAGGCCGGGCCGGTTCCAGCACAGGGCGCGATTGCCCAACAGGCCTTCTGGTACACCGCCTTTACCGCCGATATGGTCAAGCCCGGCCTGCCGGTGGTCAACGATGATGGTTCGCCCAAATGGCGCATGGCCCCCTCGCCTCACGGGGCCTACTGGCACAAGGGCATGAAGCTGGGCTATCAGGATGCAGGTTCGTGGACCTTGATGAAATCCACACCGGTCAAGCGCGCCCAGGCCGCCTGGCTCTATGCGCAATTTGTAACCTCCAAAACCGTGGACGTGAAGAAAAGCCATGTGGGCCTGACCTTCATTCGCCAAAGCACCATAATGGACAAGAGCTTTACCAAACGCGCCCCGGCCCTTGGCGGCCTGATCGAGTTTTATCGCTCTCCCGCCCGGGTGCAATGGACCCCCACGGGAACCAACGTGCCGGACTACCCCAAACTGGCGCAGCTATGGTGGCAAAATATCGGTGATGCGTCATCGGGTGCCAAAACCGTGCAGGCGGCCATGGACGCGCTGTGTACGGCACAGGAAAAGGTGATGCGCCGGATCGAGCGCGCCGGGGTGCAGGGCGAATTTGGCCCAAAACTGGCCAAACCTCATAACCTGAAATGGTGGAATGCCTATGCGGTCGAGCACGGTACGCTGGCGCCGCAATTAAAGCTGGATAATGAGAAACCCACGCCAGTGACCATCGACTATGACACCCTGATCGCCAGCTGGCAGTGATTGGGCGATGAGTACGGCTAAGGGTATAGCGCTGGACCATATCACGCTGTCCTACAATGGATTGCGTTTTGGGGCGCTGGCCTGTGGCATGGCGGAAAATGCGGGCGGTCCTTTGGTGCTGTGCCTGCATGGCTTTCCCGATACGGCGCACAGCTTTCGGTTTTTACTGCCGGCACTGGCGGCGGCGGGCTATCGTGCCGTGGCCCCAATGATGCGGGGCTACGAGCCGTCATCCCAGCCCGCCGATGGTGATTATTTGCTGACCACACTGGCCCGCGATGTCATTGGCTGGGCCGATGATCTGGGTGAAGACCGGGTGCATCTGGTGGGTCATGACTGGGGCGCGGCGGTATCCTACCTTGCCGGGGCTATGGCACCGGATCGCTTTTACGCGCTCAGCACTTTGGCGGTGCCCCATGCGGCGCGCTTTGCCGATGGGATCAAGGCGGTGCCCGGCCAATTGCTCAAATCCTGGTATATGACGTTTTTCCAGTTGCGCGGTCTTGCCGACTGGATGGTGCAACGCAATGACTGGGCCTTGATCAAGCGCTTATGGAAAACCTGGTCCCCGGGGTATGATCTTGCGCCAGAGGACTGGGCGGTTATGCGAGAGGCCTTTGCCGCCCCCGGGGTCAAGCATGCCATGCTGGCCTATTACCGGCAAAATGCCTCACCGGCGGTTATGTTTGGCTTAAAAAAAACCGAGGCCAGCGCCCTGACCTGTGTGCCGGTGCCCACCTTGGCGATCACCGGGGCCGATGATGGCTGTATCGATACGCGGCTTTATGATCATCTTTTTCAGGAAGGCGATTTCCCCAAAGGTTTTAAGGTCGAGCGTATTGTCGGGGCTGGTCATTTCGCCCATCTGGAAAAGCCGGAAATGATCCATACCCTGATTTTGGATTGGCTGGGCAGGCATTCAGTTTAGGTTTTACTGCTTTCAATTTCGATCAGTACCGTATGGGCGGCGATTTGCGTGCCCGGTTTGGCATGCACGGCCTTGATGGTGCCGTTTATGCCGGCGCACAATTCATGTTGCATTTTCATGGCTTCCAATATGGCCAGCGGCGCGCCCTTGCACACCGTATCGCCGGGCTTGACCAAGACCTTGCCAAGGAGGCCATGCATGGGGGCAATCACCGATCCGCTGTCTACTGTCTTTTGTGATGAGGTCGCCAAAGCGCAGAGGTTTTCAGCATGAAACTCGCGGCCCTTGATCGACACTGAAATGCGTGCGCCAGCCTGATGAAAGGCCAGTCTTTTCTGATGCCCATCAATTTCCAGCACTGCTTTGTGGCCGCGAATATCCAGTACACGAATGTGCGCGGTCGTCTCGTCCGGGCCACGCACCTCATAGACATCTGGCCCTTTGGGGGTCAGGAAGAGGTTCAAGGTTTCCTCCCCCACCGCAAAGGCATAGGGCGTGGAAATTGGCGTGGCGCTGGCCCAGTTATGCAAGGCGGGGGTCATGGAAATGGCCGCCTCTTGCGCCCGGGTGCGGGCGCGATCAAACATGAGCACCGCCGCCATGGCTGCCTCGGAAAAAGTGAGCGGTGCAGGGGACAGTGCGTCCCTGTCAAAATGGGTTTCAATAAAGCCGGTATTGGCGTGGCCTTGCACAAAATCTGGGGTTTCCAGCGCGCGGATCAAAAAGTGCTTATTGGTGGCCGGGCCAAAAACATGGGTGTTTTTCAAGGCCCGGACCAACTTTTGCCGGGCGTCTTCGCGGGTTTTGCCATGGGTGATGATTTTGGCCATCAGCGGGTCATAAAAAGGCGTGATCTCGCTGCCGGTTCTGACGCCGCTATCCACGCGAATGCCGCCGCCGCGCAGGGGTCGCCACAGAGCAATTTTGCCACTGGAAGGCAGGAAATCCTGTGCCGGGTCTTCGGCATAAAGCCGGGCCTCGATCCCGTGGCCGCTCATCTTTACATCGCCTTGGGCAAAGGGCAGGGCCTCGCCCTGGGCAATGCGAATTTGCAGGGCGACCAGATCCAGGCCCGTGATCATCTCGGTGACCGGGTGTTCCACTTGAAGGCGGGTATTCATCTCCAGAAAATAAAAATCACCGACCGGGTCCAGTAAAAACTCAATCGTGCCCGCCCCCACATAATCAATATCCTGGGCCGCCTTGACCGCCACCGCGCCCATGGCCTCGGAAAGTTCAGGCGTCAGGCCCGGGGCCGGGGCCTCTTCGATAATTTTCTGGTGGCGGCGCTGCACCGAACAATCGCGGGTGCCCAAATGCACGGTATTGCCATGGCCATCGGCAAGGATTTGCACCTCAATATGGCGAGCCTTTACAAGCGCGCGTTCCAGGATCAGCGCCCCTTCACCAAAGGCGTTTTCCGCTTCGCTGCGCGCCGTGCCAAGGGCGGCTTTCAGCGCGCTTTCCTCTTGAACCAGACGCATGCCCCGCCCCCCGCCCCCGGCGGCGGCCTTGATCATAATGGGATAGCCAATGTCTTTGGCGGCCCTGATCAGGGCGTCATCGCTTTGCGCTTTGCCCTGATAACCGGGAATGCAGGCAATACCGGCTTTGATCATGGCGCGCTTGGCCTTCGCCTTGTCGCCCATCAGCGTGATCGCTTCTGGCAAGGGGCCGACAAAGACCAGACCAGCTTTCTCGCAGGCCGTGGCAAAGGGCGCATTTTCAGACAAAAACCCATAGCCCGGGTGGATCATGGCCGCGCCGCTATCTCGTGCGGCAGCCAGAACCCGCGCGCTGTCCAGATAGGACCCTGCCGCCGGAGCCGGGCCAAGCCGCACCGCCTCGTCGGCGGCCCTCACATGGGGGGCATCCACATCCGCATCGGAATAAACCGCAATGGTGCGCAGGCCCAATGCCTTGGCGCTGCGGATGATCCGGCAGGCAATTTCGCCGCGATTGGCAATCAGAATGCTGTTCATTTGCGTGCTCATATTTGCCCCCTACAACCGTGCAATGCCAAAACTGTTGGGTTTGACGTCGCGGTGGCGGGCCTCCCAGACGGTGGCGAGGAAAAAGCCTAAACTCTGGCGGGTCTGGCGCGGGTCGATCATGCCATCATCCAGACAATGGCCCGAGGTATAAAACGCCCCGGACTGGCTGTTAAAATGATGGGCCAGCATTTTGCCATGCTCGGCCATCTGGTCTGCATCAAAGGGCACCCCGGCCTTGGCGGCCCCGGCTTCGGCAACAATGGACATCACCTGGGCGGCCTGCTCGCCGCCCATAACCCCCATGGAGGCATTGGGCCAGGTGACACAGAAATCTGGCTCGAACCCGCGCCCGCACATGCCGTAATTGCCCGCGCCATAGCTCGCCCCGATCATGAAGGTGATGCGTGGCACGCTGGTATTGGTCATGGCCTGGATCATTTTTGATCCGTGCTTGATCATGCCGGCCTGTTCATAGGTTTTGCCGACCAGATAGCCGGTGGTATTTTGCAAAAACACCAGGGGGATATCGGCCTGATCGCAAAGCTGAATAAACTGGGCCGCCTTGGTCGCCCCGTCCGGGTCAATCGGGCCGTTATTGCCAATAATGCCGCACGGCAGGCCATAGACATTGGCCTGCACACACACGGTGGAGACGCCGTATCGCGGTTTGAAATCGGTAAAGTCCGAGCCATCGACAAGGCGCGCGATCACTTCGCGCACATCATAGGGTTTGCGATAATCCACCGGCACAATGCCCAAAATCTCGTCCGCATCATAAAGCGGCTCGGCAAAATCGTGGGCAGGCAAAGATGGGCAGCGATCATTCCAGCCAAGGCGCGAGACCACTTCGCGGGCCAGTAACACCCCTTCGCCATCATCCTCGGCCAGATATTCGGCAAGGCCCGAAACGCTGGCGTGCATCATTGCGCCGCCCAGTTCTTCTTCGGTGGCGATCTCGCCGGTGGCGGCTTTCAAGAGCGGCGGCCCGGCCAGAAACGCCTTGCCGCGTCCCTTTACCGCAATCACATAATCCGACAGCCCGGGCATATAGGCCCCGCCCGCCGTGGACGAGCCATGCAGCACCGATATGACCGGCAGGCCAGCCTTGCTGAGCCGGGCCAGATTGCCAAACAACGCCCCGCCAGCGACAAAACCCTCAACCGTATAGTTCAAAAGATCGCCGCCCGCGCTCTCCACCAGATGGATGAAGGGCAGGTTTTGTTGCAAGGCGATCTCTTGCGCCCGGCGCAGGCGATACCCCCCGGCGGTGGTCATGGAACCCGCCTTGATACCGCTATCATCGGTGACAATGGCGCAGCGCACACCGTTGATGAAGCCGATCCCGGCCATGATGGTCGAACCGGGGATGGATTTTTCTTCCTCTGGGGTGTCCACCAGATAGCCGGCAATATTGCCCACCTCAAAATACGGCATGCCCGGATCCAAAAGCCGCGCCAGACGCTCGCGCGGCAGCAATTGTCCCCGCGCCGCAAAGCGTTCTTTGCGCTTGGCCGAACGGGCCGGGGCGCGGGCGTTCAGTTCGGACAGCTTGTCCACCAAAGCCGTCATGTCGGCATGGTTCTGCTTAAAAGCCTCGGATTGCGTATCAATGGTGGAGCGAAAAACCGTCATGTCAGCGTCTTTGCCAAAGTGTGAGGAATGGAAACGGGATGAGCCAGCAGGATTTGCGCATAGCCCTTGCCCTGTGGGTCATTACGGATCGAGGCCATGCCGCCACCGCCCAGCACATAATCAATCAGAAAATTAATCCCCGGCAGGCCCGGCATATAAAAGCGTTCTACGCACGCCGCCTTGTTCTTGCCGTGGATAAAGTGTGCAAAGCGCGCCGCCACAGCCGCTTCGTCCAGCGCCGCCCAGATATAGGGCATAAAGGTCGCCTCGCGGGCAATAATGCCAATATTGGCCTTGTCGCCCTTATCGCCCGAGCGCCCAAAGGCCAGCTTGATCAAGGGGACCTCGGTCATGGCCTCCGTATTTTGTGGCAGGGCTGGCGGAGCAGGGCGTATAATGCTGGCCGCATCAAAGGCAGTGTCTGTTTTGTCGGCAAAGGTCTGCACCTGTCCGTCAATATCAATCTGGATATTGATATCCGCCTTGGGGGTGAGATAGGAGAACAGGCGCACCACCGGCGATGGCTTGGGCCGCCCCCCGGCAAAGCCGCTAAGCCCCGGCGGTGAGGCCAGTCCCAGCCCCACGCTTTCTTTGAGCAGCAAGCCAACTCCCATGGCGTCCGGGTGCCGTGCGGCGATTTTCAGTACCACCTCGCGGGGCGCATCGACGGCGGCATAATCACCAAACTGGCTCTCTGCCCCGATCACTTCGACACTGGTTTCAGTAAAATCACCCAGATTGAATTTTCGCAAAATGGCATTGGTGCGCACAAAGGCGGCCTTGGCCATGGCGCGTGCTTTTTTATCGGCGTCAAAGCCATAATAACTCATCATCAGACCGGCGCGAAAGCCATCGGCCCAGGTCAGCGAGGTTTTGTACGTGTCCGGCGGCGCATAGCCTTTGGCGGGGGAGACCGAGACGCAGTTTGCGCTTTCCTGATGCACCCTCACCCCCGAAAAATCACACACCACATCGGGCAACATATAGGCCTGCGGATCACCGATCTCGTAGATCAATTGCTCGGACACCGTGCCCACACTGACCAGACCGCCCGTGCCCTTGGCCTTGGTGACGTGAAACGCGCCATCGGGCGTAATCCTGGCAATGGGATAGCCGATGTTGGCAATGTCTGGTACCTGATCCCAATCGGTGAAATTGCCCCCGGTGGCTTGTGGCCCGCATTCCAGGATATGCCCGGCCAGTGAACCACTGGCCAACAGGTCATAATCGGTTGCCGTCCAGCCAAAGGCATGGATGCAGGCCCCCAGCGTCACCGCGCTATCGACGCAGCGCCCGGTGATGACAATATCGGCTCCCGCCTCCAGCGCCGCCGCAATGGGAAAGGCCCCCAGATACGCATTGATGCTGGCGATTTTCTCTGGCTCAGGAAAGGCATCATTGGTGAACATTTCGTCCGGCGCACGGGTCGTGATGGCGTCTTTTTGCGCCATCAGATCATCGCCGGTAATCACCGCCACTTTCAGGTCCAGTCTGGCCTTGGCAATCAGATCGCGCACCGCCGCGCCACAGGCGGTGGGGTTGATGCCCCCGGCATTGGAAATGATCTTCACCCCGGCGCTGGAGATATCCGGTAAATTGGGCTTGAGAACGGCAGAGACAAAATCTGTAGCATAGCCGCCATCGGGGGATTTGGCCTTGGCCCGGGCCATGATCGACATGGTGATCTCGGCCAGATAATCATAGACGATATAGTCCAGCCCGCCTTCGCGCAAAAACTGCGGCGTGGCCATGGCGCTTTCGCCCCAATAGCCGCTGGCCCCGCCAATGCGAATGCTTTTTGGCCTGGGGGTCATGGGGCCGACCTCGTTTTCTGGATTTGTTTGATCAAAATAATTCCATTTGCCATAAATATGTTTAGTCTCGCACACGAGATCATGGAACGATGAAACACGATGGGGTTTTGATGGGCAAGGTTAATCCGCAAGAACTTGACGAATTTGCTAAAGAGGCAGACGCATGGTTCGCCGAAAACGTCAATCCTGATCCGGGCTTTATGCTGCCGCTGACCTTTATGGAGGTCGGCACCGATCAACAGTTTGAATTTTTGCGTGACTGGCAAAACAAGGTTTATGAGGCCGGTTATCTGGGGGCCGCCTGGCCCAGCGAATATGGCGGCGGCGGGCTGGATCAGGCCTTTCAGGACGTGGCCACCGACGCCATGCGCCGGCATCATGCGCCCATCATGCTGAACGCCATCGGCCTGAACTGGACCGGGCCATTGCTGATGGATATTGGTACCGAGGCCCATTGCAAAAAACACATCAAGGGCATTTTGTCCGCCGAAGACATCTGGTGTCAGGGCTTTTCCGAACCCGATAATGGCTCGGACCTTGGCAATGCCCAATTGCGCGCCGTGCGCGATGGTGACGAATATGTGCTGAATGGCTCTAAAATCTGGACCACCCAAGGCAATTACGCGAAATACATGATCCTGCTGGCGCGTACCAATCCGGACGCGCCCAATAAATATGCGGGGCTTAGCTTTTTTCTGGCGCCGATGAAAATTCCGGGCGTGGAAACTCGCCCGATTCGCAAGCTGACCGGCGAATATGGTTTCACCCAGACGTTTTTTACCGATGCGCGCATTCCCGCCGATGGCCTGATGGGCAAGGAAGGCGAAGGCTGGCAGGTGGCCATGAAAACTCTGGAATATGAGCGCGGCGTGCATGGCGGTCAGGCGGGCGGTTATGTCCTGTTGCCGCTGGATGCCTTTGCGGTGATTGATCTGGCGCGAAAGTTACAGCGCGATGGTGCCCCGGTGATGGATGATCCGGTGATGCGCGATGCGTTGGTGGAATTTATGATCGAGGCACAGAGCCTGAAGCTTTGCCAGGCGCGCGGGGCCTTTGCGCCCTTGAACGAAGAGCGCCCGTTTGGGCTGGCGCTTTCAGGCAAGCTGATGTGGACCGAATTTGCCCGGCGTATCAATGAATTTGCCATTACCTTGCAAGGAACCAAGGGCGGTTATTATGTTGGCGATCCCAATGCGGTGGATCATGGTTTGTGGACGCGTGGTTATCTGAATGCGTTTTCGGCCACCATTGGCGGCGGCACCTCGGAAATTCAGCACAATATCATCGCCGAGCACGTGCTCGGCCTGCCAAAGCGTTAGGGGCCAGGAAAATGGATAATCTTGGACAATTAGGCTTTAGCGAAGCGCAAGCAGACCTGATGGAGGTGGCCAAGCGGTTCTGCCGCGAGCAATCCCCCATGCAAAAGGTGCGCGCCCTGATGGAAGACGATCTGGGCCATGACCCGAAGGTGTGGGACGAGATGGCTGCCCTTGGCTGGCTCAGCATTGCCATCCCCGAAGCGTATGAGGGTGCCGGGCTGGGCGTGGCGGAAATTGTGCCCATTATGGAACAAATGGGCCGCTATTTTCTGGCCGGGCCGTTTTTCTCGACCTCGCTGGCGGCGCAGGCGCTGCTGGTGGGGGGCACAGAGGCGCAAAAACAAACTTATTTGCCCAAAATTGCAGGCGGCAGCGTGGCCACACTGGCCTTGAGTGAGCAAAGCGGTAATTGGGATTTAACCGCCATTACCGCCCGGGCCAGTCATACCGATCAGGGGTTGGCTTTGTCGGGCGAGAAGTTTTTTGTGCGCGATGCGGTGGCGGCAAACTGGATCATCGCGTCTGTGCTTTTGGACGACAAACCGGCACTGGTGCTGATTGCCAAGGATGATTTGCCAAAAGACGCATTGCGCCGCGAGATCATTATTGATGAAACCAAACGTTCTTTTGCCTTAACACTGGATGGCATTACCGTGCCTAAAAGTGCGCTGTTGGATATGGCACAGGCCGAGGTGACGCTGGCCCATATTCATCTTTGCGCTAACCTTCTCAGCACCGCAGAAATGTGTGGCGGCACGCAAAATGTGATTGATTATACACTGGATTATTTGCGCACCCGCAAACAGTTTGGCCGCACCATTGGGTCTTATCAGGCCCTAAAACACCCCAGCGTCGATGCCTATACCGGTTATGAACGGGCGCGTTCGCTGCTTTACAGCGCGGCGCACAGTTTTAACGAACAGGGCACGGGCGAGATCGCCACGCGCATGGCCAAGGCGCAGGCCGACAAAGCCTATGCTTATGCGGCAGATCGCTCTATCCAGTTTCATGGGGGCTTTGGCTTTACCTATGAATGCGATGCCCAGCTATACCGGCGCAGTGCCATCTGGCATGCCTCGCAATATGGCGATGCGGCCTATCACCGCAAAAAACTGGCCGATCTGATTTTGCCGTCATAGCCGCTGGCAAGCCCAGGCCGGGCCAGACGCGCTTACTCATCAACGGCTCTTGAACCTCTAGCCCCTAGAGGCGCTATGTCATGCCAAGCGAAGAGTTTTCGGCAAGGCATTATGATGACGGACAATGTAAAGCACGCCCATAACCAAAGCGCCGCAACGGGTGCGTGTGCATCCAATGACGGCGCCATGTGCGGTGATATTGGACCGGTTGGCAACACCAATGCAAAGGGGCGCAGTTTTCGGGTAAACGGTCTTGATTGCGCCGAAGAGGTTAGCACCTTGCAAAAGGTGCTGGGGCCATCTTTGGGCGGCGAAGACCATCTAGCCTTTGATGTGTTGAACGCCCGTATGACCGTGTTGGATAGCGGCAAGGCGCTGAGCGATGAAGACATTATCAGCGCGGTCAGCAAAACGGGTATGAGCGCCAGCCCATGGGATGCACAAAGCGCCGAGGCCGATCACGCCGCCAATCTGGATCGCCAAAAACGCTTTACGCTGATCAGTGGTCTGTTTTGGGGGGCTGGCCTTGCCTATCACATTGCCAAAACCGGGCTGGTGGGGGCCTTGCATATCTTTGAAGGGCACGGCACCAGCCCCATGCCGCTGGTGGAAATCCTTCTGTTTGCGCTGGCGATTGTGTTTGGGGCGCGTTTTGTTGCCCCCAAGGCGTGGTCATCGGCCCGGCGGTTATCACCGGATATGAATCTGTTGATGGTGATCGCGGTTGGCGGGGCCATTCTGATCAACCAGTATTTTGAGGCCGCGACCGTTGCCTTTTTCTTTTCCCTGTCCCTGACGCTGGAAAGCTGGAGTGTCGGGCGCGCCCGCAATGCCGTGGCAACCCTGTTGGATCTGGCCCCGCCAACGGCCCGGGTGATCCGCGAAGATGGCACCGAGGCAGAGATTATGGCCACAGAGGTGGTCATTGGCGATCGCTTTATTGTTCGTGGTGGTGACCGGATCGCGCTGGATGGCGAGGTGGTGACCGGGGCGGGCGCGGTAAACCAGGCCCCGATCACCGGCGAAAGCGCCCCAGTTTCCAAAGAGGCAGGTGATGAGGTTTATGCCGGTACGGTCAATGGCGAAGGCACGCTGATTGTCCGGGCGACAAAGGTCGCCGGCGATACGGTGCTGGCCCGCATCATTCGCATGGTGGGGGACGCCCATTCACGCCGTGCCCCGGTCGAGCAATGGGTGGCAAAATTTGCCCGGATTTATACGCCTTCTGTGATGGTGCTGGCCATTCTGGTGGCCATTGTGCCACCTTTATTGTTGGGCGCTTCATGGGGCTTCTGGTTTTATAATGCACTGGTTTTGCTGGTCATTGCCTGCCCGTGCGCGCTGGTCATCTCCACGCCGGTGTCGATTGTGGCCTCGCTGGCTTCCGCGGCACGGCAGGGGGTGTTGATCAAGGGCGGTGCCTATATTGAAATCCCCTCCCGGCTGGATGTTTTGGCGCTCGACAAGACCGGCACCATCACCAAGGGGGAGCCCGAAATGGTGGGGATTTATCCCTTAAATGGCACGGACGAAAATACGCTATTGGCCAGTGCCGCCGCCTTGGAAGCGCGCTCGTCTCATCCTTTGGCCATGGCCATTCTGGCACAGGCCGATGCAAAGGCGCTGGCGTATCAGGCGGCAGACGAGGTGACCATTGTACCCGGGCGCGGCGTAACTGGCCGCCTTGGCAAGGCTGAATTGTGGCTGGGCTCGCCCCGTTATGCCAATGAGCGCGGGGTGGGGGCGCAAATCTCAACAGCCCTGTTGGCAGAAATCGAAGAGCGCGGCGAAACTGTGGTGGTGATCGGCGCTGGCGACAAGGCGCTGGGTTTGATTGCCCTTGCCGATGCGATCCGGCCGGATGCCAAACGGCTGGTGGCGGATCTGCATGCTCTGGGGGTCAAAAAACTGGTGATGTTGACCGGCGATAATAAACGCGCCGCCAATAGCGTTGCCCGGGCGGTGGGCATAGATGAAATCCACGCCGAGCTGTTACCCGAAGACAAGGTCGCCGTCATAGAAGAACTGATCACGCAATATCCGGTGGTGGCGATGATCGGGGATGGGGTAAACGACGCCCCGGCCATGGCCCGGGCCAGTTTTGCTATCGCCATGGGGGCGGTTGGTTCGGATGCGGCCATTGAAACCGCTGATATCGCCCTGATGACCGATGATATTGGCAAGCTGCCATGGCTGGTGAAACATTCGCGGCGGACCATGGCCATTATACGCCAAAATATCGGGCTGTCTTTGGCGGTGAAGGCAGTGTTTGTCATCCTGACGGCGTTTGGACTGGCCTCCATGTGGGGGGCCATTGCCGCCGATGTCGGGGTTTCCCTGATTGTGGTGGCGAACGCCCTGCGCATGTTGGGGCAGACAAAGGTCAATTGATCATTGCCTTTGTCCGGCAACGGGCGCAAAGAGATTTTCATGAGGAAAATTGCCAGCATTACCCATAAAACCATCACAGGTTTCACGATCCTGTGGACAGTGTTTTTGTGGGGCGTGTCAGCCCTGAACGCTGTGGCGCATGGGGGTGCTGACCTGACCAGTAAGACGGCCTGGACGCACTGGAACCTGACACCGGCAATGGTCATTACCAGCGTGCTGGTGCTGATTGTATATGGGCGTGGCATGGCCCGGCGACGGCAAGTGCTTAATCCGCCTTCGGTCTGGCGTCATGTATTGTTCTTGGCGGGTATGGCGGTGGTTTTTCTGGCCCTGCAATCGCCCATAGACCCGATGGCTGAACGTCTGTTTTCACTTCATCAGGTACAACATATTCTTCTGAGAATGCTTGGCCCCATGCTGATCACCCTGTCCTGGCCGGAAGGGGTGTTCATTGCGGGCCTGCCAACTTTGGTCAGACGCCGGGTGCTGGCCCCTATGGTATCCAATGGGGGAGTACGATCCGTTTTTCGCTTTCTGAGCCGTGCGCCCGTTGCGTTTTTGGTGTTTTTGGTATCTTTGTATTTCTGGCAAATTCCCGCCATCCACAATGCTGCCATTTTAAATGACGCCCTTCATTATGTCATGCATATCACCATGCTGGCGGCGGGATTGTTATTCTTTTATCTGATGTTTGACCGGCGCGATACGCCGGCGGGGATTCCCTATCCCGTTCGGATTTTGATGCTGATCGGTACGGCGGTATCCAATACGCTGATCGGTTCCATCACCACGTTGAAAACCGTGGTTGTGTATACGGCCTATGATGTGGATGGGCGTCTGTTTGGGCTGCTCCCCCTGGCCGATGAATCCATTGGCGGGTATATCATGTGGATGCCGGCCAGCATGATGTGTCTGATCGCCATTCTGCTGGTCCTGCATGCCGGTGGTAAACAGGAAGAACGGCGCTATGCCAAAAGCACGGTATGGACAGCTTCTAATTCCGCCGCCCTTGAGTTCCCGCAAACCGCAGAAGAACTGCGTATCAAAGTCAAAACCGCTAACCGGTCTATGGGGCTGACCCTGGCGATGGTCTCGGCAAGCATGTTCATACTCGCGCTTTCCACCGTCATCGTAATCCACGTTTTGTTTTAACGCCGTGACCGTCAAGGCAATAGATGGCTTTGCTATGTAACAGGCTTATGAACCCGTGCTGCCTTCAGCACCATCGCGGGTTAGGGCCGCTTTGATGCTGAAGGCCTCCTGGGGGAGCTAGATCCTATGCCGGCTTTCAATTTCACTGACATAGATGCACCCTGAATCTTCTTGCCCGGTTTTGGCATTTTCACGGATCAGGATGATGGCTTCTTTTAAACGATCACTGTCACAGACCAGTTCCAGTTTCACCTCGGTCAGCACCCGGGCGCCAAATTCGGTGGAAAATTCCTGATCGGCGGTTTCCAGCGATTGCAGAACCTGTTTGACATCTACCAAAGTGAAATGCCCAAAATCGGCCTTGCGCAGGGCCCGGACGACATCAGCCGCCCGGTTCCTGTGGATGTAGGCTTTGATCTCTTTCATGATTGCGCCTCCCTTTTGGCGGTTTGTTTGCGTTCCATACGGGTCTCCATCCACTCGTAAATGACTGGCAACAGCAGCAGGGTCAGCAGAGTTGAGGTGATCAACCCGCCCACCACCACCGCGGCCAATGGGCGCTGGGTTTCGGCCCCGACGCCGCTGGACAGCAGCATGGGGATGAGGCCCAAAATGGCCACACTGGCGGTCATCATCACCGGACGCAGGCGCATTTCAGCCCCTTTTCGCACCGCCTCGGCGATGCTGAGGCCCTTATCGCGCAGCTCGTTGATAAAGCTGATCAACACAATGCCGTTCAGCATGGCCACGCCAAAGACGGCGATAAAGCCGATGGCCGAGGGGACCGATAAGTATTGCCCACTGATAAACAGGGCCACCAGGCCACCAATGGTGGCAAAGGGCACATTGGCAATGATCAGCGCGGCAAAGCGCATGGAATTAAATGCCGTATAGAGCAGCACGAAGATAAAGAAGATGGTCACCGGGACGATGACGCCCAGCTTCTTCATGGCCCGTTGCTGGTTCTCAAAGGCACCGCCCCATTCGATCCAGTATCCCGGCGGCATCTCCACATTTTGCGCAATGGCGGTGTTGGCATCTTTGACAAAGCTGTCCACATCGCGGCCACGCACATCCATCTGGATCACCGCATAGCGTTGCAATTGCTCGCGCCGGATAAAGGAATACCCCTCGGCGGTGGTGATTTTGGCCACCCGTTTGAGGGGCAGGATCGCCCCGGTCCCGGTTCGCAGGGGGATATTGCCAATGGCCTCTACCGAGGCCTTGGAGGCATCGTTCAGCCGGGCCGTGATATCAAAGCGTTTAACGCCATCAATCAGGGTGCTGACCGGCTCGTTGCCGATACCGGTGCGGACCAGTTCCAGCACATCATCGGCATTCATGCCATAACGGGCCAGCGCCTCGCGATCCACTGTAATGCGAATTTGCGGCTTGCCGATATTGGCCTCCAGCGACAGATCCGCGGCGCCCGGCACTTCGGCAATGGCGTTCTTGATCTGCTCGCTAAGGCGATCCAGCTCAGCCAGATCTTCACCATAAAGTTTGGCCGCCAGTGTGGCACGCACGCCCGAGATCAGCTCTTCAACGCGCATCTGGATCGGCTGGGTAAAGGCAATGACCGAGGTTGGCGCCACCACTTCCAGTTTTTCGCGCATTTCATCGGCCAGATGCTCGAAGGACCGCTTTTCGGGCCATTCTTTTTGTGGCTTCAGGGCGGTATAAATCTCCATATAATTGACGTCCGCCGTTTCACCTTTTTCGGCGCGGCCAATCATGGCGATGGTGGTTTCCACTTCGGGAAAGGCACTAAGCGCGTTTTCAATATCTTTTGAGATTTTGATCGACTGATCCAGCGAGGTCGATGGAATGGAGGTCACCCGCCACATGATCGAACCTTCCTGAAGCTGCGGCATGAACTCTTTGCCCAAAAACGGAAAGAGACCCAATGAGGCAATCAGCAACACTATGGCGCTTGAGACCACCACGGCCTTGCGTCTTAAGCCAAAGGCCAAAAGCGGCAGATAGCCCCTTTTCAGCCAGCGCACCAAAAAGGTGTCCTTTTCCTCTTTGGGTTTGAGGATCAGCGAGGCCAGCACCGGAATGATGGTCAAGGTCAGCAACATCGATCCCGCCATGGCAAAACTGATGTTAAAGGCCATGGGCTTGAACAGCTTGCCTTCCAGACCGTCCAGCGTGAACAGCGGCATAAACACGATAATGATAATGCCGATGGCAAAGCTGACCGGGTTGGCGACTTCACGCGCGGCGGTCAGTACCGCCGCGGTTCGGTTGACCGGACCGTTGCCTTCGGATTTTCGCTCGGCCATGATGCGAAACGAGTTCTCCACCATCACCACAGCCCCATCCACCATCATCCCGATGCCAATGGCGAGACCCGCCAGTGACATCAGATTAGCCGACAGGCCCATCAGGTCCATAAAAATGAAGGCAATCAGCATGGCCAGCGGTAAAGCGGTGATCACCACCAGCGCCGAGCGCAATTCGCCCAAAAACAAAAAGAGTACAATGGCGACCAGAATGGAGCCTTCGATCAAGGCCCGCTCGGCGGTGCCCACGGCCTTTTCCACCAGCTCGGTACGGTCATAAATCGGTTTGATGACCATGCCCTCTGGCAAGGCGCCATCAACGATTTTCACCTTTTCCTTGACGTTATCGACCACCGCCTTGGCATTCTCGCCAATACGCGACAGGGCCATGCCCAAGACGACCTCTTTGCCATCGCGGGTAACCGCACCAAAGCGCAGTGCTGGCGCCTGAACAATATTGGCAACATCACGCAAATAGACGGGGGTGCCATCGGCAACTTTGACGACAATATCGCCAATGTCATGTTCGTTTTTGACCAGCCCAAGGCCGCGCACCAGATATTGCTCTGGCCCGCGATCAATATACTGGCCACCCACCTGACGGTTATTGACCTGAAGGGCCTCCATCACTTCGCGAAAGCCAAGGTCATATTTGATCAGTTTCAGCGGATCGATCTGTACCTGAAACTGGCGTTCCTGACCGCCCCAGGACATGACATCGTCAACCCCGGGGGCGGTGCGCAAGATCAGACGGACATTCCAGTCCTGCACCGTGCGCAAATCCATATCGCTAATATCGGCGTTCAGTTTTTCATCGGCCCGTTCCAGCGTGTACCAGAACACCTGACCCAGCCCGGACGTATTGGGCCCCATTTCCGGAGTGCCATAGCCTTCGGGGATACGGTCGGCCACTTCGGCCAGCCGTTCCATCACCAGACGGCGGGCAAAATAAATGTCCATGCTGTCTTCAAAATAGACCGCCACATAGGAGAGGCCAAACAGGCTGACCGAGCGGATTTCCTGCACATCGGGCAGGCCCGCCATGCCGGATTCCACCGGGAAGGTCAGCAATTGTTCCACATCTTCGGCAGCCAGCCCCGGGGATTCAGTGTAGATATTGACCTGCACCGGCGTGACATCGGGAAAGGCATCAATGGGAATGGTGGTTACGGCGCGCCAGCCCAAAAAGCCGACAACGCCAAATGCAATCAGCACCAGCACTTTGTACTGGAGTGAAAATTCAACAAGTTTGTTTAACATTTTCGGCCCCTAGTGCTCGTCGCCAATGGATGATTTCAGGATCAGGGATTTCAGCAGGAAGATCTGGCTAATGGCGATTTCATCGCCGCGCTTCAGCCCGCTTTTGATCTCGACCCAATTGCCCCGCACCGCGCCGGTCAGTACCGGTTCAGGCGTCAGCATATTGTCTTTGAGGACAAACACATGATTACCCCCTTTCATCAGGGTGACGGCGTCTTGCGGTACGGCCAATACAGGGTTGGTTTTGCCGGCCTCGATAAAGGCGGTGACAAACTGGCCAGCGTGTAAGGCATCCTGCGTATTGGAAACCTCGATCCGGGCAGCCAGGGTGCGGGTGGTTTCATCAATTTCATGATGTAATTGCAGCACCTTGCCCGCAAATTCACTGCCTGCACTGGTGCGAATGCGCACCGGGGCGCCGGCAATAATGGCGGCGGCATCATCGGCGGACAGACGGGCATCCACCCAGACACTGCGCTCGTCGGTGATTTCAAACAGCACGCGGCCGGGATCAACAATTTCTCCAACCACAAAGTCATCGCGCATAATGGTACCGTTTTGGCGGGCATAGAGGGTGAACGCCCCCGTAGCTTTGGAGGCATCGGCCAAACGCACCAGCTTGTCGGCGGCGGCCGTGGTCATACCAAAGGCCAATACCTTGGCGCGAGCCTGTTGGGCGGCGACCTGAGCCTCTACATAGCGGCGATCAGAGACCACCTTGCGGCCCAGTTTTTTCACCCGCTCCCATTCGCGGGCCGTAACGATCAGATCACCCTGGGCACTGGCCATTTCCACGCTGGAGAGGGTAACCAGAGGGGCATTCAGGGTGACAGCATCGCCAAGACGGGCATGGCGGGTAATCACTTGTGCGGATATGCGCGGCGTTACCTGACTGGTCTTGTAAAGATCCAGGCCCACTTCACCGGGGGCACTGATTTCCATAGCCAATGCCTTGGGGGCGATGGTCATGGTCTGTACGCCGTTCTGGCGACGTTGACTGGCGCTCATCCGGACCAGGTTTTCGGCATGTTCTTCGCCATGCTCTTCCTGGGCAAAGGCCGGGGTCGAGGGGGGGGATAAAACCAGGGCGGCCATCACCGGCAGGGTTTTAAGACAGGTGTTGAAAAAACTCATTGGATGGCCTCCAGCCATGAAGTTGCGGAATTGGATGCATCGAGCCAGTCGAACCAAGAGCGCCATAACGCCCCTTTCAGGTCGATGGCGGCGGCTTGTGCATCAAAAGTCTGGTTAAGTTGAATGAGGTAAGACACGGCATTCAGCTCGCCGGCTTCCCACAGGGTTTTCAGCAAAGTGCGCTGAGCCTCCAGATCGCCGGCCCCGCCATTCTGCCAGTCCTGCCATGCGGACGCTGCGGCCAGATAGCGCTCGGTGGTGGCATTCAGGCGCGCCTCGACGCGCTGGCGCATTTTGCGGGCATTGGCCTCGGCACCCACCGCTTCGGCCCGGGCCGCGGTTACGCTTTCGCTATAGGAATTGCGAATTTGCAAGGGAATCGACAGACGAATGCCAAACAGCGTGGCATTGCCGCCAAGACCGTTGCTTTCCTGCCCAAGACTGAGCCCCAAAGTGGGATCAGCTTTGCGCATTTTATCGGCCAGCAGGATACGGGTGCGAAAGCTGTCGGATTGGGCGCGAACCAGCCGCATTTCCGGCAAACGATTTAGCTCACCAGACCAGCTTTGCAACATCACCCCCTGGGGCGTGCCGACCATAAACGGCCATACCTCGCGCGGCCTGCCGGCAATGGCGGCAAGGCGTTCGCGGGCACGGGACAGGTCACCCTTGGCCCGGCTTTGTTCGGCCATGGCCTGGGACAGGGCCAGCCGCGCGGTCAACAGTTCGGATTCAGATAAATCCCCGGCGGTTTTGCGCGTTTGCGACAGGGTCAGAAAATCCCGCGCCAGTCGCACTTTGGAGGCGGTCAGTTGTAATTGTTCAAAGGCGCTTTGATGTACGGCCAACGCCTCCAGCACATTGGCCAGAAGGGATTTTTGCACCAGCTCCAGTGCCGCCCTGGCGGCCATCACATCGGCCTGGCCGGTGGCGGCGCGGGCCTTGCGTTTGCCGGACATATCCAGGGTTTGTGAAATGCCCACCGATGTGGTGGTCGAAGCGGCGTTTTCATAACCGGCTTCAATTTCCGGGTTATAGAGTGCCCGTCCGGCCCCTTTGGCGCGGGCCCTGGCGGCATCCAGTTCGGCCTGGGCCGCGGCTATGCCGGGATGGTTGGCCAGCACCTCTTTGGCAAATTCCACGACCAGTGGCCGCGAGCTTTGTTGTGGGGCAGGTGAGGAGTCTTGGGATTGGGCCATAGGTGTCGCCACAAAAGCGATCCCGACCCACAGGGCACCAAAAAGTGCCTTGGCATTGAAATTCATAGTGATTACTCAGCAAATCATGCGTCGGTGATGAACCGGCGGCATTTGGTCATTGTCTGACAGGCATGGCGGGGTATTGGGCACCCCAGAGCCTGCGATGAGAGGGCATTACGCGCACGCGCAAAACGCCCATGGAGTAATCAGATGGTGGGGGGGCGGGTTATCCTGCCGGGTGTTCGTCCTGGCGGCAGTAACATCGGCATGGTGTTCATCAAGATGGCCGGCTGTACCGGCAACAGCAGATTGTTTTCCAGGGTGACGTATTGGTGCACCACTTCGCAAATATCACAGGCAGCCCCCAGATTGGGGATGTTGTCACCGGACTTGTCCTTGCCGATATCCGTGCTGGCAATGGTGATGTCAGCCTTTTGGGCCTTAAACACATGCTCATCCGTGCCAAAGCCATGCAAGGTAATGGCCATCAGGCAGAGGATCAGGACTTTGGTGAGCATGGTTTTCATAGGAACAATCAGTCACTCGCAATGGCCGTCTTGTAGCGATGATGGGGCCGTTCGTAAACCAGTTACAAAAGACCCGTTATCCCTATCCAACGCTGATACTCTAATTCCTACAGTGGCTATAGGTTCAAGCGAAAACTGCAGCCCTATAACTGTCGCTTGAAAGAAATACCAATGGTCTGGGGGACGGGGGGAGTATGTTGCAGATTTTGGCGAAAACTGAACGGGTTGCCAAAGGCAAAAGTATTCTTTTTTTCGTTAAAGATATTGCGTACATAGAGCCCGATTTTCCAACGAGAGGGGTTTTCCAGCGCCAGTCTTAAATTGAACATATCCGATGCCTGTGAATCGCGGTTGTCAATGCGGGCAAAGGTCAGCTGCGAGCGGCCATTATAGGTGTAGTCGGCACTGACCACCCAGTGCCGTTCGCCGCCCGCCGGCCAAGTGTATTCTGCATTTACACCTCCGGCCATGGTGGGGATACCGGGCAGGTGATCATTGATCCGGGAGCCCAGAAACGGGTTCACAATCACCAGGTCCGGGTCATTGTATGAAAAATTGGCATTCACCGTCAGGCCGCGAAATGGGGACAGCGCAATATCAAAGTCCACACCACGGCTGCGCGCATAACCGGCGTTCAGAATAATGCTGAACCCGTTTGGCAGAATTTGATCGGTCTGGATATCGTTCCATTTAAAGGTGAAGGCCGAGACGTGTACGCGCAGGTTATTATGCATCAACGAGAACTTCCCGCCCATTTCATACATGGTCAGCTTGTCTGGCTCAAAGCTTTGATCGTTTTCTGTATCAACATCACCGCTGCCATCTTCAAAGAAGACGCTGTCGGGACTGTTTATGTTGATACCCCCTACCCGATAACCCTGGGCCCGCTGGGCGTAAAAAAGGGTGTTTTCATTGGCTTGCCAGCTGATGACGGCTTTAGGGGTAAAGCCAGAATCGCGGCTGTTCCCATGACGAATAACCGTATTCATACCCAGACCACCACCAATATGCGAACGGGTACGTTCATCCGAATAAAACCAGCGTACGCCACCGGTCAGATTAACATTATAGGGCAAATGCCAGATCGTTTCGGCAAAGGCGGCCAGCTCTTCGGTTTGTTCATGGCGTCGTTCCCTGAACGCCACATCCCCGCTTCTGCCTCTGCCAGGCAGAAGCGCTGCAGAACCAGGGATGGTTAGCGACGAGGCGTAATTTTCCTGACGCAGGGATGCAAAGGCCCCAACCAGCCAGTCAAAGCGCCCGCCAAGGCGTGATACCAGCCTGGTTTCATTGGTGATCATTCTGATTTTGCGTTCCTGCTTGTAAACGCTGGGGGTTACCGGCAATGAGGTCAGCAAAGGAACGCCAAGTGAAGCATCGGTTTCATCACCAATCGAGCGGTGAATATAGGCCGATGAGGATATGACTTCGCCCCAGCCAAAGCGTCCTTTCAGTTCCATATACGGGTTAAAATAATCATCTTCATGGGGTTCGCGCACATAGTTTTCGCGCTTGTATGTGCCCACTTTCTGCAGAAAATACTGGGTGTCATCGGCCAGGACATCCTGAAAGTTCATACCGGCCTTTACTTCCCAGTTGTCTCCTACATTCCATAATATCCGTGCCCGGGTGCCAAACACATCGGTGGTGTTGACGTTTTCCAGGCCCAACCGGACATCATCAATATAGCCGCTGTTATGGTCGAGATAGCCGGTGACCCGCAAGGCCAGCAGATCCTGTTTAATTGGCATGTTGATGGTGGCGCTGATCCGGCCGTTTTTCCCACCGTTTTTGGTGATGGATGTATCCAGACTCAAAGACGAGGTATAGCGCTGCATATCCGGGGCGTTGGTCACCACCCGGTAAAGTCCACCCAGCGATCCGGCACCATAGAGGGTGCCCTGGGGGCCGCGCAGCACTTCGACATGGTCAATGTCATCCAGCTGCAGATAGGGATCTGGCTCATTATAATTGAGGCGAATATTATCCATATACGCCCCGATGGTGGCTTGTTGGCGACCCGTAAAACTGCCATCGGAAATGCCGCGGATAAAAATCTTGTTCCGGCTAGGCCCCAGATTGGTCGAGGACATGCCAGCAGTATGCAGGGCCAGGGCATTGGTGTCGGTGATTTGCAATTGTTCCAGCTTGGCATTGTCGGTAATGCTCAGGCTCAGTGGCAGGCGGGCGGCGACACCGGCCCGTTTGGTGGCATGAATAATGATTAAATCATTGGTGGAGGGCGCTGCCGCCATTTTTAGGTCCAGGGGGCGGGCTATTTCGGATTGAGGTTTTTTATGAACCCGTATGATCCGATACGCCCCCGGGCTGATCTGGTTGTAGGTATAACCGGTGCCGGCCAGCACCGCCCCCAGAGCATTATCCAGGGAATAAAGGCCCAAAATGGCCGGGCGCTTTGTTTCCTCCAGATCATAGTCTGAAAAATCAATGGAAATGCGAATTTGTTGCGCCAGATGGGTCAGCGAGCGTTCAAGGCTAAGGGCCGGCAGGTCAATGATATAAGTTTTTTCAGACTGTGCCGCTGCAATCGAAGCGCACCCGAAAAATGCAACGCTGCAAACCCCAGCGCGTAGTCCAGACATAGCCGTTTTGGAAGCAACCGTACCAACCATGCTCACAGTATAGCGAAAAAGCGATTATTGGCTACGCACTTTGTCTTTTACGTGTAAAATAATACCGCTATCGGTCTCTTCTGCGCTGAGGGACAGCAGGGCCGTCAGGTCCCGCACTGCCCGATCCTGGTCAGTAATTTGCAAAATGCCGGAAAAATGAAGGCTGGCCAGATCATTTTGTGCCAGGGTAAGAGGCGTTGGGAAATACCGATTCAGTTCAGAAACCACACTGCCCAGGTCATCATTTTCAAAAACCAGATACCCCTGTTGCCAGGTGGTAATCTGTACGGGGTCAAAGGATTGTACCTTGATTTTGTCCGTATCCACCTGATGTACGGCCTGTTGTCCTTTGACAAGACGCAAGGTGGAGGAAAGTCCGTCGTCGGTATCGCTTTTCAGATCCAGCGGCGCGACTTCAACAATACCTTCGGTCACAGAAACCAGCGTGCGGTCGCTATCCATACGCACATCAAAGCGTGTGCCAATATCAGTTACCCGCAGGGAATTGGCCGCCACGGTAAAGGAGCGGGTCTTTTCATGATGAACAGTAAAGTAGGCTTCGCCCTTTTTCAACACGACGTGCCGTGCCTTTTTGTCCATGGTGACCGCAATCGAGGTGTCGGTGTTCAGCACCACGGTGCTGCCATCGGCCAGAGTTACGGTACGTTGTTCACCAATCCCGGTTGCATAAAGGGTTGGGTCGATAGAGCCGTTCGGCCCAAGAAATACCGGGGCCATCAATACCAGCAGGGTGGCCGCAATGGCCGCCCCAAATCCACCGCCAAACGCCATGGGTTTGGCCGTGATGGCCTTGCGCAGTCGATGCAGCGGGAAGGCAACAACATTATTGCCAGGATTGGGAATGTCTTCTGAATCATTGGCAGCAACGGGAGGACTGTCCTTTAAGTCTTCGGCAGCATCCCAAGCAAGGGCAACCAGGTCATACGCATCATTATGCGCAGGCTCGGCCTCCAGCCAACTGGTAAAATCCAGCCAGTCTGCTTCGGTGGCATCGCCACCGTGCAGCCGCACATGCCAGTGCAGGGCCTTCTCTTCCAGTGCGTTTTGAACGCTGATGTGTGACTTGTTGGTCATGTTCTCTTTCTACTGTCTCACAGGGGTGACGCCACCGCCTAGGATAACCCTCCACTTTTTTCCCAAAAAAAGCATAATTATTTTGATACTCTATATATCAAGGATCCGCTTCACGCAAAATTTGCGTTAATTCGCGCATGGCGCGGATGATATGTTTTTCCACGGTACTGACGGAAATGCCCAATTCGGCGGCGACCTCTTTGTGGGATAATCCTTCCATTCGGTGCAATTGAAAGGCCCTGCGTGCCTTTGGCGGCAAGGTCTCAATGGCAGCACGGACCTGGGCGATGCGTTCAGCCCGCAACAGCCGGGTTTCCCCATCGTCTTCGGCGCTGGTGGCAAAACCACCGACCTTTTCCGTGCTTTCATCGGTCCATTTCTCGTCACGGCGGTTTCGGCGCTGGCGTTGGCGAATATGGTCCAGGGCCATGCGTCCGGCCATGGTGAAAAGATAACTGACCGGATTATCCAACTCTTCTTTGAGTTCGAGCTTGCTGACCTTGACCCACAGCTCTTGTACCAGGTCCTCGGCAACAGCATCATCGCGCAAACGTGCTGCCAGAAACCGGCATAAATTGGCACGCTGTGCCATATAGGTGGTTTTCAAATCCTCACCCCGCATAAATCCGAGTATGGGCAAGAATAAAGTCCTTCGCAATGGAGGATTGCGCCATAATTTATCTTTATCAGCGAATTAAAATTCGGCCGGGTTTCTAATCGTAATTGCTTATAATTTATAGACCTTTTTCGGAATGATTGAATCAACCCCCTCTTTTCCAAATCATTTTATTTCAAGAAATCACATTCAGAGTGGAGGATATTTCTCGGCCACGGCGTCAATGCACTGAACGGCTTGGTGCCGAAATGTTGAATAATGGAGATTAGGATGATTTCTCGTAAAGTATTTTTGTTAAGTGCAGCTTCCCTGACGGTGATGGGTGCATCAACTCCGGCTCTGGCAGGCCCTGCACTACAAGCAGCTGTACTGCCATCCAGTCGCTCAACCACGATCAATACGCCGATAACGATTTTCGCCAGCATGATCAATGGCGGCAACAGCATTGCCCGTTCATGCAGCATTGGTTTACGCAAGGCGAGCCTTCCGATCAGTATTTCGTACCAAGCCATGCAGGCCGATAACGCTACACCGGCAGCGGCGGTTGACACCCCCGTGGACATCGCACCCGGTACCTCTCAGGCTTTTGTCGTATCTTTTACGGCCAGCGCCCCGGTCCCTGCGAGCACTGTGCGGCTCAGCTACAACTGTTTGGATGATGCGGGTGCAAAGGTAGAAGCTCCGGTGGTCGATGGCGTTAACGCGCTGGCCTTTTCTGCCTCGGCCACCCCTTCTCCTGATGTGTTGACCATTGCGCAATCCCCAAGTGGTGACGGCTATGTTAGGATTCCAACTGTTGGCGGTGCAGAGGCTATGGCCATTTCCGCTGTGAATATCGGTGCAGGCACGAATGGAAAGGCCGAAGAGGCTGACCTGATTGCCATGCCGGATACCGGCAATGTTTCTCTTCCCGCTAGCTTGTTTGTTTGTGAAACCGACCCATCATCTGGTGCATGCCTGTCCGACCCGGCCACCTTTATCCATACCAAAGTTGGGGCCACGGCCAAGACCTATACAGTTTTTGTGAATGCAGACCCTGATGCCGGTATTCCGGAGTTTCCAGACCTTTCCCGCGTTTACTTGCGCTTTTATGAAGAAGCGACCCCTCAAAGTGACCAGCGTGGCGAAGGCCGCGGCGCTACGGGCCTGGCGGTAACGGCTCCAGCACCGGCTAATTCTGACCCTCAAACCGCTTCGGCTGTCCCCGAAGGTATCTGGGAAGCCCGCTTTAACAGCAGCAATGGCGGCTATAATGAAGGCCTGCTGTTTATCTCGGCAGCCGGTACATTGAATGCCATCATCTATAGCGATGAAAACGGCAACCACGATGGCGGTGGCGAAGGCGACCATAACGGTTCCGGTGACAATAATGGTAACGACCATAACGGCAACGGGTCCGGTGATAACAACGGTTCCGGTGATAACGGTAATGGCAACGACCATAACGGTAACGGTTCCGGTGATAACGGCAATGGTTCCAGTGATAATGGCAAGGGCGATAATGGCGGCCATGGCGATAGCACAAGCAGTGCTTCCGGCGACAATGATGGCGACGGTGACGGAAACGGCTCTGGCGACAATGATAATGATGGCGACGGCAACGGTTCCGGCGACCATAATGGCAACGACCATAACGGTAATGGCGATAACCACGGATCCGGCGACAACGACAATGACGGTGACGGTAACGGCGCCAATGATAACGACAATGATGGTGACGGTAACGACAATGCAAGAAACCGTACGGCCTCGGCTACGCTTATTGCGGGTACCATCAGCACCGATGGTTCCGGTGGCTGGACTTCCAGCGCCCAGGTTCTTGACCTCGCCAAAACAGTTGGCGGTGTTGCTTACCAACTTGGTGGTAGCTGGAATG
This sequence comes from Robiginitomaculum sp., assembly GCA_030949705.1. GTDB lineage: Bacteria > Pseudomonadota > Alphaproteobacteria > Caulobacterales > Maricaulaceae > Robiginitomaculum_B. The sequence goes on along the minus strand of JAUZSF010000004.1, from coordinate 39,575 downwards.
CCAGAAACTCACTGACTGGCACCTATGTTCCCTCTACGGGTTCCACGATTGCCTCCATTGGCAGCGGCTCTTTGCGGGCAGCCTTCTCCAGAGACTATGATCGGGCCACCGTCCTTTCCAATCTCGGCGGCAGCTTCGACTTCTACGATGGCCGTGCAGACATTGGTGACCTGACCGTTTCCAGTGATGGTTCCTTTAGCGGAACGTACACGGTTCCTGGTTCCACACAGGCTTGTACGGTCTCTGGTGGCTTTGCAACCTCCACCGCGGGTACGAACCTCTATACCGTAACCGTTTCTCTGCAAAGCTGCACAGCGGCTGGAAGCTATAGCGGACTGGCTACTCTGCGGGTTGAGGATGACGACCGTAGCTCGGTTGTTAACGCGATCCGTGGGATGGCAATGACTGCTGATAGCAATAGTGGCATGGTACTGGACCTCTTCCCTAAAGGTCACGTACGTAGCAATGACCGGTAAAACTAGCCCCGTTTAACCGGCCAAAGCTCGCGGTGGAATGTGTATGCATTCCGCCGCGAGTTTCTTTGCATCTAGGGCTATGAATATTGGCATGGTGGGCTCTGCATATCTTGCTGTCATTGTCCGTTTCCAAGGCAAGATAATTTGAGGGATTCATCACTCTCTTACGTATTACGCAAGAACAAGGGAGTGTCTTATGATCAACCATATTTTTCGTTTTGCATTGATTGGGGCTGGTGCGCTGGCGCTAAGTGCTTGCGCTACTACAACAACCGGCCCATCTGATCCGGCGCCCAAAGACGCCAGGCCCATGGCGATGGACCACGGTGCACACAAATCCATGATGTCGGAATCGGCGAGTCAGATGAAAGACATGCCGATGGAATGCAAAGCCATGATGGCAAAAATGCATGAAAAGATGAAAAGCGGCGACATGGATATGGCTGCCATGAAAGCCAAAATGAAATCCGGCGAAGGCATGAGCGATATGCAGAAAAAATGCCATAAAATGATGCATGCTAAAATGCACAAAGCCGACGATAAAAAAGGGCACAAATCCATGATGTCGGAATCGGCGGGTCAGATGAAAGACATGCCGATGGAATGTAAAGCCATGATGGCAAAAATGCATGAAAAGATGAAAAGCGGCGACATGGATATGGCCGCCATGAAAGCCAAAATGAAATCCGGCGAGGGCATGAGCGATATGCAGAAAAAATGTCATAAAATGATGCATAATAAAATGCACAAGAACGCCGAAGCGCAAAACGAAGCCGCCGCTGCGGCGGCACCTGCCGCGCATAACCATTAAAAGCGCACACATTTTGCGTTAACTGGCTGCAAACGGCACCTCCCCCCTTGTGTTCGTTTGCAGCTTATTTTTTATGGGTAAGAGAAATGAACCACCATCATCAGGATAAATCGGCGGGGCATGCGCACTGTCATCATGACGTGCCAGAGGTTGCGCACGAGCATGCCTGTCACCATGACCATGGCCCCGCTAAAAAGCCGAGCGGGCCAGTGGATAAAAATGCGATTTATACTTGTCCCATGCACCCGGAGATTGAGCAAAAAGGGCCGGGCACTTGTCCGCTCTGTGGCATGGCGCTGGAACCCAAAGGCGTACCCACCGGAGATGAAGGGCCCAATCCCGAGTTAAAGGATTTCAGCATCCGGTTTTGGTTGGGCCTGATTTTTACTCTTCCCCTATTGGTCCTGTCCATGGGGCCTTATGTTGGCTTGCCGGTGGAAAATTGGGTGCCATCGCACTTATCTAAACTGGTGGAGCTGTTGTTGGCGACGCCGGTGGTGCTGTGGGCGGGCTGGCCGTTTTTCGTTCGGGGGTGGCAATCGGTTCTGAATAAAAGTCCCAATATGTTTACCCTGATCGCCATGGGGACGGGGGCGGCCTATATTTACAGCACCATTGCGGCGATCATGCCGGGTATATTCCCCGATACCTTTCGGGCCGAAGATGGCAGTGTCGCGGTCTATTTTGAAGCCGCCGCGGTTATCATCGTCCTGGTGTTGCTGGGACAGGTGTTGGAGCTGCGCGCCCGTGAACGCACCGGTGGCGCCATCCGGGCGCTATTGGATCTGGCCCCCAAAACCGCCCGTATTGTCCGTGAAGACGGGAGCGAAGAAGACATCCCTCTGGAAGAGGTGCATCAGGGGGATTTGTTGCGCATTCGCCCCGGCGATAAGATTCCGGTGGATGGCGAAGTTGTGGAAGGGACATCCCATGTGGATGAATCCCTGTTGACCGGCGAGCCGGTTCCGGCGGAAAAAGAGCCTGGGGACAGCGTTACCGGCGGTACGATCAACGGCAATGGGACCTTTGTGTTTCGGGCCACCCGGGTGGGGGCTGATACCATGCTCTCGCAAATTGTGGCCATGGTGGCCGAGGCACAGCGTTCGCGTGCGCCCATTCAGAAACTGGCGGATGCCGTTTCCGGTATATTTGTGCCTTTGGTGGTGCTCAGTGCGATTATTGCCTTTGTGGCCTGGTCCGTATGGGGACCCAACCCGCCCATGGCCTATGGTCTGATCGCCGCGGTTTCGGTGTTAATCATTGCCTGTCCCTGTGCGCTGGGCCTGGCAACGCCCATATCCATTATGGTGTCGACCGGTCGGGGCGCACAGGCCGGTGTTCTGATCAAAAATGCCGAGGCCCTGGAACGCTTTGCCAAGGTGGACACGCTGGTCGTGGATAAAACCGGCACCCTGACCGAAGGCAAGCCAAAGCTGACAGGTATTATTGTCGTCAATCAAGGTAATGAGGATGACATACTGAGGGCGGCGGCGGCGCTGGAACAAGGCAGTGCCCACCCTCTGGCCGAGGCCATTGTCGAGGCCGCCAAGGCAAAGTCCCTGGAGATACCACCGGCCGAGGATTTTCATTCTCATTCCGGCATGGGCGTTACTGGCCAGGTCGGTGGACACTCGCTGGCGCTTGGCAATGCCCGCATGATGAAGGAGAACGGCATCCAGGACGAGGCCTTTATCCAAAAAGCCGATGTTCAGCGCGAAGAAGGTGCCACGGTGATGTTTTTGGCCATGGAGGGCAAGCCAGCAGCATTGCTGGTGGTCACCGATCCGATCAAACAAAGTACAGATGAAGCCATATGGGCCCTGCATAAAGAGGGGCTGAAAATCATCATGGCCACGGGCGATCACGCCCGCACGGCCCAGGCGGTAGCGGACAAGCTGGGCATTGATGAAATTCGCGCTGGCGTGATGCCCGAGGACAAGGCCGAACTGGTCAAAAGCCTGCAGGCCAAGGGACACAAAGTCGCCATGGCTGGGGATGGCGTAAACGATTCGCCGGCGCTGGCCCAGGCCGATGTCGGCATTGCCATGGGTACGGGCGCCGACGTGGCGGTGGAAAGCGCTGGTATTACTCTTTTGCGGGGGGATTTGCGCGGCATTGTGCGAGCGCGCCGCCTGTCTGAAGCAACGATGAAGAATATCCGGCAGAACCTGTTCTTTGCCTTTGCCTATAATGCCTTGGGTGTGCCCATAGCGGCCGGCGTCCTGTATCCGGTGTTTGGGATATTGCTGTCGCCGATGATCGCGGCGGCGGCCATGAGTTTCAGCTCATTCTCGGTGATTTCCAATGCGCTGCGATTACGCCGGGTGAAGCTGTAAGGCCTGCCCCTAGCGTGGATGGGCATTCACAATGATCGGATAAAGTGGTGATTTCACACTGGTTTTGGGCAAGCATTGTCTGACACCAGAACAGACGGCGGCCCAGTGGTGTTTAGTAACCACTTGCCGCCATGCGCTGGCCGTCAAGGTGTAGGATGAGATCACTGGGTACCTGATAAACCCAAAACAACATCCCTGGTGGCCCCACAAGAGAATAGAGGCCAATGCCATCCCTTTGATACGCATGCCCGGCTGGCTATACCAAGAAAGCCCCGGATGGCGACACCCGGGGCTTTCTCAAAAAAACATAGCTATATGTGTAATTACTCGGCGGCGGTGGCGTCCGCGTCTTTGCCCAGCCCGCCCTTGGCGGCAATGGCCGATACATAGGCCTTGCGGGCATCAAAGTCTGCGGCAATGCGCTCATCATCGGCCTGCATGGCATCAATGTCCTGATCGGCAAAGTGCATCACACCCATATCTTCATAGGCGGCGCGAATGCGTGGTCCCCACAGACCAATATCCTTCACCACGGGGACGATACGCTGGAACAACATGGTGCGGAACAGCTTGTTGATCTCGCTGTTTTTGGTCAGTTCCACGCATTCCTCAACCGGCAAATCAAGGGCTTCATAAATCTCACGGCCTTCAAAGCGATCCCGCATCAGATAACAGGCCTCAACCAGAAATTCTTCGCGTTCATCGCGTTCGGCCTGGGTCAGCTTGGGGTAATAGTCCCGTAATGTCAGGCGGCCAAAGGCCACATGACGGGCTTCGTCTTCCATCACATAGGCGTTGACCATTTGCGCCAGTGGATTTTGTGCCACGTCACGGATGGTAGCAAAGGCGGCCAGCGCCAGCCCTTCGATCACCACTTGCATGGCCAGATAGGTAATATCCCAGCGTGGATCACGCAGGGCCTGATCAACCAGTTCCTGCAAAGGTTTGGTCATCGGGTAGGAAACTTCAAATTTTTGTAGCAGCTTTTTATAGGCTTCGATGTGGCGGGCCTCGTCCATGGTCTGGGTGGAGGCATAAAATTTGGCATCCATGTCGGGTACCTGACCGACAATCTTGGCCGCACAGATCAGAGCTGCCTGTTCGCCTTGTAAAAACTGTGAGATATTCCAGGCTTGGCCATGGCGCAGAAATTCAATCCGGTCTTTTTTGCCCATGCGGTTCCAGATCGGTGTGCCATAAAGCGCGGTGGCTTCTTCGGGCAGTTGCATGGGGTTTTCTGCATCCAGATCAAGGGACCAGTCGATGCGTTTCACCGCATCCCACTGCATGTCCTTGCCTTTTTGATAAAGGTGCATCATCTGCATGCGCCCTTCATCAAATTCCCAGTCAAAAATAACGTCATATTCCTGGGGTACGGTCCAGTGCTTATCAATATCCGGAACCGCATAGGTGTCGCGCAAGGATGCCATGTTTCTTATCTCCCTTAACTGATCGCTGATCGATCTTTGCGTATCCTATAGCATAATAATATAAAAGTGAACAGTGTTCACTTTTGTTTTTATCATGCCCCTATTTCAGTCTTGCACGGCCTGCGTGCGTCAGATGGTGGCACGGCGCGCCTAATCCTTGGGCAGCACAGTGTAAAAGGCCGTATTTAAGTGATCTGGCATCGGGAAAGGCGACAATCATCCGTAAACCAAAGGGGTCTGGCGCGAGATAAAAAAGCTCGCCCGGTCAGGTCTGGCCCTGTGCCCGACCGGGGGAAATTTCCAAAAGTATGCAAAGGCGGGCCCGCATTGGCTTGTTTGTTTTACCCTATGGAGATTATTTTGACCTGCACTTCCACTTTTGTTTCTCGCTCAATTCGTACGGGTATAGTCGTACTCACACTTAGTCTTGGGGCGCCATTCTGGGTTGCGGCCCAGGAGATCGAGACCAGCGCCAATGTGACGCTGTCCTCTGACTATATTTATCGTGGCATTTCGCAAACCAATGGCGGTCCGGCCATTTCGGGCGGTTTTGATGTCGCCGCCGGTGTGCTTTCGGCCGGGGTGTGGGGATCGAGCGTCGATTTCAACGACGCCACCACCATGGAGCTGGACGTTTATGCGGATTACTCTCCCAGCTATGCCGGGCTGGATTTTGATTTTGGCATTTTGGCCTATCTGTACCCGGACAGCCCCAAGGGGCAGAACTTTGTCGAATTTCATGGCGGGGCCAGCAAAACCATGGGGCCACTGACCCTGGGCGCGTCCTATGCCTATTCACCGGACTTTTATGGCAATACCGGCGAGGCCGGCTATCTGACCCTGGATGCCAGCTGGGCGGTAAATGACAATTGGTCGCTAAGCGCCGGTTATGGCCAGCAGGATTTTTACCAAAAGGCCAAGGGCGGCGATTCTTACGCCGATATCAATATCGGCATTACCTATACCCTTTCGGGCTATGATATTGATCTGCGTTATCATGATGCCTATCGCCTGGCCGGAGTCACTGGCAGCGGCGTTGTGGTGATTGGTTTGTCAAAATCATTCTAAGACCTTCTTGACCAGAGGCGGCCCTGGGCTCAGAATTTGGGCATGGGCAAAACGATAAAGCGTGAAGGCGGTTGTGCCTGCGGCGGCGTGCGATACATCCTGCGGGGCGCGCCGCTCTTTACCCATTGTTGCCATTGCACCTGGTGCCAGCGCGAAACCGGCAGCGCCTTTGCGCTGAACGCCATGGTGGAGACCGACCGGCTGGAACTGATCAAGGGGCGGGTGGCGCTGGTCCACACCCCATCGGCATCGGGCAGGGGCCAGGTAATTGCCCGCTGTCCGCATTGTCAGGTGGCGCTTTATAGTCATTATCCGGGTCTGGGTGAACAGATCGCCTTTGTGCGCGTTGGTACGCTGGATGCGGGCCACGGTATTTCGCCCGATGTGCATATCTTTACCTCGACCAAGCAGCCCTGGGTGGTACTGGGCGAGGGCGTGCCGGTCCGGGAAGAATTTTATGACCGGCGCGAACTTTGGCCCAAAGAGAGCCTGGCGCGGCTGAGGGCATTGCGGGGTCAGTGATATGCTGAACCACGCCCAGATCAGAAAATTCTATGATGCCTTTGGGCAAAAACAGGACAAACAGTTTTATGAGGCCGCTGCCCTGCAAAGCCTGATCCACCATGGCGGGTTCGCCACGGCAAGGTCAGTGGTTGAATTTGGCTGTGGTACGGGCCGGCTGGCCGCCACCTTGTTAGCGGAATACGTGCCCGATACGTGCCAATATACCGGCATGGATATCAGCCAGACGATGATTGAACTTTGCAAGAAAAACACAGAAAAATTCAAAGATCGCGTGACGTGTATACAAAGCGATGGTTCGCCCAAACTCCCTATGCAGGACCAAAGCGCCGACCGTTTCATCGCCACTTATGTGCTGGATCTGTTATCTGAAGACGATGCCCAAACCCTGATGGACGAAGCTCATCGGGTATTATTGCCGGGCGGGTTGATCCTGCTGGCCTGTCTGACCTATGGCACCACGCCCGTTTCCCGTCTGGTGCAATCCCTGTGGAGCGGCCTTTATGCCCTTAGTCCCAAAATCGTCGGCGGTTGCCGCCCCATAAGCCTGGCCCCTTTAGTTAACCCCGGGATATGGCAAACGGTATATAGTCAGACAATTATCTCCTATGGTGTGCCCTCCGAAGTGCTGGTGGCCAGAAAAACAACCTCTTGATCTGAAAAGGCACACCCATGCCCCCCGTAACGCTGATCGGCTTGCCCACGGATTGCAATTCATCGCATTGGCGCGGCCCGGCAAAGGCCCCGGCGGCGATCCGCGGTGCGCTGCACTCGGGTATGAGCAATCTTTGCGCCGAGGATGGCACGGACCTGTCAGACCCGCGTGTTTTTCACGATGCCGGTGATGTGGATATAGAGGAAAATCCCGGCGATTTTGAACGTATCGCCATGGCCTCAAAAGCTGCCTTTGCAGAGGGGCCGGCGGTGTTTCTGGGCGGGGATCATTTTGTCACCTGGCCAGTGATCGAAGGGCTGACCCGCGCCGGTCATCAACTGCCGCATCTGGTGCATATTGATGCGCACCCGGACCTTTATCCGGATTTTGACGGCAATCCCCATTCTCATGCTTCGCCCATGGCGCGTTTGATGGAAAATGGGCGCCTTTCCTCCCTGATCCAGATCGGCATTCGCACCATCAATGCAGTGCAACAGGCACAGATCGATAAATATGATGTGCGCGTCATTACCCCCGCCCAAATGCCGGTTTTGTCTGAACACCTGCCCACCGGACCGACCTATCTCACCATTGATCTGGATGGGCTGGACCCGGCCTTTGCCCCGGGGGTATCGCATCATGAACCGGGCGGCCTGACCGTGCGCGACGTGCTGGGCATACTTCGCGCGCTGCCCGGCCCGCTCATTGGCGGCGATATTGTCGAGCTGAACCCGGACCGGGACGTAAATAATATGACCGCCGCGGTGGCGCTGAAATTACTCAAAGAAATGGTGGCAAGGGTGTATGAGGATCAGGCGGGGTAAGGCTGTTCTTTTCCTGTGATCCTCCGGTTTGATCGGAGGATCCATGCTAAATTTATTCTCTGTGCACCTCCATCCTTCGAGGCTCCCTTACGGTCGCACCTCAGGATGAGGACCGTAAAAACGTTCTAGCTGCTTCTCCCTGTGGGAGAAGGTTGGGATGAGGGGTGCTGGCTATAAGGATTAGACAGAGGTCTACATTGTGAAGCATGGCCCCCTCACCTCGATCCTCTCCCAATGGGAGAGGAGGAAAACCCCCAATTGACTCATACGTTCCACCCCTCTATACGCAGCTTCAATCCGTACAGCGCTTCTGTACGCTTTACCTGCACAGCCGGACCTGATCCGGGGGGGAGGCAGGCGAGGCACCCCGCCCGGCGAAGACTCGCTCAGCGGGGCGTTTGGCGTTGTGCTCTTTTTCACGGCTCATGAGGAGCACGCATGTTTGAAGCCCTTAGCGATCGCCTTGGCGGCGTCTTTGACAAGCTTACCGGCCGGGGAGCCCTAAGCGAGAAAGACGTGCGCGCGGCTATGCGCGAGGTGCGCGTGGCGCTGCTGGAAGCCGATGTCGCGCTGCCGGTGGTAAAAGACTTCATCGCCAAGGTGCAGACCGAGGCGGTGGGCGACAAGGTGCTGCGCTCGGTCACCCCGGGCCAGCAGGTGATCAAGATCGTCCATGACGGCCTGATTGAAATGCTGGGCGGGGGCGAGGAAACCCAACCGATTAATCTGCACGCCGCGCCGCCGGTGGCCATCTTGATGACCGGCCTGCAAGGCTCGGGTAAACCACCACGGCGGCTAAGATCGCCTTGCGTTTGAAAAAACGTGAAAATAAAAAGGTCCTGCTGGCCTCGCTCGATACCCGTCGCCCCGCCGCCATGCAGCAATTGGAACAGCTATCCAAACAGGCTGATGTCGGCTTCTTGCCCATTATCGAAGGGCAAACCGCCACCGATATTGCCGCGCGCGCCATGAATGCGGCGCGCCTTGGCGGTTATGATGTGGTCATTCTGGATACTGCCGGGCGCACCTCGATCGACGAAGAGTTGATGAACGAGGCCTCGGCCATTGCCGACATTGCCAAGCCCGCCGAAACGCTGTTGGTGGCTGATGCGCTGACCGGGCAGGATGCGGTGGAAACAGCACAGCGTTTTCATGAACGTCTGCCGCTGACCGGCCTGGTGCTGACCCGTATGGACGGCGATGCGCGGGGCGGGGCGGCATTGTCCATGCGCGCGGTAACCGGCCTGCCGGTAAAACTGTTGGGGGTTTCGGAAAAGCTCGACGGGCTGGATAATTTTGATGCCAAGCGCATAGCCGGTCGCATTCTGGGCCAGGGCGATGTGGTTTCCCTGGTGGAAAAAGCTGCCGAAACGCTGGACGCCGAGAAGGCGGAGCGTATGGCCGCCAAGATGAAAAAGGGCGAGTTCGACCTGGACGATCTGGCCGAACAATTACAGCAGCTTCAGAAAATGGGTGGCATGCAGTCCATTCTGGGCATGTTGCCGGGCATGGGCAAAATCAAAAAACAAATGGCTGGCATGGACATGGATGACCGCGTGTTCAAACAACAAGAGGCCATTATCTCGTCCATGACGCGGTTGGAACGCGCCAAGCCGGCCATCATCAAGGCTTCACGCAAAAAACGCATTGCCGCCGGTTCCGGTACCGGCGTGCCGCAGGTCAATCAACTCTTGAAAATGCACAAGCAAATGGCCGGCATGATGAAGAAAATGGGCCGCGGTGGCCGCAAGGGCATGATGAACGCCCTTGGGGGCATGGGCGGCGGAATGCCCCCCGGTATGGGAGGTATGGGCATGCCGCCGGGCGGCATGGACCCCAATGCCTTGAAGGATTTGGGGGGCGGTGGCTTGCCGGGCCTTCCTGGGCCGACCGGCGGATTGCCCGGTTTGCCCAAAAAGAAATGAGTTTAGTGAATATTGAAATTGCCAAAATAAGGAATTGAAAAATGGCTGTTAAAATTCGTCTGGCCCGTGGTGGGTCCAAGAAACGTCCCTATTACCGCATCGTGATTGCCGATGTGCGCGCCCCTCGCGATGGCCGCTATATCGAAAAGATCGGCACCCATAATCCGCTTTTGCCCAAAGATCATGATGACCGGATCAAAATCGATCTGGAACGGGCCAAATACTGGCTGGATCAGGGTGCGCAACCGACCGATCGTGTTGCCCGTTTTCTGGCCGCCGAAGGCCTGATTAAATGGGAACATGGCAATAATCCCAATAAAGGCAAGCCACATGCCAAGGCGCTGGAACGTGCCGAAGAAAAAGCTGAAAAAGCGGCCGCTTTGAAGGAAGCTGCCGAAGCGCCCAAAGAAGAAGCCCCTGCTGAGGAAGCCCCTAGCCCGGAAGATGCCAAAGCCGAAGATGCTGCTGACAGTTAAGTTGTAACCGTGTCCCCCCTCGTGCTTCGACAGGCTCAGCATGAGGGGGGCATGAAAACACACAGGCCTCATCCCGAGCTTGTCGAAGGATGGGGGGATTTGCCCATGCCCAAGCCTGATCAAAAACCCATTCTGGTGGCCGCCATTGCCGGTGCCTTTGGCGTGCGTGGAGAGGTGCGTCTGAAATCCTTTACCGAAAACCCGGCGGCCTGTCTGGATTATGCCCCCTTTGTGGACAAGGATGGCAAACCGATCCTGCACATCAAGGCGGCGCGCAAGATCAAGGGCGGCCTGGCGGTTTTTGCCGATGAGGTCAGCACCCGCGAGGAAGCCGAGGCGAAAAAGTCCACCAAGCTGTATGCCTTGCGTGAGAAATTTGCCGAACTGAACGAGGATGACTTTTATCAGTCTGACCTTCTGGGTCTGCGGGTCGAGGATCAAAACGGTGCCCCCCTGGGGCGGATCAAGGCGGTGGTCAATTATGGGGCCTCTGACCTGTTGGAGATCATCGACACCCCCGGCGTGGATGGCAGCTGGAACCTTCCCTTTACCCGCGCCCATGTTCCCCTTGTGGATATTGCCGGGGGCAAAGTGGTTTTACAGGGGGCCGAAACCTTCTTTTTGGACGACAAAGAGGACACGAGCGATGCAGGGGGGCAGCCATGAGCGCGCCCTTTACAGCAACGGTTTTAACCCTTTATCCGGACGCCTTTCCAGGGGTTTTGGGGGCGTCTTTGATCGGCCGGGCATTAACGCAGAAAAAATGGCAGCTAGAAACGCTGGACATTCGGTCATTTTCCCATCATAAGCACGCCTCCGTTGACGACACGCCTGCTGGCGGCGGCCCTGGTATGGTGCTGCGCCCGGATGTGGCGGCGGCGGCGATGGATGCGGTGGACCTTAAGGGTCGCCCGTTGATCTATCTAAGCCCGCGGGGCAAGCCGCTGACTCAGGCCATGGTGCGTGAGTATGCTGCTGGTCCGGGGCTGGTGCTGTTTTGCGGCCGCTTTGAAGGACTGGACCAACGGGTCATCGAAGCGCGCGAAATGGTGGAAATCAGTGTCGGCGATTTCGTACTCGCTGGCGGGGAAGTGGCGGCACAGGCCATGATCGAGGCCTGTGTAAGATTGCTTCCCGGCGTATTGGGTGCGGCGGAATCGACTGACGAAGAGAGTTTCGAAGGCGGACTTCTCGAATACCCTCACTATACGCGACCGCGTATCTGGGAGGGGCGGGAAACGCCGCCGGTGCTTTTGTCCGGTGACCATGGCGCGGTGGCGAAATGGCGCCGCGATGAAGCGATTAAAATAACCAGGGCGCGTCGGCCCGACCTTTTGGGTAGAGCGGCGGGTAAGGAGAACGAAAATGAACGTGATTGAACAAATCGAAGCCGAAGAAGCCGCACGGGTTCTTGGCGACAAGAAACACCCTGACTTTTCAGCCGGGGATACCCTGCGCGTTCAGGTGCATATCAAGGAAGGCACGCGCGAGCGTCTGCAAGCCTTTGAAGGGGTATGCATTGCCCGTTCCGGTGGCGGCATTCACGAGAGCTTCACAGTGCGCAAAATGTCTTTTGGTGAAGGTGTGGAACGGGTCTTCCCACTATACTCTCCCAATGTGGAAAGCATCGAAGTGAAGCGCAAAGGCAAGGTTCGCCGTGCCAAGCTTTACTATCTGCGCGGCTTGACCGGTAAGGCGGCCCGGATTTCCGAGCGTACAACGGGACGTGGCATGGCCGAGGTCCGCGCCCGCCGCGCCAAGAAAGGCAAAAAGGCCTAACCGCTTTTGCGATTATAGTTATGCCAGGGTAATCTTTGATGGTTCTTCCATGCACAAACCTGTGCTTTGCAGCAAACTGCATGTCAATTTTTTAAAATATTGACAATCTGTTCGTTTGGTGTATACACTAGGTTGTGAGCATCAAACGGGTGTAGCGGTAGCTGCGAGTTCATGCCACCTTGAAAAAGGTTTCCAGCCAAGTCTGGATATTTTAAGAGCACCCAGTGAAAAGGCCTCGGATATTCCGAGGCCTTTCGTTTATGGAGATACCTTTATTGGCTTGTTTGTACTTCTGTTATGGGCAATAACGAAGAAATTAATTTTCCTAGTTTTGGGCCTAAATTTCTTGTTTGCTTCATCACGTACATAAGCGCTTTGAATGTACATCCGTAGAGGATCGTTTCTGGATCTAGGTTTGGATATATCAAAATAAATTTCGTATTCTATTTTAACACCTCCTTCTATCACTAATTCTATGATAAAAAAATTTCCCTTTCCTGTATGTAAGCATCGTTTTTCGTGAATGCCCCTGATTATTTCAGGTAAGTGGAATGATAGCCGGTATCTATCAAAGCAAAAAACTCTTGTTTCTCTATTGTCTCTATAAAAAAGATCATCCTCCTCTTTGGAGGATTTAGCTTTTGTAAAGCAGTGTATCGAAAAAGATACTCTAAAGTGAAACTGTTTCTCTGGAAGGTCCTTTTTAGAGGGTTGAATTGCTACCATATTAAATGGGTGCAGATGCGAAAGGTCGTGTTCAATACCTTCGTATATAAAAGGGTTCCACCGCATGAAATATGTATGCCATTTATTTGATTTTACTGCAATATAAAGCGCTACTAATTATTGGATAAATAAAAAGTATTTCTTCATACACTTAGAAATTTGCTATTTTTTTCATTAAGCTGCTGACAGATAAGTATTATTGTTTTTCCGCAATGTCCCCTGGCCGGCGCGCCCGTGATTGCAGCCACATCACCCCCAGAATATCGCGTATGGAAACGGCCAGACGCCCAAAATTGCTGTATTTGGATTGCCCGCTTTGCCGGGGTCGGTGGCGGACCGGCAGGGTGGCCACCTTAAGGCCCTCGCGGATAGTCAGGGCGGCCATATAGCGGTGCTGGTGATCAAAAAACGGTAAGCGCAGATAGGTCTGCCGTGACAATATTTTTAATCCGCATCCGGCATCACGAATGCCATCTCGTAAAATAAGGCCACGTATGGCATTGCCCAGTTTGGAAGCAAGACGTTTGTTCCAATGATCCTGACGTTTCAGGCGCTCGCCGGTCACCATGCCCGGCCTTGGTGCGGTGGTCTGATAATGATCCAGAAGCATGGGCAGATCCGCCGGATCGTTCTGCCCATCTCCGTCCAGAATGCCCAGTATTTCCCCTTTGGCCGCCAAGGCGCCGGTACGAATGGCCCGGCTTTGCCCGGCATTTTTTTGGTGGTGCAACACCCGCAAGGTGGGCAGGTCGGCCTTGGCCACCACTAAGGTGCCCAAGGTTGCATCGGTACTGGCATCATCGACAAAGATCATTTCATAGGATGTGTCTTTAAAAACGTCGGCGATTTCGTGGGCCAGACGTACGGCATTGCCTTCTTCATTGAAGACCGGAACAACAATGCTAAGACTAACCTCTTCCATGGGCGCACTATTGCGTGCTGGGTATGATTGGCAAGGGAAAGTATGCAAAACGTGTTTTCAGGGCGCCATGCTTTGCTGATCGCGGTGGTGTCGGTGGTGGCCTCGCTGGCTGGTGTATTCACTATGCCGGTGCTGGATGTGGACGAAGCCCGCTTTGCCCAGGCCAGCGCGCAAATGGCACAAAGTGGTGATTATCTGCATATCCGGTTTCTGGATGCGCCCCGTAATGCCAAACCGGCGGGCATTTATTGGATGCAGGCAGCCTCGGCGCGCCTGTTTGGTCAATTGGAAACCCGCCAGATCTGGGCCTGGCGCCTGCCATCGGTTCTGGGCGCCTTGCTGGCGGCGCTGGCGATGTATTGGGGTGGGTGTGCGCTGGTGGGGGAGCGCGCCGCCTTTTGGGGGTCGCTATTGCTGGCCCCTAGCCTGCTTCTGGCCAGCGAGGGCGGGATTGCCAAAACCGATGCCATGCTGGTGGGTATGACCACACTGGCCATGGCGGCGCTGGCGCATCTTCGTCATGGCGATGACCGGCGTCTGGCGCTGGTTTTCTGGCCCGCTTTGGCGGGCGGCATTTTGATTAAGGGCCCGATCACGCCTTTGATTGCGGCCCTGGTGCTTTTGGTACTGTGGCGCTGGGAAGGGCAGACCCGCTGGATGCGTCCCTTACGGCACTGGCCGGGGTTGGTGCTGGCGGCGCTGATGGTGGGCCCATGGCTGATCCTGATGCAAAGCGGCACTGATGGCGGTTTTATAAAAGAGGCGGTGGGTGGTGATCTCTTGCCCAAATTGTGGCGGGCGCAGGAAACCCATGGCGGTTTGCCGGGGGTGTATGTGGTGTCATTGATCCTGATGCTGTTTCCGGCCAGTATCTTTGTGCCCGCGGGGATTGCCCGGCTTTGGACGGCGCGCCATGACGTGGGGGCAAGCGGTCCTGATTGGCATTTTTTGCTGGCCTGGGTGCTGCCCTGGTGGGTGCTGATCGAACTGATCCCCACCAAACTGGTGCACTATCCTTTGCCGGTCTACCCCGCCCTGGCGCTGGTCGCTGGGCTGGGGGTGGAGCATTTGGCCAAAACGCGCCGGATCTCATGGGCCGGTGTTGTCTTGACGATGGCGGCGCCGGCGGCTGTTATCGTTTTGTATGGGTTATTGTTACGCACTACAGGGCTTGGTGAAATCCGCTGGGAAAATTTTATAAGTTTTTCCGTGCTGTCACTGGGTGCTGTTGGCTTCCTTATTGATAAAAAAGCGTACAAGGCGGCAACGCTGGCCGTGCTGACCGCGCTTAGTCTTCATCTTCAAATGCGGGCCAAATCTCTGCCTGCTTTGCAGGCCCTTTTTCCAGCCCAAACCCTGACCGAATTGTTGGCAGAAAATGGGCAATTACCTAAAGGGCTGGTCAATCAACCCGCCATCGCCGCAACGGGCATTGCTTTGCCCAGCCTGGTGTTTCAAAGCGGTGGTCAGGTCTGGTTTGCCACCCCCGAGGCGGCGGCCCAGGCGTTTGCAAAGGGGCAGGTGGTGCTGGTGGAAGAACGCCAACGTTCCCGCTTTGATGCGGCACGGGATGGGACTGAACAGGATGTCGTGACACTGGGGGTGGTTGAAGGATACAATTACACCAAAGGGCAATCGGCGCGGGTGTATGTGCTGAGCCCCAAAAGGAAACCATCATACCATGAGCCGCCAGATTGAAATTGTTGAAGTCGGCCCCCGGGACGGCCTGCAAAATGACCCGACTTTGCTGGATACCGGGGTGAAGCTGGAATTCATTGCGCGCCTGGTTGATGCCGGGGTCAAACGCATGGAAGTGGCCAGCTTCGTACATCCCAAACTGGTGCCCGCCATGGCCGACAGCGATGCCATTATGGGCGCGCTGCCTCGTCATGACGGAGTCAAATATATCGGTCTGGCCCTGAATGAACGGGGCCTGCGCCGGGCGCTGGATGCAGGCTGTGACGAGATCAATTTCGTGATGGTGGCCAGCGCCGGTTTTGGCTTGAAAAATCAAAAGGCCACGCCCGATGAAACCGCAGCCCTGTTCGAACGCATTGCCATTTTGGCCCATGATGAAGGGGTGCCCATTGCCGCAACCATTTCGGTGGCCTTTGGTGATCCGTTTGATGGCGAGGTGCCTATGGCGCGTTTGGCGACTCTGGCCGGGCGCGCGGCGGCCGCCGGGGCCTGCGAAATTGCCCTTGGGGACACCATTGGCGTGGCCGATCCCTGGGACGTGACGGCGCGTCTGGCCGCGGTGCGGGCGGCGGTGGGGGACGTGCCGCTCAGGGTGCATTTTCACAATACCCGCAATACGGCTTTGGCCAATATTCATGCGGCGATCACCGCCGGGGTCAGTATTGTCGATGCCTCGTGCGGGGGCATTGGCGGTTGCCCGTTTGCGCCCGCCGCCACCGGCAATGTGCCAACCGAAGACGTGCTTTACATGCTGCATCGCGGTGGTTTTGACACCGGCATAAGCCTGAAAAAAATGATTGAAACCTCGCGCTGGCTGGCGGACGCGCTTGGCCATGATGTGCCCGCATTATTGCCCAAGGCCGGACCGTTTCCAACCTAAAGCAGGCGTTCTTTCAAGGTGATAGCAATGGAGCGCAGCATCACGGCGCCAATAATAGGAGCAGCCAATAGCCAGGCCCCCAGCGTTTCCAGTGGTGAATGAGAAAAGCGCACAAAATACCGGACCAGACCGGTGGCCTTGTGCCAGTCAACAATCAGGCGATTGCTTTTGCTGGTCGAACCGTAATGCATGATGCGGGCCTGGGGCACGAAAATAACCTTGCCGCCCTGCTGGCGCACCCGGCGGCACAGGTCCAGATCTTCAACATGCAGAAAATAGCTTTCGTCAAAACCGCCAAGGTGTTGATAGTCCGCCCGCGATATCAGCATACACGCGCCGCTAATGGCATGAACCGCCACGGGGGTATCAGGCACCGGCTGGTTTTCCTGATGCATATCGGTAAAGACCGGATGCACATGAGCAAAGCGCCCCAGGCCGGTCATGCTGACCAGCGCCGACCAGGGGGTCAGTCGCCCCCGGCGCGAACCGCGTTGTTCGCTGCCATCGGGGTTCATCAGGCGTGCCCCGATAATGGAACCGGCGGGGGCTTCATCCAGCGCGGTTTGCAGCAAGTTCATGGTGCCGGGCTGTAAAATGGCGTCCGGGTTCAAAAACAAAAATACCTCGCCTGTGGCAGACCGCGCGCCCAGATTACAGGCTCTGGCAAACCCCACATTCCCCTGGCCACGTATAATGGTGATGGGGGGATGTTTTTGGGCCTGAATATCCATCCAGGTCTGCATGGCCGGATCATTGCCATTATCGACAATGATCAGCTCTTCAATCCGGGGCGAGGCCAGCACTGCCTTGACACATTCATGCAGGGCCGGGCCGGTTTTATAGCTGACAATGATGGTGCTGATGCTCATGGCAATTCCCGGGCATGTCTGGGGGTGCCGACCAGTACACACAGGGCCGCTACCCAAGCAATGCTGGCCCATAACCATTCCTGCCAGGCCCCATAGGTAACCGAGAAAAACACCAAAACCACGCCGGCACTGGCACTGATGGCGGCGGCCTGCATGCGCGACAATCCCGGCGTTGCCGACAGGCGAATGCCCAAAAGCGCCATGGAGGTTGCCAGTAATAATGCCCCGATCAGCCCGGTTTCCAGCCAGACCTGCAGGCCTACATTATGGGGATGCTGAGCCAGATATTTAAGGGAATAGCCATGTAATTCAAAATGATCACTGGTAAAGGATCGCGAGGCATCCAGCCCCCATCCGAAAAGCGGATGAATGTTGATCTGGGCCCCGGTATAGGGCCACATTTTTACCCGCCATTCCCAGGAAAATGGCAAATCCATACCATCCAGTGGGCTGGCAAAGACCGGCATGATCATGGGGGCCAATAACAGCATGATTAAAAAGCTCAGCGTGACCATCAAAATGGTGGACCGGGGCCAGCGATAACCCGCGGCGAAAAAAGCGCCCCCCAGAATCAGGGCCAGCACCGCGGCAAACAGATGAAACTGTATGGATACAATGGCGATCAGCGCCACCAGCACCGCGGCGGCAATCTTGCCGGTTCGTCCTTCATAATTGAGTATCCACAAGGCCGCCAGCGCCGGGGTGGCCATGACAATGGCACTGATGCCCCGGGTGGCATCGCGCAACATGTTTTCCCGCGGGCCGCCGGTGGCGTAGAAATGTGAAATGAAACCGGTCGTGCCCTCCAGAATATAGGGCAGTACCATGACCGAGCCGCTAAAGAGCGCCACCCGCAAAACCATCTGCCTGGCTTGGCCGTGCAAGGTGAAAACCGTAAACACAAATAGGGGATACAAAAACGCACCGGCCACCATGTGCAAGGCCTGTCCCGAACGCTCATAGGGGGACCAAATGGTACTGGCCCAGGCCCAGGCGATGAAGATCAGAAACACTGAATGGGCCAGATCTAGCGGCAATAAACGCCGCAGATCCCGCCAGGGCGGCAGGGCGATCAGGGCGGTGAGTGCCACCGCAATGGCCACCCCCAGCGCCCCGGCCATGACGAACAGCGCAATCAGGACAAACCCGAAGGCCACAGCCAGGGGGCGACGCCAACCCTGTTCTGGCTGACCCTCTGTCATATCAGTGTGGTTTCAGGTCCGGCGGGGCCGCGCGCACGCTCAGGTCTGCAATCACCTCGTCCAGGCTCATCACCTGTTGGTGCTTGCCACCTTCGCCCAGGAACCGCAGGGCCAATGTCCGCTCGTCCGCTTCGCGGTGCCCGGCCACGGCAATCACCGGCACTTTGGCATGGCTGTGCTCGCGCACCTTGTAATTAATCTTTTCGTTGCGCAGATCGGTTTTCACCCGCAGGCCCGCCGCACTCAGAATATCGGCGGCTTCCTGGGCATACGCATTGGTGTCGGTGGTGATGGTGGTCACCACCACCTGGACCGGGGCCAGCCACAGAGGCAGATTGCCCGCATGGTGTTCCAGCAAAATGCCCAAAAAGCGCTCGAACGATCCCAAAATCGCCCGGTGCAACATGATCGGGCGATGTTTTTCGCCATCCTGCCCCACATAAGAGGCATCCAGACGTTCCGGCAGGGTGAAGTCCGCCTGTATGGTGCCGGTTTGCCATTCGCGGCCAATGGCATCTCTAAGCACAAAGTCCAGCTTGGGCCCGTAAAACGCCCCATCGCCGGGATTGTGCACAACCTCCAGTCCGGTCGCATCGGCGGCGGTCTTCAAGGCCGCTTCGGCCTTGTCCCAGACCTCGTCCGAGCCAACGCGCTTATCTGGCCGGTCGGCAAAGCGCACCTGAACATCCGTAAAGCCAAAATCGGCATAGACCGATTGCAACAAGGTGCAGAACGCTTTGACTTCATCGGTGATCTGGTCTTCGCGACAGAAAATGTGCGCATCATCCTGGGTAAAGGCGCGCACCCGCATCAGGCCATGCAAGGCCCCGGAGGGTTCATAACGATGGCAAGAGCCAAATTCGGCCAGGCGCAAGGGCAGATCGCGATAGGATTTCTGCCCATGGTTGAACACCTGCACATGACAGGGACAGTTCATCGGTTTGACCGCCAGCACCTTGTCTTCCTGATCAATCGAGGAAATGAACATGTGCTCACGGTATTTTTCCCAATGGCCCGATTGTTCCCAGAACTTGCGGTCCATCAATTGCGGCGTATGGATTTCCTCATACCCGGCGCCGATCTGGCGGCGACGCATATAATCCTGCACGGCACGATACAGCGTCCAGCCATTGGGATGCCAGAAAACCTGACCCTGGGCCTCTTCCTGAAAGTGAAACAGGTTCAGCGCGTTGCCAAGGCGGCGATGATCGCGTTTTTCCGCTTCTTCCAGACGGGTCAGATAGGCGCGCAGCTCTTTGGGGTTGGTCCAGGCGGTACCGTAAATACGCTGTAACTGTTCGCGCGACGAATCACCGCGCCAATAGGCCCCGGCCAGTTTCATCAATTTATAGGCCTTGGGGATTTTGCCCGTGGAGGGCAAATGCGGCCCCTTGCACAAATCCACCCAGTTTCCCTGACGGTAAAGCGTGATGGTCTCGTCTTCGGGCAGATCCGATATTAGCTCGGCCTTGAATTTTTCGCCCATTTTTTCAAACAGCGCGATGGCCTCATTGCGATCCCACACTTCGCGCGTAATGGGTTCATTGCGGGCGATGATTTCGGCCATTTTGGCTTCGATCTTCTCGAAATCCTCGGTGGAAAACGGCTCTTCGCGCGCAAAGTCATAATAAAAGCCATCTTCAATGATGGGGCCGATGGTCACTTGCGTGCCGGGAAACAGCTCCTGCACCGCCTCGGCCAGCACGTGGGCGGCATCATGGCGGATCAGCTCCAACCCTTCGGGATCGCGGGCGGTGATAATGCGCACGGTGCCGTTTTTCTCAATCTCGCGGTTTAAATCGCGCAGCTCGCCATTCAGGGTGATGGCAAAAGCCTGCTTGGCCAGTCCGGGCGAAATATCCATCGCCACGTCCAGGCCCGTTGCCCCGTCTTCAAACTGACGGTGCGAGCCGTCGGGAAATTCCAGATCAATCATACTCTTTATGCTCTTCATGGCTTGTTTTGTCATGGACACAGGTTCTTGCACCACCCTTATCCAGCGGGCGTTCGCGCCAGGACCAGTCCCCCAACTTGCTTATGGCCCAAAACGGCGCTTTGTCCAATACTTGTGGCACCGGATCAAAGCCGTGGGAGCCAAATGGATGACAGCGCAGCAGGCGCGAAAGGGTTAACCAGCCGCCGCGCCACGCCCCATGGCGGGCAATGGCCTCGATTCCATAGGTGGAACAGGTGGGCTCGTGCCGGCAACGCACCCCCATGGCGGCAAAGGCCGGGCTGAGCGTGACCTTGTAGACGCGCAGGATCGCAATCAGGGCAAGAGAGGGCAGGCGGCGCATAATGATGGGCTTTCATTAATGGACCTGCCTTTTACTGCGCCCGGATGTGCATATCAAATTGCATAATCATAGTATAGCAGCCTCTGGCGGGCATAACCTGGCTTTATCCCCGCTTATCTGAGGGATACATAGGGGTAAAAAGGGGTAAAGGGGGGGCGTTTCAGGGTCTGTTATGTAAACTTTAGGGGCCGATAAGGGGTAAGAGCGGGCATGCCGAGGGGTAAGCCTTACCCCTCATTGCCCCTCAAACGTATTATGCGGGGGGATAAGTTCATCTGCTTCTCTTCGTGTGTCATCCCGGCGAAGGCCGGGATCCATGTTGATGCATCAAGTTGGATGGCGGCCTGCGCCGCCATGACGGGGTGGGATAGGAAAACCTTATCCCACACGGGCGCTGGTGGCGTATGATGGTTGCACTTCACCACCTCTGCCCTTGCCGGGCCTGTCCCGGCAATCCAGAGCAGCCTTAACCCAAGCCGGGATTTCTCCCTCTCCTTGGGGAGAGGGTCGGGGTGAGGGGATAGTGAAGAAACGTCAGGGTTCTGCCTTTAAGCCTATGCCCCCTCACCTTATTCCTCTCCCACCCGGGAGAGGAAAGAGATTGTTTCTATGTCGGTGCCATGCTTTTGGGGCGGGGATAGGAAAACCTTATCCCACACGGGCGCTGGTGGGGTATACTTCTATCCATACTTCGAGGCCCTTCGTGGGTGCTACACACCACCTCAGGACACCTCAGTATGAGGCGGTCGTTAAAGGAACAAGACCCTTATCCTGAGGTGCGAACGAAGAGAGCCTCGAAGGATGGATAGACCCCTGACTTGTGTCTTCTTATCCTGGTAGGGGGCAAATCGGGGAATCGGGCCTTTCCGACATGCCTGGAGGCTTATTTACAGGTGTGCTGGCCGCAGACTCAGGCGTTGGTCCCATAAGGGGGAGTGAGTTTGGCAGGCATAGAGCCAGATACGAACCTTTGTTAACCTTTGCGACCCAACAAAGCGCATAAAAAGGGAGTGCAAAAACCCTTATAAAATAGGCTTTGTGAAAATTATGTGTAGGGAAATGCAGATTCGCGCACATTAGGGGTTGCTATGTCTGCGAAAGGGAACTAAATCCCCATTCCCGGTCGGGCGACGGCGGGTTTTTTGACGACAGACACCTTGGTGTCTTGCAAAAAAAGAC
>JAUZSF010000004.1:0-15000 GCA_030949705.1 Robiginitomaculum sp. | reverse complement strand
TGTCCGGCGCGCTTTTGGCTGCTCCAATTAAGGCCAATTGAACGTCCCCCATAAACGGGCAGACCTATGAACACATCAAATAATATCTGGCGCGATGTTCAGGTGAGGGAAAGCAAATTGTCCGTTCAGGGCGAGGCGCTCTCCGCACATGAACATTGCTGAGATCAAGCGTTTTAAGGGCTTCCGGTGGATGCCTTGGCGCGTAGAGGCGATGAAGGACGTAGCACGTTGCGATAAGCTTCGGTGAGCCACGAGCAGGCTTTGACCCGAAGATTTCCGAATGGGGAAACCCACCTTCAGCCTTTGGTTTTCGGTTGTCTGATACTTCGGTACCAGACAGTCGATTTCCAATGGCTGATCAAAGGTATTTTAACCTGAATACATAGGGTTAAAAGGCAAACCCGGGGAACTGAAACATCTAAGTACCCGGAGGAAAGGACATCAACCGAGACTCCGTTAGTAGTGGCGAGCGAACGCGGACCAGGCCAGTGGTGATTTCTACATAACTGGAACTGTCTGGAAAGGCAGGCCGTAGTGGGTGACAGCCCCGTACAGGTAAACCGGAAATCATCCTCGAGTAGGGCGGGACACGTGAAATCCTGTCTGAACGTGGGGGGGACCACCCTCCAAGCCTAAGTACTCCTACGCGACCGATAGTGAACAAGTACCGTGAGGGAAAGGTGAAAAGCACCCCAATGAGGGGAGTGAAACAGTTCCTGAAACCGGAAGCTTACAAGCAGTTGGAGCCCCCTTGCGGGGTGACAGCGTACCTTTTGTATAATGGGCCAGTGACTTAGTGTAACGAGCAAGCTTAAACCGTTAGGTGTAGGCGCAGCGAAAGCGAGTCTGAATAGGGCAATTCAGTTCGTTGCATTAGACCCGAAACCGAGTGATCTAGCTATGAGCAGGTTGAAGGTGCGGTAACACGCACTGGAGGACCGAACCCACTTATGTTGAAAAATGAGGGGATGACTTGTTGCTAGGGGTGAAAGGCCAATCAAACTCGGAGATAGCTGGTTCTCCGCGAAATCTATTTAGGTAGAGCGTCGCATGAATACTGACGGGGGTAGAGCACTGAATGGGCTAGGGGGTCTCACCGACTTACCAAACCTAATCAAACTCCGAATACCGTTAAGTACTGTGCGGCAGACACACTACGGGTGCTAAGGTCCGTAGTGGAAAGGGAAACAGCCCTAACCGCCAGTTAAGGTCCCAAAGTAATGGCTAAGTTGGAAAGGATGTGGGAATGCCCAGACAACCAGGAGGTTGGCTTAGAAGCAGCCATCCTTTAAAGAAAGCGTAATAGCTCACTGGTCAAGCGTTCCTGCGCCGAAAATGTAACGGGGATTAAGCCATTCACCGAAACTGCGGGCTTGCGTAAGCAAGCGGTAGCGGAGCGTTCCGTAAGCCAGTGAAGCCATCTCGCGAGAGGTGGTGGAGGTATCGGAAGTGAGAATGCTGGCATGAGTAGCGATAAAGAGGGTGAGAGACCCTCTCGCCGAAAGTCCAAGGGTTCCTGCGCAATGCTAATCAGCGCAGGGTTAGCCGACCCCTAAGGCGAGGCCGAAAGGCGTAGTCGATGGGAATCTGGTAAATATTCCAGAGCCAGTGGGTAGTGACGGATTGCGTATATTGTTTCCCCTTATCGGATTGGGGAGGCGATGAAGCGGTCCCTGGAAATAGCTCCCACATAAGATCGTACCCCAAACCGACACAGGTGGACAGGTAGAGCATACCAAGGCGCTTGAGAGAACGATGCTGAAGGAACTCGGCAAATTGCACGCGTAACTTCGGGATAAGCGTGACCCTCATCCGGGCAACCGGTTGGGGGTGTCACAAAATTGGGGGTGGCGACTGTTTACTAAAAACATAGGGCTCTGCGAAGTCGCAAGACGACGTATAGGGTCTGACGCCTGCCCGGTGCCGGAAGGTTAAATGGAGCGGTGAGAGCTGCGAAATGAAGCCCCGGTAAACGGCGGCCGTAACTATAACGGTCCTAAGGTAGCGAAATTCCTTGTCGGGTAAGTTCCGACCTGCACGAATGGCGTAACGACTTCCCCACTGTCTCCAGCATCGACTCAGCGAAATTGAACTCTCCGTGAAGATGCGGAGTTCCCGCGGTCAGACGGAAAGACCCCGTGCACCTTTACTACAGCTTCACAGTGGTATTGGCGACAACATGTGTAGGATAGGTGGGAGACTTTGAAGCCCGAGCGCCAGCTCAGGTGGAGTCATCCTTGAAATACCACCCTTGTTTTCGCTAATATCTAACTGCGGTCCATGAACCTGGATCCGGGACCCTGTGTGGCGGGTAGTTTGACTGGGGCGGTCGCCTCCCAAAGAGTAACGGAGGCGCGCGATGGTAGGCTCAAGCTGGTCGGAAATCAGCTGTCGAGTGCAATGGCATAAGCCTGCCTGACTGTGAGACTGACAGGTCGAACAGAGTCGAAAGACGGTCATAGTGATCCGGTGGTCCTGAGTGGAAGGGCCATCGCTCAACGGATAAAAGGTACGCCGGGGATAACAGGCTGATGATGCCCAAGAGTCCATATCGACGGCATTGTTTGGCACCTCGATGTCGGCTCATCGCATCCTGGGGCTGGAGCAGGTCCCAAGGGTTTGGCTGTTCGCCAATTAAAGCGGTACGTGAGCTGGGTTTAGAACGTCGTGAGACAGTTCGGTCCCTATCTGCCGTGGGTGTTGGAAATTTGAGAGGAGCTGTCCCTAGTACGAGAGGACCGGGATGGACATACCTCTGGTGGACCTGTTGTGGCGCCAGCCGCATTGCAGGGTAGCTATGTATGGAATGGATAACCGCTGAAAGCATCTAAGCGGGAAACCAGCCTCAAGACTAGATTTCCCTATCAGAGCCGTGGAAGACCACCACGTTGATAGGCTGCGTGTGGAAGCATGGCAACATGTGAAGCTTAGCAGTACTAATTGCTCGATTGGCTTGATCTTACAATGTTCGTGAGCGGCGATCGCATCGTCCGCTGATGAAAATCAAGCACCCGAACATCATACTAATTCCGGCGCGGGCCGGAACAGCACCAATACCACACCTCATCCTGAGGTGGCGCAGAGCGCCCTCGAAGGATGGGCTTGTGAAAACCTGATGTGTTCATCATTTCATTCATCCCCGTTGACCTGGTAGCTATGGCGGGGGGTCCCCACCCGATCCCATCCCGAACTCGGAAGTTAAGCCCCCTTGCGCCGATGGTACTTTGTCTTAAGGCACGGGAGAGTAGGTCGCCGCCAGGTCTGCAGGGCTGAATGAAATGTTTTCATATTTTCACCTCATCCTGAGGCGGCGCATTGCGCCCTCGAAGGATGGCGTGACTGAAAAGGTCTAAAACATACCCTTCTTTACATCACTTCCAAAAACGCCTCGTGGTTCGCTACGGGGCGTTTTTTTGTGCCTTTCTTCCTCGTCGTATCCCGGTTTCCTTCTTTTGTCGTCCTCCAGATTGACCGGCGGGCAACGCGTAACCCTTCTCCCTTGGGGAGAGGAAGTCAACCGTATTCCCTTCTGTGTCATTCCGGCAAAAGCCGGAATCCATAGGGACTTTCAACAGAATACCGGGATTCGCCGGCATTACCCATATGCACGTTCCTCATCCTGAGCTTGTCGAAGGATGGGTAACTCTGCTCTACCGGATCTGAAAACGCCGTTTAAGCGCCAGCAAAAGGAAGAAAACCATAGTGGCCGCAAACACGGTGTGCAGAGTCATGACCGAGCCCGTAAGAAAGGGACTTTCATGCAATGCCTTTTCAAATTCTGTCAACTTGGAACCCTCAGTTTTGAAAAATAGCGATACCGCATAGCTGAAAGGAGGCAAAGCATTGGCAAAAGCAAGGCCCATAGCCGATTCAAATCCGTTATCAATTTCATTGTTAGGTTGAGCAATGGCTGAATAGCCAATGCTGGCAAAAAGCCAGGCCGCAGCAAGCCAGAGTACGGGCCATGCAGCATTTTGTCCATAATCTGCAAAGGCTTCATAAGCATGTGATAGAGCCCTTTCCCACCAAGGCATACTCTTTGGCATGCGCCGCCTTGCCTTTTGTTCAAGGCGCCCAAACATGAAGGCCGCTGTATAATCACTGATATTTTCCATGTGTTGGCGCAATATCCGAAAGGCGTTATGATAGCGCTGATATATTTCTAGATTCTGGTTTTTTGGTCCTTCTATATCCCTGAATGGTTGTAGTTTTTGAAAAGATGTATCTGCATGGAGCGTTGCGCCTGAAAAGTCAGGAACGCCATTAAACATCGCTTCATCAAATATTGCTCGTGCGGTAAACAAGGCATTGGAAAAATTCACGCATTCGCCTTTTTCATTGCGATGAAATTCAGCATTTGAAAAATTTATGCGTCCGAATCCTCGAACTTTCTGGTTGTAATCTTCAATGTGTGATCTGGAAAAATCTGCGCCACTATGGAAGATGACATGATCAAACTGAGTAGGTTTATAAAAGATAGCATTGGAAAAATCAGCATGACCTAAAAATTCACAATTCGAAAAAAAGACCTCATCACTAAATATACATTGTGAGAAATCATTATCCCCGCGAGTTAATTTTACCCCTCTAAGATCAAATACACCATGAAAGTCAGTGTTATTACATAAAATACTTTCTACATTGTCAGAAATTTTCGTAGTTTTCAGAACTTTAAGGGACTTAAGTAGTATAGTTACGTTGTCTTCTCCATTAATAACAATTGTGCAAAACTCTCTCTCAAGAGTAAGAGTCTGACCGAAAACTAATTGAGTGATATCAGTGGATTATGATTCATTCGGATTGTGAAAAGATTCGAAGGAGATCACGATGACCTGGACTGATATCACCCGTCCACAATATGAACGCAATTATGGCCGCTATGCAAGTGATTGTACGGATGAGGAATGGGCTCTGATTGAACCATTTCTGCCCGGCGACAAGTCGAATGGCCGCCCGCGCACCACCAAACTTCGTGATGTCTGGGATGCCATCCAATACATGGCCACGACCGGTTGCCAGTGGCGGATGATCCCCAATGATTTTCCGCCGATGTCGACCGTACAAGGGTATTTCTATGAGTGGCGAGAGCGTGGTTTGTACCATGAAATCAATCATGCCCTTGTGATGACGGCGCGTGAGAAAGAAGGCCGTAAAGCCTCACCAAGTGCCGGTGTAATTGACAGCCAGAGCGTTAAAACCACAGAAAGCGGCGGGGTTTGCGGCTATGATGCTGGCAAGAAGATTAAAGGTCGCAAGCGCCATATCATTACCGACACCATTGGCCTGCTGATCGGGTTTGTCATTCATGGCGCTGATATTCAGGATCGCGATGGCGCGGTTCAGGTGCTCAAATCCATCCGCTTCACGCACCCGTGGCTGCGCCATGTTTTTGCTGATGGGGGCTACGCAGGCCCCAAACTGCGGGGCAGGCTGGAGAAAATCGGCTGCTGGACAATGGAAATTGTCAAACGCTCTGACAAGGCCAAAGGCTTTGAAATCATTCCCCGCCGCTGGGTGGTGGAACGCACCTTCGCATGGCTGGGCCGCTGCCGCAGACTGGCTAAAGACTGGGAAAAATCTATCCTCTCTGCCGAAAGCTGGCTCCTCATCGCCCATATCAAAATGGTCACAAGGCGATTGGCAAGGAATTGATTCTATGGAATTAGTTTTCGGTCGGACTCTTAGTTTTCAAAATCTATAATTATAGGCGCTTTAGAGGATGGGGATAACCCCGTTTTATCCCCGCGGCTTGCCAGGGGGCTATAGTTATATCCAAAAATAAATACTCCCTCATTTGAGGGTGTTTTGGCTGGTTTCACCTGCACTCCAGGCTAAACTTCGCCACCCCATCACCGGCTAGGATCAACTTCCCCACCTTCGCCCACGTGGTTGGCTTCTTTGCCGATCAGCCCGAGGGTCTCCGCTTTTACGTGCCGCCTACGCGTTTCTCCACTGTCATAATAGTCACCGCCTTCGAACTTGTCTTCGGGGTGTAGGTGGTAGTTTGCTAGAGCTTCGGCATAGGTTTTGAGCATGGATTGATCGACGGGCTCGCCGGTTATCCGATCAAAGGCTGAGCTAGCAGCTTTAGCGGGGTCGCGCTCAAACGGGGCGCTTGGTTTGGGTGGGTATTTTCCCATGGGCCTGCCGCGCTTGCCTGGGTCGACAAGGGCAGGCTCTGGCGCTTGTGCATAAACACCATCTCTGGCGGTAAAGCTGACCATGAAACCAAAAGGTTTGATCTGATCTTTGTAATCGCGACCTTCATTATGAGACTTCATCCAGTTTAACATTTTCGGGCTGGTTGCCCCATAGCGGCTCATGGCTGGCGCTTGAAGATTTGGGTGGTAATCGAGTGACAATTGCCTTGGGCTATCTGACAGCCCGGCCTCCAGAAGCTTGTACCAGTAGTCATACTGCCAGCGTGAAACGCCAATGCCACGTAATGGATCAGGAATGCCAGAGGCGGGATCATCTTCCCTATAAGGGGCCATCAAATGGCCTAGACCGTGGGCCGAGGCCTTTCTGATGATGGGCTTGCCTTGGCCATCCAGATTAAAAAGCGCATAGCGCTTTGGCGGAAATTGCAAAGACATAAAGTGGCTTGAGTTGATCGCTGGTGCCATCAGCATAATTCACATCCTCGATTTGCAGGATTGATCCTGGCTTTTTGTAGGGGTTCAAGGCCGTAAATTGATCCACCACATTTTGGGCGCGTTTTCTAAACTCTGCACGGCTCATTCCTCGTTGGTCTGGCGATGGCCAGACTGTCCGTGTCACAAAAGGCCCAGTTTAACCCTTCTTTCAGTGTCAGACATTCAGCCAGTCCCAGCATAAGCCGTGCGGCTCCAGTGATGAGGACGCCCAATAGTGGATGAAAATATCGCCCTGGTTCCTCTTTAGCTGTATTTTTGTCATGTCTACACACTCCATCAGGACCATAAACGTCGATCTTTTCTGGCTTTGGCGCGTTGTCGCGATTGATCTCGATAAAAATGCCATAACTTGTAGAGTTAGCGATGATCTTGATGGCTTTTTCAGTTGGGTCATGATTGGCTTTGGCCTCATCGCGCATATCAACAAAGCGTGTGAACACATCCTCTTTGCGCGGATCAACAGTAAAATCATCGCGGCCAAAGAGCTTGATTGGTTTTAGACCGGCTTGGGGTGTGCCCGGTTTGAAGCTGATGGCCTCTAAAACCTTTGGTGTTTTGCCGGTCAGCAGTTTGGACAAAATACAATCGGCCAGGGTGTACCAAGAGCCCGCCATCATAGCTTAAATGATTAAGCCCGATGGTGTTGATCTTACCATCATATTTGGCCCGAACGGGCAGGATGTCACCTTGTGGGTGGATGCGCACCAATGTTGCCAGGGCTTTCCAGGCACAGGATCGCAGGAAACTTTCAAGACTTGCGTTATCCAGCAAAGCTTTTGTCTTTGTTGTGCTGTCATGCCAGCTAAAACCATCCCCGATCATAAAGTTGGCCAAGCCCATCAGGGCGTTGACGCTTGGGTACATGGATTTGAAATCACAATAGAGAATTTCAGTGCTTTGACGCCGTATATGTACTTCGGCGCGACCACCATAATACGCGCTCATCATAATCCCAAAGAGCCTGCGTGGCACATCCTGACAGGCGAGAAGCGGCTTTACCCCCATTTGTTTCAAATAGGCCTTGCCCAGGCTGGCTTCGCTTAAGATGCGATGCATTGGCGTTTCCAACTGGTGTTGGTCATACCTGACCTTAAGAGCGGCATAACACTCCCAGGTCGCTTGCACGTCGGCGCGGGCATAATTGAGATAATCATTGCTCAATGGCCCGCCATGTTCATCCGTGTCCAGTTTTTGTGTGGGAACACTCTAAAAACTTGGCCAATGATCCCAACCCAAAGGATCGAGATGTTAGTGAGGCCGCCAGGGTTTTTAGATCAACAAAATAACCTTGTGAGGGTTTGACCTTGCTACCACGTTTTCGCATGCCGCGTGGGGTAAGCTGCTTGGCCGGAGCGGCATAGTCGATGAGCGGCACGCGCGCTAAGGTGCTTAACGCGGATGTTAGGGCCGCTCACGATTTTCTGACACCTTGAATGAGAACCCGCCGCGCAAAGCAAGCCTTGCCACACCATGGCGAATGGCAATGCGGGAAATATCAAAGGGCAAGTTAAAGCCCACAATGGTTCCACCTTTGTCATAGCCATAGTTCAGCAGAACATCTTCGCGAAACTGCCAAACCGTCAGGCAAGTAAGGCCATGCTCATCGCAATAGGCCTGCAAAACCTCAAGCTCGCCTGGTTCCAACGTGTCAGGGTCATAAAACGCCCCCTCATCATGCAAGGACCGTACTTTTGCGAACCTGATAGAAACCCAAACGCAGGCTTTGTGCCGGATCAATGGTCGTCTCACAATCAAAAACCAATGCATAAGCTGAAGGTTCATCTAGCCTACGGGTTTGTTTTTTAGCACCAAGCGGCACTTTTTTTGGCACTTCGGTATAGGCCCGCAAGGCAATTTGTATTGGTGACAGCAGAGACATCACAACGTCTCCTCATCACTCGCGGGTGGCTCGATGTTTAATAACTTTTGAGCAAATATTTTGAGAGTTGGCAGGACTCATCTCAAGTAAATCGATTAAGTCCAAGAAGATAGTGCCCTAGTTTTCCTGTCTCTGGATCAACAGGGTTGCACGCCATCCGATCGCGCTGCTTATTCGAAAGTTTAGAATGGCAGTTGCGACAGACAATAGACAGATCATCATGATGATCTTTGCCTGCGAGATGATGCAGCTCCATACAGAATGGATCCGTTTCGTCACAGGTGGCGCATTTCGGGTTTCGGGTGCCCAGGCGCTTGTAAACATTTTCAAGGCGGGTTTCGTTGTCGGGGTATTGATGAGTCATTGGATACATTCCTTTTCATGACTGAATTTCATAAATTTCATAGAAGGCTTGCTCGCTTGCAGCGGCCAGCCGGTGAATGGTATTGGGGTCGGTCTCGAACGGATGGTGCTTGCCGTTTGCATCCACCAAGGCGTCGCCCAAAAAGGGCAAAAGAAGGTCGATGTCGTTGGTGCGAACAAAACGTCCTGCCGCGTCCCAATATCGCCCCGCTTTTTGTGCTTCAGGGTAATCACGAACGGTAAGACTGTGCTCCTCACCTCGCGTCATGGTCAGCACGCGCCGTGGTCGCAAATCATAAACGGTCCAGGTGCGACCGTTGCGAACGGCTAAACGCCGAAGCTTCACAAATCTTCGAAAGCGGTTTTCTGAAACACCTGCCGCTTGGGCGGCATGTCGCAAGGCTTTGCCAGCACGCAACTCTTTTAATGCGGTCTCAAGCTCTGGGGTGCTCGCTGGGGTCTTATTAATGGCACTAGCTGTAGGCTCACCAGTACGAGGATGCCCACGTGCCTGGGCTTTGGATAATCCCTTGGCCTTCCCCCGCGCCAAGCGGCGGCGGTACTCGGCTTTGTAGTCACGCTGTTTTTGCATTTTCAGCTTCCTTTTATCGATCACATGAAAGCCATGTGATTCGGGAAGCTGCCTATTATGAGAACAAAATTACGTTTGTCATCAATAGGTTATCGATATTTTTACGACAAATTATTTTGTCGTTTTAGGGAAAGCGGCCTTAACCGCCCGCTCAAAGGTTCTTTGGCTTGGAAATTTTTTGCAGTTCGACAATACGTCAGAATTAGTTCTGACGTACTTTTCTAGCATTCTGGCACTTTCAGCCAGGACCGGGGCCGGGAAATCATCTCGTTCTTTAGCTAGTTCGCGTGCAATTGGAGCGAGATTTGGAATGTCGGGTTTGCGCCCGGACTTTGGCTTTTCAGTCCGGCTAAGTGATAAATCTACGGGAGCAATTTTAATTTCAGTAATGGTTTTGCCAAACACAGTGATGCGAGATGTTTCCCAGTCGATGTCGAACGATTTTTCTCTATCATTAAAAAGAGAATTAGGGAGCCTGGTAAGGGCACTCGAAATGGTCTGCGTAATATCCCGACCAAAGACCACATATTCTTCTTCACAAATCCGGCTGAGCAATTCGCGTTTTAAACTAGCTTCCAGCTTTTCTCGTTTACGAATACGTAGTTCCGTCTCTTCAACAGTTTCGGTGTCTGATGGAATGCCAAGCCTTTTGTAAAGCCCACGTCGGTCATAGCCTTCCATATAAAAGTCCGCGAACTTTTCCCAGGCCCAACGCAATGGGACCAAGGCCTTCTCATAGCTATCCAACGTATCAGCCATATTTCAAGTCATATCATCGCGATAACGTCTGTAAAAGCCATAGCCATTTTCTAACGCGATTATGTACACGGCCCTTCAGACACAACTATTAAACCGTGTTGAGGTTTTACATCAAAGTTTTAATGAAAACCCCTTGGTCCCATAGCGCTTTAGGCTTTAGAATCCGGTTCACCGAGGGGCTCCTTTTTATGAGGAAACGGGATCATGAATGCTCATGCAAAAATCGACTCAAAAGCAAGCATAGACGATTGGGCGGAGCGATCCCAATTCTGGCTGGGTGTATATTCTGACAGCCTGCCCAGGCGCAAACGTCGCGAGCGTGAGCCATCGCCCTTGGCGCTAACCGGGCAAGGCCTGTCTATGCGCGTTGATAAGGGGGCGCTTGTTATCCGTGATGGCAATACGCACTATCCGGCGCAAGTTAGGGAATGGCGGTTTTTCAAAGGGGCCCTTGACCTACCGCCGCGCATTATTGTGATCGATGGGTCCGGCAATATCACCCTGGATGCAATAGACTGGATAGGGGAGCAATCCATACCCCTCATACGCTTGCGTTGGGATGGTCATGTCACCTCCATCATGCATGGCACAGGCTATGCCGCCGATCCCAAGAAGGTTGCCTGGCAATTAGAGACAAGAACAGACGAGGCGGCTCGCATACGCTTTGCTATTCCCCTGATCACGCGGAAAATCAAAGAAACCCTCATTACCCTGCAAGAGTGCTTGCCCATCCTCACTGAGCCCGTAGACAACGCCATGGTTGCCGCCAAGGATGTGCTCAACGAGCTTGAGACCAGAACACCCGCCACGGCGAGTGACCTGCTTGGCCTGGAAGGCAAAGTGTGCCGTGGCGTATTTTAGGTGCCTGGCGATCACCATCGCCATCAACTGGAAGGGCTCTTAATCAACACCCAATTCTCAGATGAATGGCTTAGGCTATTCCACACGCTCCACCTTGAGATCAACGCAAGTCAGCGCTGAAACACCGGCGGGCAACCCATCCCATCAATGCCATGCTCAACTACGCTTATGGCATGCTGGAAGTGCAAACCCGCATCAACATCATCACCCAAGGCTATGATCCCACCAAGGGCATCCTTCATGGCGAGAAATACAACGACCGCCACACCTTCGTCTTTGATCAGATGGAGCCCGCAAGGCCGCTCGTAGATCGCCGCGTTTTCGCCTTGATTAAAGGACAACACCTTCTCGCCCTCAGACTTCACCATCAACGCAGCCGGGACGTGCAGGCTTAACCCGGAGTTGGCGAGGGTTGTTGCGGGTTGCGTTAACGGTATAGAGTTACAGGGATAAGGTCGTAAGGCATTGTTATGTATGTATATAATAAGATTTTAAGCCTTTTCATTAACGTTTGTTGTTGACTTTAAACTTTGACTTACGTTGTTAGTTTGGCTCAGTTAATCCTCTAGTGTCATGGACGCCCCAGATATCAAGGCGGGTATTGTCGTTGATCGCATTAACCAGGGCAATGGAGTGATCAAGGCTGAACTGTCCAGCCAGGGCACCAGTAGCGGCAACGCCGATAAAACGTCCCGGCTGCTTCCTGGCGGATAATTGCATGGCTAGCGGTTCGCCCTTGCCAGTATGCAGGGCGGCGGTACCATCAGGCCATACATACAGCGTGCCAGGCACCTGCGCATGGCGGATGCCTTGGGTCTGGCGCACCATCACCGCCCAGCGCCCAATGGGGAGTTTACCAGCCTTAGCGGACATCGGGGCTTCAGCAGCTGCCGTCGGCACAGTTATGGCTGCACTGGTGACCGAGCGAACCGTGCCGCTGGCATCGCTAAAGCGTACAAACACCCGCGCATTGGCCGGATCAGAGGCAAACCTGTGCCCCCGTTTGATCAGTAACAAAGACAGCAAAGAAACTGGGCGTATCACTGATCACCGTATCAATCGGATCAGGCCCCAGCGGCGTGATGCAAACTGATGCAGCATCCGTCTCACAAAGTTGTATCTGCATGGCCATAGAGGCTGAACCCGTATCAGCTGATACCATCACGGCCGTATCTGCTGAACCAGCATGATCGCCAACGCCGATATTGGTGGCAGAAACGGTCATAAACCCGGTGCCACCGGCGGGAACGTTAATTACACCATCCCCTGACGGGGTAAGTCCGTTAGAGAGAATATCAGGCCCAGCAATGGCTTCAAATCGTAAGAAAGGCGGTATTGACGCCGGGGATGGCATCCACATTGGCACTATCGCAGATGAAGTCTGCAAATACGTCCTCACCCGTACTCACCATTGTGGGAGTGAAAGACAGAATGAATGATCGGCTTTGGCCAATAGCAAGATCAAAGGAAGCGTCAGCTGGCCCTATTGGGGCATTGCTCGCATCGGTTTCCTGATAACTCAAAGTCACAGGGGCGCTTGCCGGTATGCTGATCTGGCAGTTTTGTGCTACACCGGTACCGGCATTAATTACACTGGCAAACACTGTTATATCAGCGCCACCAACAAAGCCTGAACGGGCAGACGGTAGTACAGAAGAAAAGAGGGTAGTTCCCTCCGAGAGTACTGTCCCAGTTGGTGCTGAGGTAATACTTTCTTGCGCTCCAAAGGCATCGGTATAGCTGACCACCACATCAATGGTTTGACCAATATCGGCCTGCACCTGTGTATAGGTACTTGCACTGTCACCAGTGATATCAGAACCGCTTCGCCGCCATTGATAGGAAAATGCGCCCAGCCCGTCTATATCGGTTATCCCTGAGGCATCGGCGGTCAGGGTTTGGCCCTTTACCGCCGATCCGGTGATCAACACCGCCCCGGAGGGCGCATCATTAACATTGGCAATGGGGCCGATAACCGAAGAGATGATGCTGCCACCAAAGCCCAGATCATCGACAAACCGGGTCATCACCCGGATGGTGGCCCCAACATCGGCCTGGGTGAGCAGCAATGAGGAACCGCTCTCACCGGCAATATCGCCACCATTGCGCCGCCATTGATAACTGAACACAGCATTGCTTAACCCATCCGGATCACGAATGCCTGAAGGATCAACACTTAAGGTCTGTCCCTGGACCGGAGTTCCGCTTACCTGCACGTTCCCCGTGGGGGAATCATTAACATCCGCAATAGGGCTGGTCGCCGCCGAGGTAACGCTTTCATCCGTGCCGCCACCATCAGTATAGCTGACCGTCACGGTAATGGAGGCCCCCACATCGCCCTGGGTGAGCGTATAACTGGTGCCGGTGGCCCCGGAAACGCTCCATTGATAGCTCGAAATGCCCAGCCCATCCGCATCGGCAACACTGGATGCATCGGCGGTGAGGGTCTGTCCTTGCACCGCTGTGCCAGAAATCTACCACCGCGCCCGTGGGAGGCGTGTTGAAATGAAAAAGATATCCGCCCGAACGGCAGCGCCGGAGGTATCACCGCCGGTCGCACTGTCATCACGCCAGGCAATGGTAACGTTACCGTTGGAAAGCGCGGCTACGCTGGGTTGAGACTGAGTATTCGTTACGGTGGTGTTGACCAGAAACTCATTCCCGTTTTTGGTGCCTGCAGCATTAAATCGCTGTGCCCGTAGAGCGTCTATGCCGCCGCCATCACCACTGTTATCCCAAGCCACGCTATGATAAATTCTCCATTGGGGGAGGGCGTCTACGCTGGGCTCAACCCGAAAGCTTGCCAAGATTTGTTGGTTGCTGACCACAAAATCAAGTCGCTGCTCTTCAGGCTGTGCCACCGGCATTATAAATACGTGCGCGGACAGCAGAACTGTCGGTATCAGGGGCCGCTAAACTGTCATCTCTCCAGGCTATGACAAAGTTTCCATTGGAAAGCGCGGCGACGCTGGGTTGATACTGATCATTCGTTATTGTGGTGTTGACCTGAAACTTACCACCTTGCACCAAACCGTTGGCATCATAACGCTGCGCCCGTACAGTTTTGCCATTGCCATCACCATTGTCATCGCGCCATGCAATAATAAATCCACCACCCGTTAGGCCCGCCACACTGGGTTCAACTTGACTAGCTGCCGTCGCTGTACTTACCAGAAACTCGCTGCCTTGCGGCCCACCACTGGCGTCGTAACGCTGCGCCCGAACGACTGCACCTTGAGGACTTAAACTGTCATCACGCCAGGCAATGACAAAGCCCCCGTCGGACAGCGCCGCCACACTTGGGGTGAGCTGAGTGCTTGCCGTAGTGGTGTTGACCAAAAACTCAGAACCTTGCCTTACGCCAACCGCATCAAAGCGCGTCGCCAGAATGGCCGCCTGTGTGGTGTCGAGAGTGAGCTGGCTATTGTCCCCATAGGCAATGACAAACCCGCCGTCGTTGAGCGCCGCCACGCTAGGCTGGAACTGAGAACTCGAGGTTATGGTGTTGACCAGAAAATCGGAGCCTTGTGCCACGCCATTGGCATCATAACGCTGGGCCCGGACGGCGTTAAAGCTGGTATCAGGGGCAGTCAGGCTTAAATCCTCCCAGGCAACGACAAAACCACCGCCGGTGAGCGCCGCCACACTGGGGACTTGCTGATCGAGCGCCGTGATGGTGTTGACCAGAAATTCAGTGGCATTGACAGGCGCGGCTGGTATCACAAGACCCGTAATGGCCAGAAACACAGCAAGGACGGTATGGCGAACCGGCCTCAATACGGTGCCCATAGGCACCATTTCAGAAAACGCACGACAAGATATAATGGAGCTGCGCCAGCTCGCCTGATCAGACATAGTGATCCCCCATTCACACAACAACAGCCCCATGG
>JAUZSF010000003.1 GCA_030949705.1 Robiginitomaculum sp. | reverse complement strand
ATCGATCAGCAAACGGATCGGATCACCATGGCCGCGCCCGCCTGGCAGCTTGTCACAAGGCAGCGTATAGGCTTTGCCATTGGTGGCAAAGAGCACCAACTTGTCTGTGCTTTGCACCGGCACGACAAAGGCGACCTTGTCGCCTTCCTTAAATCGAATATCGGCAACATCCGTGCCATGACCTTTGAGCGCGCGGATCCAGCCTTTTTCAGAAAGTACAATCGTCAATGGTTCCTTGACGACCATGGCCTCCAGAACCGCACTGCGATCCTGCGGAGCGGCCTCGGCAAAACTGCTGCGCCGCGCACCACCTTCTGACTTTGGCCCCAATAAGATCTTCGCTTCTTTAATCTCGCCCAATATGGCCTTCCATTGCGCCTGATCATCCGCCAACAGTGCCTTCAAAGCGGTTTGTTCGCTCTGCAAGGCCTCATCTTCGCGACGCAACTCCATTTCCTCCAGCTTGCGCAAAGAGCGCAGGCGCATGTTCAAAATCGCTTCGGCCTGGGTTTCCGTTAGCGAAAATGCACGGATCAGTTCAGCCTTGGGGTGGTCTTCTTCGCGGATGATACGGATCACTTCATCCAGATTGAGGAACGCAATGATATAGCCCGAAAGGACTTCAAGCCGGGTGGCAATCTTGCCCAGTCTTGCCTGGGTGCGCCGTTGCAGAACTTCGCGGCGATGGTCCAGCCAGGCCTGCAAGGTTTCACGCAAGGACAAGACCCCCGGCGTGCCATCGGCCGCCAGCACATTCAGGTTCAGCGATATACGTACTTCCAGATCACTGAGCGCAAACAGGGATTCCATAAAAATATCCGGATCCACCGTACGGCTGCGTGGCTCCAGGATCAGGCGAATGTCTTCGGCGGATTCGTCGCGTACATCGCCCAACAGCGGCAATTTTTTGGTTTCGATCAGCATGGCCAGCTTTTCGATCAACTTGGCCTTTTGCACCTGATAGGGAATTTCGGTGACGACAATCTGCCATTGGCCGCGGGGCAGGTCTTCACGTTCCCATCGTGAACGCAGGCGAAAGCCGCCCCGCCCGGTCCGATAGGCTTCGGCACGTGACTCCTCTGGCTCAACAATCACCCCGCCAGTTGGAAAATCCGGACCTGGCACAAATTTCATCAGGGTATCAATACTGGCGCCAGGGTGTTTGACCAGATGCGCCGCCGCCTCCAGCAGTTCAGCCGCATTATGGGGGGGGATGGATGTGGCCATACCAACCGCAATTCCGTTGGAGCCATTGGCCAAAAGATTGGGAAACCCGGCGGGCAGCACCACCGGCTCGTCATCCTCGCCGGAATAGGTGGCCCGAAAGTCAACAGTATCTTCGTTAATGCCTTCCAGGAGAAGGCGTGCGGCAACGGTCAGGCGTGACTCGGTATAGCGCATGGCAGCAGCACTATCGCCATCCACATTGCCAAAATTTCCCTGCCCATCAACCAGACGATAACGTTGGGCAAAATCCTGTGCCAAACGGACCAAGGCGTCATAAACCGCCTGGTCCCCGTGAGGATGAAAGCGCCCGATAACATCCCCTACAACGCGGGCGCATTTTTTAAAGCCGGATTCCGGATCCAGTTTCAGCTCGCGCATGGCATAAAGAATGCGCCGGTGAACCGGTTTTAAGCCGTCGCGCACATCGGGCAAGGCGCGCTGGGTGATGGTGGACAGGGAATAGGCCAGATAACGGCTGGACAGCGCGTCATCAATGGATTCTTCCAGAATTAGCCCTTCGGCAGCCTTCATTGC
The DNA here is from genome assembly GCA_030949705.1 of Robiginitomaculum sp. Taxonomy (GTDB): domain Bacteria; phylum Pseudomonadota; class Alphaproteobacteria; order Caulobacterales; family Maricaulaceae; genus Robiginitomaculum_B. Next base: position 245,078 of record JAUZSF010000003.1, on the reverse strand, counting down.
CATACCTCGTACCGAATCATGTGTTCAGCGAAGTATATGCCTGTCTGCGCTTATTGAGGAAAGATGTCTCAGGCCGTGTTATGACCAAAGTCTGACGGAATACCTGCCTCGCCTAGAGTTCCCAGACACCGGCATCAGCCTGTTCAGCAGAAACCGGAGCCTGATGCTTCTGAGCAACCGCCGGTCTGCTGGGCATTGCCCTGACCGGTGCTGGTTTTGGTACCGGTTTGGCTTTCATATAAATCATGCGGCCCTTGCGCCGCACCATTTCCCGATCGTCATTATGGACGAAGGCCATCTTTTTTAGTAATTCCCGAGGCACGACAGGTTTGACCAAAAACTGCGTAGCCCCTTTTTGCATAGCCTCGATCAATATATCCCGAGAGCCAAAGCCAGTAACGATAATCACCGGCGTACTGGCGATATGGTCATCCCGATGGGTGCGAATTCTGTCCAGAAATACACCACCATCAGCCGCGGTCATTTTCCAATCGCATAAAACCATTGTCGGGCGTTCTTTTTCAATGCCGGTACAGGCTTGCTCAACCCCCTCATAGGGACACACAGAGTGGCATCCCAGATCACGTAACAGCGCCGCCATTAGTGACCGAATACGTTGAGAATCGTCGATGACCACGACACTCATCCGCTTTATGACCTGTGATGTGATCACAAACATTCCCCGTAAATTACCCTGCAAGCAGGCTAGAGCAAGAAAGTTAAAAGTTCACATACAAAGGAAAGTTTCGGAATTTTTTTTTGTAAAATGTGCCTGGGTTTAATAATTTAAGCGGCTGTCGATGCGTCATTTTGAGGCAGACAGGATAAATGATCAAATTTCAGGTTGCGTGTCCTCAACGACTCCGCGCAATGTTGTTTTTCAAAGTCTGGCGTTTGTGAGTTTCGTCCACAAAGCCAAATACCAGACAGGGGAGCCACACATGAAAATCAGTCGCCGCTTTACAGATAAAGATGCCGGGCCATATGGCGATATTGCGTTCAAAAAAAATCCATAGTGAAATTCGCAATCCCGATGGCACCGCCATTTTTGAAGCGGACGACATAGAGGGCGCCCAAAAACTGGAGCCAGGTCGCCATTGATGTTCTGGCCCAAAAATATCTGCGTAAAGCCGGGGTTCCTTCCGAAACCACCCCCATTGACGAAGACGGCGTGCCCGCCTGGCTGCGCCGGCATAAAGCCACCCAATCGGCAAAATTTGGGGCGGAAACCAGTGTCCGACAGGTTTTTGACCGAATGGCGGGCACCTGGACCTATTGGGGCTGGAAACTTGGTTATTTTACCGAAGAAGACGACGCCAAGGCCTTTTATGACGAGTTGCGCTTTATGCTGGTGAACCAGATGGCGGCCCCCAACTCTCCGCAATGGTTCAACACCGGCCTGCATTGGGCCTATGGACTTAGCGGCCCGGCCCAGGGGCATCATTATGTTGATCAGAAAACCGGCAAAGCCATCCTGTCGACCAACGCTTATGAGCATCCCCAGCCCCATGCCTGTTTCATCCAGAGCCTGAAAGATGATCTGGTTGGTGAAGGCGGCATTATGGATTTGTGGGCGCGGGAAACCCGCATCTTCAAATTTGGATCCGGCTCCGGCACCAATTTTTCCACCCTGCGCGGCTCCGGAGAGCCATTATCCGGTGGCGGCGTTTCCTCCGGCCTGATGAGCTTTTTACGCGTTGGCGACCGGGCTGCCGGAGCGGTAAAATCCGGCGGCACCACACGACGCGCCGCTAAAATGATCATTGTGGATGCCGACCACCCCGATATTGAAGAATTTGTCGACTGGAAACGCCATGAAGAAGCCAAAGTGGCGGCTCTGGTTACCGGATCCAAGGTTCTGAAAAAACGTCTCGACGCCATTGTAAAGGCCTGTGTGCAATGCTCGGGTGATGAAGAAGACTGCTTTGATCCCAAAAAAAATGCTGCCCTGTTGCGCGAAATCCGCGCCGCCAGGCGAGATGGCGTGCCCGATGGTGCCATTGATCAGGCCTTGCGCCTTGCGCGCCTGGGGCAGGACGAGCTGGATCTGGCAGAATTTGATGCGGATTGGGATTCAGAAGCCTATCAGACCGTATCGGGGCAAAATGCCAATAATTCTGTACGGGTTTCCAATGCCTTCATGCGGGCTGTTGACGAAGATGGCCCGTGGGATTTGAAACAGCGCACTGATGGCAAAGTACACAAGACCATTTTGGCGCGCAGTTTATGGCACAAAATCGCCAAGGCCGGCTGGGCCTGTGCCGATCCGGGCATACAGTTTCATGATACCATCAATGCCTGGAACACCTGCGCCGATACAGAGGAAATTCGCGGCTCCAACCCCTGTTCGGAATACATGTTTCTGGATGACACGGCCTGTAATCTGGCCTCGCTCAATCTGAAAAAATTTCTGGATGATCAAGGCCGCTTTGACACCGATAGTTTTGAACATGCCTGTCGTTTATGGACCATCGTGCTGGAAATTTCGGTCGCCATGGCGCAATACCCATCCAAAACCATTGCCGAACGCTCGCACGAATACCGCACATTGGGCCTGGGCTATGCCAATCTGGGCGGCTTTTTGATGTCCACCGGCCTGGGTTATGATTCCGATGCAGGGCGCGCCACCGCCGCCAGCATCAGCGCCTTGATGACCGGCATGGCTTATAAGACTTCTGCGGAGATGGCGGCTGAGCTCGGCCCCTTCCCGGCCTATAAAAACAATAAAAAATCCATGTTACGAGTGATTGCCAATCATACCCGGGCGGCCCAGGGGGTCAGCGAGCTGGATCAGTATGAAGGTCTCGATTTGCCCCCTCTGCCTCTGGTGGCCAAAGCCTGCCCCTTTGAGGCCTTGTCCATTCGGGCACCCCAGGTGTGGGACGAAGCCTTGAAGGCGGGCAAACGCCATGGCTATCGCAATGCCCAGGTCAGCGTTGTGGCCCCCACGGGGACCATCGGTCTGGTGATGGATTGCGACACCACCGGGATCGAGCCGGACTTTGCCCTGGTAAAATTCAAAAAGCTGGCCGGTGGCGGTTATTTTAAGATTATCAATCGTTCGGTTCCCGAAGCACTTGCGGCCCTGGGATATGACGAAGACCAAAGCGCCGAAATTTGCGCCTATGCCACGGGTCACAGCACACTGGAAGGTTCTCCCGAACTTGGTTGGGATGTCCTGATGGCCAAAGGCTTTACCGATTTTGAGCGCCAAAAAATTGAAAGCGCACTCAAAAGAAGCCTTCGATTTGCGTTTCGTATTTACACGTTGGGCTTTGGGCGATGGGTTTTGCCGCGATGCCCTGGGCCTGACCCAGGAACAAATGGATGATCCGGATCTGGACCTGCTACAGGCTATCGGATTTACCCCTGAACAAATCAACATTGCCAATATTTATTGCTGTGGAGCCATGACCCTGGAAGGCGCACCGCACTTGCAAGACAAGCATTTGCCGGTCTTTGATTGTGCCACGCCATGTGGGCGGATCGGCTCGCGGTTCTTGAGCGCCCAATCGCACTTGCACATGATGGCCGCTGCCCAGCCCTTTATTTCCGGGGCAATTTCCAAGACCATCAATATGCCCATCGATGCCAGCATTGATGATTGCGCCAGCAACTATCACCAGGCCTGGACATTGGGTCTGAAGGCCGTGGCGCTTTATCGCGATGGCTCCAAGCTCTCGCAACCGCTCAGTTCCACCGTCTTTAACGACGAAGATATGGATGCCCTGGAAGATGCCGTCTCGGCAGCCGCCCCCGAGAAAACTCGCATTCTGACCGAACGTATTGTTGAAAAGGTCATTGAACGGGTGGTCGAAGTGCAGGCAAAACGCAAACGTCTGCCGGATCGGCGCAAAGGTTATATTCAAAAATCTACCGTTGGCGGCCACAAGGTCTATTTGCACACGGGTGAATTTGATGATGGCTCGTTGGGCGAAATTTTCCTCGACATGCATAAGGAAGGTGCCGCCTTTCGCAGCCTGATGAACAACTTTGCCATCGCCATTTCCATTGGCCTGCAATATGGCGTGCCATTGGAAGAGTTTGTGGACGCCTATATCTTCACCCGGTTTGAACCCGCCGGTCCGGTCACCGGCAATGATTCCATTAAAAATGCCACCTCCATTCTGGATTATATTTTCAGGGAACTGGCGGTTTCATACCTTGGTCGTGATGATCTGGCCCATGTGCACCCAACCACCGGGGCTGACGGGCTGGGCAAAGAAGATGGCAACAGAGAAGCACTTCAAGAAAGCACGGTATCTGATTATATCTCCAAGGGTTTTGCTCGCGGGCAATTGCCAGAAAATGTGGTCATGCTGGGGGCACAAGCCCGTCAGGATTTAGCCAATGAAGACCATCTGGAAGGCGAAGAGGTATATATTCAGCCAGGCGATGTGGTTCAGGAAACCGGCAGCACCGGTGGGCGCGGCTCCAGCAGCCTGCCGCCCGGCTTCATGCCCGATGTGCGCCGCCAGTCCCAGGCCCGCGGCTATACGGGTGATGCCTGTCCGGATTGCGGTCACTTCACGTTGGTGCGTAATGGAACCTGCCTGAAATGTGATGTTTGCGGCGCCACAACGGGTTGTTCATAATATCCTTACCCGTTTATGCTGCACTGGCGGTTATAATTTAACGGGAACAAGGGGCCGAACTCATGGGCAAAATGCCTGCACTTGTTGTCTTTCTCTGTGCCTTAATCGGCGCAGCGCCGGTTGTGGCGCAAAATGCCAGCCAGATTGAAAAGGTACGTAATGGTGCCAAGGTTTGCCCGCGATGCAATTTGTTTCAGGCCGATTTTTCGTATTTGAATCTGCCGTGGCGAACCCTGAATGGTGCCCGTTTGCGCCAGGCAGACCTTAGCCTCTCGACCATGGACCACACCAATTTTTCGGCCGCCGACCTTTCGGTGGCCAATATGTTTGGTGGCCGTTTTACCCGTGCCAGCTTTATCAACACCAATTTGCGCAAGGCCAATATGGTTGGGGTTTATGCGGGCTATGCGGATTTTACCGGCGCAGATCTTACCGGGGCCTGTCTGTCCGGTGCCAATCTGGTCGGTGCCCGCATCAGCCAGCAACAGCTGAACAAGGCGTGTGGCGACGACAGCACCATCTTGCCGGATGGCCTGACCATTCCGGCCTGTAGCTAGGCCCTAGCCACGATCACGCATCAGGCGTCCCTGATCGCGTTTCCAGTCCCGATCCTTGCTAGTATGACGCTTGTCATGCAATTTTTTGCCCGTAGCAATGGCAATTTCCAGCTTTACCAGCCCGCGCGCATTAAAATACAGTTTTAGCGGTACCACAGTGCGTCCCTGACGATTGATCGCAGCCAGGATTTTGTCGATCTCGCGGCGATGCAGCAGCAAACGTCGCGGGCGTTTTGGTGCATGGTTTTCCCGGTTCGCCGCCTCGTAAATCGGGATATTGGCATTGACCAGTTCCAGCTCGTCCCCGGCAACAGCCACATAGGATTCAGCAATACTGGCCTGCCCTTCGCGCAAGGATTTCACCTCGGTTCCGGTCAACACAATGCCGGTCTCAAAGACCTCATCAAGGTGATAATCATAACGCGCACGGCGATTATCGGCGACAACCTTTCGCCCGCTCTCTTTCTTTTTGGCTGCCATTATCCTCTCCAGCCTTCCAACGCTTTGAGGGCGGCGCGTACCGCCTGGCGGGCGCTTTCACTGGCTTCGGTCATGGGCAGACGCAAGGTCGGCTGGATCATGCCCATTTTGGAGAGTGCATATTTTACCGGAGCTGGATTAGCATCGGCAAACAAGGCCCGATGCAAGATTTGCAAGGCATCATTAATGGCACAGGCTCTGGTATAATCTTGGTTTCTCAGCGCATTTTGCATTTGCGCGCAAAGGCCCGGTGCTACATTCGAGGTTACCGAAATACAGCCCTGTCCGCCATGGGCGGCAAAGCCGAGCGCTGAAAAATCATCCCCCGACAATTGCACAAAATCGGCGCCACATTGGGCCCGTTGGTCGGCAATGCGCCCCATATCGGCAGTGGCATCTTTAACCCCCACAATCATTTCCAGCGCCGCCAAACGCCCCATGGTTTGCACTGAAATATCCACAACCGAACGCCCCGGCACGTTATAGAGAATGACCGGAATACCGACCTCAGCAATGGCGGCAAAATGCGCATACAGGCCCTCTTGCGAGGGTTTGTTATAATAAGGTGTCGCCACCAGCACCGCATGGGCGCCCAGGGCCTTTGCCTCTTTGGCCATGGCACAGGATTTGGCAGTTACATTGGACCCGGCCCCGGCGATCACCGGAATATTCTCACCAGCTTCTTCAAGGCATATCTCAATGATGCGGCGACGTTCGGCATCACTCAAAACCGGGGCCTCCCCCGTGGTTCCCCCCGGCACCAGGCCGTGGGTGCCCTGCTCTAATTGCCATTTTACAAAGGCACGAAACCCGGTTTCATCCAGGGACACCCCATCAAAAGGGGTAACTAGTGCCGTGATAGAGCCGTAAAACATTGACCGGACCTTTAATGCGCAGCTTCTTCAAGACCTATTGATAATTTTGCGCTAGGATGTCACGAAATGCATCAACAGGGTGAATTGAGCATATAGTATGATCAAACTTCTGCGCATAGTGCCAATTGCGGCCTTCTTGCTTGCAGGAACTGCATTTGCTGCAGAATATGTCCCCTCAGCCAAGCCGGATTTTTCCATTGCCGGCCCGCTGAAGGATGACAGTGAGTTTTTTAATTTTCGCCATGCCATGCGCGCCGCCGCTAAAGATGAGTGGGACGCCGTGCGCGGCTATCGTGCCGGCATTTCCACCCCGGCGGGACGTGATTTGCTGCTTTGGCGGTTGGCCATCGAAGACAAAAATGCCGATTTTTTTGAACTTAAAGAGGCTGTCGAAACCCTTAAAGGCTGGCCACGACACAATAAAATCCGCATCGAAGCCGAAAAGAAAATCGAAGATTCCGGCCTTGATCCTGAATTCATCATCAAATATTTCGACCAATGGCCACCACTGACCGGCACCGGGAAACTGGCTTTTGCTCATGCCTTGCAAACCAAAGGTTTTATCGAAGAGACCAAAGCCCAGATCCGTTCCGCCTGGCATAACAACACCATGTCAAAAGATGATGAGCGTGAGTTATTAAAGGCTTATGGGAAATACTTAACGAACAAAGACCATGTCATCCGCGCCGATAAGATGATTTGGGGACGACACCGCAATGAGGCCTATCGCATGCTCAGCCGCCTTCATGGAGCGGACAAGGCCTTGGCCACGGCCCGGTACAAACTGATGCGCAATGCCACGGGCATTGATGCGGCGGTGCGCCGGGTGCCCAAGGCCTATGAAGGCGATGGTGGCCTGTTATACGAGCGCACTCGCTGGCGCCGTCGCCATGGTCTGGTCGAAGAGGCCACCGCATTTGCCTTAAATTTGCCCGAAGGCTCTTTAAATCCTGTTGCCGCCAAACGCATGTGGTCCGAACGCCATTTGCTGGCCCGGCGCGCACTCAAAGATGGAGACTATGCCACCGCCTATACGCTGGCCGCCGGTCACGGCCTGACCAAGGGGGCCCAATTTGCCGATGGCGAGTTTCTGGCCGGCTGGTTGGCCTTGCAAAAATTGCAAGACCCGATTCTGGCACTTTCTCATTTTACCCGCCTTAAAAACGGGGTTTCCACCCCGGTTTCTCTGGCCCGGGCTTATTACTGGATTGGCCGGGCACACCAGGCCATGGGTGCCACCGAGGCCGCCCAAACCGCCTGGCAAAAGGCCTCCCAGCATGACTTCACCTATTACGGCCAATTGGCGGCTCAGAAACTGGGGCACAAGACCCTGGATCTTGGTCACGACCCGCAACCCAATGCCACACAACGTGCTGATTTTGAAAATAACCTTCAAATTCAGGCGTTAAAACTGATCGGTCTTAGCGGCCATCGCACCTTGTATCGCACGTTTTCTTACCATCTGGACGACATTCTGCCCAATGCCGTCGACCATGTAATGCTAGCCGCACTGGCGTTGGAAATGGGGCAGAAACGCGCCGCCATGCGGGCCGCCAAGGCAGCACTTTGGCGCGGTGAAATTTTGCCGGACAGTGCCTGGCCCGTCATTTCCCTGCCCGACGGCCTGCCTGTGGATCGTGCCTTCTTGCTGGCCCTTATGCGTCAGGAAACCGAACTGGACCCCAAAGCCGTCAGCCGTGTGGGGGCCCAAGGTCTGATGCAGCTTATGCCGGCCACCGCCCGCCATACTGCCCGCGCCATCGGCCAGCACTATCGCAAAAGCTGGCTGACCTCGGACCCGGCCTATAATGTTCGCCTGGGGGCCGCCCATTTACAGGAATTATTAGACGAGTTTAATGGCTCCTATATTCTGGCGATCGTTTCCTACAACGCGGGCAAAACCCGCGCTTATCGCTGGATCAGGGAATATGGCGACCCACGCACCGATGCCGACCCGATCGACTGGGTCGAAAGCATCCCGTTCTCTGAAACCCGCAATTATGTCCAACGCGTACTGGAAAACGTACAGGTCTATCGCCATCGTCTGGCCGGTTCCCCCGTTCCCATCAGCATTTGGGATGACCTGCACCGGGGGGCAATGGAAAAGAAAGACCAGGTCAGAACCACGACCATTGCCAAAGCCGACATTGATCAGGATACGATCATAGAGGGCAAGGCCAGCCCGGTTGTTGCGCCCCCCCCGGCAACACCAAAGCCTCCACCGTCAAAACCACCTTATTTTCCCCATGCAAATTGCGTTATGGTAACCCTGCCTGACCAGGTGGGGACAAGCGCCTTTTGTCCCCGCCCTGTCAGACCCATTCCTCAGGGGTAAAAAGGAGTAAATAGCCTCATTTTAGGGGTAATCAAGGGACATATTCTTCACATTAAGGGAAAAATGAGGGTCAAATGAAGGTTGGCTGAGGGGTAAGTGACGCCCCTCATTGCCCCTTGGGTATGCTATCCTCGGCGGAGCCCCTTCTCCCATGGGGAGAAGGCTGGGATAAGGGGATTCTGAATCAAATCTGCATCTTGCCCTTAAGACTCTGATTCCTCAGCTAATTCCTCTTCCACCCGGGAGAGGAAAGAGATCATCTGCATGCCTGCGCCATGATTTTAGAAGAGTGAGTATCGCGAACTTATCCCACAGCGACGAAGATGGGGTATATTTCCAATAATGTCATAGGCCCCCACCTGTCATTGCCGGTCCTGTCCCGGCAATCCAGAGCGGTCTTAACATCAAACTGGATTACCCGGATAAACCGGGTAATGACAGATAGTGCATATCCATACTTCGAGGCTCGGCTGTGACTTATTTTATCGTCAGACGTTCCAAAGCGCCTTCTTTCAGGGCTTGAACCATGGCCCGATACCCGGCCTCAACGGCCACATCATAGGCCTTCCAGTCGCGCAGTTCGACGTCTTGAACATCGGGCAGGACCAGAACATCGACATTTTCACTGGGTGCCGACTGGCTGTGATGCGTGATGGTGGCCGTACGCATAAGAAGACTGGCAATGGGGGGCGCTTCTTGCAGCCCATAGCGTAAAACCCAGCCAAAGAATCCCGGAGGGTCGATAAAGTCATCAACATTCAAGCCCTTCTGACGGGCTACATCCACCCCGACGGTCAGCCCCCGGTGCAAATGCCCCATCACGTCGGCAGGAAAATTATTGACCACCGCCCCATCCACATGCACATCGCCCTTGATCACCACGGGGGGCAATATGCCCGGCAAGGAAATCGATGCCCGCAAGGCGGTGCGCAACAGGCCTTCGCGGTGGATGCTCGCGCAGCCATTGCCAAGATTGCTGGAAACGCAAAAATAAGGAATGGTCAGATTTTCAATTCTGATATCGCCAAAGAACCGTTCCAGCCGACGATTAACCTTGCGCCCTCGGGTCAGGGCCACCACCGGCAAGGTATAATCATTCAACGGGTTGGAATGCACAAAGGCATCGCAGATATTTTTCTCCATATAGTCATCATCCCAGCCCAGCGCCAAACCGGCGGCGATGATCGCCCCCATGGACGTACCCCCGGTAAAGTCGATCGGAATGCCGGCTTCGCGCAGCGCCCGAATGGCTCCAATATGGGCATAGGACCGTGCGCCTCCCCCCGACAACACCAGCCCGATCGAGCGCCCGGCCGCAGTGCGGGCAATGCGGGCCACATCGGCCTTGGAGCCTTGTTTCCAGTGGAATACCCGTTCCGCACTGGCCGCCCGTTTCCAGTCACAACCATCAGAGACCACTCGTTCGCCATGATTATGCAACAAGAGTACATCCACCAGACGAAACATGCGCGCCGGCGAACGGTCCGGCGGCAATAAGGGCTCAGAAGGGCGTGCATCGGGACGGGCCAAAATCCACAAACGATCTGCCTGACGCAGGCACAGCCGAAACCAGTGGGTATCGGCAACCGGGGCATGCAGCAACACTACATCGTGGGATCGTTCCAGCTCGTCAAACCATTCGCTGTCGCTATCCTCTCCTTCGGGACCGACGATGACCGAGCTGCGCCCCAGCTTGCTGAGTGCCTCGGACAGCATACGCGCCACATGTTCACAATTTATGGTTGGCGAGGTGCCCAAAAGGGCGAACACTTTAGGTTCACTGCTGCAACCGCAGCCATCGCGACGATTGATGCGCATGCGCAAAACCATCATTTGCGCCAGCGATCGCATCAGAGTGGGAAACCGCTTGATCAGTTTTTCAAAGGCTTCACGCGGCAGACGTATGATCTCTGAATCCCGCATGGCAAAAATCGCCGACGAATGGGGCGCCCCGCCCAGAAAGGCCATTTCACCCACCGGCTCACCTGCGCGGATATGACCGATAAAATCCATGGATCCGTCTTCGCCGGTACTAAAGGCCCCCAACACGCCAGAGCGCAAAAAATAGATACTGTCCGCAGGATCCCCCGGTTTGAACAGGGCCCGCCCGCCGGGCAAGGAAAACCATTCCACCTTTTTGGCTGCCGCCTTGAGCGCCCCTTTGGGCGCATCGGCAAGAATGCTGATTCCTGCCAGGTCCTCGGCGGTTAACATGGAGCTTGTTTTTGGCATTCTGGACCCGATCGAATATCAATCTGCGGTTTTATCGCTTGCTTTTATATCATAAAATACGAAAGAGGGTCAGTCTGCCCTCATCAACTTAACCGGATTTATTGGTCGGGGTCAGGTTTGCAAATTCAGCCACCTTGCCTTCGGCCCGTGCCGTCACCGCCTTGATAATATCAGCCGGTTTGAACACCCCGGCCTGCACCGCGCGCATATACCGCAGGCTTTCAGCCACCCCATGATCGCGGGCGTGATTGATACAATCCTTGGAGGCGGCAATGGCAATGGGTGGCTTTTGCGCAATTTGCGCCGCCATCTCATCGGCCATGGCCAACACCGTGGCATGATCATCGCCCAGCGCATTGACAAAACCCAGGGCATGGGCACGCTCTGCGCTTAACGTGCTCCCCGTATAAGCCAACTCGCGCACAACCCCCAGGGGCAGAACTTTGGGTAGCCGTTGCAAGGTGCCCACATCAGCCATCATGCCCACATTGATCTCTTCAATACGAAAATAGGCATCCCGCGTGGCAAGGCGAATATCACAGGCACTGGTCATATCCACCCCGGCGCCGATACAGCAGCCAGAAATGGCGGCGATCACCGGAAAACGTGCCGCCTCCAGCGCATCAAAGCCGCTCTGCATGCGTTGCAAAATATGGGTAAAGGCCTCGCGTGCCTCGGCATCATCGGTCGAGCCGTTCATGCCGGCAAACATGCCAAGATCAATCCCGGCGCAAAAATGCGGCCCTTCGGCATCCAGAATCAGCACCCGGGTTTTGCCTGCCGCCGACAATTCCTCGATACAGCCCGGCAGATCGCGCCAAAAGGCTGCGTTCAGGGCGTTGCGCTTTAATGGTCGGCTCAGGGTCAGGCGGGCAATGGGTCCTTTGTGGGTAAGGCGATAAGGCGTGTCACTCATGTGGCTCTCCAATGGCAGTGCATTCTTGCCTTACTTAAGCATGGTACAAAGATTGAGCAAATGCGCCGTACCTGCTTTAAGGGCATGGCAGTGAGTCCTGCGCACAAGGAAACCATCATGAGCACCCTGAATTCCAACATCGATACCAAGAGCCAAGACTTTGCGGCCAATGCCAAGGCCATGGATGCTTTGGTGGACACGCTGAATGCCCAGACCGCCAAGGCGGCGCTGGGCGGGCCAGCGCGATCCCGCGAACGCCATATAGGCCGTGGCAAACTGTTGCCGCGCCAGCGGGTCGAACATTTGCTGGATCCCGGCACGCCGTTTCTCGAGCTATCGGCACTGGCCGCCCATGATATGTATGGCGGCGGTATAAATGGCGCCGGGCTGATTGCCGGCATAGGCCGGGTGATGGGCCGCGAAGTGATGGTGTTGGCCAATGATGCCACGGTCAAGGGCGGCACCTATTTTCCCATGACCGTGAAAAAGCATTTACGGGCACAGGAGACTGCCCTGGAAAATCATTTGCCGTGCATTTACCTCGTGGATTCGGGCGGCGCCAACCTGCCCCATCAGGCCGAGGTGTTTCCCGACCGAGATCATTTTGGCCGTATTTTCTACAATCAGGCCATCATGTCCTCCAAAGGCATTGCCCAGATTGCCGTGGTGATGGGCTCCTGCACCGCGGGCGGGGCCTATGTACCGGCCATGTCGGACGAAACCATCATTGTGCGCAAGCAAGGCACCATCTTTCTGGCCGGGCCGCCCTTGGTGAAGGCCGCCACCGGCGAGATTATCTCCGCCGAAGATCTGGGCGGGGCCGATGTCCATGCACGCCAATCCGGTGTGGTGGATCATTACGCCAATGATGATGAACACGCGCCAGTCTCGCCCGCCGTAGCCAGTGTAAATCTGGGAGCGACTCCGCGCGGTCTGGCGGAAGCTCCGGCCACCGTCAAAGAAACCATTAGTCTGATCCACAGTGGAGTTGGGCGTCGGCATCATCCCGCGCGATGTACGCGCCCCGGCGGCGAGGCACGAGGTGATCGCCCGTCTGGTCGATGGCAGCGAATTTGACGAGTTCAAAAAACTTTACGGCGAAACCCTGGTTACCGGCTTTGCCCGTATTTACGGCCAGCGGGTGGGCATTGCCGCCGGCCAATCGGCAAGTCTTGATCTCCCGACCGGCGCAAAAGCAGCGGCCCGGTTTTGATCGAGCTGTGCTGTGCCCGGAATAGTCCGGCAGCCGGAGCTCTTGCAAACATATCCGGCTCTTTAGTGGTCTGAAGCGGCTCGAAGTACGAGTGCCGGCGGCATCGCCAAGGACGGGGCCAAAATGGTGATGGCGGTGGCCTGTGCCAAAGTACCAAAATTCACCGTGGTGATTGGCGGCTCGTACGGGGCTGGCAATTACGGCATGTGCGGGCGTGGTCGCTAGCTCCCCGCGCTTTCTCTTTATGTGGCCAAATGCGCGCATATCGGTCATGGGTGGTGAACAGGCCGCCAGCGTGCTGAGCACCGTCAAGCGGGACGCCATGGAGGCCCGCGGCGAGACCTGGAGCCAAAAGGACGAAGAGGCCTTTACCGCCCCAATCCGTGAAAAATACGAAGCCGAAGGCTCGCCCTATTATTCCACTGCACGGCTGTGGGATGATGGTATTATTGCCCCGGCCGACACGCGCCGGGTGCTGGGCCTGGCCCTTAGCGCCAGCAAAAATGCTCCCGCGGAGAAAACAGAATTTGGTGTGTTTCGGATGTAGGTTCTCATGCATTTGTAACCTGCATTTAGAAACAAGATCCGCTAGAAGGTACACATAACTTTATAAGGAATCGGGACATGCGTTTTATTGGGTTGGTGGTCAGCGCGGCGCTGGCATTATCGGGCTGTACAACCGGTTTGGGACAATATATCGGCCTCGCGGCGCCAATCGAAACCGCGCAGGCGCCCTCTGCCCCCCAATCCCCGCCCAAACCCGTCGCCAAAGATGCCCCGATTGTGATTATGATTGGCATTGACGGTCTGCGCTGGGATGCTATCGATCGCCACCCTGCCCCCAATTTGCGCCTGCTGGCCAAGGAAGGCGTGCGTGCACAGGGCCTGATCCCGGTCATGCCCAGCGTCACCTTTGTGAACTTTTATTCCATCGCCACCGGGCTTTATGCCAGCCATACCGGTATCACCTCCAATCTGGCCTATTCACGCAAAACCGGCCGGTTGATGGAACGCGGCACCCATGGGGAGAGCGAATGGTGGGGCGGCGAGCCGATCTGGGTCACCGCCGAGAAACAAGGCCTGACCACGGCGGCCATGTTCTGGCTGGGTTCCGAGGCCAAAATCGCCGGCAGGCGGCCAACCCATTGGTATCCGTATGAGCACAATAAGCCCAAATCCGAACGCATCACCCAGGTGCTCGACTGGCTGGCCCTGCCGGAAAAGGATCGCCCGCGCCTGATCACGCTCTATTTTCATGATGTAGACAGCGCCGAACACCGTTATGGCCCCGAAACCCCCGAAGAAGGCGCCGCCATTTTGGATGTGGACAAATATATCGGCGATCTGGTTGCCGGCATTAAAAAACTGGGCCTGGAAAACCGTGTAAATCTGGTCATTGTTTCCGATCATGGCATGACCAAGGTCAAGGAAAACGCCCTTATTTACCTGGATGACTATATTAATCTGGATGAGGTGATGGTGCCCAAATTTGCCAGCGCCAGCGGTCCTTCCGGTGGCCCCTTTGCCCACATCTTTGTCAAAGACCCGGCCAATATAGACCGCATCTATGCCCAACTAGCCGATGCCAATCCCAAGCTGCAGGTTTATCGGCGCGAGCATTTGCCCAAACGCTGGCACGTCAATAATGACGACCGCACTGGCGATATTTTTGTGGTGGCCGAACCTGGCTGGTTGATCTTTGCGCGCTCGCTGACATCGAAATATACCCACGCCCCCAAGGGCATGCACGGCTATGACCGCCATTACCATGATATGTATGGCACCTTCATTGGCGAAGGCCCGGCGTTCAAACACGGCATCATGGCCGAGCCCTTTGATAACGTGAATGTCTATGGCATTGTTGCCGATATTCTGGGTATCAAACCGGCCAAAAATGATGGCGATCTGAAGAGTGTGGATTATATCCTGAAGGATTAGAGGCTCAATAAAATAGAGTACGGCATGTCGTCACCCGACTGGTTCGGGTGATCCAGACAAGCATACTTGCCGCACTGGATTGCCCGGACAAACCGGGCAATGACAATTTACGTATTATCCAACCGCACCAGCGCATCATCCGGGCATGGCCGGGCGAGCTTTATCGCCTCCTCCAGCGGCCCTTCCATCCACAGGCCGATATCGCCCCAATTGAGCACCACGGGCATAGCCTTGGGATGCACCGGGCGCACCACCCCATTGGCCGATGTGGTCAACATGGAAAAGGTGTTCAACTGTACCGCTTCGCCCTTGTGTATCCCTTGCCATTTTCCCCAGACCCCAGCCATGGCAAAGGGTGCCCCATCGGGGCGGCCAAAGAGAATGGCCTGTTTGGCCCCGGCCGGGCCGCTATATTCAGCAAAAAAGGTGGCAGGAATAATGCATCGCCGATGGTGCACCGCCTCACGAAAGCTGGGCTTGTCCAGCCAGTCATCGGCGCGGGAATTATAATTGAACGTGGGAAAGCGCTTTTCTTCCAGCGGCTTATTCCAGAACGGCGGCACCAGCCCCCAATGCATACGCCGGGCCAGCCGCCCCTTGCGCGTATTCACCACAATGGGGGCCATGGAACCGGGAAAAAAGCGCTCTTCTTCGGGCAGGTTTAACGCCCCGGCCATCAACCCCGCCAGATCCGCCAAAGTAGTCCAGGTCAGCAGGTTGGAAAAACCATAGTGGGCGCACATAGCGGTTATCTATTGAATTTGCGCGGCAATGCCATTACGGGCGCTTTGGATTGCCGCGTCGTTGGGAGCCAGTTCCAACGCCTTGTCATAGGCATTTAAGGCTTCTTCATATCGCCCCAGCACGCCATAAGAACGGCCAAGTTTTGCCCATTCTTCGGCCGGTCCGCCACTGTCATTCAATCGCCCGGCCAGACGCGCCACCATGCCCATGATCATGTCTCTTTGTGGCCCTTCGGGCAAAGTCAACGTGCCCGGTCGTGCGGGTGCCGGCTCTGCCGGGGCCTCGCCCACACGGTTCATGCGCGCCTCCAGGGTTTTGCGCCACGGCGTATCGGCGGGGGCAATGTTTATGATGTGCCCCCAATATTTTTTATTGGCGGCCTTGTCGCCCGCCTGTTCGGCGGCCAGCCCCAAAAAGAACAAGGACCGCAAATCGTCGGGATTTCGGCTGAGGATGTCGGCAAACAAGGCCTGGGCCGCGGGGCCGACCTGTTTGTCATTGGCGGTAACCAGCGCCTGGGCCTGTGCCCCCAGCAGGCCATCGCGTTCCACCGGGGTCTTGGCAATGCTGGCCGCCGATGCCAATGCCCCGGCCGCTTTTTTCGGACGCCCCAGCGCCCAGTATTGGTTGGCCAGATCCGTCCAGTCTTTAACGGTGGTGGTTTTGCTGCGCTCCAGGATGGCGCTGGTTTCATCCACTTTAGCCATGGCCCGGGCCTGTAATACTTCGGGGGTGGCCGCCCGTGGCCGGGTCAGGTCCGGCCGGCCCAAAAAGCCATAGACCCCGATCACCAACACCACCATGGCTATGGCACTGCTGACCAACACTTTGGGGCGCCCCGCCGCGCCGGCAACGGCCATGGCGGTTACCGACAGAACCAGAAAGACGGCCAGAACCAGAAATAAAGGACTCATGAGGGGGACGTACTTTGCATTTGTTGTTCAAGATCGCGTAAAATTTCTTTGGCTTTTTGGCGTTGTTGCAAAATCCGGATTATCAAACCACCAATGACCAGCACCGAGGCCCCATACGAGGACCAGATAAAAACGCCATATTTGCCCATGTCCAACAGCTCAAGCATTATCAAGGCTCCGCTGTGGGGCCTGGGGACGCGATACCCGCCCCCCGGCCATACGTCTCCGCAAACGCACCGCATGGCGTTGATCCAGCTCAGTTTGCATTTGTACCAGCACCAGCCAGCCAAATAACGCCGTATAGCCCAGCGCCCCGACCAGCAAGGGCCACAACATGGAACTGTCTATGGTCGAGCCCCCAGCGCGAAACACGCTGGCCGATTGATGCAGGCTGGACCACCAGTCGACGGAAAATTTGATGATCGGCAGATTGATAGCGCCGACCATGGCGGTGATTGCGGCGAGGCGCGCCGCGCGGGCCTCGTCCGGCACAATGGTACGCACCGCCATATAGCCCAGATAGAGAAAAAATAATACCAGCATGGAGGTCAGGCGCGCATCCCAAACCCAGTACGCCCCCCACATGGGCTTGCCCCACAATGCCCCGGTGAGGAGCGCCAGAAAGGTAAAGGCCGCCCCCAAAGGGGCCGCCGCCTTGGCCGCCGCGTCGGCCAGATTATGCCGCCAGACAAAGCTGATCAGGCTGGCCACGGCCATAAAGGCATAGGCAAAGGAAGACAGCCACGCCGCCGGGACATGCACATACATCATGCGCACCGCCTCGCCCTGTTGATAATCAACCGGCACCACAAACAATCCGGCCCCAAAGCCAATGGCAATGCCCAACAGGCCAAATACCATTAAGGGCGGGGCCAGCCATTTGGCCAGATTTTGAAAGCGTTCAGGATTGGCAAAATAGGAAAACATGGTGTTACAGAACCTTATTCCATATGTACGCGCAATGCCGCCGCACAGATCAGGGGCGATAATACCAGCGCCATTAGCGAACTGGCCAGCAGCAGTTTCAAATCCGGGCTATCCAGCGCCCCATTACGGATCACCCCGGCCCCAAAAATCAATGGTGGTGCCAGTAATGGACCGGAAAGCAGCAATACCAGCAATCCGCTCCCCTGACGACCCGCCGCCAGCGCTGCCCCCATGGCCCCCAAAAACACAAAGGCCGGCCCCCCAATGGCTAGCGAGACCATCAGTGGCATCAGGGTTTCGGCTTTTGCCCCCAGCATCAGAGCCGCCAGAGGAGACAACAGGGTGACCGGGGCAAAACTTGCCAGCCAATGTGCGGTGGCCTTGCCCGCCGCCATCGCGCCAAGGCTGGCCCCGGACGTGGCCAGTATGTCCAGCGACCCATCTTCCAGATCGGCGCGAAACAAGTGGTCCAGCGATAACTGGCTGGCCAAGACCGCCGCCAGCCATACCAAAGCCGGGGCAATGGGCCCCTGGGCCCGGGTTTCCGGCCCGATGGCAAAGGCGGCCAGCAATATAAACAATAAAAAAAACACTGCCCCTTGCGCCCAACCGCCCCCGGCCCGGCGCGCCACAGCCATATCGCGGCCCAGAACCGCCAGATACGTGCCGAACCAGTTCATGCGACCGCCACCAGATTGAGCTCGCTCACCCTGCCTTTGGGGGCAAAGGGGCTGTGGGTGGCAATAATGGCAATGCCCCCATCGGTCAGATGCGCGGCAATCAGCTCTTCACTCATTCTGGCGGCCCTGGCATCCAGTGCTGCCGTCGGCTCGTCCAGCAACCAGATTGGTTGATTCTGGATCAGCAGACGCGCCAGTGCCAGACGGCGTTTTTGCCCTGCCGACAACTGTCCAGCTTGAAAGCTATAAAGTGATGCAATTCCAACACGTCCCAAAGCTTTTTTAAGGTCGTAATTGCTCTCATGAATACGCGCCCAAAAGGCCAGGTTTTCCAATACGGTCAGGGCGCGTTTGTGGGCATCTTCATGGCCTTGCCAGGCAATTCTTCCTGCGGCCGTACCATTTTGCCAATCGGTTTGCGCAGTTTTTATCTCTAACGAGCCTTCGGCAATCGGCAGCAAACCGGCCAAAAGGCGCAACAGGCTGGTTTTACCGGCCCCGTTATCACCGCGCAGAATCATCGCCTCGCCGGGATTCAGGACAAAGCTCACCCCCCGAAAAATAGGTTGGCCACCGCGATCACACCCCAGCTCCTGCGCCCGCAGACTGATTGGCTCGAATGATACGGCACTCATCGCGCTTAATCCGATTTCACGCGGTGGCGGCGCATGGCCACAAACACAATGCCACCACCAATCAGAAAGATCAGCCACGGTCCCAGCCAGAGTGGCAAAGTGGTGCCATTGACCGGGGGCCGCAGCAGGATCACATCGCCATAGCGGGCCACCAGATAATCCCGAATTTCCTGATTAGTCCGTCCCTTGGCGATCTGTTCGCGCACGATAACGCGCAAATCCCCGGCAATATCGGCATTGGAATCATGTATGGATTGCGCAATGCAGGTGGGACAGCGCAACTCTTTGAAAAGGTTAAGGGCGCGGGCCTCTTGTGCCGGATCGCTCAAGGGCCGTTCCGGGGCAACAAACGCGCCCAGCATCAAGGCCACCATCAGGATCAACAGCGCTCTCATGATGCCCCCTGTGGCTGTGCAGCATTCGTCTGGCTTTGCCGGCGACGACGCCAACCAATACCGAATCCACCGATCAGACTGCCCAGACCGGTCAGCGCCGCGCCAACCCATATCCAGCCAATCAAGGGCCGATAAAACAGCCGCACCGCCCAGCCTTTGATAATCGTTTTTTCGCCTTCTTTTTCGGTCAGCGCCGAAACGGTAACGTGCAGATCCCCCAGAAAATGCGAATCAATCGCCGCTTCGGTGGTGGGCATGCCGCTGGCCGGATAAAAGCGCCGCTCAGGATACAAGGCACGTCGGACCGTGCCGTCCTCGTTCAACAGGCTGATTTTCGCCCGCTCGGCGGTGAAATTCGGACCACGCACGCCGGTAATGCCGTCAAAACGCGCCTGTACCTTGCCCAGTTGTACGATTTCGCCGGGTTTGACCGCCTGGCTGATTTCGGTGGAGAAAAGTGCCGTCGAAGCCATGCCAAGGGCGGCAATAGCCAGCCCCAAATGCCCCAGTACCATGGCCCATTGGTCCAGTGTCCAGCGCATTTTACGTTGTTTCACCCCATAGGTGACCGTGCCAGCCCCCACCCAGAGCGCCGCGCCCACGGCCAGTGGGCCCATAAGGCTGCCAGGCTTTAAGGCAATGGTCAGGGCAATACCGGCCAGCGCCAGCCCTAAGGCAAAACGGCTTTGACCCAGCGCCTGCATAAGGGTTCCTTTGCGCCAGATTGCCAGCGGGGCCAGCCCCATGGCCGTCATGCCGATAATGAAGAGCGGTATGGCGGTTGCCGCAAAGAACGGGGCGCCAACGGAAAGCGGGGCGGCACCAATGGCATCGATCAGCAAGGGGTAAAGCGTGCCCAGAAAAATCGCCGCCGCCGCCGAGCTCATCACCAGATTATTGACCAGTATCATGGCCTCTCTGGAGGCCGGGGTGAAATGAATATCGGCCTCGAAACTTTTGGCGCGCCAGACAAACAGCGCCATGGCGCTGCCAATGGCGACCAGCAGATAAATCAAAATGGCCAGTCCCCGCGCCGGGTCCACGGCAAAGGCATGTACCGAAGTAAGCAAGCCCGAGCGCACAATGAAGGTCCCGATCAGGCTGAGTGAAAACGTGATAATGGCCAGCAATACGGTCCAGCCCGGAAAGCCGCCCCGGCGTTCCAGCACCAATGTGGAATGCACCAGCGCCGCCCCTACCAGCCACGGCAATAACGAGGCATTTTCCACCGGATCCCAAAACCAATAGCCGCCCCAGCCCAGTTCGCGGTAGGCCCACCAGGATCCCAGCACGATCCCCCAGGTCAGAAAGCCCCAGGCAATCAGCATCCAGGGGCGGGCATGTTTGGCCCATTCCTTGTCGATGGTCCCTTTGGCCAACGCCCCCATGGCCATGGCAAAGGGCACGGCAAAGCCGACATAGCCCAGATACAACATGGGCGGGTGAATGATCAGACCAATGTCTTGCAAGAGCGGGTTCAGGCCGCGCCCATCGGTGGCCGCCGGAATTTGCCGCCAGAACGGATTGGAGGCCAGGGCAATAAAGGCCAACACCCCGGCGCTGAGCAAGCCCATCACCCCAATGGCAAAGCGCCCATCGACACTTTTACGACCCGTGAATTGTGCAAAAAAAGCGCCATACAGGCTCAGGATCGTTGCCCACAGCAACATCGAGCCTTCATGATTGCCCCAACCGGCGGCAATTTTGAAAAACATTGGCTTGGTCGAATGACTGTTGGCCACCACATTGGTTACCGAAAAATCCGAAGCCGCAAAGGCGGCCAGCAAAAACAAAAAGGACGCCAGCGCCGCCACGGCCTGGGCCCGCGATGCACTGACCGCCAGGGCAATGCCCTGTGGGCTCTTGTTAAAGGCCCCATAGCTTTGCAGCAGGGCACAGCCCAGAGCCAGCAAGAGAGATAAAAATCCGAGTTCAGCGCTCATAACGGCGTTTCTAGCGTTAAATTTTGCCCTGTGCACCCTTCACAGGTGACATTATGTGCTTTCAGGCAATATGTCGCATGATGGTTTCTAGTGACAGCCCCTACATTCACGTTAAACTTGCAGCACCAGCACAAATGAGGATGCCGTGATACCGAAAAAACAAAATACCCGACTATTGGCCATTGGCGTTGGCGGCATAGCCCTGATCGGCGCAGTTTTTCTTGTCGCATCGGCGTTAAAACAAAGTATATCGTATTTTTATACCCCGACAGAACTGGCACAAACGCCTCCTTCTTCTCACAAAAAGCTCAGTCTGGGCGGCATGGTAGAAAAAGGCACCGTAAAACGCGGTGAAGGCCTGAACGTGCAGTTCAAGGTCACCGATTTCAACAATACCGTACTGGTACAATACGACAAAGTCTTACCGGACCTGTTCCGTGAAGGCCAAGGCGTCGTTGCCGAAGGTACATTTGGTGAAAATGGTGTTTTCCATGCAACCCGGGTTCTGGCAAAACACGATGAAAAATACATGCCGCCACAGGTCGCCCGGGCCCTGAAACCGGAAACGAAGGCATCAGAGGGAAGTTAAGGCACCCCATACCGCCGCCCCTAAACATAATCAGTGTTGCATTTGCACAACAGCACCACTGAAAACTAATTTTCTTTCGAAAACACAAGTTAAAGTCTGGTGTTTTTAAACATGATCCTTTATTCATGGTACATCTGGTCAGGAATCGTTATTGACCGGCGCGAATAGTGTGCTCAGTTAGCTTTCGGCATGAGCAATGTGTGTTTCAATGTTTCGAGGGCAAGCCTCGGGAGGGGATTATGAAGAAATTACTTCTATCTGCGGTCGCTACGGCTGCAATGTTGGGGGCAACCTCAGCGGCATTTGCCAGGGACGAGGGTTGGTATGTCCGGGCAGGTGTCGGTTATGGCAGCCTGGAAAGCATGAATGCCACCGGTGCCTTGAATGGTAAAATCAACTCACTTGGTGAAGTCCGCCCTACCCTTGGACTTGGCTATGATTTTGGTAACAACTGGCGCGTCGATTTTGA
The DNA here is from genome assembly GCA_030949705.1 of Robiginitomaculum sp. GTDB lineage: Bacteria > Pseudomonadota > Alphaproteobacteria > Caulobacterales > Maricaulaceae > Robiginitomaculum_B. The sequence goes on along the minus strand of JAUZSF010000003.1, from coordinate 222,641 downwards.
TGCAACCCAGCGTTACAATGACACCGGCGCCGTTGGGAAATATCCCAACAGCTCAACCGACTTCAACTCATCTTCATTTATGGCGAATGTCATTTATGACTTTAACGTCAACAGCAAGCTGGTCCCCTATGTGGGTGCCGGCATCGGGTATGCCCGCACGCATTTGAGTGCAATTGGCACCTTGAATGGCCAACCCACCGATCCGGTTGGGGCCGCCAGAGATGCAAATCGGGATGTGGCCTATAATCTGTTGGCTGGTTTTGGATACGAGCTGGACCGCAACTGGACCTTCGATCTTGGCTATCGCTTTTTCAAAGTAGACGGCCAGCGCTTTGATGCCTTCAGTGGCACCTCCGCCAGCTTCATCGATACCGGCAGCTATACCTCGCACGATATCTTTGCGTCTATCCGGTATAAATTTGGTGCGCCGCCTCCGCCGCCACCGCCACCTCCTCCGCCACCTCCACCTCCGCCACCACCTCCGCCGCCACCACCTCCACCGCCGCCACCTCCACCGGCGCCTGTGTGTGAAAACGTGGCCTTCACGGTGTATTTCGAGTGGGATAAATCAGATCTTACGGCTGCGGCTCATGACCTGATTGCCTCGGCGGCCAGCAAGGCGCAAAAATGCACGATTACGTTGGCAACCGTCACCGGTTACACCGACAAATCAGGCTCCAAACGCTATAACATCGGCCTTTCCAAACGCCGGGCAGAAGTTGTCCGTGACGAGCTGGTCAGCCGCGGCGTTAATGCTGGTCTGATCACCATTGACTATAAGGGTGAAAGTGACCCGGCTGTGCAAACGCCTGATGGCGCTCGTGAGCCGCTTAACCGTCGCTCTGCGGTGTTTATCCAGGTACGCTAAGCCTTAGACGTACACAGAACACAGAAAACGGCCCGACTTATGTCGGGCCGTTTTTTTATTTCACCTGAATATTTTCTACCATGGCACTGTTTGATAAATCGCGCTTTCCAAATGCGCAAAACAGGTGCAAATTGCCAAACAGATCCCATGGTTTGCCATAGCGATCGAAAGCATAACAACATTCGGAGAACCGCCATGAGCAAGCAAGACAAGCCCTATCGCAAACGCAAAATCGGCAATCACGCGCTGCAACCGGAATCACTGGCCATGAGCTATGGTTATGACCCGCACCTTTCCGAGGGGGCCATCAAGCCACCAATTTTTCAAACCTCGACCTTTGCCTTTCAATCGGCCGAACATGGGGCGGCCTATTTTCGTCTGGCGCGCGGCAAGGCCGAACCCGGCGATATCGAAGATCCGGGTCTGGCCTATACGCGGATCAACAACCCCAATCTGGAAGTTCTGGAAGACCGCCTGACCCTTTATGATGGTGCCGAAGATGCGCTGGCCTTTGCCAGCGGCATGGGGGCCATCACCACGGCCCTGATGGCTTATGCCGCGCCGGGCAAGGTGTTTGTCTATTCCAGCCCGTTATATGGGCCGACGGAAATGTTCCTGCAGGACTTTTTACCGCGTTTCGGGATCAAAAGCGTCTCTTTCATGGCCGATGCCGACGATGAGGAAGTGCGCGCCGCCTTTGAAAGGGCCGCCGATATGGGCGAAATCGTCTGTGTTTATACCGAGACCCCGGCCAATCCGACCATTGCGCTGGTGGATCTGGATTTGTGTGTCACCCTGGCCAATGAAGTCGGCGAAAAACAGGGCAGCCGCCCGGTGGTCATGGTGGATAACACCCTGCTCGGCCCTATCGGCCAAACGCCCATTACCACCAATGGGGTGGATTTGCTGCTCTATTCCCTGACCAAATATATCGGTGGGCATTCGGACCTGATCGCCGGGGCAGCCATTGGCTCTTCCGAAGTCATCGCCCGGGTGCGTTCGGTGCGCACCGTGTTTGGGGCGGTACCCGACCCGCACACCTGTTGGTTATTGATGCGTTCGCTGGAAACGGTGAAATTGCGCATGAATGCAGCTGCCGATAATGCCAGAATTTGCGCAGACTTTTTGCGCGATCACCCCAAGGTGGAAAAAGTGCGCTATCTGGGCCATCTGGACGATGATCCCGTTAAGAAGGAACGCTTTGCCCGCATGGGGCAATCCCCCGGTTCCACCTTTTCGTTTGACCTTAAAGGGGGCCAGGATGCGGCCTTTAAAATGCTCAACGCCTTACAGATGATCAAACTGGCCGTCAGCCTTGGTGGCACCGAAAGCCTGATGTGTCATCCCGGCTCGACCACTCATTCCGGCGTGCCATTGGCCACCCGCGAGGCCCAGGGCTACACCTCGGGTCTGGTGCGTTTTTCGGTGGGCATTGAAAACCCTGATGATTTGCTGGTGGATCTGGAACAGGCACTTAGCGCCATTTAATCCATGAGTGTATCCACCATCACCCTTGGCCCTGAGGAACAGGCCATCATCGACGCCATCGCTACGCACGAGGCGTCTATGATTGCGCGTGTGAAATCATGGTCCGCAGTCAATTCCGGCAGCCTTCATCGCGAAGGGCTGGATCGTCAACGTGCCCTGTTGGTCGAGGCCTTCTCGGATCTCGGTGGGGACCTTCAAGAGGTCTCCCTTTCCTCCGTGAGTGAGGTAACCAGTAATGGACAGCAAAGCACACGCGCATTCGCCCCGGCTTTACTTTTGCGACAACGCCCGGATGCGCCCATACAAGTGGTGCTGACTGGGCATTATGATACGGTTTTTGGCAAAACCCATGCCTTTCAGCGCTGGGAAATGCTGGATGATGACACCATAAACGGCCCCGGCACCGCCGATATGAAAGGCGGTCTACTGGTCATGCTGGAGGCGCTAAGGGCGCTGGAACAAAGCCCCCACAAGAACAATCTTGGCTATACGGTGCTGATCAGTCCTGATGAGGAAATCGGCTCGCCAGCCTCGGCGCCTTTACTGGCAAAATATGGGGCCATGGCGGATCTGGGCATGACCTATGAGCCGGCATTGGCTGACGGTTCGCTCTCTGGCGCGCGTAAAGGCTCAGGCAATTTTGCGCTCATTGTCCGAGGCAAGGCCGCCCATGCAGGGCGCGAACATCATCTGGGACGCAATGCGTTGGTGGCGGCCGCCGGGGCGGTGCAGGCCCTTGCCAAGCTTACTGGACAGCGCGAATCCCTGACCATTAATCCAGCCAAGATCGAAGGCGGCGGCCCCAGCAATATTGTACCCGATCTGGCTATTATCCGTTTTAATGTGCGCCTGGGCCTGCCCGAAGATGCCCAATGGGCGATGGGCGAATTTGAACGCATCACGGATGAGATCAATGCACTGGACGGCATTATGGCTGAACTCACCGGTGGTTTTACCCGCCCGCCAAAGCCCATGGCGCCCCCTAATGCGCGCCTGTTCGAGATGACCCGCGCCGCCGGGGCGGCCCTTGGCCTTGAAATTCGCTGGCGCGACACCGGCGGCGTGTGTGAAGGTAATAATTTGTGGGCTGCCGGTTGCCCCAATGTGGATACCCTGGGGGTACGTGGTGGCAGCATCCATTCGGCGCAGGAATTCGCCATTCTTTCCAGTTTGGTGGAACGCGCCCGCCTCAGCGCAGTGTTATTACTGAAATTTGCCTCTGGCGACTTTGATGCCAAATCGCTTAAAACCCTGACTTCATAACCCATAACTGGATTCGCCCATGTATCTTGTCCGCCCGATCGAAGAGAAAGATTTCGATGCTTTCCAAACCCTGGCAGAGCTGTCCGGCCCCGGGTTTACCAGCCTGCCCGATGATCCGGCATTACTGAAAGGCCGGGTAGATCAATCTTTGCAAAGCTTTAGCGCCGACGTCGAAACCCCCGGCGAAGAAGGCTATTTGCTGGTGCTGGAAGATATGGAAACCGGCCAGGTGGTGGGCACATCGGCGGTCAAGGTTGGCGTTGGGGTCAGCAAACCATTTTTCAACTTTCGTATATTCAGCATTGCCCAGGTTTCGGCCGCCGCCGAGCGCCGTTTTGACATGGATGTGATGATCCTGGTCAATGAATATAATGGCAGTACCGAAGTGGGCACTTTGTTTGTCCATCCCGATGCCCGCGGCGGCGGTACCGGCGGCCTGATCGCCCAGGCGCGCTATTTACTGATGGCGGCCCAGCCAGAGCGGTTCAGCCGCACCATTATTGCCGAATTGCGCGGCGTGGTGGATGATCAGGGCTATTCGCCATTTTGGGAAAACCTGACCAGCAAGTTTTTCCGTATGGATTTTAACAAGGCTGATTTTCTTTCCGGCACCACGGACAAGCAATTTATTTTGGACCTGATGCCAAAATATCCGATTTATGTGGACCTGTTGACCGATGATGCCCGCGAGGTGATCGGCAAAGTGCACAGTGAAGGCGGCGGGGCCAAATTATTGCTGGAACGCGAAGGCTTTTCCTTTGATCGCATTATCGATATTTTCGATGGTGGCCCCCTGGTTTCTGCGCCACGAGACAGTCTTCAAACTTTACGTGAAAGCTGCCTGGTGACAATCAAGACCGGCGCTAGAGGCACCCAGCGGCGGCGCCTTTCCAATGATCGCATTAATGGATTTCGGGCTTGCGGCGCCGAGGTGGAAATGGATGGCGACACCCTGATTGCCGAAGCGGATATTTTAGAGGCCTTACGGGTCAAGGAGGGCGACACCGTGCGGGTCGTGGATCAGACATGAGTTGGCAGACAGGAAATTATATAAACGGTCAATGGATTGCCGGCGACGGCGCGCCCCTCACCTCACTAAACCCTTCCGACGGAACACCCCTGTGGCAAGGTGCCAGCGCCAGCGCAGATCAGGTGAACGCCGCCTATGGCGCGGCACGAACGGCCTTTACCGCCTGGCGACGTCAAAGCCCATCGGATCGGGCTGGGATTGCATTGCGATACAAGACCTTGCTGGAAACCCACAAGGAAGAAATGGCCACGCTGATTGCCCGCGAGACCGGCAAGGTTTTGTGGGAAACCCGCGGCGAAGTGGGGGCGATGATTGGCAAGGTCGGCATTTCCATCGATTCTTATCATGCCCGTACGGGGCACAGCACCAATGATGCCGCTTTTGGCCAGGTACAATTACGCCATTGCCCCCATGGGGTTATGGCGGTGTTGGGGCCGTATAATTTCCCGGGTCATTTGCCCAATGGCCATATTGTGCCGGCGCTTCTGGCTGGGGATTGTGTGGTGTTCAAGCCCAGCGAACTGACCCCTGCTGTGGGCGCATTTATGGTGGATTTATGGGACAGGGCCGGCCTGCCCGCCGGAGTTTTGAATGTGGTTCAGGGGGCGCGGGATACCGGGGCCGCTTTGTTGGACAACTCAGAGCTGAACGGCGTGCTGTTCACCGGGTCGGCGGCCACGGGCACCTTTATTCACCAAAAATTTGCCGGGCATCCGGAAATTATTCTGGCGCTGGAAATGGGGGGCAATAACCCGCTGATCATCTGGGACACTCAGGACGTTTCTGCCGCGGCCAATCTGACGATCCACTCGGCCTATGCCACCACCGGCCAGCGGTGCAGCTGTGCCCGACGTTTGTTTGTGCCCAAGGGGCCAAAAGGCGATGCCATCATCGATGCCATCGCCGCCGGGATTGACGCCATGCGTTTTGGCCCCTGGGATGGAGATCCGGAACCCTTTGCCGGGCCACTGATCTCTGAAGGGGCGGCCAATATGGTGCTGTCGGCACAGGCCACCCACATCCGCAATGGGGCGAGCAGTATTCGTGACGCCAAGAAACTGGGCTGGTCGGCCAATGCGGTCAGTCCGTCCCTGTTGGATATGGGCAATAGTCCCGCCGAGGACGAAGAGGTGTTTGGCCCCCTCTTGCAGGTTTATCGCGTGGACAGTTTTGAAGAGGCCATCACCCGGTCCAATGATACCAAATACGGCCTTTCTGCCGGCTTGATCAGCGATGATCGTGCCCTGTGGGACATCTTTGTGCGTGACATTCGTGCCGGCATTGTAAATTTTAATCGCCCGACTACTGGCGCGGCCAGCACCATGCCCTTTGGCGGGCCGGGCTTAAGTGGAAACTTCCGCCCCGGAGCCTGGTATGCGGCCGATTATTGCGCCTGGCCCATGGCCAGCCAGATCGCCGATGCCCCCGTGGCCATGGCCGCACCGGGGCTGGGCTGATCATGGCCGCCCTGGAGGCCAATTATGACGGTCTGGTGGGGCTGACCCACAATTATGGGGGCCTGTCGGCGGGCAATCTGGCCAGCGCCCATAATGTCGGCCAGATCTCGCGCCCCCGCGAAGGGGCTTTGCAGGGCCTGGCCAAAATGAAACGTCTGCATGATGCAGGCCTGATACAGGGGGTTTTACCGCCCCATGAGCGCCCGTTTTTACCACTATTACACGCGGCGGGCTTTACCGGCAGTGACGCACACATCATTGAAAAGGCGGCGCAAAATGCCCCCTCTTTATTGCGGGCGGTGTCCTCGTCCGCCTTTATGTGGGCCGCCAATGCCGCCACCATCAGCCCTTCCAGCGACACCCGCGATGGACGCCTGCATGCCAGCGCCGCCAATCTGGTGACCATGTTGCATCGCTCGATCGAGGGGCCGCAAACCGCCCGCTCCTTGCGGGCTGCCTTTCCTGATGAGACGTATTTTTGCATCCATGATCCCCTGCCCATGCAGGAATCCTTTGGGGATGAGGGAGCCGCCAATCATGTGCGCCTGTGTGCGGACCATGGAGATGCGGGGGTGGAAATATTTGTCCATGGCCGTTTGGCAGGTTTTGCACCGGGGCTGAAATTCCCGGCCCGCCAGACCTTGCAAGCCAATCAGGCGCTGGCGCGCCGCCATGGTCTGAACATGGATCGCGTGGTTTTTGCCGCGCAGGCGCAAAGCACCATCGAGGCCGGAGCCTTTCACAATGATGTGGTGTGTGTGGGAGCCAAAACCTGTTTGTTTTTTCATGAATACACCTTTGCCGAGACCCAAAAGACGCTGGACGCGATCAAACGCGCCGCCGATGGCTTGTTCGAGCCGCAATTCGTGCAGGTCAACCAGGACGAGGTGCCACTGCGCGATGCCATCACCTCTTATCTGTTTAATTCCATGCTGGTGGCAATCCCCGGCGAAGAACGTCTGGTGCTGATTGCCCCGGCGGAATGCCGCGAAACCCCATCGGTGGCGCGCTATTGCGACAAGCTGGTCAGCGGTAATGGCCCTATCAGCCGGGTTGAATTTGTCGATGTGCGCCAATCCATGCGCAATGGCGGCGGGCCGGCCTGTTTGCGCCTGCGCGTGGTGCTGAGCGATGCGGAGCGCGCCGCCGCCAACCCGGACATGCTGCTCAGTGATGCGCTTTATGCCAAGCTGACGGACTGGGTTAAGCGCCATTACCGCGAAGAGCTGGCCCCGGCTGATCTGGCTGATCCCAATCTGTTGATTGAAGGCCGACAGGCCCTGGACGCATTAACGAGGATCCTTAGTTTGGGATCAGACTTTTATCCGTTTCAGCGGGTCTAGACTGGCTTGATGCCACGTTTGCGCCCCCCGGCCCGGCCATATTCCTGGGTACCGCGGGTATAGACCCGGTCCGATTCTATGGCCGCGGTAGCGGTATAATCAAAACACGGGTTCAGGCGCTCATACAGCGGGGCAAAATCGGTTTCCACCGTGGCGCGAAACAGTTCATCAAAACTGGCATTGACGAAATAGGTCTGTTGGAAATCATCAATGCGGTAATCGGTACGCATCACCCGTTCCAGATCAAAATGGATGCGGTTGGGCGAACGGGCCTCAAGCGAAAATACCGATTCGTCATGGGATGAGACAATCCCCGCCCCGTAAATACGCATGCCTTTGGGCGTGTTGATCAGGCCAAATTCCACCGTATACCAGTAAAGTGAGGCCAAGGCCTTCAGCCGATCAAACCCGCGGGCCCGCAGGCCACCTTTGCCATAGGCCTCCATATAGTCGGCAAATACCGGATCGGTAAGCATGGGCACATGGCCAAAGACATCGTGAAACACGTCCGGTTCCTGGATATAATCCAGCTGACTGCGTTCCCGGATAAAATTCCCGGCGGGAAAACGCCGATTCGCCAAATGCTCGAAAAACACATCATCGGGCACCAGACAGGGCACTGCGACCACGCTCCACCCGGTCAGTTTGTTCAATTCCTTGTTAATATTAGTAAAATCGGGTATGCCGCCTCGTCCCAAATCCAGAGCCTCAATGCCATCCATAAAGGCATCACAGGCCCGCCCCGGCAGGCATTCCATCTGCCGTTTATAGAGGATATCCCAAGTGCCATGTTGATCGGCGGTATAGCGATCCCATCCCTGATCAATGGTGAAGTCATCACGCACATTTTCCGTGCGCGGGTCCGCATAGATATTGGCGGGGTCCATTTGGCATCTCCTTCTTCGGTTTCTCAGGATTTTTGCCGTTACTATACCCTGTTTTTTCTTTCTGTAGATGTGCAAATGCGCACAGGCAAAGTCCGGTTACAGTCTATACGGTTTGGCTTTGCTCTTTTGGGCGCTATAATATGCCTCGAACAGGTGGGCCAAGGCCATCACCTTCAATGCATTTTGGGGCACAAGGGCAAGTATTATATGTGCTCGAGGGAAAAACATTATGGCGGACGGCAAAATGCCGTCTTCTGCGCGCAAGGGAAGACGCAATAAAAAACGACGTCAACCTGCGTCTGCAAAGACACGATCCAAGCATGGCCCACTTTATGGCGCGCTGGATCTAGGCACAAACAATTGCCGCCTGTTGGTGGCGACGCCGGTTAAAAACGGCTTCAGGGTGATCGACAGCTATTCGCAGATCGTGCGTTTGGGCGAAGGCCTCAGCATGTCTGGAGTCCTTAGCGAGGCGGCCATGGACCGAGCACTGGAAGCGCTGAAAATCTGTGCTGCCAAGTTGAAACGTCACCGGGTGCGCCGGATCCGCAATGTCGCCACTCAGGCGTGTCGCACTGCCAGTAATGGCGCGGCCTTTCTGGAACGTGTGCAACAGGAAACCGGTCTGCGCCTGCGAACCATTACGTCAGAGCAAGAAGCCCGCCTGGCGGTTCGTGGATGTGTGGATCTGTTGGATACCCAATGCGATGCGGCTCTGGTGGTGGATATTGGTGGTGGCTCGACTGAATTAAGCTGGATTGATTGTCGTCCTGAAATGAATGGGGGCAAGGAACAGCACCAGATCAAGGCCAGCATTTCGTTACCCATGGGCGTGGTCAATATGGCCGAACGTTTTCCTGAAGAAGACGAGCGCAGCACCTGGTTTGCCAATATGCGCCGCTATGCCCGCGATCTGATTACCGCCTATGAAGGCGCCAATGAATTTGAACCCCTGTTTGCCAAAGGCAATGTACATTTTATAGGCACTTCAGGGGCCGTCACTTCATTGGGGGGGGTGCATCTCAATCTGCCGCGATATATCCGTTCCAAGGTTGATGGCATCTGGCTTAGCCGCCGCGACACCGAAAGCGCCATTGCACGCCTGTTGGCGCAATCACTGGAAGAACGCGCAAAAGAGCCATGCATTGGCAAAGAACGGGCTGATCTGGTCTTGGCCGGTTGCGCCATTCTGGCCGCCATACAGGACGTCTGGCCCGCCCCGCGTATCCGTGTCGCCGACCGGGGGCTGCGCGAAGGTCTGTTGCTGGGCATGATGGGATCTGACCAGCGCCGGGCACGACGCAAAGCACAAGGGAGCCGCTTTTCCACCAGCGCGCAAAACAAAGATGAGTGATGATGAAAAGCGCCGCTGGAAAGGCACCAAAGACAAGGACGTCGGCACGGGGGAACGTCGCCGTGGCCTGAGCAAACGCGTTAAAACCGCCAGGGGGCGAAAACTTTCCTCAACAATCTGGCTGCAACGTCAATTGAATGACCCCTATGTGCAACGGGCCAAGGATGAAGGCTGGCGTTCGCGGGCGGCCTACAAGCTGATCGAGCTGGATGAGAAATTTTCCCTGATTTCGCCTGGATCGCGTATTGTTGACCTGGGCGCAGCCCCTGGCGGCTGGACACAAGTGGCGATCAAACGTGGGGCCAGACATGTTGCCGGCATCGACCTATTGGATGTCGAACCCATTGATGATGCAGTCTTCCTGAAAATGGATTTCATGGATGAGGGCGCCCCTGAGGCCGTTTTAAAGGCTCTTGGTGGAGCAACAAACCTGGTTTTGTCTGATATGGCGGCCAACACCACCGGCCATAAAACCACCGACCATTTAAGGGTAGTGGCCCTGGCCGAAGCGGCGGCCCAATTTGCCATCGAAATCCTCAGCCCCGGCGGCGCCTTTGTCGCCAAAGTGTTCCAAGGCGGGGCCGAGGGAGACTTGTTGAAAATGCTGAAAAGCCATTTCACCCATGTGAAACATGTGAAACCCAAATCCAGCCGGTCCGGCAGCCCGGAAACCTATGTGATCGCCCTTGGTTTTAGAAAAGACGCCAATACGGCCTAATCCTGTGCCGCCATGCGAACCAGGGTGACCACACGGCCCTTGGGCCCGGCCTCCCATTGCACATAAATATGATCATTGGGTTCCAGTGCCGCCATGCCCGCTTCCCTTAGCACCTCGGCATGGATGAACACGTCGCCGATTTCGCCCTCAATATTGACGAAGCCATACCCCTTGGAACGATTGAACCATTTGACCACAGCAGGGCTGTAACTATCCAGTTCTTCCGGCGTCAGGCTGGCCGGGCGGGGGGTGGTCATCTATAAAATCCAGAATTTCCAGCGCTTGCAGGCCCTTGGCCCCGCGGATGGCCGTGCATACCACCTTGTCGCCTTCCAGCGCAGCATTGCGGCCGGTCTGGCGCAAAGTGGAGATATGCAACATCACATCTCCGCCTTCTTCTTCGGGTGTAATGAACCCATACCCTTTGACCGGATCAAACCATTTAATATGGCCCGAGACCTCTACCGCTTCCTCTTCAGACACTCTGCCGCCCCAGTTACACTAACAGTCTGAACAGCCTAGCACAGTTTTTCGTGCATTTGGAGAGTTTTTTCAAATAATAAACCTATATCGCGAGCTAGGTCACATACCCATAAAGGGGATTCCCAAATCAGGTGATGTGTGATTCACTTCTTATATTTTATGGAGGTGATGATGGCACGTTTTGATTTGACGGATTTTGAATGGTCAGTAATTCAGCCGCTTCTGCCGCAGAAGTCCCGTGGTGTTAAGCGGGTCGATGACCGGCGGGTTTTGAACGGGATTTTCTGGCGCTTGCGGACGGGGGCACCGTGGGCGGATATTCCGTCGCGATACGGTCCTCACACGACGTGCGTGAACCGGTTCAACCGGTGGCGCAGGGCGGGCATTTGGTCGATGCTTTTAGAAGAAGTATCAAAGGCTTATCAAGGCGATGTTCAAATGATCGACTCATCGTCCATCCGGGTGCATCAGCATGCTGCCAACGGTAAAAAAAAAACAAATCCGATCCCGTTGCATGGGCCGCTCGCGCGGCGGGCTGACGACTAAAATTCACGCCCTTGTGGATGCTTGTGGCCTGCCGATTGATCTGGTTCTGTCTGAAGGTCAGGCTTATGACGGTCATTACGCTCATGGATTGTTTGCGCATCTGCAACCGCACACCATGGTACTGGCAGACCGAGCTTATGACGCAGACGCCATCCGCGCCGGTATCGCCGACAAGGGAGCATGGGCCAATATCCCGCCTATGCCCCAACGCCGTTTCAAACCGGCCTTCAGCAAGGTGCTGTACAAAGCACGCAATCTGGTGGAAAGGTTCTTCAATAAACTCAAACACTTCAGGGCTGTCGCCACTCGATACGATAAACGGGATGACAATTACCTTGCATCCATTAAACTCGCATCATTGCGTATCTGGCTTAAATTTAATGAGTCGGTGACCTAGTCACCCGAATCTAAAGTTCGGCACATAATCTAAAGTTCGGTGCATAAGGTTTGCTGTGTTTTGTGGCAGAAGCGTTTGACGGAGGCAAGGATTTCATCGGCGGATTTGACCCATCTGTATGGTTTTGGGTTTTCATTGTGGGTCTCAATGAAGGCGAGAATGTCAGCTTCCAGTTCGCGGGTTGATCGGTGAACACCGCGTTTAAGTTTCTTTCGGCTCAACTCGGCAAACCAGCGTTCGACCTGATTGATCCAGGAGGCGGAGGTGGGCGTGAAGTGAACATGCCAGTGAGGCCGCCGGACCAACCACGCCTTGACTTCTTTGGTCTTGTGGGTCGCGTAGTTATCCATCACCAGATGCACGTCCGGTCCTTTAGGCAGACACTCATCAATCTGTTTGAGAAAGCCCAGAAATTCTTGTGAGCGGTGGCGTTTGTAGCACTTGCCGATCACCGCACCGGTGGCAATATCAAGGGCGGCAAACAGGGAAGTCGTGCCATGGCGGATATAGGTGTGAGTTTGTCGCTCTGCCACCCCAGGCATCATTGGCAGAACCGGCTGTTCGCGATCCAGCGCCTGAATTTGGGACTTTTCGTCTACACAAAGCACAATCGCCCGGTTGGGCGGTGACATATAGAGACCAACAATGTCCCGCACCTTGTCAACAAACAAAGGGTCGGTCGAGAGCTTGAAGGTCTCACGCCGATGTGGTTGCAGGCCAAAGGCATTCCAGATGCGCCGGATGGTGGTATGCGAAAGACCGACCTCTTTGGCCATCGAGCGGATCGACCAGTGGGTGGCATCTTTGGGTGTGCTGTGCAGCGTGCGCTCAATCACCTTCGCCACTTGTGCATCAGACACCGTGCGCGGTCGGCCCGGGCGATACTCGTCCGACAAACCCTGCACACGGTCCCTCACAAATCGTCGCCGCCATTTGCCAACCGTATGTTCATGCACGCCCATGGTGCTGGCCACTTCCTTGCTGGGCAACCCATCGGCGCACAGCAGGATCATCCGGCAGCGATCCGAAAGTGAACGCGGTGCCTTGTGCCGCCTGACCTGACTTTCCAGAAAAGAACGTTCTTCAACACTCAATACAACAACACCAGCAACACGACCCACCAAAACCTCCAAATCAATAGCATCATAATGATATCAATTACAGTTCCAGATGACTAGGCCGTGGGCCAACAAATAAAATTGCCAAAGTAAAGTCGGATTGATGCGTCACAACCTTACCCGATTTGAATGGGCAGTTATTGATCTTTATTGCCAGATCAATCCCGCGGCATGCCCCGGGTGGAGGATCACGGGTATTGCACGGGATATACCGGATTCTGCGTTCAGGGGCACCATGGTGTGATCTGCCGACACGTTACGAACCACTGATCACCTGTTACAATTATTTCAACCGCTGAGGCAAGACAGGTTGTATAAACCACCTTATGAATACGACTATGAAGGCTTATCATGCAGATGCCTTGATGGCAGAACTGTCTTATCGGTAAATTCTTCGTGGTGATTCAGAGAGCTGAACCATGCCAAAGCAACCAACAATGCAAAACGCCCCCAGCGCCCCCCATCCTGAAGTGGGGGCGGCATTGTCCAAACATCATGAAGAATTTTTGGGCTTTCTCACAAAACGTATGGGCAACGTGGACGATGCTAAGGATGTGTTGCAAGATTTTTGTGTCAAGGCAATTGCAAAACAGGACCAGCTGAGCTACTCCCCAATGGTTGGACAGTTTCTGGCGTAACTTAAGCTACTTTTTGCTCCTGCTGATCGGGGTTTGTTGTTTCAAGTTTCTGCCAGTAGACCACGGCAGGTGGTTTTCCAGCAAGGGCAGAATGTGGGCGTTTGCGATTATAGAACTCCATCCATTTCTTGATCCCTGCTTTGGCTTGTGAACCGCTTTCCCAGGCGTGCAGATAAACACATTCGTATTTGAGGGATCGCCAGAGCCGTTCCACAAAGATATTATCGAGAAACCGGCCCTTGCCATCCATCGATATTTTGATGCCTGCCCGATTTACACGATCCGTCCAGAGAAAGGATGTAAACTGGCTGCCTTGATCCGTGTTCATAATCTCAGGTGGTCCGAAGCGGTGGATAGCTTCGTTCAGGGCTTCGACACAGAAGTCAGCCTCCAACGTGTTCGAGAGGCGCCAGGCCAGCACCTTGCGGGTGTGCCAGTCCATGATGGCTATCAGATACAAAAATCCACGCCGCATAGGCAAATAGGTGATGTCGGTGCACCAGACCTGGTTTGGGCGCCCCACCCGCAACCCCGTAACAGATAGGGGTAAATCTTGTGCCCCTTATGAGCCTTACTAGTATTGGGCTTCTGGTAGATCGGCATCAGCCCCATGAGACGCATCAAACGGCGAATGCGTTTCTCATTGACCAGATGGCCTTCATTCCTCAGGTGCCAGGTCATCTGGCGGACACCATAGAACGGTGTTTCCAAAAACTGCTCATCAATCAACCTCATCAGGGTCAGATTTTGTCCGCTTTCGCCCTTGGGGGTGTAATAGAACGATGACCGTGAGATCGATAGCAAACGGCATTGTTTGCCAATGGACAGCTGGGGATGATGGCGCTCAATCATGCCCAGCCTCACTTTGCGCCCCAGGGTTTGAGCTTTCGTGCCAAAAATCATTGGCGACGGCCAGTTCCCCGATCTTGGCATGCAAGTCTTTCAGTTGCTCTTCGTCAACCTCCGGCTTTTTCCTGTGGCCACGCTCAAACACACCGCAGGCACCTTCGAGCAGGGCCTTCTTCCACTGGTGGATCATCGTGGGGTGAACCCCGAACCGGCTCGCCAGCTCGCTCACCGTCTGTTCACCCTTCAGGGCCTCCAGTGCCACCTTCGCCTTAAACTCCGGCGCATGTTGCTTGCGTTTCGACATCTCTGATCTCCTCTTTGTCGAAGATCAGCAGACAACAAATCATAGCTTATGTCAGTGTCCGATTTCCGGGGAGTAGCTCAGTCCGGAATGCGCCCACGAGTGGAACGCCGGCGACACCGGCCCGGCAGAGGGCGACAAGGCCATCAAAGATGCCAATGGCAATCCTCTAAATGATGGCGACACCATTACCGTGATCAAGGACTTGAAGGTCAAGGGTACATCTTTGGTGGTCAAGGTTGGCACCAAGGTCAAGAACATTCGCCTGGTGGATGGCGATCATGATATTGATTGTAAAATCCCTGGCATCGGGGCGATGAAGCTGAAATCTGAGTTTGTCAAAAAGATTTAATGGCACCAGACCCTTCATCTTCGCTCAAAGCTGCACACCATTGCCCCCCTCAGGCGCATCGGCTGGAGGCGTTTTTTACCGGCAACGCCTATGCGCCTCATCGCCATGACACCTATGCCATCGGCATTACCATGCAGGGCGTGCAGAGTTTTGATTATCGGGGCCAGACGCGTAATGCCCTGCCCGGCAATATCGTCGTTCTTCATCCAGACGAATTGCATGATGGCCGCGCCGGCACAGAAGATGGGTTTCGCTATCGCACCCTCTATATTGAACCCTCGCATATCCAAAGTGTGCTTGGCGGCAGAGCGCTGCCCTTTATCGAGGGGGGAATTTCACTGGACCCCAGATTGTATGCGGTGGTTTTACCCTTGCTGGAAAATCTGGATCGCCCTTTGGAAACGCTGGAATATCAGGATGCGGTCTATAATCTGGCCATGGTTATGGAGCAGATTACCAACGATCAAAAACCGCTGAAACGCCATGCCTGTCAGGCGGCGGAATTGGCGCGGCAATTCATCCACGACCATATGGATGAGGAGATCACACTGGATGTGCTGGGAAAAATTTCTGATTGTGATCGCTGGGAATTATCCCGGCATTTCAGAACCATGTTTGGCACCAGCCCCTATCGCTATCTGGTCATGCGACGACTGGATCAGGCACGCATGATGATGATTACGGGCAATTCCATTGCACAAACGGCCATCGCCTGCACGTTTTCTGACCAAAGCCATTTCACCCGCCACTTCAAAAAGGCCTATGGCCTGACCCCCAAACAATGGACCGCCAACTTCGCTTGAGCCGAACGCGCACAATCGTTCAATAAACCCCTGCCGCCGTGTGCCCCATTGAAGGTCAGAACCATATGAGCGTGTCGTTAGCACGCCTTTTTTTGTGAGATATGATGCCCAATACCCAAAAATATGAAAAACTGATCGCCTTTATAGAAGTGATCGGATTTGTTGCCTTCGCCCTTATACTCAAACGAGTTCTGGACCCACTCATTTGGCGTTTTGCGGGGCCGGTATCGCTCGTCACCGTTTTGGTTATCCTGACGGGGTATATGCGGTTTCGCGGGCTAAGTTGGTCAGATATGGGGCTGCGCGCCTTGCCCGGTATCAAGGCCAAACTGATGGTAATCCCCCAGGCCTTCCTGGTTTTTCTGGCCTTTGCCGCCGTTCTAGCCCCCATCTTTTTGATAAGCGAGGCGCTGGGGTTGACTGTCATGACCGAAATCCCCGCCGGTGTTGAAGAACGCTGGGGCGATATAGCGGGCAGCCTGCCCCATTATTTGCTTTGGATGGGCATCGTCTGGACCGCGTCCACCTTTGGCGAGGAAATGTTCTTTCGGGGATTTCTGATCACCCGTTTACAAGCCGCCTTCAAGGGCCTGCCAATGACCAGTATTTTGGCCGTGCTTCTGCCGGCGCTTTTGTTTGGTTATGGGCATATGTATTATCAGGGCTTGCGCGGCTTTATTGTTACCGGTGCCATCGCGCTGGCCTTTGGTGCCATGTTCTTGGTGTTCAAGCGCAATTTGTGGCCGATTATCCTGTTGCACGGAATCATTAATTCCATCGGCATGACCTCCCGGTATATGGGCTGGGATACCTAAGCCATAATGGCCGGCGTTCGGCAGAGTTGAATTGACGCCCATTCCCGTGCACCCTTATTGGCAATGGGCATGCAATCAAAAACTCCGATGTCGCGGCGCGCCCTGTTGGGCGGTGTGATGGCGCTGGCCAGTGGTGCCCCGGCATGGGCAAAAAAGCAGAAAAAAGTGATCCCCCCTGGCCGTGTAGCACGGGTGATCAGCGGCCAGAGCTTTGCTTTGCAAGATGGCCGCACCGTGCGCCTAGGCAGCATAGATGCCCCCCGCATGGCCTATCAGGACATCCATGCCGAGCCATTGGCGAGAACAGCGCGTAACGCCTTGGCGCACCTGATACAGGACCGGGTCTTATCTTTTGAGGAGGCTGCCCCGGATCGCTATGACCGCCTCAAAGCACAAGTTTATGCACAGGCAGATCCGGACGAAGATCCGGTATGGATACAAGGGGCCATGATCCGCCACGGCCATGCCCGGGTGCACACCTGGCGTGACAATCACGCCCAGGCGGCTGAATTATTAAGGTTGGAGCAAAACGCCAGAGCCGCCCGGCGCGGCATCTGGGCAGAAGCATATTATGCAGTGCGCAATCCACAAACCATTGGCGCCTCGGTCGGTTCGTTTCAGATTGTACAGGGCCGCATTGTCGATGCCGCCATCGTACAAAAGCGAGTGTATTTAAACTTTGGGTCTGACTGGCGAGAGGATTTCACCATCAGCATTGCCCCCAAAGATGCAAGGCGTTTTGAACGCGCCGGGATCAATCTGGCCGGCTTGTCAGGTGTACGGGTTCGTGCCCGCGGCCTGATCCGTACCCAGAATGGCCCCATCCTGTATCTGGATCACCCCGAGGCTCTGGAAATTTTATCGGATTAGACACAAAAAACCCGGCATCGCAAAATGCCGGGTCCTTTGAAACAATTACTGGATTTTAAGCAGCGGCGGTTGCACTAACCGCCTTGGCCACCAGGGTTTTTGACAATTTATCAAAGGCGGCATCGCGTTCGATTTTTTCCACCGCAGCCACTTCGCGGGCCATGCGATCAATGGCCGATTCATACAACTGGCGCTCGGAATAGGATTGCTCCGGTTGATCGGCATTGCGGTGCAGATCCCGAACCACTTCGGCAATAAAAATCAGATCGCCAGAATTGATCTTGGCTTCATATTCCTGCGCCCGGCGACTCCACATGGTGCGCTTGATCCGCGGCCGCCCTTTGAGAGTTTTCATGGCATTCTGGACAATGCTGGGCTCAGACAAGGCGCGCATGCCACCGCTTTCGGCGCGCGGCACCGGCACCCGCAGGACCATTTTGTCCTGATCGAACTGGATCACATACACTTCGAGTTCCATATCGGCCACCGTTTGGACCTCAACAGCGGAAATCCGACCCACGCCGTGAGCAGGATAAACGATGTAATCATTGATCTTGAATTTTCTAGCAGAACTGGTTTTTGCCATGGGTAATCTTCACTCGCTGTTGTTTCACACATTAATTTTGGCACAAACAAAACCGGTCCACCCTGCGGTGACATTTTCCCGTTTTCTGTGCCCTTAAATTTTCGTTCCGTTTTGGCGGTCCGGCTTGCCGGAGTGCGCACACCTATACGTTTATAGCCGCATGGATGACGCCTATAAGGGACCTTATAGCACAAAAATGAGGGTTTTCAAAGGCTTTGATCAAAACCTTCGACAGGGGGGCTAATCCCCCTCTCCCGGCTTTTCTGAAAAGTACTTTTCAAACTTGTTGGTTTCATTGGCTTTGGCGTCCGCATCAGGCGGCGCAGGCTTCATCACCGTAATGTTTGGCCAGATCTCGGCAAACTTGGTATTCAGGGCCAGCCATTTGCCATCGGGGTCATCTTCAGTATCCGGCTTGATGGCCTCTACCGGGCATTCAGGTTCGCACACGCCGCAATCAATACATTCGTCCGGATGGATGACGAGAAAGTTCTCGCCCTCGTAAAAACAGTCCACCGGGCAGACTTCGACACAATCAGTATATTTACAGGCGATGCAGGCATCGGTGACAATATAGGTCATCTTGGAAATTCCATTGAAAAAGCGGGCCTGTATGTGGCCGTCCCAGCCAGATTGTCAACCGCCTTTCCTGCGGCCAAGCGACGCTTTTTTGGCTTCGGCGCGTTCATGATCAGTAACCGCCAGCAAAGAAGCCACCCGGCGGATCAGGCTGTCTTCAAACGGGCTTTCCTCGCCATCGGCATAGGTCACATCCCACAGCTGGCCGATCAGGGCCACCCGTTCGGATTTGGGCATATGTTTTTTGATAACATTGGTAAACGCATAATGGTCCACCGCCATTTCGGCGCGCAGCTCGGCCGCTTCCAGCAAACTGGCCGCGGCCTCTTCATCCATGGAAAAGCTCTCGCGAATAATGTTTTTGATCATATCCTGTTCGATATCGGCATAAATCCCATCCGACAACGCCGCCTCGACCAGCAAGGCGATGGCACATTCACGCGCTTCGGCCCCATCACAAGCCTCATCGGTTTTTGCCGATGCGCCACCAAAAATTTTCTTGATCGCCTCAAACATTCTTTTCCTCCAGGGGTTCATAGCATAGCACTGCTTCAACCGCCGGACCACGGCGCATCGGCATAGCCAACACCTTGATCATGATGATCCTTTGTTTTTGGGCAAAGGTCAAAACATCATCTGCCAACACCTGTACGGCGCCATTTTTTGCCCGGCGGACCGCCCCAAACCGGCTGATCCGCACCTTTCCCTTGGCCGCAAAGGCCGTAGCCAGCGTGCGGGTTTTGAAAAATCGGGTGCGGTACAGCCACAGATCCAGACGAAGAGAGCTTGCCCTTTCGCTCATTTAAGGGCCTGCAAAACCGCAAAAGGCGAGTTGGGATCGACCACGGCCTTGGGGGTGGTCTTTTTCTTTTTTGCCGGTTTTTTACGCCCCACACGCACCGGCACCCAGGTTTCGCCCTTGCCCTCATCATCCATTTTGGTTTTACGTTTATATTTCAGGGCTGTCAGAACTTGGCCCAGATCATCATGAGAGCACCCCAACAGGGACAGCATGGCCTCATTGGGTGCAAAAGCGCCGCCCTTGTGCGCCTTTTGCGCTTCGCGGATCAGGTCGGCCAACCGTTCCAGAATGTCAATACGCACCAAACGGCGCGAGAAAAGCGCATAACCGGCTTTGCGCGCGGCTGTCGCCGATACGGCTTCTTGGGTGACATAGGCCGTCAGGCCCGGGCGCGGCAAAAACGCCCTGGCATTTTCGTCTGTATTTAGCGCATGCAACAAAGAAAGAAGACGTGCCGGAGCGGGCCTGATCAAAGCCGGCATAAACACGTGGAAAGCCCCAAAGCGTACCCCGCATTGGCGAAGTGAATGGCGGCTGGGTTGGTCCAGGTCACGCAGCTCGTCGGCAATCTGCGTCCGCGGCAAAGAGCCCATGGCCTCGATCAGGCGAAAGCCCAGCCCGCGGCCCAGCCCGGTAATCACCCCTTCATCCACCTTGGCCCGCAACCCCATTAACGGCTTTAATTCACGGGCAATCATGGCATCGACCCAGTTTTGCACCCGCCCTTCGGCCTTGCCCAGCGCCGCATCATGGCCCAATTGGCCACCGATCAATGCAATCTTGGGAAAGAGTGGATCACTGCCGGGTTTCAGCCGGGCAATGGCGCCCCCCTCCCATTGGATGCCCCCCTCATCATCCAACATAAAGGCATCGTCCTTGGCCGCCTCAATGGCCGCCAATCGGCGGTTGATCTCAGGGGCCAGAGCAGCACTGGCCACCATGCGCAAGGTCTTGCCCGCCAGATCCCGGGCCGCAGAGCCAGGACGAAACGACAGGCCTTCCAGCTGTCCGATGGTATGGTCCAGCACCTTGACCTCGCCCCCCGGCAGAACCACCGCATCGGCCTCTTCGCCGGCATTCAGCGCCCGGGCCAGAACAGAGGTCCGCTGGTCAACAAAGCGCTGTAACAAATGATCGTGCAGGGCATCCGACAGGCGTTCTTCCAGCGCAGAGGCCCGGGCCTGCCAATGCACCGCATCCCCCACCCAGTCGGCACGATGGGTGCAATAGGCCCAGGTGCGCACATGGGCCAGACGGGAGGAAATGGCATCCACCCCGCCTTTTAAATGATCCAGACTCTTTAGTTTGCCAGCCAGCCAGTCTTCATCCAGTCGGCTACGCGGGCCGCTGAGCTGTGCAAATATATCGCCCAGCAGGCGCGCATGGGCATCGGGGCCGCTTTTGCGAAAATCAGGGATCTGACATACCTGCCAGAGACGCCGCACCCCGTCGGGCGTAGCCAAATGAGCGGCAAATTCAGGCCGCTCCGCCAATACACCCAGCACCTGTTCATCAATGGCATGACTGACCCGCACCAGACCTTCACGGGGTGCCGGTTCCTGCAAAGAGCGGATAAGCGCTGACGGGGTGTAAAAATCCAGTATCCGGTTGCGCCAATAGAGCATGCGCACGCGGTCATAGTCATGCTCTTCCAGACGGCGGGCCATAACATCATCAAAGGGTGGCGCGCTGGCGGTGGTGCCAAAGGTACCATCACGCTGATAGCGCCCGGCGCGTCCGGCAATCTGGCCCAGTTCATCAGCCCGCAATGGTCGGCGACGCTGGCCGTCAAATTTGGTTACCGCGGCAAAGGCCACATGATCCACATCCATGTTCAGGCCCATACCAATGGCGTCAGTGGCCACCAGATAATCCACATCGCCGGACTGAAACAATTCGGCCTGGGCATTGCGGGTGCGCGGGCTTAAACTACCCATCACCACGGCGGCGCCACCATGGCGGCGGCGCAACAGCTCGGCTATGGCATAAACATCCTCGGCGGAAAAGGCGATGACCGCACTGCGCCTGGGCAGGCGGGACAATTTGGTAGCACCGGTACAGCTCAGTTGTGAAAAGCGTTCCCGAGGTTCGATCTGGTCTGCATTGGTCAGACCATGCAATACGCCGCGCATGGTGGCGGCCCCCAGCACCAGGGTTTCTTCACTGCCCCGGCTGTGCAGCAAATGGTTGGTGAACACATGGCCCCGTTCCGGGTCAGCACACAACTGCACTTCGTCAATGGCCATAAAACAAAAAGGCCGCCCACGAAAATGCGTCGGCATGGCCTCGGCGGTGCAGGCAAAATAACGTGCACTCTTGGGCACAATGCGTTCCTCGCCGGTGACCAGAGCGGCTTGTTCAACGCCTTTTTCGCGTACAATGCGGTCATAAACCTCGCGCGCCAAAAGGCGCAAAGGCAGACCGATCACCCCATCGGCATGGGCCAGCATGCGGGTCACTGCCAAATAGGTTTTGCCGGTATTGGTCGGGCCAAGAGCGGCACTAAGATCAGGGGCCATTATATAAAGTTTCCTGCGGTAGCTTTAGCGCACATTATCGGATTGTATTACTGTCTCAAGGTCAAACGGCATTTTACGGTGCAGGTTAGGGCCTGATCGCATATTATATGGCATATGCCTGCCTAAAGCCTGCAACAGCGCTTGACGGAAGGCATAGCCTTTTGTATCTGACGCGCCTTGCGCGGACTCTACCGTCCTGCACTCAAGAGATATAAGGATTAAGACAATGGCGCGATGCTGTGAACTGACCGGCACTGGTGTTATGACCGGCAATAATGTTAGCCATGCGAACAACCGCACCCGTCGGCGCTTTTTGCCAAACCTGTGCAAAGTAACCCTCAGCTCCGAAGCGCTGGGTCGTTCCTACAAGTTCCGCATCACCGCGGCAGCTTTGCGTTCGGTCGACCACAATGGTGGCCTGGACGGATTTCTGGTCAAGGCAAAAGACGACAAGCTGTCGGCCAACGCCCTGAAGATCAAAAAAGAACTGAAAAAGAAACTGGCAGAAAATGCCGAAGCCAGTGCCTAAACCCGGTGCGGTTATAAAGTTTTTAAGGCGGTCCAACGGGGCCGCCTTTTTTATTGCGCCAGATGGGCGTATGATGAGGCAAAGTGCGGGGTGCATCATGTACAGATATATTATAATTTCTCTTTTTGCGCTGGTGCTCAGCGGGTGCAATGCCAAGGAAGCCGCCGACACGCTCTATAGCAATGGCACCATACACACGGGCCTGGACAGCGAACCCACGGTCGAGGCCGTAGTGGTTACGAATGGCCGCATTGTTTTTGCTGGCTCACAACAGGGGGCAAACCATTATCAGGTCACCAAAAAAGTCAATATGGAAGGGGCACATCTTTATCCTGGTTTTACCGATGCCCATGCGCACCTTTATGGGATTGGACGGCGTGAAACCACGCTTAATCTGGAAGGCACGCCATCACTGGAAGCCCTGGTACAGCGCCTGGCTGCCGAGGCCAAGCGCCAAAGCACCGGTGCCATTATCGGGCGCGGCTGGATAGAAACCGACTGGGTAGAGGGTCGCTTTCCCAACCGTTTTGATCTGGACCGGGCGGCCCCGGGGCGCATTGTGTTGCTGCGCCGTGCCGATGGTCATGCGCTGGTTGCCTCCAGCAAGGCGTTGGAAGCCGCTGGCGTTGGCCCGGACACTCCCGAAGTGGATGGTGGCCGTATAGAGCGCGACGAAGAAGGCATGCCCACGGGTATATTGATTGATAATGCCATGAATTTGGTGGCCCAGCTGGCCGCGGATTTGAAAGGCGATGAACGTCGCCCGGCCCTGGCCATGGGGGCCAAGGTCATGAATGCCTATGGATGGACCGGGGTACACAATATGTCGGTGGGGTCCGACGATGTGCAATTGCTGGAAAATATGGCGGATCAGGGCGCGCTGCCCTTGCGGGTTTATAATGCGGTGGACGAAGATGTCATGCGTCTGTTGGCCAAGGGACCACGGCGCGCCGGGGATGACCGGGTGATTACCCGGGCCGTGAAAATATACGCCGACGGTGCCCTTGGTTCTCGCGGCGCGGCCATGCTGGCCCCCTATAATGACGAACCGGAAACCTCTGGCCTGATGATGCGCGGCCCCGAAGAAACCCGCACCTTGATGGCGCGCGCCCTGCGCGACGGGGTACAGATCTGTGTCCATGCCATTGGCGATCGGGCCAATCGCGAAGTGCTGGGCTGGATGGAAGCGGCCTTTAAGGATGTCCCCGTGGAAGAGCGCCGCATCGCCAAGCCACGCTGGCGGATTGAGCATGCGCAAATGATCAACCCCGTAGACATTCCCCGTTTTGCCGAACTGGGGGTGATCCCCTCTATGCAGCCAAGCCATGCCATTGGCGATCTGCACTTTGCCCGCGCCCGGGTAGGCAAGGATCGCCTGAAAGGGGCCTATGCATGGCACTCCCTGATCAAGGCCGGCTCCATCGTGCCCGGTGGCTCGGATGCCCCGGTGGAGCGCGGCGATCCGCGGATCGAGTTTTATGCCGCCGTTTCGCGTCATGACCTCAAAGGTTATCAGGGCAAGGACTGGCACCCCGAAGAGGCCGTAGACCGGGTAACGGCGCTAAAAATGTTTACCATCTGGCCGGCCTATGCTTCGTTTCGCGAAGACGAGCTGGGTACCATTGAGCCGGGCAAACGCGCCGATTTCACCGTCTTTGCCGATGACATCATGACCATCCCCGAAATGGATATTCTGAGCACCAAAATCGTCATGACCGTGGTCGATGGCGACGTGGTATTTAAGGCCGAGAAATAAGGAGAAGCCCTTGGGTTTCTGCATCCTTCGAGGCTCGGCTTTGCCTCGCACCTCAGGATGAGGAGGTTATTTTATTGAAACCTCATCCTGAGCTTGTCGAAGGATAAAGAGAAAAAGTACGTACACCAGCCTCATCCTGAGGTGGCGCGAAGCGCCCTCGAAGGATGGATGAATACCAAAAGGGTCTTTGCCGTGTCATCACCCGGTTTATCCGGGTGATCCAGTCTGGTTTTGCTTCACCATCCCCTCATCCCGACCTTCTCCCCTAGGAAGAAGGAGCAACCCGCCGCGGTCGTGGCTCCACTGGTTTTTCATCAAAAAGGGCGGCCAGTTGTTCGGTGATGGCCCCGCCCAGTTGTTCTGCATCGGTCAGCGTTACCGCACGGGAATACCAGCGGGTAACATCATGGCCGATGCCGATGGCGATCAGTTGCACATCGGAATAGTTTTCGATCTCGTGGATCACTTCGCGCAAATGCGCCTCCAGATAACCGCCAGGATTATGGGATTGGGTGGTGTCATCCACCGGCGCGCCATCCGAAATGACCATCAAAAATGCGCCGGGCCTCGGGCCGCGATTGCAGACGCGTATGCGCCCACAAAAGTGCCTCGCCGTCGATATTTTCTTTCAACAGGCCTTCGCGCATCATCAGGCCCAGATTGTTTTTGGCCCGGCGCATGGGCACATCGGCAGCTTTGTAAATAATATGGCGCAGATCGTTCAACCGGCCGGGGTTCAGCGGCTTGCCCGCCGCCAGCCAGTCTTCCTTGGACTGACCGCCCTTCCACGCCCGGGTGGTGAAGCCCAGAATTTCCACCTTCACACCACACCGTTCCAGCGTGCGCGACAAGATATCCGCCGTCAGCGCCGCAATCATGATCGGCCGTCCACGCATGGAGCCGGAATTATCAAGAAGCAGCGTCACCACGGTATCTCGAAAATCGGTCTCGGATTCTTCCTTGAAGGACAAGGGCGCCAGCGGATCGGTGATCACCCGGGTCAGGCGCGCCGGGTCCAGCACGCCTTCTTCCAGATCAAAAATCCAGGAACGCTGTTGCTGCGCCATCAGGCGGCGTTGCAGTTTGTTGGCCAGCCGCGCCACCGCGCCGCGCAGCTTGTCCAATTGCCGATCCAGATAACCGCGCAAACGGGTCAGCTCTGGCCCTTCGCATAAATCTTCGGCGCGAATCTCTTCGTCATACTTGGTGGTAAACACATGATAACGCGCCCCATCACCACCCATCGGCTGGTAATTGGGGCGCACCGGCAAATCCTCGCCGGCCCCATCCTGGGTATCGCCAACATCGCTTTCATCGTCCAGCAATTCGGCCTGTTGTTCGGATTCGTCTCCTTCTCCCTGATCGGTGGCACCATCGGGGGCGGTGTCTTCACTATCGCCGGGATTTTCTTCGCCATCCTGGGCGCTGGGATTGCCCTCGCCCTCTTCGGATTTTTCGTCCTCGTCCTTTTGTTCGGGCAGGGATTGCATATCGCCCAGATCAAGGTCATCCAGCAAGACCTTGGCCAGTTCCGCAAAGGCACTCTGGTCCTCCAGTCCGGTATGCAATTCGGCCAGCGCCGCCCGGCCCTTTTCCTCAATCTCGTTGCGCCATAATGCCAGCAATCCTTCGGCTTCCTTGGGGGCAGGCACGCCGGTAATATGCTCGCGCGCAATCAGCGCTACCGCCTCGGCCAAGGGCGCGGCTTCGCGCTCATTCACATTGGCAAAGCCGCGTTTGGCACAACGTTCGGCCAGCGCCATTTGCATGTTTTCGCCAGCCCCTTTCAAGGCGCTGGCGCCCAGCGCCTCGCATCGCACCTGTTCCAGCGCCTCAAACACTTCGCGGCCCTGGGCATTGCCCGGCGACAATCGCGCATGGGTTTTGGCATTATGGTGTGCCAGACGCAGGGCCAGCGCATCGGCCTTGCCACGGGCCGAGGCAATGGCCCGGGCGCTGGGTTTGGCCGCCGGCACCGGCAGGGTTATCGCATCATCGGTAATCGCCGCCTGATCGCCGCCAAAACGCACATCCAGCGCACGCTTGCCCGACAGCGCCCGGGTGGTGGCCCCCAAAGCGCGCTTGAACGTATCGGTGCGGGATTCGCGTGTCGTCATGCTGTGCCCTTAGGCAACTTGCACCCGGGCGGCGCTTTCGGGCAGATCCGCGGCAAAGGCGCGCTGGTAAAATTCGGAAATCACCGGGCGTTCCATTTCATCGCACTTGTTCAGGAACGTCAGGCGAAAGGCCTCGGCGGTATCCCCATCAAAGATTTGCGTATTTTCCGCCCAGGTCAGCACGGTACGCGGGCTCATGACGGTGGAAATATCGCCATTCATAAAGGCATTACGGGTCATATCGGCAACCCGCACCATGGCCTTGATGGTCTCTTTGCCTTCGGGGCTTTGCATGCCCGGCATTTTGGCCAGAATAATCTCTTCCTCAACATCATGGTCCAGATAATTCAGCGTGGCGACAATGGACCAACGATCCATCTGCCCCTGATTGAGCTGTTGCGTGCCATGATACAGCCCGGTCGCATCGCCAAGGCCCACAGTATTGGTGGTGGCAAACAGGCGAAAATGCGGATTGGCGCGGATCACCTTGTTCTGGTCCAGCAAGGTCAGCTTGCCCGAGACCTCCAGCACACGCTGGATCACAAACATCACATCCGGGCGACCGGCATCATATTCATCAAATACCAAAGCCACCGGGCGCTGTAATGCCCAAGGCAGCAGGCCTTCGCGAAATTCGGTAACTTGCTGACCGTCTTTGAGCACGATGGCATCCTTGCCCACCAGATCAATCCGGCTGATATGGCTATCCAGATTAACCCGCACCATGGGCCAGTTCAGCCGGGCGGCCACCTGTTCGATATGGGTGGATTTACCGGTACCATGATAGCCTTGCACCATTACCCGCCGATTATGGGAAAAGCCTGCCAGGATCGCCCGCGTGGTCAGGGGATCAAATTTATACGCCGGGTCCAGATCCGGCACATATTCATTAGGCGTGGAAAAGGCCGCTACCTTATCCTTGCTGTCAAAGCCAAAGGTATCAGCAACGCTGACTTCGGTATCAGGGGCCCAGATCGGAAAAGCGGGATCGTGTTCAGACATAATGATTACTCGTTTTGTGTATAGCGTCCTCTATGCGCCAGCATTGGGTTGGCTTCAAGCCAGACGTGACGTTTTCAGAACCTGATAGGCGCGAATTACCTGTTGCAGACGCTCTTCGGTAGAACGATCACCCTTATTGGCATCAGGGTGAAATTGTTTAACCAGCTTCAGATAACGGGCACGCACAATCTTTGGGCTCGAATCATAATCCAGCCCCAACGTGTCCATGGCCAGGCTTTGCAAACGCCCTAGACGGCGTTTGGGTGCATCCACTTCGTCAGAAACCTTTTCACCCATAATGCCAAATGTGTCTTTAAAGCGCGCGCCCTTGGCGTGCAGCCCCTTGCCATCCAGGTTGCGGTTCATACTCCAGGTCGGGCGATTACCACTGACCTGATCGGCCTGATAGGCGCGCACTGCGCCATCGCTCATGCCATGGAAAAAGTTCCAGGTTTTGTTGTATTGGGCAGCGTGTTTTTTACAGAAGTAAAAAAACTCGTTGATCTTGTCCGGGGATTGCGGTGCCTTGCAATCCCCCTTGGTGACACACCCATCCCACTCGCACTCACGCTCGCCTTTCTTGGCGTCGTCCTTGCCCGGCGGTTTGACCCGTATGTCAAAAAGCTTGGGCTCGTATTCAAAATCATCATCCATGTCCCCATATTATCAAAGAGCTTTTACAAACGTCTATGGGGCAAAACACATATGAGTGCGATGGCAGCAGCAATTGAGACAAAATTACGTAAGGCCTTTGCGCCGCAAAGCCTGATTGTGCGCGATGTATCGCACCAACATGCGGGTCATGCGGGGGCCCGGCCCGGCGGTCAAACCCATTTCGAGGTGGAGATCACCTCCAGCGCGTTTAACGGGCTGAGCCGCCTTGCCATGCACCGCGCCGTAATGGGTCAGTTGGATGAAGAGTTTGCTGGTTCGCTTCATGCCTTGAATATCAAGGCAAAAGGTGTGACTGAAGACTAGATCTCACCTTCGGACAAAGAGAAACCCCATGACGCAGGATCGCGCAGGCGAAACCCATCAAGACGTGCCGCGCGCCCAGGTCGATGTGGATCGTGGTTCCTCCTTTGCCGCCGAGCTGCAACAGGATCGGGAGCACCGGGCCAAGGCGCGAACGGCCAAACCCTTGCGCCGGTTATTTCCATTTATTCTCAGATATCCAGGCCTGTTGATTGCCTTTGTCATTTTTCTGGTCCTGGCATCGGGATTGACCCTGTTATTGCCTGCCGCCTTTCGCCTGGTGGTGGATTGTGGGTTTTCCGGGGCCAGCACCTCGGCCATCTGTACGCAATTTGCCTTTGGCGACCGGATTGCGGGCTATTTTGCTGCCGGCATGATATTGGCGCTGTTGCTGGGGCTGGCCTCATCTTTACGCTATTATTTCATCAGCCGGTTGGGCGAACGGGTGGTCGCCGATCTGCGCCGCACCGTGTATGATCACCTCCTCACCCTCAGCCCCGGTTATTACGCTCATGTACGCACCGGCGAAGTGTTATCACGCCTGACCACCGATACCGCGCTTATCCAAACCGTGGTTGGTTCGTCCATTTCGGTGGCGGCGCGCACCATCGCCACCACGGTTGGGGCGCTGGTCCTGATGGTCATTGTCAGCTGGAAGTTGGCTTTATTAATGCTGGCGGTGGGGCCCATCATTCTTGGTCCGATCTTCTTTTTCGGGCGGCGTGTGCAACGGCTTTCCCGCTCCAGCCAGGACAGCCTGGCCGAGGCCTCGGCCCGAGCCAGCGAAAGCCTGCGCGCCATTGAAACGGTGCAGGCCTTTACTCGTGAGAATGAAGAGCGGGCCAATTTTGCCCATGCCGTAGAAGACACGTTCAGCGTTGCCTTGCGGCGCATTCGCGTGCGCGCCCTGATGACCGGCATTATTTCCACCTTTGTGTTATCGGGATTGATTGCGGTTTTGTGGTTTGGCGCGGTGCAGGTACGCAGCGGTGCCATTACACCGGGGGCCATGACGCAATTTGTCATGTATGCCTTTGTCGCCGTCATGGGGGGTGGGGGTGATGACCGAAACCTATGCCGAGATCATGCGCGCCGCCGGGGCCACCGAACGATTGATGGAACTGCTGGCCGCGGTGCCAGACATTGCCAAACCCAAAAGCCCGGCCGCTGGCCTTCCGGCCATCCGCGGCGAACTGGCCTTTGCCGGCGTTGATTTTTACTATCCGGCCCGCCCCGAGATCGCGGCCCTGAAAGACGTTTCCTTTACCGCGGCACCGCGCCAGACCATTGCCTTGGTGGGGCCATCGGGGGCTGGCAAAAGCACCATATTTCAACTGATTCTTCGGTTTTATGACCCCCAGGCCGGCATGATCAGCCTTGATGGCGTTGATATTAAAACACTGGACCCGGCCCAATTGCGCCGGGCCATCTCCATTGTGCAACAAAATGCCCCGCTGTTTTCCGGCTCGGTGGCCGACAATATCCGGTTTGGCAAACCCGCGGCCAGTGATGAAGATATCCGCGCCGCGGCCCGGGCCGCCAATGCCCACGAATTTATCATGGCCCTGCCCGAAGGCTATGACACGCCGGTGGGGGAAAACGCCACCATGCTGTCTGGCGGCCAACGCCAACGCCTGGCCATTGCCCGGGCGGTATTGCGCAATGCGCCAATCCTGCTTTTGGACGAGGCCACCAGCGCGCTGGATTCCGAAAATGAGCGTGCCATCCAACAGGCGTTCGAGACCATATCCAAAGATCGCACCACCATCGTCATTGCCCACCGGCTGGCCACAATTTTGCGCGCCGATAGCATTATCGTCATGGATAAGGGCCGCATTATTGATCAGGGCACCCATAGCGAACTACTGGCGCGCGGTGGCCTTTATGCCCGCCTGGCCGAGCTGCAATTTGGGGATTCAACACAGCAATAATGGTGCTCATATAGCGAGGCTTGCCGTCGCGCCCTTCGAGGCCGCTTTGCGGCACCTCAGGATGAGGAGCACAAAAATAACGTGCTCATATAGCGAGCTTTAGCATCGCGATAGCACAAGAAAAAGTGGTGCTCATATAGCGAGCTTTAGCATCGCGGTAGCACAGACAAAAAGAAAAATGGTGCCGCATAGGTGACTCGAACACCTGACCCCGTCATTACGAATGACGTGCTCTACCAACTGAGCTAATGCGGCCAAAAGCCTGATAATGGCAGGCCCTTTGTTGGGCGCGCACGCTAACGGTTTGATACCCTGTGAGCAAGGGTTCTATACATGAATTTTCACAGCAACAAAGCGCACCAATTTACCGGCTTGATTGCATGCGCGGCTCTAATCATGCGGCTCATCACAGGTTTCGGTCGGCGCCCCGCATTTTTCACACCATTGTGCATCTTTGGGTCCTGACGTGACCTTGGGTGATACCACTTTTGATGAATAACGGCGAAACAACCACACCCGAATGGCGCTGGCCAGGCCGCTTTTTTTCCTGGCGCGAATCGCGTGCTTTATCGATCTCTGCCACCAGTGCTGCCAAAGATTTGTCTTCCTCACTGGCCGCAAGGATGAGCGCAGAGCAGAACTCGGCTTCCAGTGCCAGTGAGGTCCGGTGGCCTGATATCGAAAGGGATCTCTTAATAAGCATTACACAGCCTCCGAACAGACCTTTAACAACAGTTGTGTACTATTATCAACCATAAACAATGAAAAATTACCAATGCGGTAACTCATTAAGTAAATAAGGTTAAGAAAAAACGTCCAATGGTTGAAATAACGGTAATGTTTTAAGTAATCTATAAGTTCACACCTTGTCATTTATTTCTATTTAGACTATATATCACCTTTATCAACGGAATATAAATTTCACTAGATTCACCGAACTCTTCCTATAATTAACGAATAGTAACTTGCACATTATGATTGACGAACCCATATGCCACATGGGCAATATTAGAAATATTATAAAAAGGCTTACAAATGGTTGTAGGTTTTAATTGTGTACGGAAATTCATCACCAATTACACCTTTTCCCCCATGGGTTGAAGACAGCTGCCAATGGGCTTCATCAAGGTCCGTAAAGTGGGCATCCCCGACAACATCAGCATCAATTTCAGTCAGATATATCCGCTGTGCAAAAGGCATGGCCAGGGCGTACAACATGGCGCCGCCAATCACCACCATTTCAGACGCCCCGCTCTCGCGCGCCAGCGTGGCTCCGTGCGCCCGCATGGTCTCAAAATCTGAAAAGCACTGTGCCCCTTCGGCCTGAAAGGCCGGGTCCCGCGACAGCACAAGATTGGCACGGCCAGGCAGTGGTTGCACATATAGAGAATCCCAGGTTTTTCGTCCCATCAATACTGGCTTGCCCAAGGTTGTGCGTTTGAAATGCGCCAATTCAGAGGGGATGCGCCAGGGCATTTTTCCCTGATACCCAATCACCCCGTTACGGGCGCGCGCCACGATCAGCGAGAGAAGGATTTCATCTTGGGCATTCATCGGCTAGGCTCTTCCCGCTTTAGGACCTGAACTCACATACAGGGTGAATATGATATCTCTTATCACGCGCCTGGGCGCCTATAAATGGACCCTGATTTATATCGCCATTATCCCGTTGGTGAACTGGTCTTTTACATGGGCCCCCAATTTTACGCTGATGGCGGGCTGGTCGTTCAACCCGGTCACGGTGGTGACCGGCCTGGTGCTGGTGGTGCGCGACTTCGCCCAGCGTGAAATCGGTCACCGGGTGCTTTTTGCCATGGCGGTGGCGCTGGTCCTGACGATCTGGCTGGCCGGGCCGCAACTGGCACTGGCCTCTGGCGCGGCCTTTGCCATTGCCGAACTGGTCGATTGGGCCATCTTTACCTTCACCAAATGGCCGCTTTCACGCCGGGTATTTATCTCCAGCCTGATTGCTGCCCCTATCGACAGTGTGGCGTTTCTGTATGGGGCGAATTTTTTGCGCGCCGGTTCATTCACCGTGGCCAATGTTATCATGTCGATTGCCGGTAAAATGGTGGGCGCGGTGGTGGTGTCCTGGGTGGTGTGGCGCGCCGAGCAGCGCAACCGCTAAGGATACCCCAACACTTGAACGCTTCATGCTGTGATTGCCGGATCAAGACCGGAGGGCTCGAAGGATGAAGGGCAAAAATGCCAATCCCAGGGCCCCGGGCCTTAAGCTGGGAGCCTTGAGAAAAATCAGGCGGGCATGATGATAGCATTCAGGCTGTCCAGAATACTGTCCATATAAGTGGCATCGCCGCGGGCTTTTTTGATCAATATGGCCCCTTGCAGGGTCGAGGCGATGACTTTGGCCATGGCTTCGGCATCACCATCAAAGGCAAAGGCGCCGGCCTTGCGCCCCTCGTCCAGAAGGCGGGTCAGGAATTGCTGTTGCATTTCAAAAAACTGGCTGACCCCCCCCTTCAGCTCATCGGGCAGGCTGGCAAATTCGGCCCCCAGCACCCCTACCAGACAACTGGAGGATTCCATTTTGGCCAGCGATCGCACCGGGATCAGCATGTTTTCAAAAGCCTGGCGATAGCTTTGTGCTTCCCCCGGAATCAAGGGGCCCAGTGCGCTAAACGCCTCGTCCTGATATCGGCGCAACACCGTCATCCCCAGATCACTTTTGGTAGGAAAATGATAATGAATACTGGCGGTGCGGATATCCAGACGTTTGGCCAGGTCCGCATAGCTGACTGCATTATAGCCGCGCTCCATCACCAGTTCGGTAAAAGTGTCGGCCAGCGCCGCGGCGGTTTTCCCCAATGGCTTCATTACATTCATCGTTCGTCTTTCCAACGGCCCGTACGGAACCGACAACAGGATCATACCGCCATACTACCGGCAATGACCAGCCTATCCAGCCAGCCTGCCGGCGTTCCTGTGAAAAGGAGCCATCCACACATCAGGATTCAATTATTATCTTGACTACCTATCAGTAGATAGATATGCAAGCATCCGCGTTTCACAAACCAGTGAGAAGGATGTGACCATGGAACCCCTTAGCCCCGACCTTTTCTGGCTGGCCGCCACGGCGATCATGACCATGTTGTTATGGGTGCCGCATATTAGCTGGCTGATTTTACAGGAAGGCCTGATCCCGGCCCTGATGGATGGCAATCATGCCCTGCAGGTCAAACCCAAATGGGCCAAGCGGGCGCAAAAGGCCCACACCAACGCCACCGACAATCTGGCCGCCTTTGGCATATTGGTATTGGTGGCGCACCTGGCGGGCATAGACCCGGCAGCCACCGGCCAGTTGGCAATGTATTATTTCGTCCTGCGAGCCCTGCATTATAGCGTTTATGTAATGGGCCTGCCGGTCATTCGCACTGTTTTATACCTGGCTGCCATTGGGGTTGAGGTTGCCATTGCCATGCAATTTCTGGGTTAACCCATGTCCTCCTCCCCAAAAACGGCGGTGATTGCCGGGGTTGGCCCGGCTCTTGGGTCCAGCCTGTGTCACGCATTTGCAAATGATGGATACAAGGTTGCTGGTCTTAGCCGTCATTCAGAGCCGATATCCTCCCCGGTTCAGGCGCTGAACCATGATCTGGACAGATTTGTTTCCCTGTCTGCTGATCTGACAAGCCAGGACCAGGTAGAGGCGGCGTTTGCGCAGATCGAACGTGAACTGCCGCCTTTACGCATTGCCGTTTATAATGTGGCAAAATTCCATGCCGCCCCCTTTGCCCAAATCCGGGCAGAGGATTTCGAAGCCTGTTGGCGTGCAGGGGCCTATGGCGCCCTGTTATTCGCCAAAGCTGCGCTGCCATTAATCTTGGCCGCCGGAGGGGGCAGTATGATCTTTACCGGGGCCACGGCGTCGGTGCGCGGCGGCAATGGTTTTGCCGCCTTTGCCGCGGCTAAATTTGCCATGCGGGGGCTGGTGCAAAGCCTGGCGCGTGAATACGGCCCCCAAGGCGTGCATGTTGTGCACACCTTGATTGATGGGAAAATTGCCAGATCCGCCAGCTCGGTTAAGGCGAAACTTGGCGAAGAGGATGCGATAGACCCGGATGATCTGGCCCGCCTTTATGTAAACTTGGCACATCAACCCCCATCCAGCTGGACACAAGAGCTGGATGTCCGCCCCGCATCGGAGAAATATTAAATGTCCCTTTGTCGCGACTTCGAAACCGCCGATCAGGCACCAGCGCATTTGCATGCCGATCTTGGCATTAATGCCTTTGCCAACACCTCGGCCATGGCCTGGGCCCTGTCGCCGGCCCCCGGCGTGCATCGCAAAACCCTGGAACGTATTGGCGGCGAAAAGGGTTGCCGCGCCACTTCACTGGTCCATTATGCGCCGGGAGCCCGCATTGCCGCCCATATCCATGATGGTGGCGAGGAATTTTTTGTGCTCGATGGGGTATATTCCGATGATGCGGGGGATTATGGCCGCGGCACCTATGGGCGCAATCCGCCCCATTCTGCCCACGCCCCTTATAGCAAAAAGGGCTGTACGATTTTTGTAAAGCTGGGGCAATTTCCCGACAAAGACCGCCGCACGGTACGCGTGGACACCCATGACCCCAAGGCCCCCTGGCAATGTAACCGGCCCGGCACCCGTATGTTGCCACTGTATCGCAGCGAGGCCGAACAGGTTTCACTGGTGCAATGGGAGGCCGGTTTGCAATGCATGCCAGTGCGCTTTGAGCATGGCCTGGAAATTTATGTGCTCAAAGGGGCGTTCAAGGATGAATACGGCCATCATGGCGTGGGCAGCTGGATGCGTCTGGCCGCCGGGCAAAGCCAAACCCTGCAGGTATTGTCGGATTGTGAGGTATTGATCAAAGCTGGCCATCTGGGCCTTTATGCCGTTGGCACCTCGGCCCCATAAAGATCGGCCCCGCCCCCCTGACAAGAATATCTTTGCCGGTTAAGCTGGGTACAGATATGGGGGAAACATGCTGAGACTTTTTCCGTTATTGTCGGTCCCGGTCATCCTGTACAATGTGGTGGCCTTGGGCGGCGGCGTATTTTCCCGCGCCGCCGAAGATGTGGTGGCAGGGCTGGCGCGCACGCTGACCACCGTCCCCATGGCCTCGGGCACGGTGTGGGTGGTCTCTTCGGGCGATGTCATCTTGATGGTCGCCCTGTTGATGGTATTTCTGGAATTACTGAAAGTGGCCAAAACCAGCCACGAAAATGCGCTGTCACACATTTTGTCACTTGGCCTGTTTATTATTTGTCTGGTTGAGTTTTTGCTGGTCCCGGCCTTTGCCTCAACACTGTTTTTCGCCATTACCATGATGACCCTGATGAAGGTTCTGGCCGGCTATATGATGACCGGCGAACCGGCTGAGATACTGATTGACGATGAAGAAGACTATGAGGATTAGGCCACGATTTTAAGGCGGCGGCCCAGGGGGGATACACCATGCTGTACCCGGGCATACGTAGCAAAAACCCGTTTCTGTTCGGCCGGATCGCCCTTTAGACCCCGGCGCGGCATACCGGCCAGCACGTGCGCCGAATAAGCCGCACTTTGGGCCGTTTGCACCCGGTGCGCTGCCCGGCGTTTGGGGCGTGGCAGAGGCACCAGAACCGTACTTTCGGCCCGAGGCGCCGGGCGCACAGGGGTGGTGCGGTCTTTGGGACGGCTGGCGGTCGATATGGAGGATATACGGCTCATGCCCTACCAATTGCAAAAGACGCGCCGGAAAATCTGGCCCGCTTTGGCAATCCTAGGCGATTAACACGCCATTAACCATAAATAAGGCGCCATTGATGCGTGCATGCCCCCAAACCTGTGCCAGTTTGGATCAGCCCAGCTTGTCGAGCTTTTCCTGCATGGCGGCCATTTGCGCGCGCAATTCGTCCAGATCATCATCGCGCTTGGCCGGGGCTGCCGGTTCGGACTTTGGTTCGGGCTGGCTGGTCCCAAAGGACGACATTGATTTTAATGTACTTTCAAACAGGGCCATATTCTGGCGTACCTGTTCCTCGAAAAGACCAAACAGGGGATTGGTTGCCGTACTGCCCATTTGCTTGGCAAAGCGTTCCTTGCTTTGCGCCAGGGAATTCATGCTCATGTCCAAAAAACCGGGCACGATATTTTGCATGCTGTCGCCATAGAACCGGATCAGTTGGCGCAAAAAATCCACCGGCAACAAATGCTGTCCCTGGGCCTCCTGTTCAAAAATAATCTGGGTCAGCACGCTATGGGTCAGATCTTCGCCACTTTTGGCGTCCTGCACCACAAAATCCGTGCCCTCATGCACCAGCGCCTTTAGATCATCCAGCGTGATATAGGCGCTGCGTGTCGTATCATACAGCCGCCGATTGGCGTATTTCTTGATCACCACCGGATCATTCGCATTGGTTTTGGATTTCGCCATGATGCGGCCCCGCAGTCAAAAATGAGAGAACAGTTTCGCAAGTGCAGCACGCCGCGGCAAGTCAATTAGGGTGTTTTCTTTTGCCTCGTGTTTTGGCAAACTGCATTTCCCCTTACAGGAGAGTATGATGAGCAGATTGGCAGTGGTTACCGGCGGCACCAGAGGCATTGGCCGCGCCATCAGCGAGCGTCTGGCCGATGCCGGCTATCGGGTGGCCGCCATCTATGCGGGCAATCGCGCCGCGGCGGATGAATGCGCCCGCGAGGGATCCATTTTTTGTTATCAATGGGATGTTGCCGACTATGAGGCCTGCACAGCCGGCATTGCCAATATTGAGGCCGCGCACGGCCCAGTGGACATTGTGGTCAATAATGCCGGCATTACTCGGGATGGCACCATGAAGCGCATGTCCCCCGAAGCCTGGAAAAAGGTTATCGATGTAAATCTGGGCGGCTGTTACAATATGGCCAGCGCGGTGTGGAAGGGCATGCTGGAACGCAAATTTGGCCGTATCGTCAATATCGGCTCTATCAATGGTCAGGCCGGGCAATACGGCCAGGTCAATTACGCCGCTGCGAAATCCGGTATTCACGGCTTTACCAAGGCGCTGGCCCAGGAAGGCGCGGCCCATGGCATCACCGTCAATGCCATTGCACCGGGCTATATTGATACCGATATGGTGGCCGCCGTACCGGCAAATGTGTTGGACAAGATCATTGCCGGCATTCCCGTTGGCCGCCTTGGCCAGGCCAGTGAAATCGCCCGCGGGGTGCATTTTCTGGTTTCCGACAATGCCGGCTTTATTACCGGCTCAACCCTCTCTATTAATGGCGGTCAGCATATGTATTAGGTCCAATTTGGCCGCAAAAGCGCCGCAGTTGGGTGCATGATGATCGGTCATGAGGGAAGGCCAATTGAATATGATGAAACGCGCAGGCGTTATAATTACAGTTGCAGGCAGTGCCCTTGTGGGCATCGTGCCCGTCTGGGCCGCCGAACCGGTAACCAAGGTGCTGCGCGAAGCCTATCAGGTGCCCGCCAACTCACAGCCGGTCACCCGCTTTGATGTAGGCAAGAAAAACGAAGCCTTCATTTTAGACCAACGCCATCAGGGTCAATTGCTATTTCGCTATGTGCGGTCCCGGGAAATTTTTGTGTTGCGCCAGGTGCCTGGGCCACGCGGCGATGTGATGTTAAAAAACGATCTCGGCGCGGTTATGGTGCGCATGAGCCGTGTTGGCGGCCCCATCCTGTTTCCTGAACGGACCTCCCACGGCATTCCGGCCTGGCGGGCCGGACCG
Source organism: Robiginitomaculum sp. (assembly GCA_030949705.1). Taxonomy (GTDB): domain Bacteria; phylum Pseudomonadota; class Alphaproteobacteria; order Caulobacterales; family Maricaulaceae; genus Robiginitomaculum_B. Next base: position 184,560 of record JAUZSF010000003.1, on the reverse strand, counting down.
GCCACACCGTTGGGGCCGCGCAATGTTCATCTGGAAGATCTGCGCCCGGCCCTGTCCAATATTGCCGATGATCTGGTTGCCATTCTGGATCACGATGTGACCATCTCGGCACGTGGGGCCAATGAAAACACGGCCTGGCTCTATCTGGATACGGCCTTAAATGCCCGCAGTGCCATTAACCGGATCAAACGCAATCCAGACCGCAAGGGCCGCACGCTGCCCATGCTTAACGAGATCCGCCTGGTCTCTTCAGACCATCAGGAATTACGGCTGGAAGATGCGGTACTGGAAATCCACATGGTTCCCAGTGAAGGATTTGCCGGCCGACCATCCTCCCTGCGCCTGGCCGGGTTCCTGTCGGGCAAGCGCACATTTGCCAGCAAAAACTAACGCTGCCCCGCCGAGGCCAGCTGGCTGTTGACGATTTTGGCCGGACGAGCATTTTTGATCAACTCATCAATGCGGGCCTTTTCCTTGGCAAACAGTTTTAGTTCATTGGCTTTGAGCTTGCGCCCGGTGGGCACTTTGACAGTCATCGGGTTCACCTGACGGCCATTTTTCAGCACTTCATAATGCAGATGGGCGCCAGTTACCCGGCCAGTGGCCCCCACATAGCCAATGATCTGCCCCTGTGTGACCCGGCGCCCCTTGCGAATACCCCGGCCATATTTGGACATATGTGCATAGGCGGTTTTATAGCCATTGGAATGGCGGATACGCACATAATTGCCATAGGAACCGTAGCGCGAGGCGCGCTCGATCACGCCATTGCCTGCCGCCATGATCGGCGTACCGGTTACGGCGGCAAAATCAGTGCCCTTGTGCTTGCGCGTATAGCCCAGTACCGGGTGCATGCGCCGCCCAAAGCCAGAGGAAATACGCGCGCCTTTAATAGGCGTCTTCATCAAAAATCGTTTGGCGCTTTGCCCCTCGGCATTGTAATAGCCCACTTCACCATCCGGCGTTTCAAAACGATAAAAGGCCTTTTCCTTGCCCCGCGGGGCCAGCATGGCATAAATCAGATTACCAGACTTGATGGAATTTCCACGGTCATCGCGATAATCCTCAAACACCATGTCAAAGCGATCGCCGGGGCGAATGCCCCGCTGAAAATCAACCGAATAGGCATAAAGCTGGGCAAAGGCGGCAATCACCGCATCATTGGCACCAGCCGCCAGGCCATCCACATATAAAGAAGAATCAATGCTGCCGCGGGCCCGCGTTTCGCCCTTTTCAAGATCCATCACCAGTTCGCGGGCGGAAAAATCGCCATTGTGTTCGCGCTCCAGCAAGACCGTGCGGGTAACATCAGGTTTGGTGGTCAGGCCAGCAAGATGATACCGCACACCCTTTTTGGCCACGCTGGTATCCAGGCTTTCCAGCGACAGGGTCAACATTTGCCCGGCACGCAGCTGGCGGGGGTTATAGGTGCGCGACAGGGCGGTAATGGCCCGCGCCGCCTCACCCCGATCCACACCGGCATTTTCCAGTAAATTGGACAAGGTGGCCCCGGGGCGCACCTTGATCATCTGATTGTGTACGCGACTAAGGCGGGTTTCGATCAACTCGCCAAATACAGTTTGTTCCAGAACCGCCATATCCGGCAAGGGGGGCAATGGCGGTTCTTCTTTAATGACCTCAACCGGCACATGGGCGGTATTGATCGCGGCAGGGGCTGGGCGCGCATAAGCATTATAAAAGGCTGCGCTCATCAACAAGACCGGCACCACAAAGGCAACCAGGCCCAACACCTTGTGCTCTCTTTTTAGATTTGCATGCATCACCGCATTGATGCCCGCCTGCACTATAGCGTGCGCATTCATACCATTCCCCGCGATCGCTCATATACCAGGCCGCAGTGAATGCGAGCGAGGTTAAAGAAGTCTGACCCTCGGTCATGTTTTTATTGTGGCGGATCAAACCGATAAATCCAAGCCTCCTCGCCAGCCAAGTGCAGAGATCACGGTAATGCACTTCCTATGAGAGTGATCATTATATCTGTTCACCAGATAGTAAGGCTATGGCCGCACTCTATGGCGATCGCCCCAAAAGGGGTATGATTTCGAATCAGCACGAGTGCCAATATGACCCATACACCAGCGCCCTTTGATATGCCTGCCGAAGATCTTGCTGCGCTTTTATGCGCTCGATTATGTCATGATCTGGTGGCTCCAGTCAGTGCCATCAACACCGCCCTGGAGGTTATGGAAGATGACAGCGCCGCCGATATGCGTGATGAAGCGCTGAAATTATTGCATCAGTCTGCGGGGCAAGCCTCTGCCAAGCTGGAATTTGCGCGCATTGCCTTTGGCGCGGGCACTTCGGCACCCGGCATGGTGGAAACCCGCGAACTGGAACGGCTGGTGGTCGGGGCCTTTACCTCTGCGCGCTCTGAAATCGTCTGGCGAGTGACCGCTTCACACCTTTCAAAAACCGCCTCCCGGTTATTGCTCAACATGGTCATCCTAGGCATCGAAGCGGCCCTGCGCGGTGGTGAAGTGTATATTGAGGCCGCCTCGGCCGCGCGCATGCGCGTGTGCGTACGCGGTGGCATGAGCAAACTTCTGCCCACGGTCAGTACCGCCCTGGAAGGCAAAGCCATGGAAAACGGTTATGATGGCCGCTCTATCCAGCCTTTTTATACCGGCCTGATTGCCCGCTCGCTGGGTGGCCGCACCGAAGCCCGCGTTCTGGAAGATGGCGTGGAATTTGTCGCCCTTACCGAAGAAGATGCGTGTGAAATGATTGGGACTCGCGCAGAGGCTGTATAATTATCTGATTTTTAAGTTTCTCCTTAGCACCCCCTTAACCAGTCCAGTTAATGATAGACGCACCAGGGCAGAATCGTAGCCCGTGGGGGAGTAAAACGATGGATGATCTACTAGAAGAGTTTCTTACTGAAACGGCGGAAAGCCTGGAAACTGTAGATGCGGAACTGGTCAAGTTCGAACAGAACCCCAATGACGAGGAAACGCTCAACAACATTTTCCGACTGGTCCATACCATAAAAGGCACTTGCGGATTTTTGGGTCTGCCCCGTTTGGAGGCATTGGCCCATGCTGGCGAAACCTTATTGGGTAAATATCGTGACAAAGCGCTGGTACCCAATTCCGATACGGTGTCCCTGATCCTCAATGCCATTGACCAGCTGAAGGTTATTCTGGCCCATTTGGGATCTTCCCAGAGCGAGCCAGAGGGTGATGATGCGGATATGATCGCCCAATTGGTAGCTGCCTCGGAAGGCAAGATGGAAGTTGCCGCCAAAGCGCCCGTAGAGGCCGAGGCAGAGCCCGTTGAAGAGCCTGCTCCCCAGGAAGAGGCAACCCCTGAAGTCACCACCAGCGAAGAGAGTGGTGAAAGTACAGAAAATTATGATGCGGATCTGGATCGGCCTTTGCGCCCCGGTGAAGTATCCTTGGCTGATCTGGAGCGCGCCTTTATGGAGGCTGATGGCCCGGATCTGGAAAAACTGGCGGCCGAAGCCGAACAAACCAGACTGGCCGAAGAGAAAAAGAAAAAAGAGGATGCCGAAAAATCCTCGAACGCCCCCACTGTCGAGGTTTCACTGGTATCACAGTCCATTCGGGTCAATGTCGATGTGCTCGAAGACCTGATGACCATGGTTTCCGAACTGGTACTGACCCGCAATCAGCTATTGCAGATGGTGCGCCATATGGGCGACACTGAAATCAAAGTTCCGCTGCAACGGCTTTCCAGTGTGACCGCTGAATTGCAGGACGGGGTTATGAAAACCCGGATGCAGCCCATTGGCAGCGCCTGGAAGAAACTGCCCCGCATTGTGCGCGACAGCGCCAAGGCCGTTGGCAAGAAAATTGAACTGCACATGGAGGGCGAAAGCACCGAATTGGACCGTCAGGTGCTGGAACTGATCCGCGACCCATTGACGCACATGGTGCGCAATTCGTGTGACCATGGTCTGGAGCCAACCGACATACGTTTGGCGGCCAACAAGCCCGAAGCCGGGCAAATTCATCTGCGTGCCTTTCATGAGGGCGGCCATATTGTCATTGAAATTGCCGATGATGGGGCCGGTCTGCCAACCTCGAAAATTAAACGCAAGGCCATAGAAAACGGCATCATTACCGAGGCCCAGGCCGAAAGTATGACGGAGAACGAGATTCACCGTCTGATCTTTGCCGCCGGGCTGTCCACCGCCAAGGAAGTGACCTCACTGTCTGGTCGCGGTGTCGGCATGGACGTGGTGCGCAACAATATTGAACAGATTGGCGGCACCATTGATCTGGAATCCATTGGCGGTGAAGGCACCACCTTTACCATCAAAATTCCGCTGACCCTGGCCATTGTATCGGCCTTGATCGTCGAAGCCGCCGACAGCCGCTTTGCCATTCCGCAACTCTCGGTTCTGGAACTGGTACGCACCACCAAAGACGGTGAACACCGGGTTGAAGAAATTCACAACACCCGGGTGCTGCGCCTTCGCGACACCTTGTTACCATTGATCGACCTGGCGGATATTCTGAATATCCCACACAGCGAAAAATCATCGGAAAACGCTTTTGTGGTGGTGATGATTGTTGGCGAACAACGCTTTGGCGTGGTGGTTGATAATGTTTTTGACACCGAAGAGATCGTGGTCAAGCCGCTGGCAAAAGTCCTAAGCGGCATTTCCGCTTTCTCCGGTAACACCATTTTGGGTGATGGCACCGTGATTATGATTGTCGATCCCAATGGCATCGCCAAATCGGTAAATCTGGGCAAAGACAATGAACGCGCCGCCGAAAACACGGAAATTGCGACGGGTCTGATTGAAGATCAAACTGCCATGTTGCTGTTCAAAGCCGGCGGGGACGAGCCAAAAGCCGTCCCGCTGAGCCTGGTAACCCGCCTGGAAGAAATTAATACCGCCAGTATTGAAAATGTTGATGGCGAGCAATTGGTACAATATCGCGGCGGCCTGATGCCTCTGGTTCAAATCGGGGGCTTTGCGCCTCTGGAAGACAATGAACGTCAGCCGGTGCTGGTCTTTACTGATCACGGTCGCTCTGTTGGTCTGGTGGTTGATGAGATTGTCGACATTGTCGAAGAAGTCCTGAACATCGAGAAGAGCGCCAACACCCCCGGCATTATCGGGGCCGCGGTACTCAAGGGCAATGCCACCGAAGTGATTGATGTGGGCCATTATCTGACGGCCGCCTATCATGACTGGTTCGAAAACGCCCATCAGGACAAGGAAGCTGAAATCCCCCAGAAAAAGCGTATTTTGCTGGTGGACGATAATGCCTTCTTCCGCAACATGGTTGCGCCATTGCTGGCCGCAGCAGGCTATGAAGTTACCGCCGTTGGCAGTGCGGCCGAGGCCTGGCACCTGAACGAAACCGGTGCAGAGTTTGATGTCATTGTTTCCGATATTGAAATGCCCGATGAAACCGGCGTTGCCTTTGCCACCAAACTGGCAACCGACGAGCACTGGTCCTCTATTCCTCGCCTGGCGCTTTCAGCCATGGGACAAAATGATCTGGACCGCATGGGCGCCACCGATGCCTTTACTGACATCGTACGCAAAGCAGATCGGGAATCACTGATTTCCACCATTGATTATGTTCTTCAAACCCATGGAGAAGCGGCATGAGTACGCAAGAGGACCAACACATCCACATTGACGAAAACACCTGCGAGTATGTCACCGTGGAAATTGCCGACCAGTTGTTTGGCATAGAGGTCACCAGCATTCATGATGTGTTTCAACCCCATTCCCTGACCACGGTGCCCATGGCCCCGCCTGAAGTGAAGGGGGTGCTGAACCTGCGTGGCCGGATTGTTACCGCCATTGATGCCCGTGATCGTCTGGGCCTGCCAAAACCGGACACCGAAGGACATCAGGACATGGCCATCGGGGTGGAAATGGGTAACGAATCCTATGGCCTGATCATTGACCGGGTTGGCGAGGTTTTACGCCTGGCCGAGCGGGATCGCGAACCCCTGCCCAGCAATATCGATCCGGTCTGGCAAGGGGTTTCCCGCGGCATTTATCGTCTGGATGGCCGATTGTTGATCATTCTGGACATAGAAAAAATGTTGAACATCGGTGAAACGGAAGCTCGGGCAGCCTGAGCGGCAGATCGGGGACAAAAGAGGACAAATGGTTATGAAAAATTGTCTAGTCGTTGATGACAGTCGTGTGATTCGCAAAGTTGCACGGCGAATTCTGGAAGATATGGAATTTGCCTGCGATGAAGCTGCTGACGGTGCCCAGGCGCTGGAGCAATGCCGCAAGGCCATGCCGGATGCCATTTTGCTGGACTGGAACATGCCAGTCATGAGCGGCATTGATTTTCTGCGAGCGCTTCGCAAGGAAGATGGTGGCGATGTCCCCATTGTGGTGTTCTGCACCACGGAAAATGACATGGGCCACATCACCGAGGCCCTGCACGCCGGCGCCAATGAATACATTATGAAGCCTTTTGATGGTGAAATCCTGGGTTCCAAATTTGCCGAAGTCGGGTTGGTGACTGCAGAAACATGAGCCTGAACGCGCCCAGAATGCCAAAACCGTCCCACGGTATGAATGACCCGATCCGGGTCATGATTACCGATGATTCGGCGGTGGTTCGCGGCATGATTACCCGCTGGCTGGTCGAAGAAGACGGCATTGAAATTGTTGCCAAGGCCACCGATGGCCTGCAAGCCATCAAGCTGGCTGCCGAGCACCAGCCCGATGTAGTGATTCTGGATGTGGAAATGCCGCGCCTGGATGGCTTGAAGGCATTACCGCAAATTCTGAAGGCGGCACCCAAAACCAAAGTGGTGATGGCCTCGACCCTGACCCACCGCAATGCCGATATTACCTTGCGCGCCTTATCCAATGGCGCTGCGGATTATCTGCCAAAACCCGAATCCAGCTCGCTGGCCGGTGCCAAAGATTTCCGCCAGGATCTGATTACCAAAGTCAGAGCGTTGGGCGAAGCCGGACGGCGGGCGAAAGTGGCTCACAAGCGCCCCATGGCCCCGCCAGCCCGTACCGCCGCGCGCATCCGCCCGCAGACGGCATCGGCAAGGCCTGTGCCCAAAGCGGTCTTTATCGGTTCCTCTACTGGCGGACCACAGGCATTGCGCGATGTCATCACCGCCATTGGCCCCAAGATTAATATCCCGGTTTTCATCACCCAGCATATGCCCAAGGCCTTTACCGCCGTTCTGGCCGAGCACTTGAGCAAAAACGCCCGCAAACCCGTAGTTGAGGGGCGTGACGGCATGCCGGTGAAATCAAGTGGTATTTATCTGGCACCGGGTGATTTTCACATGACGGTGCGGCGCGTCGGCAGCGGCATTGTGATTGGCTTGGACCAGCGCCCACAGGAAAACTATTGCCGTCCGGCGGTGGACCCTATGTTTCGCAGCGCCGCCGAAGTCTACGGCAATGCGGCCTTAGGCGTCATTCTTACCGGCATGGGCCATGACGGCTGTGCCGGTGCCGAACAGATAGTCAAAGCAGGAGCACAGGTCATTGCCCAGGACGAAGCCAGTTCTGTGGTCTGGGGCATGCCCGGATCGGTGGTACAGGCCGGTCTTGCCGAACAAATCAAACCTATAAATCAAATAGGATGTACGATCATGAAGATTGTCAGCGGGGGAAAACTGTAATGAATAGCCAGGACTTCGACTTTTTGGTCTCTATGCTGAAAAAACGCTCTGGTCATGTGCTGAGCGCCGACAAGGGGTATTTGCTGGATAGCCGCCTGGGCCCCATCGCTCGCAAGGAAAACTTTGCCTCGGTTGAGGCATTGGTGGCAGCCATGCGCACACGCAATGATGAACGCCTGAATGCCATGGTCACCGAGGCCATGACCACCAATGAAACGTTCTTCTTTCGCGATCGCACCCCCTTTGATCTGTTCAAAAGTGAAGTCATTCCACACCTGACTGCCAATCGCCGCCCCGGATCCAAAATCAAGATCTGGTGCGCCGCCGCTTCCACGGGCCAGGAGCCCTATTCGCTGGCCATGATCCTGCGCGAAGAAGCCGCCCGCATGAAAGGCATGGCCAGCAGCATTCTGGCCACCGACATTTCGGACAAGGTATTGCAAAAAGCCAAAACCGGCCTGTACTCCCAATTCGAAGTGCAACGCGGCCTGCCAGTACAGCTGATGGTCAAATACTTTGAAAAAGTGGACGATCTGTGGCGTATTGATCCCAGCCTGCAACAACATATCACCTTCAGAAAATACAATCTGCTGGACAGCTTTCGGGCTTTGGGACAGTTCGACGTCGTCTTTTGCCGCAATGTGCTTATTTATTTCGATCAGGAAACCAAAAGCGACATTTTGAACCGGCTGGCCCAATGTATGGCCCCGGATGGCTTTTTGTTTCTGGGCGCGGCGGAAACCGTCATGGGCCTTTCCGACGCCTTTGTGCCGGTACCTGGCAAACGCGGTCTTTATGTCCGCAAAGAAAAGGCTGTTGCCAAAGTGGCTTAGCACCCCCTGTATTTTCAACATCAAAGGCGGCCCTGGGGCCGCTTTTTTTGTGACTTTATTTTAACCACTCCTTATAATAAGTATTGCTTACTATAAGCAGGGGTATATAACGCGTTATGCCCTTAGCCAACGAAGATCGCGCCCTGGCCTTTGCCATCAGTGACACCGCGCAAATCCTGCGCAAGTCCTTTAATGAGCGGGCCCGCCATTTGCGCCTGACCCAGGCGCAATACCGCACACTGATTTATCTGGACCGCCAACAGGGTATCACCCAGAGCGAGCTGGCCCGCCTGTTGGAAATCCGGCCCATCACCCTCACGCGCCAGCTGGACCTGCTGGCCGCCAACCAGATGATTGAACGGCGGATCAACCCGGATGACCGGCGCTCGTTCCAACTGTATCTGACCAATAATGCCGAACCGGTCTTGCGCGAAATTCGTGCCATCGGGGCCGCCATGATGAAAAAGGGCACCCAGGGATTATCCGCAGAAAATAAAAAACAACTCACCACCATGCTGATGCATATCAAAGATAACCTTATGCAGGATGATGTTTCATGAGTGCCCCTCAAACCAATGATGACCTGGATGTGGACAAGGCAGACATTGCCGTGGGGCAATCCAGCGCCATGTCGCTGGGAGCAATTCGTCAACGGTTGCGTTCACCAAGAACCTTGCGCGTGGTGTTGATGGGCACGCCTGTTCTGATCATCGCCTTTATCGCCCTTTGGATTTACGCGACGGGTGGGCGCTGGATGCAGACCGAAAACGCCTATGTCAAAGCCGACAAGGCCCAGGTCAGCGCCGAAATTTCCGGCACCATCACCGCACTCAGCGTGCACAGCAACCAGCATGTGAAGGCCGGTGATGTTCTCTTTGTGCTTGATACCAAGCGCCTGAAGGCCGCGCTGGACGCAGCGCGGGCTGCCCATGATGAAGCCCTGGGGCAAATCATGGCGGCCAAGGCCAATTACCAGCAACGCCTAAGCGAGCGCGAAACGGTGCTTGAAAACCTGTCCTTTTCCCGGCGCGAATTAAAACGACGAAAAGAGCTGGCCAATCGCAAAGTGGTTTCCGAAGCCATGCTGGATGAATATGTCCATGACCGCGATGTGGCGGCCACCCGACTGCAAACCAAAGCCCAGGAAATTGCCGTTCTGCGGGCCATGCTGGGAGATCCTAAGGCCAGCCCCCATGAACATCCACGTGTTCGCGGTGCCTGGGCCAAGGTTGAACTGGCTCAGGAGGATCTGGCCAATGCCGTTGTACGCGCCCCCATTGCCGGCACCATAAGCATGGTGCCCGTGTTGGGGGATTACGTCCATGCCGGTGTGCCGGCCATGGTGATTGTTGCCGATCAAGGATTATGGATTGAGGCTAATTTCAAGGAAACCGCCCTGACCCATATGCACGTTGGACAACCTGCAAAGCTGCGGGTGGATGCCTATCCGGACACCCCTTTAAGCGGCCATGTGGAGAGTATTGATCCGGCCACGGGATCCGAATTTTCTTTGCTGCCCCCCCAAAACGCCAGCGGAAACTGGGTTAAGGTGGTCCAGCGCGTGCCGGTACGCATTGCTTTGGATGGCTATAAAGGCAAACCGGTTTTACGCGCTGGCATGAGCGTGAAGGTACGCATTGATACTGGCTATCACCGCCCATTGCCGGCCATTTTGCAAATGCCTTTACGCTGGCTAGGCGCCGATGTCGGCTGATTCACCTTCGGTAACGGCCGGGTCTAACCGGGCCATGATCACCCTGTCGGTGATGCTGGCCACCACCATGCAGGCCATTGACACCACCATCGCCAATGTGGCCCTGCCACACATGCAGGGGGCAATGGCGGCCACCCAGGATCAGATTTCCTGGGTATTGACCTCTTATATTGTTTCTGCCGCCATTATGACCCCACCCACCGGGTTCCTGGCGGCACGCTTTGGGCGCAAACGCCTCTTTATCGGGGCGGTGGCTGGGTTTGTGGTGGCCTCCATGTTGGCTGGCGCAGCGGCCAATCTGGGCCAATTGGTATTTTTCCGTCTGATGCAAGGTGCCTTTGGGGCGTCCCTGGTACCCTTGTCCCAGGCGGTCTTGCTGGACATTTACCCGCGCCATCAACATGGCCGTGCCATTGCCATCTGGGGCGTGGGGGTGATGATCGGCCCGGTATTGGGACCAACCCTGGGGGGATGGCTGACCGAGACCCTTTCGTGGCGCTGGGTGTTTTATATCAATCTGCCGGTGGGTCTGATGGCCATCACCGGCCTGTCCTTGTTTGTCAAACGCACCTATCGGCAAAACAAGCTGCCCTTTGACTGGCCGGGCTTTGCCTTGCTCAGCCTTTCTATCGGGGCCTTGCAAATGATGCTGGACCGGGGCCAGTCTCAGGACTGGTTTTCCGCGCCCGAAATTGTCATCGAAGCGGTGCTGGCAGTGCTGTGCCTATACCTGTTTGTGGTGCATATCATGACCACCCGGCGGCCATTTTTAAACCCGGCCATGTTCAAGGACCGTAACCTCAGCATGGGGTTGGGCTTTATGTTTCTGGTGGGGATCATTTTTCTGTCCACCATGGCCATTCTGCCGCCGTTCCTGCAGACCCTTAAGGGCTGGCCAGTGATCCTGACCGGGCTAGTCCTGGCCCCGCGGGGGCTGGGCATGATGCTGGGCATGATGATCATGGGCCGACTGGCCGAACGTTTTGATCCACGTTTTCTGATCGCTGGTGGCATGATGATGATTGTTATTTCCCTTTATTCGATGAGTCAGTTCACCTTGGAAGTCAGTCAAAAAGACATCATCTGGACGGGCTTTGCCCAAGGGTTGGGTCTTGGGAGCGTTTTTGTGCCCATGGGGGTGATTACCTTTGCCACCCTGGATGAGAAATACCGCACCGAAGCCACGGCGCTGTTCTCGCTGGTGCGGAATATCGGCTCATCTATCGGGGTGTCGATTTCCTTTGCCCTGTTGGCCCGTAATATCCAGATCAATCATGCTGAACTGGCAGCGCACATCACGCCCTTCAACCCGCTGGTCACGGCATTGGGCATTACCGGACCGGAAGGGCTTGGGCGACTGGCTATCGTAAATGCCCAGATCAATCAGCAAGCCGCCCTGATCGGCTATCTGAATGATTTTCGTTTTATGATGGGGATTTCCCTATTGGCGGCCCCATTTATTTTATTACTGCGCTCGCCCCACAAAAAAGGCGGCTGATCAAGCCGCCTTTTCCATCAAACTGTTCAAAACAAACCTTATGCGGCTTCTTCTTCCTCGGCCGGATCGCGCAACACATAGCCACGGCCCCAGACCGTTTCGATATAGTGTTCACCGCCGGTGGCATTGGCGAGTTTTTTGCGCAATTTACAGATAAACACGTCAATAATTTTCAATTCCGGCTCGTCAAGACCGCCATAAAGCTGGTTGAGGAACATTTCCTTGGTGAGTGTCGTGCCCTTGCGCAAGGAAAGAAGCTCCAGCATCTGGTATTCCTTGCCGGTCAGATGCACGCGCTGTTTATTCACATCAACGGTTTTGGCATCCAGATTAACCGCCACCATGCCGGTGGTGATAATGGATTGCGAATGCCCTTTGGACCGGCGCACCACCGCATGAATGCGGGCGACCAGCTCATCCTTGTGGAACGGTTTGGTCAGATAATCATCGGCGCCATAGCCAAGACCCTGGACCTTGACCTCTGTATCGGCAGTTCCCGACAGGATCAGTACTGGTGTTTCCACCTTGGAAACCCGTAATTGCTTTAATACGTCAAAGCCGGGCATGTCCGGCAAACCAAGGTCCAGCAAGATGATGTCATAATCATACAGCTTGCCCAGATCGACACCTTCTTCACCAAGATCCGTCGTATAAACATTAAAGCCCTCAGACTTTAGCATCAGCTCAATCGATTGTGCTATCGCACTATCATCCTCAACCAAGAGAACTCGCATCGGCCCCTCCCATTGGCCTGCGAATCAGTTTGCAGGCTTCATTGGCGTAATGGTTAACTCTATCCCTACGCTAGGGGAATCCCCTTAACCAAACTTAAACAAATCAAACTGATTTTGTTAATCATTCGGGGTCAGGCACAAAAACTGTAATTCATACAATTATTGTTGCCACGTTTACGTGATCTCAAGGCGTCACGTGTAGGTTTGTGATGAAACCTGACACGTTTGAGATGGAGTTCACGTATATGCACGCTCTTCGAGCCAGCATCGAAGCCCTGGAACCACGGCGATTTCGCGGTCGCGTTACCGCTGTAAACGGTCTGATGATTGAAGCCATGGGTCCAGCCGATGCGCTGGAGCTTGGAGCGCGGGCCACCGCGCAAACCCGTCATGGTGATATTGCCTGCGAAGTCGTGGGCTTTCGCGGTGATCATGCCCTGATGATGCCCTTTGGACCGCTGGACGGTGTGCGCGCCGGGGCCCGTATGGAAATCGACCCCGAAGGTCCCTATGTGCGTCCGTCCAGCGCCTGGCTGGGCCGGGTCATTGATGCCTTTGGCAAGCCGGTGGACAATGGCGGGCCGCTATTGCCGGGCTTGTACCCCTATCCCCTGCGTGGTCGCCCGCCGGCACCTCATGCCCGGGCCCGGGTCGGGGGGCGTATGGATACCGGCGTTCGCGCCATCAATACCTTTACACAAATCTGCAAGGGCCAGCGCATGGGCGTGTTTGCCGGCTCGGGGGTTGGCAAATCCGTGCTCATGTCCATGCTGGCACAAAATGCGGATTGCGATGTGGCGGTGATCGGGCTGATCGGGGAGCGGGGCCGCGAGGTCAAGGAATTTATCGACGATGTGTTGGGTCCCGAGGGCATGAAACGCACCGTGGTGGTGGTTGCCACTTCGGACGAACCGGCGCTCAGTCGCCGCCAGGCGGCGCAATTGACCCTGACCGTGGCCGAATATTTCCGTGATCAAGGACAACATGTACTGTGCCTGATGGATTCGGTAACGCGCTTTGCCATGGCTCAGCGCGAAATTGGACTGGCCGCCGGTGAGCCACCGACCACACGCGGCTATACCCCGTCCGTATTTAACGAACTGCCCCGCCTTTTGGAACGCGCCGGCCCCGGCCGTCGCACCGATGGCCGCCCCGAGGGGGCCATTACCGGTATTTTCACGGTGCTGGTTGATGGCGATGATCATAACGAGCCAATCGCCGATGCGACGCGCGGCATATTGGATGGCCATATTGTGATGGAACGGGCCATTGCCGAACGGGGACGTTTTCCTGCTATCAATATTTTGAAAAGCATATCGCGCACCATGCCTGGTTGCTGCGATGACAATGAAATCGAGCTGATCCGCAATGCGCGTCGCGCGCTGAGTGATTATGCCGATATGGAAGAATTAATCCGTCTGGGTGCTTATGCCCGCGGATCGAATGCCGGTGTGGATCGTGCCATAGAATTACACGACCCGCTGGAAGCATTTCTGGGTCAGAATAAAGAAGAAGCCACGTCTTTAGACGATGGGTTCCAACGTCTGGCCGAGATTTTGGGTGACAATAATAGCCTTAATAACGAGGCATAATGGAGGGGTATGATGCGTAATTTTGCATCCCTGGTAAAACTGGCGCGGTTCAAGGTCGAAGAACTGCAAAAACAAATGGGCGCGCTGGATGAGGCACGCGCTCATCTGGAAAGCCGCGCCGCGGACCTGGAACGCAGCGTGCCTGAAGAACAGGTGGCCGCCGATGAAAGCCGCGAAGGCTTTATGGCCTATGGCTCCTATGCCCAGGCCGTGATCGAACGCAAAAACAATTTGCGCGCCTCGATGGTGGAACTGGATGCCCAGACCGCCGCTTTACGCGTGCAACTGGAAGAAGCCTTTTTGGAGCTGAAAAAGTTTGAGTTGATGGAAGAACGCCGTCTGGCCCGCATCGCCGAGGCTCGCGCCAAGGCTGAACAGGACGAACTGGACGAAATCGCCGGCAAGCGTGCCGCGCGTTAACTCTCGGATCCCAGCAAGCGCTTGAACATTAAAATCACGGATATCGCCGCAAAATAGAGCACCATTCGCAAGGCAATGGCCGCCCCGCCATCGCGCATTAAATGCGTGGTGGCGGCTTCGCGTGCCAGGCTCGCCTCATAGCCCTGGCTGGTTTCCAGCAACCATGGCCACGCCATATCGGCCCCCAGCGCCAACAGCACCGCCAGCCAGATGCGTGAAAACTGTCCCGTAGCCAGCCCGACAATGGTGGCAATACCGGCACACACCACCAATTCCCCCGGCGCAAAGGCAATATCGCTGATCAGTTTCAAGGTTTCCATCGCTACCCCCATGGTCTCAATTGCGAACAATCAGAAGGGGGGCACGCAAACTTCAGGCCAAAAAGCCACAGGCTTTACCGACGGCCATATGCCGCCTTGGTACCAAAGAGCAGACTGATCGCCGAGAAATAAACCAGCATACGTACCAGCAGAGCAACACTGGAATATCCCGCCAGCCGGGTCCAGCTGGCCGCCATGGCATCACCCACCGGCGCGCCGGTCAGCAAGGCGAACACTCCCGGCAGCATGTAATCCACTGCCGTGGCAATAAACACCGTAACGATAATATGGCCGTAATTACGCATCGCCCCGGCACACACCAGCGAAATCGCACTGATCAATACCAGATCAGCCGGCGTAAAACTCTGTTCCATGATGGAAAGGACACTCGGGTTCATCATACCTGCCCCACTACTTTTAAACGTGCTTTTGGATGAATTTCATTTTGCGACATCACAATGGTCTGCCCGCGAAAACGCTCAATGATAGAGCGCACATAGGGGCGGATCGCCGGTGAGGTCAGCAAAACCGGCGCATCACCGGCCTCGGCCGCCGCATCAAAGCTGTCGCGCACCCGATTGATAAATTCATGCAGTTTGGAAGGCGGCAAGGCCAGCTGTCGGTTGTCTCCCTCCCCGATCAGATTTTCGGCAAAGGCCTGCTCCCATTCCGGTGACAGGCCCAACATGGGCAAGGTACCATCAGGGGCCGCCGCCGCATGGCACAATTGCCGTGCCAGGCGGGTGCGCACATGTTCGATAATGGCCCCCAGATTCTGGGTGGTGGCACTGGCCTCGGCAATGGCCTCCAATATGGCCGGCAGATCACGAATGGAGACACGCTCTTTAAGAAGGCCCTGCAAGACCTGTTGAATGCCAGAACGGCTGATTTGCGAGGGACTGATCTCTTCGAGCAGTTTTTTATCTTCCTTGCCCAGACCATCGAGCAGTTTTTCGGTTTCTGCAAAGGACAAAAGGTCCGGCATGTTATCGCGTAAAATTTCGGTCAGGTGAGTGGCCAGCACGGTCGCTGGATCAACCACGGTCAATCCCTTGAACATGGCCTCTTCCCGCAGCGATTCGGTCACCCAAGTGGCAGGCAAACCAAAGGTTGGCTCTTTGACGTGATCACCAGGCAAATCAACTTGCGCGCCTGCCGGGTCCATGACCAGCAAATGGCCGAGTTTTAACATGCCGGTCCCGGCTTCGATCTCCTTGACCCGCACCATATAGTCATCGGCGTTCAGCTGCATATTATCCAATATGCGCACCGGCGGCATGACAAAGCCCATTTCCTGCGCCATCTGGCGGCGCAGAGCCTTGATCTGGTCGGTCAGGCGGCGCCCTTCCATATCATTGATCAGACTCAGGAGGTTATAACCCAGCTCGATCTTCAGGCCATCAATATGCAGGCTTTCGGTGATTGGCTGTTCTTCATTTTTGCTTTCCTTCGCCTCTTCAGCCGTGGCCACGTCGGCTTTTGTTTTTTCCATGGCTTTGCGCTGGTGCAGCAGCCAGGCCCCGCCGCCCAGCAAAACCGACATCAGGGCAAAGGGTACAAAGGGCATGCCCGGCATCAGGGCCGCAATCAGGCTGATCCCCGCCACAATGATCAGGCCCTGCGGATAGCCGGTGAATTGCGCAAAAATGGCCTTGTCGGCGGCCCCTTCCACCCCGGCTTTGGACACCAGCAGGCCCGCCGCAATGGAAATTACCAGCGCCGGGATCTGGCTGACCAGCCCGTCACCAATGGTCAACATGGTATAGTTCGACGCCGCCTGGGCAAAGGGCATGCCCTCCTGGCCTACGCCAATAATCATCCCGCCAATAATATTGATGGCGGTAATCAGCAGACCGGCCACTGCATCACCGCGGACAAATTTCGAGGCACCGTCCATGGAGCCATAAAAATTGGACTCGGCTTCCAGATCCTTGCGCTTTTGCCGGGCCTCATCTTCTTTCAAAAGACCCGAGCTGAGATCCGCATCAATGGCCATTTGCTTGCCGGGCATGGCATCCAAAGAGAAGCGCGCCGCCACTTCGGCAATACGGCCAGAGCCCTTGGTAATGACCACAAAATTGACGATCACCAGAATGATAAAGACGATAATGCCGATGACATAATTACCCTGGGTAATCAGCGCCCCAAAGCCGCGAATGATCTGCCCCGCCGCATCGGGTCCCTGGGAACCATCCGACAAAATCAGGCGCGTGGAAGCCAGGTTCAATCCCAGCCGCAACATGGTCGCGATCAGCAAAACCGCCGGAAATGCACTAAATTCCAAGGGTTTTTGAATGAACAGCGCCGTCATCAGCACCATAATGGAAAAGGATATGGAGACGGCCAGCGCGATGTCCAAAAGCCAGGACGGCATGGGCAGGATCAGCATCATCAAAATAGCGACAATACCAACGGCCAACGCCACATCGCCACGCAGGATGGCACTGGAAAATTTCTTCGAATCAAATCCGGTTGTTGCCGAGCTTATGCCTGAAGATTCAGCCATTATGATTTCCTGACCCTATACTGATCCATACTCAGGCAATGGCACCTATATCCGCATTCCCATTCCCGCCCGGCATCGGCACCGCCACCCCGTGTTCGGCATAAATTTTGAGCTTGTTCCGTAGGGTGCGGATGGAAATTCCCAGAATATTAGCCGCATGGGTACGATTACCCAGGCAATGGGACAGGGTATCCAGAATAAGGTCCTGCTCCACCTGTGCCACCGTCAGGCCAACGGCCCGCTGGGTGGAAATCTGAGCCGCCTCAGCCGCGGTCGCCACAACGCCACGCGGGGCCGCATCGGCCAGCTTCGTGCCGTCTGGCGCGCGAAGGGCATCGGGGCCGATTTCATCACCTTCGGCCAGCAAGACCGCCCGATGCATGGCATTTTCCAGCTCACGAACATTACCCGGCCATTGCCGGTTCAACAAAACGTGCCGCGCAGCCTCGGAAATGGGGCGGGCCGGCACCCCATTGGCAGCGGCATATCGGGTGGCAAAGTAATCAGCCAGCGCCGCAATATCGCCTGGACGATCCCGCAGAGGTGGCAATTTCAGATTGACCACATTCAGGCGGAACAGCAAATCCTCGCGGAAACTGCCATCACGCACGGCCTCGGTCAGATCCCGATTGGAGGTGGCCAGGATACGAATATCCACCTTTACCGGCTTAGAGCCACCCACCCGGTCAATTTCGCGTTCCTGAATAGCGCGCAATAACTTGGCCTGAAGGCGGGCATCCATTTCCGAAATTTCGTCCAACAGAAGCGTGCCGCCATCGGCCTCTTCAAACTTGCCGATGCGGCGGGCAACAGCCCCGGTAAAAGCTCCTTTTTCATGGCCGAACAGCTCGGATTCCAGCAAATTATCGGGAATGGCGGCACAATTGATCGAGATAAAGGCCTTGCCCGCCCGTTTAGATTTTTCATGGACGTAACGGGCCATAACCTCTTTACCGGAGCCGGATTCACCGGTGATCAGGATCGAGGCATTGGAAGGGGCGATCTGATCGGCCAGCGCCACCACACGGCGAATCACCGGATCGCGGGCAATCATCGGCCGTTCATCATCAGCCACCGCGGCCAGTACCGCCGCAATCAGATCCGTATCCGGTGGCAGGGGAATAAACTCCTTGGCGCCGGCACGAATGGCCGCCGCCGCCTCTGTGGGGGTTGCTGAAACCCCGCACGCCACGATTGGCACATGGATGCGCTCTTTTTTCAAGGCATCGGCCAAGGCGCCAATATCATTGCCAATATCCGCCATTAACAGGTCTGCCCCCTGCCCGGCGCGCAAGGCACTCATGGCCGCGTCCACACTCTCGACATGGGCTACTTTGGCCCCATTGTTCATGGCAATTTTTGTGGCTTCGCCGAGCTGTCCGCCCAAATTACCAATAATCAAAACCCGCATTTTCTTCTCCTATAGGTCATACACCTGTTCAGGTGCCAACCGCTGAATCTTTAATGATTTCTGTCATGGTGACCCCAAGCTGTTCATCCACAATCACCACTTCACCACGCGCCACGATCCGGTTGTTGACATAAATATCGATGGCCTCGCCCACTTTTCTGTCCAACTCCAGAATCGAACCCCGGCTGAGCGCCAATAGTTCGTTCACATTGATTTTGGTTTTGCCAAGAACAGCCGATATGCGCACCGGCACATCATAAACCGGGGCTAGGTCGGCGGCGGTTTTAGGCTCTTCATCCTCGGCAATGGCTGCCGGTGGTGGGGCCGGCGTTTCTTCTACAGGCGCCTGATCTTCCGGAACGTCCCCCGGCTGATCAAAATCCTGCAACTCGATATCGGATTCATTATCGGACATGGATTATGCTTCCTCCTTGGTGCCAGTATCACTGGCAAATAAATCAGGTTGTTCTTCTTGTTCTTCCGTGGCCGCCAACCATTGACGCACCGTGTTTTCCACGCGCCTGGCAACATCTTCGGTATTGATATCCACTTCGCCCTGAGCCCATTCCAGGCGCACATCCCCGGGGGCGGCTGCCTCGGACTGACGAATGATCAACTCGCCGTCAAAGGCGCTATGGGCAGCCATCTCCTGCAAATCCTTTGATAGTTTGTCGGAAACACCGGACGGACACGTCACCACCAAGCGCGGGGCCCCGCGCAAATCCTTCAGAATTTCCTGTACCGTGTCTTTCACCTGTTCATCCGGAAAACATTCCAGCGCCCGGCCCGCAATTTTGCGGGCCGCCACCAGCACCAGCTCGATAGCCTGGCAACGACACTGATTTGCCTGTTCTTTCAGGGTGGAAAGGATTTGCGTGCTATGTTCATTCAACTCACTCAACAGCGCCGCTGAGGCTTGTTCCGCCTGAACCAGGGCATCGCGCTGTCCTTCGGCATAGGCCTTGTCGCGCTCGACCTGCATTTCCTCCTGCGTGAAGGTCATCCGCCAGCCGGTATCATCGCGCAGGATCGTACCGTCGGGTGCAAACTCCGTTTCAAAAGAAAACTTGGTTGTGTTTTGCGTGTCCATATTAGTAAATCAACTCGTCATCAGCGCCGCCATCGGCCAACAGAATCTCGCCCTTGGCCGCCAGATCCTTGGCCAGATTGACCATCATTTGCTGGGCCCCCTCGACATCTTTCAGCCGCACCGGCCCCATGGCCTCCATATCTTCTCGTAAAATCTTGGCGGCCCGTTCAGACATATTCGAGAAGAATAGGTCGCGCAGGGCCTCGGAGGCCCCTTTCATCGCCAGCGCCAGCTGGTCTTTTTCCACGGCTCTCAGCAGCGTTTGCGCACCGCCCGGATCCAGTTTTTGCAGATCTTCAAAGACGAACATCAACGACCGGATCTGTTCGGAGGCATCGCGGTTGCGCTCTTCCAGTGCTGCCAGGAAACGGTTTTCGGTCTGGCGGTCAAAATTGTTGAAAATATCCGCCATCATTTCATGGCTGTCACGCTTGTTGGTACGGGCCAGATTGGACATAAACTCGCGGCGTAAAGTGGCCTCAATCTCGTCCATGATCTCTTTTTGTACCGGTTCCATGCGCAACATGCGCATCACCACTTCCATGGAAAAATCTTCCGGTAAGGCGCTCAACACCCGGGCGGCATGGTCCGCCTTGACCTTTGACAGCACCACAGCCACGGTCTGCGGATATTCGTTTTTCAGATAATTGGCCAGCACGCCTTCGTTCACATTGCCCAGCTTATCCCACATGGTACGCCCGGCCGGGCCACGGATTTCCTCCATGACGCTTTCGACCTTGTCTTCGGGCATAAAGCTGGCCAACAGGCGCTGGGTAGCCTCGTAGGAGCCCATAATCGACCCGGTGGAAGACATCTGACTGACAAATTCAACAATCAGCTTTTCCACAGCCGAAGCCGTTACATTGCCCAGATTGGACATGGCTTGGGAGATCTCCTTGATCTCCTCATCATCCATCAACTCCCACAATTTGTGATGCTCTTCGCCCAGGGCCAGCAAGATAATGGCGGCCTTGTCCGCACCTGAAAGGCGCGTTACATCATCAACGACGGGGCGACTGGCGGCGGCTCTGACCATAATTTATGCCTCGTGCAACCAGGTACGAAGGATCGAAATGGATTCCTCCGGATGTGAATCTACAATTTCGGCAACCTTATTGACCGACGACGCTTTGACCTGTCCCTGAATTTTGGCCACATCGATGGTCTCTTCCAGTTCCGAATTTTGCTGTGGCGGCGGCAAAGCGCCCTGGGCGCCAGAGCCCCCTCCCCCTGAGGGAATCGGCGGGGCCGCGGTTGGGCCCTCCGGCCTTGCCAGTGCCGGTGCAGCGCCTGCACTGGCCAGCATGGGCATGCCACCCCCAGTCCCACCGCCAACAATGCCGGACAATAAAGGCCGCACGATAAAGATCATCATGGCAATCGAGACCACCGCCAGGATAAGCAGCTCGATCGTGCGCATAATATCGTCCTTGCTAAACGAGAACATACCTGGCGGGGCCACATCGCCCAGCGGTTCTGGCCGCGAAAAGCGCACATTGGAAACCGTAACCGTATCCCCGCGGGCCTCATCAAAACCAATGGCGGTTTTAACCAGGGCCTCAATCTCACTCATTTGTTCTGGGGTGCGCGGCGTATAAGTTTCCACACCGGCATCGTCCTTGGTCAAGATACCATCCACCACCACGGCTACAGATAACCGTTTGATTGCCCCCGAAGAGCGCACAATGGTGCGTTCAGTTTTTGAATTCCCATAGTTGAGGATTTCACTGGTACGGGAGCTGATAGCATTGGATTTGCCCCCATCGCCGCCTGCCGAATCATCCTTATTGGGCACATTGGCCCCGACACTGACCGCGGCGCTGGTTTTGGCTTCGGATTGGTCCGAGCTCTCCTCGCTGGTATCGCTAGAAATCACCACCCGATTGTCCGGGTCATAAATCGTGGAACGTTCAGTGATCCTGTCCAGATCAAGATCGGCACTGATTTGCACCTGCACTCCGTCCGGGCCGGCAATCGGAGCCAACATCTGGGTAATTTTTCTGGATAACGCCATTTCGACCAGGGTACGTTGGCCCGCGGCTGCCGCCTGCCCCTCATGGCCCTCTTCATCCTGTCTTGCCAACACCCGCCCGGCTTCGTCGGCTACGGTTACATTGCCTGCCTTTAGCCCCGGCACCGCACTGGCCACCAATTGGCGGATCGCCTGGGTCTGGGTAACACCAATAATATTGGACTGCAGGCGAATCACCACCGACGCCTTGGCCTGTTGTGCATCACGTTCGAACAGACGGCGTTTGGGCAATACCAGTAGCACCCGCGCGGCGCTGACCCCGTCCAAAGAGGTTATGGTGCGTTCCAGTTCGCCCTGAAGGGCACGCAATTGCGCCATGTTCTGGGCAAAGCTGGTTTGCCCCATAGCGCCGGTCTTGTCGAAAATTTCATATCCCATGGAGCCCGAGCTGGGCAGATTTTCCCCGGCCAGCGCCATCCGCACCGTTTCCACCTTTTTACGCGGCACCATAATGGTAGAGCCCCCAGCACCAATGGAATAAGGTATCCCCATCTGGTCCAGACGAGCGCTGATTTGTGAGGCTTCCTTCAAATCCAAACCGGAATAGAGCAAGGTCTTATCCGCAGAGCCAATTTGAAAGCTCATCATCATTAGCGCTAATGTGACACCAATGGTTACCCCCATGATGATGATCAACCGCACCGGTCCGAACTGATTGAGGGTATTGAGTAAACCGTTCACGTATTTTTCCTACCTAAACGCGCGATTGCGCACTCCACTAGGCAGGAATTTCCCACTACGTCGTAAACGTATACTTAATGAAACGGTCACAGAGGGATGAAAATGCATAAAAAAAGAGCCAGAAGATAAACTTCGGGCTCTTTTTTGGATTTTGCGAGAGACCAAGCCTCTCAATTTTGGCAATTTACCAATATTATCGGTATTGCTGCACCTTGGTCGTGCGCAGTCCGGCCAGCCCATGACGGTCGATCATTTGCTGCCAGCCCAGAAATTCTTCAACTGTCAGACGGTAGCGCTTGCAGGCGTCTTCCAGGGTTAACAGTCCCCCCCGGACAGCGGCCACCACTTCGGCCTTGCGCCTGATAACCCAGCGCCGGGTTTCCGGCTGTGGAAGATCGGCCAATGTCAGCGGACTGCCATCTGGACCAATGACCAATGTTTCTCGTGTTTTGCGTGCGTAACCCATATCACCCGTTCCCATACTTGTTTATCGGACATTTGCTGTCTCTGGGTGTGACCTTAAGAGAAGAAGTTAAATATCCGGCAAATGAAGCTGGTGAATTCCTCCAAAAAAAACCCTGTCCAATTTTAATTAAATCCCCTCCGGTTCAGGACCGGAGGGGATTGAACGCGCTATCGTTTGATCCTGATCAGTTCGTCGAGCATCTGGTCCGCGGTAGTGATGATTTTGGACGATGCGGAATAGGCCCGCTGCACCGTAATCAGGTTGGTGAACTCTTTGGCCAGATCCACATTGGACCCTTCAAGCGTTTTAGAAGCAATTTTGCCAACTCCGTTCCCGGCCGCCTTCAGGTTCAAGGAACCTGAATTAATAGCCAGACTAAAGGCATCGCCATCTTCGGCATTCAACCCGTTCGGATTGACGAAAGTAGCCAGTGGGATCTGATAGATCTTCTGAATGACACCATTGGAGAAACTGGCCGTAACAAAACCCTGATCATCCACATCAACCCCGGTCAGACTGCCAAAAATGGCCCCGTCCACAATTGAAGAGTCCAGCACTGAATTGGAATCAAACTGGGTCATGCCCCCGGAGGCCCCGGCACTACCCAGATTGACATTAATCGTCTGTGCGGCGATCCCCAGGCTGCTGGCCCAGTTAAAGGCACTGGCCGCTGGTGCCCCCGCCGATGAAGCCCCAAAGGCCAAGTTTAGCGACATAGAGGCCGCGGCATCAAACTGGCCATTGGCGTCAAAGACCACATCACCCACGGCGAGCTGGCCATCAACCAGAGGGGCTCCAATGGTCACGTCACTGGCCGGGCTGGCATAAACCTCTACGTGCCAGGTGTTGGCCGCCGCGCTGCTTTTCAGAAACGCCAGATTGATATTATGAACCCCGCCCTGGCTGTCAAAAACCTGTACTGTGCGCACAAAGTCAGGCGTTACCGCGCCCGACGCCATATTATTGGCCGATGTCCCGGCCGCATAAGTTGCCTCTGCGGCGGAAATGGCCTGGCTGGCTTTGAGATTGCCATTGACCTGAACGGTGCTGGTGGCTTTGGCCGCCCCGCTGATCGAGGCAATATTTACCGTAGAGAGCGACGTAATATCCGAAGCATTAGTGGCAAAACTGCCATCGGGTTGCGCCGGCCAGCCGCGCAAATAATACCCGGCTGCATTACGCAAGAAGCCTTTTTCGTCGGGGGCAAAGCCACCGGCGCGCGTAAAGCGCAAGGCATCATCGGTAGCCCCATTTTGCGTGGCCGTACCCACGACGAAGAAACCGGCACCGGCAATACCCAAATCGGTAGAGGCGCTGGAGGATTGTAATTGCCCCTGTTCGGCGATCAGACGTTGCGAGCCAGCCGAAACCCCCGCCCCGGCATCCAGTGCGCTAATATTGGATGAAGACGTGACCAGAGAAGAAAAATCAGAGCGTGTACGCTTGTACCCGACCGTATTGATGTTGGCGATATTATTGGAAATACCGCTAAGGGCGGACGAATTGGCCCGCAACCCGGCAACCCCGATAGTCAGTGCTGAATTAAGTGACATTATAAACTCCTGTTGATTTTTCACTCATTTTTTTCTTGAGGAGCTTCTGCTTCAAAGAAAGGGTCACCATTCTGGACCCCCGTTTCATTATATGGCGGGTGCTGTGCGCTCCCGGACTGCCAAAATGTTGGCAAAGGCAATGCGTTCATTGCCCACCAGCAAGGCCGGTTCTGTACCGGAGAAATCAGCCCCCGTAATCACCCGCGTGGTGGTGACCGATGTGGAAACCAGATTGCCATCATTATCCAGGGCACTCACTTCCAGATCATAATTACCATCGGCCAACAACGTGCCGACATTGTCCCGGCCGTCCCAGTTAAAGGTGTGGGTACCGGTGGCCGTATTCCCATCGGCCTTGAAAACCACTTTTCCATTGGCATCCTTGACCAGAATACTCACCGAGGCGGCATCAGACTGGGTGGCATAGCTCCATTGGGCATTGCCATTGGCGAGCGGGGCCGTGGTGTTCAGCACATCCACTTCCTTGCCAATAAAACCAACCGCCGCCGTGGCCGAGTTGGCGGCATTCAGATTAATCAGGGATTCCAGGTTCTTGTTTTGATTGATTTGCTGCTCGACCCCGGAAAATTGTACCAGTTGGTCAACAAACTGGGTGGAATCAAGCGGGCTGAGCGGATCCTGATTTTTGAGTTGTTCGGTCAGCAGGGTAAGAAACGTATCAAAATTATTCGCAAGACCGGCGGTCGCCGTTTGTGTAGTTGATATCGTTGAATTCAACCCTAGCCCATTTAGTACTGCCATAAATTCACCCTATAATCTCACGTCGACACGGCCGGCGAAAACGCGTGTCATGCCATATCCACGATCACTTTGTGCAAGAATGGGGGCCTGAACCTCCAAATTCTCTTCTGCTTCAGTGCCTTCCAGACCCGCCAGACCAGAGGCGCCACTGGCGTCCTGATCAGCACCAAAACCGCCGGTGCCCTGTTCCAAAGAGAAGCTCAATCCGTCAGCGCCCAGATCAAATCCCATATCGCTCAAGGCCCGGCGCAAGGCATCAGCCCCTCGTTGCAGGTCCGCCAAGACTTCAGGACGATGAGAGCTGAGCACTGCTTCGACACGATTATCAGCGCTCACCTCCAGCTTGACCTGTACCTTGCCCAGCTCTGCCGGATCCAGACGAATTTCAAAACGCGTCCCGCCCCCCTGCATCCGTTGCGCCATATTGGCGGCAAAACCGGCCAGGCTGGCCTGGTCAAGACGGGGGGGAGTATGTGACGTTGCATTGGTCGCTTTTTGGGCGATGTCATGGGTTTGCGCAGACTTCAGCCCATGGTCGACTGATGTGCTGGCAAGGATGACCCGGCCGTCCAGTCCCGCATCGGGCAAACCCGCAAAACCTGCTGGCGCACCATTTTGTAACGTAGAACCTGGGTTATCATGGCTCTGGCTATTATATGGCTGGCTCGAGGCGGCCTGGGCCAAAACCGTATTTGCATTGGTGAATGATGCTGCATTGGCGGCAACATTGCCCGCATTTGCCGCCGACACCGTCGTATTGCTCGTACCAGATTGGCCACCGGCCTTGGCCAAACTGCCTTTGGCTGCATTTGTTTTAGAAGTCCCATGGCCTACCCGACGGGTGGCCTTTTGTTGTACTTCTTCGGGTGTGCTCAGACCTTGCATCAAGCCGGACAAAGAGGGCGTCATGGTTTTGCCAGGAGTCAAACCTGCAACCACGGGCCCGGTTTTGATGGCCGGTGTACCTGAGGGGGGCTGTGACCCGCCGCCTTTTTGGTTCTGTTCCGCGATCACCGGCCCCGCACCAATTGCCGGCATACCCGCCGGCTGAGGGGCGGCAAAGGATTTTGTGTCCAGCCCGGCAATCACCGGACCGCTCTGGATAACCGGGCTCTTGGATGGCGGCGGCGTGGTTACCGTCTTGGCATCCAGCCCGGCAACAACCGGACCATTCTTAATGGCTGGGGTTCGCGAAGGCTGTGGCGTGGTTTTTAAAGAAGGCTCAAGCCCGCTAACCACGGAACCGACCTTTATAGCGGGAGAGGTAGAGGGTTGGGGTGTGGTAATGGGTTTTGGATCCAGCGCCGCTTCGATCGAGCCGCTCTGAATCGCTGGCGAGGGTGAAGGCGCAGGCGCAACGCCCCCTTTGGGATCCAATTCGGCAATAATCGGATCAACTGTTATCGCCGGGATCTTGGCCCGCGGATCAGATGGATTAAGGCCGCCGACACCAATCAACCGGCGAATCTGACCGGGATTGGGCTGGACACCTTGTTTAGCAGTCTTGTGTGCTGCATCGCCAGTATTCTGGACCAGACCTGACACTGCCGAAGGTTTGTTCTTGCCAGACTGATCTTTGGTATTTGCCACCAATGTCGCCGCATTGGCCGGGATGGTGGTCGCGCCAACCAGGGCTTCTTCACCTTCATCACCAACCTTTGCAGGCTTCAGTACGCTGGCCAGGTCACTTTGTAATCCGTGCCCCTTTAAGGCCGGTTTTTTTCCTGTACTTTGCAACCACTGGGCATTGACTGTTGTTTTACCGCTCGTTTTACCTGTGACCTTTCCGGCCAGTTCCCCGGCGGAGCCGCCCTGTGCATTGGCTTGTACACTGGCATTTAGCAGGTCGGCAAAGGCAGAGTGGGCGCCATTTTTCTGCGGCGAGACTTTGGCGGAAACTTTCTGGCCTGCAACTGAAGAAGCCGCCCCGGTTTTTACCCCGTTGCCGCTTGCCGTCGCCAGAATGTTAAAATCCAAACTCATTCAATTTGCCTGTGTTGCATAATCTGCACGCGCTTTTCCCACCTACTCAGCAAAAGCCGGGCCAACTTGAGATGCTTTTATTATGTAAATTATTTCAATGCGTTACAAATACAGACCACAAGGAAGGGCCCAGTATTGCCGGGCGTTTTCTGCCGAGTTGCGCATATTTGCCGGGGTCATTGGCACCAGTGGAAGATAGGGTACAGCGGCTAAAGAGACACTTGGCCCATCCCTTGCGTTCACTGAAACATGGTTAATCCGCACACATTTTGGGTGGCACACATGAAAAGCAAAATAAAGTCGTTAAAGCAATGGCTTACCAGATTTTCATCAAAACTGCAGCTACGCAAAAATGACCAGTAATGTCGGAAAAAATGGCCCTAAGGGCGGCAAGTCCTGCCGGTACGGTATAGATAATGTCTATTAATTCAATTCTTGGAAACGCACTTTCTGGCCTGAATGCTTCACAGCTGGCTTTGCGCTCCACCTCGACCAATATCAGTAATGTCAACACACCGGCCTATGCACGATCCCAGGCTAATATTACCTCGCGCAATGTGGTCGGGGCCGGTCTGGGGGTTGATGCGGCCAGTCTGACCCGCATTACCGACCGGTTTTTGTTTGCCACCTCGCTCAGCGCCAATGGCGATGCCGCCGCCGGCGAAGCCAAAGCAGGTCTTTTGGATCGGGTACAGGCACAATTTGGCACGCTGGACGATCCTGGATCGCTGTTTGCGCGTCTCAATACCGCCTTTGCCGAAATCGGCTCGGCGGCGCTGGACCCGGCGTCGGGAGTGCGTCGCCTGACTGCGGTTTCTGATGTACAGTTTTTGTTTGATGAATTTACCCGCCTGCAGGGAGAGTTGCTGACGGCACGCAGCGAGGCCCAGCGCCAGATCGGCTTCAGCATCGAGCGCGCCAATGCGCTGATCTCTGAAATCAGTTCTTTGAACGGCGACATTACCCGGGGTCGTATTCAGGGCGATGCCACCGGCGCGGAAAACCGCCAGGATGCCTTGATCACCGAATTATCGTCTTTAATAGATATCAAGGTAGACCGTACCGCCGATGGTGGGGCCGTTTTGCGTACCTCAGATGGTATATTATTGCTGGGCCAGTTTCCCCTCACCATTGAGGGGCCAGGGGCCGGTCCCGGCAATTTGGGCCAGACCTTTGCCCCCATTCAGGGGCGCACGCCTTCTGGCAACGTGATCGAACTGCAATCCCACTTCAAAAGTGGCACCATACGTGGATATCTGGATTTGCGCGATCGCGAACTGCCAGCCCTGACACTGGAGCTGGCGGAATTTGCCGCCGGAGCAGCGGACGCCCTGAATGCAGCCCATGCCAATGCCAGCGCGGTGCCGGCCCCAACCACTTTACAGGGCCGCAATACCGGACTGCTCAGCGCCGATGCCCTGAATTTTACTGGTAAAACCAGCCTGGCCCTGACCGATACGGCCGGAGCGCTGGTTCGCCGGGTAGATATTGATTTTGACGCCGGCACCCTAAGTGTGGATGGCGGCGCCCCCACTGCCTTTGGGGCCACCGTTGGTGGAATCACGACCGCCCTGAACACCGCCCTTGGTGCCTTGGGCAGTGCCAGTTTTACCAATGGCAAACTCAGTCTTAGCGCCACCGGAACGAATGGGGTGTCACTGGTACAAGACGCCACCACCCCATCGGATAGAGCCGGGCGAGGCTTCGCCCATTTCTTTGGGCTGAACGCCTTGGTTACCAGCGCCCTGCCGACCCAGTTTGAAACCGGCCTAAGCGGCACCGACGCCCATGGCCTTGCCGGTGGTGGCTCGATTACCTTCAACGTCACCGGGCCAGACGGCCGCACCGCAGCCACCATTAATGTGCCCGTCACCGGAGTGAGTATTAATGACTATCTAGCGGCCCTGAACAATACCACCACGGGGGTTGGCCGCTTTGTTACCTTCTCTTTGGATGCATCGGGTCGATTGGTACAAACCCCAACCGTTGGAGCTGAAAATTATCAAGTAGAACCCAGCGCCGATTCGACCGCACGGGGCACCACCGGCCTGTCATTTACCCAGCTCTTTGGCCTTGGCGAAGGGGTTCTGGGGACACGGGGTGCGGCCTTCGCGGTGCGCAGCGATATTGCCAATAATCCCGATAAGCTGGCCATGGCCAAACTGGAACTGACAACCACCACGGCCATAGGCGACGTTGTGTTGGGTTCTGGTGATGGGCGTGGCGGCGAAGCCATTGCCAGCGCACTTTCAAAAAGCCGCCTTTTCCAAAACGCCGGATCCCTTTCTGGTGTTTCCAGCACGTTGAGCGATTTTTCCGGCCGCTTTGCCACTGATGTGGGCAGCCGGGCCTCGCGAGCGGCCCGCCAGTCTGATGCTGCCATATCCTTGCGCAGCGAAGCCGAACAAAGACTGGCCAACAAACAAGGCGTCAATATTGACGAGGAACTGGCACTGATGACCCAATACCAGCAATCCTATAATGCCTCGGCGCGTCTGATCCAGGCCGCCAAAGAACTGACCGACACCCTGCTTTCCATTATTTAGCGTTTTGACGCAAGGACACACCCCATGCCCCGTATTGCCACCAATATTTCCAACCAGGTTGCCCTGTTTGAGTTATTGCGCAATCAAACTGATTTGCTGAAAGCGCAAAAGCAGGTTTCCAGCGGCAAGGAATCCAGCGACCTGAAAGGCCTGGCCCCGCAATTGGGAACATTAAGTGCCACCCACGCCTTGGCCACCCGTACCGAAGGCTATATTCAGGCCAGCAAGGAAGTCAGCGGCCGTCTGGCGACGCAGGATCTGGCCCTGAATGAAGTGGCCGGGTCGGCCGATGACTTGCGCCAAGCGGTGATTGACGCCATAGCGCTAAATTCCGGCATCACCCTGATGCAACAACTGGAATCGGCCTTTGGTCGCGCCGTAAACGGGCTGAACCAGACGTATGCGGGACGCGCCCTCTTTGGTGGCAGCCGTGTGGATGCCCCACCAGTTAATATAAACACGCTGAATGATCTGGGGGCCGCCCCCACCATTGCCAGTATCTTCGATAACACCAAGGTCAAAGCCACGGCGCGTGTAGACGAAGGCAACCCGGTGGAAATCGGTTTTCTGGCCGATGATGTGGGCACCGATCTTATGACCGTGATTAAAACCATCAAGGATTATAATGACAGCGCCGCCGGCCCCTTTACGGCCAACCTGACTCTGGCGCAGAAAACGTTTCTGGAAAGCACA
Source organism: Robiginitomaculum sp. (assembly GCA_030949705.1). Classification (GTDB taxonomy): domain Bacteria; phylum Pseudomonadota; class Alphaproteobacteria; order Caulobacterales; family Maricaulaceae; genus Robiginitomaculum_B. The sequence goes on along the minus strand of JAUZSF010000003.1, from coordinate 154,103 downwards.
CTGGCCAGCATTACCAGCGCCGCTGACGGCCTGAACACTGTTGTCGGGAAAAATGGCTTAATACAAAACCGGGTTGAAAATGCCCAAAACCGGGCAGAGGATCAAAAACTTATCCTGAAACAGGTGGTTGGTGATATTGAGGATGTTGATCTGGCCGAGGCCTCGACCCGGCTTTCCCAGGCCCAAACCGCCGTGGAAGCCTCGGCGCGCACATTTTCCATCCTGAGTAATTTATCGCTTCTGAACTTCCTGCGCTAAGCTGGTTTCGAAACAGCACAGTTTGCCGTTCCGTCGGCGGCACTTTTCGCGCCGCGAAATAAAGAAGTGGTGCGGGCGGGGGGAATCGAACCCCCACGATCAAATGATCCCAGGATTTTAAGTCCTGTGCGTCTACCAATTCCGCCACGCCCGCAAAGCCGTAACTGATGCGCGCACTATGGCAAAAGGCGCCGTAAAAGAAAGCCCCTCTTGCGGTTCAATTTCACACGCTTATGTCATTTGCTTTTAATAAAGTTATTACTTTATATATTTCGATGCCATAAACGCCAATTTGGTAATTCAGCCTTCAGGATGAAAACAGGCTTTTCCCATGAACATGCACATATGGCTGACCTTTGTTTTAGCCAGCACCCTTTTGCTGGCCACGCCGGGACCAACCGTTCTGGTCGCCGTGTCCCACGCCCTTAAAAAGGGAAGACTGGCCGCATGGTCAATTGTGCTGGGGGCAACGCTGGGCGATTTTGTTGCTATGACCGGGTCTTTGCTGGGGGCCGGGGCGATCTTAAACGCCTCTGCGCTTTTGTTTTCCCTGTTGAAATGGTTTGGCGCGGCTTATCTGATCTGGATGGGTGCGCAGTTGATTTTTACGTCATCACGCGCTGCCACTTTGCAGAAAAAAATCGCGCCGCCAGATACGGCCCGGATGTTTAGTAACGCCTTTGCCACCACCGCTTTGCACCCGGGCGGGTTTGTGTTTTTCATTGCCTTTGTGCCGTTATTCATCAATTCGGCGCGGCCTGCTTTGCTCCAGTTTGCATTGCTGGAGGTAACTTTCCTTACACTGGCCGCCCTGAACATCACGGTGTGGGTTTTTCTGGCCAGTGCCGCCCGTAAATTTTTAAAAACCCGCGCACGCTTGGTGTGTTTAATACAATCAGCAGTACGTTTCTGATTGCCTTTGGGACCGCACTGGCCTTTTCTGATGCCAGACAGAAATGAGGCCAATATGCAATTTTCCGAACCTCTGATCGAAGCCACGCTGATCCAGCGCTATAAACGGTTTTTGGCCGATATACGCCTTGGCAATGGCGAAGAGATGACAGTGCATTGCGCCAATCCTGGCTCCATGCTGGGGCTGAACATCCCGGGCGCGCGGGTATATATTTCGGACAGCCACAATCCCAAACGAAAATTGCGTCATTCGCTGGAACTGGTCGAGGCCGATGGGGCCTTGGTGGGGGTGCATACGGGCCGGGCCAATGGACTGGCTGAAGAGGCAATCCTGGGCGGGGTTATCGCGCCACTCTCTGGCTATGGGATGCTGCGCCGCGAAGTCAAATATGGCGAAGCCAGCCGGGTGGATTTTCTTCTGGAAGATGAAAACCGCGCCCCTTGTTTCGTCGAGGTCAAAAGCGTCACCCTGTCACGAAACCCGGGACTGGCTGAATTTCCAGACAGTGTCAGCAAACGCGCCGCCAAGCATATGGATGATCTGACCCGCGAAGTACGTAATGGCGCGCGGGCCGTCGTTCTGTTTGTGGTACAGCGCGAAGATGGCGAGCGCTTTGCCCCGGCCATGGATATAGATCCCGCCTATACCGCGGCCCTGATCAGCGCCCGCAAGGCCGGGGTGGAAATGCTGGTCTATGGCTGTCGGGTGAACCCAACAGAGATTTGCATTACCCGCCCGATCGCGTTTGAATAAGGCCATAACAACCTCACAGGGGGCTGGTATGGCGGATTTTATTGACGAAGCGGTGATGGAGGCCAATGTCACGCTGGCGGCCGAAAAAACCGGCGAGGGGGTATATCGCTGTACCCTGACCAGCGATTATAATCAGATGGTCCGCGATATAACCGTAAAGCCAGGTATTGATTATGCCCCGGGTGCCGGCAATCTTCTGTATCATTTTGCCCTGGTCACCCAGGGGATTCTGGACAGTGATGATCTGGACGATTGGGCCGAGGAACAAGATCTGGACCCCAGGGACGAAACCACCAAAGCCCGTTATGAACAGGCGCGCACCGACGCCGAAGATTTTCGTACGCTTTTGGGCGGCTATACCTTTGGCAATCTGATGGGCGCGCTGCAAATCCATCAGGCCATCGGCAATGCCCGGCCTTAAGATGAAAAAGATCTTACTCCAGCCTCATTCTTGTCATTACCCGGTTTATCCGGGTAATCCAGTTTTGTTGCAAGGCCGCTCTGGATTGCCGGAACACGTCCGGCAATGACAAATAGGGGAGCAGGAATATCTAAAGCATCTCCAGGGCCACAGCGGTGGCTTCGCCACCACCAATACACAAAGACGCCACGCCTTTTTTAAGGCCGCGTTGTTCCAGTGCCGCCATCAATGTTGCCATGATCCGCGCACCCGACGCCCCAATAGGATGACCAAGGGCACAGGCCCCGCCATGCACATTGATCACATCATGGGACAGGCCCATCTCTTTCATGGCGATCATTGGCACCACGGCAAAGGCTTCGTTGATCTCCCACAGGTCCACATCATCGACGGTCCAGCCGGCTTTTTCCAAAGCCTTTTTCATGGCCGGTACCGGGGCGGTGGTGAACCATTCCGGCTCGTGGGCATGGGCAGCGGTGGCGACAATTTTGGCAATGGGCTTCAGGCCACGCTTCTCGGCCTCGGAAGCCCGCATCAGCACCATGGCCACTGCGCCATCTGAAATGGCCGAAGCATTGGCCGCGGTCACCGTACCGTCCTTGTTAAAGGCCGGGCGCAGATTTGGAATTTTTTCCGGACGCGCCTTGCGGGGCAATTCGTCCGTATCCACCACCATATCGCCCTTGCGGGTTTTGATGGTCACCGGCGTGGTTTCGCGATCAAAGGCACCGGTTTTGGCCGCCTCCTGGGCGCGGCGCAGGGTTTCCAGCGCATAGGCATCCTGTGCCTCGCGGGTAAACTGATATTTCTCGGCAGCCGTATCGGCGAACTTGCCCATGGGTTCGTGGGCATAGGCATCTTCCAGCCCATCCAGCGCCATATGGTCCAAAATACGGTCATGGCCGTATTTATAGCCAGCCCGGTGGCTGGGCATCATGTGCGGCGCATTAGTCATGCTTTCCATGCCACCAGCAATGATCACATCGGCCTGACCGGCTTTGAGCGCATCATGGGCCATGATGGCCGCCTGCATGCCCGAGCCACACATTTTGTTCAACGTCGTGGCCTCAACAGAAAGCGGCAGACCGGCCTTTAACGCCGCCTGACGCGCCGGGGCCTGGCCCTGACCGGCGGGCAACACACAGCCCATAAAGGCCTGTTCGACCGCCTCGCCTTCAAGGCCGGCATCCTCCAGCGCCGCCTTGATCGCCACCGCGCCCATTTCATTGGCGCTGAGCGGTGTCATTTCGCCAAGCAGACCACCAATGGGCGTGCGGGCGTATCCAACAACAACAATGGGATCAGGGTCTTGAGACATGACGAACTCCGTTTTTGATGCGCCGCAACATGAGCATACGCACACCGTCCGTCAAGATAGAGATACACCGGATTTTCTGTATAAAAGCCCTATTGGAAAGGCCGTTATTTCACCTCAAAGGTGACCTGCATATTGACACGAAACTTATCAATTTTACCGTCTTCAACGGTAACGGACATATGATTGACGCTGGCCGACCGAACGTGTTGCACCGTCTTGGCAAAACGCTCTACCCCGTTGGCGACAGCATCTTCAAATGATTCTGTAGAATCAGACAGTATTTGTGATGACTTTAAAATGGTCATGATAGAAACCCCCTGCTTTCCCCATAGAGGCGCATTAAAGCAGAAAACTGCTAAGCATGCCAGAAAAACTCAAATCAAAATCAAGACTGTCTTTGGCATCCATTTTTACTTGGATTTGGTAATTCCCATAATGTCGAGAGCCATTTTCTCATAAAACGGTTCGGCAACACCACGACGCACCTTGCCCAGGAAAAATTTCTCGAAGGCGATTTTGCCCCAATGCACCCATTTGCCACCAGATGCCCAGTTCACATTGCGCGGCGGGATTTGCGGCATGGCCACAAAGGCAAAACCACCATCGCCAAAGTCGGCCAGACACACTGCATTCCAGGTGCCTTCGTGGGTGGGCGCGCGCCCATCCAGCAAAGCCCGGATATTATGGGCGGTGGCGCGCACCATGCTTTCGATCATGAAGCCGGTTTTGGGCACGCCCACCGGTACCGGCGTTGGTCCCACCGGCGGAATGGCGATGCACACCCCGATCGAAAAAATATTGGGATAGGCTTTGTTTTGCTGGTGTTCATCCACCATGACAAAGCCGCGCGGATTGACCAGACCTTCCAGCCCCATCAGGGGTTTGATGCCGCGAAAGGCCGGCAACATCATCGAATGTTTGAAGGGCAGTTCGTGGGTGGCCGCCACCGAGCCATCCTCGTTCACCTCTTCGATCACCATCATGCCATCTTTGACTTTTTTTGATCCGGGCATTGGTGATCCAGTTGATATGCCGGTTACGCATTTCGCTTTCCAGCATGCCTTTGGTATCGCCGACACCATTCAGGCCCAAATGGCCGATATAGGGTTCGGCCGTAACATAGGTCATCGGCACTTTATCGCGGATTTTGCGCTTGCGCAGATCAGTATCCATGATCATGGCAAATTCATAGGCGGGGCCATAGCACGAGGCCCCTTGCGCCGCGCCAACAATGATCGGGCCCGGGTCTTCAACAAAATCCAACCATTTCTTACGCGCATTATCCGCATGATCAGTGGTGCAGATCGAAACCGTATAGCCATCGGGGCCCAGGCCTTCAACCTCGTCAAAGGCCAGTTCCGGCCCGGTGGCAATCACCAGATAATCATAACTAATGGTCTGCCCATCGCTGAGGGTCAGGGTATTATTTTTCGGGTCCAACCCCTCAACGCGAGCGTGAACAAACTCAATTTTCTTGCGCTTGAACACCGGTGCCAGCTCGACCTTGATCTGATCAGCCTGTCGCCAGTCAACCGCCACCCAGGGGTTGGAAGGAGTGAAGTTAAAGGTCGGCTGGTCACAAACCACCGTAATGGTATCTTCACGGCGCGCCTTGTTGCGCATTTCAAAGGCCATAGGAACGCCGCCAAGGCCTGCGCCCATAATCACAATATGTGCCATGTATACTCTCTCCCCCCAAGGTTTAGCTGTATACTTCAATAAACGCCTTTGAGGCGAAACTGGCAAGTCAGTTCTATGCCTTTATGAAACCTTTATACGATCATGGGTTGTGTTTTGCTGATCCAGCCCCCCCCCAGAACCCGCGCATTGTTGTCATCGGGACTATAAAAAACGCAAGCCTGGCCGGGGGCTACCCCCTCATCGCCACCCTCAAGGTAGACACGCAAGGCGCCATCACCGTCTTGAACAAAATGTGCCGGCAAAGGCGGGCGGGTCGAGCGCACCTTCACCGCCACGGGCTGACCATCCAAATCCGCCAAAGAGGTATCGCCCAGCCAGTTCACCTCACGAAGGTCCAGCCCCGCGGTCAACAGCGCCTCGCGCGGGCCGACAAACACCTGTGCGGCTTTGGCATCCAGCCGCACCACGTATAGCGGCTCGCCCAAGGCCACCCCCAGTCCCCGGCGCTGTCCTACGGTGAAATGGATCACGCCCTTGTGCCGACCCAGTATGCGGCCATCAATATGAACAATATCGCCAGGACGCACCGCGCCGGGACGCAGGCGCTCCACCACGGCGGCGTAATTGCCATCGGGAACGAAACAGATGTCCTGGCTGTCCGGCTTGTCGGCGGCAGCCAGTCCCAGATCGGCGGCCAGCGCCCGCACCTCGTCCTTTTGCAGACCGCCCAGCGGAAAGCGCAAAAAAGTTCAATTGCTCTGGCGTGGTGGCAAAGAGAAAATAGGACTGATCCTTGGCAGCATCCACGGCGCGGTGCATTTGCACACCCGACGGGGTTTTCACCCGTTGCACATAATGCCCGGTGGCCAGCGCCACCGCGCCTAGGTCCTTGGCGGTGCGCAAAAGGTCTGCAAATTTCACCGTCTGGTTACAGCGCACACAGGGAATGGGGGGTTTGTCCGGCCAGATAGGTGTCGGCAAAATCCTCCATTACCGCTTCGGAAAAACGCCCCTCATAATCCAGTACATAATGGGGAAAGCCCAAACGATCGGCGGCCAGGCGCGCGTCCTGAATATCATCGCCGGCGCAACAGGCACCCTTGCGCGCAACGGCGGCCCCATGATCATAGAGTTGCAAGGTAATGCCCACCACATCATAGCCGGCCTCTTTAAGAAGTGCCGCGGTGACGGTGCTATCCACACCGCCGGACATGGCCACCACAATGCGAATTTTGGATGGATCGCCCGCTGGCAGGTCCAGCACAGCAGGATCAAGCGCCCGCGCCCGGGCACGGCTCAGTATATCGGTCATCTCTCGCCTCCAACGGGATCAAAGGCCCGCAGCAAACTGTAAAAGACGCCTATAAAGACTCTACGCCGGTCAGAAAAGGGCGAGACACAGTGCCGCACGGTCTTGAGGACTTGGTGGCCAATATCCATATCAGCCGCATACGCAATAAAGGAGCCCCTCATGATTTCCTTTACCACTACACGGGATAACAAAGTCCTTGGCTTTCGCGTATCCGGAAAACTCAGCGCGAAAGATTATGAAGACGTGCTGATGCCCGCCATCGAAGCCCAGATCAAGGAACAGGGCAAAGCCCGTATCCTCATCGAATGGGATGAAAGTTTCAAAGGCTGGGAAGCCAAGGCCATGCTGGACGATATGCGCCTGGGCTTTGCCCACTGGAACGATTTTGAAAAGGTCGCGCTGGTGGGTGCGCCAAAATGGCTCGACATTTTCTTCAAATTCTTTGACAGCCTGTCCAAAGGGGAAGTCAAAGTATTTGACGAAGACCAGTATGACGCAGCCATGGCCTGGGCAGAGGCCTAGGCCGTGAACCCAATCAGCGCTTTTTACCAAGCATGGCATCCAGCGACAGATTACCGGGGCCATAGGCCATCAGGGCAAACAGAATGACCGTCCACCACACATGGTCATTCCACCACAGGCTGAGCCCTTGTCCGGTCCAGAAAGGATAAACCAGGGTGGAGATAACCAGGGTCATCACCAACAGACCGGCGCTGGCAAAGCGGGTCATAAAGCCCACGATCAACATCAAGGGCAGCACGGTTTCCCCAAAAGTGGAAAGCGCAGCAGCCCCGATGGCCAGTCCGTGGGGGATACCCTCGAAATATTCATATTCAAAGAGATCAACCGCGGTGCCAAAATCCTGTACTTTCAGAATGCCGGATTTGAGAAACATGCGCGCCATCACCAGTCGCGCCGCCAGCGCCGCCAACCCCTGAAAATGCATGGTCAGACCTTCGAAGCGACCATAAAGACGCTTGGCCCTGACCAGCATGCTGGCCTTGTTATCATTGGTCATCGTTCTCTCCGTTAAAGACACCAGCGCTTAGCCAGTGTGCAAACTCCCTGGTCAGATCAAAGGCCGGATCATAACCCATGGCATCGGTCCAGCCTTGTGCCAATGAATGCCCGCCGCCTATGGCATCCAGAAAAACATATTGCGCCCGGGTCAGGCTGGCATGGCGGATATGCATATCCTGACGCCAGATAAGCGCCCATTCACGCCCGGCTTTCAGATCGATTTTACGCACATTTTCATCTTCGATATTGGTGCGCCAGATTGAATAGGCCGGTACGGAAAATCGCAACAGCCTTGCCGAGACATGCAGACCCGGTGCCAGCGCCGGCAGTACTTCGGGGGCCATACCCTGTAATTCATCAGCCACCAGTGCCGACGCATTTGCCGCGCCATAGGCGATAAACCAGGCCCAGTCGAGACGAGCCACCGGAGCCAGCCAAGACAAGTCTTTTTGCACCGGCGCAAAGTTACGCAAAAAATCTGCAAACCCGGCCCCATAATGCGTGAGGCTGGCAAACGTGGGCGGATTTTCTTTTAAAAAGGCCGTCATCAGGGCAGCAAAATATTCTTCCCCCACCAGCCGGTTGACCGCCTTGTAAATGCCCTGCATGGCTTTGGTCGTGGTGATACGAAAATTACTTTTATGGATACCAAGACGTTCCACATGATCATGCTGTTTCAGCCAGGGCGTCATGGCATCGGCATCGCCACCGCCAAGCACATTGGCAAACCGATCATAAAACTCCCGATCTTCAGCCATGCCCAGCCTCCAGACCCGCCTCATCCAGCACCAGATTGGCCTGATGCGCTTCGGCCATCAGCGCGGCAAAGGCCGGAATGTTTTCATCGCGTTCGATCAATGTGGGCCTGGGCCCCGCGGCGCGGATAAAGTCTTCATAAAGCGCCCAGACAGCCCCGCTGATCGGGGCACCATGGCTGTCAATCAGCACCTGATCTCCATTACGCTCTTGAACGGTAAAGCCTGCCAGATGCACTTCACCCACTTCCTCCGGGGGCACAACGTCCAGCCAGTCCCGGGGGCTGCCCCCCAGGTTTTGGGCACAGACATAAATATTATTCAGATCAAACAATAAACCTGCCCCGGCGATTTTGGCGGCCTCGACATATAATTCCATCATGGAGATGTCGCCCTGTAAGGATATATACAGCGCCGGGTTTTCAATAAGAATTTGCCGCCCCAGCATATCCTGAGTCTCCGCAATATGCGCCGCCAGAGCGTTCAGGGTCTGGCGGGTTGGCGGCGGCGGTAACAGGTCGGCAAAATAGGTATTGCCCAAACGGGACCAGGCCACATGTTCGGACACACTGGCCGGATTATACCGATCCACCAGTGCTTTTAAACGTGCCAGATGATTCCGATCTGGCCGGTCCGGCCCGCCCAAAGACAAGCCTACCCCGTGCAAGGAAAGGGCAAAGCGGTCGGCAATGGCATCCAGCCAGGCAAGCCGAGGCCCACCTTCAACCATGTAATTTTCCGGATGCACTTCAAACCACAGACCATTGGTGGATGTCGCCAGGGCTTCGCGATAATGCTCTGGTTTCAGGCCCAGGCCGGCACGATCCGGCAATGTGTGGTGCTTTGTCATATGATTTCCAAATCAAAACGGCGGCCGCGCCCATTGCACAACCGCCGCTTTTCATTGTGCGTTTCCGATGAAGGCTCAGGCCTTGATCGCCGCCTTGGCTTCATCTTTGAGCATGCCTTTGTGCTCGGTGCCGTCTTCGGCTTTTACAACCGTTTCATGGCACGTGCCTTTGGCAACAAATTGCCACTCGCCAGCGTCATAGCTGACGGTGGATTGGCCCTGGCAAGAATGCGTGCCGGCAAGGTTGCCGCAATCATTTTCACCAGCCAGTGTAATGCCATAGCATTTTTCCTTGGGACCTTTGACCTTGGCGGCATTGGCCACACCGGCAGTAAGGGCAATGGAAGCCACAGAAAGGGCGGCAACACTGATTTTCGTATAAGCGTTCATGGGAAGATCTTTCTTTTATTTACGTTCCTCGACACACCGCATTCAGCACGGCGCCTGCAAAAGACATAGCGCGTCTTGGTGTATTGTCATCATAACAACCCCATAACCGATCATAAAATAAGCGTGAGATTCATTCACGGCTCTGACACGCTTTGGTGCAAATGTACAAAACATCTTCGCGATAAAGGCCATAGGTGACCTCTTCTTCGGGGGGTAAGCGCCATGCCTGCACTTCAAATCCTGCGGCGCGGATACGGTCGGCAAAATCCCGCCCGTAAAAGCGCACATGCAAAGGGTCTGCATAATGGGCAAAGGCCAAGGCGGCGCTGGTGACCTCATCGCTTTCATAGGTGCTCTCTCGTGACCAGTTTTGCGGCACAGTCAGCAAAGCTCGCCCCCCCGGTTTTAGCACCCGGAATATTTCCAAAAGTGCCTTTTTATCGTTGGGCACGTGCTCCAGGACATGATTGGCCATGGCCCAGTCAAAATGATCACCAGGAAAGGGAAGGTCCTGAATATCCGCCTGATGGCGTGCCCGCCCCGGGGCCAGATCTACGCTGTGGTAATCTTCACATCCCGCCATCATGCGTGAAAAATGCTTCTCTGGTGCTATATGCAAAAATGCCCCTGCCTGACGCGGATCCACGCCTTCTCTTGCAAAATAAAGATGAATCAGCCGATGCCGCTCCCGCGAGCGGCAATGGGGGCACCGTGCATCATAGCGCAGCGGAAAGCCAACCGCGTAAAACAGGCCCCGGTAATCACAGATCGGGCAATGCCGCGCGACTTTGCCAGCCCGAAACTGGCGCGGATGGCGCAGCCAATACCGAAAGGCGTTAACCGATTTTCTGATCATGAATGATCATTGGCCTGTCGCGAAAGATCAACCAGCCAGGCCCCCAGCGCAATCACGGTGTAGGCAATCAAAGCCGTTATGGCAAAGGGTTGCGCCGATGCCCCGGCCTCAACCTCGCCCATATGGCTATAGGCCTGTGCAGCCATTAAAAATGCCAAAAACAGCCAGGGGGAAAGGCGGCCGATAAAGCCTTTTGGCGTGGTGTTGCGCACATAAAGCCAAAAACCGCCCACCAGCAGGCCCATTTCCGCCACTTGTGACCATAATAACGAGTGCCAAAGCCCAAATCCGTATTTGGGATCCCCAACCACCAGCGGCAGGTCCGGCGCGTGGACCAGCAAATCAGCAAACCAGTGAGACAGAACCGCCCCGCCAAGGATCAACCCGGCGGCCCATTTATGACCGCCTTTGCGATAGAGACCGTACAGCAAGGCCGCCGCCACGGCCCAGATGGCCGCCCCCACCAGAGAATGGGTATAAGGCATATAATAAAGGTCCAGCGGCGAGGCTTCCATAAAGCCGGGCACGATGCGCACCTTTTCCACCCCCGCCAGGACCAGCCCGGCCCAGATGAAATCCACCAATTGCACCGCCACAAACAACAGCCAGAGCGGCACCGCCGGCTTAAACGCACGCGCCGCAAAGGCGGCACTGTAATGACCTACGAACATGTTTCCCCCCTATGATCAGTCCCCAAATGACCCGGCCGGTCCCGGAAATACCACAGGGCTTTCCGATCCGTCCTTGGCGACCGAAGCCACGCCGAAATAATAATTGTCGATGACAATGTTTTGCAAGGTGTAGTGATCATCCTTGCCAACAAAGCACGACCATTGCCATTGTGGCTGGTCGGTCAGGCGCCAGTAGACCTTGTATCCTGCCAGATTGTCAGCCGCCTTTCCGGTGGCCATTTTCCAGCTGAGCTGGGTTGAGGGTTGCACCGCGCCCTTGATTTTCACCGCAGCGGGAAAAGGCGGTGCACCAGCCATTTCGGCCAAAGAGACCACGTTTAACGCCGTCAGCTTGCGCGCATAGTCAAAGTTTACACCGGCGATGACATCGCCATAGGCAATGCCGTTTTCGGTGCGTATATCCTGATGCTGGCGGTTGTAGTTTTCGTGGGTTTCCATAATGCGCACCCCGGGAATGCCCACCGCATTAAAGGGCCGGTGGTGCCCGCCCCGGCCAAACCGGTCCAGCCGGTAAACCATCATCACATCCAGGGCAGGGATATAGCGGTCCGCACGCACATCAATATAACGGGCCAGATTGCGCGAGGGCGAATCCACTTCGCCGCCGGTAAAGCGGCGCATGCGGGCTTCTTTGGGTGTTTCCACATCCCGCGTACCTTCGGAGAAGACCCGTGCCGTGGTGTTGTCGGTAATCCCATCAATGCCCGAGATATTGCCGATCATGTCATTATTCAGCACCGCCTTGATCCGCCAGCCATGGTCGAGCGCATATTTGGCAACAATCTTGCCACCAAACAGCCCCTGCTCCTCGCCCGCCAACCCGGCATAAACAATCGAGCCGGCAAATTTATGCTTGGATAACACCCGGGCTGCTTCCAGCACCCCGGCCATGCCAGACGCATTGTCATTGGCACCGGGCGCATCCGAGGTAAAATCCATCGGGTCGGTAACGCGGCTATCGATATCGCCGCTCATCATCACATAACGATCCGCATCCAGTGTGCCGCGCTGGATAGCGATCACGCTGACCACCTCTACCGGATCGGGAATGCGCCGCTCTCCCTTTACCGTATCGGCAATGGTGATGACCTCCAGACAGCCGCCGCATTCGGCGCTGATGCGCTCGAACTCTGACTTGATCCAACGCCGGGCCGCGCCAATGCCACGGGTATTGGATTTGGTATCGGAAAGGGTGTGGCGGGTGCCAAAACCCACCAGTTTCTGCACGTCCCTTTGCAGGCGATCCGCCGAAACATCACCGGCCAGATCATGCATCAACATAACTTCGCCCGGCGGCGCGGTGTCTGTGGCCAGCGCCGGTGAAACGGCTATAGCACACGCCATGAAGGCGCCAAGGCGCAGAAAATTAAAATGCATGATGAAGCTCCCGGTTTTTTGTTTTGCTACAGCTTAGAGGGGCGAGGGACCCACAGCAAATTAATCTTACTACACCAAGTCATAGCCATGGGATTGGGCACCCCCTATAAGCAAACAAAAAACAGCCATCACCATTGGAGCCAAAAATGATCCAGATTTCATCCTCTTTCGATGCCGGGAATATCGACGTACTGGACGCCAGTGATCCACAGGATATTCGCCTTGATATCCGAACCGATAATGGCTCTGATTTTTATCAATGGTTCTATTTTCGCCTGACCGGGGCCAAGGGTGTATCATGCCGTTTGCGCCTGATGAATGCTGGTGGTGCTGCCTATACCAAAGGCTGGCCGGGCTATAGAGCGGTTGCCTCCACGGACCGGGAAAGCTGGTTCCGACTGGATACGGATTATCAGGATGGCGTGCTGGATATCCATCTGGTGCCCGAGGCCGATGCCATCTGGATTGCCTATTTTGCCCCCTATTCCATGGAACGCCATGGCGATCTGATTGCACAGGCGCAATTATCGGACCGGGCAAGCCTAAGCGTTTTGGGTAAAACCCTGGACGGACAGGATATCGACCTGTTGCGCATTAGCGATGGCAGCGATGGCCCCAAGAAAAAATGCTGGATCACGGCGCGACAGCATCCCGGCGAAAGCATGGCCGAATGGTGCGCCGAAGGCCTAATCTGGCGTTTGCTGGACGAGGCCGACCCGGTGTCGCGCGAGCTGTTGAAACGCACCGAATTTTATATCGTACCCAATATGAACCCCGATGGATCCAGACGCGGGCATTTGCGCACCAATGCGTGCGGCGCGAACCTTAACCGGGAATGGGAAAACCCCACCATGGAGCGCTCGCCCGAGGTCTATCTGGTGCGCGAGAAAATGCGCGAGACCGGCGTGGACTTTGCCATGGACATGCATGGCGATGAGGCCCTGCCCTATAACTTTATTGCCGGGGCCGAGGGCACGCCCAATTGGTCCAATGCACGGGCCAGACAATTAGCCGATTATCTGGAGGCTTTAAAACTGGCCAGCCCGGATTTTCAGACCGAACATGGCTATCCGCCCAGCGCCCCCGGCACTGCCAATATGACCATGGCCACCAACTGGATTGCCCAGGAATTTACCTGTCTTTCCATGACCCTGGAAATGCCATTCAAAGACACGGTGGATACCCCCGATGATGAATATGGCTGGTCACCCGAGCGCGCCGCCGCCTTGGGCCGGGCCTGCCTGGATGCCTTGTGGGCGCGGATTGATGATATTTAGGGGACCTTCCCTCGCCCTTCGACAAGCTCAGAATTAAGGGGAAGTTTCCCATTTTTCACTGACCCTTGAAGCACAAAGGGTGAAGCCACATCAATGATAGACCACATTACAGCCTGCCGACTGGCGGCCATTGAAGAAGCGGCGTAAAATAAAAACATGAGCACCACACCCCCACACAAGGTTTTACCCTTTGCCGGATCGCCGCTGGACCGGTGTGAAAACCTGCGCCGTGATGCGGCGGCCATAACTGCATTGCAAGACAGCGACCGGGCATTGTTTTTGCCCTTGTGGCGCGGCCAGGTCTTTATGTTGAGCGATGGCACACCGGCTTTGCTGCAAGGCATGGCACTGGACACGCTCAGCATTGCCGATCCGGGACCTATACTGCTTGGCACCCAGGGAAAAACCAAACAACCCTGGTTTGCCATCGCGCTCGATGAGACGGTAGATGCGGATGCGGATTTCCCCCTTGGCGGCCTTGGCGAATGGATGGATTTGCGCACCGCCGCCCCGCTGCTTAGCACCGCAGATCTGGCCATAGTGGGCCGCGCTTCGGCGCTGCTCGGCTGGCATAACCGGCACCGGTTTTGCGCCAATTGCGGCACCTTAACGGCGGCAGCCGAAGGCGGTATTAAACGCGAATGCCCAGATTGTGGGACTGAGCATTTCCCCCGTACCGATCCGGTGGTGATCATGCTGGCCGTGCGGGGCGATCAATGCCTTATGGGGCGCCAGGCCGGCTGGCCGGATAATACCTATTCGGCGCTCGCCGGCTTTGTGGAGCAGGGCGAAAGCCTGGAGGAAGCCTGCACCCGTGAAGTGGGCGAAGAGGCCGGCATCACCATTGGCGCGGTGCGTTATGTGCTGAGCCAGCCCTGGCCGTTCCCCTCATCCTTGATGATCGGCCTGATCGCCGACGCGCTAAGCGAAGAGATCACCCTGGATGACGAACTGGAAGATGCCCGCTGGTTTTCCCGCCCCGATGTGCGCGCCATGCTGGCAGGCACCCATGAGCGCTATCACGCCCCGATGAACTTCTCCGCCGCCTGGCATTTGCTCAGCGAATGGGCGAGCGAAGAGGCCTGAACATATCGGCCCCTTCCGTTTTGGTCAGCCCTTCCCCGGCGGGGTCCATTTATTGATGGCGAAGGAGGCATCCACCGGCGTTTCGGCAATATGGTTGGTGTAATTGGACATGGTTTTAAGAGCCACGCCCAAGATTACTTCCAGCACATTGGCTTTGGTATAGCCGGCCTCAAGAAACGCTTCGACATCCTTTTTGCCAACCGCGCCGCGCTCGATCACAATCTTGCGGGTAAAATCGCGCAAGGCTTCCAGGCGATCATCGTCTTCGATCTCTTCATCATCGCGCACCGCCATAATGGCATGGCCGGGAAGGCCCGCACCTTTGGCCAGACCGGTATGAGCCGCCACGCAATATTTGCACTCATTTTCCACCGAGGCGGTCAGTAGCACCAAGTGTTTTTCGGCTGGATCCAGCGAGGATTTGATGAAGATCTCCGACAGCGTCATATAGCCTTCCAGCGCAGCGGGACTTTCGGCCAGTTCGCCCAACACATTGGGCACCGAGCCATAAGCGGCCTTGGACTTGGCCAAAAAGGGCCGGGACTTCTCCGGCGCATTGGTTTCATCATAAATATTAAACGTCGTCATGAGGTTCTCCAATACTATGGAAGGGTGGGTCTGGCCGAAAAATGGTCAGGGCGGGTATGCTCTGCCAGAGCGTCATGATCACGATGGCGTGTTCACCACCGCTTTGAGGCGAAACGGATCAGCCACATAGGTGCCCAGCATTTTGATCTCGGTCGAGAAAAACGCCAATTCCTCCAGCGCCAGATGCAAGGCATGCTCGTCTGGATGGGCCGCCACATCGGCATAAAACCGCGTGGCAGTGAAGGAGCCACCCAATTGATAGCTTTCCAGCTTGGTCATGTTGACGCTGTTGGTGGCAAAACCGCCCATGGCCTTATAAAGCGCGGCGGGGATATTGCGCACCCGAAAGACAAAGCTGGTGACATAGGCGGTGCCTTCTTCATAGGACGGCACAACGGCATCGCGGGACATCACTAAAAAGCGCGTGGCATTATGGGTGGCGTCCTCGATATTTTCGGCCAGCACCTTGAGGTTATAAATCTCGGCAGCCAGTTTTGAGGCCACGGCGGCATCTTCCACATGCCCTTTTTGCGCAATCATTTTGGCGGCACCGGCTGTATCCTGAGCATGGGCGGCCTTGATGCCCAGCCGATGCAGGGTCAGGCGGCACTGGCCCAGCGCCATCACATGGCTGTGGGCGCGCTTTACCGTGTCCAGCGTGCTGTCCGGCGTGCCCATCAAAAAATGATGGATGGGCAGAAATTTTTCCGCCTCAATGCGCAAATGCGATTCGGGCAACAGATAGTGAATATCCGCCACCCGACCGGCCAGTGTATTTTCCACCGGGATCATGGCCTTGTCCGCATAGCCTTCGGCCACGGCACTGAATGCCTCTTCAAAGGAATGACAGGGAAAAGGCTCCATATCGGGATAGTTCTGTACACAGGCCTGATGGGAATAGGCGCCGGGTTCTCCCTGATAGGCGATTTTCTGTTTCATGCGGACATTCCTTCTTTCAAGGCCCGGATACGCGCTAAATCTTCCGGGCTGTCAATTCCCGGACAATCATTTTCCACCAGAGCACATACAATCTTCATGCCATCATCCAGCGCCCGTAACTGTTCCAGTTTTGCCCGTTTTTCATTGACCGATGGCGGCAAAGTGCAAAACCGTTCCAGCGCCGCGCGGCGATAGGCGTAAATGCCGATATGATGCCAAAAGGGCATGGGCGCCGTCTCGGCCAGGGTGCGGGTGAAGTCCAACGCCGGTACCGGCTGACCCGGTTCCGCATCGCCCAGCACCACTTTGACAACGTTTTTGTCCTGCCGCTCGGCATCACTATGGCTTTGAAAGGCACAGGTGGCCATGTCGGCCTGTGGATCGTTTCTCAGGGCCTCAATGACCGCCCGCACATGCTCTGGTAATAATTCTGGCATATCGCCCTGTACATTCAGGATGATGTCGGCCCGGCCATCCGGGTCGAGGATATTGGCAGCGGCGCGCACCCGGTCACTGCCCGAGGGCAGGTCCGGCTCGGTCAGCACGGCGGTAATGTCATATTCATTGGCGGCCTGCACAATTTCCACATCCGCCGCCGCGATCACCGGCATTCCCACCCCGGCCTGCTGGGCGGCACGGGCAACACACACCACCATGGGAATCCCGGCAATTTTAGCCAGAGGCTTGCCGGGCAAACGGGTGGACGCCAGTCGCGCCGGAATGATGATCAGGACACTCATAACCGCACTTTATCAGGTCCATATGAAACAAAGGCAAGCATTGGGCGTCACAAGTGGTTGCGAAGAGACGATTTGCGTGCAAAAAAGGCAAGAATCGCAACACAGCGTGCCAAAAAAGGCACGCGCCAGTCTGAGGGGGCGCCGGATGGGCGAGCTATTCTGGAACAAGGTATTTGGAGCCGTGCTGGCTACGGCATTGGTTGTCTTTGGGATCAAGGAACTGGGCCACGCCCTGATCCATCCCCACGAGCCGGCAGAGCCGGGTTATAAGATTGCCGTCGCCGAAGAGGGCGGTGCCAAAGAAAAAGCAAAAGAGGCCGCTCCGGTCAAAAGCCTGGCAGAGATGCTGAGCGAAGCCAGCGCCTCGTCTGGCGAACGGGTGGCCAAAAAATGTGCTGCCTGTCACGACTTTACCAAAGGTGGCCCCAACAAGACCGGGCCTAATTTGTGGAACGTGCTTGGCCGCACCGCCGGCACCCATGAAGGCTTTAATTATTCCGATGCCATGAAGGCGTTTGGCAAGGTTTGGGATTATGAAACCCTGGATGCATTTGTTTCCAGTCCCAAAACCGAAGTTCCGGGCACGGCCATGGGCTTTGCTGGCCTGAAAAAAACCAAAAGATGCTGCCAATTTGCTGGCCTATTTGCGCACCCTGAGTGATGCGCCGATGCCACTGCCGGCATTACCGGCCAGCACCGCAGATGCAGCCGCCACCGTTACCGAGGCCGCCGATGCAGCGACAACGGAGACCGCACACGAATAATCATAGCTATGTGATAATCTAGAACCGCCGGATCGCAGTGATGCCTCCGGCGGTTTTTTTTATGCGCGCGGCGGCCACGACCAGCGGTTCGCGCGCCACCGCCATATGCCAGGCATTGGCATGCAACAGGGTTTGAGCATCCAGCATAATGCCCACATGACCTTTCCAGAACACCAGATCCCCCCCGGCGCAGACCCGATAAATTTTCCTTTACCGTCACCGGAGACCCCAGGCTATCAACCTGCATATCCGTATCACGCAAGGCCGCCACGCCGCCAGCCTGCAGGGCATTTTGCACCAGGGCCGAACAATCCAGCCCGAAGCTGGACCGCCCGCCCCACACATAGGGAGTATGCTCGTAGGCCTCGGCGGCCAGCACCCAGTCCTCCACAACATGATTCAGCGGCGCGCAATGCCCTTCAAATACCCAGCCCATATCCGGACCCAGTTGCCGATAACGGTCCTCTTTGCCCGTACAGGCAAAGACCGTATTACCATGGGCAAAACCCCATACCGGTGCTTTGAGGTCCGGGCGCACAAAAATCGGGGTGCGGGGCACAAAAATCTGGTGATCAGGATCCGCCTCAACATCACAGAGCGCCAGTGATTCGACAAAGCCCACATAGCCATCGCGGCTGGCCTGCCCCCAGGCCCATCCGTCTTTTTCCTCATAAACCTCGAACCGTTCGCCCAGTAATAATTCGGTTTGCAGCATGGCCCCATTTCCCGGCACTCCATAGAGCTGAGCCACAGGAATACCAATTGCTTTGGTTTGTGCCCTTACATAACACGGGGCCTCAATAACGCCCCGAAGATGCGCGGCGGCCAGATCCTCCCGAACCGGGGTCAGGCGTGGATCAAACTCAGGCTTTGTCATAACGAGCCTGCAACATGGCAAATACAGCGCGCGGCCCCTGCGCATCGCCGCCCGCCGGGTGCGATGGCCGGGCCTTGGGTACCCAGGCAAAAATATCAAAATGCATCCAGGGCACATCGCCCACAAATCGGCGAAAAACAGCGCTGCGGTGATCGAGCCACCCATGGGGCTGGACGCCGTATGGCAAATATCGGCAATGGGACTATCGAGCTGGCTGTCATACCCATCCCAGAGCGGCATACGCCAAACCGGATCGCCGGTGCGTTTTGCGGCCACTTCCAGATCAGAAGACAGACTTTCATCGTCGGTATAATAGGGAGCCACTTCCGGCCCCAGCGCCACCCGCGCCGCGCCGGTCAGGGTGGCAAAATCGATCAGCAATTCCGGCTTTTCCTCGCTCGCCCGCGTTAACGCATCGGCCAGCACCAGACGCCCTTCGGCATCGGTATTGTCGATCTCTACGCTAAGGCCTTTACGGCTTTGCAGAATATCGCTGGGTCGATAGGCATCCCCCGATATGGCATTATCCACAATGGGCAGCACCATATGCAGCCGCACTGGCAATTTGGCCGCCATAATCATATGGGCCAGCGCCATGGCATTCGCCGCGCCGCCCATATCCTTTTTCATCAGGCGCATATATTGCGCCGCCTTGATATCCAGCCCGCCGGTATCAAACACCACCCCCTTGCCCACCAGGCCGATGCGCGGGTGATCAGGCTGGCCCCATATAAGTTCCACCAGACGCGGTGCATGAGCCGAGGCCCGCCCCACCGCATGCACCATGGGATAATTTTCAGCCAACAGATCATCACCCACCACGGCACTGACCTGGGCGCCAAACTCTTTGCCCAGCGCCCGCACCGCCGCTTCCAGCGCATCGGTATTCAGATCACCCGCCGGCGTGTTGACCAGATCGCGCGCCAGATACACCGCCTTGGCCGTTTCGCAGGCTGCATTGGTATCAATGTCAGCAATATAAATTCTGGCCGCCTTGCATTTGGGCGGGGTATAGCGCGTAAAGGCATAGGCCCCCATCAGCCAGGCCAGCGCCAGATCCTGTGGATTAACCCGGGCTGGCGCTTCGGCCAATTGGTAATCACCTTCGGGCAAAACCATGGCCGCATCCCCCAGGGCAAAGGCATTGGCCTTTTTGCCTGTACCCAGCAAGGCCAGTGGCGGTTTACCGTCTTGCGGCACCAACAGAACCTCACCGCGTTTGGCCTTGAAAGACGCCGCCTTGATCAGCGCTGCCGCGCCAGCCGGTGCCTTTTCCTGCCATGCTTCCAAATCATCGGCGGCGATCATATAAAGCGGGCGCTGGGCTTTATCGGCATGGTCGAGCAAGGCTTCTGGCATCAAAAAAAATCCATTTTCAAATGATCCGGAATTAACCGGTTGTTGACGATCTGCGCGCACATTTGCGTCTTGTTAACCATAATTTAGGCGAGCCTTCCCCATGCGTATAGCCCCTCTTTTTCGTTATGCTGTGTTGGGCTTTGGGCTGGGGCTAAGTGGGTGCACCACAGCGCCTTCCCCACAGGAAGAGGCGCTAAAATCCACGCTGGTGCGGGACATTGCCCCCCAAACCCGCGAAGCCCGCGAAACCATTGCCCGTCAGGATGTGCTGACCCAGGCCGCCTTCTGGGCCAAGGAATATGACAAGAACCCCGCCGATAAAGAGGCCGCGTTGGCGCTGGCCCGGATTGTGCGCACGCTGGGCAATCCGGAACGGGCCGCCGAAGTGGCCAGCCAGGCCCTGACGTTGTATCCCAAGGATCCGGATTTATTGCTGGTCGCCGGCCAGGCCTTTGTTGAAAATGCACAGGCGGCCAATGCACTCGATTTTTTGCGATCCGCCATATTGATCGAACCCGCCAACTGGCACGCCCATCTGGCCATGGGCGTGGCTTATGACCAATTAAGCAAACCGGTACAGGCTCGCGCCGCTTTTAACCGGGCGCTGGCCTTGCAACCGAACAACCCCGGCATCCTGTCCAATCTGGGTCTGAATTATGCCAGCGATGGCGATCTGACCATGGCCGAGCGGTATTTAAGACAAGCCATCGCCCAACCAAATGCCCCGGTACAGGCACGCCAGAATCTGGCCCTGGTACTGGCGCTGCAAGGACGATTTGAAGCGGCCAATGCCATGGCCAGCGAAGATCTGCCCATGGAGCAGGCCAGCAAGAATATAGACATGGTCCGCGCCATGATTGTTCGCCCCAAACGATGGGAGATGTTACGTGACGAATAGATCTGCGCTTAGCGTATTTGAACGCCTTATCGGCGCCTCCGGGGCCTTGCATGGCCTGTTGGCGGTGATGGCGCTGGCATCTTCCTCTCATCTGGCAACCAATCCCGGCGGGGCGGAATTATTACAGCGGGGCGGCCAGATCGAGCTGTTTCACGCCCTGGCCGTTTTTGCGGCGCTGTGTGTTGGGGCGCGCCTGCCGGCATTGCTCTTTACATTAGGAGCCGCCGCCTTTGCCTTGCCATTATATCTGCATGGCTTTGCCGGTTTTACCGCTCTTGGGTTTCTGGCCCCCATCGGCGGCCTGACCTTGCTGGCCGGCTGGGGCATGCTGTTTTGTGTGCTGCTTTTGCCTTTGCCCAAGACCGCCTGACCCCCCACTTTAAATAAGACTCCCGCCGCCTTCGTTATGCGGTTAAGCTGTTAAAAAAATCAGTGGGAGACCGTCATGAGCAAACCAAAAAATACCCAAGTATCGCGGCGTGGCCTGTTGGCCGCCGGGGCCATGGGGGCCACCTTAATGGGCGGCAAAGTCATCGCCCAGGAAAACAAAACCCAAGGCGATGACCCGGCAGATACACTCAAAGCAGAGGCCGATGCATTGAACCCGAAAATAGTTGCCTGTGCCGAAAAGCTGATCCCCATTGAATACAGTGATACCGAGCGCGCCCAATTGCTGAACGGCTTTGAAAATCAACTGCAATCCATTGCCAGCCTGCGTGCCCAAAATTTTGAAAATGATCTGGCCCCGGCGCAGACCTTTGATCCGCGCCTGCCCGGCAAAACCTTTGCCAAACAGAAAAACCAGATCCGCATTCCCGCGCCATATAAAAGCGCCCTGCCCACCAACAGCGAAGACATTGCCTTTGCCTCGCTGGCCCAGCTGGGCAACTGGCTCAGAAAAACCAGCCTGACCAGCGTGCAACTGACCCAGATTTACCTCGATCGCATTGAGAAATACGGCAAGAAGCTGGAATGTTTTGTCACCGTGACCCCGGCGCTGGCATTGAAACAGGCCGCCCAGGCCGATCTGGATCTGGCCGCAGGGCGGGACAAGGGGCCGCTGCACGGCATTCCCTATGGCGTAAAAGACCTGTTTGATACCAAGGATATTCTCACCACCTGGGGGGCCATGCCCTATAAAGACCGGGTGGCAAAACGCGATGCCCATATCGTCACCAAACTGCACGATGCCGGGGCGATCTTGCTGGGCAAGACCACGTGTGGCGCGCTGGCCTACGGGGACATCTGGTTTGATGGCAAAACCCGCAATCCGTGGAATCTGGATGAAGGCTCATCGGGTTCCAGCGCCGGATCGGCATCAGCCACCGCCGCCGGGCTGGTCGGGTTTTCCATTGGTACCGAAACCCTGGGCTCGATCGTATCACCTTCCAACCGGTGTGGGGCCACGGGTCTGCGCCCTACCTTTGGGCGGGTATCGCGCAGCGGCGCCATGGCTCTGTGCTGGTCACTGGACAAGGTTGGGGCCATTTGCCGGTCCGTCGAAGACACCATCACGGTGCTGGGCGGGATTAATGGCGGCGATTTTGAGGATGCCAGCTCCATCGACATGGGCCTGACCTATGGTCGCAATTTTGGCCAAAAAGACCTGGTGGTGGGTTATGACCCGACCTGGTTTGAGGGCGAAGGGGCCAATGATCTGGACCGCAATGCCCTAAAGGCTTTGAAAAAACTGGGGGTAAAAACCAAAACAATCAGCCTGCCAGCGCTGCCCTATGGGGTGTTGTTTTTATCGCTGGTTGCCGAGGCGGCGGCCGCCTTTGAAGAGCTGACCCTTTCTGGCCGCGACGATTTGCTGGTCTGGCAGGACGATAATGCCTGGCCCAATTCCTTTCGCCAGATCCGTTTTCTGTCCTCGGTGGATTATGTCCAGCTGGACCGTTTGCGGCGCAAGGTCATGTTGGCCATGGATGGGTTGATGGATCAGGTAGATGTATTGATTACGCCTAACTTTGCCGCCAATTTATTGACCATCACCAATTATACAGGTCATCCATGCGTTACCTTGCGGGCCGGTTTTCATAAAATCCCGACCCGGGGCGCCAAGGATGATGCCGACAAAACATTGCACCGGGTGCCGCAAAATATCTCACTGATTGGCCGTCTGTTTGAAGAGGGTAAAATCTGTGCCCTGGGCCGGCGGCTGGAAGCGACCCTGAACGCCAATCACGAACGCCCGCCGGGGTTCTAGTTCAGCGTTTGCAAAAACCCACTGGCCGCCGCTTCAATCAGGTCCAGCATATGCTCGAACCCTTGCGCGCCACCATAATAGGGGTCCGGCACCTCGCCGGGCGGGGTATGGGTGGCCGGACCAAGAAAAAGAGTTGGCATAATGCCGCCCTCTGGACACATGGCCATCAGGTCAGCCAGATTGCTCTGGTCCATGGCAAACATATGGGTGAAACGGGTGAAATCAGCCACGCAAACCTGCCGTGCACGCAGGCTGTGCATGTCGATCCCCCGGGCCGCGGCGGCCGCAATGGCACGGGCATCGGGGGGCTGGCCCACATGCCAGTTGCCGGTACCAGCTGAGTCCACGTCCACAGACAGTCCCTGTTGGCGGGCTTGATGCCTGAGCACTGCCTCGGCACTGGGGGAACGACAAATATTACCCAGACAAACAAACAGAACCCGGTGTTTCATGGTTAGGATTTATCATTGGTCATGGTGGTGGAGAAACGACGAACCGATTGGCGCCAGATGGTAATCTGTTCGCGGATATTTTTCAGGCTTTGCCCCCCGCGCAGATAAATATCCATTTCCAATATGACATTGCTGCGATTGGCCAGATAGGCACGGGTAAAGCGGTTGGAGGCGTTCCAGTCGTTCATCTTGGAAAGCAAAACATCCGGCGCCGCATTATCAAGAAAAACTGACCGCAACTGTATCTCGGAACAGCCGGTTTCCTTTTCACAATCATAGCCAAAGACTGACCATTGTACCCCATCGGAAACATCAAAGCGCTGGTTGGCGACCATACCCTTGCCATCAATAGGCACTTGCACAAAGCGCAAGCCCTCCAGCAACAGGGTATCGGCCAGATCATCCATGGACAGGCCATTATAGATCTTGGTTTCAGGGCTAGTCTGAGCCACCACCGACATGGCACCCGTTACCAGAAAGAATGCCAAAATCGTGGTTTTGATGGCTCGCCCGGTTCTCAAAGGCCCGGCAAGCGAATACGGCCGCCCTTTTTGATCGATACCTTGCCGCCGCCCGTGGCCCCCTTGATAAGCTTTTCACGACGCAGGCGTTCGGCCTCGGCATCGGCATCCAGTATGGTTTCATCGGCAATATAGGTATCGCCCTTGCGCCAGAATAAAATCCGGTCCGCAAAGCTTTTGGATTTTACCGTCAATTGCTGTGTTTCCGCATCCAGCTTGGTACGAATGGATGGGTCCAGCTTGCCCCGTGTACTGTTGGCAAGCAGCGCCCGTTCGCCCGGGCTGACGATGGCCTCGGGGCGTGCCCGCCCCAGCATGGCTTTGCGGGCGGCCTCGGAGGCGCGCAGGTCTTCAATGCCCAGCTCGCCCGGCCGCGGTGGCAAGAGATTATATTCCGGCGGCACCACCAATGGGGCCATGGTCAGAACCTTGAACTCGTCTGGCTGATTTTTGCCGTTACCCAAAGATCCGCAACCACCAAGTAGCAGGGCAAAAGCGGCTGGAATAAGAAGGGCTGTACGCGTTCGGTTCATCATTATATCTCCTGGATCGTGCAGGTTTTACCTGCACAACCCCCGCCAGCCAAGGGCATCATACACCTTTTTGTGCTCTGATCAACCCAAAAAGCATCAGCCAGCATCAACAACACCCCAATGGTGATCGCAGTATCCGCCACATTGAACACCCAGATGAAATGAATGTCTGAAAAATCGAGAAAATCCACGACCTTACCAAAGCGCAGCCGATCGATCAGATTGCCCGCCGCACCACCGATAATCAGCCCCAGCGAGATGGCCATCAGGCGACGTTCCACCCGCCAGAGCCACACCACCATGACCACCATGACCAGTAATGCAAAGGCAGAAAGAAACAGTCGGCCCAAAAGGTTGTCAGCGCTGAAAAGCCCAAAGCTAACCCCGGTATTCCAGACAAAGGTCAGATCAAAAACATTGGACAGTTCGATATGGCCCAGAGGTCGATCACGCAGTTTAAGGATGTCCAGCACCCAGTATTTGGAAAGCTGGTCCAAAATGATGATCAGGGCTGATATGGTCAGCCCAAAGGACCAAAGGGGTCGGGCAGCAGTGGGTTCAGCCATGCGCCGCATCCCATGCCCGCACCGCGGCCGCATCACGGGGCGTTATGTCCGGATAGGCCGGATCGGCACTTGCCGGGTCAAAATATTTCCACGAACGGGCGCATTTTATGAGTTTTGAATCGACTTTTTCAGTTTCAAAACCAATATCAATTTTTTCACCCTTTGGGGATGTCTGTTTTAATAATGGGAATTTCGGATCGCCTAACTCATCGAAAAATTCAGCCTTAGGAATAACTTTTAAGATAACTTTGTTGACAATAAAAACATCTGCTAGAAATTCGTCTGGTTCTGTGTCAGCTAAACGTTCAACAGCATCTTTGAATTCGCTTTTATGTACATAGAATGTTTGGACAGCTTCAAGGCTCGATCCAATCGTCTCCATACTGTCATAGTCTGGATCTTTGCTAAGAGTTCTAGCCCTTTCTAGATCAAACGTTGAAGCTCTACGTAACATTTTTATCCACTCCCAATCCTCTGCCAGCGCATCATTACGCCAGCTCTCTGGTGTATCAGGGAAGGTTTGCAAATGCACCGAGCCATCATCAGAGGGAAAACGGCTCAGCCAAACTTCTTCCATGGTAAAGGGAAGCAGCGGTGCAAACCAGATCACCAGACGGTTGAAGATCAGGTCCATCACTGTGCGGGCCGCCAGACGGCGCGGCGCGCCCAGCGGATCGCAATAAAGCGCATCCTTGCGGATATCAAAATAAAACGCCGACAATTCCTCATTGCAAAAGGTAAAGAGCAATGAGAAGGCGCGCTTTGTAATCCAGTTCTTCATAGGCGGTACGCACCTCGGCATCCATCACGTAAAGGCGATGCAGCATCAGGCGTTCCAGCGACGGCATATTTTCAGGCTTCTACCCGCTCGGCTTCATCAAAGCCCTGTAACGCCCCCAGCAGATAGCGCAGGGTGTTGCGCACCTTGCGATAACTATCGGCCGCGGTTTTGAGGATTTCCGGCCCCATGCGCATATCTTCCTGCACGTCCGATGAGGCCACCCACAGGCGCAGATTTCCACCCCATTGGTGCGGGCGATATCGGCCGGATCAATCACGTTCCCTAAGGATTTGGACATTTTGCGTCCGTCTTCGGCCATGACAAAGCCATGGGTAAACACCCCGTCATAGGGGGCGCGGCCCCGTGTACCACAGCTTTCCAAGAGGCTCGACTGGAACCAGCCACGATGCTGGTCTGTACCTTCCAGATAAAGATCGGCCGGCCATTTCAGACCCTCGCGATTTTCCAGCGTGAACACATGGGTACAGCCCGAATCAAACCAGACGTCCAGAATGTCCTCGACCTTCTCGTAAGCCTGCCAATCATCAACAAGGCCTTTGAGGAAACGTTCCTGCGCATTGTCAGCAAACCAGGCGTCGGCCCCCTCAGCGGCAAAAGCTTCCAGAATGCGGGCGTTCACCGCCTCGTTTTTCAAATACTCGCCGGTGCCTTTTTTCACAAACAAGGTCAGCGGCACGCCCCAGGCGCGCTGACGTGAGATCAGCCAGTCTGGCCGTCCCTCGACCATGGAGAGCAGGCGGTTTTTACCGCGCGGCGGGTAAAAGCGCGTATTTTCAATGGCCGCAACCGCCTTTTCGCGCAAGCCACCCGCCTCGCCCATGGGGATAAACCATTGCGGGGTATTGCGAAAAATCACCGGCGCCTTGGAGCGCCAGGAATGGGGATAAGAGTGTTCGATCCGGCCACGGGCCAGCAACGCACCAACTTCGACCAGCTTGTCCACCACGGCACCATTGGCCGGGCCATCCTTGCCAGTTTTCTTGCCGGTGGTGCGGATCACCTGCAGGCCCGCAAAAAGCGGCACATGGTCGTAATAGGCCCCATCCGGCCCCACCGGTTTCGGGGATATCCTTGTATGGCCATTTGCCAGCCAGACATCATAATCCTCTGCCCCGTGGTCCGGGCGCCGTGTGCACAAAGCCGGTGCCGGCTTCCTCGGTGACATGATCACCGGCCAGCAGCGGAATATCAAAATCATAGCCAAGACCGGCAAAAGGATGGGCACAGGTCAAGGCAGAGGGGTCCGCATCGCCCAGACGTTCATAGGCGGAAATTTTAGCGGTTTTAGCCACCTCTTCCCAGAGGCTGTCCGCAACAATCAGCTTTTCGCCAACCCTGGACCACGGCGTAAATTCGCTGTCGTCAATCGCCGTGACTTCATAAAGCCCGTAGGAAATCTTTGGACTGATATGAGATCGCTCGGTTGCCGGGAATCGTCCAGGGGGTCGTCGTCCAGATGAGAACTGAAGTATCGTGATAACTTGGCCAGCTGTCTTTTATTGAATCGGCTTGTGAAAGAGGTCCGAAGGGAAATTTTTCTCCTTCTGCACGAAACCCGCCTGTCCGCTGTCTATATCCCACCACGGCAAAGCGCACCCAGATCGTCGTGCTGACATGATCGGCATATTCCACTTCGGCTTCGGCCAGCGCGGTTTGCTCCACCGGCGACCACATCACCGGCTTTGAGCCACGATAAAGTTGGTCGCTCATGGCGAATTTCAAAAACTCACCAGCAATGGCCGCTTCTGAGGCATAATTCATGGTGGTATAGGGATTTTCCCATTCGCCTTGCACGCCCAGACGCTTGAACTCTTCGCGCTGTACATTCAGCCAGTTTGAGGCGTAATCGCGGCATTCCTGGCGAAATTCATTACGAGGAATATCGTCCTTGTTACGACCCTTTTCGCGGTATTGCTCTTCGACCTTCCATTCAATGGGCAGGCCATGACAATCCCAGCCCGGGATATAATTTGCATCATACCCCATCATCTGGTGGGAGCGCACCACAAAATCCTTGAGGATTTTGTTCATGGCGGTACCGATGTGCAAATGGCCGTTGGCATAGGGCGGGCCATCGTGCAGCACATATTGTGTGCGCCCTTTGGGAGGCGGCACGCAATTGCCCATAAATATTTAAGGATTCCCAACGTTCCAGCCATTTTGGCTCGGCCTTGGGCAGACCAGCGCGCATGGGAAAATCGGTTTTAGGCAAAAACAGCGTTTCGCGATAATCGCGGCTTTGGACATCATCCGTCATGGCGGACCTTTTTATCTGAATATATTTGAAGGCATAGTGGGTTTTACAAGCCGGTGCCACCACCTAATCAGGCGATGGTCCGGCTAAATAATTCGCGTTAATTTCTGCGCTATGAAATTATCATCAACCATGAAACTGACTTACCAAAGCTAGCCAGCCCGGTCCACCTCCCGATTCACTTCACGATCCTGTTCCAGAAAGGCGCGTGCCGTGTCTATATCTTCGGCAATCTGAGCCTTTAGGGCCTCCAGACCAGAGAATTTTTTCTCATCACGGATGAAGTGTTCCAGCGAGACCTCCAACATGCGTCCATAAAGATCGCCGGCAAAGTCAAAAAGATAAATCTCCAGCCGTTCTTCGGCCCCGTCCACTGTGGGGCGCACCCCCACATTGATCACCCCGGGCAGTGCCGCGCCGCGCCCGTCTATGCGGGCTCGCCCGGCATAAACGCCAAAGCGCGGACGTACATAATCATTCATAGACAGGTTCGCCGTTGGCACCCCAATGGTGCGGCCACGCTGTTGCCCACGTTCCACCAGCCCTTCCAGAGTCCAGGGACGCCCCAGAATTTTGGCGGCCTTTTCCGGCTCGCCGGCCTTCAGCGCCGCCCGAATGGCACTGGAAGAAAACTTTTCCTCGGCCTCGCCGTCCAGCCCAACAATATCCACCCCAAAACCATAGACCTTGCCATAGCGTTGCAAAGACGCAGTATCGCCCACCCGGTCACGGCCATAGTGAAAATCGGCACCAACGCTGACATGAGAAATGCCCAGCCCCCTCACCAACACATCGCGTACAAAGGTTTCATCGTCCATCAGGCTCATGGTGCGATCAAAGGGCAGCACGTATAAATAGTCTACGCCCAGAGCCTCCAGCGTTCTGGCCCTGGCCGCATCACTTTGCACATGTTCTGGTGCGCTGCCCGGTTGAAAAAACTGTTTCGGATGGGGTTTGAATACCGCCACCCCCAGGGGGACATCCAGTTTTTGAGCTGCCTCGGCTGCGCTTTTGATCACCAGCTGGTGTCCCCGGTGCACACCATCAAAATTTCCCATGGCAATGGCGGCATGGCGGGCGGCCTCTGGAATATCTGTATACTGGTCAAAAATCTGCATTATTCAGCCACTGGTCTTTTTTCCACCATCACGCCTGCCACACCTTTGACAACCACTTTGCCTGCGACCGAACATTGCACTTTCATTGCCACCTTGCCACGCCGCTCATTGATATCGCCCACCTCGGCACGGGCAATCACGGTATCACCTATACGCACGGGGGCACGGAACTTTAATTCCAGCGTCATAAATATGGCACCCGGCCCCGGCAGATCATTGCCCAGTATAGCCGAGATATAGGACGCCGTCAGGGCACCATGGGCAATGCGCCCGCCAAAGGGCGTTTTGGATGCGTAGTCCTCATCCATATGGATGGGATTATAGTCACCACAAATTCTGGCAAAATCGTCCACGTCTTTTTCTGTGACCGTGTGAGAGACTTCGTGGAACATGCCCACCGCAAGGTCTTCAAGGTAATAGCCATGTTTTGGGTCGGGACTCATTCATACCATCCATTCATAATGAATACTCGGAGGCGCACGCTAACGGCTAAGGACACCAATGCCAACATCACAATTTGGTGCAAATGTGCAAACCATGGAATTTTCGTCTTTGCTTTAACCCCGTCTTCACAATGCTTGTTTATCTTAATCCTCGCCGCACTAAAGACGGCAACAGGAAAAACGCCCGAAGGGCAGTGGTGAATGGAGTGAAGAATGGCTGTCGATATGGCAATGCCCATCTTGGTGGTTGATGATTATAAGACGATGATTCGTATCATCCGAAATCTTCTCAAACAGCTGGGATTTGATAACGTTGAAGAGGCCGCCGATGGCGAAGAGGCCTATCAGAAAATGCAAGATGGCCCCGGTTATGGTCTGGTAATTTCAGACTGGAATATGGAGCCAATGACCGGCTATGAACTGCTGAAGCAGGTTCGTGGGGATGAAAAGCTCAAAGGAACGCCGTTTATTATGATTACGGCGGAATCCAAAACCGAAAACGTCATTGCCGCAAAGCGCGCCGGTGTAAACAATTACATCGTTAAGCCGTTTAACGCAGCAACACTGAAGATGAAAATCGCCTCTGTAATCGGTGACTTTTAGTACCTGTTTCAGGTGTTTTTTAGTGTTTGATGACTGGAGAAAATTATGCCCGCAACTGATGTAGCTGCCAAAATTAGAAGGGCCTTGGATGATATCAAGGCCGCCGACCTGGACGACCCGCGCCTGATGGAGGTGCTCAGCCTTGCTGAAAACCTCGTCGATTCCATGAAGCTATTTTTCGGTTCGCTGGACAACTCAATTCATAGTGAATTCTTACACATCGGCCAGTATATCGCCCGTACTCGTGATGAAATTGCGGCCCTTCGCCCCAACGACATCCGGGAATCGCGCTTGCCAACCGCCGGTGCCGAGTTGGAGGCGGTCGTCAACGACACTGAAACCGCCACAGAGACCATTATGACCCTGGCCGAAGACATCATGGCGCTGGAGCCTGATAATCTTGAAAATTACAAGGCCCAAGTTGATGAAAAAATGATGGGCATGATCGAAGCCTGCTCATTTCAGGATATTACCGGCCAACGGGTATCCAAAGTGGTCAGCACCCTGACCCATATTGAAGAACGCGTCGCCCGGTTTTCTTCTGTAATGGGGGTCCTGGATGCCGAAGAAGATGATAGCGATGAAAAAGAACAATGGCGGCAGGAAAACCTGCTTAACGGACCGCAAATCAACGGCCCAGCCACCGGACAAAATGCCATTGACGCTCTTTTTGATGGTGATATTTCCGATGAGGAGTTGGGTCAGGATGCCATCGACAATATGTTCGACTGATCTTTCCTTACAGATGTTATAAAAAAAAACGCCCTGTTATCGACACAGGGCGTTGTTTTATGACCCGTTATGCCGCATCGCTGTGCGGCTCACCACACAGCAGCGCCATAATGGCCTCTTCATCGGGAGCATTGCGGATTTTCTGGCGCATTTCCGGTCGTCTGAGCACACGCGATACCTGTGCCAGCGCCCGCAAATGGGTTGCCCCGTCTTCATCAGGGGCCAGAAGCAGAAAAATCAGATCCACCGGGGCATCGTCAATAGCATCAAAATCAATGCCGTTTTCCAGCCGAAAGAAAAACCCGGTAATCCTCTCCAGACCTGTGCAGCGCGCATGAGGAATGCCCACACCACCGCCCACACCAGTGGAGCCCAGACGCTCGCGTTCCAAAATGGCTTTATGCAGTTCTGCCGTATCCAAGCCCAGCTTGGCTGCCGCCCGACTGGCCACCAAATGCAGCGCCTGCTTCTTGCTGGTCGGGCGCAAGCCAGACACAACGGTGCCGTTTTTCAATATATCCTGAAGGATCATTATATACTTTCAGTGCTGGCGAGCGACCTTGCAGCCTCACCAATGCCATTATTATCAGTGATTTACCGGAACTAACGCGTGATGAGCAAAGCGGTCAGGCCTGTTCCTGTCCCGGGTTTAACCACCCGATATGCCCATCGGGTCGGCGGTATACAGCATTTAGCTCGCCATGCGCAAGATTGCGAAACAGCAACATCGGCGCATCGGTGGTATCCATCTCCATTACCGCCATAGAAACGCTCATGGTGCGCAGTTCAGCGGTTTTTTCTGCAATCACAACGGTTTCGGCCGGATCTTCGTCTTCTTCATCGACCTCAACATCATCGTCATCGCTTTCTTCCAGAGACTTGACCGCATTGCGACCGGCCTCCAGCACATACAGCGGTGCCTCTTCGGCGGGCAGTTCGCCTTTGTTATTTTTGTGATGATTGCGCAGTTTTCGCTTATATCGCCGTAATCGTTTTTCCAGCTTTACGATGGCTTCATCGGCAGCCGCATAAGCATCGTCAACCGACAGGCCATGAGTGTGTAAAACCGCCCCAGAGGGCAGATGCAATGAACAATCAACGCGAAAACCCTTGCCATCACGGGTAATCACAACAAAGGCTTCGGACGGACGATTAAAGTATTTTTCCACCCCTTCACTGACCCGCTCGGTAATGCGCGTACGCAGAGCTTCGCTGACATCAATTCCTTTGTTTACAACTTGAATGATCATCACATTACTCCTTTTGATTGGTCATGCAGATGAAGCTGCATCCCACGAAAACAGTCTATCAGACCGGGGCGCCGTTTCAAAGAAGCCAGCAGAATACGTCGCCAGGTTTCCTACACAGAGATGTAAGAATTCTTTTTTGTAATTTCAAATACTTTGCTTCAGAATTCGCCGTCTTTGCACAGAAGACGGAATGTGCATGGCCTCGCGATATTTTGCCACAGTACGCCGGGCAATGTCGATGCCAGCCTCGGCCAGCATTTCCACGATCCGGTCATCCGACAGCACCTCGGCAAGGGTTTCATGTTCGATCAGGTTTTTAATACGATGGCGCACCGCCTCGGCCGAATGGGCCTCGCCGCCACCCACCGAAGCAATGGCGGCGGTAAAAAAAGTATTTCAGCTCGAACAGGCCACGCGGTGTCTGAATAAATTTGTTGGACGTGACGCGACTGACCGTGGATTCATGCATTTCAATGGCATCGGCCACTGTGCGCAGATTCAAGGGGCGCAAATGCTCGATCCCATGAGCCAAAAAGCCATCCTGTTGACGCACCAGTTCTCGTGAGACCTTCAAAATGGTACGGGCGCGCTGATCCAGGCTTTTCACCAGCCAGCTGGCGCTCTGATGACATTCGGAAATAAAGGTTTTTTCCTCTTCATTGCGCAAGGACGCATTAACCTCGGCATAGTAACGCTGATTGACCAGCACCCGTGGCAGGGTTTCTGTATTCAGCTCGACCGTCCAACCACCATCAGGGCGTTCGCCAACAATCACATCAGGCACCATTACCGCCGCTTCTTCGCCGCCAAAGGCCTGTCCCGGCTTGGGGGTCAAGGCGCGAATTTCGCTGATCATGTCTGCCAGATCTTCGGCATCTACGCCGCAACACTCTTTCAAGGCGTCCATATCATGACGGGCCAGCAAATCCAGATTATCAATCATTGCCTGCATGGCCGGGTCATAACGATCCCGCTCGATCAGTTGCAGGGCCAGACATTCGCGCAAATCCCGCGCACAAACGCCTGTGGGTTCAAAGGTTTGCAGCGTTTGCAGTATCTTTTCCAGACGAGCCGTTGGCACCCCTAGTCGGGTGGCTTCTTCGCCAATATCGATGCGCAAATAACCATCATCATCAACCAGCGCAATCAGGGCCGCCGCCATCAACCGGTCTTTGGGGTCCAGGGTGGTGAGCGCCAATTGTTCGGACAAATGCTCAACTAGGGTGACATCGCGGGTGGCAGTTTGCTCAATAATGGTGGAAATGCTTTCGCCGCCGGCATTACTGCTGCTACCGCCAGAAAGGCTGTTAATACGATCAGAGGCCCCATGGGATTGTTCGCCGGCATCTTCGCGGCTGGTGGCATAGGTGGACTCAAAATCTGCATCCACCGCATCGGCGGCGGCATTGGTAGAGGCCGTGGATTCAGCGTCTATGGAAACCTCCCCCAGACTGCCGTCCTGGGTGTCGGTGTTGTGTGGTTCTGGCGTATCCCCGTCCTGTGCTTCGCCCTTGCTACGCTCCAGCAGAGGATTGCGCAATAACTCGTCCTCAACATAGGCGTTGAGCTCGAAATTGGACATTTGCAGCAATTTGATTGCCTGCTGCAATTGCGGAGTCATCACCAGGGATTGCCCCTGCCTGACTTCCAGCCTTTGCCCCAGCGCCATTACTGCTACTCCTAGATAAAGCTGTCGCCCAGATATACGCGGCGTACATCAGGGTTCGATAAAATTTCGTCCGGACGGCCCTCGAACAGCACTTCACCATCATAAATAATGGAAGCCCGGGTCACGATTTCAAGCGTTTCGCGAACATTGTGATCGGTGATCAAAATGCCGATGCCCCGCCGACTGAGAAACTTGATCAGCTCGCGAATGTCTGCAATGGCCAAGGGATCAATCCCGGCAAAGGGTTCATCCAGCAGAATAAAGGACGGCTTGGTGGCCAGCGCCCGGGCGATCTCCACCCGGCGGCGCTCCCCGCCCGATAGAGCCAAAGCGGGTGATTTGCGCAAATGTTCAATATGCAGCTCGGCCAGCAAGGCCTCGACCATTTCATTGCGCTGGGCTTTATCCTTAACTGCCAATTCCACCACGCCGCGAATATTCTGTTCCACCGTCAGGCCACGAAAAATCGAGGTTTCCTGTGGCAGATACCCAAGGCCCAGCCGGGCGCGCTGATACATGGGCAGGGCCGTAATATCCTGGCCATCCAACAAGATGCGCCCATAATCGGCGGCAATCAGGCCGGTAATCATATAAAAACAGGTGGTCTTGCCGGCCCCGTTTGGACCAAGCAGCCCCACAACCTCGCCGCGTCCCAAAGACAGGGACACGCCTTTGACGACGGGGCGTTTGCGAAAGGATTTACCAATCCCATCAACATAGAGGCCATCTTCGGGGATCAAATGGTCTTGCATTCGTGCGTTTCCATATGTGTCGTTGTGCGCCGCATTGCGCCTTTTGCATTAGGGCTGAACAGGCTTAAGGATGCGTGAAGGTTCACCATAAAACCATTATCAATTAGCCTGATCCTCTGCCGTAGATTTTTCCTTTTTGGCCGGAAAAAAGGCGGCCCGGACCCGGCCAGAGGGCGTACCATTATTTTTGGTGGTGTCAAATATCGCCCGACCTGTGCTGATTTGCAGAACCAGCTTGTCCCCCCGGATCACATTCTTGCCCTGGGTAACCACCACATTGCCCGACATGACCACCTGATCTTTGGCCACATCATAAACCGCCTTTTCCGCCTTGGCGACCTGTTTGGGGGTAACGTAATAGACATTGCCGGTGGCGATAATGGTTTTTACATCGCCCCAACCCGCGCCCGGCTGGTTGGCGGCATCATCTTTGGCGGCTTTTTTATCGAACAATACATCCAGCTTGTCAGCCCGAAGACGCGCATCGTCCTGCACCGCATCCACCCGGCCGGAAAAAAGAGCTTCGTTTTTCGCATCAATAACCTCCAGCTTGTCGGAATTGATGACAATCGCCCCACGCTTGGCGCTCAGCTGTGCAACGGCCGGTAAGGCAGTGCTGCTGGCCAAAAGGGCAAGGGCTGCGGTCCGGATGAAGGCCTTATTCATGTGAATCTCCATTAGCGTCACTGTGACTTTTGATACGGGTGACTACATTCCCCATGAAGGTCACTTTTTCCCCGCCATCTATAATTTCATAACGATCAGCGCGCACACTGCCCATGGGGCCAGTTCCATCGACGGGTTCATCACCCACGATAGAATCCGTATCAATAAAAAACCGTGCATGTTCGGTCTTGTATTCATAACCATTGGGCGTGGTGAATAACACATGGTCGTAAAGGTTCAGTATTTTTAAGTTAGCCTGATAGACCCCGCGCCGGGCCGTCACCTGAGAGCTGTCGGATCCAGGCGCGGTATCCAGACGCGGATTAACCAGATCAGTGGTATCAGGCTCGTCGGTGCGGCGCGTGGCAGTATCGGCAATCACCACATAAGGCCGTCCCGCATTATCACGCCCGGTAAAACGTGGATTGATCATGCGTACTTCGCCATCGGCCTCCACCGGCGGCGGCGGTGCCGGCGTTTCCTTGCGCAGTGAATTCAGGATAATATACAGGGCCACCACAGCGATAATCAGCGCCGATAATATCAGAAAAGAAAGACGCAATATCCGTATAACGGCACTGCGTTTTCGGGCCGCCTCCAGCGTCATGCGGCGGCGCGGTTCCCAGCTTATCTCGCTTTGTTGCCTGACCGTTCCGGTATCTGCGTCCATATGGCTATCTGCTTTGGTAATCGTTTGCCCCATTTTTTTGAATCATAACGGCCAAACGGCAAGTCTCCAACGCCTCAACGCAATGTACAGGCCATTAAAAGCGGTGATCACGGCAATTTTCAGGCCTCTTTTGGCCCACAGCCTGAACACAGGCCAGAAGATAAGAATGAGTCGGGGTGCAAAAAGGTTAAGCGTGGGCAAAAATATCGGTTTCCGCCCAACCTGCCAGATCAAGCGCACAGCGGGTGGGCAGAAAATCAAAACAGGCCTGCGCCAGTTCCATCCGCCCTTCGCGCTCCAGCATGGAGTTCAGTTTGTCGCGCAACGCATGCAAATACAGCACATCAGAGGCCGCATAGGCCTGTTGCGCCTGGCTCAGCTCGGCGGCACCCCAATCCGAGCTTTGCTGCTGCTTTGACATATCCTTGCCGATCAGCTCCCGGGTGAGATCTTTCAGACCATGGCGGTCTGTATAGGTGCGCACCAGTTTGGAAGCGATTTTGGTGCAATAAAGCGGGGTCATTGTCACCCCCAGATATTTTTGCACCATGGCCACATCAAAACGGGCAAAATGAAATATTTTCTGTACCTCAGGATTGCCCAACACGGCCTTCAAATTCGGGCAGTCATAGGTGGCGCGATCCATCTGCACCAGATGCGCATTACCATCCCCGGCGCTCAGTTGCACCAGACACAAGGGGTCGCGGGTCAGCGACAGGCCCAGGGTTTCGGTATCCACCGCCACGCTGTCGCCAAACGAGACATCCGCCGGTAAATCATGTTTATGCAGGGTAATGGTCATGGTCGCGTCTCATCGCCTTTATTGGAATAGACGCCTTCTAGCCGTGTCGGGCCAAGGCTG
The DNA here is from genome assembly GCA_030949705.1 of Robiginitomaculum sp. GTDB lineage: Bacteria > Pseudomonadota > Alphaproteobacteria > Caulobacterales > Maricaulaceae > Robiginitomaculum_B. The sequence goes on along the minus strand of JAUZSF010000003.1, from coordinate 116,917 downwards.
CAACTGTCGATATATCCTTACCCCATGCGCCGGGCCAGAAAGACACCGACGGTCATAAAGATCAGCCCGATAATCCGCCGTCCCTCTATGGGTACGGCAGTGGCCCCAAAAAGCCCGAAATGATCAATGATCGAAGCGGAGATTAGCTGTCCCAGCAAGACAAAGAAAATCGCATTACCAACGCCAAAGCGCGGCGCAATCCAGGTGATCGACAAGACATAGAAGGCCATAAGCAGCCCACCCAGAAAATACAGCCGCGGCGCGGCCAATACCGTGGCCCGGGTTGGCAAGTCGGTAAACCCCAGCGTCAGCAGACCGGCAATCAGGCCAACAAAAAAGAGAACCACACTGGCCGCCGCCGGATTACCAAGCCGCGCCCCAAGATGAGCGTTCATCCCCGCCATGACCGGAATACCGATACCGGCAATCAAGGTAATGACGGGGTAGGTTATTTGTGGTGATCCGGTCATAAGCGTGCTCGTCTCCTCAATACACTTGGGCCAGCATCGCAATCAGACAGGAAAATGGTGCCCAGGAGAAGAGCAGTTAGCGAAACAACCAATCCGAATACCGCTGCATTTTCAATGTGTTGCAACAACGTCGCAAAAGTGGTACATGGTCCATTATTGATCTTCATGTCCCCCTTCAGCGCTTATGGGACTGATTTAGGCCTGTGCTAAGGGAGGGTTTTTGTTCATCTTGATCTCACGGAGAGAAAGATGAGACAGAAACGTAAAAGTGAGCAATCGCCATCGGAGCGGGTTGTTCGAAACATTCAGCGTAAAACCCGCAAGCAGTATGGTGCGGAGGAAAAGATTCGCATTGTGCTGGATGGCCTGCGTGGTGAGGACAGCATTGCCGAGCTGTGCCGCCAGGAAGGCATATCGCAGGGTCTGTACTAAGCAAATGGTCGAAGGATTTCCTTGAAGCGGGCAAGAAACGCCTGGCGGGTGATATCACCCGCCAGGCCAACACCGATGAGGTTAAAGCTTTGGCGGGCCCAGGCCCGTGACCTCAAAGAGGTTGTGGCCGAACAGACGCTGGAACTTCGCCTTCTTAAAAAGCATGATCGGGGATGGGGGAGACGCAGAATGAGGTACCCTGCATCAGAAAAGCTGGAGATTATCCGCACTGTTGAGCGCTCCCACCTCGCCTGCCAAACGGACGCTGGACAAGCTGGGCATTCCCAGGACCACGTTCTATCGCTGGTACGACCGGTATTCGTCTGGGGGAGCTGAGGCTCTTGAGGATATAGCATCCATGCCATCAAGCGTATGGAATCGTATCCCGGATGCGGTAGGGGCCAGCTTGTCGATCTGGCCCTGGAATGCCCTGAGTTGTCCCCACGTGAGCTGGCGGTACGCTTTACAGATACACAAGGCTACTTCGTGTCAGAAAGCTCGGTGTACCGGCTCCTGAAGGCCCATGACCTGATCACAAGCCCGGCCTTTATCGTCATGAAGGCGGCCAGTGAATTTACCGACAAGACAACGGCCATCAACCAGATGTGGCAGACTGACTTTACCTACTTCAAAATCATCGGCTGGGGCTGGGTGTATCTGTCGACCATCCTGGATGACTTCTCCCGCTACATTATCGCCTGGAAACTGTGCACCACGATGAAGACCTCTGACGTCACCCAAACCCTGGAACTGGCTCTCACAGGCTTCTGGCTGCGATCAGGCCAAGGTGCGGCACAAACCAAGGCTGCTCAGTGACAATGGTGCCAGCTACATATCTGGCGATCTGGCGGACTGGATCAAAACCAAGGGGCATGTCCCATGTACGAGGGGCGCCGTATCATCCGCAAACTCAGGGTAAGATCGAACGTTGGCACCAAACGCTCAAGAACCGCATCCTGTTGGAAAACTACTTCCTTCCGGGCGATCTGGAAGCCCAAGTCGAGGCGTTCGTCGATCACTATAACCATCGGCGCTATCACGAAAGTCTGAGCAACCTTACGCCCGGCAGACGTCTGCTTCGGACGCGGGCAATCAATCTTGAACAGAAGGAGAAAAAATCAAACAACAAACAATCCAACACCGGCGCTTGCAATGCCGCAAAGCCGTCGCTTAATATCAACACAAACGATGAGCAAAACCCTCGCAACGCTCAAGGGAAATCTGTCCCACTTCATATGAACACGGACAACTCACTAACCTGTTTTCCAATCCATGACTACCGATCGAGAAATGTCAGCAAGCTTCAGATCACCGACCATTTGTATGAATTGCTTCGCACTCTGAGTGACTGCCTTATCTTCGGTACCGTTGAAGCGCTCTTGGATGTAGACATCGCGGGCGGTACTCACAGTAAACTCTGGAGTAACCGGACTTCCCGCGCTCAAGACATCAAGCCTGGCCCTTTGTTGTGGGGTGTAATCCAATGGGTGGCCAGTAGTTTTGTTTACACCGAACTTCCGTGAGGCCTCCTCTATAATGTGCTCGATAGTAAGGTCACGCTGGCTGTCCCCAATGTATTCTTCATCATCATAGTCAGGGATAGATCCAGATTGCCCATCCAATAGCTCATATCTAGCCGCCCACTCAGCTGCCTCTCTCGCAAGTCGTGCCGGGCTCGCCTTCAGCTTTATCTCTGAATGCAGCTTTTGGATAAGGTCATTATAGAAACGCCACAACTCAGCAGAGCGCCTGTGCGCCTTTGCCTCCTGACCCGCCCTCAGCTTTAGACTTTCCTTCCACTCTGTCTTGCCTACGATCTCACGGAGCTCAACAGGCACGACACGGCGAAAATAATAAATCCCATTACGTAGCACTAAGCCGTTCACAGCAATCCTCATAGCTGGTCCTTATGTACCAAGCCATGTACCACAAAAACGATCTAACACAATGCAATATAAGGGATTTCAAGGTCTTAAAGCCAAGTAATGGTGCCCAGGAGAAGACTCGAACTTCCACGACCTTACGGCCACTGGCACCTGAAGCCAGCGCGTCTACCAATTCCGCCACCTGGGCAGGTGGATGCGCCGAAATAGTGCAAAGTGTGGAGCCGGTCAATCATCCGGGACAGGCTTTCTCACATTGATGACATGAACAGGGCGGTTCTGCCGCAGAGAATGCAGCAAAATGTACATGGACAGGACCAGCCGATAGCGCTAGGTCTCGGAACATATCTACAGCGCATGAGGCACATGATGAAAGACAAGTTGGTCGTTGTTTTTGGCGGATCCGGTTTTGTTGGCACCCATATCGTACGCGCACTTTGCAAAGATGGCTGGCGCGTGCGCGTGGCCTGCCGGCGGCCCAACCGGGCGCTGCATTTACAAGTTTGCGGACAGGTTGGCCAGGTGCAATTGGTACAGGCCAATATCCGCATGCCCGCCTCTATCGACCGAGCGCTGGTACACGCCGATGCGGTGATTAATCTGGTTGGCGTTCTTTATGAGGCCGGCCGACAAAAGTTTTCCAGCCTGCATACTCGCGGCGCCGAACTGGTAGCCAAACGTGCCGCGGCCCACGGCATTGAAAATTTTATACATATGTCGGCGCTGGGCGCTGATGAAAATTCGCCTTCAACCTATGCCACCAGCAAAGCCCTGGGCGAAAACGCCGTGCGCGCCGCTATACCCGGGGCCGTAATCTTACGCCCTTCGGTGATCTTTGGCCCGGGCGATGGCCTGTATGAACGCTTTGCCGCCATGGCCGTCATGTCGCCGATACTGCCATTAATCGGTGGTGGCCATACCAAATTTGCCCCGGTTTATGTTGCCGATGTGGCCCGGGCGGTGGTGTACGCGCTGGATCATGCGGAAACGCGCGGCAAAACCTATGAACTGGCTGGCCCCGAAGTGTTGAGCCTGGAAGAGATCATCCGCACCGTATTGGTAGTCATCCGGCGCAAAAGACTGTTGGTGCCGGTACCGTTTTTTGCCGCGAACTTCCTGGGCTTTATTGGCGAAATGCTGGGGGCAATACCTTTTATAGAGCCATTTTTGACCCGTGATCAGGTGTTGTTATTGCGCAAAGACAATGTGCCCGATGGCACCCTGCCCGGTTTTGACGATATGGGCATAACCGATCTGGAAACCGCCGAAGCCATTTTGCCGGAATATCTTGCGCGCTATCGCCACCATGGACAGTTTAACGAGCGGGCCACCGCCTGATCGTTTATTGCGCCAGCCGATAGCCGCCTGATTCGGTCAGCAACAGGCGGGCCTGGCCCGGGTCTATCTCGATTTTCTGGCGCAGGCGATAGACATGGGTTTCCAGGGTATGGGTGGTCACCTTAGCGTTATAGCCCCATACCTCGTGCAGCAATTCATCCCGCGAAACGGTTTTGGGACTGGCCCGATAGAGATATTTCAAAATATTGGTTTCTTTCTCGGTCAGGCGTATTTTCTTGTCATCTTCGGTGACCAGAATTTTATGCGCCGGGCGAAATTCATAGCCTCCCAGTTCGAATACCGCATCCTCGCTTTGTTCGTGCGAGCGCAAATGGGCGCGGATCCGGGCCAGCAAAACCGCAAATTTAAAGGGTTTGCAGACATAATCATTGGCACCCGATTCCAGCCCCAAAATCTGGTCCGCATCGGTTTTGGCCCCGGTCAGCATGATAATCGGGGCGGTCACCCCGGCCTTGCGCATCATGCGACAGGCCTCGCGCCCGTCCATATCAGGCATATCCACATCCAGTAAAATGGCATCGGCGCGGATGCTTTTGGCGGTTTTAATGCCCTCGCTGGCATTGACACACAGCACGGTTTTGAACTCTTCATAAAGCTCAAACTGTTCGCCGAGCGTTTCGCGCAAATCATCGTCATCATCAACAATGAGGATCGTTTTTTTAGCGGCCATAGCATATAGTCCAGACTTGTTGGCGTCAGGGCCATAAAGATGGTCCCTCTGCGGGCATTGCGCAAGAGTGCGCGACGCCACGACCTAAGACTTAAATTCAAGGAATCAAGAAAAAATGCCTGTGATCACAATAAGTTCAAACGGTGTGATTGCTTGGGATGGCCATCAGGCACGCTGCGCGCTGGGGCCCGCTGGCCTGTGCGATGCCGCCGACAAGCGCGAGGGCGATGGGGCCACGCCCCGGGGCACCTATTCCTTACGCCGGATTCTCTATCGCGCCGACCGGCTGGACCCGCCCAAAACCTCCCTGCCTTTGCGGGCAATCCTTGCCGATGATGGCTGGTGTGATGATCCAGCCGATCCGGCCTATAACCGCCCGGTGGCCCTGCCCTATCTCGCCTCGCACGAGGTGTTATGGCGCGAGGATCATGTCTATGACCTGATCGGTATTTTATCGCACAATGATGCACCGCCTGTGGCGGGTCTTGGCAGCGCCATTTTCATGCACCTGGCCCGGCCGGATTATACGCCAACGCAAGGGTGCGTGGCCTTGAACGAGCCGGATTTACGGACGCTTTTTGCCTATGCAGACCCCAAAACCCCCATACAGATCGGCTAGCGACGTTAGAAAGTCGCCCAGATATAGACCTCTTGAAAAGAAGCATATAAATACGATATAGTATGTTAATCGTAACACTATCTGAAAAGGCTGACCATATGGCGGTTACCAGAAAGACCATTGCCATAACTGACCAGCAAGAGGCTTGGATTAAAACTCGCATAGCCAGCGGTAGCTTTACCAGCGATAGCGAATACGTGCGCCATTTGATTCGTAAAGATCAGGTGGATCTGCAAGAATTCACCTACTTGCAACACCTAATCACGGAAGGCATTGCCAGCGGCAAAAGCAACCGTTCCCTTGAACAAATCCGTCAGGCCACAAAACAAAAGCTAAAAGCTGATGGTAAAATATAGCCTTACCAAACAGGCTGATCATGATATTTCCGATTTATATGCCTATACAATCACGGCGTTTGGCGAAGGACAGGCCGATAAATATTATGATGGCCTGATCAATCAAATCGAATTGATTGCTGCCCACCCTGAAATTTACCGACAGCTGGATCGCTTTTCGCCAGCGGTGCGCATCTGCCCCTATGAGGCACATATCATTATTTACCGAGTAGAAGAAAATGGGGTTATAGAGATTGTGCGTGTTCGTACGGCGCGCTCAAACTGGCTTTCAAAATACGAATAAGGCCTTGCACCTGATCTCCGGCTTAACCCAAAAACCAGAGCCCGTAGAGGCGATAATACAATCACGCTCGGACCGGCTAGCCGCGCGGGCCAAAGAGCGCCGTCCCCACCCGAACATGGGTGGCCCCAAAGGCAATGGCGGTTTCAAAGTCATGGCTCATGCCCATGGATAGCCCCGCGATGCCGTTGCGCTGGGCGATTTTACGCAACAATGCAAAATGCATGGCCGGTTCCTCGCCCACCGGCGGAATACACATCAGGCCTTTGGGTTCAATCCCATAAGTTTTACGCACACCGGCAATAAAGCCATCCACCTCCTGGGGAGGCAGGCCCGCCTTTTGCGGTTCTTCACCGGTATTGACCTGCACAAAACAGTCTATCTGCCGCCCGACCTTGTCCATAGCCTTGGCCAATGCGGCGGCCAGTTTTGGCCGGTCCAGGGTTTCGATCACATCAAACAAACGCACCGCATCCAGCGCCTTATTGGTCTGCAACGGGCCGATGAGATGTAATTTCAGCCTCGGCATTTGATCCTTGTGGGCCTGCCAATGGGCCTGCGCCTCCTGCACCCGATTTTCGCCAAACACCAATTGCCCGGTAGCGACCATAGCGGCAAGGCGATCATCACTTTGTTGTTTGGAGACAGCAATCAGCGTGATAGCCTCTGGCGCGCGCCCGGCGGCACGGGCAGCGATGGCAATGCGCGCGAGAATCTCTTGGCGGGCGGCGGCGATTTTGGAAGAGGTTCGGGTCATGACCACCACCCCCTATACCGGCGCGGCCGCGCTCGCAAGAGAGGCGGCAAAAATCGCCAAAGCGGCCCCGCATAGCGCGCCGGGCTTGCCGCCTTTGATCGTGCTTACCGATCCTGAGCGCCTGCCCGACCCCATCGCGCTGGCTAGTCATTTGCCGGCACCTTGCGCCCTGATTTATCGCCATTTTGGTGATCCCAATGCCCGCCGGATCAGCGCCAAAGCCAGTGCCATATGTAAGGACCGCGGCCTTACGTTTCTGGTCTCCTGTGACAGCGGCGTGCCCCCCGGCCCGGATACCGGCGTGCATTTTCCGCAAACCATGCACAGTGCCATTGCCGATTGGCGCGGCGCCATGCCGGACCGGGTCTTCACCGCCGCCGCGCATTCAGAGGCAGCCGCCCACGCGGCCTTTGCCGCCGGGGTCGATGCAGTACTATTATCCCCGGTTTTTGATACCAGATGCAAAGAGGCCAATGCCGCCCTTGGGCTGGATACCTTTGCCCGCATTGCCAAAACTGCCCCCGGGCCGGTTTATGCACTGGGCGGTACTCATACCAAAAATGCCCAATATTTACAAAGTTATGCGGCGGGTCTGGCCGTTGTCAGTGCCGTTTTGTCTTAGCCGTTTTCACCAAAGCCATCTTCGACGAGGGCGCAAAGGGCGGCAACCGCCTCGGCGGCCTGGGGCCCCTTTGCCGATATGGTCAATGGCGTGCCCTTGGCGGCGGCGAGCATTAAAAGCTCCATAATCAGAATCCGCCGATACAGTACGCCCACCGGCCCCGGCCTCGATATGGGCATCAAATCCGCTGGCGCAGGTGACAAAGCGTGCCGATGCCCGCGCATGAAGGCCCCGGGCATTGGGAATAATTACTTCGGCGCTAATGGTGTTCTCATCCGCGCTCATGAAGACGCATTCGTTATGGCTGAGCCCAGTGCGATATAGCGCGACCCGGCATCCAGCCCCTGGGCCGCCAGTTCGGACAGCGAGGTCTGTCCGCGCGCCTCGGCAATTTTAATCAGCATGGGCAGATTAACCCCGGCCAGCACTTCGACCTTGTCTTTTTCCAGCAGGGACAAGGCCAGATTGGATGGGGTACCCCCAAACATATCGGTCAGGATCAGCACACCTTCGCCCTGATCGGTGGCCCGTACGGCCTCGCGAATATCATTACGGCGCTGGTCCATATCGTCATCGGCACCAATGCAAATGCTGCAGGTGTTTTCTTGTGTACCAACAACATGTTCCATAGCCGCAACAAATTCGCGCGCCAATTGCCCATGGGTAACGACAACCAATCCGATCATGAAGGCTCCCCCAATGCCTGCGACATCACTTGTGAAATCACCTGCATCTAAACCCATGTAACAGGCCGTGCATAGAGGGTTTATGATCTCATGTCTGTGGGAAGTTCAACCACAAAACGCGCCCCGGTAACCACCGTGCCGGCTTCGGGACTATCTTCACTGAGCTTGGTTTTGTTTTCGGCCCAGATGCGCCCCTTGTGTGCCGTACAGATCTGTCTGGCTATGGCCAGCCCCAGGCCAGAATGAGAGCCAAAATTTTCGCCTTCCGGGCGGTCCGTATAGAACCGCGTGAAAATATTCTCCAGGCTTTGTTCGGGGATGCCCGGTCCCTCATCCTCAACAATGATGCGCACAATTTCAGACTTGCCCGAACCGTCCAGCTGCCCCGGTTCCACCCGCACACGCACCTTGGCACCTTGGGGGCTGAAGGTACGGGCATTGTCGATCAGGTTTTGAAAAACCCGGGCCAGCGCATCTTCGGATCCATAAATAATATTGGGGGTTTGCATGGCAATATCCAGCGTCACTGGTATGTTGGATTTTGCCCGGCTGTTGCCATAACCGGCCACAATATCGGTGAGCAGGCGGGGCAGATCAATCGGTTCGGCCCGGGTGCGAGCCAGATCGACATCGAGGCGCGAATAGGCCGAAATATCCGTGATCAGCCGGTTTAATCGCTGTACATCGTTTTGCAGTATTTTCAGCAGCCGCGCCCGACGCTCCGAATCCTCGATCCCAGGCAGGGTTTCAACCACACTCTGGATAGAGGTCAGGGGATTCTTGATCTCATGAGCGACATCAGCGGCAAAACTTTCAATGGCCCCCAGGCGATCATAAAGCGCGGCGGTCATAGCCTCGAAGGCCCGGGACAGATCGCCAATTTCATCACGGCGGTTAGACAGGTCCGGCATGGTGCGGTGCTGTCCCCCCCCGGCGGATATGTTCGGCGGTGCGGGCCAGTTTACGGATCGGCCGGGCAATAAAAATGGTGAGCAGCGTCGAGGACAATAAAGTCACCAGCACGGCCACCAGAATGAATGGTACCAACGCCCGTCGCTCGGCAGCGATAATGGCATCCACATCGCCGGATTCTACCGTCACCACCCCCAACACCGCCACCACCCGCTGTACCGGCACCGATACCGAGACCAACCGTTCACCATTTTCGCCAATGCGCTCTCCGGCCACCGCTTCGCCCAACAGAGCCAGGCTGACCTCTTCCTGTATGGTGCGGGTGTATTTACTGATATGGCGCTTGAAGGGGGGCAGGTCGCGCACTTTTTTCACAAATTCCCAAACCCCTGCCTGCATCTGTTCTATAAAGCCATGAGGTTCAGGCACCGGATCCAGCGGATCCACCCGCACCTTGTCCAGCAAAATGGCACTATCGGCAATCAGTGCGCCCTTGGCATCAAACAAACGAACACGGGCCGCTTCGTCCGCCAGATACAGGCTGCTCATGACCGAGCTGGCCCGGGGCACATCCAGCATCGGTTTTGGTTCGCCATAGGTGGCGGCCTCTTCCAGTACGCCGGCAATGAGTTCGGCCTGTGAACGCAAATTGGCAATACGTGCCTCGATCAGGCCTTCGCGCATCTGGTCCAGCACCAGCACCCCGGCGAGCAGCACAAACAACCCCGCCAGATTAGCGAGTAAAATCTGTGCAGACAGGCGGGACCAGGCCCGGGGATTTCGCCGTTGTGGATCAGAGGCCGCCATTATGCGGTATAGCGATATCCGACACCATAAAGGGTCTCGATTGCATCAAAATCCTTGTCCACAACGCGAAATTTCTTGCGCAGGCGCTTGATGTGCGAATCAATGGTGCGATCATCCACATAGATCTGATCGTCATAGGCCGCGTCCATCAGCTGGTCCCGACTTTTGACATAGCCCGGGCGCTGGGCCAACGCTTGCAGGATCAGAAATTCGGTTACCGTCAAACGCACCGGCTTGCCGTCCCAGAGGCAGGCATGGCGATTGGGATCCAGCGTTAGCTGGCCGCGGACCACCACTTTCTGGTCCCCCTCTTCGGTACTTTCGCTACCCATTTCGCCTTTGGCGCGGCGCAATATGGCCTTGATCCGGCTGGCCAGCAGCCGTTGCGAGAAAGGCTTGGTGACATAGTCATCCGCCCCCAGGTTCAGCCCCAGGGCCTCGTCAATTTCATCATCCTTGGAGGTAAGGAAAATCACCGGAATGTTCGAGGTCTGACGCAAACGACGCAACAGCTCCATGCCATCCATACGGGGCATTTTTACATCCAGAATGGCCAGATCCGGCGGCCGTTCGGCAAGCCCGGCAAGCGCCGCCGTACCATCGTGATAGGTATGGACCTGATAGCCTTCACCTTCCAGAAACATGGAAACCGAAGTCAGGATATTCTCGTCATCATCGACAAGGGCGATCGTGGTCATGCGAAACCTCTTGAATATGGAATACTCTATTTAGGGCATCTCGGTTCTAGACGCAAAGCGGTACTAAATCGGGGCAAGATTACGGCCTTCACCAGACTTTAAAGGGTTAAGGTTAATGTGTCTTCCAAAATACGGGGACGTTTTATGAGTGTAGAAATACATTTTGAGGTTTTTGTTAAAAAAACCGCAAATCAGGATGGCATCTTGATCAGGCTTTGCAGTCGCGCGAAGAAGCGCTGAAAATTGCCAAAACACAATTGGCAGGCCTGCCAAAAGGCTCTGTGCGGGTTACCAAAGAATCATATGATGAAAATCAGAATACGTTTTTGAGCGTTACCATTTTTGAAGAAGGCAAAGAGCGGCACACCCGTAAAATTCGCGCCGACAACAAGATGGAGCCCACTTGCAACTCACCAGACGACCTTTATGCCATTCATACCCGGCGCACTTTAGGCCGGGCCCTGGCCCCCTGGTTGCGCCAAAACGGGGTGTGCACGCTGGAATTATTGCACCGTTCTGATCTGGCGGAGAAACTGGCCGCAGCCGGGCATGATCGCCAGCACGCCATTCAAAAAGTGGCCATTGCCCAGGCCGGGGCAATGGAATGTTCGGTCCAGCACATTGTTCGCCGCCTGACCGAGCTGGCCGATGCTGCCACGGATCAACTGCGCCATGCCAAGGCGCAAAAGCGCACCATGGAATTTAATCAACGTGGTTTTGCGGCCACACTGGCGGCCGTCAAGAATTTTAAAGCCCCCGGCTTTGCCCTTAGCTCGGCCATCGCCTCGCGCCTATCGGACGTCAAAAGCTGGCCTGACAAGATCTCGTTTCTGGCAGGCTGTGTCAGTGATGCCCTAGTCGAACCCGACGAGGAGAATGTGGGGATTTCGGTACTGGATGCATTTTTGGCCGAGATTACCGCCCTGCCCCACGCGCTGGACAAATGCGTAGATGGGGAAGAACTGGGCGATCGCCTGGACCGGATCACCGATATTTTGTGCGGCAAAACCCCCGAAAATGCCAGTGACAGCGCCCGCCTGTTGGCCATTGCCATCAGTTCGGAAAAACTGCCGGAAACCCAAAGTGCGCTGGTCGCCCGGGTGTTTCAGGAGCTGCGCGGCCCGCGTCGACTTTATCCGGATCGTTTTGAAGACGAGGTTATGTTGTATCGCTCGTTGGCCAATCGCCTGGTCAGACTGCCCCCGGCGCTGGCCCCGCCAGACCAACTGAGCGAAGCCTTTATTATCCGTTCTTCACGCCTGCTGGAGGCCAGCTCGGTGGAACAGATGCTGATCTCTGCTAAAAATCCGGGCGAGGAAATCCTCACCCTGATTGATTTTGAACAAAGCATGGTTGGCGAACAGAACAAGCAAAAACTGGCCACCTTTTTACGGGCCATTATCGGGGCCCATAAAACCGACCGCTGGCTCAGCAATGGCGGTGCCAAAGTGTTTGAGCGCCTTTCCGTTTGCGCCCGTGCACAAAAATGGGTGCTGGCCGGTGGTTTCAGCGCAGAAGACAAGGCAGAGCTGAGCGCCTCTTTGGATCGCCTTTGCTATAATGCCATGAAATATAACAAAGCCTTTGAACAGATTGAAAGCCGGGATACCACGCCTATCCAAAAGGCTATCTTTTTGCTGAAACTGCCCGATCAGGGGCTGATTACCATGGGGCGATGCTCCGAAGAAGCCAATTTGCGGGCCATGCGGTTATTGCGAACCAATAGCGCCAGAAATGCCATGGCGGATAATCAGGGTGAGCTGTTCAAAGAACTAAGCGGGCTGTTGCAAAGAGCCAAAACCAAGGTGGCTTAGGGTCAGGGCCCATGGATAGCATCCAGATGCAGAGCTTGCTCTCTAATGCGCGCTGGCGTCCGCCTGACGCCGATCAAACATTGACCAGACCCCTTCGTCTCCATGCCATTCGCCCTGCGTGGCACCTTTGGAATATTCCGTGGCGCGGGCTTCGAAAAAGTTGGCATGCTCCACCCCGTTCAGAATTTCGCTCAGCCATGGCAAGGGGTGCTTGCTGACGCCATAGACCGTCGGCAGGCCCAGCTGGCCCAGACGCCAATCAGCAATATAGCGGATATAACCTTTAATATCGGCGGCATTCATGCCTTCGACCTCGCCCATTTCAAAGGCCAGATCGATAAATTTGTCTTCCAGACCAACCACAGTTTTGCAGCAATCGACAATATCATCGCCCACCGATTTGGTAACGCAGCCAGTTTCGCGGGAAAACTCGTGGAACATCTTGATCATGCCCTCACAGTGCAGGCTTTCGTCGCGTACCGACCAGGAAACAATCTGTCCCATGCCTTTCATTTTGGAAAAGCGGGGAAAATTCATCAGCATGGCAAAGGAGGCAAAAAGCTGTAACCCCTCGGTAAAGCCGCCAAACATGGCCAGAGACCGGGCTATGTCTTCATTGGTGTCGGTGCCAAATTGCTGCATGTAATTGTGTTTGGCCGCCATGCTTTCATATTCCATGAAGGCGGAAAATTCACTGTCGGGCATGCCGATGGTTTCCAGCAACAAGGCATAGGCGGCAATGTGCACCGTTTCCATATTGGAAAACGCCGACAGCATCATTTTCACTTCGGTGGGTTTAAAAATACGGGCGTAATGCTCCATATAATTGTCATTCACCTCAATATCGCCCTGGGTGAAAAATCGGAAAATCTGTGTGAGCAGATTGCGTTCGCCATCAGACAGCCGGGTTGCCCAATCGCTGCAATCCTCGCCCAGGGGCACTTCCTCGGGCATCCAATGCACCTGTTGCTGCTTCTTCCAGAAATCATAAGCCCACGGATAACGAAACGGCTTATAAGCAAAGGACGGCGTCAACAGACCAGGCGTAGAAGAAGTTTTGTGCATTTTAAAAAAGCCCCTGTGATTCACATTTGCACGACCAACCCCAACATATTGGGCTTAAAGCGACGTTAACCACAAGGGGCAGTATATTTTTATTAACAGATAAGATTTTATCCGGGGCCGTTTTACACACTTTACCTTAGCGCATACGCCAAAGACTAAACAAAACTCCCAATACGACGCCTACACCAACCCCGACGCCCATGGGCACATCAGGGCCAGCACCCACCGCGGTACCGATCCCCACAAAAATAGGCAGCCAGGGGGTAAAAGGTTTTTTGATACAAATTGCTTTTAGGGCATTGCGCATAAAATGTCATCCTTCCTAGTCAACATGGAAAGCTAACATGACATCTTATGCGCAAATGTCAAGCACGCATGACATTTGTTGTTTGAATTATCCGCCAAACAGCTTGAGCAACTCATTGACCACCATGACGCCCAGCGCAATGGAGGAAAGCATGAAGAGCGTCCAGCGGTGCATCACCTTGTGATAAGTGCATTGCACCAGTGAGTGCAGAACGCGCAAACCGACATAGGCCCAGGCGGCGTTTACGGCCAAGGCATCCACATGCCCCATGGCGGCAATGGCCAGGGCCACCGCATAAAAGAGCGGCGGCTGTTCCAGCAGGTGATTATAATTATCGGCAATCTGGCGCACCGAAAGCGGAATTTTAGACGATAAATCGCTGTTCAACGCATCTTGTGGATCAATCTTGGCCTTGCTCATCGCGGGAATACGCGTGGCATACAGCCAGATCAGAATAATCATGGTCCAACCGGCCAATACCATGACCGGCGTAAGCAAATTTACAGCACCCATTTCGTTCTCCCCTTTTCCTGATGGCATCATAAGGAGATGAATCAAGGCGGCAAGACCAAAATAAAAGGGAAAAAGGGGAGCCTTTCAGTGTTTAATGGTCAGGGTCAACGCCGCCAGGTCTTGTCCCTTTTGCGATCGGGCAAAGGGGAGCAATGCGTCACGTGCGGATGGACTGCGTAAATACCCCAAAATGACACGGCCGCCGCCAATATCCCGCGCCACGCCCACCTGGGCCACACCGATCTTTGCCCGTCTTTGCAGGCGCAAAGCATCTGATTCTATGGGCGCCCCAGGATTGAGTGCTACCGCATGACCGCCCGCCCCGGCCAGGGCGTACCAGCTCTTTTTATTTTCACCCGGAATATAATGCTTGATACGCAAGTGTTGCCCTTTGGCTGCTCGTTTATGCATGGCCGCACTAACAAAGTGCATCAGCACACTGACCGGTGGTTTGACCACTGGATCCATATGGGTATCAACGATGAAGATCGACTTTGTAGCGTTCCATTCCTGCCCGCCGGTATCTGCCTTGCGCTGTTCAGACAGGGTTGCCGATGATGTTGCCTGTGAGGGTTCAGTGCCATAATCACCGGCCTGAGCCAGGGCTGGCAGACAGAGAACAGCACCGGCAAGAATGAGGGACATCATCCCGTTTCTGACGTTCGCATATGTTCCTTTGCCCATTCCCATGTTGCAAAGGCTAATACAAATCTCTCAATAAAAGGGTGCAAGGGCGATACAAATTGCAATAAACAGATTCATATCTTTTTATCCACAAATACAATTCCTGGGGGTTGGCCCTGGCCCAATTGGGCACTGCCCCTAATGCAGACTTATGCTGATATCACTGGCTTTTGAAAAGGCGGAGGGTACATCCACATGGGCATAGGTTTGGCGTTTGCCTAGGCGTTTGACTGTGTCGGCAATCATCTGCCCGTCTTTATCATAGGCAATCAGGCGTACCGTTCTGAACGGTTTTAAATGGCCATGACCATTTATTCCACGCCGCAGGCGCAGCCCGATTTTTCCCTTTTGCTCTTGGTCAGTTGAGTATTTGGCGCTGAGAAAGGCATTATGATCAATGTTCAGGTGTACAGGTGCGGCATTTGCGCGCACAGACATTGCTATCACTCCCAGCATACAAACCAGACTTGCAAATATGAAACGACGCATCGCCACTATCCCATTTTGAACCAAAAACCCAGCAATTCAATTGCTGTATGCCCTTTTCACGCAACGATAATGCCAACTTTGCCCGCATGCAAAATCAAATGGCTGGCGCAAGCGGATCACCTGTAAAAGCAAACGCCATTCTTATTCTGATTATAGATAAATTATTAATCATATTTTGCGGTAGTCGGTTGTGTGGATTGATCGAGGCTTTCAATCATGCACAGCGATATTACAGCACGGGGTATATGACATGGTAACTTTTAATCGGCACTCCCTGAATAATAAGGAAACCATTGTCGGCGAGTATGATTTGTTGGTGACCAAGACCGATGCCAAGGGGCGTCTGACCTATGCCAGCAGCGCGTTTCAGAAAATTGCCGAACTGACCGAAGAAGAGCTGTTGGGTCAGCCGCATAATATCATCCGCCATCCGGATATGCCCCGGGCCATATTCTATCATTTATGGACCTATATCAGCAAAGGTGAGGAGGTATTTGCCTTTGTCAAAAACCGCACCAAAAGTGGTGGATTTTACTGGGTGTTGGCCCATGTGACGCCGATTACGCACATTAAAAGCGGCGAAATTTATGGGTACCATTCTTCGCGTCGGCGCATGCCATCTTATGTCCGCTCAGACGTAGAGGCGCTTTATGCCCGCCTTCGTGAGGTGGAGGCCAAGTTTAATCATCCCAAAGAAGCGGCGATGGAAGCCCACAAGGTATTGTTACAGGAAATCGGTGCACAAAATTCCGTCGATTATACCAAATGGCTGTTCAATCTGATCGAACAACAATCTCTCGCCGCCTGAATGAAGTAGGAACTAAGGTTATGTCATTAAGTTTAAAACAATTTGGTCTGGTGGCCTTGGGGGCATTCCTACTGGTTTCTCTTGGGTTTCTATGCACAACCCTGTTTTCCCAGCATCGGGCCAATGCGGTGGAATTACATCAGGAAGCCCAGGCAGAAAAAATGATGGAGGTGGTTCTGCCGCTGGTCGCCAAGACCAAGGACATACGTTTTGATGTGGTACAGGTACAGCAATGGCTGACTGATATTTCCGCCACACGCGGCCTGGATGGCCTGGATGATGGCTTTGCTGAGGCCCAAAGCTTTGCGGTACGTTTTGAGGCAGACACACAGGAAGCCTTGCGTCTGGCACAATCGGCGGGCCTGGATGAAATTATCAAGGCCATCAAAGGGGTACAGAGTATCTTTCCCGCTTATCTGGAGACAGGACGCAGAATGGCAGAAGCCTATGTTGCCAAGGGGCCGGCCGGTGGCAATCTGGTCATGGCAGACTTTGATGCGGTGGCGGCCAAGGCAGCCGACGCCTTGAAGGTAAGCCAGAATGCCATTGAAAAACTGGTCGAACGGAACAAGCTGGATCTTGAATCCATAACCAGGCAGGCCGAAAAACAACGTTTTTATTCAACCATTGCCCTGAGTATCATGTTTGCCATTTCATTGGGCGTGATTGCGCTTCTTGGTGTGGTTGGCCAACGTGCCATTGCTGCCATTTTGCTGCTATCTGACAAAATGGATATTGTGAGAAAAGGCCGGTTGACCGAGCGGGTCGTACATATCAAACGCAATGACGAAATTGGTAAAATGCATCATGCGTTTAACGATCTGATGGATCTGACCGAATTTTTTGTCCGCGATGCCGGTGCCTGCATGAAGGCTTTCAGTCAGGGTATTTTCGAGCGTCGGATTCTGCCCGATGGCCTGTCCGGGCGGTTTCGTGAAATCTCCGGCGAGATTAATAATGGCATCGCCGTCATGGCCGAAAAGAATAAGGAATTTATCGCCGCCGGCGGTTCTTTTGAAACCGGGGTGAAGAGTAATTTTGACACCATCAGCACGTCCATGTCGTCCCTGCAACAGGCCTCCCAGGCTGTGCTGGCCCTTTCCGAAGATTCCAACCGAGAAGCCGAAGTGGTGGCCGAAGCCTCTACTTCCAGTGCCCATGGGGTGCAGGCCGTGGCCACGGCAACCGAAGAATTGTCAGCCTCGATTCAGGAAATTGGCCGCCAGGTTTCCAGCTCGGCCGAGCTGGTCAGTGAAAGTGCACAAGAGGCGCAAAATGCAGCGGAACAAATCAATGCCTTATCCGAAGCCAGTGTTAAAATTGGCGATGTGGTGGAAATCATTACCGGCATTGCCGAACAAACCAATTTGTTGGCGCTGAACGCCACGATCGAATCCGCCCGGGCTGGCGAGGCCGGCAAGGGCTTCGCCGTGGTGGCCCAGGAAGTGAAGGCGCTGGCGGCTCAGACCGGTTCGGCTACCGATGAAGTGCGCGCCCAGGTAGAGACCATACAATCTCAAACCAGCAATGCCGTACAGGTTATTGAGGCGGTCTCAAACCGCATGAAACAAGTAAACGAGGCCGTTACCGCCATTGCTGCCGCCGTTGAAGAACAGGGCGCCGCCACCAATGAAATTTCCAGCAGCATTGATACCGTCGCCAACGAGACAGCCCGCATGTCCGAAGCGGTCACGCTGTTGCAATCTGCCATCGTCAAAACCCGCGAATCTGCCAATGAAATGAATGCCTCCACCGGGGTGGTAAATGACGTTTCCGGCAAGGTTTCTACCGATATCGACAGCTTCATGGACACCATGAAAGCCGTGACAGGGTAGAAGGGCGGCTCTCTCCTGCTCTTAATCCTTCAAACGGCGTAAAAGATAAAGATAGCCCAGCGCTTCGCGACGCGCGGTTTCCTGCAGGTTCGCCGCCGCTGTGGCCGCCATTGGTATTCTCGTAATAGAGAAAATCTTTGCCATCATCTTCCAGCAGTTTGCCAAATTTTCGCGCATGGCCCGGATGCACCCGGTCATCCTTGGTCGAGGTCATCAGGAAAATCTGCGGATAATCTTTGTTGGGGTCCACATTATGATAGGGCGAGATCGAGCGTAAAAACGCCCCCTCCACCGGATCGGACGGATCACCATATTCGCCCATCCAGCTGGCCCCGGCGAGCAGCTGATTATAGCGCAGCATATCCAGTAACGGCACCTGACACAGCACGGCATTAAAGAGGTCCGGGCGCTGGGTATACATAACGCCCATCAACAAGCCGCCATTGGAGCCGCCCCGAATGCCAAGATGGCGCGGGCTGGTAACTTTTTTGGCGATCAGGTCTTCGGCAACGACGATAAAATCATCATAAATCACCTGACGTTTGGTTTTTAAACCGGCCTGATGCCATTTGGGGCCAAACTCGCCACCACCGCGAATATTGGCCAGCACATAGGCCCCGCCGTTTTCCAGCCATAACTTGCCCAGCGTGCCGGAATAGGAAGGCCGCATGGAAACCTGAAACCCACCATAACCATAAAGCAGGGTCGGTGTGCTGCCGTCGTGGGGCATATCTTTTTTATGGACGATGAAATAGGGCACTTTGGTGCCGTCCTTCGAGGTGGCCTCATGTTGTTCCACCACCAAGCCGGTGGCATCAAAACGCTCCGGCAGGGCATAGATTTCCTTGGCCGTATTATCTTCCAGATTACAATACCACAGCGCGTCAGGGCGCAAAAAGCTCTCTACGTTGGCAAAGATAATGTCGGAATGAGGATTAACGGACGAGACGGAAATGGCCCCGTTTTCCGGCAGGTCCAGCTTGCGGCCAGTCCAGGTCTTGCCATCAAAATCATAGGCATAAACGGTGCTGGCCACGTTTTGCAGCATACTGACCACCAGCGCCGAGCGCGCCGCGCTGACGCTGCTAATGGCTGAACGCGCATCAGGGCTGAGCACCAGATGCACTTCGGGCAGGGTTTTGGTGTCCATGAAATCCTGCAAGGAAAAAGAGACCATGGCGCCTTTGGCAAAGGTTGGTCCGCCCTCTTTGGGCGTCCAGTCTTCTTCCAGGGTTAAAATGGCCTGCCCCTTGAAGACGTCCTGGAAATTGGATTTTGCCGGCACGGGCACTTGTACCGGGGACCCGTCTTCAGGCAGCCACCAGGTGGTGGTATCGTAAAATGTATTGGCCTCACTGGCGAACATGATGGCCCGGTCGCCCAGTTCCACTCGATATGGCCACATGCCCACATCGGTTTTATCGCCGCGTACCAGTTCCTCGGCACTATCCAGAGGGGTGCCGCGGGTCCATCGCTTATTGACAAAGGGATAGCCCGAAGTGGTCATGGTATCACCGCCCCAATCCGTGGCGACGATCAGCGTGTCCTCATTTTCCCAGGCGGTGCTGCCCTTGGCCTCGGGAATGATAAAGCCATCCTTGATGAAGGATTTGCTGGCCACATCAAATTCGCGGCGAACCGAGGCATCCTTGCCGCCGCGCGACAGGGTAACGATACAGCGCTCATAGGTGGGGGGAGAGGCAATCCACGCCTTTATAAACCCAGTTTTCGTTTTCCGCCTTTGACAAAGCATCCAGATCCAGCAGCACATCCCATGTGGGATTGCCGCCGATATAATCGGCGAGCGAGGTACGCCGCCACAGACCATGGGTGTGCTCGGCATCCTGCCAGAAATTATAAACAAAGCCACCGCGATGAGCGCCATAGGCGATCTTGTCGGTGGCATTTACAATGG
The DNA here is from genome assembly GCA_030949705.1 of Robiginitomaculum sp. GTDB lineage: Bacteria > Pseudomonadota > Alphaproteobacteria > Caulobacterales > Maricaulaceae > Robiginitomaculum_B. Next base: position 96,936 of record JAUZSF010000003.1, on the reverse strand, counting down.
CCAGGGCCTCGTCAAACAAGGTCTGGTATCGCGGATCATTCTGCAGATCGGCCAGGGTCCGCTCGTTCTGTTTATTGACCCAGTTCAGCGCCTTTTCGCCCTCCACCTCTTCCAGCCATAGTCGCGGATCCGTTTCCGTGATGGCCGTGGTGGAATCTGTTTTCGTCTCTGTGTTCATGGTCGGGTTTTGCTCCACAGCGGGTTGGCAGGCGGCTAATCCCAGCGCCATGGCCATAGCGGAAAGGGATGAAAGAAGGCGCATGATGGTTTCTCCACAAAACTGGCCAAAACTGGCCAAAACTGGAAGGCGCACCATGACGGCAAAAAGGTACTCGCGCAATCCGTCTAAAGTGACTAAACTTTAATGCATGAAGTTTGCAAAAATGAATGGTTGCGGCAACGCGTTTGCCATATTTGACGTGCGTGCACGCGGTGGGGCCCTGTATCTGGCCCCGGAACAGGTCAAGGCCATTGCCACCCCTGAACGGGGCTCGGGCTGTGATCAGATCATGGCGATTGAACAAAGCGAGGCCCCGGCCGATGCGTTTATGCGCATCTGGAATGCCGGGGGCGAGGAAGTTTCCGCCTGTGGTAATGGCACCCGCGCCGTGGCCTGGCTGCTGATGCAGGAAGCGGCATCGGATCAGGTGTGCATCCGGACCAATGCAGGCCTGTTGCACGCCCACCGGGCCGGGGATCATCTGGTGTGTGTGGACATGGGGCCGCCCAAGCTGGACTGGAATGAAATCCCCCTGGCCGAGCGTATGGATACCCGCGGTATAGACATCAAGGTCGGCCCCATTGATGCGCCGGTCCTCTCTTTGCCGGGAGCGGTGAATATGGGCAATCCTCATGCGGTCTTCTTTGTTGAAGACGTGGCCTCTATCGAGGTGGAAACCCTGGGGGCGATGCTGGAACATCATCCACTGTTTCCTCTAGCCGCCAATATCGGCTTTGCCGAGGTTCGCGCAAAAGATGAAATCCGCCTGCGAGTATGGGAACGCGGCGCCGGCCTGACCAAGGCCTGCGGCACCGGGGCCTGCGCCGCTTTGGTCGCGTGTCACCGGCGGGGGCTGACGGGGCGACATGCCAAACTGATTCTGGATGGCGGTGAATTGCTCATCGAATGGCGCGAAGCTGATAACCATATCCTGATGACCGGCCCGGTAGAGCTGGAATATGAGGGAGAGATGGAGGGGCTGTGAAGCCTATGAGAGGATAAATCTACCTTATCCAACTGCTCTATTACCGTCGATATTATTCTCCAATCTGTTGGCCAAACGGACAACCTAAATAATTTTGGAGAAACACATGACAAATGACACTTTAATTGAAGACGCAATTGTAATAACGGGGCAAAAATTTTCTTTGCCAACATTTTCTAACAACTTCCTAATTGATCCTACATTTGGCGGCGGTGGTGATGGTACGCAAAATACGTTCAATGCAGACAGTGGTGGAACGAGTTTCCCTTCAGTAGATTTTTGCGGGTTAACCGGCACTGTCTATGCTATTGATAGTGCTGGTCTTCCAGAAACAGTTTCGGCCATTGAAAGCCTTATTGGTGCGCTGCAAAGCACCCCAAACAATAGTGTGAACATTGGCGGAATGGGGTTTAACACGAGCTCAATTTTGAATTTTATTAACTCACATACGATTCAAATTTTTGTTTCTTCTTTAGTCACATCAAATCCTGATGTATTCGCCAGCTCATACGTAAATAGTCCAACGCAAATGTCGATCTTTATGGATTACAGTCGTATAGAAAACTTATTCGGCCCAAACGGAAATGGAGGGGCAAGTTATGGTGCTAATAATGAAAATGAGTTTCTTGCATTAACATTTATGCATGAAATCATCCATGCAACAAACCCGAACGCTACAGAAGAGCAAGTGCAGGAGGCTGCAAAAGTACTTTTTGGAAGCCTTAATTATGACCCAAATTTTGTGTGTTAATTCCTAGGTACTAACTTTCCAAATTGAAAGAAGATTGCGCCATGAAGAAAACCCTTAACTTACCACGGAATGAGTTTGCCGGTTTCAAACGCTATGAGGTGTTTTTCATGGTGCTTTTTCTTTTTGCTTTAACAAAAAATGTTGAGGCACAGGCTGCTGAAACCGACCATTGTTTTCCCACAAGAACGCACCAGTTTTCCGCCAGTCCTCGTTTTAACGGCACTACGCAGTTTTACGCCGGATCCAGTTCCGAGCAGATGCTTTCAAAAGCCATTGCCCTAGGGCGGCCAAACCTCGTCAAAAACGCCGCCCATGAGGTCATTGCAAAGGCGTTGGCCTATGATTTTAAAGCGCACAAAGATTTTGATATCGAGGGGGCCTTTAACCAGGCTATGGCAATTAACCGGGCCATCACGATTGACGGCATAGCGGCCCTTCACGCGGAAGATCGCAAACCCTACCGCAGCATATTAACGCAACTCCCCGCGGCCTATGATCATTTACGCCAATATGATCACATCAGTTATTGGGACCGTTATGGCGGTTATGTCGGACGCATGGCTGCGATTGAGCTGGCTTTGCTCAACTTGGATGTCGCAGAATTGGCCTCCACAAAGGCAGATACGGAAAATGATCCTGTTTTTGTAAAAATACAAAAACTTAAGTCTGGTTACCAACAATTGGAAAAAGACGACAGGCTTAACCCGTCTGTGTTGGCTAGATTACAAAACCGTCTAAATCATGCCAAAGCAATTTACTTGCGCGGACGTAATGCCCAGGAAGCTGCGCGCTTGTTTGAGGTCGCCTCATCTTTTTATGAACAGCAATGTGATCGTGAACTGCGCGCCCATACCCTTTTTGATGCCACACAGGTTTTGCTGAAGGAGACAGCCTCACGCCAACATTCTCTCACAGACAAACAATGGCGAAGTTTCGAGTTTGAAATGAGGCCGCGACTTTATCGCCTGGGCCTTTTGCCAAACACATCCTTGGCAAAAAACCGCGCCCTTGCAAAGCGGATGCTGAACACCCGTATTCTTTATCACACTCTGATGTTGGAAGGGGCCGGGAAAATAAGTCGCTCCGACCAGGACAAAACCCACAGACAAAACAACAATACTTGCGCCCTGCTTTACTTTATGGAAATTGGCAAAAAGCTTGGGATAGAGCTTGAACTACCCAAAGGTACGGTGATCGACCCGGCCCTCACCCAAAAATGTTATGACCTGCTCTTATAGCAAACATACAGACCGCGCCGGTGCGGTCATGGCTTGCTTTTGGGGCGGGGCGGCCCCATTTTGCGCGCACCATGAGCACGCTTGCCAAAACCAAAGCGGATGAAGCCAAAATCATCACGCTGGGCTGTCGCCTGAACACTTTTGAGTCCGAGGTGATGGGCCGTCATGCGCGCGATGCCGGGTTGGATGGGGCGGTGATTGTCAACACCTGTGCGGTGACCGGCGAAGCGGTGCGACAGGCGCGCCAGACCATTCGCCGGGCCAAGCGCGAAAACCCAAATGCCAAGGTGATTGTCACCGGCTGTGCGGCGCAGGTGGATGCCGATATGTTTGCCGCCATGGACGAAGTGGACCATGTGCTGGGCAATGCCGAAAAAATGAGCGGCCCGCACTGGAACTTCACCCCCGACACCCCCCGGGTGCAGGTGGGAGATATTCAGGGCGAACATAAAATCCATACCCATAATATTGAACGCTTTGGCAGCCGCGCCCGCACCTATATCGAGGTGCAAAACGGCTGTGATCACCGCTGCACGTTTTGCATCATCCCCTTTGGGCGCGGCCCGGCGCGCTCGGTCACGGCCGACGAGGTGGTGGCACAGGTGCAAAAAATTGCCGCCAATGGGGTCGCCGAAGTGGTGCTCTCTGGGGTGGATATGACCTCATGGGGCAAGGATTTGCCGGGTGCGCCCCCTTTGGGCGCGCTGGTGGGCGCGATCTTGCGCGGGGTGCCAGATCTGCCGCGCCTGCGCCTTTCCTCCATCGATGCCATCATGATGGATGAAGAACTATTTGCGCTGATGCGTGATGAGAAACGCCTGACCCCCTATTTGCATCTTTCCCTGCAGGCGGGCGATAATATGATCCTGAAACGCATGAAGCGCCGCCACAGCCGCGAAGAGGCCATAGAGCTGTGCGCCAAGTTAAAGGCCGCGCGCCCGGGCATTGCCTTTGGGGCCGATCTGATTGCGGGTTTCCCTACCGAAACCGAAGAGATGTTTGAAAATACACTGAAGCTGGTGGCGGAATGCGACCTGTCCTATCTGCATGTGTTTCCGTTCAGCCCGCGCACCGGCACCCCGGCGGCGCGTATGCCCGCGGTGCTTCCCGCCGTGGCCAAAGAACGCGCGGCGCGTTTGCGTGACGTCGGCGCGGCGGCGTTGGTGCGTCATCTGGATCGCCATGTGGGGAAAACCGGCGACGTGCTGGTGGAAAAGCCAGGCTTTGGCCGCCTTGCCGATTTCTCACCGGTGCAACTGCCCGAAGATACGCCCGCTCGTGTCGGGGCCATTATCCCTGTGCATATCGACGGCCATGACGGTACGCGATTAAGGGGGGCGATGGCCTGATGCGTTGGTTCTGGCAGAAAAAGAAAAAGCCTGAGGACAAGGGCAAAGAAACTCCAGCGATTGAGCCGCCGGTTGAGGATGTCGTTGCGCCCAAGGATGAGCCAACGGCTGAGCCAGAAATTGAGGAAGCTCCCGTCTTACCAGAACCAGAAGACAAACCGGTCGCAGAACCGGAACCTCTACCTGAACCTGAACCCCAACCATCACCAGAGCCAGAGCCAGAGAAACCCTCTTCGCCGGCCCCTGTGATTGCTGATCCGTTACCCGCGGCACCGGTGCGGGCAGAGGTGGAACCGGAAAAAGACGAAAAACCAAAGGACAGTTCTGACGGAGATAAGTCCAAAAAGGCTAATATATTTGCCCGGTTTTCTTCGGGGCTAAAGCGTTCTTCCTCGCGTCTTGGCGAAGGCGTGACCTCTATCTTTACCAAGCGCAAGCTGGATGCGGAGACCCTGGAAGAGCTGGAGGATCTGCTGATTTCCTCCGATCTTGGCACGGCGCTGGCGCTGCGCTTTGGCGAGGCGCTGTCCAAGGATCGCTTTGACAAGGATATTGACGAACGCGAAGTGCGCGAGGCACTGGCCAGTCTGATTGCCGATGATCTGCATCCCTTGCAGAAAAAGCTGGACCTTAGTGCCGGGCCAGCGCCGCAAGTGGTGCTGTTTGTCGGGGTGAATGGATCAGGAAAAACCACAACGCTGGGCAAAATCGCGGCCAAATTGAATGACGATGGCAAAAAGGTTCTGATGGTGGCGGGCGATACCTTTCGGGCGGCGGCCATTGAACAATTGAAGGTTTGGGGCGAGCGTACAAACACCCCAGTGATTGCGCGCGAGATCGGGGCCGATGCGGCTGGGCTGGCCTTTGATGCGCTGGCCCGTGCCAAAAAAAGAAGGCGCGGATATTGTCCTGATGGACACCGCCGGGCGCTTGCAAAACAAAACCGAACTGATGGAAGAGCTGCGCAAAATCGTTCGGGTGATCAAAAAACAGGACGAGAGCGCCCCGCACCATGTGATCTTGGTGCTGGATGCCACCGTGGGACAAAATGCACTTTCGCAGGCCGAGGCCTTTTTGGAGGCCGCCGGGGTAACGGGTCTGGTGATGACCAAGCTGGACGGCACCGCCAAGGGCGGGGTGCTAGTGGCGGTTTCCGATCGTTTCCATTTGCCGATCCATTACATCGGCATTGGCGAAGGCATTGAGGATTTGCAGGATTTTGATGCCGAGAGTTTTGCCGGGGCCATTGCGGGCCTGACGGAATAAATGCTGGCCATTGTCCTCATCCTGATCAGCGCGGTGTTTCACGCCAGCGTTAATCTGGTGGTCAAACAGGCCGGCGACCGACTGGTCAACCGCGCTTTGATCAACCTGACTTCGGGCATCATCGCCATGCCCTTATTGTTTTTTTGTGGCCCCGTTAACGCCGCTGGCGGCCAAGCATCTGGCCATTGGCATTGCCTTTCACTGGGCCTATCAGATGGCCACCATCCGCGCCTTCAAGCACGGGGATTTTTCCGCCGTTTATCCGGTGATGCGCGGCACCTCGGTATTGCTGACCGCCATCGGGGCGGCGGTGTTGCTGGGCGAAAGTTTTCCACCCATAAAGCTGGCCGGACTTTTTATTGCCTCACTGGCGCTGACCCAGTTTCGCAAAAGTGCCAGTCCGGCGCACCGCAGCGCGCTTTTGTGGGCTTTGCTGACCGCCTTCACCATCGGGGCCTATACGGTCAATGACGGGGCCGGGGCCAAGGCCGCGGCCAGCGGGATCAGCTATGTGGTATGGTTTTTTGCCATCGAGGCCTTTCCGGTCACCCTGACGGCGATCTTGATGCGCCGGGGGCGGTTTGTTCGCGCTTGCCGCGCACAATGGCGCAGTGCCATGATCGCCGGGGTGATGAGCTTTGTTGGCTATGGTCTTAGCCTTATTGCCTTGCGGCTGGCCGATGTCAGCGAAATCACGGCCTTGCGCGAAACCAGTGTAGTCTTTGCCGCCCTGATGGGGGTGTTTATTTTGCACGAAAATTTTGGCAGACGGCGTATTTTTGCGGCCCTGGCTCTTGCCGCCGGGCTGATATTCATGCAGCTGGGCGGGTAGGACTCAATTGTCATTGCCCGACTGGTTCGGGCAATCCATCCTTTGCGGCTTCCTCCGGATCATGTCCGGGGTTCGCGCCTCAGGATGAGACGGGTTGGCTGACCTGGATTACCGGAACAAGTCCGGTAATGACATGTGGTGGTAATTATGAAGGTGCGTTCAATGAAAAACAATCGCTTATTGCTGGATATGGGGCCGCTGGTCATCTTTTTTGCAGCCTATAAATTTGCCGGCATATTCTGGGCAACGGGCCTGTTTATGGTGGCCATGGTATTGGCATTGGGCTTTAGCTGGCTGAGCGAAAAACGCCTGCGCATCATGCCGGTGATCACATTAGTGCTGGTACTCTTTTTTGGCAGCATGACGCTGTATTTCCAAAACAGCACCTTCATCAAGATGAAACCGACAGCGATCTATTTGCTGTTTGCCATGGCCCTGGGTGGCGGGGCGGCCTTTGGCCAGTATTACCTGAAAGTGGTTTTTGACGGTGCGTTTGAAATGCCCGATGCGGTGTGGCGTACCCTAAGCTGGCGATGGGCCGCTTTTTTTGTTGCGTTGGCGGTACTGAACGAGCTGATCTGGCGCAATTTTTCAGAAAATATCTGGGTCGATTTCAAGGTGTTTGGCCTGTTGCCACTCACCCTCGTTTTTGCCTTTGCCAACATGCCATTGATGATGAAACACATGCGCGATGAAAGCGCAGAAAAGTCCAGCTAGACCACGATATTGAGCAAGGATCCCGGTGGCAGAGGGGCGCCGCTCTGTGCCGCACGCAAGGGCGCCTCGCGCATCGGCATTGTGGGGGCAACCGCTGTGGCGCTTTGCGTTGACGTGGCGGCGGTTGGGGCGGTCGTATTGGCGCTGGCCGCCGGAGCTGTTTTTCTCAGTTCAGCAAAAAAAGCGGCCGAGGCGGCCTTGGCATCAGCATTGGAGCGCTGAACGCCCAATTGCTGGGCCGCAATCAGAGATGACTGTCCGGTGACTTTCATGTCGTTACTGCCTTCTGGCACCCTTTATGGTTAATCTAAATTAACCATAGGCACGAAGCCTTATCGACAGGTTAATCCGAGAGGGCGGGCGCAGAATTCAGGGCCGGCATAATACGTTTTTCGACAATGCTAAGGTCCAGTGGGCTGGCCCAATTGGCCAGTATTTTGCCATCAGCACCGATCACAAAGGTTTCGGGTACGCCGGTGATACCATAATCAATGCCAGTGCGCCCATTGGCATCTTCGCCAATGGCGACGAACGGATTGCCCAGCTGTTCAATAAAGGCGCGGGCAGCTTCGGGCTTGTCTTTGTAATTGATGCCGATAATGGTGACGCCTTGCGCCGCCAGGTCCATCAGGATCGGGTGTTCGGCACGACACGGCGTGCACCAGGAGGCAAAGAAATTGATCACCACCGGCTGACCCGCATAATCGGCCAAGGTTACCGGCTTGGCACCATCCAGAGATTCGAGCGTAAAGACGGCGGCCTCCTGCCCAATCAGCCGGGAAACCGAAGGGCCTTTATCCCCACGCAGGATCATGGCGACAAAAAGCCCGAACAGAGAGGACAGGATCAGAACCGGCACAATAATGAGTAAACGACGCATTGCAGGCTCCTTGTCATCGCAAGAGTGTCAAATCTTGGCCAAAAACGCCCAAGATCAATAGACCCGGGCCATTGGCTGTGCAATACGGAATGTAAATTAGACTCATCAGCCGGGCAGCGTCCTTCCCGATTATTGCGCTGCACCACGGCGCAAACAAAAAGGATGATCCCATGGCCTCTCTTGATAGCTTTAATTGCCGCCGCACTCTGGATGCTGATGGCAAGACCTATACGTATTTTGATCTGAAAGAGGCCGAAAAAAATGGCCTGACGGGCATTTCATCCTTGCCGTTTTCACTAAAGGTCCTTCTGGAAAATCTGCTGCGTTTTGAAGACGGCAGCACGGTGACCAAGGCCGATATCGAGGCAGTGGCAAAATGGCTGGATACCCGTTCATCGGACCATGAAATTGCCTTTCGCCCGGCCCGGGTGCTGATGCAGGACTTTACCGGTGTGCCGGCGGTGGTGGATCTGGCGGCCATGCGTGATGCGGCGGTATCGCTGGGGGCCGGGGCCGAGGTGATCAACCCGCAAGTGCCGGTTGATCTGGTGATCGACCACTCGGTGATGGTGGATAATTTTGGCCATGCAGACAGTTTTGAAAAAAACGTAGCCCGCGAGTTTGAGCGCAATCAGGAACGCTATGCGTTTTTGCGCTGGGGCTCGACTGCCTTTACCAATTTTCGGGCCGTGCCGCCGGGGGCCGGGATTTGCCACCAGGTCAATCTGGAATATCTGGCGCAAACCGTCTGGACGAATGAACAGGATGGTGAGGTCTTTGCCTATCCCGATACACTGGTCGGTACCGACAGTCACACCACCATGATCAATGGCCTTTCGGCGCTGGGCTGGGGCGTGGGCGGTATCGAGGCCGAAGCAGCCATGCTGGGCCAGCCCATCTCCATGCTGATCCCCGATGTGGTCGGCTTCAAGCTGCATGGGGCCATGCCCGAAGGGGCTACGGCCACCGATCTGGTGCTAACCGTGGTGCAAATGCTGCGCGAGCTTGGTGTGGTTGGTAAGTTCGTTGAGTTTTATGGGGACGGGCTGGATCACCTGTCACTGGAAGATCAGGCGACGCTGGCCAATATGGCTCCGGAATATGGGGCGACTTGCGGCTTTTTCCCGATTGATAAAGACACCATTACCTATCTGACCGCCACGGGCCGTGATGCGGATCGCATTGCCCTGGTAGAGACTTATGCCAAGACCCAAGGCTTGTGGCGCGAAAGTGGCCTTGAGCCACACTATACCAAAACACTGAGCCTGGATCTGGGTACCGTGAAGCCCTCGATCGCCGGGCCAAAACGCCCACAGGATCGCATCGCGCTGGATGACGCGGCCAGTGCCTTCGCCGTGGCCATGGACAAGGTATTTGGCAAGGGCGGGGATGCGGATGCCTCTGTAGCCATTCCGGGCGAAAATTACAGCGTGAGCCATGGCGATATTTTTATTGCTGCCATCACGTCCTGCACCAATACTTCCAACCCGTCGGTGATGCTGGGCGCTGGCTTGCTCGCCCGAAATGCGGTGAAAAAGGGCCTGAAGGTCAAACCTTGGGTGAAAACCTCTTTGGCCCCTGGCTCACAGGTGGTCACCGATTATCTGGAAAAAGCTGGTCTTCAGGACGATCTGGATGCGCTTGGCTTTAATCTGGTGGGCTATGGCTGCACCACCTGTATCGGCAATTCCGGACCATTGCCGGCGCAGTTCTCCAAGGCCATCAAGGATGGGGATCTTGTGTCGTGCTCGGTCTTGTCGGGCAACCGTAACTTCGAAGGCCGTATCGGCCCGGATATCAAGGCGAACTATCTGGCTTCGCCGCCTCTGGTGGTGGCCTATGCCATTGCTGGTTCGCTGAAGGTTGACATTACCAAAGACCCACTGGGCGAAGATCAGGACGGCAACCCGGTTTACTTGCGCGATATCTGGCCAAGCACCCATGAAATTGCCGAGACGGTACGCAATTGCGTAACCCCGGACATGTTTGCCAAGCGGTATGCCGACGTCTTTAAGGGCGATAAGCACTGGCAGAAAATCGAAATTACTGGCGGGGAGACCTATGACTGGAACCCGTCCTCGACCTATATCCAGAATCCGCCATTTTTCGAGGGCATGACCATGGATATTGCCCCGGTAAAGGATATTGAAAATGCCCGCATTCTGGGGCTTTTCGGGGATAGCATCACCACCGACCATATCAGCCCGGCCGGTGCGATTACCGCCAACAGTCCCGCCGGCGAATATCTGCGTGCCCATCAGGTGCCGCCCAGTGAATTTAATTCCTATGGTTCGCGCCGGGGCAATCACAATGTGATGATGCGCGGCACTTTCGCTAATATCCGTATTCGCAATCTGATGCTGAATGGTGTTGAAGGCGGCTTCGCCAAGCATTTCCCAGATGGCAAGGTTGAGCCGATTTATGATGCCGCCATGCAATATGCCGAAGAAGGCGTACCGCTGGTGGTGATTGCCGGCAAGGAATACGGCACCGGCTCTTCGCGGGATTGGGCCGCCAAGGGTACGCGCCTGTTGGGGGTTCGTGCCGTTCTGGTCGAAAGTTTCGAACGCATTCACCGTTCCAATTTGATCGGTATGGGCGTATTGCCCTTGCAATTCCTGGATGGTCTTAATCGTGAAGCCCTGAACCTGACCGGCGATGAAACCATTACCATTCACGGGCTTGATGCCATTGATCCGCAATCAAAAGTCAGCGTGCAGATCACCGGTGCAGATGGTAGCCAGCAAAGCTTTGACGCGCTGGTGCGGATCGATACCGATGATGAAATGGAATATTTCCGCAATGGTGGTATTTTGCATTACGTGTTGCGCAATCTTGCGCGGGCGTAATGCACCCGCCATGTGCTTCACATCCAATTGATTTGTACGTGTTCATTTGGGCAATTAGTATGGGGCGATGATAGCACGATCTCTTCTTGCCCTTATGGGCGTTCTGGTACTGGCGATGGTCGGCCATGCGCAGGATAATCCGCCGGCAGGCCGGGAGGTCGTGGTCGAGCTGTTTACCTCACAGGGCTGTCCAAACTGTCCGCGGGCCAATGCTTTTCTGGCAGATTTATCGACACAAAAAGACGTCATCGCACTCAGCTTTGCGGTGGATTATTGGGATTATCTGGGATGGCGCGATACCTTTGCCATGCCAGAATTTACTGCCCGCCAATACGCCTATGGCACGGTGTTGGGAACGCCGCGAGTATATACGCCGCAAATCATCATTGATGGGCGCAAAATCTATAAGGGCATGCGCGAGAAAAAAGTTCGCAAAGCGGTGGAACAGCAATTGCAGAACGCCAATACCTTCGACCCGGATGCCCCCCGGGTTCAGGCGCATCTGAATGCAGAAGGCAAGCTGGTGCTGGATATATCGGGTTCTGCCAATGACAAGGCCGCCATCTGGATGGCGGCCTATACACCCGGCGCACAAAGCATTGAGGTCAAAGGCGGCGAAAACAAGGGTAAAAAAATGCTGCAGGTCAATATGGTCACCGGACTGACCAAATTGGCTGACTGGGCCGGTGGGCACACCCGCATGGTATTGCCCATGCCTGAAGAGGGTGGTTGCGCCATCCTGTTGCAAGCCAACGAACAAGGACCGATTTTAGCCGCCGCCAAGGTGGAAAGCTGATCGGAAAATTCCTTTATAAACCTGACACTTCAACCCTATTCCCACACGGTATGACAACCGAGGTCTGGCCTAGCCAAAAGTGAAAGACAACAGCAAGCCAAACGTATTGGTATTGATACCGCTTTGTGATGTGCGTTTCCAACCGGCCTCACACGCCAGGTTATGGGCCAGAGCATGCCCAATGGAAAATTGGATCTGGTGACTGTCAGGGCTGCTAGGCAGGGTTGCCCTGGTATTGACGGTTCGGGCCGAATAATCAGCAGACACCGACCAGTCGTTTTTGGACAGGCTGGCCCCCAGTGTGCTGATGGTCACTTCATGGTGTAATTTCCCGTCCGCATGCCAGATGTGGGAGGCCTCGGCAATGAAGGCCATTTCATAGCCGTCTGCCAATTCATGATCATAGGTTATGCCACCCACCACCCCTTTTTCCCGGCGGGAGTTGCCGACATCGGCCCCCTGGCTGCGAATGGCAAGATGATAGGCAAAGCCCGGCAGACCCGGCATGTCCATGCCATCCAGCGCAATGGTAAATGAAGAAAGTCCCTGTGTATTGGCCGCCCCGCCATCATCATGGTGTACATGACCGCGACGGGTAAAAAGTGAATCGCTAAGAAAGCTGGTATCCGAGCGATACAGGCTGGCGGACAAAATATGCTCACCATAATGGTTCGCCCCCAACACGCCCCCAAGATTGACATCCGCGCCGAAGCCAACCCGCTCGGTCAGTTGATATTCCTCGGCAAATTCTGTGCCATAGAGCCCAGGCGCCAGATCCCAGGCCAAGCCGAAAACCGGATCTATCTTGCCGGCAAAAAGGGTAAAATTTTCGCTGGTATATTGCACCATCAGGGTTTCTGCATACAGACCTTGTGCGGCCAGATATTGACTATCCGCAGTTCCCCTGACCGGCTCATAGACCAGCGTACTTTCCAGACTGAAACCATTACCAAGGCGCAGGCCCAGCGCCAGTTCGGAGGTGTTGCTCAGCGTATCGGTAGCGCCTGGTCCGGTCTGTGAATCATATTGAAATTCAACCACCCCGGCCGCATAAAATCGCGATGGCTGGTCCTCTGCTTTGACCAGTGTCGGTGCCAGCAGCACCATCATGCACGCGCACAAACGCCCCCATGCCCTCATCGTATTCCCCACCCCGTGTCCCGGATTAACACCGGTTTTTTTGGATATTTGTTGTGGTAGGATCGTAAGCAGTTAAGGTTGCGCTCTTGCTAAAAGCCTTGGTAAAAATTATCTGAAAGTCAGCTTATCAATTGTATGAATTCGACGGCGGGTCCGGCTCTTTTGCCCCGCGGGGTAGAGAGCCACTTAAGGATACGGCAAAGGGTACAACAAAGGTCAGCACCACTTTCCACCAGTTAGGATCAAACGGCCAAAGCCGTTCCCATTGGTTGATCAAAGTCAGTATTGGCCCGACAATCAACATGGTGACAAAGGCGCGATGCAAACACCAGCGCACATGGGGGGTGAGTAGTTTTCTCATCCTGCTGGTTTAGCCGGTTTTTCACTAAGGAAAAGGGGCCGTATTGATATTATCGCTTTTCCAGTAACGCCTCACCACCTAGATTGGCATAATCAATAGAGGAATTTGTTATGACCTATGCTGCCCCCGTTCGAGAACTGCGTTTCATTCTGGAAGATGTACTCTCATTGGAAAGCCTGACGGATACGGGAGCATTTGAAGATTTGTCTTCGGATCTGACGGCAGCCATTCTGGAAGAAGGGGGCAAGTTTTGCGCCGGCGTTCTGGCCCCCCTTAATCACAGCGCGGATCAGTTTGGTACCAAATTTAGCGATGGTGAGGTGACCACCGCCCCCGGTTTCAAGGATGCCTATGCACAATTTGTCCAGGGTGGCTGGCAGGGGCTCTCCATTGCCGAGGCCAATGGCGGCATGGGGTTGCCAAACGCCCTGGGCGTGGCCTTTCAGGAGATGCTGCAATCGGCGAATATGGCCTTTGGTCTTGGCCCGATGCTGACCATGGGGGCGCTGGAAGTACTCAGCCATATTGGCACAGAGAAACAAAAATTCCTGTATTTACCCCGCCTGGTAAGCGGGGAATGGTCAGCCAGTATGAATTTGACCGAGCCCCAGGCTGGCTCAGATGTGGGGGCATTGCGCACCACCGCCAAGCCGGCGGGTGATGGTTCCTGGCTGATTGATGGGCAAAAGATTTTTATTACCTGGGGGGAACATGATTGTGCTCCCAATATCATTCATCTGGTGCTGGCCCGCACCCCGGATGCCCCGGCGGGCACCAAGGGGCTGTCCCTGTTTCTGGTGCCCAAATTCCTGCTGGATGAAGATGGTGAACCGGGGCCGCGCAATGATGTGCGCGCCATTGGCGTGGAACACAAACTGGGCATTCATGCCAGCCCCACCTGTGTCATGGAATATGGCGGCAATGGCGGGGCCAAAGGCTGGCTGATCGGCAATGAGGGCCAAGGCATGGCGATGATGTTTATCATGATGAACTCGGCCCGCCTGAATGTCGGGGCGCAAGGGGTTGGCATTGCCGAGCGGGCCTATCAACAGGCATTATCCTATGCCCGCGAGCGCACCCAGGGCCGGGCGGTCAATACACCGGATTATCCTGCCGCCATCATCCACCATCCGGATGTGCGCCGCATGCTGATGACCATGAAGGCAAAAATCGCCGCAGCGCGCTCCATCTGTCTGGCCTGTGCCATGGCTTCGGACCGGGCGGCCCATACGAAGGAGGAAGAGGCCGCAAAACGGGCCAAAGCCCGAGAGGAGTTACTGACGCCTTTGGCCAAGACCTATGGTTCCGAAGTAGGGGTCGAAGTCAGCTCGCTGGCGCTGCAGGTGCATGGCGGTATGGGGTATATCGAAGAGACCGGTGCCGCCCAACATTATCGCGATGCACGGATCACCCCAATCTATGAAGGCACAAATGGCATTCAGGCCATCGATCTGGTCGGGCGTAAACTCAACATGATGGGCGGCCAACCCATGAGCGATCTGATCGCCGATATGCGCCAGGCTGTTGCCGACTGCGCCAGATCCGACCGCGATGATTTGCCGGTCATTGGGGCGCGTCTTGAAGCGGCGCTCAACGCACTGGAAGAAACCACGCAATGGCTGCGCGACCCTGAACGCGACAAGGCCGATGTGCTGGCGGCGGCAACGCCTTATCAAAATCTCGTCTGTGAAACCGTTGGCGGTTATTTTCTGGCGCTGGGAGCTCTGGCGGCCGGACGTCTGTTGGACGTGGGTCAAGAAGAGCACTTTGCCAAAGACCGTATTGCCCTGGCGCGCTATTTTGGCGAAACCGTGCTGAGTGCCATTCCCGGCAAAACCGGTGATATTTATGCCGGGGCGGCTTTACTCTTTGCAATTTCCGAGGCAAGTCTGGGGGCATGAGCTTTTATAACCGTCACATTATGCCGCGTTTAGTCAATCTGGCCTGCTCTTCGGGCCAGATGAAAAAAATACGCGCGAAAACCGTGCCTCTGGCCGAGGGCCGGGTTCTGGAAATCGGCTTTGGTTCGGGGCATAATCTGCCATTTTTAAACCCGGAAAAAATCGAACATTACTGGGCGCTGGAACCAGATGAGCAGATCCGCAAACTGGCACAGAAACGCATGCAGGATACGTCTCTCAGCCCGGAATTTCTGGGGCTGGAGGCCGAGGCCATCCCGTTGGAAGATGATAGCGCCGATACGGTGCTGATCACCTTTACCATGTGCACCATCCCGCTGGTTGAAAAGGCACTTGGCGAAATGCGCCGGGTGCTGAAACCGGGAGGACGTTTGCTGTTTGCCGAACACGGCGCCGCGCCAGATGAGAATGTGGCACGCTGGCAATCGCGCATAGAACCGGTATGGAAACGCATTGGCGGAGGCTGCCATTTGACCCGCAAGCCATTACAATTATTAGAAAACAATGGGTTCTCACTGGAAAGCTCTGAAAGCCTTTATGTACCCAAGGCTCCGCGCTTTGCTGGTTTTGTCACTTCGGGCATTGCCAAACCGCGCTGAAGTTAAAGGTCTTTATCTTCCAGCTTTGCGATCAAGGCCTTGATATCATCGGCCTGGTCCAATGGCGTTACCAACACTGCCTTGTTGGTGGCGATAACGGCCAGGTTTTCAATACCCAAAGCGGCGATCATCGGGGCATCTTTATCCGAGAACAGCAGATTATTTTCAGCATTTAGCGAAATAATGCGGCCATGACGAGTATTGCCTTCCCTGTCTTTGTCGGCAAGGTCATAAATGGCCGACCAGGCCCCGACATCGCTCCACCCCACATCCAAAGGCACAACGGCGGCGCATTGGGTTTTTTCCATAACGGCGTAATCAACGGATTCGGCGGGGCAGGCCGCAAAGGCCGCACCATCCAGATGCACGCAGGATTGCACCTGACGGGCCGCCTCCCATGCCAAGGTGGCCGCCCGCAGAATATCGGGACGATATTGTTCCATTTCGGCCAGCATCACCCCGGCAGAAAAGAGAAATATCCCGGCATTCCAGACATAATCACCACTGTGCAGATAAGCCTTGGCGGTTTCTTCATCGGGTTTTTCCACAAAGGCAGCAACCCCAAAGGCCATTTCGTCCAGCGCCTTGCCTTTACGAATATAGCCATAGCCGGTTGCCGGGCGTGTGGGTTGTGCACCAAAGGTAACAATATGGCCCTTGGCCGCCGCTTTGGTGCCATGTTGTACGGCGACGATGAACCCGTCGCCATCGGCAATATAATGATCGGCGGCCAGTAACAGCACCTGTGCCGCGTCGTCATATTGCTGGCGGACCGCCAAAGCGGCACTTACCGCACAGGGGGCGGTGTTGCGCGGGCATGGCTCGGTGATGATGGCGGTGGGCTGTGTATTTACCGCCAGGCACTGGGTCAGCACCTGATCGGCATGACGATCGGCGCATACCAAAATGGGGGGGGCAAATCCCTGGGTCTGTGGACAGCGCAAGACTGTGTGTTGCAACAGGGTCAGGGCCCCGGTTAGTGCGTGTAATTGCTTGGGGCTTTCCCGGGTGGATAACGGCCACAGGCGCGTGCCGGCACCGCCGCACATGATCACGGGCACAATAACGGGGGTGTTGGTCATGGGACCACATCTTTCCTGTTGTCGAGTACGCTTTGGGCTTCGGCCGCCGCACTGACCAAATGGTAAACGATACTGGCGGGGACATGCTCTGACACAGGGTTGCCGTCCAGGTCAAACTGGTCGATCCATAATCCCGCCAGCGTCGTATCAAAATATGAGCTTTGCAAGCGCCGCAACAGCGCCCCCGCCTGCGCCCTCATGTTCGCATCCCCGGCATCATAGCGAACCAGCATGGATTTCAGCCATTCGGTCTGTCCCCACAGACGTCGTGTGAAGCGAAGGATATTGCCATCTTCATCAAAGGCATCCAACAAAAACCCACGCCCTTTTGGTGCATATGCATCCGCGTTTTGGCCCATCATTTTGGCCAGCTCATCTGGTGCGGCGTGCTGTATGGCGGCGCGCTTATGTAATAACCAGCACCATTCTGCCATATGCCCGGGTTCGACCTTGGCTGGGTGTATGGGGGTAAGGTCGGCATGAAAGTCTTCAAATAAAGTGCCCGTTTTTGGGTCAATGAACCGTTCGGCCAGCAAGGCGGCAGTGCCATCAAGCCGTTTCAAAATTCCCGCATCACCGCTGGCCTCATAGAGAGCAAGCAGGGCCTCGAACATATGCATGTGCGAATTCTGATGGCGTGGCAATTGTGCCGGCAGGCCTTCCTGCCAGCCCCCACCCTCGGCCCCCATGGCCTCATCAACAAAGGCCAGGGTTTCCTGGGCCAGGGCAAGGATCTGGCTATCCTTGGTGGCGCGCCAGGCCCAACTGAGCGCCAGAATGTGAAACGCATGATCATAAAGATCACGGCGGGCATCGCATACCGTTCCATCGGGGTGGAGCAAGTGTACAAATCCCGGCCCATTATTGCCATAGCGCGGCTTGCTTACCAGATAGTCCACGGCCCAATTGACCAGGGCACGCGCATCCATCCACCCCAAAACACTGGCCTGTGAAAAGGCATAAATCTGGCGCGAAGTTACCCGCAACCGGCGAGCCACTTGCTCATCCGGGGTGCCATCAAAGTGTAATTTCTCGTAAAATCCACCCGATTTATGATCAACGCCATGGCGTTGCCAAAATGGCAAGACATCATCACGGCACCATTTCACAAATGTCTGTAGAGATGCCTGCATAGCTTATGGTTTCGATCCTGAAGGCTTTTAGATAGGTTGCGAACGTCTTATACGTCCACAAAAGCGTTAAGAATGTAAATAGGGTGACCAAAGCATTTTCCTTTGCCATTATCTCATCCATCGTATTGCTTATGGAAAGGCATGATGTCATAGCGCTAACCTAATGTATTTTATTTAATGTCCGGCGTAACGGAATGAACTCTTATGGCAGATAAATCCCTCAAAATCATCACTGTAGTTGGGGCTCGCCCTCAATTTATAAAGGCCGCCAGTGTTAGCCGGGCCTTTGCCTGCAAAGAAGAGGTAAGTGAAATACTGGTCCATACCGGTCAGCATTATGATGAAAATATGTCTGCAATATTCTTTCGGGAATTAGATATTGCTGAACCAGCCTATAATCTGGCTTTAGGTGGCGGTAGTCACGGCCAAATGACGGGGCGAATGCTTGAAAGGCTGGAGAGCATCTATATGGAAGAAAAGCCAGATGCAGTTCTGGTTTATGGGGATACAAACTCCACCCTTGCTGGCGCACTGGCCGCGGTGAAGCTACATATTCCTGTTATTCATGTTGAAGCCGGGCTTCGTTCTTTTAACAGAAAGATGCCTGAAGAAATTAATCGTATCCTTAGTGATCAATTATCGGATTTGTTGTTTTGCCCCACACTGGAATCTGTAAAAAACCTTAATGTAGAAGGAATTACGGAAGGTGTGCATCATGTTGGGGACGTTATGTATGATGCGACTTTACATGCCATTGAGCGCACTAAAGACAATTCGGATATTTTGGAAAAATATTCTCTGAATGGCAAATCTTATGCGTTTTGTACTCTGCATCGGGCCGAAAATACTGATGACCCGGAAAGGTTGACCAGCCTCTTGGCCTTTCTTGAACATGAGGCAAAAGACAAACAAATCATATTTTCGGTGCACCCGAGAACTCGGAAACACTTGCAGGAACGCGGATTTTCTCCTTCCGGCATCAAAATGGTTGATCCGGTTGGTTATTTTGAACTCCACACTTTGCTCAACCATTGTGATCTGGTCATTACGGATTCAGGGGGGGTGCAAAAGGAGGCATATTTCCATCGCACCCCCTGCATAACGATGCGAGATGAAACAGAATGGGTGGAAACCATTCAAACCGGTTGGAACCGATTGTGGACTATGCCCGACTGGGTTGGTACTAGAGATCAAATACCGGATTATGGCAATGGGGATGCCGCCCACATCATCGTTGATATAATTCTTGCTCGCTTCCAAAGCTGAAGCGTCAGAAACATATATGTGAAGGAACGTCCATGAAGATAGTAGCCATGGTGCCAAACTCCGGCGCTCGCGACGTCAGAGTAGTCAAAGAGGCCCGCACGCTGGTTGATGCCGGGCATCGTGTTGATGTGATCGGCATACGGGAACCCGACCACACGAGTATTGCTGCAATTTTACAGGAAAACCTGATCGTACATAGGGTCAACTGGCAAGCCTCAGCATTTCAGCGGACCACCTTGATTTTGCTGTTGCTCACTTTTCTTGGGGCTATGCTGGGCTTGTATCTGGTGTACCAGCTCGTGAAACTTGGGCTATATATCAATGCGACACTGGGCATTGGCGATGGAATTACCGGGATATGGAACAGCGTGACGGCTTCTATGCTGGCGGTCTGGACTAGCAGTGAAATCCTCACAAACCTGTATAATGGGCGATTTGACGAAATCGGCCTGATCGGCAGTTTTGCCTTATTGCTTGGCTTTATGGTGCTTCTTGTCATTCTGGCGGCTGGCGCATGGTTTGGATGGCGCTATGTCCGACCTGGCATGATGTCCATACTGCGCAAGGTAAAAGCCTTGTTTACGGTTTTCTTTGAGCCGGCCAAGAGTTTTTCTAATTTTGCACTGGACTTTGCCGATATTGAGCGCATTCACCTTGGCTCTACCCAGTTCTTGTTTGAAATGATCGGCAATGAAGGGCTATGGCCATTTTTCGTCAACCAGTTACGAAACCTTGCTGCTCTCATCCAATATCGATCTGTGCATACATTACAAACCAAACGCATGGTTGAACTGGCCCTGGAACTGGAACCTGAATTGATTTATTGCCATGAGGTCGGCACCTTAAAAGCGGGGGTTATAATAAAGAAAAAGCTTGGGATTCCTTTGATTTATGACGCCCATGAAATGTATGATGCTCTTGTTCAGGGCGCTCCGCATATATTGAAGCGTTATAAAAAATTGCATGAAAAGTATTTTTCAGAGGTGGACGCATTTGTCACCGTTAATGAGACCATTGCCGATATTTACAAGGAAACATATCCGGAAATCAAAAAAACTGTCATCATTAAAAATGCGACACCAAAAGCAAAACTGAAACCCTATGACGGGCGTTTGCACGAAGCTGCCAAATTGCCATATGGCAGAAAGATATTGTTGTACCAAGGGGGGTATTCCCCCAATCGTGGGATTGAAAGCATTGTTAAGGCGGCCCCTTTTCTGCCTGATGACTGGTCGGTTGTCTTGATGGGATGGGGCCGTCTTCAAGAAGAATTGGAAGAGCTGATTGAAGAACAGGCCAGAGAATGGACCAAGAAAACAATTGACAATATTATCAGCGAGTTGAAGAGAAAAGGCCGCGAAAAAATCACATCCGAGGCGCGGGATATTCTTTTATCCCTTTCTCCGGCTACCGATGTTGCTGCTTTGGAACAAAATATCAGGGCCATTTATAGTCAGACGCCGACGGAAAATGATATTATCGAAGCCAGCGAGGCATCAAACAATACCAACCTGTTGCTGGAAGAAACTGATCCGCAATGGTCACAGGGCGGGATTGAGGCCCAGCTAGGTATAGGGGACAAACCCAGCAGGCCTGAGCTTGTAGATACAATGAAAGTACGTAACCGGTTGGTGCAACGCTATATCAACAAGGTCATAAAAACGCTGACACAATGGGACAAAGCCGGAAATGGTTTGCGTACGGAGATAGAGGTTGGCGTCCTGAAAAAAGTATTGTTGGAAAATATACCGCGGCTTGACCCTGAAAATTATGAGAAGGTGCGCATGATTCCGCCAGCTGTACAGGAGCAACTACCTCTGTGGTCACAGGGCGCAACTTTGGGGGCCATTCCGTATCCCAATGATGGCCTTAACCATTGGGCCTGTTCCCCGAATAAATTATGGGAATATCCTAATGCTGGTGTACCAATTCTTGTTAGCCCGGTGCCAGAGTTGTACAAGGCTGTAACACATGATGGCATTGGCTGGGTATTGCCTCCTGATCCATCTCCACAACAAATTGCGATGATCATACAAGAACTTACGGATGAACAATTCACTGAAGCAAAATTGAACTGCAGCGCTTTTATTGAGCAGATAACTGGACTTTGTACGCTGAACGTTTGGTAGCACTAGTGGATAGCTTTAGTTCCAAAGCCACAGAATCACAGAACCACCCAGCGCAAACGCCGGTTGGGTAAAATTATTGCAATGGATTGCTTGGCATTTTCATCTGACAACTATCATTATGTAAAGTCTGCGCAAACTTACGAACCCGCGGGTCCGTTTCGATAATGGAGTTGCTCAAAAGAACAACGTGTCTATCTTTATCTGGCATCATGAAATTCTGCCATTTTGCGCAAAACGCTTTTGGCGGCCTCGTCCTGAGAAAACAGGGATTCCACGATTATTGCACGTGTTTCAACGCCTAATGCCGCCATATGTTCGGTGGCTGTCTTTTCCCCATTATAAAGCTTCGCCCATTTTGCTTCGGTCACCGCAATAATGGGTTTTCCCCTGATGGCATATTCGGCCGCCTTCCCTGGCGGTGTTGGGGCATGAGCAGAACCGGCCAGTACCAAGGCTTGTGCAGCATTCTGCAGAGCATGAGATTGTTGCAAGGATACGACACCATGCAAGGTGATCTTGTGGGCACAAGAGCAGGCAAGAACTCGTTTCTTTTCTGCCCTGGTTAAACGTCCAACGATATGCAGGTGTAATGCCGGATTTTGTTGTAAGGCCGCCGCAAAAACCTGCAATGTATCGGCTATATCACAATCAGGATCAGAGAGAGAAAAGCTACCTGTATAAACGAGGTTCAGCCTATCAGAAGGAAGTGTTACTTCTTCGGGCTGTGTCGTAATTGAAAAATGCGGCAAGACAAAAACCTTTTCATGGCTCCCTGCATACTGATAAAACTCCTCAGCAATCGCATTATTCACTGTACTGATTAAGTCTGCCTGAGAAAGCATATTGCTGGCAATTCTCTGTTCAATGAATTTGCGCAAGACACTTTCACGTTGTTTTCGAAAAGGTCGAACCAACCAGTGATCGCGCATATCTGCATACCAATGGCACCCCAGCTCGGTCTTCAAACGCAGCCCCGCATGGTGAATGGATTCTGGCGGGCTGGTTGTGATTACCCAGTCAGGCCTAAAGGGTAGTGCAGCCAGCGCCACCTTAACCGCGCGTTTGGTCCAGCGAATATCAGGGTCTGGCCACAGCAGCCAATTGCGAAGGAAATCCCTTACATTTGCCCCCCCCTTAGCCGAAATTGAAACTGTAGGATCTGGCTGAATATGGGGAACGACCACGCCTTCGGTATCATCAGGCAAAGCCGGGGCCACGACAAAAACCCGGCACCCCAGAGATTGCAAAGCTTGGGTTAGATAATACGGTCTACGTGCTCCACCCGACACATGAGGGGGGAAATGACGTGAAAAGAGCACGATTGCAGGTTTTTTACTATTTGTATATTGTTCAGAACCAGACATGTGCTCAGCTTACTCTGGCACACAGACAATGACAAAGACTAGGCGCGAACAACCTTATCTGACTTTTCTTTAATGGCATTGCGCGTATCCACAACCAAATTGACAGCATCCAATAGCGGCGCATAGTCAACATTATCGTGGTCCGTGGCAATCAGCGCCACATCAAACTTTGCCAGCGCTTCTTTGGTCCAAGTCGCCGAAACCATGCCTTCCACCTCCGGGTGCTCCCGTATGGAGGGGGCCACCGGGATATAGGGGTCGTAATATTCGACCTCCATGCCACGGGCGCGCAGCTTGTCGATCAGCTCCAGCGCCGGACTTTCGCGCATATCATCCACGTTTTTCTTATAGGCCAGCCCCACCACCAAGGCTTTTGCGCCCTTCATGGCCAGCCCCAGTTTTTCGTTCATGGCCTCGGCCAGACGATCCACCACATGGGCGGGCATGTTGGAATTAATCTCGCCGGCCAGCTCGATAAAGCGGGTATTCAGGCCATAGGCCCGGGCCTTCCAGGTCAGATAGAAGGGATCAATGGGGATACAGTGTCCGCCCAGGCCGGGACCGGGGTAGAACGCCATATAGCCAAACGGCTTGGTCTTGGCCGCCTCGATCACTTCCCAGACATCAATGTCCATCGCCCCAAAGACGACTTTCAGCTCGTTCACCAGGGCAATATTGACGGCACGAAAAATGTTTTCCGTCAGCTTGACTGCCTCGGCGGTGCGCAAGTTTGACACCGGTACGGTGGGCACAATGGCGCCATACAGCGCGCAGGCCATTTCACGTTCGGCCTCAGATGATGCCCCCACCACTTTGGGAATGGTCGAGGTTTCAAAATTGGGATTGCCAGGGTCCTCGCGTTCTGGCGAATAGGCAATGGCAAAATCAACCCCGGCTTTCAGGCCGCCCGCTTCCAATATGGGTTGCAGCACTTCTTCGGAAGTGCCGGGATAGGTAGTGGATTCCAGAATGATCAACTGTCCCGGCCGGACGTGCTGGGCAATGTTTTCGGTGGTCG
Organism: Robiginitomaculum sp.; assembly: GCA_030949705.1. Taxonomy (GTDB): domain Bacteria; phylum Pseudomonadota; class Alphaproteobacteria; order Caulobacterales; family Maricaulaceae; genus Robiginitomaculum_B. The sequence continues at coordinate 73,042 of JAUZSF010000003.1, read as the reverse complement.
CCACCACATAAGAGAGGTCCGGCTCGCGATGCGCCCCCAGCGGCGTTGGTACACAGATCAAAATGGCATCTACGGTTTTTAAGCCATTAAAATCCGTGGTCGAGGAAAAATGCCCCGACGCGTTCATGGTCTGGATGCGATCATCGGAAATATGCTTGATATAGGACTTGCCGCCCTCCAGCATATCGACCTTGGCTTGATCAATATCAAAGCCCACAACGGTCAGGCTCTGGCGCACAAAGGCCTCGGCCAGGGGCAGGCCAACATAGCCAAGCCCCACAACACCAATGCGTAATGTCTTGTCCGCAACCTTGCGTACAAACGCTTCGCTAAGCGCTGCCAGAGGCACACTGGCTTTGGTGGTTTCTGAAACCGTCATCGGTTCGTCCTTTTGTTTGAGTGCTAGCGGTGATTAAATCCACGCACCGTCTGAATAATCATATCCTGTGTACCCTCGTCCAGATAGGGATGCATGGGCAGGGAAATCACACGTACCGCCTTGTCTTCGGACACCTCCAGCCCACCAGCCCCTATGGGGAAGTCCTTATAGGCGGTCTGCATGTGCATGGGTTTGGGATAATAAATCGCACTGGGAATGCCATTGGCCTTCAGGTGCGCCGCCAGCCCTTCGCGGTCCTTGTGCTCGATGGTGAATTGCGCCCAGGTGGAAATGCCGCCCTCAATCATGGCCGGCACCGCCTCAACGCAATCCTTCAAGGCTTCGCAATAACGGCTGGCGATAACATTTCTGCGTTCGATCTCATCGGCAAAAATCGCCAGTTTTTCGATCAGAATGGCCGCTTGCAGCGTATCCAGACGCGAATTCATGCCAATACGGATATTGTCGTATTTATCGCCGCCTTTGCCGTGCACGCGCAAGGAGCGAATAATATCGGCGGTTTCATCACAATTGGTAAGCACCGCGCCGCCATCACCATAACAGCCCAGCGGCTTGGCCGGAAAAAAGCTGGTGGTGGTCACATCAGCCCAATGCAAGGGATGATTTCCGTTTAGCGTACAACCAAAACCCTGTGCAGAATCGGCAACCAGCTTCATGCCGTATTTATCAGCAATGCGCTTAAGCGCCGGATAATCCGCCGGCTGGCCAAAAAGATCGACCGCAATAATGACTTTGGGGGTCAGTTTGCCCTCGGCCTTGATCTTCTCGATGCTGGCTTCCAGCTTTGCCGGATCAATATTGTAGGTACCCGGCAGAATATCGACAAAGATCGGCGTGGCCCCATACCAGGGAACGATTTCCCCGGTGGCGGCGAAGGTAAAGCTGGGACAGAAAACCGCGTCGCCCGGACCAATGCCCCAGGCGAGCAGCGGCAGGGCCAGCGCATCGGTGCCATTGCCACAGCCAAGGGCATGCTTGGCATTGCCAAAGGCGGCCATTTGCTCTTCAAAACGGGACACTTGCGGTCCCATGATAAAGCGGCCCTCGTCCAGCACATTGGTGATCGCGGCGTTGATTTTATCTTCGATCCGCGCCCGTTGCGCCTGCAAATCAATAAAGGCTATGCCCATGACTGTTATTCCCTTTCACGGTTCGTGAATGAATGTGGTTACGATTTTCCCGCCATGATCATGGCCTGCAAGACCGCCAGGGCCTCCTTGGCATCGGTACGCGGATTGGCCCGGCTGGTACAACAGTCCAGAAAATGCTGGCATTCCTGACGCAAAGGTTCCGCGGCCATATCATAGGGCAGCATTTCTGCCTCGGCCTTGACCGGCACCGGCCTGCCTGAATTGCGATCAATGCTGTGACGATAAAGACGCAGCTTTTGCTCTTTGTCCGGATGAGTGTCTTCAAAAACAGCCATGGCCTTGTCACCCACCACCACCAGGCGCTGTTCCTTGAAAGGGTGCAGCCAGGAAGCAAAAATATGGGCGCGCCCCCCCCCGAGGGGAAGGTCATATTGACCCGGTATTCGTCTTCAATGCCCGGGGTCACCCAGCCCGCGCCGGTGCCCTCAACATGATCCGGGGCCTCATCAAACAACGCCAGCATCAAAGAGAAATCATGAGGGGCCAGGCTCCAGAGCGCATTTTCTTCGGTACGGAAAATGCCGGTGCTGACACGGGTTGAATAGGCGTATTGAAGAGTGCCCAGATCCCCGGCACGCACACTGTCAAGCAAGGCCTCAAATGCCGGGTGGTATTGCAATAAATGCCCGACCATCAAAATACGATCCGCCGCGCTGGCAGCATCGGCAATGGCGCTGGCATCTTCCATAGTCAGGGCCACCGGCTTTTCGACATAAACATCCTTGCCCGCGGCAATGGCATCCCAGAGCGATTTTGGCATGCAGTTCAGCGGGCACTGCGATAACCATGGCGGAAATATCATCCGAGACCAGGGCTTCATCCAGGGATAGTGCCTTAACCCCATATTCTTGTGCGAATTTGGCGGCAATATCGACGCGTGGATCAACCACAGCGACCAGAGCCCCAAGGGTGGAGAAATTGCGTACCAGATTTTTTCCCCAGTGCCCGCAACCAATTACGGCTACGCCCACACCATCACCCTTACCAGCCATCACACAGTATCCATTTTACGCTTTCACGGGCCTTATAGCAGGGCTGTTTGGCGGGTAAACCGCCATTCTCAGACTTTGCATCACAATAATTTGCAAATCACGACACGGGGGCAAGTTTACCATCATTCAAGGTATAAATTTCGCCGGTGCGCGGGCAGGTAAGATCATCACCAAGAATATCGCCGCTTTTGCTGACCCAGCCAATGCGCCGCGCCGGCACCCCGGCCATCAGCGCATAGGCGGGCACGTCTTTGGTGACCACGGCCCCGGCGGCAATAAAGCAATATTCGCCCAGTTCGCGGCCGCAAACGATGGTCGCGTTGGCCCCGATTGAGGCCCCTTTGCGCACCAACGTATCGGCAAATTCACTTTTGCGATTAACATTGGCCCGCGGCGTGGTGACGTTGGTGAACACACAGGACGGGCCGCAAAACACATCGTCCTCTAGGTGCACGCCTTTATAGAGGCTGACATTGTTCTGGATTTTACACCCATTGCCGATGGTAACATCCGGCCCGGCCATGACATTTTGCCCCAGCGAGCAGTGTTTACCGATTTTGGTACCGCCAAGTACATGGCAGAAGTGCCAGATAGAAGTGCCCTCACCAATCGTGACGCCATCATCAATATATGATGAGGCGTGCACAAAATAATTTGTCTCTGCCATGAAACCCTCGATACAAAACCAGAGTGTTTGCTATCGCACAATTTTCAATAGCGCAATTAGCTGGCGCCACGATTGGCAAGAGTGATCACCATGTCAGGAAATTTCTCCGCCTCCCCCTTAATCCAGCCCCATCTCTTTTTTCATTTTACCGCGTACCGTCTTAGAGATGTCGTCAATGTCATCAATAAACTTGCGGGCCTCTTTGGCGCTGGCATCAACGATGGTAACAAACGCCCCGTCATCGCTGGTACGTACAAATACATCGCCTTCGCCATTTTTCGAGGTGATGTTCACCTGCGCGCCACTATCGTCATTGGCATGAATGGCAATGTGTTTGAAAAACAGCACCGGGAATGCAAGGCGCACATCATCGTCTTTAACCGTGAACTCAAAGCCCTTTCTCTGGCGGCTTCTGCGGGGCCAAAAAGATTTTGCGCCTTGGCAATCGCCTTCAACGCGGCGCCATCTTTCATCCATTGCACCTTGTCATTGTCAAAAACTTCGATGGCCGTGGCATCCTTGGCATGGGTGACCACATAAATGGCGCTGTTGGTTACCTCGTCAGCAATCACATACAAATCATAGCCATGGTCATGCTTCGGGCCGGCATAAGCCGCCCCGGCAACGGCCAGAACCGATCCGGCCAGTATCAATAATTTCTTCATTGAGCGCTCCAGTTATTATTCTTGGCGCTCCCCAGCCCATATCGAATAACAATAAATTATTTGCACCGCAAGTTACAGATTGGATATTAAAAAGGGCGGCACCATTGCTGGCACCGCCCCCTTGATCTGTCTGGACCGGATGGTCAGCAGAGACGCATGATTACATCATGCCGCCCATGCCACCCATACCGCCCATGCCGCCCATGTCAGGCATGCCGCCGCCAGCAGCACCTTCCTTTTTGGGTGCATCGGCCACGGCCGCTTCGGTGGTAATGATCAGGCCAGCAACGGAGGCGGCGTTTTGCAGGGCAGAACGCACGACCTTGACCGGATCAATGATACCGGCTTCGACCATATCCACATAAGCATCGTTTTGCGCGTCATAACCAAAGGTGGCGCTTTTGGAGTCCAGAATGCGACCCACCACGATGGAGCCTTCGGCCCCGGCATTTTGCGCGATCTGGCGAACCGGTGCCTGCAAAGCCCGGCGCACAATGTCGATACCGGCTTTCTGGTCATCATTGTCGCCTTGAACGTCAATGTGTTTGGAAGCCCGGAGCAGTGCAGACCCACCGCCCGGCACAATACCTTCTTCCACCGCGGCGCGGGTGGCGTTCAGGGCGTCTTCGACGCGGTCTTTGCGTTCTTTCACTTCGATCTCGGTGGCACCGCCAACCTTGATCACCGCAACGCCGCCGGCCAGTTTAGCCAGACGTTCCTGCAGTTTTTCCTTGTCATAATCAGACGTTGAATCTTCGATCTGACGGCGAATTTGCGCGATACGCCCTTCAATGCCTTCTTTCTCACCGGCACCATCAACAATGGTGGTGTCGTCTTTGGTGATTGACACTTTCTTGGCCGAACCAAGCATGTCCATGGTAACGTTTTCCAGCTTGATCCCCAGATCTTCAGAGATCACCTGACCGCCGGTCAGAATGGCAATGTCTTCCAGCATGGCCTTGCGACGATCACCAAAACCAGGGGCCTTCACGGCGGCGATTTTCAGACCACCACGCAGCTTGTTGACCACCAGCGTCGCCAGGGCTTCGCCTTCAATATCTTCGGCAATAATGACCAACGGACGAGAGGCCTGCACAACGCTTTCCAGAATGGGCAGCATGGCTTGCAGGTTAGAGAGTTTTTTTCTCGTGCAACAGGATCAGCGGTTCTTCCATGACGGAGATCATCTTGTCCGGATCGGTGATGAAGTAAGGGGACAGATAACCGCGGTCGAACTGCATGCCTTCGACAACTTCCAGTTCGGTTTCCAGCGATTTGGCTTCTTCAACCGTGATCACGCCTTCATTGCCAACCTTTTCCATGGCCTTGGCAATCATGTCGCCAATTTCGGTTTCGCCATTGGCAGAGATCGAACCTACTTGCGCAATCTCTTCATTGGTTTTGACTTTTTTTTGCCTTGTTGACGATGTCCTTGATGACTTCGGCAACGGCGGCATCAACGCCGCGTTTCAGATCCATCGGGTTCATGCCGGCGGCAACACGCTTCATGCCTTCGGTCACAATGGATTGGGCCAGTACCGTGGCGGTGGTGGTGCCGTCCCCGGCAACATCATTGGCCTTGGAGGCCACTTCGCGCAGCATTTGTGCGCCCATGTTTTCAAACTTGTCTTCCAGCTCGATCTCTTTGGCAACGGTCACACCGTCCTTGGTGGTGCGTGGTGCGCCAAAAGATTTGTCCAGAACAACATTACGGCCCTTGGGGCCCAGGGTAACTCTTACCGCATTGGCAAGAATATCGACGCCGCGCATCAAACGATCGCGCGCCGCAGCTTCAAAGAGAACTTCTTTAGCAGCCATTGGAATTTCCTATTCGTAATCTAAGAGTGGAGGGTATGGAGAAGCGCGATGCGCTTAGCCCAAAATGCCCAAAATGTCGGATTCTTTCATGATCAACAGCTCTTCGCCATTCAAGGTCACTTCAGAGCCAGACCATTTGCCAAACAAGATGCGATCACCGACCTTGACGTCCAGCGGGGTAACCTTGCCAGATTCATCCTTGGCACCATCGCCAACCGCAATCACTTCACCTTCCTGGGGTTTTTCCTTGGCCGTGTCGGGGATAATAATCCCGCCAGCCGTCTTTTCTTCTTCTTCGATCCGCTTAACGAGCACGCGGTCGTGCAAAGGACGGAATGTCATATCAATCGTCTCCGAATTGCTTGTCCATAAATAAAACCGGATTAACAGCCCGAAAGAGCGCTGTTAGCACTCTCATGCCCCGGCTGCTAATGCATGAGGGAGGTAGGTAAGCCGGAGCAGTGAGTCAAGGGACAAGCGTGGGAAAAACTTTAACCCGGACCGCAAAATCAAGGCCGGGGCCACTGGCAGAAAACGCTTTGTTGTTCTCGCAAGCGTTTTGTCCGGGCCGCCTGCACTGCGCCCGGTTAACAACGGGGAAGATGCGGGGCCATGCATAACCGCGTATCTTTCTATTTTTCTGAGCGATTAAGCATCGCCCCGCATCGGTATTTTTCACGCCAACCATGGAGTTTAATCCGCAACGAGGAACAGGCGCGCCACAGTCTTCCGTGCTGCGTTATCACACGGGTTTAGGTAACCGGCTTTCAACCACATTTCAGGCCGCTCCGGAAAATGCCTTCCCCGGGTTGAAGCCTGTCTATTATGGGCCACTGGGCGATAGGTGGGATAAGTAAATGTTATGCGCCGCCTCCGTCCTCCTTCTGCCTTGGGGAGAAGGTCTGGATGAGGGGTCGTGCTTCTTAAATATGGGCAGAATGGCATAAACCGATATCCCGTTGCGGCCCCTTTTCTGGATTACCGGGACAAGCCCGGTAACGACATGGAATACAAAACATCATCCCGCCCTCTCCTGGCGTGTCACCCTCTGGCTTGACCAGAGGGCCCATAGTGAGGATCAACACATGCTGATTTGCCCTATGGATGCGCCGGTCAGGCCGACGCACGACGATGGTGGGAGTCTGTGCCCACGACGGCGCAGGCCGAGCCCCATTGTGATGTGGAAATGAATGTCTATACCGCTTTGCCCATCAGCACCAAAGGCACGGGCACGCCCTTGCTGGTGATCTCGTCCCAGGCGCGGATGGGTTGATAGCCACAAGCCTTATAGAGCGGCACACCGGCGGCGGTGGCGGCCAGCTCCACACGGGTAAAATGTTCGGCCCGGGCAGCATCCTCGCACAGGGCAAGGATCAGTCGCCCCACCCCTTTGCGGCCATGATCCGGATCAGTATACATGGCGCGCACCCGCGCGGCCTCCTTGGCAGGGTCCAAAAGGCGCGGATTGCGCCCCGATGTATGATCGCCGCCAAACAGGGTTTCGCGCCGGGACCAGCCCCCACACCCGGCCAGATCATCGCCATCAAACACCATAAAATACGTGCCATCGGCCACCAGGCGCGAATCCACGCCCATGATCTCGAAACTGGCCTCGACCTGTTCCGGCGATAAAAAATCCGGCAAAAAGGCAGATATGGCACGGTTCATCAACACATGCAGCGCCGGCAAATCAGCCTTCTTGGCCAAACGGTGGGTGAGCTTTGTGGCGGTCATGAAGGCAATCTATCCACAACTTTATGCAATCGGCAACCAAAGATTAACGCCTTGTTACTTGACGTTAACGTAAGCGTTATGTACAAGCATTTTCATGCCTCATAGCGCATCCAGAACCTGGACCATCTCGGAACTGGCGGAAGAGTTTTCCGTCACCGCCAGAGCTTTGCGCTTTTACGAGGACAAAGGATTGTTGAACCCGGCACGCCACGGTCAGACCCGTGTATTTTCCGCCACGGACCGGGCGCGTCTGCGCCTGATTTTACGCGGCAAACGGGTAGGGTTCAGCCTTGAGGAAATCCGCGAAATGCTGGACCTTGAATCCATCACCAAAGGCAGCCCACAACATCTGGGTGTCTGGATGAAGCGGTTTCGCGCCCGCATTGAAGTATTGAAACAACAACGCCGCGATATTGAAGATGCCATTGAAGAGCTGGAAGCCGGATGCGCCTGGATGGAAGCTCGCCAGGCCGATCTGGAACCCTCGGAAGAATTAAAATCACGCGCCCGTGCGTTCGAGGCTTTGGCCCGCGCCCGGCTGGAACATTAGGACCCTTAGGAGACCCCCATGCCTAGCTATACCCCCCCTGTTCGCGACATGCAGTTCTTACTCCATGAAGTGCTGGAAATTGGCCAGTATGATGAGCTGCCAAAATTCTCTGAGGCCCCGCGCGACCTAGCCGACGCCATTCTGGACGAAGCGGCCAAATTCGCCGAAGGGGTTCTGCAACCTTTAAACCAAATTGGCGATCAAAAGGGATGTGTGCGTCATGAAGATGGCTCGGTCACCACGCCGCCGGGCTTCAAGGACGCCTTTGATCAGTTTGTGCAAAATGGCTGGCCGCTTTTGGGGGCCGAGCCTGAATTTGGCGGCCAGGGCCTGCCAAACGTGCTGGGCATTGCGGTCTCTGAAATGATGAGCACCGCCAATACCGCCTTTGCCATGTATCCCGGCCTGACCCGCGGCGCGGTCGAGGCCATATTGGCCGGCGGCACAACTGAGCAAAAACAGAAATACCTGCCCAAAATGACCACCTGTGAGTGGGGCGGCACGATGAATTTGACCGAGCCCCATTGCGGCACGGATCTGGGGCTTTTGAAAACCAAGGCCGTCCCCCAGCCCGATGGCACTTATAAAATTACCGGGCAGAAAATTTTCATCTCGTCCGGCGAACATGACCTGACCGACAATATCATTCACATGGTATTGGCCCGTATCGAAGGCGCCCCGGCGGGCACCAAGGGTATCTCACTGTTCATCGTGCCCAAGATTCTTGTGAACGAGGATGGCTCTCTGGGAGAGCGCAATGGCGTGACCTGCGGTTCCATCGAACACAAAATGGGCATTCACGGCAATTCCACCTGCACCATGAATTTTGACGATGCCACGGGCTTTTTGATCGGCGAAGAAAACAAGGGCCTGCGCCTGATGTTCGTGATGATGAATGCCGCCCGCCTTGGCACCGGCATGCAGGGTTTGTGTCAGGCCGAAGCCTCCTATCAGAACGCGGTGACCTATGCCAATGAGCGCCTTCAGGGCCGCTCGCTGACGGGTCCGAAAAACCCCGACGGGCCAGCCGACCCCATTATTGTACACCCCGACGTGCGCCGCATGTTGCTGGAGCATAAATCCATTACCGAAGGCTGCCGCGCCTTTTTGTACTGGACAGCCCTGCATGGCGATCTGGAAGACCTCAGCCCCGATGAAAAAGTCCGCGAAAAGGCCGGCGATTATATGGCCCTGATGACCCCGGTGATCAAAGCCTACCTGACCGATCGCGGTTATCACAATGCCACCAACGCCCAACAGATTTATGGCGGCCATGGCTATATCGAAGAATGGGGCATGTCACAATTTGTGCGCGATGCCCGCATCGGCATGATTTACGAGGGCGCCAATGGCGTTCAGGCGCTGGACCTTGTGGGCCGCAAGCTGGCCATGCATGGGGGGCGCCCGATCATGACCTTCCTGGGCGAACTGGATGCCTTTATCGCCGAGAATGATGGGAATGCGGATCTGAAGCCTTTTATTGAGGGCCTGCGCACCGCGCGCGAGCGCCTGAACGCCGCCACCACCTGGCTGATGGAAAACTCGCTCTCCAATTTTGATAATGCCGGGGCGGGCAGTCACGACTTCCTGCACCTTTTTGCCCTGACCGCGCTCTCATACATGTGGGCAAAAATGGCCAAAGTGGCGATTGCCAAAAAGGATGAAGAGCCATTTTACGCCACCAAACTGAAAACCGGGGCGTTTTTCCTCAGCCATATCCTGCCGCAATCCGCCATGCACCTGGCCCGGGTAGAAGCCGGTGCTGAAAACCTGATGGCCCTAGACGCAAGTGAGTTTTGATCATGGAAGACGCTTTGGATTTTCCCCTTCCCGCCTGGTACACCGAAGAAGACATCAACATCTTCCGTGATGCCACCTATGGCTTTTACGAGCGCGAATGCGCCCCCTTGTCCGAGAAATGGCGCAAGCAGGGCATTGTGGATCGCGATGCCTGGACCAAGGCGGGCGCCATGGGCCTTCTCTGTGCCTCCATGCCCGAAGAATATGGCGGCGCAGGCGGTGATTACCGCCATGAAATGATCATTATGGAAGAGCTGCACCGCGCCGGGGTCGATGGCTTTGGCATTTCGCTGCATAATGCCATCGTCGCGCCTTATATTTTGCATTACGGTACGGAAGAGCAAAAACGCAAATGGCTGCCAAAGCTGGCCAGTGGCGAAATGGTCGGGGCCATTGCCATGACCGAACCCGGTGCTGGCTCGGACCTGCAAGGCATTCGCACCACCGCCAAAAAGACCGGCAATGGCTATGTGCTGAACGGCCAGAAAACCTTTATCACCAATGGCGGCACCGCCAATCTGGTGATTGTGGTGGCCAAGACCGGCGAAGATGGTGCCAAGGGCGTCTCGCTGATGGTGGTTGAAACCGACAATGCCGAAGGCTTCAAGCGCGGGCGCAATCTTGATAAAATTGGCAATCATGCTCAGGACACATCAGAGCTGTTCTTTGACGATGTGGAACTGCCTGCCGATGCCCTTTTGGGTACCGAAGAGGGTAAAGGCTTTTACCAGCTGATGGAGCAATTACCCCAGGAGCGCCTGAACATTGCCGTACAGGCCGTGGCCGCCATGGAACATGCGCTGCGCGAAACCATAGCCTATGTCAAAGAACGTCACGCCTTTAAAAAGCCGATTATTGCGTTTCAGAATACCCAGTTCAAACTGGCCGAATGCAAGACCCTGGCAACCGTGGCCAAGACCTTCACCTATCATTGTGCCGAACGCCTCCTCAAAGGCGAGCTGGATGCCACCACCGCTTCGATGGCCAAATACTGGGTCTCGGACGCTGAGGGCAAGGTGATGGACGAATGCCTGCAGCTTTTTGGCGGCTATGGTTATATGGAAGAATATCCCATCGCGCGCATGTTTACCGACGCCCGGGTGCAACGCATTTATGGCGGCACCAATGAGATCATGAAGTTGTTGATTGCGAGGTCGCTGTGAAAAGCGCCCCCTCCATCGGCTTCGCCGCCACCGTCCCCCCAAGCAGGGATGGAAAGAAATTCAAAATCAGGAGAACTCCCCAATGACTGAAGCCTATATATATGATGCCATCCGCACACCGCGGGGCAAAAAGAAAAACGGCTCTTTGCACGAAATTACCGCGCTGCAACTGGCCACCCAGCAATTGGAGGCCGTGCGCGACCGCAACGATCTGGATACCACACTGGTGGATGATGTGATCCTGGGCTGTGTGACCCCGGTTGGTGAAGAAGGTGCCAATATTGCCCGCTCGGCCGTGATCAATGCCAATTACGCCGAAAGCACCGCCGGTTTTCAGATCAACCGCTTTTGCGCCTCGGCGCTGGAGGCCTGTAATCTGGGCGCGGCCAAAGTCATTTGCGGCGAGGCCGACTTTGTTGTGGCCGGCGGCGTCGAGGCCATGAGCCGCGTACCCATGGGCTCAGACGGCGGCGCCATGGGCGTGGACCCGGAAATTGCCTTTGATCACAATATTGTGCCCCAGGGGGTTTCTGCGGATCTGATTGCCACCAAGTATGGCTTTTCCCGCGATGACGTGGATGCCTATGCGGTGGAAAGCCAGAAACGCGCGGCCAAGGCGTGGAAAGAAGGCCGGTTCAAAAACTCCGTCGTGCCCGTGAAAGATCAACTGGGCCTGACCATTTTGGATCATGACGAGCACATGCGTCCCGGCACCGATATGCAAAGCCTTGGCGGTCTGAACTCTGCATTTCAGGCTTTGTCTGAATTTATTGGTCTGGATAATGTCGCCATTCAGAAATACCCCGAAGTGGAATATATCAATTTCGTCCACACCGGCGGCAATTCCTCTGGCATTGTTGATGGCGCATCTGCGGTTTTGATCGGCTCAAAAGAAGCCGGTGAAAAGGCCGGTCTGAAACCACGGGCCAAATTCCGTTCCATGGCAAGCATTGGTTCCGAACCCACCATCATGCTGACCGGCCCCATTGCGGTGACCGAGAAAGCGCTGAAAAAAGCCGGCATGGACGTTCGCGACATCGATCTTTTCGAGCTGAACGAAGCCTTTGCCTCAGTGGTTCTGCGCCATATGCAGGCCTTTGATATCGATCCGGCGATCATGAACGTCAATGGCGGCGCCATTGCCATGGGTCACCCATTGGGCGCCACTGGCGCAATGATTTTGGGTACGGTTCTGGACGAACTGGAACGTACTGGCAAACAAACCGGCCTCGCCACCCTGTGTGTGGGCGGCGGCATGGGCACCGCCACCATTATTGAACGCGTATAAGCTGTCAGGACAGAAGACAATGAAACATTTTACGATTGATATAGACAAGGACGGCATTGCGCTGGTTACCTTCAACAGCCCCGATGCTACCATGAACGTGCTTTCCCCCGAAGTGCTGGCCGAAATTGGCGAGGTGACCAAGACAATTGCCGATGATGACGCCATCAAAGGCGCGGTAATCACGTCGGGCAAGGATAATTCCTTTTGCGCCGGGGCCGATCTTTCCGGCCTTGGCAGCATTTTTGGCGAAGCGGCCAAAATGTCCGAAGACGAGCGCAGTGCCGCGCTGTACAAGGAATTGTACAAGATCAACGACATTTTCCGCGCGCTGGAAACCTGTGGCAAACCGGTGGCTGCGGCCATCAATGCGCTGGCCCTTGGCGGTGGTCTGGAAATCACCCTGGCCTGTCATTACCGCATTGCGGCCTCGGACAACCCAAAACTGAAGCTGGGCCTGCCCGAAGCCATGGTCGGCGTATTGCCCGGCGGTGGCGGCACCCAGCGTCTGCCGCGTCTGATCGGGGCTATGAATGCCTTTGACCTGATGATGCAGGGCAAAATGATCAATGCCGACAAGGCGCTGGCCCTGGGCGTCATTCATGAAACCGCGCCGGGCGCAGAACTGGTTGAAAAGGCCAAAGCCTGGGTGAAAGCCAACCCGGACGCCAAACAACCCTGGGATCAGGAAAAATTTCGCATTCCCGGCGGCGGCCCCTATCACCCCAAAGGCGCACAGACCTTTATGGGCGTTGCCCCGATGATCCGCAAAAACACCTACGGCAATTATCCGGCCCAGCGCTATATCATGTCCTGTGTATATGAAGGCCTGCAGGTGGATATTGATGCCGGCCTGCGGATCGAATGTCGCTATTTCACCAAATTGATGCAGCGCCCGGAAAGCCGCAATATGATCCGCTCGATCTTCCTGTCCAAACAGGCACTGGACAAAGCCGGTGCCCGTCCTGAAGGGCAGAAAAAGGGCCCGATCAACAAAATTGCCGTGATCGGCGCAGGCTTTATGGGCGCGGGCATTGCCTATGTCTCGGCCATGGCCGGTATCGAAGTGGCACTGGTGGATGTAGACATGGCCGGTGCGGAAAAAGGCAAAGCCTTTGCCGAAAAAGAGCTGGCCAAACGGGTAAGTCGCAAAAAAATGGATCAGGCCAAAGCCGATACCATTTTGGCGCGCATCACCCCCACCACCGATTACAGCGTCATGAAAGATGTTGATCTGGTGGTCGAAGCGGTGTTTGAAAACCGCGAGCTGAAAGCCAAGATCACCAAAATGGCCGAAGAGCACATGCGCGAGGATGCCATTTTTGGCTCCAATACCTCGACCCTGCCGATCTCTGGCCTGGCCGAAGCCAGCAAGCGCCCGGAAAACTTTATCGGCATTCACTTCTTCTCGCCGGTTCATAAAATGATGCTGGTCGAGCTGATCGTGGGCGATAAAACCTCCGATTACGCCATTTCCCGGGCGCTGGATTTTGTCACCAAAATCAAGAAAACCCCAATTGTGGTTTCCGACACCCGCGGTTTTTACGCCAATCGCTGTGTGATGCGTTATATCGAACAGGGCATGGCGCTGCTCTCCGAAGGGGTATTGCCGGCACTGATCGAAAACAGCGCCCGCATGGCCGGCATGCCGGTCGGACCGCTGAGTCTTCAGGACGAGGTGGCCATTGATCTTGGCTACAAGATCATCAAACAGACCGAGGCCGATCTTGGCCCCGAGGCCATCGAAGGCCCGACGGCACAAATCCTGATCGCCATGATCGAGAAATACGACCGCAAGGGCCGCAAAAACGGCAAGGGTTTTTACGATTACAGCGAAGATGGCAAAAAACGTCTGTGGCCGGAACTTGGCCAGTTTGCCAAGAATGGCGTTTTGCCTGAAGACAAACAGCCAACCCCGGCATACCTGAAAGAGCGCATTTTATACGCACAGGCCATCGAGGCCGCCCGCTGTATGGCCGAAGGCATTGTCAAGGATCCGCGCGAGGCCGATGTTGGCTCGATCCTGGGCTGGGGCTTTGCGCCCTATACTGGCGGTGTGTTGTCCTACATCGACACCATTGGTGCCGATGCCTTTGTCAAGCGTGCTGACGAGTTGGCCAAAACCAGTGGCGATGCCTATGCGGTGCCGGACTTGCTTCGCGAAATGGCTCAAAACGGCGAAACGTTCTATGGCCGCTTTGGCAAGGAAAAAAAGGCGGCTTAACGTCTATCTGTCATTGCCGGACGTGTTCCGGCAATCCAGTTCTTGCAAAAACCCCTCTATGGTTCGACAAGTTCACCATGTGGGATAATACACTGACCTCATCCTGAGCTTGTCGAAGGATGATCGTGGTAACGAGAAAACCAAGGCATGGATGCGGACGCGTCCATGCCTTTTTCTTGGCGATTGCACCATCGCACTTTGCGATTCATTGGTGATCGCCTAGAGTGCGCTCATGAACGGTAAATCCATAACCATCATCATTGGCGGTGGCATTGCGGCCTATAAATCGCTGGAACTGATCCGACTTTTCAGAAAGGCCGGTGCCAGCGTGCGGGCGGTGCTGACCCGCGCCGGGGCAGAGTTTGTCACGCCTTTATCCGTAAGCGCGCTGACCGGCGAGCCGGTCTATCAAGACCTGTTTGATCTCGATGATGAATCCAATATGGGCCATATCCAGCTATCGCGCGCCGCTGATCTGATTGTTGTTGCCCCGGCCACCGCCGATCTGATGGCCAAAATGGCCCATGGGCTGGCCAATGATCTGGCCACCACGCTTTTGCTGGCCACCAATGCCCCCGTGCTGATCGCGCCGGCGATGAATGTGCGCATGTGGGACCATGCCGCCACCCGGCGCAATCTGGCGACCTTAAAGGCAGATGGCATTATGATGGTTGGCCCCGATGAGGGCGATATGGCCTGCGGCGAATTTGGTTATGGCCGCCTGGCCGAACCCGAGGCCATATTTGCCGCCGCCAAAGCCGCCCTTGGCGCGCCTGGCCCGCTAAACGGCAAGCATGTTCTCATTACCTCCGGCCCCACGCATGAGCCAATTGATCCGGTGCGCTATATCGCCAATCGCTCGTCCGGGCGGCAGGGGGCGGCCATTGCCGCCGCGCTGGCAAAGCGTGGCGCCAAGGTCAGTTACATCACCGGCCCGGTGAGCATTCCCGCACCCCAAGGGGTAAATGTGATCGCGGTGGAAACCGCCAGACAAATGTTTGAGGCGGTCAAGTCCACCTTGCCCGCCGATATTGCCATTTTTTGCCGCCGCCGTTGCTGACTGGCGGGTGGCGGGCGCGGGTGAAACCAAAATCAAAAAGCAAAAAGGTTCCCTGCCTGCTTTCACCTTTACCGAAAACCCGGATATTCTGGCCTCTATCAGCGCTTTGCCCAAGCCGGCCCGCCCCGGCCTGGTCATTGGTTTTGCCGCCGAGACCGACCATGTGTTGGATCATGCGCGGGCCAAGAAAAAGCGCAAAAACTGCGACTGGCTGCTCGCCAATGATGTCTCGGGCGCTGTCATGGGCGGCGCCGATAATCAGGTGACCCTGATCCGCGATGAAGGCGAGGAAAGCTGGCCTTTGATGAGCAAGAAAGATGTGGCCGAACGCCTGGCCGAAACCATAACGAAAGCATTGACGACTTCATGACAAACACACCGACCCGGCCCCCATTGGCCGTAAAGAAACTGGACCATTTTGACGGTTTGGAACTGCCCTCTTATGGCACGGCACTGGCCGCCGGGGCTGATTTGCGCGCCGCGGTGCCCCAAGATGCTCCCATCACACTGGCCCCCGGCGCGCGGGCGCTGATCCCCACGGGGCTGGCCATTGCCATCCCCGAAGGCTTTGAAGCCCAGATCCGGCCCCGTTCTGGCCTGGCGCTAAAACACGGCCTGACGGTGCTGAACAGTCCCGGCACCATTGATGCAGATTATCGCGGCGAGGTGAAAATCCTGCTGATTAATCATGGGGATGAGACCTTTGAAATCACGCGCGGCATGCGCATTGCCCAGATGATTGTTGCCCCCATGGTACAGGTCGATTGGGTGGAAAGCCTGGAACTTCCCGATACGGATCGTGGCACTGGCGGCTATGGCTCGACAGGGGTCTAGCAAGTTGCCCACCGGTCCCCATATAAAACTAGCCCTTATAAAGCTGGCAACGGAGTTTCCATCATGACCGACACCCCCACCGCCAATCGCGGCAAGATTTTTGACAACATGCCCGCCACCATGGGCAATACCCCTTTGGTGCGTCTTTCGCGCCTGGCCGATGCCCATGGCGTTCAGGCCGAAATTCTTGCCAAGCTGGAATTTTTTAATCCACTGGCCTCAGTCAAGGACCGCATTGGCGTGGCCATGATTGATGACCTGGAAGCCCAAGGGGTCTTGAAACCCGGCGGCACCATTGTCGAGCCAACCTCTGGCAATACCGGCATTGCGCTGGCCTTTGTTGCCGCGGCGCGCGGTTACAAACTGATCCTGACCATGCCGGAAACCATGTCGATGGAGCGGCGCAAAATGCTGGCTCATTTGGGCGCAACCATAGACCTCACCCCCGGCCCCAAAGGCATGCAGGGGGCGCTGGACCGCGCCGAAGAACTGGTTCGCGAAACCCCGGGGGCGGTACTGGCACGGCAGTTTTCAAACCCTGCCAATCCCGCCATACACGAAACCACCACCGCCGAAGAGATCTGGGCTGATACCGATGGCCAGCTGGATTATTTTGTGGCGGGCGTTGGCACTGGCGGCACCATTACCGGCGTGGCTCATACCTTAAAACCACGCCTGCCGGACCTGAAAGTAGTGGCGGTGGAGCCCGCCGAAAGCCCGCTTTTGGAAGGCGGCGATCCGGGTCCACACAAGATACAGGGCATTGGGGCCAATTTCATTCCCGATAATCTGGACCGCGCCATGGTCGATCAGGTAATACCGGTGACCTCTGATGACGCCTTTAAAATGGCGCGTCTGGCTGCCCGCCTGGAAGGCCTGCCATGCGGCATTTCTTCAGGCGCGGCGTTAAAAGCCGCCCTGGATTTAGGCGCTCAGGAAGGCATGGACGGCAAACGCATAGTGGTGATTATCCCCAGCTTTGCCGAACGTTATCTCTCTACGCCACTCTTTGAAGACACCTGATATTCAGGCCTCCAGCTCGGCATCCCAATAGAGATAATCGAGCCAGCTTTCATGCAAAAAGCCGGGCGGAAAACGCCGCCCCTGGGCCTGCAGCTCAAACGAGGACGGACGGCGCGGCGGGTGGGCCGGCACCATGCCAGCCTGTCTGGGCATGCGCCCACCTTTGCGCAAGTTACAGGGTGAACAGGCGGTGACGATATTATCCCATTTGGTCGTCCCGCCTTTGGAGCGCGGAATGAGATGATCGAAGGTCAGATCCTCCCCCGAGCCACAATACACACAGGAAAACCCGTCTCGCAAAAACACGTTAAAACGGGTGAAGGCCGGTACCCGGTTTTGCGTTACATAATCTTTTAGCGCCACCACACTGGGCAAGGCCATGCTCTGCGTTGGGGAATGCACCCGGTGATCGTATTGGGCGACAATGTTGACCCGGTCCAAAAATACCGCCTTGATGGCTTCTTTCCAGGGCAATAGCGATAAGGGATGATAGCTAAGCGGTTGGTAATCGGCGTTCAAAATCAGACAAGGCCAGCCGCGGGCCTTGGCCGTTATGGCGGCCGTGGCGGTCATGCGTGCCGCGCTCCATCTGGCTGGCCCGGCAAGGTAAAATGTCTACTTGACCCTTTGAAAGCGTGATCACTCCAACTCTGATTCTTGAATACACTAACGCATAATTTGTGACGCTGCCAAGACAGATTGGCCTAATGGTTATTTTGTCGCAAGCACTTCTTGCAGAAAATGCCCGCCAATGGCCAGTCCATCCTGGCCAATGGAATGGGGCACCCGGTGACTGATATGCCAGCGCACATCCACCCCCTCGGCGCGCAATGCCTCCAGCGCATTGACCATAAAGCTGACCGGCAAGACGTCATCTGCATCGCCGTGGATCAATTGCACCGGCGGCTTGCTTTGCATTTCATCATGCAGGGCCTCCGGAATAGCCAGCGCCCCGGAATATCCCAAAATGCCTGCGATCTGCTGTTTACGGCGCAGACCCACATGCAGGCTGAGCATGGTACCCTGGCTGAACCCCACCAGCGCCAGCCGGTCGGCGCTAAGCCCGGTGCGTTCCAATTCCTGATCAATAAATTCATCCAGTACTGGCCCGGCGGAACGCGCACCTTGCGCAATCACTTTGGGGTCCAGATTGGAAATGCCAAACCATTGATAGGCCCCGCTCATCCCCGGCACGGCCTGTGGTGCATTGGGGGCGACAAATTCGGTATCGGGCAAAGCTGGTGCCAGATGTGGGGCCAGCCCGATCAGGTCATCCCCGTTAGAGCCATAACCATGGCATAAAATGATCAAAGATTTGGGGGCGCCGCCAGATTTGGGGGCTTGGCATGGACCGGATAGGGACATAACAGATACCTTGTATACTTCATTAGAGAGGAGTTTAGCAGCTTGATCCCCCCCCGCAATCACAGGTTACAGGGCCTGACATGAGCGATTTTGTCACCCGCTTTGCGCCCTCCCCTTCGGGGCTGTTGCACAAGGGCCATGCCTATAGTGCGCTGTGTGCCTTTGCGGCGTCGCAAAAGGCCGGGGGGCGTTTTTTGTTGCGTATTGAAGATATTGATACCACCCGGTGCCGGGCTGAATTTGAACACGCCATCATAGAGGATTTGCACTGGCTGGGCCTGCACTGGGAAGAACCGGTACGCCGCCAGTCGGATCATTTTGATAATTATGCCAATGCCCTGAAAAAACTGGAAAATCTGGGAGTGTTGTATCGCTGTTTTCTGACCCGCCGCGAAGTACTCTCCGAAATTGCCCGCGCGCCCCACGGCGTGGGTGAGGTCTATCAGGGGCCAGACACCCCCATGAGCCCCGATGAAGAAGCCGAACGGCTGGCCCGGGGCGAGGCCTTTGCCTGGCGGCTTTCCCTGCGCGCCGCGCGGGACGTATTCGGGCTACGCTGGGCAGATTTGTGCTTTATCGAAGAAGGCACCGGGCCGAACGCTGAACACGGGGAAATTCGCGCACAGCCCGAACGGTTGGGCGATGTGGTGCTGGCCCGCAAGGACATTGGCACGTCTTATCATCTGGCGGTGACCCATGATGATGCCTTGCAAGGCATCACCCATATCATTCGCGGTCAGGATTTGTTCGAAAGCACCTATATCCATGTGCTGATCCAGGCCTTGTTGGGCCTGCCAACCCCCATTTATCGTCACCACCGGCTGCTGCTTGATGAAACCGGCAAGCGACTGGCCAAGCGCAACTTTGCCGCCACCTTGCACGATATACGCGCCAGCGGACAAAGCGCCGGAGATTTGCGAGAGAGCCTGCGCCCGTTTTAGGGCCAATGCCTTTTGGGAAAGGCTTGACCCCAGAGGGGCAATATTGTTGCTTGAGCAAGCATAAAATGATGAGGCATGAATGATGGGCGAGGCCAGCAAAAGATTATTTTTATTGGCTTTGCTGGCGCTTGGTGCCTGTGTGCCAGCAAAGTCGCCCACCGGGGTAGAGGCGGCCTTTGCCAAGGCCAAAGCGCACCAGATCACTTTGCGCGAATTTATATACGCCATGCCCAAAGGCGGCGATCTGCACACCCATTTGTATGGCACCGTTTATGCCGAAAGCTGGCTGAGATGGGCCAGCGAGGACGGCTATTGCATTGATAAAACCCGCCTGACTCTGCAAAAGCCAAAACGCAATTGCGCCGATCAGGGCTTTGCCGAGGCGCGGACCGCCCTTGGGGATCAGGCCTTTCGCAACCAAATGATCGACCGCCTCTCCATGCGTGACTTTTGGCCCAAAAACGGCTGGTCCGGCCATGATCAGTTTTTCAGCACATTTTCCGCCATCGCCCTGCGGCCAGACCGGCGGGCCGACATGATCGCCGAGGCCGCCAACCGGGCGGGTGAACAGGGCATCGCCTATCTGGAACTGACCAACACCATGGAGCTGTTTGAAACCATATTGCCTTTGGTTGTGGGTTTGCCCATGAGCGGCGATATGGCCAAAGATTATCAAACTCTGATGCAAAGCGAATTTGGCAAGCAATTGCCCGCCATGGTGACCCGTGCCCGTGCCGATATGGATACGGCCATGGCCAGAAAAGATGCCTTGCTCGGCTGTCAAAGCGATACCCCCCAGCCCGGCTGTGCCGTGACCATCCGGTTTCAGAGCCAGTCGGTGCGTACCCTGCCCCCGGCGGCGGTGTTTGCGCACTTTATTTTTGGCTGGCATCTGGTGGCCGATGACCCGCGTTTTGTCGGCATTAATCTGGTCGCGCCAGAAGATGATTTTGTGGCCCTGCGTGATTATCGCACTCACATGGCACAGCTGGATTATCTTTATCGCACCCTTGGCCCCCGCAATATTTCCCTGCACGCGGGTGAATTGGCGCTGGGACTGGTACCCCCAAAAGACCTGCGCTTTCACATCACGGAGGCCATCACCAGGGGCCACGCCAAACGCATTGGCCATGGCATAGATATCATCCACGAAACCGGCTATGGCGAAACCTTAAAAACCATGGCCAAAGACGGCATACTGGTCGAGGTCAATCTTACGTCCAATGATGTCATTTTGGGCATAAAGGGCGATGCGCATCCGTTTTATGTCTACCGAAACGCCGGCGTACCCATGGCCTTTAGCACCGATGATGAGGGTATCGCCCGCATTGACATGACCCACGAGCTGGTCCGCGCGGTTCAGGATTTTGACCTCGGCTATGATGATCTGAAAACTTATCTCTATAACAGCCTGCGATACGCCTTTGTGGATGAGCCCACCAAAGCCAAACTGATTGCCGATCTGGATGCCCGCTTTGCCCGCTTTGAGAGCGGGTTTAAATGACCGCCCCTGCCGACACCACACCCAAAAAGCTATTGGGGTTTTGGGACCTGATGAGCATTTCGCTGGGCCAGATCATCGGCACCGGCGTGGTGGTACTTACCGGTATCAGCATCAGCATGACCGGTTATGGCGCGCCCTGGGCATTTTTAATGGCGCTGGCCATTGTTGCTATCCCCAGCCTGTGTATTGCCGCCCTTGGCTCGGCCGTGCCCAGCACCGGCGGCAATTACACCTATGTGCGCGATTTGTTGGGCCATAAAACCGCCTTTGTCTATCTGGCACTGTTGGTGGCCGGGCAATTGGTGCTGGCCAGCTTTGCCATTGGCTTTGCCGAATATGCCGATGCATTGATGCCCGGCATGAATATGAAACTGGTGGCAGCAAGCATTATGATTTTGTGTTATCTGGCCAATCTGGCCGGGATTAAAACCGCCGCCCATTTTCAGGCCATGATGGTGGTGGTACTGATTTTTTTCTCTCTTGCTGTATATCGGCTTTGGCCTTTTTGAAGTGCGGGATTTCACCCCCCTATACCCGTATCGACACCGTGTTCCCCAAAGGCATTGGCGGCTTTGTGGCGGCGGCGTTTTTATTGCGCCTCAGCCTGATCGGGTCAGAATTTGTTTCAGAACTGGGCGGGGAGACCAAAAACCCCGGCAGGCTGATCCCGCTGGTGATGGGCACATCCTTGGTGCTGGTTACGCTCCTCTATGTGGGCATTGCCATTGTCGCCACCGGGGTTTTGCCGCTGGAGGAAGTGGCGGGCAAAAACCTGGCCGCGGTGGCCAGGATTATCTTCCCGCCCGGCCTTTATGTGGCCTTTGTCGCAGGGGGCATCATGCTGTCGCTGGTCACGTCATTAAACGCCATTTTTGCCTGGTGCACCCGGGGACTGTATATGGCCACCGAAGATGGCTGGCTGCCCGAACCTCTGGCCGCCAAAAACCGTTTTGGCATTCCGTATATCTTCCTGTCGCTGTTTTTTGTGGTCGGTATCACCCCGATCCTGACCGGGATGAGCCTGGCCTATGTGACCATATTGGGCAATGCCGTGGGGATTGTCTTTGGGCTGTTCCCGGTGGTGGCGCTCTATAATCTCAGCAATCGCAGGCCAGAGGCCTATGCCAACGCCCCCTTTAAACTGCCCATATGGGCCACCAAAGTTCTGCCAATTTTGGCGGTGGCGATTTATGCCTTTGGCATGTATCTCAGCCGACATTTTATCGGCGTTGGCGGCTTTGCCACGCTGATCATTTATGCCGCTTTGGTGCTGGCCTATGCCTTTTGGCGCGAACCGGTGGTCAATGCCCAAATGGGCAAAGCCGTGGCGCTATAAAATCCGCGCCGGGGTGCACTGGTCATCCCGGGTGGCGGCCAGCGTATTGATCATGGCGCGCAACATATTGGTTTTAATGTCATCAATATCATCATGGACCAGCTCGATCGTCGGGGTCATGCCCGCCCCCCAATTGATGGAAAATGCCAGACCCGCATAGCTCATCCCCTGTTCCAGCGCCAAGGGCAGTTCCGGACACAGGGTCATCCCCACCACATCGGCCCCCAGGGTGCGATAGGCGCGGATCTCGGCCGGGCTTTCAAAGCGCGGACCATTGGTGCTGGCATAAACGCCGCCGCGGCGCACGGTGAGGCCAAGGGCCCGCACCTCTTTTTCCAGCACGTTGCTGAGCACTGGACAGAACGGCACGCTGACATCCACATCGCCAACGCCGTTTTTCATGGTGTCAAAAAACGTATGTTCCCGCCCCGATGAAAAATCAATAAAATCATCCAGAATGACCGGCACTTTTAAGGCAAAGTCCGGATTGATCGCCCCCACGGCAAAGGTGGCGCAAACGCGCTTTACCCCCAATTGAGCCAGCGCCTTGATATTGGCCCGGTAATTCACCTTGTGCGGCGGGGCGCTGTGGTTGGGGCCATGGCGATTAAGAAACACCAGATCGTCATTCCGGCGGATCGGTACCGCCCCATAGGGGGTGCTGATGGTTTCCTCGTGCAGGTCCAGATCCTTGATGGCATACATGCCGGTGCCGCCAATAATTGCTGCGACCATTATTCAAATCCTTCTTGTAAATCGAACGGGCTGAGCACCCCATGGCGGGTAATTATCCCCGCCACCAGTGCCGGCGGGGTAATATCAAAGGCGGGATAAAGTGCCGAAATTTCCGATAGTGTCGTGGCCATACCCCGACAGGCGCGTATCTCGGCCGGATCGCGATATTCGATCTCGATACTGGCCCGATCCGGCTTGGTCCGATCACAGCCCCAGGCAAAGGCATAATAGGGAATGCCGTGATATTTGGCCGTCACCGCATTTTGAAACGTGCCGACCTTGTTGACCACATGGCCATCCATGGTGATCAGATCCGCTGCGGTCATATATTTTTGAATGCGCCCTTCGGCCATCAGGGCGGCCGGCATATTATCGCAAATCAGCTCTACCTTAATGCCGATCTCGTGCAGGCTGGGCGCGGTTAATCGCGCGCCCTGCAGATAGGGCCGGGTTTCAGGCACATAGACGGTGATGCTCTTGCCCGCCTTTTTGGCCAGCGCCATAGTCAGTACAAACGAGGTTTCGGCAAAGCACATGGTCAGCACCCCATCGCCATCGGCCAAAAGGTCCGCCCCAAAGGCTGCACGCCGACCATAATAAGCATACATCTGGTCCAGAATTTGGGTAATCCGGTGCAAAATGGCGGCGCTTGCATCCGCCCCCTCATCCAGCGCCGTTTTGGCCACGGCCAGCACATCCTCCAGCCGGTAACGGATCAGGGTGTTGGTGGGCCGGGTTTTGATCAGGCGTTCTTTGGCGGCCACCAGGCCGGTATAGTGTTGCGCTGCGCTTTCGCCGCCCAGCTGATCGGCGCGCATGGCCATGGCATACACCGCCGCCACCCATGGCCCCACCCCTTGCGTCACCATGGTTTCAATGGCTATGGCCACTTTTTCGACGCTGTCACAGCGCACAAAACTTTTTTCAAAAGGATAGGCCGAACGATCCCCGATCAACACCGCACCATCCGCGTAACGGGCAATGTTTTCGCGCCGCAGAATGTGCGGCAACAGGCTTTCAATTTTTGTTTCCATCAAGTGCAGAATACCCGGCCCCAAAGGCAAGTCCATTGAACATATGAGAAAATGTGAAAAAGCAAAGGCGCAACAATTGGTTGTGCGCCCCTTTAAAGCCTGTCAAAGAAAGCCTGGGACGACAATATATGAGTGAGGGGACCGGCCATGCGCTTTGGTTTGATGATTTTTGCATTGGCACTGGTGCTGTTTGCACTGGGTGCGCCCCGCGCCCAGGCAGCGGATGACTGGGAAGCCCTTTTGGCAAACATGAGCCGCGATGATCCGGCCCTGGCGGCCGAATGGGAGAAAGCCAAAAAAGCTGCCGAAAAAAACGAGAAAGACCTCAAGAAAATCGCCGACCAGCAATTTCAAAGCGCGTTTGATACCGTGTTTGGCAAGGATGTTTTCAAGCCCTCCGAAGGGCTGGACGTTTTAAAAATGATCGAGGCGGCCAGCGCCGGGGATTTTGAAACCGCTGGGAAGGTTGGTTCTGAATTTCTGATCGCCAAATATACCCCGGGCCTAGGCCAGTATATTATGGTGATGCAGGCCATGGCATCGGGCATAAAATCCGCTGAACAGATCTGGATTAATGGCCTGAAACAAACCAGAGCCTATGACAATTTCATCTCTGCTATATTTGATAACCCCGATTATGATCGGCCCTATATCCCCAGTTATATGATCACCTATATGCGTAACAATAAGACGTTTGGGCCGCAGATCAGCAAGGTTTACGATGAAATGCGCGCCCGTGAAGACCGTATGTTTGGTCAGTGGATGAATGACGAGGATGCCGTGGATCAGATGAGCAGGGCCCCCTGGGCATCCCGGTGGGTTTCGGCGCGGGGCAAAGTGCCCACAGAACGCGAAATGTTCAATTATTTTCTTTATAATCTGGTGAAAGATGCCAAGGGGCAATATCTGGAAAAATTCAGTGACTATTACCTTGACCCCATGGTGCGCCGCGAGGCCCGCCAGCAAAAACAGCGCCTGAAAAGTGCCATGCGTCAGGCGGTGAGCGCCATTGCGGCCAAGGCCGAAGGCAGCAATCAAAATTCTGCTCAGTGCAAAACCTGGCTTGGTGAATACAAGGCCTTTGTCGCCACCAATACACAGGCCAAGAAAAATTTTCGCGCTTATGCGGATGGAGTCTACAAAGACTATACCAATAAATTCGACAATATGCTTGTCAGCGAGAGTGCCGCCCGCAAACAACGCTTTGCCCCCTGGTACGAAGAGCAGGATCAATTGGAACAGGAAAATGAAGAGTTGAATGCACTGGAGGATGACGTTGATAGCGCCCGGGCAGAGCTGGCTAGCCTGCGCTCTGAGGTTAACAGTGCAGAAAGTGCGCTGCCTTCGGATAAAAGCGACCCCTCGTACAACACCGGCATTGATTCTGTGAATGCGGCTATCCGCCAATATAACAGTGCTCGCCAATCACGCTTCATGCCCGCCAAACAGGCTTATGAAAGCGCCGCCACCACGTTCAACCGCAAGAATGATGATTTCAAAACCAGATATAAAGCATTTCGAGATCAATCGCGGGGCCGCCCGGCCTCACAGAAACTGGTCAGCGATTTCAGCCGTATTCGCCAATCTATACAGCTCTTCCAGAAGGGTAAAACCTCGTGCACGACCTTTGCCAAATACGCGGTGAAAGACAACATGCGCGGCCTGATCGGCATCGACCCGGCCCCCGGCATTGCCCTTTGTGATCAGTGGAAGGCCAGCCTTATCTCTGCCAATGCCGCTGCCAAAACATACCGGGAAGCCTGCGAATAAGGCATCGCTCGGCTTACGGGCGGGGGGCGATGCCAGTTGTTGGGCTTAGGGCCAAAGCGGATATCGATGCCCCGCCCGCATGCCCATCCACCCAGGCTCCATCGGCGGTGACCAATATGTTGGCACCATCAGAGCCTAAATCCCACAGATTGCCGCGCAAAAACGCCGTCGCGCCCCGCACGGCACCCGCACTGGTCAGACGGCCACCCAGCGCATAGCGCATCCAGGCCTGACGCTCGGTAATGCGTAGCTCATCCCCCCTATCCGCATCCTTTGGCCAGCCGGTGGTATAGCCATGCCATGGACTTTCCCAGACCTTTTCGGGTTGCAAAAAGGCCGGTACCGCCATGGTCTGCACGCCCCTTCCCCGCAAGGCCTCATAGACATCGGGATGCCAGCTGTCGGCACAGATCAGCACCCCCAATTTGCCGGACAGGGTATTAAAAACCGGCAATTCAGATGCCGGGGCGGCGGCGGTAAACCCGGCCTCAGAGGGGATCGGATGCACTTTGCGCACCAATTGCGCATCGATCTGTCCATCGGGATGAAATACCGCGCCCACATTATACAGCGGCCCCTGGCCCGGCCGCAGCGTGCCATCACGCACTTGCGGATTTGGCAATACGATGGACCCGGCAACAATGGTAACCTCAAATTTCTGCGCCAGCCGACCAAACACCCGCGTATAATCACGCGCCATGGCCGGGGCCTTCATGCGAAAAATGGCGGCGGCCGCCCGGTCCCGCTCGTCAGAGTCAAAATAGGCACGGGCAAAACGCAAGGGGTGCCGCACGATCAGCCACGCCATAGCGGTATCGGTTTTGCGGGCGCGAAACCCCATAACCGGGGCCTTGGCCGCCACCAGCCAGGTGCCGATATGTTCAGGAAACACCACAATCGAGCCCGCCCTCATGGCCCCGCCATCGCGGGCGGCCTGTAAATAGCTTTCCAGATGCTGTTCCAGAATTTGCGGGCTTTGGTAATGCCGCTGGTTCAACCAGGGCTGAATCGCCACCAGCGCCGGTCCATTTACATGCGATACCGGATAATCAAGATGCAAACCCTGATCCACCGGCAGATCGGCGGGCCGCATAACCCGCATCCAGCCCAGCACCAACGCGGTGATAATGACAACGGCAATAATAATACGCACCAAAGCACTCCTTCCGGGACGGCATGTTCGGCTAATTTATCAATACGATCAAGCCGCCAAACCGGCATGGTCCCGTTTATTAGAATGATTTTACCGATCACGCTTGTATCGGGATTTGAGATATTTTACGGTGCCAGTTCATGAAAAAACCAAATGCATAACCCGGAAAATCAAGACACCACCGCCGACCTGCTGGACGGGTGGTCTTTGCCTGCATGGTGTTATGATGATGCGGATTTTTATCGCGCCGAATGCGAACGGGTATTCGCGCGGAGCTGGCAGGTGGTGTGCCATGAAAACGAGATTGCCAAACCCGGCCAATGGCAGACGCTTAATTTTATAGGCGAAAGCATAATTGTGGTGCGAGGCAAGGATCAGAAAATCCGCGCCTTTACCAATATTTGCCGCCATCGTGGCTCGCGTCTGATGGATGGCAATGAGGGGTGCAATGCCCGCCTCACCTGCCCCTATCATGCCTGGACCTATGATTTGACGGGCAATCTGATCGGCGTTCCCTATCGCGAAGATTATCCAAATCTGGATACGGACAAGCACAATCTTCACCCGGTGGAAATGGAGATCTGGCACGGCTTTATCTTTATCCGCCTAAAAGGCGGCAGGCCGAGCGTGGCGCACATGATGGCCCCTTATGAGGACCAGATCGCGCCCTATCGCTTTGAGGCGTTACAGGCCCTTGGCCGGGTTACCCTGCGCCCACGCATGGTGAACTGGAAAAACATTGCCGATAATTATTCCGATGGCCTGCACATTCCCGTGGCTCATCCGGGCCTGACGCGGCTGTTTGGTCGCTCATACGGGATCGAGGCCAACACCCATGTGGATCGCATGTGGGGCGATTTGCAGGAGACGCCGTCGGCGGCGCTGTCCGAACGTCTGTATCAACATTTTCTGCCCGATGTGGAACATTTGCCAGAGGCCCAGAAACGCCGCTGGCTGTATTTCAAGTTCTGGCCCAACGTCGCCTTTGATATTTATCCCGATCAGGTGGATTTCATGCAATTCCTGCCCATCTCGCCGACCAAAACCCTGATCCGGGAAATCAGTTATGCCTTGCCCGATGATCGCCGCGAAATGCGCGCCGCGCGTTATCTGAACTGGCGCATCAACCGTCAGGTTAATGCCGAAGACACCGCCCTTGTCACCCGCGTGCAGGACGGCATGGCCTCGCCCAGTTTTACCATGGGGCCATTGGGTAAAAGCGAAGTGTGCCTGCGCCAGTTTTGCAAAACCATGCGCCAGATCATCCCCGAAGCGCGATGCCCAGAACGCCCGGCCCCGGGCTGGAGCCATAAAGGAAAATTGGTATGAGCAAAACCTGTGACGCCCTGATTATCGGCGCGGGCCATAATGGTCTGGTGTGCGCGTTTTATCTGGCCAAAGCGGGCCTGAAGGTGCGCATTGTCGAACGTCGGGACGTGGTCGGCGGCGCCGCCGTGACCGAGGAATTTCATCCTGGTTTTAAGAACTCGGTCGCCAGCTATACGGTTAGCCTGTTACAGCCCAAAGTTATCGAAGACATGGAATTGGCCAAGCATGGCTATCGGGTGATCACCCGGCCCATCTCTAACTTTTTGCCCCAGGAAGATGGCGGCTATCTGATGCTGGGCGGCGGGCTGGAGGCCACGCAAAAAGAGTTTCGTAAATTCTCTGATCATGATGCAAAGGTGTTGCCGGCCTATTATGACGCGCTGGAAAATGTGGCCAATGTACTGCGCAGTTTAGCCTTAAAGGCCCCGCCCAACCTTGGCGAGGGCCTGAACACCCTGATCAGCGCGGCGGTGCAGGGGCTGCCGATCAGCAAATTGCCGATTGAGCAAAAGCGCGATGTGATGGACCTCTTTACCAAAAGCGCGCGCACGTATCTTGATGGCTGGTTTGAAAGCGAGGCGGTCAAGGCTGCCTTTGGCTTTGACGCGGTGGTCGGCAATTATGCCAGCCCGGACACGCCCGGCAGCGCCTATGTATTGCTGCACCATGTGTTTGGTGAAGTGAACGGCATTAAGGGCGCGTGGGGGCATTGCATAGGTGGCATGGGCACCATCACCCGGATCATGGCCAAAGTGTGTACGGATCTGGGGGTGGAGATCAGCCTGGATAGCCCGGTTGAGCAGGTGCTGGTGGATCAGGGCAAGGCCGCCGGGGTGCGCCTGCAAAGCGGTGAAGAGATCATGGCGCCCCGCGTTATCGCCAATGTAGGGCCACGATTGCTGTACGAACGCCTGATGGATGCCGCCGATCTGCCGGCGGACTTTTTGAAACGCATCCGATCTTTTGTCACCGGATCGGGCACGTTTCGCATGAATGTGGCGCTGGATAAACTACCCATTTTTACCGCCAAGCCCGAACCCGGCCCGCACCATCAAAGCGGCATTATTCTGGCCCCGACGCTGGATTATATGGACCGCGCCTTTTTGGATGCCAAACGCGATGGCTGGTCGAAACACCCCATTGTGGAAATGCTGATCCCCTCGGTGGTGGATGACAGTCTGGCTCCGCCGGGATGCCATGTGGCCAGTCTCTTTTGCCAGCAATTTGCCCCGGTTTTGCCGGATGGGCGAAATTGGGATGAAGAAGAAAGTGCCGCCGCCGATGTGATTTTGGACACGGTTGAACAATACGCGCCGGGCTTTCGTGCCTCAATTGTGGGCCAGACGCGCCTCTCGCCCAAAGGGTTGGAGGACAAATTCGGCCTTGTTGCAGGCGATATTATGCACGGCAATATGAGCATTGATCAGCTCTGGTCGGCGCGCCCCGTGCTGGGTCATGGCAGTTATCGAGGCCCCGTAAAGGGGCTTTATATGTGCGGTGCCGGCACCCACCCCGGCGGCGGGGTTACCGGCGCGCCCGGGCATAATGCCGCCCATGTAATCATCAAGGATGGCGGATCGTACCGCCGGTTTCAGCCATGAGCGCCCGCCCCGTCAGCCAGTTTAATCGCGCCATTGTGCGCCGCCCAGCACCATCAGTGACCCATGGCCTGCGCGCCGACGATGTTGGCAATCCAGACTTTGAAGGCATTGTTGCCGAGCACGAGACCTATATCGCCGCCCTGAAAAGCGCCGGTGTTGAGGTTAGCGTGCTGCCGTCCTTATCAGAATTTCCAGATGCCATTTTCGTCGAAGATCCGGCTTTGGTGTTCACCCAGGGCGCGATTGCCTTGCGCTCTGGCGCGCCTACTCGCGCCGGCGAAATCGCGGCTATGACGCCGGTTTTACAGGACAGCTTTGACACCGTGCTCACCTTGCCCAAAGGCGGACATGTAGAGGGCGGCGACGTGCTGGTCACGCCGGGCGCGGTAATGATCGGCCTTTCGGCCCGCACCGATGAGGTGGGCGCGCGCGCGCTGGTTTCCTGCCTTGAGATCTTGGGAATTAGCGGCAGGATTGTCCGCACCCCGCCGGACGTATTGCATTTTAAAACCGATTGTTCACTTTTATCCGAAGACACGGTGCTCTGCACCAAACGCCTCGCCGCATCGGGGGTGTTTGATCATCTGAATGTTGTTTTGGTGCCCGAGGGCGAAGAGGCCGCGGCCAATGCCCTGCGCGTTAATGACGTGGTGATGGTAGGATCACAGTTTCCAAAAACCTTGGAAACCCTGACCCAAAACGATTATGAAATTGTGCCGCTGGATACCCGCCAGATCGGCATGATTGATGCCGGGCTTTCCTGCATGTCTCTGCGCTGGTTCGCCCCATGAGCGATGCTGAGCACGCAATGCCTTCCTCTGGCTCCAAGGCCAGCATGGGCTTTTGGCAAGTCTGGTCGATGACTGTAGGCGTAATGATCGGTTCGGGCATTTTTTTACTGCCGGCGGTTATGGTCCCCTATGGGGGATTGGGCTTTTTGGGATGGGTGCTTAGTGGCTGCGGGGCCATTCTGATTGCCCTGATCCTTGGCCGTCTGGCCAGCCGGACCCCCCGCACCGGCGGCCCCTATGCCTATGCCCACGACGCCTTTGGCAATCTGGCCGGGTTTCTGGTGGGCTGG
The DNA here is from genome assembly GCA_030949705.1 of Robiginitomaculum sp. Classification (GTDB taxonomy): domain Bacteria; phylum Pseudomonadota; class Alphaproteobacteria; order Caulobacterales; family Maricaulaceae; genus Robiginitomaculum_B. The sequence continues at coordinate 41,827 of JAUZSF010000003.1, read as the reverse complement.
GGCTATTGGCTGGCGGTGGTGTTTGCCATTTCTGCCGTTGGGGTGGCGTTTGCCGGTTATATGGCATCCCTAATTCCGGTGCTGGAGGGTAATCCTTTGGCACAGGCCGCGGTAGCCGTCGCCATGATCTGGCTGTTAACCGCCATCAATATGCGCGGCATTGCCGAAGGCGCGGCGGTGCAATTGCTGATGTCGGTGCTGAAATTATTGCCATTGCTGGTCATCATTGCGTTGGGGGTATTTGCCGGCACCATTGATAATATTCCCGCCTTTAATCCGGAGGCTAAACCCATATTGCCGGCGCTGGCGGCCACGGCGCTTCTAACCATGTGGGCATTTTTGGGGATCGAAGCCGGGGTGATCCCCGCCGGCGATGTGATCAATGCCAGACGCACCATTCCGCGCGCCGTTATTTTTGGCACCCTGTGCGTCACCACGGTGTATATCGCCTCCACCGCGGCGGTGATGATGCTGGTGCCCGCCAATGTTCTGGCCACCTCCACCGCACCCTTTGTTGATGCCGCCAAAACCCTTGGTCCCCTTGGGGCGCCCTTGATTGCCATTGGGGCGCTGGTGGCCACCGCCGGTTCCATGAATGGCAACATCCTGCTGGGCGGGCAAATGCCCATGGCCGTGGCGCTGGATGGCCTGGCCCCCAAATTTCTGGCCCGGCGCAATCAAGGCCATGCACCGTTTTTTTCGCTATTGATCTCCTCCAGCATCGCCACGGTTTTATTACTGTTTAATTATGCCGATGGTCTGGTGGCCGCGTTCACATTTTTGCTATCCATGTCGACCCTGTCCACGCTAATGCCCTATGCGGTGTCGGCGCTGGCGGATCTGCGCTATTCTTGGAAACAGGCCCGCGGATGGGCCGCCATCGCCATGATCACCATTGCCTTTACCCTGATGGCGATGATCGGATCGGGCTTGAAAGTGCTGATCTGGGGTGTCCCCATGCTGGCTGCCGGCATACCGGTTTTTTATGTGTTCAAACGCGCACGATCCACAAACCTGTAGCGCATTTTGCGCCCTGCCCTGCATTTGGTTATGATGGGCGAAACATCAGGAGGACACCATGAAACGCCGCGACCTTCTTAAAGCTGGCTTGGCCATAGGCGCGGCAAAAGCCACGGCGGCCCATGCACAATTGCCCTTGCAACCGGTTAAACTGGTGATTGTCGGGGATGGGGCCGTTGGTAAAACCAGTTCCCTGATTTCCTATACCACCAATGCGTTTCCCAGCGAGTATATTCCAACGGTTTTTGATAATTACAGCGCCAATATCATGGTTGATGGCAGGCCCGTTAATCTTGGCCTGTGGGATACGGCCGGGCAGAGCGAATATGATCGCCTGCGGCCGCTCAGCTATCCGCAAACGGACGTGTTCATCATTGCCTATTCAATCATTTCGCCGTCCAGCTTTGATAATGTGACCCGCAAATGGCTGCCGGAACTGCGCCACCACACCCCCCAAACTCCAATCTTGCTAGCCGGGTACAAAACCGATCTGCGCGATGATCCAGTTACGCGCCTAAAAGGCCCCATTAAAACCCCCGAAGACGGCCAAGCGCTGGCCCGGTCTTTAGGACTGGTTTATCGCGAATGCTCGGCCCTGACCCAAATTGGCCTAAAGAATATATTTGACACCTCGGTACGCCTTGCCCTGGGCACGCTTAAAGAACGCACCTTCCAGACCATACCCCTGCATCGCAAAGACAAACTCAAACTGAAAAAACGCCCCCTGTCCTATCCCTTGCGGGGACATTAGCCGTACTCTTATGCATAGCCACGCGTTCTACCGATCCGCCCTTACCAAGGGGGGGAAATGACCATAGGTCAGCCCCCGCCACACCCATTCAAGAGGGCCAAAGGCAAAGCGTTGTAACCAGAGGTGGCTGAATAGGATTTGTCCGCCAAAAGCAATGATGGCCACATAAGTAAGGTGGGCAATACCGATCTGTCCCGCCAGATTTAGGCCGGGCCCGATGCCCAGCAAGACAAAGCCGATAATAAAACTTTGTGCCACATAATTGGTCAGCGCCATTTTCCCAACCGCGGCCAGGGGGGATAACAGAAGATGGCCCAACCCGGTGCGCAGCCCCAGCACGATCAAACAGGCATAACCGGTTGCCATAAACGGTGTAGCCGTCATATGACATGTGGACAGCAGAACTTCCCACACTCCACCGCTCACCAGGTGTTGGTTGATAGCCCAGCCAATCCCCTGCCCCACCAGTTCGATGCCCAACCCGGTGGGCAAAGCAATCCACAAGACACGACGATAGCCCGGCAGGTATTGCGACGCATTTTGCAGCCAGCCACGACGCCCCACCCAGATGCCAATCATGAAGCGGCCCAGCACATAAAAAATCCAACCGGCAATTCCAGTCAGAAAATATTCCTTCCAGTTGATCTCAAAAAGATTGCCAAGCAGACCAAGATAATTACCGGACTGGGAAATCGCCTGGCGTTCCAACACGGCGGCGCTTTCATAGAGCACTGGCACCCCAAGGCTATCCAGAGTGCCGCTCATATTAAGCCACAAATCGACTACCAGACGCCCCGTCAACGCCAGAAAAAGTCCCATGACAAGCAAAAAACGATCGCTGGCCCGGCGTAAAACCAACAGGAAAAACCCGCAAAATGCATAGAGATGCAGAATGTCCCAAAACCAGATAAAAATCAGATGTACAAAGCCAAATACCAGCAAAATAAACAAACGGCGCGTATAAATGGCGGTGAAGTTCACCCCGCGCTTGCTCAAACGCTCCATCTGAATGTAAAAGCCCAGGCCGAATAAAAAGGCGAACAAGGTGTTCGACTTGTCGGCAATGAAGACATTGATCAGAAAAACAAAAACATTATCCACCGGCTGACTTGGCAAAGCGGCCATTTGTTCTGAGGTGGCCAGCAAATTCCAGCTAATCGGCTTTACCAGATTGGCCAGAAACACCCCAAACAAAGCAAAACCACGCAATACATCCAGTTCTGTAACCCGTTCAGAGGCGATTGCCGGCCGGCCTACATTTTCACCTATTCCACCTATAGCTTTACTGGTCATGACATCTGCTTCCCCAAGCCTCAGTATGTATTTTGCTTTATTAGCAGATTAGGTGCGCCTTGTCAGATTTATCGGACTTTGAGTAGGGAAAGGGCCAGGAATGCTTTCGTTAAGGTGCTGTCAGACAAAAGCGAAGTGGTCTCTGAAGTGTCAGGTTGGAACCATTTCAAGCGGCGATTTGGTCCCATTCAGCCAGTGCTTTTGCTCGGTTTTCCTTGAATGTGGCTCTTGGGCATAATTGTCTGTCGTGGTTGAAATGGTTGTGGATGGATGAGTGGATCGAAACGAAGTTTTGCAAGGTTGCAAAACTCCTGAATTTGAGCATCGCCCGCTCTCGTCTACGGAAAGGTTGGTGGGAGTTTTCTGCTCGGTTATTGAGCCATTGTTTCATCACCTGATGATCAGCGTTTCCAATGACCTTCATGGCAGCCCGATATGATTTCAAGCGGTCTGTTACAACCGCTTTGGGTTTGCCATATCGCTTCATGGTTTTCCTCAAAAACTTCAAGGCTGCTTTGCGATCTCGGCGTTTTGAAACAAAAACATCCAGTACTTCCCCCTCGTGATCCACAGCCCGCCAGAGGTAATGAAGCTTACCCTTTATTTTCACGAAAACCTCGTCCAAGTGCCAGGCCCAGTTTGAGTAATTATGGTTTTGGACGCGCCGCTTTCTAATTCCTCTAGCGAACATTGGGCCAAACCGGTTCCACCAGAACCTCACCGTCTCGTAAGTGATGTCGATGCCACGTTCATGCAGTAAATCCTCAACATTTCGCAGGGAAAGCGGAAAACGGATGTACATCATCACTGCTAAACGGATGATCTGGGGCGAAGTCTTGAAATAGCGGAACGGATTTTTCATCCCACCAAGCTACGAAATCACGCTTCCGTCTTCAAGCCATTTTGCTCTGACAGTGCCATGCCATGGCGCGCCGCCCCGGTCGGATCATTTGGTTCCACAGGCCACAAGCATTTCGCACGGACCTTCAAAACCGCCCTCGGTCTCGAATTCCTCAAGGGCAGTTTCGATTTCGCCCCAGGCGTCGTCCTGTTCGGGTTCAGACAAACCCGCCAGCATCTGGTGCAGCGCACCAAAGGATTCCTGTTCGAATTGCAGGCATTCGGCGGCGGATTTCAGACGCACCGGCGCGTCCATCCGCTCAACCTCGATAGCCTTTAACCCGGCCTCCTTCAGGCGTGCGGCCAATACGTCCGGGTCACCCAGACTGAACGGCCCCGGCTGAACGGGCAGCGGCGGCGGCAGCTTGGCACGCTCGCGAATGATCTTGACAGGCACCGAAAAGAAACCGTTCCGCTCGGCTTCTGCATAGGTAATGGCCCCGACGCGTCCGCCCGGGCGCAGTTGGTCTCGCATACCGGAAAGCGCCTTGATCTGGTCTGGGAAATAGATCAGCCCGACGCGCGATATCACCGCATCAAACGGCTCGGCCTCGATTTCACCAATCGCTTCGCCGTCCTTGACCCTGGTTTCCACCTGCGTCAGGCCAGCCAGACGGGCATTTTCAGCGGCGCATTCAAGGATTGCCGGTGAAAGATCGGTGGCCAGCACATGGCCCGTCGGCCCGACCCGTTTGGCGGCAGCGAGGGTCTGTTCACCCGCCCCGGCGGCCACATCCAGTACCCGGCAGCCAACGCCGACGCCGGTCATGTCCAGCATCCGTTCCGTCGCAGGCCCAAGCCAGCGCGAAAGCAGCGGCGACCAGCGGTTCCAGGCTTCGGCGGCACTGTCCCATTGCTGCCTGGTGGTGCTTTTGAAGGCGACCGGATCAAAGGTTTTTTGTAACGTAGTCATTTTTTCCTCCTGTCGATTTTTGTTGATAAACAGATAGCAAACCGCGACACTGACGGACATTCGCAAGTTTTCGACAGTGTTTTTGCAAAAATGCACAAACCGCGAGTGCCAGAATGCATTGGGATGACATCAGGATTTTTCTTGCCATAGCCCGCACCGGTCCGATCAGCGGCGCGGCCAAACGCCTGTCGGTCCAGCATTCGACGGTTTCACGGCGGCTGAAATCCATGGAAGCGGATCTGGGAACCCGCCTGATCGAGCGCAAGAAATCCGGCTATGAGTTGACCGAAGCGGGCGAGGAGCTACAGCTTTCCGCGCGCAAGATTGAAGCCGAGATACTGGAATTCGAAGGAGTGCGCAGCGATCTGGACAACAGCGCAACCGGAGAATTGCGGGTCACCGCCATCAACAATATGGCCTCCTCGATCCTGATGCCGGTTTTCGCCAGCTTCAGCGCGGCACAGCCCGATATAGAATTGTATGTCCAGGTGTCCAACAAATATGCGACCCTGTCCGAGCGCGACGCCGATATTGCCATCCGCCTGACCAACACGCCCCTTGATACCCTGATCGGCCTGCGGCTGGTGACGGTTGCCTCGGCGGTCTATGGCGCGCGTGCCTATTGCGCCGATCTGAAGGCCGGAAAGACTGGGGAAAAATGGCTGGGCGTGGAATGCTGCGGCTTTCACATGGACTGGACCAAGGACGCCTGCCCACGCCACGAACACAGCTTTTATGTGGACGATACCCTGCTGACCCTGGCGGCGCTGAAGGCCGGAGCGGGGCTGGCCTATCTGCCCTGTTTCATGGGCGACCGAGAGCCCGCCCTCACGCGCTATCGCCCGCCAGAGCCGCGCCATGATCTGGGCTTGTGGCTGGTCTACCATCGAGATCTGCGCCGGATCAAGCGGGTGCGCCTGTTTCGCGAACATATGCAACGCGAAGTGGCGGCTCTGTCCCATCTGTTCGAGGGACGTCCAGACCAGCAGGTGGACAGCTGAGGAACGCCACAAGCTGGCCAATCTCATCAATCTGGAACATTTGTCGCGATGCTCATCAACCCCTGAGTCAACGCCGCTTTTCGAAACGCCCCTTCCTGGACCTTGACTCAAACCATGGGTTTTTGGAGCTGTCCTGGTGTATGTTGCAAGGGCGGTGTATTCAGAATAATTTCGCAAAAATCAGAGGTCCGGACACGCATCTTTTCGCCCCGCCACGTCCATTTCTGTTTTCTCTGATCGCGTGAGAGGATTTGACATCGCTGCAACCGGTCGGGCACGAAATTCACGAAAAACCCTTGTTTTATTGGGCTATTGTAGACCGACCTCAAACGCCCCGAAGGTCGGTCGAATAGAGAAAAACGGGGGTTAGAGAGTGTGCCGAGGTGATCCGGCGTTCTCGTGAGGTCGGTCGCCAGACCTAAACCCCTTTGAACCAAAAAGAAAATCACCACCGTGTCGGGGCCTCGTCTGGTGTTCGCGAATGGTTTGTGGCGGAGCAGATGACTCAGGCAGCCAACTCTCTCTCGTGTCAGAGGCAAACCAGCGACCTACAAACGCTGGCTCGCCCAGATGCGCGGTGGGCGCCCCTTCCAAGCGGTGGGGCGGCCACGCCTGACGCAGGAACTGCGCGATGTTGTCATTCGCATCGGTTCTGAAAATCTCCTCTGGGGCTACAAGAGGATCGCGGGGGAGCTGAAAAAGCTCGGGCTTTATGCCGGCGCTAATTCCGTCAAGCGAATCCTGAACGAGGCGGGCATCCACCCGAGCCCCGAAAGGCGCAAAAAGAAACCAGCCCTGCCGTGGACCACATTCGTTCGTGCGCATATGGAAAGCATGATATCTGACGCGAGGGCATTTCGAGCGTGATCCGCGAGATGGTCGCGCCGCACAATCTGGAGGCTGCTGAATGACCGATCCCAACGACACGATCCGGGTGCTGATCCCGTTGAAGGTTCGCAAGAAGAACGGTCGGCCAAAAATCCAGCCTCCAGCCGATTACAGCCCGAGCGCGGACCGGACGCAGGACCCGCACATTCTGCGTGCCATCGGCCGGGCATGGAGCTGGCGTCGGCGCATGGAAGCAGGCGAATTCGCTACGATCCAGGAGCTGGCCGAGGCCGTAGGGCTCGCGGAGCGCCATGTCAGCCGCCAACTGCGGCTGGCCTATCTGGCGCCCGAGGTTCTGAAGCGGCTGACCTGTGGACGCGAGGCATCAGCCGTCAGTCTCTATGATCTGAGTTTTCTGGCAGGAGAAGTTTGGGGGGGAGCAAGCAAGGCGCGTATTCGGCTGAGCGCGGTGCCATAGGTGGTTTCGAACGCGGCCGCCAGCTGCGACCGCGCCCCTTGGGCGCGTGCCATGGTGTTCTCCTTCGATTATTGCGGTCAGACCAGCGGATCGGCCGTGGTGTAGTGAAGGACGACGGGGACAGCGTCGAAAACCGCGCGTGCAGCGCGGTGAGGATGGTTTCGCGAGGGGTGGGCATGATGGTGTCTGTAGTCGAAAAAAAACGTTGAATACTGGGCGACAACCCTGGAGGCCATTGACGGCCTCGAACCCATTGCTGCCATGCTGCCACAGAGCGGTTATTGACCGCCTGCGCGCAACATTTCAGTATCATACAAAGTTTTGGGTCTGTTGCTGGCGGGACTTTTGCTGATGAATGATTTGGATATGCTCCTGAGCAGACGCGCCGACCTTGAAACGTTCGTCGGCCGGAGCGTATGGTCCAGCGTGAAGGTGCATGGCCTTTTCGTCCCTGCAAGCGCGCTACAGTCCCGCCTCCACACGTTTTGTCAGAACCTAGTTCTGTTCACCGACGTCGAGGATTACGAGGTCCAGTTGATCGGATCAGCGATCGGTCTGCACTATCGTGGCAGAAAATTCCTCGTCTGTACTGCTCACCAAGTGAACGACGTTTCGGGGCAGGACGTTGGGATCATCGTACCAGTGAAGAACAAATTCATCAGCTCGGCGGGATACACGCGTTTTCGTGCTCCTGATTCCCCGCGGGAAAGCGATGCCGAGGACTTATGTGCGTTCGATTTCACGCCGCAGACGACTGCGAACCAGGAACTCGATCAGCGTTTCTTTGGGCTAGGTTCGGACGACTTCCTGAACGATGAAGATGATGTGGTCGCGTATCTGGCATACGGCTGCCCGTTCGCTGACCAGAAATACAACGTCGTTGATGAGAACCACGTGGGCACCGTGATCCGGTCCATGACCTGCGAGCCGCAGGAGCAGCCCTCAGACCCGGCTTTGGGGCTCTGCCGACTCTTGCCGCCAATGGACTTCGATCCCAACGGTCTTTCGGGCGGGCCGGTCTTCGCGACAGTGCTGCAGGGCCTCGAAGTCGTCTTGAAGTTCGCTGGGATCATCAATCGATCTGGCAATGGGCTAGTTCACTTCATCAAGGCCAAAGCGGTGCGGAACCTGCTCGATCTCTCCGTCAATCAGGGCGCTTGAACCGCTGAGCTTCAATGAAAGCTCGCCTGGAACGTCGTCGGCGTCAGCGAGACATGGGCGTCCAGCGGCGGGTGCAGTTCGAAGGCCTTGGGCTCGCGTGAAAAGCGGTAGAGCCGGAACAGGCACCATTCCTTGCGCCGTTCCTCGGCCACGGCCAGTTCGTTCCGGCTGATGAAGAACGGCGTGCGCTCCCAGCCATTTGTCGTCTTCACCTCGATCAGCCGCGACCGGCCATCCGGCGCGAAGCTGGCGATGTCGTAGCCCGCGCCGTCGCCGTCCTCCTCCGAAACCCAGCGCACCTTGCGCGCCAGATCCTCGCGCCCGGCGGCCTTGAGCGTTGCCCGTTCATGCGCCAGCACGCGTTCCTCTCCGGCACGGCCGAGGGCGCGATTGCGTTCATCACGACCCGCCACGTCGAACTTTCTGGCGACGTGCAGCATCTGCTCCAGCTCCTGCGGCAGCGGCTGGTTCGAAAGCGTCGGCGCCGGTCCGACCCAAAGCGGCTCCGTCTCGTGCAATCCGGCGGCCGTTTTCGGCAGTCGCCCCAGCCAGGCAGGATTGAGTGCCAGCCATCGCGCCACCGCATCGATCAGGGATGTCTGGAAATTGAACGCGGGCTTGTAGCCGGGGACCCAGTCCTCACCCAGCCCCTTCAGCACCGCACTGATGTTCTACTCGACCGAGCCCTCGGAACGACCATTCAGAAGCGGCAGGAGCGCACGGCGATGTTCGGCCTTGTTGTAGGGCCGCCCGGCCAGATCATCGGCCAGCATCGCGAAGTAATCCGCGACGATCAGATCGTTCTCTTCATCTGTCCAGGGCCCGTTCGACATGCCGCCAGGCTATGTGCGGAAAGTCTGTTTGTCATCAAAGACTTCTCGCGACCGTTCGCACCGTTTCGAAGAACCACGCCGCCTTCGGGTGTCCCTGTTCACCTCGATAGCAATTGAATACGCTTCAACTGCGGCGCAATCCAGTTTTGCCAAGCCACTGAAAATCCAACCACTTTTGAATCCGTCTCGCTTGGTATGAAGGGCGGGTAAAAAGAGACTCAGGCCGTTCAGAGACTGATTTCGGAGCGGCGGCCGGTCTCCGAAAGTCGGATGACCTCCTTAAACCCCTTTGAACCAAAAAGAAAAAAGGCCCGCATCGGGGCCTCATTTCGGGTTCGCGAACAGTTTGTGGCGGTGAGAGTGGGATTCGAACCCACGAGACGGGAACACCGCCTACACGCTTTCCAAGCGTGCGCCTTCGACCACTCGGCCACCTCACCTGCGCGCGCGCACTATAGCCAAGCAAGGGCGCACTGCAAGGTGCATATCAGCACCGAATGCACCTGTGTTGCCGTGGCAAAATATTGGTAGAAATTTATCCCCTGACAGGTAAATCCGGTGTATATTTTCTATTCCTGACGCCGTTACCATCTTTTTTCTTGCCTCAATCCTGTCTACATCTATCCCTCAACGGCCCAGCCTCATTTCGATAACCGGGCCCAAAAGAAGACAAGAGAAGTGAAGCCATCATGACGCCAGCCGCGCCGCACACACATTTTGTCAGCAACCGGCCCCTGTTACCGCCCTGGCCAGATGGCTTTGCCGAGGCCAGTTTTGCCATGGGGTGCTTTTGGGGGGCTGAGCGCCTGTTCTGGCAAGCCCCGGGGGTCTGGGTCACCATGGTCGGCTATGCGGGAGGCGATGATCCGGCACCAACCTATCGCGCGGTCTGCACCGGCAATACCGGTCATGCGGAAACCGTGCGGGTGGTTTATGATCCCAAGGTTACCAGCTATGCGGCCTTGTTACAGCTATTTTGGGAACACCATGACCCCACCCAGGGTATGCGCCAGGGCAATGACCGAGGATCGCAATATCGTTCGGTCATTTTCACCCATGATGAGGCGCAAAAACAGCTGGCGCTGGAAACCATGAAGGTCTTTCAGGGCGAACTGAGCGCCAAGGGTTTTGGGCAAATCACCACCCAGATCGTTGATGCCGGCCCCTTTTATTATGCCGAAGACGACCACCAGCAATATCTGGCGAAAAATCCCGCTGGCTATTGTGGCCTGAAGGGCACCGGCGCCCAGTGCGCCCTTTGATGCGCAGGAGCAAAGCGTGAGTGTTTATCCATCCTTGAAGGATCCGGCTTATCTGGAAGACCTGTTCGTGCGCTTTCCCCGGGGCACGGGCCCGTTAATGGCTTTTCATGATGCGGTTTTGCGCAATGAAGACAGCCCCTTATCCATTGCAGAGCGCGAAATTATCGCCGCTTTGGTGTCTGGCCTGAACGCCTGTGCCTTTTGTTACGGCGCCCACAAGACCATGGCCATGGCCTTTGGCCTTCCCGAAGAAACCATCACCGCCCTGGTGGAGGATATAGATAGCGCCCCCATAGACGAAAAGCTAAAGCCCCTGTTGCATTATGTGCGCAAGCTGACCTTGAGCCCATCCAAAATGGTGCAAAGCGATGCCGATGCGGTTTTTGCCGCCGGCTGGCCCGAAGAGGCCCTGCATGATGCGGTGCTGGTCTGTGCGCTGTTTAACTTTATGAACCGGGTGCTGGATGGCGCCGGCATTACCCCCAAGCCGGTGTTTGACCAGCCCGATAATGATGCCTTAAAGGCCCGCCGCAACAGCACCTATACGGGCTGGGCGCGCCGGGCGGGAATTATTTCGTAAGTGTCGGTTCAGGGTCAATTTTTATCCGGGCTGACCATGGTCAGTTCCTGGTTGAACCGCCACCAGCGAATGGTGCGGTGGGTCTTTTGGCTGACCCTGATATTGGTGCTGGCCCTGTCCTTAAAGCCCAGCCCGTTTTCCATTCCGCATTTACAATTGTCGGACAAGGTCGAACATTTTCTGGCCTATCTGGCGCTGGGCACCCTGATGGGGTTTGGCTGGGCCATACACAAGGTCCGCCCCGTTATGGTTGCGTTATTAATCTTGACGCTTGTGGGCGGTGCCGTTGAGATCATCCAGGGTACCCCCTGGATTGGACGCACGGCTTCCTGGCTGGACCTGCTGGCCGATATACTAGGAGCCTTTATGGGCCTGATGGCCTGTGCAGCGCTGCACCGCCGGCTTCAAGCATAGTTCTTGCACCTCTTGTGGGGAGCTGTGTCGAAACCGGACACAAAGGCGCAATTTTGTGCGAAAAGTCAGGAATGGCAAAATGGAATTGGTGAGTGGCAAAGCGTTATTCCGCAGCACCACCGCGGGCGTGGTGCTGATCACATCCCTGATCTTGGCGGTGGCGGCCCGGGCGGATGCTCCCGGGGGCGGTCCCTTTGATGCCCTGCCCGATGCCCGCCCCGGCGAATGCTTTGCCCGGGTGATGATCCCGGCGCGTTATGAAACCCGCTATAAGGACGTTTTGGTGGATCAGGGCGAAGAGCACATCGGCGTTCATGATGCCCGCTTTGCCTCGCAAACCCGGGATATTCTGATCCGCGATGCCGCCAAACGCTATGAAGTACATCAACCGGTTTACAAAGCGGTGCAGGAACGGGTGATGGTACGCCCGGCCTATGAACGCCTGATGGTAGAGGGCGCCATTTATCGCCATGTTAAGGAACAGGTACAGGTCGCCCCGGCGCACACCGCCTGGAAACCAGGCAAATCCCTGGCCGACTGGTCCGGCGTCAAGGACACCAAAAACCAACACGGCGAGGTTTATTGTCTGGTGGAAATTCCCGCCAAGACCAAGACCGTAACCAAACGCATCCTTGTGCGCCCGGCGCGCACCCATACGGTGACCGTGCCGCCGCTATACCGCACCATTACCCGCCATATACTGGTCGATCCGGGCGGGGTCGAAGAAGTCCCCATGGCGGCGCAATATGACCAGATCACGACCCAAAATCTGGTCGCCCCGGCCAGCGCATATCGCACCACCATTGCCCCCAGAACCCAACAGATTTCCTATCGGGTAGAGATCGCCCCGGCACAATATGACTGGATCCCGGTCTTGTGCAAAACCAATGCCACCCCGGCGGCCATTGCCGGACTTCAATCACAATTACAGCAATTGGGGTATTATCACGACCGGCCAAGTGGCGAGCTGGACCTGCCGACCAAAAAGGCGGTGCGCGCTTATCAACAGGCCGCAGACATCCCCCATGATGGTTATTTGTCTCTGGAGACCTTGCTGGCCCTGAAAAGAGGCCAAACCATAGCCGAACCGCAAACGGCCCATACTGAACCTCTGGCCAAAACCCAGGCCGAAAGCCGGGCCGAGGCCCATGCTTATGCCCAGGCCGAGGCCACAATCATGCCAGAGGTTTTTTATCCCAATGCCGAAATTCTCCTCCCCATGGTGGATGAACGGGTTTCACACATTACCCCTGTCCGGGCCTCCGCCCCTAGGCACCACCTGCGTTGGCCTGGAAAATAACTCCTTAGATTGTTCAGCAACGGTGACTATCGGTTAAGGTTATTGCTTTAGGATTTCTTCTGAAAACATGCCGAAAGGATCAGAAGGAGCGTATGGTCGCGTAATGTCCAGTCTCGAAAAAGTCACCATTCTGGTCCTTGAGGACAATTCCCATATGGCCCTGATCCTGCGAGAGATCATGCGCGGCTTTGGCCTGCGCGATATACGCGAAGCCCGCGATGCGGCCACCGCCTTTGAAATCATCAAGGATAATCACATTGATATTGCCCTGGTCGATCAGAATTTGGGCGATCTGGACGGCACCGAGTTTGTACAGCTGATCCGCAATGCCGATGACAGTCCCAACCCCTATATCCAGATCATCATGGTTACCGCCCACGGGGACCGCAAAACGGTGATGGAGTCTCTTCGTGCCGGGGCCAATGAATTCATGGTCAAGCCGGTAACACCGATGGATCTGTATAAAAAGCTGGTGTCCTGTATCGACAAGCCGCGCCAGTTTGTCCGCACTTCGACCTATTTCGGCCCCGACCGCCGCCGCCGCCAGGACAACGCCTATCGCGGCCCTTGGCGTCGTAAAAACGATCCCCCCGAAGGCATCAGCGACAGCGGCGAACAGATCGGCAATGGCAATCGCCCCACCGTGATAGAGGGATAACTCCCCCTATACGGCAGGCATTATACCCCCGGAGCGCTTATTCTGCTGGCGCGGCCTTGGCGGCCTTGGTCTTTTCCTTGTCCTTGCGGGTCATCGCAAAAATCACCCCGGACAGCCCCAACAGGGCAATCAGGTTTGGTGCCGCCATCATACCATTACCGATCGAGGCCAGTGTCCAGGCCAAATCATTGGTATAGACCGCCCCCAGATACACCACGATGCACCAGGCCACCCGATAAAACGGAATGACCTTGACGCCAAACATGAACTCCATCGAGCGTTCGCCGTAAAGTGCCCACCCCAAAATGGTGGTAAAGGCAAATACCGCCAGCCCGATGGTAACAATCCATTGTCCCCCGGGAATGGAGGCCCCAAAGGCATTAGCGGTCACGGACGCAGCGGACGCGATGCCGGACTGCCAGACCGGCAAGGTGCCATCGGCGGCTCCACCGGGGGCAAAAATGGCGGGCGCAGTAAGGATCACCAGCGCCGTCATGGTGCACACCACCAGGGTATCGATAAATGTACCCAGCATGGCGATGGTGCCCTGGCGCACCGGATCATTGGTATTGGCCGACGCATGGGCAATGGCCGCCGAGCCAAGCCCGGCTTCATTGGAGAATGATCCCCGATTGGCCCCCTGGCTCATGGCCACCATAACCGAGGCCCCGATAAAGCCCCCGGCCGCGGCCGAAGGGTTAAAGGCATCATGAATGATTTGCATAAAGGCCGCCGGTACCAAAGAGGCATTGGTGGCCAGTACAATCAGCGCACCGCCAATATAAAACAGCGCCATGATCGGCACCAGAAAGGAGGCTACTTTGGCGATGGATTTAACCCCGCCCATGATCACCATAAAGACCAGCACGGCCATCACCAGCCCGGTCTGCCAGGTGGCAATGTTCATATTATCCCGAAACAGGGCCGAAACCCCATTGGCCTGTACCAGATTGCCGGTGCCAGGGGCCGCAATGGCAGTCAGAATGGCAAAGGCCCAGGCCAGCCAGACCCAGTTCTTGCCCATGCCGTTTTTAATGTAATACATCGGCCCGCCCACATGCTGGCCGCGTTCATCCACTTCGCGAAAACGCACCGCCAACAGGGCTTCGGAATATTTGGTGGCCATGCCGACAACGGCGGTCATCCACATCCAGAACACCGCCCCCGGCCCGCCAAGGGTAATGGCCGTGGCCACCCCGGCAATATTGCCGGTACCAATGGTGGCCGACAGCGCCGTAAAGAGCGCCGCAATAGGGGAAATTTCGCCCTCACTGCCTTCTCCCGAAGCCTTTTTACCGGAAAACAGAAGGGAAATCGCATAAGGCAATCGACGAATTGGCATAAAACGCAAACCAATGGTCAGATAGAGTCCGGTTCCAAAAAGCAGGATGACCAGCGGCGGCCCCCAAATAAAACTGTCTACCGCGTTTAACGCCGAAATAATTGAGTGCAACATAGTTCCCCGGGGCCTTTCATTATGGCTATTTGTTTGGGCGCGACCCTAGCGGCTGGCCCCGGCCTGAGCAAGCGGCCTTTTAAGGTTAACCGCTTTGTGCAGACAGCGACCCAAAAGCGCCATACTTGGGCACAACACTGAATATTAACCCTCTTTCGGTTTGATGGGTTCCCGCATTTTTATAAGAACAAAAAGAAATAAAATGACACATACTTCTGTAAAAACACTGGCCCTGTTGGCCGTTGGTTCTCTTGCTCTGAATGCCTGTTCCAGTATTGGCATTGAAACCCCCAATATCCTCAAGGCCCCCTTGGCCAGAATAAAAGGGATGCCCGCCAAACCGGCCGAGGCCAGTCCCAAACCGGTACAAACCACCGACAGCTATTACCAGAACGGAACCGCCCAGTTAAACGCGGCGCTGAAGCTGCGCGCGACCAAGGGGCGGGCCAAAAACATCATTCTGATGATTGGCGATGGCATGGGTATTTCCACCCTGACTGCCGGGCGCATATACACTGGTCAGCAACAGGGGCTGGATGGGGAAAGCTATATTCTGGAGATGGAAAAGCTGCCCTATACGGCATTTTCGCGCACCTATGCCCATGATGCCCAGGTCTCTGATTCGGCCTCTACGGTAACTGCCCTGGTCAGTGGAGCCAAAACCAGCATTCGCACCATCGGCGTTGATCAGACCGTCCCCTATGACGATTGTGCCGCCTCTGCCGGGCATACGCTGACCTCTCTTTTTGAACTGGCCGAAGACGCCGGCCGGGCCACCGGCATGGTCAGCACCGCACGCATTACCCACGCCACCCCGGCCGGGGTTTATGGCCATGTGGCCAATCGCGGCTGGGAACGCGACAGTGTGATGAGCGAAGAAGCCATCAAAGACGGCTGCATTGACCTGGCCCGCCAATTGGTCGAATGGCCCCATGGTGACGGGCTGGAAATTGCCTTGGGTGGCGGACGCGAAAACTTTCTGCCCAAGGACGTTCAAGACCCCGAATATGCCGACGAAAACGGCAAACGCGGCGATGGACGCAATCTTGCCGAGAAATGGGCGAAAAAGCCCGGCCATGACTGGATCTGGAACCAGGACCAGTTTGCCAATATTGATTTTTCCGGTCCCGATAAAATCCTGGGCCTGTTTGAACCCTCGCACATGAATTATGACGGTGACCGCGCCAAAGACGGGGCTGGCGAGCCTTCACTGGCCGCCATGACCCGCGCCGCCATCACCCGGCTCAGCCAGAACAAAAATGGCTATGTACTGATGATCGAAGGGGCGCGCATTGACATGGCCAATCATGCCAATAATGCCGCCCGGGCGCTGGAGGATGTTCGCGCCTTTGATGCGGCCGTCAAAGTGGTGCGCGAAATGACCGATCCCAAGGACACGTTGATTATTGTCACCGCCGATCACAGCCATGGCCTGACCATTAATGGCTATCCCAAGCGCAACAACCCGATTTTGGGCCTGACTTCCTCTTTGGATGGCAAGCCCATGAAGGGGGCCGATGGCAAAGCCTATACCACGGTGCTGTATTCCACGGGACCGGGCTCCATGTTCGCCACCCCGGATCAGTATCGCACCATTGTGCCCGGCAAATACTCCCTTAGCTCTGATGGTAAAAAAAAGACGGATAAATCCGTCGTTCGCCCCGACCCGGAGGACGTCGACACCACCGCCCATGATTACCGACAGCAGGCCCTGATCCCGTCGCGGTTTTCCAAACATACCGGCGAAGACGTACCGGTGTTTGCCGATGGCCCCTCGGCCTGGCTGGTCCATGGCGCCATCGAGGAAAACACCCTCTTTCACATCATGGCCTATGCCGGCGGCCTGGCCGGGTATGAGCCTGAGAAGTAAAACGCGCGCGCTGGAATAGCGCCATCCTTCGAGACGATGGCTTCGCCATCCCTCAGGATGAGGTGAAGGTTTTTTTCCATAGGTGTCATTACCCGGCTTGTCCGGGTAATCCAGTTTTACTTTAAGGCTGCTCTGGATTGCCGGGACAGGCCCGGCAATGACAGGGGGGGCAATACCAATACGATACCCCACCAGCGCCCATGTGGGGTAAGTTCGCATTATCCCCATCCCCAAAAGCATCGCACCGGCATGGAAACAATCTCTTTCCTCTCCCGGGCGGGAGAGGAATAAGGTGAGGGATTAGGAGCTTAAAGAAAGTGCACGATCTTTACTTCACACCCCCCTCACCCCGGCCCTCTCCCCAGGGAGAGGGAGAAATCCCCCGCATAACACGTTTGAGGGTCAATGAGGGTCATGCCTTACCCCTGGGCCGTCCATCACTTGCCCCTTAAATGCCCCTGAATGCGAAAAAACGGACCCTGAAACGCCCCTCATTTATCCCTTTTTACCCCCATGTGTCCCTCAGATAAGCGGGGATAAAACCAAAAAACCCCCGCCATGATGGCGGGGGGTTATACTGGTTTCATTTGGATAGGAAGGGATCAGCCCTTTAAGGTCTCTTCATCGGGCATGCCCACCGCGTGAAAGCCTGCATCCACATGCACCACTTCACCGGCGACCGAGCGGCCAAGATCGCTAAGCAGCCATAGAGCCGAACCGGCAACCCCTTCCATGGAGGTGTCTTCTTTCAGCAGGCTCCAGTCCTTGCCGGTGGAGAGCATGCCGCGCCCCCCCGATATACCGGCCATGGCCAAAGTGCGCATGGGGCCTGCCGAAATGGCGTTCACCCGGATGCCCTGTGGCCCCAGATCGCGAGCCATATAACGGGTGGTTGCTTCCAGTGCCGCCTTGGCCACGCCCATGACGTTATAATTGGGGATCACCCGTTCCGCCCCCAGATAGGTCATAGTGATCATGGTGCCGCCATCCTTCATCAGGGGCGCCGCCCGTTTGGCCGCCGCGACGAAAGAAAACACCGAGATGTCCATGGTCATTTTGAAGTTATCCCGGGTGGTGTTCTCGACAAACGAGCCTTTCAGCCCCTCGCGACCGGCAAACCCGATGGAATGGACCAGAAAGTCCAGCCCGCCCCAGGTTTTTTCCACTTCGGCAAAGGCCGCATCCATGCTGTCATCGTCCGCAACATCACACGGGGTGAAGATCTTGGCCTCTACGCTTTCGGCCAGCGAGCGCACCCGTTTTTCCAGCGCTTCGCCCTGATAGGTAAAGCCCAGCTCGGCCCCTTGGGCATAAAGCTGACGGGCAATGCCCCAGGCAATGGAATTTTTGTTGGCAACGCCCATAATCAGGCCGCGCTTGCCGCGCATCAGTTTGCCTTTGGGAAAGCCTTCGCACACATCTTCGCTCATGGGGATGTTCCTTGTATTGATCGGTTTAATGGCGGCTGAAAATCACCGAACCATTGGTGCCGCCAAAGCCAAACGAGTTAGACATGACGGTGTTCAGCTCTGCCTTGGTGGGCGCAGTGATGATGTTGGCCCCGTCAAATTCGGGGTCAAGGTTTTCGATATTGATGGAGGGGGCAATAAAGCCATCGCGCATCATCAACAGGCTGTATATGGCCTCTTGGGCACCGGCCCCGCCCAGGCAATGGCCGGTCATGGATTTGGTACCCGACAAGGCGGGCATATTATCGCCAAAGACATCGCGAATGGCCCGCATTTCGGCAATATCGCCCACCGGTGTGGAGGTCGCATGGGGGTTGATATAATCGATCGGTCCCGGCGCAGTTTCCATGGCCAGACGCATGGCGCGCTCGGCCCCTTCGCCAGAAGGCTGGACCATGTCATAGCCGTCAGAAGTGGCCCCATAGCCAGTGATTTCGGCATAGATTTTGGCACCGCGGGCCAGCGCATGTTCGCGTTCTTCGACAATGACAATCCCGGCCCCGCCGGCGATAACAAAGCCATCGCGGTCCACATCAAAGGCGCGGCTGGCGCACTCGGGCGTGTCGTTATACTTGCTGGACATGGCACCCATGGCATCAAACAGCGCCGACATGGCCCAGTAGAGTTCCTCACCGCCACCGGCGATGATAACGTCCTGTTTGTTCCATTGCACCTGTTCGGCCGCGGCCCCAATACAGTGCAGCGAAGTGGTGCAGGCCGAAGAGATGGAATAGCTGAGCCCCTTGATTTTAAGGCCCGTAGCCAACGTGGCCGAGCCAGTTGAACTCATCGCCTTGGGCACGGCAAACGGGCCGATGCGTTTGACACCCTTGGCGCGGGCAATATCCGCCGATTTGATCAGCACTTCGGTGGACGGGCCACCGGTGCCGACAATCAGGCCCGTGCGTGGATTGGAAACTTCGCTTTCTTCCAGTCCAGAATCCTTGATCGCCTGCTCAGCGGCCAGCCAGCACCAGGCCGAACCATCGGCCATAAAACGCAACAGGCGTTTGTCGATCAACTCTTTGAGGTTCAGTTCAGGGGGAGGAGCGGCAATTTGCGAACGAAATCCCATTTCCGCAAAGGTCGGGGCCGCCTTCACCCCGGACTTACCAGCCTTAAGGGAGGCCGAAACTTCATCAAGATCCAGCCCAATGCTGGAAATAATGCCCATGCCAGTAATAACAACGCGACGCATACGACTATCCTATCCGCTTTTATTCAGGTTTAAACAGACCCACACGGAGGTCTTTGGTTTTATAAATGACTTCGCCGTCGGCCTCCATAGTGCCATCGGCAATGCCCAGCACCAGACGGCGGTTGATCACCCGTTTCAGGTCAATGCGGTATTTTACCAGTTTGACGTCCGGAGTGACCTGGCCGGTAAATTTAACCTCGCCAACGCCCAAAGCACGGCCACGGCCCGCGCCGCCGGACCAGCCCAGAAAAAAGCCCACCAATTGCCACAGGGCATCAAGGCCAAGGCAACCGGGCATTACCGGGTCATTTTCAAAATGACAGGGAAAAAACCAAAGATCGGGGCGCACATCCAGCTCTGCCTCAACATAACCCTTGCCATATTCACCATTTTCATCAGTGATCATGGTAATACGGTCAAACATCAGCATTGGCGGTAAAGGCAATTGTGCATTACCGGGTCCAAAAATGCCACCATGGCCCGAACGAATCAGGCTTGCATAGTCATAACTATTGCTAGTCTCATGCATAAACTTCCTGCCCTCCAAACTGTCCTTCATAAACCTGCATGTAAATTATGGTTTTATTAAAGATTAGAATCACTATTAATTTACGTGCATTGGTTACCGCATCGTGTTACGGTATTAAATTACCCCGTTCAGCAGGTATGCCAGCCAGGAAACACTCGCCTAGCACGCGGTTCGGGGACACTCAAGCGAAGCACATCAGGAGAGCGCATATGGCTGATCAGAAATGTACAACGTGTGCCACTCGAACCCTTAGCAATGAACGCGCCATCGCCATGTTGGAAAATGCGGGTTTGCGCGCCACCGCACCGCGGGTGATCCTGACCTGCCTGTTATTTTGTGATGAAAAACATACTCATATCACCGCCGAAGAGCTATACGAGCAATCCATAGAGGCCGATTGCCGGGTTTCCCTGGCCACGGTTTACAACACCCTGCGGGCTTTTACCGCGGCAGGGATATTACGCCAGGTAAACACAGATTGTTCCCGGGTTTATTTTGATACGGATCCCAATGAACATCATCATTTTTATGATGAAAAAACCGGCAAACTGATCAATATCGGCGAGAACCTGTTGAAGGATATGAAACTGCCACCACTGCCGGATGGCACCACGCTGAAAGGTGTGGATTTGCTGGTTCGTATTTCCAGCTAATCCAGCAAAGCCTTTTTAGGTATATCCACCCCCCAAAGGTCTGCCTTGTTGGCCCACCCCCTGATCTTATCTTTCCTGAGCTGACAGCGATCCCCCTGGCATGGCCCCAGGCGCAACAAAGCCTGTGGATCGGCATAGGCCACCACCGTCTGATCATCCCCCATGGTGCGATATAACGGGATCGGTTGGTCCGCCATCACCATGACAATCGCGCGCCGGGAAAGCAGGGATTTGTGCATCCAGACCCGGTCTCCCTGCGGATCCAAAACCTGTCGCCAGAATGTGGTTTCATCAATCACCAGCAAAGGCAGCCCCCGACGCCGATATTCCCACAACACCGGCTGTCGATAGGACGGCCCCCGGCGGCCCCAGGCCTCGTCGGGCCGCAAATTGGTAAAATAGGGCACCTCGGATGGCGTATTTTTTTGTGCACCCTGACCACAGGCCACGATCAGGACAAGACCGCCAAAACATGCCACAATACGGATGAATCGGCGTATAAAAAATGAATGCGTAAAGTCTGGCACTTGGCAAAAAACACCCTTGCTTGCGAAGCAGAATTAAATGAGTTTAATCACCATGAACAAGAGAACCAAGGTAATTGTAACGCGGCGACTGCCAGATCCGGTTCAGGACCGTCTGGGCACCTTGTTTGATGCCCATCTGAATGAGAGTGACACGCCGTTTTCTCATGAGGAATTAAAAGCGGCGGCGGCCAATTGCGAAGTGCTGGCCCCCACGGTAACCGATACCATTGATGCCAAGGTTATAAATGCCGGGGCGGGCCGGCTGAAAATCATTGCCAATTTTGGCGCCGGTATTGATCATATCGATCTGGAGGCCGCGGCCAAGGCCGACATTACGGTAACCAACACACCCGGGGTACTGACCGAAGATACCGCCGATCTGGCCATGGCGCTGATTTTGGCGGTGCCGCGCCGTCTGGCCGAAGGGGTGCGGGTCATGCGCGCCGGCGCATTCAAGGGCTGGGCCCCCACCTGGATGATGGGGCACAGCATTGGCGGCAAGAAACTGGGCATTGTGGGCATGGGCCGCATTGGCCAGGCCATTGCGCGGCGCGCCCGTGCCTTTGGGCTGGAGGTACATTATCATAATCGCAATCGGGTCAGTGCCGCCATCGAGGAAGAGCTGGGCGCGTTATGGTGGGAGGATCTGGATGCCATGCTGAGCGCCATGGACATTATTTCCATTAATTGCCCCAAAACCCCGCAAACCCATCATTTGCTATCGCGCGAGCGCCTGTCAAAACTGCCGCGCCATGCGTTTCTGGTGAACACCTCGCGTGGCGATGTGCTGGACGAAACCGCCTTGGCAGACCTGCTGGAGGCGGGAGAGCTGGCCGGAGCGGGACTGGATGTTTATGAATTTGAACCCAAAGTGGAACCACGCCTGCTTGAGATGGAATGCGTGGTGGCCCTGCCCCATATGGGTTCTGCCACCATCGAAGCGCGCATCGCCATGGGCGAAAAAATGATCATCAATATCAAGGCCTTTGAAGATGGACACCGCCCGCCGGACCGGGTCATTTTTGAACTGACATAAACGAACGCGCCTGGGCCTCACGGTTTTGTGTAGGCGGCGGGGGTGCCGGTGCGCTAGACTTCGGCCATATTCGCCCCAGGAGAATCCATCATGAAAAAACCAATACTGCGCACCGCCGTAATCACTTTTTGGGCAGCCGCCATGCTGATCGTTCCGGCTCAGGCACAGGACAATAACTTTGCCGATGTGAAAATCGAAACCACCGATCTGGGCAGCGGCCTTTACATGATGACGGGGGCCGGTGGCAATCTGGGGCTGAGCACCGGCAGGGATGGAGCCTTTCTGATTGATGATCAGTTTGCGCCCTTATCGACCAAGATCAAAACCGCCATCAGCAAGGTCAGCACCAATCCCGTGCGCTTTTTGATCAATACCCATTGGCATTATGATCACGCTGGTGGCAATGAAAACTTTGGCACGGACGGCGCCATCATTGTGGCCCACAACAATGTGCGCAAACGGCTGTCCACAGACCAGTTTATCAAGGCCTTTAAGCGCGAAATCAAAGCCTCGCCAGCCATTGCCCGGCCAATCATTACCTTTACCAACGAGATCAGTTTTTACCAGAACGCCCAGAACATTCACGTCTTTCATGTCAAAAATGCCCACACCGATGGCGATGCCATGGTCTATTTTGAAGATGCCGACGTGTTGCATATGGGCGATGTTTTGTTCAACAAAATGTACCCCTTTATCGACACCGGCAGTGGTGGCTCCATTGATGGGATGATTGCTGCCCAGGAACGCGCTCTGGCGCTGATTACCGATGACACCAAAATCATTCCCGGCCATGGCCCCTTGGCCAACAAGGCCGATCTGCAAAGCAATCTGGCCATGTTAAAGGCCGTGCGCCGCGCCGTTTTGAAAACCATTGCCGAGGGCAAAAGCGAAGATGAGGCCGTGGCCGCCGATCCGCTGGCTGCCCTGAACGCAGAATGGGGCAATGGCTTTATCAAGGCCGAAGCCATGGTGCGGATTGTTTATGGGGATTTGTCCAAAGGCTGATCGCCACAAACCGGGCAGGCCGAATCCCGGGGCAAGTTCAGCACCCGCCAAGCCGCCCCCAATCCATCAAAAATCATCAGGCGCCCATAAAGCGGATCGCCGGATCCGGTGATGATTTTTATGGCTTCCAAAGCCATCACGGCACCGATGACCCCGGTTAGCGCCCCGATCACGCCTACGGTTTCGCAGGTGTCGCCCTCGTCTGGCAAAGTGGGCACCAGACAGCGATAACAGGGGGTTTTGCCCCCCGCAGAATGAAAGCAGGCGACCTGCCCTTCAAAGCCAATGGCCGCGCCGGATACCAGCGGTGTTCCCGCTTGGTGACAGGCAGCATTGATTACAAAGCGGCTGGCAAAATTATCGGTACCGTCCAACACCAGGTCATATGCACGCAACAGATCGGCGCAACCTTCATCAAAACGCCCCTGATGAGTGGCAATGGTGATATGCGGATTAAGACGGGATAGCGTCCGGGCCGCCGCCGTGGTTTTTGCCTCGCCCACATCCTGGGTTCCAAAAAGCACCTGGCGTTGCAAATTGGACAGCGAGACCACGTCATCATCCATCAGGCCCAGTGTGCCAATACCCGCCGCCGCAAGATAAAGCGCTGCCGGGGCGCCCAGTCCCCCGGCACCGACGATCAGAACCTTGGCTGATTTCAGCTTTTGCTGGCCTGGCCCACCAATATCCTTGAGGATCAAATGACGGGCATAGCGTTCAATCTCATCAGAATGCATGCGAATCACGACCTGTCAGAGGCGGTGTAGTTCAGATAAATCAGGGCACGCTCCCGGGCTGCCTGCAAACCCTCGTGATCAAGAATGTCCAGAATTTCTCTGGCCCGTTCGCTCATGGCAATATTATAGGCAATGGGGCTGATCCCAGGCTGGCTGGCCTGACGCAAAATGCTCACGGCCTCATCCCGAAAGTCTTGCTGGCTAATCAGCAAGGCCAAACCGCATTGCGTCCCCATGCCGGCATCAAAGTTTTTACTCTGGTAGGCAAGCGCACAATCCTTTGCCCCTTCATCGGCATTGGCGCCAGTAACCCGGGCACCAAATTTGCCACCGCGGCGGATAATTTCCAAATGCCACATCCCCAACATGGCCCGGGCCCAGGCCGATTGGGGGTCCAGTTCCATGGCGACCTCGATATGCCGACGGCTTTTGCCGGCAATACCTTTGCGAAAGCTTTTCATCTTGCTCATGCCCCGGGCAAGAATGCCCAGTGCCGCCACTTTCATCAAATGGGCCTCGGCGTTATTGGGGTCCAGTTTCATGGCTTTTTCCGCATCGGCCAATGCCGCCTTGGCATCTCTTTTGTGATTTTCGCTGCGGCCCAGATCAATCAACGCCAATCGGGAACGGGCCGCAAACACCAGATTCTCTGCCCGGGCCACCCTGTCTGTGTCCAGCTCGCTTTCGCCCAGTTCAATCGCCTGATGGTACTGCCCGCTTTCATAATAGCTGAGCGCATTGGCCTGGGCGCGGGCCCCCGTGCCGGCAAAGAACAAGACAAGTATGAAGGCAAAAAATCTCATAATAACAGTCTATCAAAAGCGCCTCCTGGCGGATAGCTCAAAAACTTGGAAAGGCACAATCGACAACACCCGGCGCATCAGAGTAGGGTCGCCCTATGCAAGTCGACACCATCAACCAGCTGACCCAACAAAGCGAGGCGCTGGCCCGCAAGGCACTGGATTGGGCGCAAGGCACCCTTCTCAGCCTGGATATGGCCTTGCAAGCCGGGGCGGTGGTGCTCGCCGTGGTACTGGCATTATTGCTCAGCCGCCATGTCAACAATCTGGCCGCCCATGTGGCGCAACATGAAAAGCTGAAACGGTTTCTGGTACCGGCCGGGCCGTTTCTGGCTCCGTTGACCAAGGCGCTGATCTTGCTGATCGCTTTGCTGGCCGCCCTTTATGTGCTGCAACTGACCGAGCGCCCGCTGGCACTGGTGCGCGTCTTTGCCTCGCTGACCGGGGCCTGGATACTGATCCGCATGGCGTCCAATCTGATTGCCGAGCCCTTTTGGGCACGAACGGCGGCCAATATTGCCTGGGCTCTGGCAGCGCTGAATATTTTCGGGCTGATCGGGCCGGTTACCGATTTTCTGGGCACGCCGCTGGGTTTTAAAATCGGCACCAAGGATTTTTCCGTACTGCTGGTACTGGATGGGATTATTCTGGCCAGCATATTGTTATGGCTGGCCAGCTGGCTGTCTCAGGTTTTGCGCCAACGCATCAACACCCTGCCCAGCCTGACACCGTCCATCCGTCTGCTCCTGTCCAAGGCGGTCCAGGTTACGCTGCTGACCATTGCCGTGCTGATCACCATGACCCGCATGGGCTTTGATCTTTCCTCGCTGGCCATTATCGGCGGCGCGCTCAGCTTTGGTATCGGTTTTGGCCTGCAACGCATTTTTGCCAATTTTATATCCGGCATCATTCTGCTGATGGATCGCTCCATCAAACCCGGCGATGTGATCGAGGTGGATGACACCTATGGCAAAATCGGCTCGCTGGGGCTGCGCTATACCTCGGTGATTACCCGCGACCGCAAGGAACACCTGATCCCCAATGAGAGCTTTGTCACCGGCAAGGTCATCAACTGGTCATTCTCCACCCCCGAAGTACGGGTGAAACGCCCGGTCGGCATTGCCTATGGCACCGATGTGCGCAAAGCCATCGATCTGGCCATGCAATGCATGAATGATATTCCCCGGGTGCTCAAATCACCCAAACCAGCCTGCCTGCTCAAGGGGTTTGGCGACAGCGCCATTAATCTTGAACTGCGCTTTTGGATCCGTGATGCGGAAAATGGTGTCAGCAATATCTCCAGCGAAGTTTTGCTGAAAATTCTGGACAGCTATACCGAAAACGGCATTGCCTTTCCGTTTCCCCAGCGCGATGTGCATCTTCATGCGCAAGACCCTCTGCGGGTCACCGTGGAAACTGATCCCTCTCATTAATGGTTAACCCAAAGCCGTTACAACCCTCTGATCACCATAAGAGGTCGGGGTATGCGTAAAGCCATTATAGCCGTTTCAATTGTCGGTCTACTAAGCGGATGTTCCACCGTCAGCTCCGGTGTTGAGCTGGTCAGCGGTGCCGCCTCTGCCACCGGCATGATCGGCAAAGGCACCGCCAAAGTGATCGGCAAAAGCGCCAAACTGGTTAAACGCACAGTCAAACACAAAAAGAAAAAATAGACCTAGGGGGCAAACGAAAACGGCACGGTCGAACGTTTGGTTTCATCGGCATAAAGGCGTTTCTGCAAAGGCGGAAAAGCCCGTTCGGCACAGGCCGGACGATCACAGAGTCGGCAATTCAGCCCCACCCTCGCCTCCTCGGTCCCGGCCGTGTAGATCAGCTGTTCGGCCTCTTCGGCCGGACAGGCCAGCATCAGTACCCGCTGGGTGCGGATGCGCGGATCTTCTTCATTGGCCACCCGAATGGCGCAGGAAAGCGTGAAATAGCGGGTTCCATCACCCAGCTGGATCGCCTGGGGAATAATTTCACCGGAACATTCATTGGCGTGCCACATGGCCAGCCGGGCGCACGAACCGCCGGTTTTGGCATAGGCAAAACCCTTACTGCCAAAGCGCTTGGTGATATTGCCCGCCAGGTCGGCGCGCAGCATAAAAAAGTCCACCCCCCGCGCGCCCGGTTTTTTCAGGCAGGTCAGCCGATGACACAATTGTTCGAGACTTACCCCCAAACGCCGGCGAAGACTTTCCAGATCATAGCGCAAGTCCTGCGCGGCCTTCAGGGTTTTGTCATAAGGCATGATCAGCGCCCCGGCGAAATAATTGGCCAGGGCCAACCGGTATAACCGCCGCGCCACCTTGGTGGTCAGCCCGGTTTCCATCTCCATCTGGTCCAGCAAATCGCGCTGTTCCAGCAAGGCAATTTGCACGGCCAGTTGAAACAATCGCGCCGGCCCCTCCAGCAATTCATTGAGCATCAGTCGTTTTGAATGACGATCATAGCGGCGCAAGGCCCCGCGCATTACCTCCAGCGGTAATATACGGGTACGCACCCCATGCACCTGTAACAAATAAGCCCGCATGCCCGCGCCCGGATCCGCCCGGTCCAGGTGCGCCTCTTCGGCAAAAATTTCAGCGGCTTCTTCCAGTTCGGCAAAATAATTATGGTTTTCCTGCAACACGTCCCGCACCTGCTGCAAGGGCTGTTCGCCAGTATCGCCGCCGCCCTGACGGTCATCAAAGCGATCCGCCAGCGAGGCCAGATCACTGGCCGTGCCGCGATGGCTTTGATGTAACTGGATCAGCGCCTGTGCCGCGCGCGGGTGGGCATCAGCCAGCTCTTTGAGGTCCTGTACATCCAGGCCAATATGCTCGATGGCCGGGTCAGCCGCCGCTTCGCGCAAAGACAAAAGCGTGTTTTGGTCCGGTGTGGCGGCAAAGGCCTTGAGATCAAATTCAAAGGTTTCGGCCAGCCGGATCAGCACCCGGGCGCTTAGCGGGCGCTGATTGCGCTCCATCAGATTAAGATAGCTGGCCGACACCCCCAGATCCGCCGCCATTTTCACCTGGGTTAGCCCCAGATCCTTGCGCAGCCGTTTTAGCCGCGCCCCGGCAAAGAGTTTCTTTTCCGTCATAATAATTTACATCTATTACACTTTGACAAAATATTATCATACATAGATGACACGTAAACCCTTATATTCTGTCATTTTTAACAAAAATACCCCATATTTGTCATAGAAGTAAATTTTTACAGCCCATTTCATGCATGGCTATGGAGACAATCATGAGCACCAACGGTTTTGAAACCCTCGTCCCAACCGCGCCTTCGGGCCGTTTTGACGGCATTGAACGCAATTACACCCCCGAAGAAGTTCAAAAACTGCGCGGTTCGGTGCAGATTGCCTATACGCTGGCGACACGCGGCGCCAATCGTCTTTGGGACTTGCTGCACGAAGAGCCCTATATCAACGCCCTTGGCGCGATGAGCGGCAATCAGGCCATGCAAATGGTGCGCGCGGGCCTGAAAGCGATTTATCTTTCCGGCTGGCAGGTGGCCGCCGATGCCAATGTCGCCGGTGCCATGTATCCGGACCAGTCGCTCTACCCCGCCAATTCCGGACCGGAGCTGGCCAAAAAGATCAACCGCACTTTGCAACGCGCTGATCAGATTGAATGCGCCGAAGGTGGTACCGAACGGGACTGGTTCGCCCCCATCGTAGCCGATGCCGAAGCCGGCTTTGGCGGCCCGCTGAACTGTTTTGAGATCATGAAAGCCTATATCGAGGCCGGGGCCGCAGGCGTACACTTTGAGGACCAGCTGGCCTCGGAAAAGAAATGCGGCCATCTGGGCGGCAAGGTACTGATCCCGACCAAAGCTCATGAGCGCAATTTGCAGGCCGCTCGCCTGGCCGCCGATGTGTGCGGTGTGCCGACTTTGGTGGTGGCCCGTACCGATGCGGAAAGCGCCAAATTGCTGACCTCGGATATTGATGAGCGCGATCATGAGTTCATCGATTATGATGCCGGGCGCACCCCAGAAGGGTTTTACCGCTTAAAAGGCAATGGCGTGGACCATTGCATCAAGCGCGGCCTGTCTTACGCCAAGGTGGCTGATTTGCTGTGGTGGGAAACCTCCAAGCCAAATCTGGAAGATGCGCGCCGCTTTGCCGAGGCCATTCACAAGGAATTCCCGGGCAAATTGCTGGCCTATAATTGTTCGCCCAGCTTTAACTGGGAAGCCAATCTGGACAAGGACACCATCGCCAAATACCAGCGTGAACTGGGCGCCATGGGCTATAAGTATCAGTTTGTTACCCTGGCCGGTTTCCACAACCTCAACCATGGCATGTTCGAGCTGGCCCGTGGGTATAAGGATCGCGGCATGGCGGCCTATTCCGAACTGCAACAGGCCGAATTTGCCGCCGAGAGCCATGGCTATACCGCCACGCGTCACCAACGCGAAGTGGGCACCGGCTATTTTGATGCGGTGGCCAATGCGGTTTCGGGTGGTCAGTCCTCGACCACGGCGCTTGGCGAATCCACTGAAAGCGCACAATTTAACGCTGCCGCGGAATAATCAACTTCGCCAAATTGTCTGGCGGGTGCGGCCCTGTTCACAACAGGATTGACACGCCGCGCCCGCCAAGGCAAACGCGCAAGCTCAATGTTTTTTTGAGGGAAATTTCATGACGGCGCCTTCTTTTTCATGCCCTGATGGCGTGACCATCACCGGTGCAAAGGCACCGGGCTTTGCCGATATTCTCAGCCCGGACGCGCTGGCGTTTCTGGCCGATCTGCATCGGCGTTTCAACCCTGCCCGCGAAGCACTTTTGCAGGCACGGCAAATCCGCCAGAAAGAGCTGGATAACGGGCAGGACCCTGATTTTCGGGCTGAAACTGCAGACATTCGTGCCGGCGACTGGAAAGTGCGCCCCGCCCCCCCCGATCTTCAGGATCGCCGGGTCGAGATCACCGGCCCGGTAGATCGCAAGATGATCATCAATGCGCTCAATTGCGGTGCCAAATGCTTTATGGCGGATTTTGAAGATGCCTCCTCGCCATATTGGGAAAACATGGTGCAGGGGCAGATCAATTTGCGTGATGCCAATGCCCGCACCATTGATTTTGAAGATACGGCACGGGGCAAAACCTATGCCCTGAACGCCGACCCGGCGGTCTTGCTGGTACGCCCGCGGGGCTGGCACATGGTCGAGGCGCATATGCAGGTTGATGGCGAACCGATCAGTGCCTCTTTATTTGATTTCGGCCTCTATCTTTTTCACAACCATGCCGCCTTAAAAACCCTGGACAGTGGCCCGTATTATTATCTGCCCAAGCTGGAAAATGCGGACGAGGCACGATTGTGGAACATGGTGATCCTGCACGCACAGGCCGCCCTGGGCCTGCCCATTGGCACCGTGCGGGCCACCGTGTTGATCGAAACCATTATGGCCAGCTTTGAGATTGATGAAATCCTCTATACCCTGCGCGATCATATTGTGGGCTTAAACTGCGGGCGCTGGGATTATATTTTCAGTTATATCAAACGCTTTGCCAAACGCGCGGACCGGTTATTGCCGGATCGCGCCGAAGTGACCATGGCTTCACCCTTTATGCATGCCTATTCACGTCTGGTGATTGAAACCTGCCACCGGCGCGGTGCCCATGCCATTGGCGGTATGGCGGCGCAGATCCCGGTCAAGGGCGATAATGCGGCCAATGACGCGGCCTTTGCCAAGGTGCGCGCCGACAAGGAACGCGAGGTCAAGGACGGCCATGATGGTACCTGGGTGGCTCACCCGGGCATGGTGGCGCTGGCCATGGAGGTGTTTGATCAATATATGCCCGCGGCCAATCAGGTCGAACGTTTAAATGGCTATAGCGCCAGCGCGGCAGACCTTCTTACCCCCAGCACCGGCGCGATCACTCTTGGCGGGGTGCGCACCAATATTGAAGTGGGTATTCTTTATCTGGCCTCATGGCTGCGCGGACAGGGTGCCGCGCCCATCCATAATCTTATGGAAGATGCCGCCACCGCGGAAATATCGCGAGCGCAATTATGGCAATGGCGCATTCACGGTGCCAAAATGGATGATGGCACGGTCATAGACCGAGCGCTGTTGCAGGCCGAATTTGTTCATGTGCTGGACGCCCTGAAAGCCCAGACCGGTGATGAAAACTGGAATGACAGCCGCATTGAGGATGCGGCCAGGCTGATGCAGGGGCTGGTCTTTGATGATGAGTTTGCCGAGTTTCTGACCCTGCCGGCTTATGAGCTGATCAAATAGAAAAAAGGCGCTGTGCGTGATGCACAGCGCCTTTTTCTAACCGATAGCCGGGTTATTGAATATCAAACTTCAGTTCAACACCAATGATCCGCCCCTTGTTCAACGGCGAGAAAGAACCGCCGCCAAGAGTGGCCGGCAATTGCGTATCACCGCCCTGAGTCACTTCGTTCAGCAGGTTTTTGCCATAAAGCGAAACCGTGATGTCATTGTCGGTCGTGAAACTCAGATTAAGGTCCAGAATATCTGCACCATTCAGCTCACCAAGGTTGTTATCCGTATAAAAGGAATGATCCCGATGCGAATAATTGGTGCGCAATGACCATTCCCCAAGACCCGGGATTTCGCTGTTCAGGATAAAACCAACGCTGTAGGTCCAAGGTGCCAGCCGTGGGATTTTCAGGTTTTTGTCCGCGACGTTCAACGCCCCATCACCATTCAGGTCGAACAATACCTTGTCATAGCTGCCATTGGTATAGCCAATAGAACCAAGCAGGGTAATCATATCCATGATATTGACCTGGGCTTCGGACTCAAAACCCCAAATGGTGGCATCGGCAGTATTGCGGATAAACTGCACCACACCGGCCAGCGGATCGGCAATGTTGATCTCGCGCTGCATATTCGAGATGTCATTATAGAAAATGGCCGAATTAATGCGCGTGATGGCATTGGGTTTGCCTTTGAAGCCCACTTCGAAAGAGCTGACTTTCTCTTCGTTAAAGGGCTTGGGCAGGAAAACCGCCGAAGTATTGCGGAAATTATACCCACCGGAACGGAACCCCTGGGTCCAATGACCGTATACATTCCAGTCGTCATTGGGTTCCCATGTCAGGCCGACTTTTGGTGAAAAGTTGGTCCAGGAATCTCGATCATTGAAATCAAACGGGCAGGTACCGGTAATCACATCGCACGGGGTGCGATTGAAAATCAGCGTTGCAATGCTGGCACGTTTGGTTTCATGGGTATAGCGACCACCCAGGATAAACGAGACCTGATCAGTCAGATCATAATCCCCCTGGATAAAGGCCCCATAGGTTTTCTGCCGCTGTTTGCCCCCGCCAAAGAAATTCAGGCGGCCAAAGGCGATATTACGGGTTTCCTGATAGGCAATGTCCTGTGTGAAGAAATACAGGCCCGTGGTAATATCGAGCTTGTCAGCAAAACGACCGGCATAGCGCAGCTCGTTGCTCCACTGTTGCTGATCGGTGGCAAAACTGGCGTGAAAGAGCGGCAAGGGGGTTGCATCAATATCGCTGCGTCCTTCATTAACGAAATCGCGAAAGCCGGCAATATTGGTGATAACGCCATCCCCAAAGGGGACGTTCCAATTGGTTTCAAAAATCACCTGATCCCAATTATTGTTATAAAAGCCGACCTCATCGATGGAGAAACCATCAGAATTACGATCAAAGCTTACAAAGACATTGGGGAAGGTGCCATTACGCCCCGGGTGATTTTGTGCCGCCGGACCATCACCATTACTGTCGCCATGTTCATAGCGAAGCGTGAATTCCAGATTATCATTGGGTGTGTAGACCAAAGATGGGCGCACCAATACGGTTTCGGCCTGGCCAAAGACGCTGAACGCATCGGGCTTGCCAAAACGCGGCCCACCCAGATAATTTTTAAAATAGCCGTTGTCCTTATTATAGTAGGCAGCGACCTTGGCTTTCAGCTTGTCTTGAACGATCGGGCCAGAAACTGACCCCATCAGATAATAATTGCCACCAGTATTTTTAAAGCCGGATTCAGCGGCAGATTTGAAACTGGCCTTGAACTCATCGGTTGGCTTCTTGGTGTTGATCAATACCGCACCGCCGGTCACGTTACGCCCAAACAGAATACCTTGCGGCCCGCGCAGAACTTCGATGCTTTCCAGATCAAAAATATCCAGTACCACACCGCCGTTTATCCCCAGATACATGCCATCCACAAAAACACCAACGGTGGGATCAATAGATGGGATCGAGCTGTTAATTCCCAGGCCACGGATAGAGAAGTTTGCCACCCCGCGTGAGGTGCCAATATCATCCAGCGACACATTGGGAATGGAATAACTCAGCGTGTGCAAATCCGTGACGTGCAAAACCTCAAGCTGTTTTTCCCCAAAGGCGGTAATGGCCACTGGCGCTTCCTGAATATTGACCCCACCGGCTTTCTTGGTGGCGGTAACAATAATCTCGTCTTCCAGTATGCTGCCCGCACTTTGTGCACTGGCCGCCCCGGCACTGCCAAGCGCGACCGACGAGGCAGCACACAGCATGGCGATTTTAATTGAATGTTTCATGTTCTTGGTTTCCTCATTATTCCTGACGGAAATGGCGTTTTGGTTTTTATTGCCCCCACTGGGTGCCTTTTCATACCTAAGTTTGCGAAACCTTGCTAATAAAACAGGAATTTGAACACATTCGGCACTACGGAATTCTGCTTATGTGACAGAAATGCAACAATATGGCGATCGTATATGAAAATGTTCTGTCATCTCCTCTGCTGGGTGCCGCTGGGCGGCCATCAAAAGATAACGAACATTGAAGCACCACCATTCACACCGTAAGTACTCTTTATCAATACTTCGCCGAAGGATTCTCTATGACCGCCCCCTCCCCTCATCCTGTACGCAAGCTGGGTCTGACCGAACTGATTGCCATGGGCGTGGGCGGAATGATCGGTGGCGGCATATTTTCCGTTCTGGGCCTGGCCGTGGGGATTGCCGGTCATGCGGCGCCTTTGGCATTTGTAATCGGGGCGATGATCGCCCTGGCGGGTGGATATTCCTATGTGAAACTGGCCCTGACCTTTCGGGATGACGGGGCCAGCTATACCTATCTGGCCCGCGCCTTCCCCCGATTTCAGCTGATTGCCACCCTGGGCGGCTGGACAGTTATCGTCGGTTATGTGGGCACCCTGGCGCTCTACGCCTTTACCTTCGGGGCCTATGGGGCAGACTTGCTGGGCCATGGCACTGACCAGTTGTTCCGTATGGGATTATCGGCGCTGGTACTGGCATTCTTTCTGGTGATTAACCTGCGAGGCACCGGCGATGCCGGCTTTGCCGAAGACCTGATTGTATATTCCAAAATCGCGCTTTTAGGGTTCTTTGCCATCGCCGGGGCGATAACGGTTAAACCTGGTGACCTTTTCCCCGTGCTGGATCGGGGTATTCCATCAGTTTTCATGGCGGGAGCCTTGGTGTTTGTGGCCTTTGAAGGGTTTCAGCTGATCACCAATGTGGTTACTGAAATGCGCGACCCCGACAGGAATCTAGCGCGCGGCATCTATGCTTCCATCGCCATCACCTCGATCATTTATATTGTGCTGGCCATTGTCGGCGTTGGTAATCTGGGCGAAGCCCAGTTAATCGAAGCCAAGGAATATGCTCTGGCCGCCGCAGCGCGCCCGGTACTGGGCGAAGCCGGGGTTGTACTGGTCGGGGTGGCAGCCCTGTTGGCCACCTCCAGCGCTATTAATGCCACCACGTTTGGGGCATCGCGCATGATGGCGCAAATGGCCACAGAAAAGCGCATGCCCGCAGTCTTTACCCATCGCAATGCGCGCAATGCCCCCAATATGGCGGTTTATGCCCTGATCGGATTTGCCGGTTTCTTCACCCTGGCAGGGGGGCTGGAGGTGATTGCGTCTTTTTCCTCGATGACGTTTTTACTGGTCTCCATTGGCGTTTCAGCCGCCAATTTGAAACTTTCCCCAAAAAGCAATTCCAGCCCCGCTTTGATCATTTTGGGACTAGTGCTCATGGGAACAACTGTGGCGCTCTTGCTGACATATTTGTGGGCCCATGACCGCCCCACCCTGTATGTTATTTTTTTCCTGTATACGGCGGTTGGCAGCGCGGCCGCCCTTTATGAGTTTACGCGGAGATCTTCATGAGCACCAATGGTTGGGATTACCCCGAACCTTTTATTCACCGGGTAACCGCCAAGTCAGAGCACATCGATGCCTTTGGCCATGTCAATAATGCGGTTTACAATACCTGGCTGGATGAAGCCGCCTGGGCCCATTGGAACAGTTTTGGTTTTGACAAGCAAAGCTGTATTTCGGCACGACGCGGCATGGCCGTTATTCATGCGGAAAGTGATTATCTGGCCGCCAGCTATGTTGGAGATGAACTGGATGTAGCGGTCTGGATCACCGCCACCGATAAGCGCCTGCGGGCCGAACGGCGTTATCAGATTCGCCGGGCCGATACCGGACAGACGATTTTTCGTTCCCACTGGAAACTGGTATGCATCAACCTGGATACCGGCCGCCCGACCCGTATGAGTGCCGAACTGGTTGCACATTACGTCGTAAAAGACCAAGTTAGGGCCCATCTGGAGAATATGGCGAAAGCATAATGATGACGTTTACCGAAGCCGATGAAGCCCCCGCCGGGCGCACCAATATGATCAAGCTGCATACTGAGGAAGATTTTGAGGGTATGCGCAAGGCTGGCCGTCTGGCCGCCGAGTGTCTGGATATGCTGTGCGAACATATGCAGCCAGGTGTGGTCACCGACAAGCTGGACCGGCTGGCCCGCGAGTTTATGCTGGACAACGGCTCGCAACCGGCCTGCCTGTATTATCGCGGTTATCCCAAAACCTTGTGCATTTCGGCCAATCATGTGGTGTGCCACGGCATTCCCGGCGAGAAAACGCTCAAAGACGGCGATATTGTCAATATTGATGTGACCCTGATCCTGGATGGCTGGCATGGAGATACCAGCCGCATGTTTGCGCTGGGTAATGTAAAGCGCCGCGCCCGTCGCCTGATCGATATTACCTATGAGGCCCTGCAACGGGGCATTGCCGAGGTTAAACCCGGGGCCACCCTGGGCGATATTGGCCATGCCATTCAATCCTATGCCGAGGCGGAACGCTGTGCGGTGGTGCGTGACTTTTGCGGGCACGGGCTGGGACGGGTATTTCATGATGCGCCCAATGTGCTGCATTATGGCCAACCCGGTACCGGAACAGCGCTTAAAGAAGGCATGTTTTTCACTATCGAGCCAATGCTTAACTTAGGCAAACCGGCGGTAAAAATCCTTTCCGATGGCTGGACCGCGGTCACCCGGGATCGCTCACTATCGGCACAGTTTGAACACTCTATCGGCGTCACCGCCGATGGTGCCGAAGTGTTCACCACTTCCCCGGCGGGCCTGGATAATCCCGCACATCTTCACGACGCATGAGCGAAACCAAAAAAGACACACCCCATTATCATGGCCACCGTATGCGCCTGCGCGAACGCTTTGCGCAATCGGGACCCAAGGCGCTGGCCGATTATGAACTGTTGGAGCTTTTGCTGTTCCGGGCCATTCCACGCCGGGATGTCAAAGGCCTGGCCAAATCCCTGATTGAAACCTTTGGCGGCTTTGCCGAAGTGTTGGGAGCGGCCCCGGAACGGCTGGCTGAATTACCAGGCATGACTGAGGCCATTGCACGCGAGCTGAAAATCATTCATGCGGCCTCTTTGCGCCTCCATCAGGTCGGCGTGATGAACCGCCCCGTGGTTTCCAGCTGGAGCGCACTTTTGGATTATTGCCGGGCGGCGCTGGCCCAGGAAACCCGCGAACAGTTTCGGGTGTTTTATCTGGATCGGAAAAATCGCCTGATCGCCGATGAAGTACAAAACCGGGGCACCGTTGATCATACCCCGGTATACCCGCGAGAGGTTTTACGCCGGGCACTGGAACTGGGCGCCTCAGCAGTAATTCTGGTGCACAATCACCCCAGCGGCGACCCCACCCCCTCAAAAAGCGATATAGAAATGACCCGCCAGGTAATCACGGCGGCACGCGCCTTGAACATTTCAGTACATGATCACATTATTGTCGGTCGTGAAGATGTAGCCAGCTTCAAGGCGTTGGGATTGATGTAGGAACACGCGTAGCGTGTAGCTCTACCTGTTCAGCAAAGTCACGCATGGTTCTGGCCGTACGGCGCAGAAGTTGTGCCAGATCGGCAAGGCTTTCTTCGTCAACCGCAGCCCCCAAATAGGCGCACCAGCTCAAATGGGCCTTCAGCTGATCCCGTAACCGTGCGTTTGATAACGCATATTCATCATCGCCTTCCGATAACGCTGGCTCTGATGAATCCGGCTTGAATGCCATTGCATGTTTTGCCATGGATGACTCTCCTAAAAGTTGTCCCCAAATCCAGAATGAGGGGATTCAAAAACGAATCACCATTCGTTCATAGCCTCAAAACGTATAGGGTATATCTCAGTGCGGTAACCTGAGACTAAGGACAGCCTGTCCATAGGTACAGGTTAAATACTTAAAAGTATTGGATTTGTACAAGGTTCAGCAGTCTAGCGTGGTAATTTTGTGATTCTATCGAGTATCTTTTTGCTCGTGGCAAGAGTAATTTTTATGGAAATGCGATAAAAACATCAATACAATATAAGGTTGTATGCCTCACTCCCATTCGGTAATGCCACCCTGTCTGCCATGGGCCACAGACCTAAGGTCCGCCCCTAAATCATTATATCCACATTACGCAAAGCCTTGATCACCCCTTGCAATCGAGTGGTGGCACCAAGCTTTTCCTTGGCATTTTTAATATGGTATTTAAACGGTGCGTTCCGCGATGTTCAGAATTTCGGCGATCTCCCTGTCAATCTTTCCCAACGCCACCCAGGTCAAGCATTCACGCTCCCGTTCTGTAAGAGTAACGGCATTGCCATCTACAGTTTCGTCATCCTCTCTAGGGTCAAGCGTGCAGGCCCGCTGATAGAATCTGAGGCAGACGCAAGATAAAGTCTGCACCTGCTCTTTGCTCAAAAGCCGGGTGTCACCGGTAATGACTAGAAATGCGATTCTGTGAAATCTGGTTTTTAATGGAAAAAAAATGCCATCGGCAAGCCATTTTTTGTTGTCAACTGAATGGATTCGCGTTCCCGACGTGAGAGGTTTGGGCGGCTTCTGACCTCATCCGCAGTAAACGGCCTGCCATAGAGTTGCACCTGACGGATATAGGGCGAGCTAAACGTGCGACGTTCACGCCAAAAGCGGTCCAGAAATTCATCAGGAAGGGTACCAATAACCAATTGTTCGCGCCAACATACACCAATGGAAGTGATCTCAAACAGGCAAAACAGATCCATCCCTATGGCCTTCACCTGCTTATCAAAACCGGCGACCAGTTCGTCCAGATTCGAAGCCGTATTGATTTTGGAAAGTAATGGGCAACAAAAACTGAACTGATCCGCCCCGGATTGAACCATCACGCAAACTCCGTCATAATTATATCTGGCCTATGGTAATAATCCCGAACGCCTTCAATACAAAACCCGCTACCATGCTCCTGCATTGCCCCAGATTAGGTATCCTCAAAGGCACCTTCTTATACCTTCCACAGGCTCTCTGCCTTGTGAAAAGGGGGGGAGGCAAAAGCCAGATCGTACATTCAAAGAAATAATCCATTTTTTTAGCTGCGAAAAGGTGCCATTCCACCCTTAACTAACACCAGAATGGCTTCTCGCATTTCGCCTTACAGGGGAATGGTAATAAATTCACCACCATAAAACAAATCTGGAAATGAGATTTTCCACTAAAATTGTGGTATTATTTGCAGTAATTGCATAATAATTTTAATTTTATGGACATTGTGCACTTCAAGAGCACCCCATACTGCTTGGCAGACTATAGCTGATCACCCTCGCCCCATGTGAATGAGTCCATAAACTGAAAATTCGGTAGGTGACCCTATAGTAGCAAGAGGCGGGATATGCCGCCTTATTACTCGTTTAGCGAATATTTTTCAGCCAGATTGGCCAGCATGCACATCACACCGGCGGCCTGTCTCAGAGACACGGCCAGATCACCAAGTTTCTCATCATTGACCCGCTTGCCAATCAGGGCACATTCATCCAGATGCGCCTTCAACTGTGCGCGCAAGTCTTCATCAGGCATGGCCCTGGTCTCGATCTGGTCAAGCTTGAACTGACCCAGCTCAATGATCATCGCAGTATGCTTGTCTAGTTTCTGCCCCATGAATAGCCCCAGCGAATCACAACAGTTTAGTGATTAAGTAGTGACGCCAGAATCGCGCTTTTGAAACCTGTAACCCCTGACAGGAAACAAATAACTTATTGAATTATATATTGTTATTTTTTGTCACAAAACTAACATCTTGCTAGAGAATAACCTCGACATTGCGAATAGCCGTCAAAACGGCCTGCAAACGCGTGCTGGCACCCAGCTTTGCTTTGGCATTTTTAATATGGAACACCACGGTGCGCTCGGAAATGTCCAGCAATGCCGCCACCTCCCGGTCTGTCTTTCCCATAGCCACCCAGGTCAGACATTCCCGCTCCGCCCGGTAAGGGCATAGGCCCTTGGGGGAAAGAATGAGGTGCTCGACCCCGCTCGTCCAGTGCACAGGCCCTAGAATAATACCCCGCCGCCAGACAGGATAGCAGCCATATCTGGTATTCGCTCAAAACACTGGGGTCTCCAGTCAAGCTCACCCGGCAATGCGGTTATGCCTGCCTTTGACGGGAAAAGTAATTCCAACGATAATACCCACATCCTTGGCCTTTTCCCAGGCTTCACGCTCCCTGTCCGTAATATTGGGATTGTTGATCAGATCGGCGGTGAGAAATGGAATACCGCTGAGCTTGGTCTGGTGAATGACTGAAGATCATGGGTGCGCCGCTCATTCCAGAACTTTTGCCAAATATTCCTCAGGAAGGTACCGAGCACCAAATGCTGCTGCCAATGCGTCGCTTGGGGCAAAATTTCGAACAGACAATGGCGATCCATACCAAGGATTTCACCACTTGGTCAAAGCTCTTCACCAGCTCTTCAACACTGGTGGCTTCAAAAAGCTTTTAAAATACGACAGATATGACATTTCATCCGTCGTCATCACACCCGGATCCACATTCATCCACACCAGTCATTTCAAATGAACACAATAAATAATGCATAAAACATTACTAAAATGCAATACCTGCAATAAAATTGTTGTGCAGATAAACTAAAAATACCCATTTTCTCTATTTTACTGAACTATAATTATTTTACATGTAATTCATGAAAGTTTCATGCAATTAATATTTTTACATAAAGAAAGAACTTACAGGAATATTACAATTAATGATCGTAATTTTACTTTACACCTTAGAGTCTGACCGAAAACTAATTGAGTGATATCAGTGGATTATGATTCATTCGGATTGTGAAAAGATTCGAAGGAGATCACGATGACCTGGACTGATATCACCCGTCCACAATATGAACGCAATTATGGCCGCTATGCAAGTGATTGTACGGATGAGGAATGGGCTCTGATTGAACCATTTCTGCCCGGCGACAAGTCGAATGGCCGCCCGCGCACCACCAAACTTCGTGATGTCTGGGATGCCATCAATACATGGCCACGACCGGTTGCCAGTGGCGGATGATCCCCAATGATTTTCCGCCGATGTCGACCGTACAAGGGTATTTCTATGAGTGGCGAGAGCGTGGTTTGTACCATGAAATCAATCATGCCCTTGTGATGACGGCGCGTGAGAAAGAAGGCCGTAAAGCCTCACCAAGTGCCGGTGTAATTGACAGCCAGAGCGTTAAAACCACAGAAAGCGGCGGGGTTTGCGGCTATGATGCTGGCAAGAAGATTAAAGGTCGCAAGCGCCATATCATTACCGACACCATTGGCCTGCTGATCGGGTTTGTCATTCATGGCGCTGATATTCAGGATCGCGATGGCGCGGTTCAGGTGCTCAAATCCATCCGCTTCACGCACCCGTGGCTGCGCCATGTTTTTTGCTGATGGGGGCTACGCAGGCCCCAAACTGCAGGGCAGGCTGGAGAAAATCGGCTGCTGGACAATGGAAATTGTCAAACGCTCTGACAAGGCCAAAGGCTTTGAAATCATTCCCCGCCGCTGGGTGGTGGAACGCACCTTCGCATGGCTGGGCCGCTGCCGCAGACTGGCTAAAGACTGGGAAAAATCTATCCTCTCTGCCGAAAGCTGGCTCCTCATCGCCCATATCAAAATGGTCACAAGGCGATTGGCAAGGAATTGATTCTATGGAATTAGTTTTCGGTCAGACTTTCTTGCAGCTTATAGATACCCCCACCTTTCGGGTGTGCTTTATCATAAATCCGCAGCTAACGATTGCGCATCTACATCACGCATAGATTTGCGTTGAAGACAGGCTTTCGTGTCCCAACAGTTCTTGCAATGCTCGCAAATCTCCACCACCGGCCAGCAAATGCGTGGCAAACGAATGGCGCAAGGCATGAGGGTGGCACTAACCGGGCAGAGCCCAACTGGGCGCGCAGCCTCTGCATCAGCTTTTGGGCGGCACGGGGCCCCCTGGCGCCGCCCCGCACCCCGCGAGAAGCAAGGGTTGTGATGGCTCTATGGACCAGGCGCAGAGCCCCTACATACCCGATCCACCGCCTCAATAGTGGCCGGCAACAAAGGGAACCAGGCGGGTTTTATTACCCTTGCCCCAGCAATGCGCAGTGTATCGCCAAAGGGATAATCCGCACCGGTCAGGGACAGCAGGGCCTCGGCAGTGCGCAAACCAGCGCCATAGAGCAGGGTCAGCAAAGCCGCATCACGGGCGGCAATCCATGGCTCGCCCTTTGTTTTTTGTCCGGGCGCTGGCCTGCAAAACCTCCCCGGCGGCCCGGACCGACAAGGGACGGCGGGGTAGTGCGCGCCAGTTTCGGCCCTTCGATCAGAGACAGCTGGTCATTTTTTGAGACCCCAGCGGCGCTCTAAAAACCGGTAAAAACTGCGAATGGAAGAGAGGGCCCGGGCCCAGTGAGCGCGATGATAGTGGCAATGCGCCCCGGCGCCGCGCCGCCAGATAGCTGCGAAAATCCCTGGGCGCTGAGGCGACCCAGCCCCCCAGATCCGCCCTTTCCCCACCATGGTCGCGGATACGCCCGAGGCGAAA
>JAUZSF010000002.1 GCA_030949705.1 Robiginitomaculum sp. | reverse complement strand
CTCGTCATTGGTCAGGATCATGCCGCCGCGCGGCCCCCGCAATGTCTTGTGCGTAGTCGTGGTCACCACATGGGCATGGGGCAAGGGGCTGGGATGAACCCCGCCCGCCACCAGACCGGCAATATGGGCCATATCCACCATCAGATAGGCACCCACCTCGTCGGCAATTTCTCTAAAGGCGGCAAAATCTATGGTACGCGGATAAGCCGAACCGCCGGTGATGATCAGCGCCGGTTTATGCTGGCGCGCCAGATCGCGGACCTCGTCCATATCAATCTGCGCATTATCTTCACGCACGCCGTAATGCACCGCATTAAACCATTTCCCAGACATGTTGGGCCGCGCGCCGTGGGTAAGATGCCCGCCCGCGGCCAGGCTGAGACCCAATACCGTATCGCCGGGTTTGATCAGGGCCAGAAACACCCCCTGATTGGCCTGACTGCCAGAGCTCGGCTGTACATTGGCAAAACCGGCATCAAACAAGGTTTTTGCTCGCTCGATCGCCAGAGTCTCGACAATATCCGCATTCACACAGCCACCATAATAGCGCCGCCCCGGATAGCCTTCGGCATATTTATTGGTAAAGACAGAGCCTTGGGCCTCTAAAACCGCGCGTGAAACAATATTTTCCGAAGCAATCAATTCGATCTGGCGGGCCTGACGCTTTTCTTCCTGAAGAAGGGCGTCAAAAACCTGAGAATCGTCCTGTTCCAGCCGGTCATTAAAGAAGTTGAATTCTGGTGAATGAGCCATGTTTTGGCCTTTCATGATACTGGCACCCGCACACGCATACCAATGATGTAAAAGAGATGGTGATAAAACCAGACTTCGTTCTGCACAACTGGCTTTTCACTTTAAAAAAGCAGCCGTAAGTACGCTAATGATTATTTGTAACATTATAAGGTATCACCCTGGCACCGATTTTATACCATTACAAACAAACATAGGTGTCATAATTGTTTTCATTGAAAAACTCCTCATAAACAAAACCGTGAAAAACCTGATGAAAAATATGGAATATTATGTGTTTTTCTGCACTTCTAATTACACATCGCCTATTGCGCAAAATTTTAATTCATTCATACTTCCTAAGTAAGCATTTTGTTCGTTTATAGAATAAAAAAACTAAAACATACCCCGAAGGACAATGCATATGACCAATGATGATGAAAACTCCCCAGACGTGCTGGAAAAAATTCATATGACCACTGATATTGTTGCTTCGTTTGTCAGCAATAATACCATTTCCGTTGAAGAGCTGCCTGCCCTGATCAAGTCCGTACACACGGCCATGGGTGAGCTGACCAGCACCAACGCCCCCACCGTCAAGCAAAAACCTGCGGTTCCGATCTCACGATCCATTACCGAGGACTATATGATTTGTCTGGAAGATGGTGCCAAGCTGAAAATGCTGAAGCGTTATCTGCGCACCCGGTATAATCTGACCCCGGATGAATATCGCCAGAAATGGCGGCTGCCGGCTGATTATCCCATGGTGGCCCCGGCCTATGCGCGCCGCCGTTCCAGCCTGGCTAAAGAAATCGGCCTGGGTAAAGGTGTCCGCAAATCAAAAAGCAAAGCCAAGTAATCAGTCGTCTACAAGGCCGATAACCATGCCATCATAGGCCGGCTCCACCCCTTGGGGCAGGCTGGCCTTTAACGTGGCATAATCCAGCGTGATATGCATATTGGTCAGGATGGCCCGTTCGGGTTTGAACCGCTCAATCCATTGCAGGGTTTGTTCCAGATGAGCATGAGTGGGATGTGGCTCTATACGCAACGCATCCACAATCCACAGCTTTAGCCCTTCAAACTGTTCTTGGCTTGCCGCGGGGATTGCTGAAACATCCGGGCAATAGGCAATATCGCCAAAGCGAAACCCCAAAGACCGGACACTGGGACCATGTTCCAGGTCAATGGCGATAACCGGCAATGCGCCCCCCGGCCCTTCAATGCTAAACCCGGTGCCCGGCGCAGGCATTTCCATGGCTTCCAATATGGCTGGATAACCAGAGCCTTCGGCCTGTTCAAAGCAATAATCAAAGCGCCGCTTTAGCGTCCTGGCAGTGGGGGTATCCATATATACCGGCACCCGCTTGCGCATGGCATAACAGATCTGGCGCAGATCATCGACCCCGTGCACCTGGTCTGCATGGTCATGGGTATAGAGCACCGCATCCAGCCGGCGGGTTTGCGCGCGGATTAATTGTTCGCGCATATCGGGCGAGGTATCGAC
This sequence comes from Robiginitomaculum sp., assembly GCA_030949705.1. GTDB lineage: Bacteria > Pseudomonadota > Alphaproteobacteria > Caulobacterales > Maricaulaceae > Robiginitomaculum_B. The sequence goes on along the minus strand of JAUZSF010000002.1, from coordinate 30,485 downwards.
CAGTACACTGGTAGGCTCTTCGCCCTGATCAAAACGTTGCACCAGGATCGAACACCGAGAGCGCCGGTTTTTTGGCTCATTGGGATCGCAATTTCCCCAGTTCGGGCCAATGCGCGGCACACCGCCAGAGGAGCCACAGCCCAGTATGCGGATTTCGGTGCGCGCTTTGCTCATCCCCTTGCCTCCCGGTTCGAAGAGGCGGCGCGCGCAAACAGGGCAAAAAAGTTTTCTGTGGTTTGTTTAGCCACCTGCACCGGCGTAATGCCTTTAATGGCGGCCAGACAATCGGCAATATAGGGCAAATAGGCCGGCTCATTGCGCCGCCCCCGTTTGGGCACCGGGGCCAGATATGGGCAATCGGTTTCCAGCAAAATGCGGTCCATCGGCATAATATCGGCAATCACGCCGCGCACACTGCCGGCATTGCGAAAACTGGCAATACCATTGACGCTGAAATAGCCGCCGCGCTCGACCGCCATTTTCGCCAGAGCCTCGCCAGAGGTATAGGAATGCAGGATAAAGGCAAAATCCTCGCCAGCATTTTCTTCTTCCAGAAAATGCATCATGTCATCATCGGCTTCGCGGGTATGCAATACCAAAGGCAGGCCGGTTTGCCGCGCTGCCTCGGCATGACTGCGCAAATTGGCCAATTGGTCATCGCGGCTGCTATAGCCATAATGATAATCCAGCCCCGTTTCGCCAATGCCAATGACTTTGGGATGCGCCGCCAGATCCGCCAGCATGGTTGGGGATATATGAGGATCATCGCCCGCATGATGAGGATGCACCCCAATGGTGCACCAGATGTCCGGGTCCATATCGGCCACGGCCAGGGCGCGTGGCATATTCATGCATACGACAGCAAATGGTCACCAATACCTGTACATCCTTGTCGCGGGACCGGGCCAGCACAGCGCCCAAATCCGGCTCATAGGATTTTGCGTGCAAATTGGCATGACTGTCGATCAGCATCTAAGCCTCATGTTCCTGTATGGGGTGCGCTGAAACGATGCGCCACGTTTTCTGGATGGCGTTATGGATCACCTGCGCCGGGTCGAGATAAAGCCGTTCCATATCCACCGCAAGGGCGTTCAGCTCATCACGCAAGGCAAACCACGGCTCTATGCCCGTGATCTGACCCGCCCCTACGCTCGACCGAATTTGCTGTTCCAGGCGCATCACCAGCAATTCAAAAAACAAACTGCGTTGCGGGGCCGCCTTGGCCAGCGCCAGACGGTGCGCAAGCCCGTGCGCCGCACTTTGTCCGGCCCGTGGCCCCTGAGTTACCAATTGATCAATTTCACGCCACAACGCCGTCCCATCCGCCGAAACCATGGCCAGCGCCCGCCCGGGGCTGCCCGCCGCCAGTTTGCTGGCCAAGGCGGCCTCGTCTTCGCTGGCCCCGTGGGTAATGGCAATTTTTGTCGTCAATGCAGCCGACAAGGGGCGCAAATCCAAACGGCGACAACGCGAGCGAATGGTGGCGGGCAAACGCCCGGGCGCATGAGCAACCAAAATCACCATGGCCCGATCCGGCGGCTCTTCCAGCATTTTCAGGATAGCGTTGGCCGCATTCAAATTCAGTTCGTCCGCCGCATCAATAATACAGACCCGCCAGCCCCCCTCGCCGGCGCGCGTGTGGAACAGGCCCGCCATGCGCCGCGCTTCTTCCACCGTGATTTCACCGCGCCAGCGTTTGCGCTTTTCATCAAAGGGGCGGCGCAACACCATCAGATCCCCGTGGCTCATCGCGGCAATGCGCATGGTGGTAGGATCGTTCGGATCTGCACCCAACACCCCGTGATCAGGGTCCGGTTTCGCCCCCAATACGCGCCGCGCCATACGATAGGCCAAGGTGGCCTTGCCAATGCCGCGCGGCCCACAGATCAACCAGGCATGATGCAAATGACCAGCGGCCTGGGCCTCCGCAAAGGCGCGCTCGGCCGCTTCATGGCCATAAAGATCATGGGTTTCGCGCGGCGCCGGGCAACCGGGGGCCCGGTCCGGCTCGTCCGGATAATCCAAGGCGCTCAAAGATCGCCTCCGGCACGCGCTTTAATATGGTGCAATATATTGGCGGCCACCACTTCGGGAGCCTTTGCCGCATGAATAACCACACACCGTTCCGGCTCGGCCTTGGCAATGGCAAGATAAGCATCGCGGGTGCGTTCATAAAATTGCGTATCGCGTTTTTCAAACTGGTTGAGAGCCTCAGCACGTGAATGCACGCGCTGCATGCCATTGGTCGGCTCAATATCCATAATAAAGGTAATGTCAGGATTGAAGTTGCCCAGTACCAACCGGTGCAAGGCGCGAACCTTGTCTACCGGCACGCCGCCAGCATAGCCCTGATAAACCATGGTGGAATCGGCAAAGCGGTCACTCAGCACCCAGGCCCCGCGTTCCAGCGCCGGGCGAATGACCGTACGCACCAATTGCGAACGCGCCGTATACATTAGCAGCATTTCTTCGGTCGCGGACCAGCGCCCCGGCTCGCCGCCCAACACAAGATCGCGCACGGCCTCGGCATCCGGGGTGCCCCCCGGCTCGCGGGTGATGACCACCTCATGGCCATGGGCTTGCAGATAATCACCCAGCAATTTGATCTGGGTGGTTTTACCCGCCCCCTCACCGCCTTCAAAGCTGATGAATTTTGCCCCTTGGCTCATTCCGTGCCTGCGCCCCGTATCAGCCCAGACCAAACCAGCGATCGCCTGCCCAAAGAGGCCTTTTTTCTCTACAGAAGCCCCCGCCAGCAAAGGATAGGAGGCCTTGACCTCGCCTTTTTCCTCGACCACCAGTTTACCGATCGGATCGCCTTTTTGCACCGGGGCCTGCACCGGGCCGTCATAGACGAAGGCGGTGGTGATGGAGCGCCGGTTCGGGCGAAAATAGGCCACATTGATTTGCTGATCAGTGATCACAGGCACGGTCAGGGCCTTGCCCAGCGCTACTTTGGCTTCGCCGACCACAGCCCCTTTTTCATACAGGGTTTTGATATCAAATTCGCCAAAGGCAGCCCGCATCAGGCGTTCACCCTCGCTGGCCCGGCCCCGGCTGGATTTCATGCCGGTAAACACAATGATGCGCCGTTTGCCATCGCGCACCGCCGAGCCAGCCAGGCCAAAGCCGGACTCTTTCGTATGGCCAGTTTTCAAGCCATCGGCCCCCGGCACCACCCCCAATAACGGATTGCGGTTATAACGGTTCGAAGGTGCTGCCTTGCACCAGTCAAATTCGCGTTCGGAAAAATAGGCATAGTCTTCGGGAAAATCGCGAATGATCATACGGGTCAATTTGGCCAGATCATGTACGCTGATCTCGTGGCCCGGGTCCGGCCAGCCCGTGGCATTGTGAAACTGCACCGTGTTCAGGCCCAGCTCGTGCGCCCGTTCGGTCATCTGGCGGGCAAAGGCGGCCTCGCTGCCGGCAATGTTTTCGGCCAGCGTAATCGCCGCATCATTGCCCGAAAGCACGATCACCCCGCGAATAAGGTCTTCCACGCGCACCCGTTCTTTGGGGCGCAGGCACATGGTGGATGATCCTGATGAGAAACCGCCGCGCCGCCAGGCATCAGCAGAAACCGTAAATTCATCATCCAGAGACAAGGCCCCCGATTTCAACCGTTCAAACACCATATACAGGGTCATGATCTTGGTCATCGAGGCCGGTGGGATGGGCGTATCCGCATCATGGCCAAAGAGAACCAGGCCAGTATCATAATCCAGGATCACCGCATGGGTGGCCGGGGTTTCAAACTCGGCGGCAAGAGTCATTGGCGCCAGGCCAAGCAGAATAAAAATAGAGATCAGGGCACGCATGGACGTTCTTTCGTTTTGCAGCATATAGGGACACTCCATTGCACGATTCAAAAGCGGCCGCAAAGAGGCAGAAGCAAAAAAGCCGCTGCGACAGGGCGTCCCTTTGCCTAAGGAACGCTTTTTCGCTATGCTGCGCCCTCCACTGGTTAAACAGGAGGAGATATGGCGCACGGTATCGCAATGGCTGCAACCCCGCAGAACATTCGCGCACTGCAAGGCGTTCCATGGAGTTTCAAGCGTCTTGCAGAGCGTTTGACAAGCATTTCCGCCGGCAGTCTGGAGCTTACCCTGCCAGACGGAAAAGACATTAGTGTTCAGCGGCGCAGACGATGGCCCCAAGGCCGTCATGAGCCTTCACAGCTACGCCCTGGTCGGCCGTGTGGCACGCACCGGCGATGTCGGTCTGGCCGAAAGCTATATAGCCGGTGAATGGACGACGCCGGATCTGGCAAAGGTATTGACCACCATATCGCTTAATCTGGACCGCATGCACGCGCTGGCCACCGGAGCCAGTCCCATAATGCGGCTGTTTTACACCCTGATGCTGCGCTTGAATGCCAATACGCGCCGCGGTGCCAAACGCAATATTTCCGCCCACTATGATCTGGGTAATGCCTTTTATGAAAAATGGCTGGACCCCTCCATGACCTATTCGTCGGCGCGCTATGACGGAGAAGACTTATCCCTGGAAGAGGCGCAACGGCGCAAATATCAGTCTTTGGCCAATAATCTCGGCCTGAAGGCCAAGGATCATGTGCTGGAAATCGGTTGTGGCTGGGGCGGATTTGCGGAATTTGCCGCCCGTGAAGTGGGTGCCCGGGTGACCGGCATCACCATTTCGCGCGAACAGTTTGATTATGCCAGCGCCCGCATACAAAAATCCCAGCTTGGCGACAGGGTGGACCTTAAATTCATCGATTACCGGGACGTAGAGGGCCAATATGACAAAGTCGCCTCGATCGAGATGTTCGAGGCTGTGGGGCAGGAATACTGGCCCGATTATTTCCATAAAATCCGTAATGTCTTGAAACCGGCCGGGCGCGCCGCGGTACAGATCATCACCATTCGAGACGATCTGTTTTCGCGCTATGCCAAACGTATGGACTTTATCCAGCGTTACATCTTTCCGGGCGGTGTATTGCCCTCGGTCAGTGCCTTGCGCAGCGAGATCAGCAAGGCCGGTCTGGTACTGAACGAGGCGCAAATGTTTGGCCAGGATTATGCCCGAACACTGGCCCAGTGGATGAAAAATTTTACTGCCCACTGGACCGCCATCAAACCTCTGGGCTTTGACGAGCGCTTTAATCGTTTATGGCAGTTTTATCTGGCCTATTGTGAGGCCGGTTTCACTACGGGGCGCACTGATGTCGGCCAGTTTGTGCTAAGCAAATAAGCTGGACGCTTGCCAGCGCGCACGCGCGCGATTACCTGTGAGTTTACGACGACCTTGCAGGAGTTCCCCATGGCCTATGCCCAGTCCGTTCTCGATCTAATTGGCAATACCCCTTTATTGCGGCTGCGCCGCGCCTCAGAGGAAACCGGGTGTGAGATCCTGGGCAAATGTGAATTTTTAAACCCCGGCCAGTCAATCAAGGATCGCGCCGCGCTGGGCATTATCCGCGATGCGGAAAAATCCGGCGCACTGCAACCCGGCGGCACCATTGTCGAAGGCACGGCGGGCAATACCGGCATTGGTCTGGCCATGGTAGGCCGGGCGTTGGGCTATCGCGTAGTGATCGTCATACCACGCACCCAGGCGCAGGAAAAAAAGGACGCCATACAATTGCTGGGCGGTGAGCTGCACGAGGTGGATGCGGTGCCCTATGCCAACCCTAAAAATTACGTGCATTTTTCACGCACCCTGGCCGAAGAAATGGCCAAGTCGGAGCCGCGCGGCGTCCTGTGGGCCAATCAGTTTGACAACACCGCCAATCGCGATGCCCATTACCAGAGCACCGGCCCGGAGATTTGGGATCAGACCAATGGAAAGCTGGATGGCTTTATCTGTGCGGTTGGCTCCGGCGGTACGCTGGGCGGGGTCTCGCTGGCCCTTAAAGAGCGCAATCCGGACATTACCATCGCCCTGGCCGACCCCGGTGGCTCAAAATTGTTTTCATGGATCAAGGAGGGTGAGCTAAAAACCGAGGGTGGCTCGATCACCGAAGGCATTGGCCAGGGCCGCGTGACCGGCAATCTGGAAGGGGTCACCATTGACGACGCCTATCGCATTGCCGATGAAGATGCCCTGAACATCCTGTTTGATCTGGTCGAGAACGAGGGGCTGTGCCTGGGCGGTTCCTCCGGGGTTAACATCGCCGGAGCCATGGCCCTGGCCCGGGATATGGGCCCGGGACACACCATCGTCACCCTCCTGTGTGATTATGGCAATCGGTATCAGTCCAAGCTTTATAATCCTGAATTTTTGCGCGAAAAGAACCTGCCGGTTCCGGGCTGGTTATCATGAGCGCACCGCAATCGCCCAAAGGGCCAAACACCCGTCTGGTCCACGCCGCCCGCAAGGTAAAGGGCATGGAAAAAGATCTGGTCAATCCACCGGTGGAGCGCGCCTCGACCATCCTTTTTGAACGGGCCGAAGATCTTTATGCCCGCCGCCCTGAACAGCGCTATTACGGGCGTTATGGCACCGCCACGCAAAGCGCGCTTTGTGAGGCCATCTCCGATCTGGAAGGTGCCGCCGGCACGGTGCTGGCCCCCTCCGGTTTGGCCGCCTGTACGCTGGCACTATCGGCGGTTTCCAAGCCCGGCGGACATATGCTGATCACCGATAGTGTTTATGGCCCGACGCGCAATTTTTGTGATCAGATTCTGACCACACGGGGTTTGGAAATAGAATATTTTGACCCCCGCGCCGGGACCGACCTGCAAAGCCAGATCCGCGACAACACCTGCGCCATTTTTCTGGAAAGCCCAGGCTCGCTGACATTGGAGATTAATGACCTGCCCGCCATTGCCGCACTGGCACAGGCGCGCAGCATTCCCACCCTGGTCGACAATACCTGGGGTGCGGGGTGGTTCCTAAAACCGCTGGAAATGGGTATTGATTATTCCATTCAGGCGGCAACCAAATATCATACCGGGCATTCGGACGTGTTGATGGGGGCCGTGGCCTCTCGCGATGAAGCAGGTGCCAAATTAATGCACCAGTATGCGTTTTTAAACGGCAATACGGTTTCGCCTGATGATGCCTATCTGACCTTGCGCGGCATGCGCACCATGGGGGTACGCTTGGCGCACCAACAACAAAGCGCCCTGAAAATCGCGCAATGGCTAAGCGGGCGGGATGAGGTGATGCGCGTATTGCACCCGGCTTTGCCCGAACACCCGGATCATGCGCTGTGGAAACGCGATTTTACCGGCGCCTCAGGGCTCTTTTCCATTATCCTGAACCCGGTGCCGCCAGAAAAAGTGCATGACTTTGTCAATGCGTTGTCCTTATTTGGCATTGGTTTTTCCTGGGGCGGCTTTGAAAGCCTGGTCATCCATTGCGACCCACAAATCAAGCGCACCGCCGGTAGCTGGAGCGCGCCCGGGCCGCTGGTCCGTTTTTCCATCGGTCTGGAAGATGCCGACGACCTGATTGCTAATCTGGAACAGGGATTGGGCACGCTCGCCTAAACCACCATAATGCCGTCACACCACCCCTCGCTTCCGCAAGGGTAAATTCCAGCCAGTATCCGGTTGGATGGATGCCCAGACTGGAGGCCAGGATGATGGTGAAAATAACGCCAAAATCAGGGCTCTTGTGAAACCGGTTCCAAGATACGACGAAAATTGCTAAAATCCTGGTCTGATTGACGCAGGGGAAGCACGTGATGAAGCAAATAATCATACTGATTGCCATGCTCATGGCCGCCGCGCACGCATCGGCACAGGGCATGCAACAGGGGGCACTGGCAGCCAAGTTGAAAGACAACCGCATATCCTGCCAGCCAGTAGGTGTGCTGGTTACGACTCTCGCATACCAGATCAAATGCCGCTATTATAAAAACAAGCAGGAAAAAACAGCGATTTTCGTCATGCGCCGGGATCGCAGCCGACCTGGCTGGGCGCTCGGAAGCAGTGATTTTGCGCTGTTGCAACGCGTTTTGGCAGACAAAGGCTTTGCGCACCATTTAATCATAGGCAAGTCCGTTCATCTGCCAAAGGTTGGCGCCTGGATTTTCACTACCCAGGTCGGAGCCAGCCCTGTACCCGAGCGCTATTGCACTTTGCGAGGCAACAACAATAAAATCCGCTGTTATGATCTGAAGGCGTTTCACTTTAATCCGGCCGGAGACACCAGCTAGATATTCCAGAAATGGTGATCCCGGAAGGACTCGAACCTTCAACCTGCCGCTTAGAAGGCGGCTGCTCTATCCAGTTGAGCTACGGGACCGTAAAGCGCGATAAATCTGGCCGTTAATGGGTCCAGGTCTGTTTTTTGTCGGCGCGAAAGTTATCAGCATAGCTTTTGGACAGACGTTTGCGCGGTGCGGTGGCCACAATCTCGTATTCCAGCTCGTGGGCCTTGGCAAAGCGTTCTGCCTCTTCGCGGGTTTTGAACGTCAGGGTGACCTGGCCGCTCATATCCGTGGTACCGGTCCAGCCCATGAGCGGATCAACACACCGCGGTGCCGATGGCTCAAACTTCAGCACCCAGTCCTTGGTGCGGGCGCGGCCGGATTGCATGGCGTTTTTTGCCGGTTGAAAAATCAGGGCTGTCATCGTGGTTTTCCTGTAAACGGACCCGTTTCAAAGCCCATTTATAAGGCGCTTTGCCCCATGGTCAAACCAGAAAAAAGGCCGACCACAGTGTGATCGGCCTCTATTTGGTCGGGGAGACAAGATTCGAACTTGCGACCCTCTGCTCCCAAAGCAGATGCGCTACCAGGCTGCGCCACTCCCCGCCAATGGGTTAGTCTGGCGTTCTCTTAGGGGCCTTGGCCTCGTCCGGCAAGTCTTTCTCTGCATCTTCCACAGCATCAGGCGCATTACCGAACATGGCATGGCGAACCAGATCGCCACGCGCAATACCATGTTTACGCGCCCCGCCACCGGAAATCTCCAAGACCGCCGCCGCCATACCGCCGGACGGGATGGTGCGCAGGGATTTGGGCCGGGCGTTGCGGGCGATCGAGATGATATGACCATCGGCCCCAATAAAAATCATATCCAGAGGAATAAGGGTGTTTTTCATCCACATATTGACCTGGCGCGGGCCATCAAAATCAAACAGCATGCCGGCATTATCGGCCAGTTCAGTTCGAAACATCAGGCCCTGGGCCCGTTCTTCATCGGTATTGGCAAATTCTACCAAAAAAGATACCGGCCCATTTTGAGTTTCAACCATCAGAGGTTCCGACGGTCCAAATTCCACCCGTTTGGGTTCGGCTTCATCCGCAAAAGCGACCAGAGGAACCGTAAAAAGGGCAAGCAAAGCGATTATCAGCGTTTTCATAATGGCGGTTTAGCGCAAGCGGCCTGAACGATCAATGAACCATTGCGGGCGAATGCATCTCTGGAGTACCGATACGCCGGGCCTTCAGTTGCGTGAAGGATATAAACTGGATAGAGAACGGGTTAACAGGTTTAGGCGCGGAGCAGTATCGTGAAATATCTGGTTACCGGCGGTGCTGGCTTTATTGGTTCGGCGGCGGTGCGCCATCTGGTCAAGGCCGGGCACCATGTCCTGAACATTGACAAGCTGACCTATGCTGGCGATCCGCGCACCATTGCCGATGTAGCCGATGCGCCCGGTTACACGTTTTTGCGCGCCGATATTGCCGATGCCGGGGCCATGGGCCGAGCGTTTATGGATTTTGCCCCGGACGTGGTGTTGCATTTGGCCGCAGAAAGCCATGTGGATCGCTCGATCGATGGGCCGGGGGCCTTTATCGACACCAATATTCGCGGCACCTTTGTGTTGCTGGATGCGGCCCTGAAATACTGGAAATCATTGCCACCAGAGGCACAGGAGCGCTTTCGCTTTCTGACCGTTTCCACCGACGAGGTTTATGGCTCGCTGGGCCCCTCCGGCAGTTTTAGCGAAACCACGCCCTATCAGCCAAATTCACCTTATGCAGCCAGCAAGGCCTCAGCCGATCATTTGACCCGTGCCTGGTGCGAAACTTTTGATTTACCGACTATAATTACCAATTGTTCCAACAATTACGGACCGTTTCAAAACGGTGAAAAGTTTTTGCCCACCATTATTCGCAATGCCCTGATTGATCGACCTATCCCCATTTATGGCCGCGGCGAAAATGTGCGAGACTGGCTTTATGTGGATGACCATGTATCCGCGCTGATCACCATTGCCAACAACGGCAAGGTCGGTGAAAAATATAATGTGGGCGGCAATGCCGAGGTTTCCAATCTGGATCTGGCCAACACCATTTGCACCATTTTGGACGAGATGCGCCCCCGCGCCGATGGCAAACCTTACGCCGAACAGCTGCGCTTTACCAAAGACCGCCCCGGCCATGATTTTCGCTATGCCATTGACGCCACCAAGATCAAGGCCGACCTTGGCTGGGAGCCATCCCTGACCTTTACCCAAGGCATGCGAAAAATGGTAAAATGGTACCTTGATAACCAGAGCTGGTGGCGCGAAGGTGCGGAAAATATAAAGCGCCTGGGGTTGGGCGAAGAAAAACAATAAGGGGACACGATACTGGTAATGGGAAAACCCTGGAAAACCATCATACTGGCTGGCGGCACCGGCAGCCGCCTTTATCCGTTGACCCATGCGGTCAACAAACATTTGCTGCCCATTTATGACAAGCCGATGATCTATTATCCCCTTAGCATTATGATGCTGGTGGGGATGCGTGATTTTGTCCTGATTTCCTCGCCCGATGCCTTGCCCCAATTGCAACGCCTGTTGGGTGATGGCAGTCAGTGGGGGGTACAATTCACCTATCGCGCACAGGAAAGGCCGGGCGGGATCGCCCAGTGCTTTGAAATTGCCGCCGATGATATTGAAGGCGCAAATGTAGCCCTGATCCTGGGCGATAATATTTTTTATGGCAGCGGCCTGCCCGAACATATATCCGCCGCCATCACGTACGACGGTGCCACCATTTTTGGTTATGAAGTGGCCAACCCCAGCGCCTTTGGCGTGGTCACGCTGGATGCGGACGATCGCCCGCTGGCGCTGGTGGAAAAGCCCGAAACCCCACAATCCAATCTGGCCGTACCAGGGCTGTATTTTTATGACGACCAGGTATTGGAAATTGCCAGAACCCTGACCCCGTCGGCACGGGGCGAGCTGGAAATTACCGACGTCAACAAGGCCTATCTGGCCATGGGCAAACTGAATGTGTCTCGCCTGAACCGGGGCACGGCCTGGCTGGATGGGGGATCGCACAGCGCCCTTTATGAAGCCGGACAGTTTATCAAGGTGGTTGAGGAACGCACCGGCCTGAAAATCGCCTGCCCCGAAGAGATTGCCTATCGCAAGGGCTTTATCAGCAAGCCGGAATTCATGGCGCTGGTCGATGATGGGCTGGACACCGAATACCAGGCCTATTTGCGCCGCATCGCCCGCGAAATCGGCTAACCCGGAGAAATCATAATGACCAAACGTGCATTTGATCTGGATGCCTTGAGCGCAGAGCTGGGCGATATATTGGGAGATCGGCTGAGCACATCTCAGGCAATACGGGAGCAACATGGCCAGGACGAATCCTTTCATCCGTGCGCTGCGCCAGATCTGGTGGCCTTTGCCCACAGCACCGAAGACGTTTCCAAAATCGTCACCCTGTGCGCCAAATACAAAGCGCCCGTCATTGCCTTTGGAGCCGGCACGGCGCTGGAAGGCCATGTGAATGCCATTTATGGCGGGGTTTGTATTGATCTGTCCCAAATGGATGCGGTGGTGCAGGTACGCCCCGAAGATATGGATGTAACGGTACAGGCCGGGGTGAAACGCCGCCAGTTGGAAGAATATTTGCGCGATACGGGCCTGCATTTTCCGGTGGATCCGGGGGCAGATGCCACCCTTGGCGGTATGGCGGCCACCGGTGCCTCGGGCACCACCACCTTGCGCTATGGGGCCATGAAAGAAAATGTCTTGGCGTTAAAGGCGGTCTTGGCCGATGGCTCCATTGTCGAGCTGGGCGGGCGGGCGCGCAAATCCTCCGCCGGATATGATCTTCTTCATTTACTGGTCGGCTCCGAAGGTACGCTGGGTATCATTACCGAGCTGACATTGCGCCTTTATGGCCGTCCCGAGGTTGAGGCCTCGGGCGTTTGTGCCTTTGATACTGTGCAAAATATGGTGGATGCCGTCACGCTGGCCATCCAGTGTGAAATCCCGCTGGCGCGCATGGAATTGATGGATGAGCTGGCCATTTTTGCGGTCAACCATTATGCCGGGTTGGAAAACGAAGTCGCCCCCACCCTGTTTTTGGAATTTCATGGCACCGAAGCCAGTGTCGCCGATGACCAGTGCCGTTTTGTCGAAATTGCGGACGAGCTGGGCGGCAAAGGCTTTAAGGCCGCGACCAGCCCGGAAGAACGCAAAAAGCTCTGGCGGGCTCGCCATGAGGCGCTATACGCCGCCAAGGCCCTGAATCCCGGCAAGAAGGGCCTGATCACCGATGTTTGTGTGCCCATATCGCAATTGGCACAAAGCATTGCCGATACCCGCCAGGATTTTGACGATCATGGCATTCTGGCCGCCGTAGTCGGCCATGTGGGCGATGGCAATTATCACACCACGCTCTGGGTAGAACCGGGGGATGAGGCGGCCTTAAAAACCGCTGAAGACGCCGTAAATCGCATGGTGGAACGGGCCATTGCGGCGGGAGGAACCTGCACCGGGGAACACGGCATTGGCCTGGGTAAGCGACAGTTTTTGCAAGAAGAGCATCCCAGCGCCATGGCCATGATGCGCACCATCAAGGCCGCACTCGACCCGGATAATATCATGAACCCGGGCAAGGTGCTTTAGGGGCAAGGCTTCTATTGTAATAAAACTGTTTTAAAACGCAGCTATCATGCCCTCTGGGCTGGGGAATTCTTTGTGCAATCCCCCTCCCCTTGACGTTTCTAATTATGGATATACCTTTTCCGGCTGCGTAATATAATACCTGACCTTGCATCCTGGCTTTGCCAACCGGCATCCAATTCTGGTATTGGCCAGGCATTCATTTGTAATCGAGTAAACCATGATGCCCATCTCTCGTCGGTCACTGACAATCATTTTAGGGGGGCTTGTCGCTCTCCTGTTGGCAATCCTGGCCTTTAACTGGATGAATGCAGGCAAGACCCGCGCAATTATTCAGGTTCAGGAGAACAGCAATACGCCAACCCTCATCAAGAACGTGCGCGTTTTTGATGGCATAGACCCGACACTGACCGCCTATGCCGGCATCGAGATAGAGCACGGCATCATCACTCATCTCTATCAAAGCGATGACATGTTGCCTGAAAATTCAGGCCAAAATACAATACGGATTATTGACGGTGCAGGCGGCGTACTCATGCCTGCCTTCATCGATTTTCACACACACTTTGGCATGTCTTCCGGACGGCCGCCCTGGGATTCAGCGCTCAAAGACCTGTACCCGTTACAATACGAATATGATGCCTATCTCTATGCCGGCGTGACCAGTATTGTCCTGGCCAGCCCAATTGTGGAATCCCCCTTCAACACCGCCAAGCACGGGCCAAGGCTCTATGATACCGGCAGAATTATTACGGTAAAAAACGGCCACCCCATCCCCATGATGAAATCGCTGATCCCCTGGCCCCTGAGCATGATGGCGATTAAAAACCTGGTTCTGCAAATCGACCCAAATGGCATTGATTTTAAAGCTCTTAATGCCCTTTTTGATGGCAAGGCCCATCATACCAAAATCGTTATTGATGGGGTCATCCCCCTGAACTCCCCCAAACTGTCCCCGGAAAAGGTGGCAAAAATTATTGCGGTCAGCCACCAGCATGGGCAGCCCGTTTATGTGCATGCGGCGGCGGCCTCCGATGCCTATGAAGCCGTTCTCAACGGTGCTGATGTCCTGATGCATCCAGCCTATCAGGGCATTTTTGATGATAAAATGCTCAAACTGCTGGAACAAAAACAAACGCCCGTGGTGACCACGGCGCAGATTTGGGAATGGATGATACGCGGCAAGACAAAACAACCGCCCCTAACCCCGCTGGAACGAAGATTAATGGCCCCCGGCACCTATAAGTCGCTCATGGCGGATTGGACGGATGGTATTGAAAACTATGGAAAATATGGATTCACACCCTCTTATGTCAATAAGAGCATGCCACAGTTTCATGAAGACCTGATCGCCAATATCCGGGCCATGCAAGACCATAATATTCGCATGGTTGCCGGTACGGATTATGGGGTTCCGGGCCTGACGCCCGGGGCCTCCTTGATCCGGGAATTACACGTCCTGAATGACCTGGGCATGTCGAACCTGAGGGTTCTGAAAATGGCCACCAGCCTGCCTGGGCAAATCCTCGAACCCGATGGCCCGGCCCTGGGGGTGATCAAACAAGGCGCGCTGGCCGAAATGATCCTGCTGTCAGACAATCCAATAGAGAATCTGGATGCCATTGATCACGTCAAGATCGTCTTCACCCAGGGCAATGTCATCACCCCCATTCCCATAACCGCGGCGGGCTAACGGGATAAAGAGGGCGTGGATAAAGCCTAAATTTCTGCCACGATCAATTGCGGACCACCTGCCTTGAGGGCGGCCTGCAGCGCATCATCAAATTGCCCAACCGTGCTGGCCCGCACCGCCGGAACGCCAAATCCTTCGGACAATTTCACCCAGTCCATTTTAGGATTGGACAGATCCAGCATGGCTTGCGCCGCCGGCCCCGGCTCGCCAGCGCCAACCCGCGCCAGTTCGAAATTCAATACCAGATAGGAATGGTTGGCGAAGACCACATTGATTATATTCTGTTTTTCCCGTGCCTGGGTCCACAAGGCCTGCAAGGTATAGGCCGCCGCCCCATCCCCGCAGAGCGCAAATACTTGTTGATCTGGCGCGGCAAAAGCGGCGCCGACAGACAATGGCATCCCCATGCCAATGGCCCCACCGGTCAGACACAGCCATTCATGATTGGGACCATTATCCAGCCAGGGATATATACCCATGCCCGAGGTGGTGGCATCATCGCATATCACCGAGTTTTCCGGCATATGGCGCAAGAGCGACAGGCCCGCATAACCGGGGTTCAGGGGCTCATCCGGGTTGGTGATCTCGGGCGCATGATTGCGCGGCGCAAGCTTTGGTACTGCAGGGGCATCCAACATATCGGCCAGAGCGCCAAGGGCGGTGGTGATATCATCAGCCGGGCCACCAAGGCGCACAACCTTGGCCCCTTCGGGGGTCAGCTCGCTGGGTACACCGGGATAGGCAAAAAAGCTGACCGGCGGCTTGGAGCCGGCAATCAGCAAAAGATCACAATCTTTCAGATCCTCGGCAGCCTGTTCGGCAAAATAATTCAGGCGAACCGGCGAAACCCGCCCCGCCCCGCGGGAAATGCGCGGCGCAAAGGTTTCCATCACCAGGCGACAATTCAGTTTTTCACATACCCGCCCGGCGGCCTGCAAACCATCCTCCAGACAGGCGGTGCCGCCAATGTAAAGGATTGGATTTTTTGCACTTTTCAGCGCCTCGGCGGCATTTTGCACGGTTTCGTCACTGATCGGGCGCAGGCCCGGCATTTCTGCCTTTGGCAATACATCCGGTTCTTCGTTGGACCAGGCACAGTCGGCCGGCAAGACCAGACTGGCCACGCCGCGTTCCGGCCCATAGGCCTCGCGCACGGCCTCAATGGCCATGGTGGAAACCTCTGATGAAGAAGAAACCGTCCCCACCCAGCGGGACATGGGGGCGCAAACCCCTTCAATATCCGAGGTCAGAGGGGCATCCAGCGGACGGTGATCCACCGCATGGTCGCCAACAATGTTCAGCACCGGCGAAAAGGCGCGCCGGGCATTGTGCAGATTGGCCAGCCCATTGGCCAAGCCCGGCCCCAAATGCAACAAGGTGCAGGCCGGTTTGCCCGCCATGCGGCCATAGCCGTCGGCCGCCCCGGTGGCGACGCCTTCGAACAGGCACAGCACGGATTTCATGCCCTCTACCCGATCCAGCGCCGCCACCATATGCATTTCGGACGTGCCGGGATTGGTAAAACACAAATCAACCCCCTGATTGATCAGGGTTCTTACCATGCTTTCTGCTGCGAACATTTGTATATCCTTGTTTTGGGTTACGCCCTTGTACGTGTCCAGCACTGATATGCGCAAGGCTGGGACAGCCCATAAGCGCCATGGTGCGTTCAAATTCTTCGGAAAATATCTTTAGTACCCGCGCCACCCCGTCTTCGCCGCCGGCGGCCAGGCCGTACAAAAATGGCCGCCCAATGGAACAGGCATCGGCCCCCAACGCCAATGCCTTTACAATATGCGATCCCCGGCGCACGCCGCCATCAACCACCAATTCCAGACGATCCCCGACGGCCTCGCGAATGGGGGCCACCATATCAATCGGGGCGGGGGCGCCATCCAATTGTCGCCCACCATGATTGGAGATCATCACCCCACAGGCCCCGATATCGCGAGCGCGGATCGCATCCCCCGGGGTCATGATTCCCTTGATGACAAACGGGCCGCCCCATTCCTGTGCAATGCGTTTGGCATCATCCCAGGTCAGGGTCTGGTCGAACCGGGCATCGATATAGGCCGCCGCCCCACCACCGGCGGTTTTGATGTGGGCCTCGATCCAGTCGGCCACATTTTCCATGCGGATTTTGCCAGAACGTACCGTCCCCCACACCCATTTAGGGTGCATGGCTATGCTGAGAAGACTGGCCAGCGTAAATTTGGGGGGAACGGACATGCCGGTTACCAGATCCCGTTCCCGGTTGCCGCCAACCGGGGTATCCACCGTCAGGCACAGGGCATCGATTTTGGCGGCCTTGGCCCGGGCGATGAGGTCGCGGGTCAGGCCTGGATCCTTGAACACATAGAGCTGAAACAGTTTTGGCCCGTCGGTATGGGCGGCAAAGTCTTCGATCTTGGTCGTGCCAACCGTGGACAGCGAAACCATCAACCCTGCATTCGCCGCGGCCCGCGCCACCGCCAGTTCTCTGGCGGGATGAAACATTTTCGTTCCCCCGGTGGGGGATAACAATAAGGGCATGGCCATGGGCTGGCCAAACAGCGTGGCCCGGGTGTCTATCTGGCTGACATCCACCAGCGCCCTTGGCAATAATTCATACCCGTCAAAGGCATGGGTATTATTGGCCAGGGTCCATTCATCATCGGCGCCACCATCCAGATAATGGAACATGGGCGAGGGCAAAGCCCGTTTGGCCAGGGCCCGAAAGGCCCGAACATGGTGACAGTTTTTAAGAGACATGTGATTCCAGCCCAATGCATTTGATCTGCATAGTTTGCAGGCTTGTCACCCATTTTGCAAATGGGAAGAAACCATCCGCACCATCCCGTTGAAAAACGCTATCCGGCATTTGGCCAAACCGGCCCCCGATCTTTATCGGGGTGAGGATTACCCAAAAGAAAAGGGGCGACCCAAAGGCCGCCCCAAATCTTTAAGTGCAAGTAAGTCTGGTTAGACTTAGTCGTCTGAACCAGCCGTGGTGTTAGCACCGCCACCGAAGGTGGAGAGCACGTCACCGCGCAGCATCAGACGGTCAACATCAGTAGGCACCTGCTGAGAAGAAGATGAAAGAAACGTCAGCACGACCAAAGCCCGGGTTAAGAGCATCCAAGTGCAGATTGCTAACAACTTGACCTTCGCCATTTACGCGGATTCAAAGTGAAATGGGAATGGTACCATTCAAACCATTGCTAGAATTGGTAAAGGTAACTTCACCAGGCGAATGTACCAGAGTCGAGCCCCGTCAAAGCGGAAGATATTACGAGAAGCTTTGATGGCATCGCCAACCCAGTCAAAAGGTCCAAATGGCAGTAGCCTTCATCTGCATGGCATCCAAAGACTACCTGAAGCAAAAGCTTCACTAGGCAATCAAATTGCAGATCCAGCATCAACAAAGGTGGCAGTAGAAGAAGTAATACTCACGACTGGGCTGTTGATTGGCAGCGGGTAGCATTAGTAAGCGTCACCAATACAGGGTCAGGCGTACCATCCAAAGTTCGTAATATCGTACCATCAGTCGTTGAAAAGACGAAACTATTCCCGTCGGCGTGGTAACCGCTGGCATGTTGGTAATCAAATCCGTAATGACATTTGCCGTAGTCCCATCCAGAATCGCGACTGAAGCGATGCCCGTAACATCAGAGGCAAACGTAACAGAAAAAGTAAGTGCCCCAATGTCTGCAGGGGAAAGGTCAGCACCCGCACCATCCAACTGGTCTATTTGCCCCAGTAGTCAACGAAGCATCGATGTACCTATAGTTGCCTGAGTTCAGTCTGCACCTTGCCGGCAGCTGCGTTAGACCACCAGGCCATCTGAGCCAAGCACGAATGAAGTATAACCAGGAAGAGCCAGAATGGAATCTTCAGCATCAGCCATCTGCGACTACACCATTAGTCGTAACCAAACCATGGCCACACATACACATTAGCGCAATAGTTACAGGGGTGTCGCACCATCATTCAGTGCTGGCCGAACCACCATCAATTGGAGTCCCACTTCAGTAGTCAGCCCAACATTAATTGCAGGGCAGAAGCTGTGCATGCAGACAGTCGTCCAATATTCAGCGGCAAGGCCAAACTAAAGACGCTTTGAGCAGTCCACGACTTGTATCCAGATAACGTGACAGTAGAACCACCGGCACCGCCACCTGAACTAACCGTCAGCATTTGTAAAATGCATCATCATGTTGTCGAGCCACACGCACGTCTCGAGCACCATAAGGTGGAACCAGAAACTGATGTAGAAAATGTTACACCAGCAGGCAAATTAACGGTTAGCTTTACGTTATCACGCAGCCAGGAAGATTTGTATTGGTCGTAACGCGAAATTCATAAATGGCGGACTGACCAAGACGTACCAGACAGATCGACCTCATTAGCCAAGAGTAAGCTGAGCAGCAACCACCAGCATCGCTAGCGTACCATTAATCAGCCTAAGCTGCAGATCCAAGCGCATTAGCCGACGAGGCCGCCATAGCAGCAATCGCTGTTGTTGTTAGAAGTTTTTTGATATTCATGAGTGTTTCCAATCATTAAAAGGTTTACGTGTAATCACTGGGCACACCAGAATTGGAGGGCCGTAGCTATGTTTACTCTATTGTATCTAGGGCACCCTCTAAAACCTCAGCCCCCCGGAATACGTCAAGCGAGGTCAGTTTTACCGTTGGCAAAGGCGCCAATGTCAACTGTTTTGATAAAAAACTTGCGCCGGTGGTGCTGTTTTTGCGCATTTGGCGTAAAACATTGCGGCAAAAGGCGTTGCCCATGTTTTGTTAACCCCTTTTTCCCCCGCAGGCGAGCCCTGGCGCCGGTTTTATGTTGCCCCCATGCCACAGGGCATGGGCATTCCCTCTGACCATTGATTATTCGCGATTCAATAAAACATGTTTAGGCAAGGTGGGGAAGACTTGGGGGACTGGGCGCCATAGTGTGGCCCCGGGGTGTGGTTGCCAAAGATGTTGTTCATGGTTGCGGATTTATTCTGAAGATCTCTCTATGCCACGCTTCCCCATGGGGCCGGGCGCGGGGTGTTTGGGGGACAGGTCGAAGACCCCGGCCCCCGCGCCGGGGCCCCGGCCTGGGTGTTATCCATCCTTCGAGGCTCCCTTCGTTCGCACCTCAGGATGAGGTTTGCATATTATTCTCTACCCCAAAAGCATCGCACCGGCATGGAAACAAGCTCTTTCCTCTCCCGGGCGGGAGAGGAATAAGGTGAGGGGGCATAGAGCTTAAAGACAGCGCGCGGGCTTTGCTTCACCATCCCCTCACCCCGGCCCTCTCCCCCAGGGAGAGGGAGAAATCCCGGCTTGGGTGTTATCCATCCTTCGAGGCTCTCTTCGTTCGCACCTCAGGATGAGGTTCGCATATTATTCTCTACCCCAAAAGCATCACACCGGCGTGGAAACAAGCTCTTTCCTCTCCCGGGGCGGGAGAGGAATAAGGTGAGGGATCATGGGCTTAAAGAAAGTGCACTATCTTTGCTTCACCATCCCCCTCACCCCAAAGGGAGAGAGAGAAATCCCGGGCTGGGTATCCATCCTTCGAGGCCTCCCTCGTTCGCACTGAGCTACTCCCCAATGGTTGGACAGTTTCTGGCGTAACTTAAGCTACTTTTTGCTCCTGCTGATCGGGGTTTGTTGTTTCAAGTTTCTGCCAGTAGACCACGGCAGGTGGTTTTCCAGCAAGGGCAGAATGTGGGCGTTTGCGATTATAGAACTCCATCCATTTCTTGATCCCTGCTTTGGCTTGTGAACCGCTTTCCCAGGCGTGCAGATAAACACATTCGTATTTGAGGGATCGCCAGAGCCGTTCCACAAAGATATTATCGAGAAACCGGCCCTTGCCATCCATCGATATTTTGATGCCTGCCCGATTTACACGATCCGTCCAGAGAAAGGATGTAAACTGGCTGCCTTGATCCGTGTTCATAATCTCAGGTGGTCCGAAGCGGTGGATAGCTTCGTTCAGGGCTTCGACACAGAAGTCAGCCTCCAACGTGTTCGAGAGGCGCCAGGCCAGCACCTTGCGGGTGTGCCAGTCCATGATGGCTATCAGATACAAAAATCCACGCCGCATAGGCAAATAGGTGATGTCGGTGCACCAGACCTGGTTTGGGCGCCCCACCCGCAACCCCCGTAACAGATAGGGGTAAATCTTGTGCCCCTTATGAGCCTTACTAGTATTGGGCTTCTGGTAGATCGGCATCAGCCCCATGAGACGCATCAAACGGCGAATGCGTTTCTCATTGACCAGATGGCCTTCATTCCTCAGGTGCCAGGTCATCTGGCGGACACCATAGAACGGTGTTTCCAAAAACTGCTCATCAATCAACCTCATCAGGGTCAGATTTTGTCCGCTTTCGCCCTTGGGGGTGTAATAGAACGATGACCGTGAGATCGATAGCAAACGGCATTGTTTGCCAATGGACAGCTGGGGATGATGGCGCTCAATCATGCCCAGCCTCACTTTGCGCCCCAGGGTTTGAGCTTTCGTGCCAAAAAATCATTGGCGACGGCCAGTTCCCCGATCTTGGCATGCAAGTCTTTCAGTTGCTCTTCGTCAACCTCCGGCTTTTTCCTGTGGCCACGCTCAAACACACCGCAGGCACCTTCGAGCAGGGCCTTCTTCCACTGGTGGATCATCGTGGGGTGAACCCCGAACCGGCTCGCCAGCTCGCTCACCGTCTGTTCACCCTTCAGGGCCTCCAGTGCCACCTTCGCCTTAAACTCCGGCGCATGTTGCTTTGCGTTTCGACATCTCTGATCTCCTCTTTGTCGAAGATCAGCAGACAACAAATCATAGCTTATGTCAGTGTCCGATTTCCGGGAGTAGCTCACACCTCAGGATGAGGGGATGGGTAATGGAAACACAATACCCCATCCACGCCCTTGTGGGACAAGGTTTTCCTATCCCCGCTCCAAAAGCATCGCACCGACATAGAAACAAGCTCTTTCCTCTCCCGGGCGGGGAGAGGAATAAGGTGAGGGATCATGGGCTTAAAGAAAGTGCACTATCTTTGCTTCACCAGCCCCTCACCCCGGCCCTCTCCCCCAAGGAGAGGGAGAAATCCCCCGCATAACGACCCCAAGGGTCAATGAGGGGCAAGGCTTACCCCTGGGCCGTCCATCCCTTACCCCTTAAATACCCCTGAATGCGAAAAAACGGACCCTGAAACGCCCCTCCTTTACCCCTTTTTACCCCTGATGGACACGGGGATAAACGCCATTTGCCCCACCGCGCGGCCAGGGGGTTATACTCGGGCCTTGTGATCATCGGGGCGTATGGGCGGCTCTATGCCGGTTTTTGGTTTGCATGGGTGACGATGGAGGCGAAACCCATTAAACCATGACCCAGACATAGAGGAAGCCCATGAAAATCGTCAGCTGGAACGTAAATTCGGTACGCACGCGTCTGCCCACTATTCTTGAATGGTTTGAGAATGCCCGCCCGGACATTGCCTGCCTGCAGGAGATCAAGTGCCAGGATGAGCAATTCCCGCGAGATGCGTTTGAGGCCTTGGGATACAATATCGCGGTACACGGCCAGAAAAGCTATAATGGTGTCGCCATACTGTCACGTTACTGCATCGAGGAAAGTATTTGTGGCCTGCCAGGCAATAAAGACGATGATCATGCCCGGTATATCGAGGCGGTGATTGGGGCCGATAACGGCCCTGTGCGCGTAGCCTCGATCTATCTGCCCAACGGCAACCCCAAAGGCACCGACAAGTTCACATACAAGCTGGACTGGATGAAGCGCCTGCGGGCGCATGCGAAATCCCTGTTGAAGCTGGAAGAAAAACTCGTTCTGGCCGGGGATTATAATGTGATCTATCGCGACGAGGATTGCTGGGACCCCTCGGTCTGGGCCGATGACGCGCTTTTTGCCAAAGAGGTCCGCGATGAATTTGCCGCCCTGATGTGGGAAGGCCTGACCGATGCCTATCTGGCCAAGGATGGCCGGGCGCATCAATACACCTTTTGGGATTACCAGCGCGGGGCATGGCAACGCGGCCATGGCATTCATATTGACCATATTTTGCTGTCCCCCCAGGCCGCCGACACCTTGCAAGGGGTGCAGATCTTCAAAGAGGCCCGCGCCATGGAAAAACCATCGGACCATGTGCCGGTCATGGTGGAGCTGGACGCATGAGGGCAACACAGGAAGCCGCCATCCTGACCCGCCCGTCGGGCCTGGTTCTGCGGGCCGTGGCAGCATTGGCCGCTTTGGCATACCTTTTTGCGCCAGAACATTTGGGGGAGAGCTTTGCGCCGCTGATCAAGGCCTTGCCGATCTGGGTGCTGGCGTATCTGGCGTTTCTGGCCAAGGACGTGCCCCTGCATAACCGGCTGGCGCTGGCGCTGACCCTGTCCGGCTTTGGTGATCTCCTCCTGTCGCTGGATCTTGCCAACGGCTTTGCCTATGGCATGGGGGCATTTTTGCTGGCGCAGCTCTCTTATATCGCCGGGTTCTGGCCGCGCCGCCGGCCCGCTGTCGCCCTGTCAGGGCAAGACAAGGCGGTTCTGGTAGGCGTGATCGTCTGGGCGGTGGGGCTGGGCATCTGGCTGTTGCCGCTGGCCGGGGCCATGGCACCGGCCTTGATGGCCTATTTCAGTGCGCTGAGCCTGATGGTCTTGCTGGCGCTGATCAGCGATGCCCCCCGGATCGCCAAAATCGGGGCCTTGCTGTTTTTATTATCGGACAGCCTGATCGGGATTGATCGTTTTGTGGCGCCCCTGCCCGAGCGGCATCTGGCGGTCATGGCCAGTTATTATCTGGCGCAATTCATGTTGTTCTGGGGGTTGATGCAAAGCCCGCCTGGCGGTGATGACTGAGCGAATCCATCAAGGCAAACGCGCCAAAGCCTCTTCCAGCTTGGCCTTTTGGGCCTGATAGCCTTTCAGCTTTTCCCGCTCGCCATCAACCACGGCCTGAGGCGCACGCGCGGTGAATTTTTCATTGCCCAGCTTTTTCTCAATCCGGGTAATCTCGCCAATGGTTTTGGTGATTTCGCCCTGCAGGCGCTTGCGCTCTGCGCCCATATCCACCGCGCCATCCATGATCAGCGCATAGGTCACTTCATCCACCACGGTTTGCAGCGCCCCTTCGGGAGCTTCCTCAGCAAAGCTGATTTTTTCAACTCGCGCCAAACGGCCAATCAAAGCACCATGGCGTTTGAATTTAGCGGCCACCTCTGCTGCATCGCTGCACACCACCAATGGCATTTTGGCCCCGGCAGGCACATTGGTTTCGGCCCGAACCGAACGAATGGCGCTGATCAGGCGGATCACCCAATCCATTTCGGCCTGCGCGTCTTCATCAATCAGGGCGGCATCGGGTGTTGGCCATGGGGCCGTGATCAACAAGGTATCGCGGTCCGCAATCTCGCCCCAGAGCTTTTCAGTGATATAAGGCATGATCGGGTGCAACATGATCAGGGCCTGATCCAGCGCATAGGCCGCGCTGGCGCGGGTCTCTGCCTTGGCAATTTCGTCTTCACCGTTTAGCAGAGGCTTGATCAGTTCCAGATACCAGTCGCAATAGGTGTTCCAGACAAAGCGATAGAGCATTTGCGCCGCATCGTTAAAGCGATAGCCTTCCAGCGCGCGGGTAACATTTTGCGCCGTGCTGGCCGCCTCGGAAATGATCCAGCGGTTCAGCGGTTCCTTTACCGCGCCCGCGTCAAAACCGGCCATTGGAACGCAATCATTCATCTGACAGAAACGCGCCGCATTCCAGATTTTGGTGCCAAAATTGCGATAGCCCTCGACCCGGCTTTCCGACATGCGGATATTGGTGCCCTGGGCCGCCGAAATGGTCATGGTAAAGCGCAAGGCATCGGCACCAAAACGATCAATAATCTCCAGCGGGTCAATGGTATTGCCCTTGGATTTGGACATTTTCTTGCCGTGCTCATCCAGCACCAGCCCGTGAATATACACATCCGGAAATGGCACCTGGCCGGTGAAATGCAGGCCCTGCATCATCATCCGCGCCACCCAGAAGAAAATAATATCATGGCCGGTGATCAGCACATTGGTGGGATAATACTTGTCCAGTTCCGGCGTTTTATCCGGCCAGCCCAGCGTGGAAAATGGCCACAGGGCCGAGGAAAACCAGGTGTCCAGAACGTCTTCGTCCTGTCTTAGCGTAACATCATTTCCAAACTTCTCTTTGGCCGCCACGTGTGCTTCATCTTCATTTTCAGCAACAAATACTTCCCCGTCTGGCCCATACCACGCCGGGATGCGGTGTCCCCACCAGAGTTGGCGAGAGACGCACCAGGGCTGGATGTTTTCCATCCAGTGAAAGTACGTGTTTTCCCAGTTTTTCGGGGTGAATTTTGTATCACCGCCTTTTACCGCGGCCAGGGCCGGTTCGGCCAGGGTTTTGGCATCCACAAACCACTGGTCCGTCAGCATCGGCTCGATCGGTACGCCGGAGCGATCACCGGTGGGTTGCTGGATCACCTTGTCTTCGACTTTTTCCAGAAGACCCAGCGCATCAATGTCGGCAATCACCTGCTTGCGCGCCTCAAAACGGTCCATGCCGACATATTTTTCGGGCATGATGTCGCTGGCTTTCATGCGGCCGCGTTCGTCCATCAATATATACATGGGCAAATCGTGACGCCTGGCGACCTCATAGTCGTTAAAGTCGTGCGCGCCGGTGATTTTCACCGCGCCGGAACCCATTGCCGGGTCCGGGTGTTCATCGGCGATGATCGGGATATAACGATCCGCCAGCGGCAACAGCACCCGCTTGCCAATAATATTTGCATAGCGTTCATCATCGGGATGCACCGCCACTGCCCCATCGCCCAGCATGGTTTCAGGCCGGGTGGTGGCGATGGAAATATAATCGCGCGTCTCGCACAAAGTGACATTTCCGTCTTCGTCTTTTTCGACGTATTCGTAGGTTTCGCCATTTTCCAGCGGGTATTTGAAGTGCCAGAAATGGCCCTGCACTTCGCGGTTCTCCACCTCCAGATCAGAAATCGCCGTCTGGAAATGCGGATCCCAATTGACCATGCGCTTGGCGCGATACATCAAGCCTTCGCGATAGAGCTGCACAAACACTTTGCGCACGGCGGCGCTGAGCCCCTCGTCCAATGTAAAGCGTTCACGGCTCCAGTCACACGAGGCCCCAAGGCGACGCAATTGTTTGGTGATGGCCCCGCCGGATTGCGCCTTCCACTCCCAGATTTTTTCGACAAAGGCTTCACGGCCGAGCTCACGCCGCCCCTGGTTGCCATCCTCGGCCAGTTTGCGCTCGACCACCATTTGCGTGGCAATGCCCGCATGGTCCATGCCCACTTGCCAAAGCACGGATTTGCCGCGCATACGCTCGAAACGGATAAGAACATCCTGCAAAGTATTATTGAGCGCGTGGCCCATATGCAGCGAGCCGGTGACATTGGGCGGCGGAATCACAATGCAATAGGGCTGGGCATCCGGATCATCCTTGGGCTTGAAAGCCCCGGAAGTTTCCCATTGTTCGTATAATAGCGGCTCGGCGGCGGCGGGATCGAAGGTCTTGTCTAACATGGCGGAGGACTCAGGCTATGCACCCGGCATTGCGATGTGCATTGCCGGGGCATGAAAATATAGGAACGGATATGAAGATTTCATTGCGATGAGGCGAAGCCTCATACACGGGTGCGGCGCACCACCTTCTCGATGGCTTCTTCCACCTTGGTATCCACAATGGAGGGCAGATTTTCATCCAGCCAGGCCTTCAACATGGGGCGCAACAGCTCTCGCAAAATCCCCTCGATCGTTTGCCCGTCATTTTGCGCCACACGCATATTTTGCGCCAGCATGCTCAGCGATCCGGCCGCGGCCGCCGCGCTGGCTTCGCCCAGGATTTCATCTTCATCGACGGTGACCGCTTCGGCGGCAACAGGCTCTGGCTCAATCTCGGCAACAGGTTCTGGCTCAGGCTCAGGCTCAGGCTCAGGCTCAGGCTCCGGTTCTGGCTCGGGCTCCAACGCATCCTTATCGACGGCAATGATATCATCATCCAGATCCGCAATTTCCGTCAGTTCCAGAATGCTGTCCTCTTCCTCCACCGCTGGGGGGAGCTCAGCTTCCGGTTCTGGCTCGGGTTCCGGCTCAGCCTCTGCCACGGGTTCTGGCTCTGGTTCTGGTGCCGGCTCAGGTTCGGGCGCTGCTTCGGGTTCCGGTGCTGCCGCCTCGGTCTCTGCTTTTCCTTCGTCTTCATCATCTTCGGAAATGATACGACGAATGGAGGCTAGAATTTCCTCCATTGTTGGTTCAGCTTCACTCTCTGCGTTTTCTTCAGCCATGGCGTGTGCTCGAATCGTTTATGTGAAAAACAAGGCTAAAGCCGGGATCGCCCCCCTGTCCAGCCAATCATCCTCTATTTACTCGTCAATGCTGGTATCAAACAACCCTCTAGCGGTCGTTTTTCCATAAGAAGCCGGGTCATAATAAGAAACCTTCAAATCCAGTTTCTGCGCCGTCAGCTGCCCGGTCGCCGCCAACAAACCAAACGCGGCCAGATCGGCATCGTGCTCGGCACTGACTAATGCCAGGCGCGCATTGAGCAATTCCTGCTCCGCATCCAACACATCCAGTGTGGTACGCAGGCCGACCTGGGCCTCCTGCTCCACCCCTTCAAAGGCCAGCTCGTTGGCCTTGACCTGTTCTTTGCTGGAGGCAATCACCGCCCGGGCAGCGACCAGAGAACTCCATGCGCGCGCCACCTGTTCATTTACCTGGCGCCGGGTTTGCGCCAATTGCAGCCGCGCCTGCGAGGCTCGTTGCTTGGCAGCACGGGTCTGGGACTGGTTTAACCCGCCAGTAAAAATGGGAATGGACAACCGGGCAGCCGCCCCAATACTGTCAACTTTCTGCCCCGGAAAGCTGGAATTTTTTGCCGTATTACCGCTCAGCCCCACAGAAACATTGGGACGCAATCCTGCCTTGGCCACCTGAATCTGGCGACGGGCAGCCTCTTCGCTGTGGATCGCGGCAAGAATCACTGGCGACTGCATTTCTGCAATCTGGCGCGCCGTTTCCAAATCCTCTGGTACATGGGCTGGCATATCGACGTCGTCCAGCGATCCCGGCATGCGGCCAATCACGCGCTCATACGCAGCACGACTGTTGGCCAGCGTTGAAAGCGCGGCCTGTAACTGGGCCTGGGCCCCGGCCACCCGGGCAATGGCCTGACTGACATCGGTGCGGGTAATTTCCCCCACATCAAAACGGTCCTGCGCGGCCTGGCGCTGTCGATCCAGCACCGCCACATTATTGCGACGAATGCGCGCCACATCGGTATCGCGCAACACATCCAGATACGCCGTGGCTGCATCCAGCAACACGGATTGTTCCACTCCGACCAGATTGGCGCGTCCTGCGGCTATACTGGCCTTGGCGGCCTCAATACCCCCCCGGATTGCCCCGCCACCATAAATGGTCTGGTTCAGGGAAACTCCTGCGGAACGGGGTTTGAAAGCAGACGTATCCGAGAAAAACGGGCTGGATTGCTTGACCTTGGAATAGCCATAGCTGGCATCCAGATTGGCCGACGGCAGACGCCGGGCCCGGGCCTGTGCCAGTTGTTCATCTGTGGCGCGCAAACCTGCCCGCTCGGCCTGTAACAACGGATTGGAGGCATAGGCCAGCGCCATGGCATCACCAAGAGACTCCGCCTGTGCCGCGCCCGCCAACATCGTCGCAGACAAAAGAGCCGAAAACACGAGTTTCATTTTCATCACCTAATTATATGTGGCCCAACAGAAACGCATCTGTGACACATGCACCCTGGCGCCATACCAGCCGCCAAAGGACAGATAGGGACTTATCTGGCAAAGGAAAAGGCCTTTGTTGGTTCAAAGCCTGGCAAATAGGGAACGCTGGCATCAAATGCCACCCGGCGACCAATACTGCCGTGAGAGCGCACATACACCACGCCGTGGCCAGCACCGCCGTCACGTTCAAACACGCCCAGCCGGCCATTTTCCGCCAGCTGGTCCAGCCAGGTTTGCGGGATTGAAGAAACGCTGGCATCAACGAAAATAACGTCAAAGGGCCCTTGTTCGGGCGCCGCGGCGCGCAGGTCGCCATCAATAACGGCCACATTATCGGCATGCACCATGCTCAATGCTTTTTCGGCACAGGCCCGTAATGTCTCATCTGGTTCCAAGGCCACTACGGTTTCACCAAGTCGACCCAGTATTGCCGCACTATACCCCCGCCCGGCACCAATATTCAGAATCAGATCGTTTTCTTCTATCTCAAGGGCATCGACCAATTTGGCAAATTCCCGAGGCTTGATCAGAAATCGCCCCCCCTCCAGCGGCACATCGCGCTCACCATAAACCGTCGAGGCCTGTGCCTTGGGCACAAACAGTTCTCTGGGCATGGTTTCCAGCGCGTCCAACAGACGCGGGTCGGTGACGTCATTTACGCGAATTTGGCTGTTCACCATGGCGCGCCGGGCGGCTTCGACATCAAACATGAGTGCTGATTCCCTCTTAAGTATGAAAATTCAACATCCTTTTACGCTGTGCAAACAAAACGTGCAATCAGGTGAATCGGCGCATGGACCTTTGGTCCGATACTGGTTATAGGAGCGGACACGACGCCGTGAATACGGTGTTTCTTATCTTGGCCCTGTGGCGGAGTGGTGACGCAGAGGATTGCAAATCCTTGCACCCCGGTTCGATTCCG
This sequence comes from Robiginitomaculum sp., assembly GCA_030949705.1. Taxonomy (GTDB): domain Bacteria; phylum Pseudomonadota; class Alphaproteobacteria; order Caulobacterales; family Maricaulaceae; genus Robiginitomaculum_B. The sequence continues at coordinate 1,310 of JAUZSF010000002.1, read as the reverse complement.
GGCGGGGCCTCCATTATTTTCCGTATTGCCAAAGAACGCCCCCGTCGCGGCACCAGCGACATATGATTAAATACGTGCAATGAATACGGTTTTCTTTGCCTTTCGCCCCTTTTACGAAGATCATCCTGTATGATTCGCGCCATAGGGGAGATATAATGGCCCATACGACCAAATCTGCACTCTTACTGTCTATCTGCTTTTCCTTTACCGCCACGCTGGCATTGGCAAACAATGACCCGCAAGCCCATCACAACAATGGAAAAGCCAAGACAATATCCCACAAAACATCCGCACCACACTGGACCTATAGCGGCATGAACGGGCCGGAACATTGGGGGAAATTGGACCAGGGCTATGCGACCTGTGCCAGCGGCACCCAGCAATCCCCTATCGATCTGAAAGAGGCCCGTATGGCACCTCTGCCCCCCATAGAAATCAATTGGACGCCATTTCTGCCAACCGTCATTAATAACGGGCACACGATTAAGGTGGATACCGACAAACAGGGCTCCATGATCCTGGATGGCAAGACCTATACCTTGTTGCAGTTTCATTTCCATCACGACAGCGAACATACCATTAATGGCCGCCATTACCCGCTGGAGGCGCATTTTGTGCATCAGGCCAAGGATGGCTCGCTGGGCGTACTGGGGGTCTTTTTCAAAGAAGGCAATGCCAACCCCGCCTTACAAAAAATCTGGAATATTGCCCCGCTGGACCCCGGCGAAATGAAAGCCGAAAAACGATTTAAACCCGGCGCCCTGTTACCGCGCAACCGAAGTTATTTTCGCTATGAAGGCTCTTTAACCACACCGCCGTGCTCTGAAGTTGTCAGCTGGGTGGTCTTTGATCAGCCCATTGAAGCCTCAAAAGCGCAAATCGATGCCTTTGCCGGCCTCTATGCAAACAATTATCGCCCCGTACAACCAACGAATCGGCGCTTTATTCTTCATTCGCAATAGCCCTTTGAACACAAGAGTTTGAGGGCTCGTTAACCATACTTATTGAGAAGCTGGAAAGCTTGATGAATCCAATGCCTCTTTTATCAACTCGCGTTAACCAGTCTTTAAGGATTGTTTGAGATATTCACATGGTCTTCCCTGAAGACACCCCACCATTCACCCAACGCCTTTCGGGAGCCGATTTTCGGCTCCCTTTTTTTTGTGCGTTATAAACATATCCAAAACTGCAATTCATCCCTCAAGATGCATATTCAGCCTTTCCCATGCGCAAAGGCTTTGCTATGACGCGCTCTCGTCATTAAAATGACGGCTCTGATCCTCGGTAGCTCAGTTGGTAGAGCAGCTGAC
>JAUZSF010000001.1 GCA_030949705.1 Robiginitomaculum sp. | reverse complement strand
ATGGGATGGACGTCTCTCCCTCCATCGACAACGCTGGGATGAAGACCTAGCCAAGAGGAGGAGAAAGAAATGACTGTAGAATTCATCGGGATCGATCTGGCCAAGAATGTGTTCCAGCTCCACGGCGTGGATGCCGATGGCCAGCGTGTACTGACGAAACGGGTTCGGCGCGAGAGCCTTTTGCCAACGCTTGAAAAATTGCCGCCCTGCAGGATCGGGATCGAAGCCTGCACCGGGTCGTTCTACTGGCAGCGCCAGTTTGAAGCGTTGGGCCATTCGGTGCGCATCATCGCGCCGCAATATGTCAAACCGTTTCTGAAGCACCAGAAGAACGATCGCAATGATGCCGAGGCAATCTGCACAGCAATGCGTCAACCGAACATGAAATTCGTGCCCCGAAAGGATGAAACACAGCAGGATATTCAAGCCCTGCACCGCGCGCGCGGTCGCCTCGTCAACCACCGCACGGCTCTGGTCAGCCAGATGCGTGGCCTGCTGTTGGATCGTGGTATTGCGATTGCCGTTTCGATCGGTCGCGCGCGTCGGGCGATCCCGGAGATCCTCGAAAACAGAGGCAATGGCCTGACCGACCTCACCCGCGAAATTATCGGCGATCTGTTTGAATTTCTGCTCCTTCTCGACGAGAGGATCAAGGCATTCGACCGCAGGATCGACAGGGTCTTCCGGGCAAGCGAACACTGCCAGAGGATCGCGCGCATCTGCGGAGTTGGTCCCAAGATTGCCACGGCGGTCGTCGCTGCCGTCGGGGATGGCGCCGAGTTCAAGAACGGGCGCCACATGGCGGCCTGGATGGGGCTGGTTCCGCGACAACGCTCCAGTGGCGACAAACGCGTCTTGATGGGCATCAGCAAACGGGGCGACAAGCACCTGCGAACGCTTCTGGTGCATGGGGCCCGTGCAGTGGTTCGCGTTTCGGCCAACAAGGATGACCCGTTCAGCCGGTGGGTCAATGCCCTGCGTGAACGACGCGGCATGAACCGGGCCATCGTCGCCGTTGCCAACAAGAATGCCCGTATCATCTGGACGGTGCTGAACAAAGGGGAAGAATTCCGGCCCTCGAATTGAGGCCGGGGCAAGGATTGCAAGATGATCTGAGAAATGTACCGACCGGCAAGCTCCGGTGTGTGAGGAACCTGGCTTTTATAATGGCCCGATGAGGCCGACCACTTGTTGAGGCTCACCACGCGGAATTCCCATTTGGGCGCACCAAAATCCGGTGACGCCGGATAGATGTTCGCAACCTGGGATCGCCGTTAGGGCAGACCAAAGAAATTCTTGCAATGGGGGAGACGTCCATAGATATATAATCGACGCGAGCAGTCATAACTTAATGGCCCCCAAATCTATTTCTCTCACTCACCTGAAAGCCATCTTCTTCATCGCACTCAGCCTGCCGGCCCTGTGGTTAGGCTGGCAATGGGCCTTGCTGTTGGGCGCTCACCCGAATGATCTGGGGGTTAACCCGGTGGAGGCGACCAATCGCTTTTTGGGCGATACGGCCTTGCGCGTTCTGCTTATCACCCTGGCGATCACGCCCTTGCGCGATCTGACCGGCTATGCCCCGCTGACCCGCCTGCGGCGCATGGCCGGCCTGTTCGCGTTTTTTTTATGTGTGCCTGCATCTTGCCAGTTATCTGGGTCTGGACCTGTTTTTCAGCCTGGCCAAATTATGGAAAGATATCGTCAAGCGCACCTATATCACCTTAGGCATGAGTGCCTTTGCGCTGCTTATTCCCCTAGCACTGACCTCGACCAATGCATCCATCCGTCGCCTTGGTCCCCGGCGCTGGGCCCGTTTACATACCCTGATTTACCCGGCGGCCATTTTGGCGGTGGTGCACCATGTTTTCATGGCCAAGGGGTTTCAGATCATGCCGCTGGTCCATGGGGCCATCCTGTTCTTTTTGCTGGGCTGGCGTGTGGTCAAATGGCAACGTAAAAATACGGCTCAGAAGGGAAACAGGATATCAAAGAGTTCCTGACCATAGCGCGGGTTTTGCACATCCGAGAGCGTGCCCCGGCCACCATAGGAAATGCGCGCTTCGGCGATTTGCGTATGTTCGATGACATTATCTGAGGCAATATCTTCAGGACGCACCACACCGGAAACCAACAATTCGCGCACTTCGCGATTGATCCGCACTTCCTGACGCCCGGCAATGACCAGATTGCCATTGGGCAGCACCTGGGTCACCACGGCGGCCACCGTCAGATTTACCGATTCTGCCCGATCCACGGAACCTGCACCTTTATTGCTGCTGGTAGAACCAAAACTGGTCAAGGATGCCGGGTTGATCTGGCCCAGCTTGCGTTCCAGACCAAACAGATTGGTCAGATCGGAATCCTCACCGGATGTACGGGTGCTTTCGGTCGAGTTTTTGATCTTGGCCTTGTCATCAATTTTGATGGAGACAGTCAGAATATCGCCGACCTGCTGTGCCCTTTGATCATTAAAGAATGTCCGCGCACCCGTGCGCCAGAGCGAATTGCTGCGATCCCCTTCATAGGTCTTGGCCGGCATGGGCATGACAATAGGTTTGCGGCCGTAAACATTGGCCGGGTTTTCAATCGGTGTCATTTTGGGGGTTTTGCCAACCCGTTTGACCCGGTCGATTGTCCCACATGCCGACAGTGACATCACACCAACCAGAATAAAAATTATTTTTTTCATGATCTCTTCCTAACCACCAACAACGGGGCCAAAACTGGCACTGGCATAACCGGGGGCCGTTACCACCACATCGATGGTGCGACTGGATTGCAGATTGACGACCCGCAAGGACTCGCCCAGTGCCGCTTCGCCCAGCGCCCGGGCCTTGGCCGTCAGGCGAATGCCAGGCACTTCATAGACAACCGTAATGATCTCGCCGCGACTAACCGCCGTTACGCGTTTTAAATCGCTCAAGCGTATTGGCTTGCCAGCCCGCAAAGCCCGCCGCGCGGCCTGGCCGGTAAAGTTTTCAGGATCAAGCACAGTACCAGGGCGCAAGGTGGCCTCGCGCACATCAATCCATTGCACATCTTCGGGCAGAATTTCCTCGCCAGCCAGATAGGCACGCGTCAAGGCCGGCACCTGTACCAGACGCCATAAGCGCCCACGCACTTCAACGCTGGGGGCATTATCATAGGGTGAAATTTGCGCACTAAAGACACCATTTTGCCGCGTAACATCCAATGAAACAATGCGCGCCTGTCCTTTGGCATCCAGGGGAACAAACAAAGTCTGGCCCCGATTGGCCAAGGCAATTTCATAACGTACACCCTCATCCTGAAGGGCCAGTTCATCCTTGATCAATTGGCTAAGCACGCCGGTGCCAATACGGTGGCCCGCCCGGCGTACCGTCACCCGTTTCAAGGAAGAGAGATTTCGCCAAACCCGGTTATGTTGTGCTGCCTTGGAAGACAACCATGCCGGATCAATAGACACCATACGACCAGGCTCTGGTGCGCGGGTCAGCACAATTTTCGCCAATTCACCGGCATTGGAAAACACATCACCAAACCGCAACATGGCGTCCTGACTTTCAATCTGGGCACGCAGGTGCAAAGGTTCGTTGGGCGCGGTCTCTTCCCCCAGCACCAGAGCAGCACTGGCGGCAAAGAACAGCAAAATCAGGGCAATGGCCATGATCGTCCGTCGGATACGGATATGTCCGAAGAAAATATTCATCTGAGCATTCATCCCTTTATTGGCCCTTTATTAGCGGCGCAGGTTTGCACTGGTGGAGAGCATTTCGTCAGAAGCGGTGATCACTTTTGAATTCATTTCATAGGCGCGCTGGGCGGCAATCAGGGCGGTGATTTCCTGTACGGCATTCACGTTCGAGGTTTCAATGAACCCCTGTACAATGGTGCCAAACCCGGGAGAACCCGGTGTGCCGGCATTGGCAGGGCCAGATGCCGCGGATTCCAGAAACAGGTTATCCCCTTGCGGATCCAGACCGCCTTCGTTGAAAAAGGTCACAATGTCCAGCTGGCCAACAACGGTCGGCGCCGGATTACCAGGGGTCAGCGCCTGTACCTGGCCCTGCTGGTTGATGATCACATCGGTAGCATCTTGGGGCAGGGTGATACCGGGGGAGACCGTATAACCATCTTCAGTCGCCAATTGCCCATCTCCATTAACGGCAAAATTACCGGCCCGGGTATAGGCATCCTCTCCTGAGGGAAGTTGAATACGAAAATATCCCTTGCCGCTAATCGCCACATCAAACTTGTTGCCGGTTTGGGCCAGATTACCCTGATCGGTAATGCGATAAACCGACCCGGCTTTTACCCCCAGACCGATCTGCACCCCGGTGGGAACGATGGTGCCGGCGGCCGATGAGCTGGCCCCCTGGCGCTCTATGGTCTGATAAAGCAAATCCTGAAACTCGGCACGCTGGCGCTTGAACGCAGTCGTGTTCATATTGGCAATGTTATTTGAGATCACCTCAACATTAAGCTGCTGAGCCAACATGCCGGTCGCCGCTGTATTCAGTGCACGCATTTTCGTCTCCTACTTCAATCGTATCCGTTAACGCACCGTGCCAAGGCGCTGTATGGTTTGCTGGGAAAGGGTTTCGGCTTTGCTGAGCATATTGCTGACCGACTGATAGGCCCGCGTGGTCTCGATCAGGCGGCTCATTTCCACGATGGCCACCACATTGGACCGCTCCAGATAGTGTTGCATGATCACCGGCTTATCCACAGCCAGCACGGCTGCGTTGGCCGGCGCTCTAAAGCGCCCTTCCCCCTCTTTGATCAGAGAATTCAGGTTTTCAAAATTAGCAATGTCCAGCTTGGCCACTTCCAGCCCGCCAACTTGGACCGAACCTTCTTTGGTGATGATGGGAGGCTCGCTGTTCACATCCAGTGTGATCTGGGCACCGCCATCGTCCAGTACCGCCATACCATCTGCAGTGGTCAGAACCCCTACATCATTGACGGCGAAACGCCCGTCCCGGGTATAGCGCTCGCCATTGGGGGTTTCGATCACAAAAAAGCCGGCCCCTCTAATCGCCAGGTCCAGTGCACGTCCGGTTTTTTCAATCTGGCCGTCGGAAAATCCGCGGGTGACACCGGTGTCCTGTACAAAACTGATGGGAGACGTGCCGCCCAGGGCCGTGGCCGGCCCCGCCGAAACATTTTGCAATATCAGTTTTTCAACCTTGAAACCGGCGGTGGACATATTGGCAATATTGTTGGCGGTAACGTCCATTTGACGACGAAGGACCATCTGTCGCGTCAGCCCAACCATAAGAGCGTTATTCATTTTACCACCTGCTTCTGCCGTAAAGGGCGCATTCAGCGACCTGTGCCCCATGCTTTGCACAGACCGTGCCACATACTTTTCTTTATTAATTCAACTAGTTGCTGAGTTTAAAGCGTGAGGTAGGCAAGGCAGATAGAACCCTTTTGCCCACAAACCGGCAGGAAATGCCGTGGTGTCACATAGGCAAAAACATGCCACCTAAGCCGGTTCTGGCAATATCTCCTTAACCATAATTACCCCTATTATTAGAGAATGATTTTTGGCGGAGCTTTTCATGGCAGATGAAGACGACGAACCGGACGACGACATCAGCGAAGACGACGAAGAGGGCGGCGGCAAAAAAGCCGGCTTAAAGAAAAAACTCCTCTTTATCGGTCTGCCGGTGGTACTGGTTTTGCTGTTAGGCACCGTGGGTGCCCTGATGTTTATGGGCGGCGGCAAAAAAGATGATGCCGAACATGCCAGTGCCGAAGCCGGCGCGGACGGCGAAGGCCACGAGGCCGCCGCAGCGGAAGAACATGGGGCAGACCCGGTTTTTTATGAACTGCCGGAAATTTACGCCAACATTATTGATGATGAAGGCGAAACCTCGGTTTTGAAGCTGATTGTCCTGTTGGAAGTGGATGACGAGGAAACCATCAAGAAAATCGAACCTTTACTCCCTCGGATTGTTGATCGGTATCAGGGCTTTTTGCGCGAACTGCGCATGGAAGACGTTAAAGGCTCCGCCGGGTATTACCGGCTGAAACTGGAGCTGTTGCGCCGGGTTAATCAGGCTGTTGCCCCGGTTAAGGTCAATGATCTGACCATTGATACTCTTTTGGTGAACTAACGCAATGAGTGACGAAACAGACCAGGATGCAATGGCCGCCGAATGGGCGGCAATGGCCGAAGAAGAAAGTGCGCCGGCCAAATCTGCCGATAGCGGCATGGATGAAGACCAGGATGCCATGGCCGCCGAATGGGCTGCCATGGCCGAAGGCGGCGACAGTGCCACCATTGCCGGAACCGAGGATGGCCCCGGGGCCGAGCGCATTCTGAACCAGGATGAGATCGACAACCTTCTTGGCTTTGAGGGCGGCGAAGACGAGGATCAGGACAGTTCGGGCATACGTTCGATCATCAACACCGCGCTGGTCTCTTATGAACGCCTGCCCATGCTGGAAATTGTCTTTGACCGTCTGGTGCGGTTGATGACCACGTCTTTGCGCAATTTCACCTCGGACAATGTCGAGGTCAGCCTGGATAATATCTCCTCTATCCGGTTTGGCGATTATCTGAACTCCATCCCCCTGCCTGCTATTCTGGCGGTGTTTCGCGCCGAACAATTGGATAATTACGGTTTGCTGACCGTGGATTCCAATCTGATTTATTCCATTGTGGATGTGTTGCTGGGTGGTCGTCGCGGCACCGCCGCCATGCGGGTCGAGGGGCGGCCCTATACCACCATCGAGCGCCAATTGGTACAGCGGATGATCGAGGTGGTGCTGCAAGATGCCCAGGCAGCCTTCAAGCCCCTGACCAAAATTGATTTTGCCCTGGACCGGGTGGAAACCAATCCGCGCTTTGCCGCCATCGCCCGCCCGGCCAATGCCGCCATTCTGGTCCGCCTGCGTATTGATATGGAAGACCGCGGCGGCCGCATTGAGCTGATGCTGCCTTACGCTACCTTAGAGCCCATTCGCAAAATGCTGTTGCAGCAATTCATGGGTGAAAAGTTTGGCCGTGATAATATCTGGGAAAGCCATTTGGCGTCCGAACTATGGTCGACCGCCATGGAAGTCAGTGCAGTACTGGATGAACATGAAGTGCCCTTGCACAGAATGATGAACCTAAAAGTGGGCGACACCATCATGATGAACACCACCCCCAACAGCGACATCATGTTGCGGTGTGGCAATATTATGCTGGCTAATGGACGCATGGGACGATTGGGTAAAAAAGTGGCGATCCGCGTACAGGAAGGCATCAAGCCAGCCTTGCGTCGCCAATTAGAGGAGCAAATGTAATGACACTGGCACTGGGATTTGAGATTTTACTCGCCTTTTTGTTACTGGTTACAGTGTTTTACTGCTGGCGGCTGGACCGGCGCCTGAATGCCTTGCGCAACGGGCAGGATGGCATGCGCGAAGCCGTAACCGACCTGATCAAGGCCACCAGCCAGGCCGAGGCCTGCATACAGGGTTTGCGGGACACCGCGGGCCAAAGCAGTGTTGAGCTGGACGCGCGCATCACCAAGGCCCAGAAACTGGCTGCCGATTTACAACGGCTAAGCCGGCAAAGCCGTTTGACCAGCCCACCGGTCAATTCCATGCCCCGGGCCAGCAATACCAGCGCCGCGCCGCGCACGCCCGGCCTGATGGATCGCCTGCGCGAAGCCGGTTAAGGCCATGGCACGTTCCACCCGCATACTGGCCTTTGTCTCCATTATTGCCTTCGGGCTGTTTGGCCTGAAATCTCTGGCCATCACCTCGGATGTCCTCAGTTTCCTGGACCCGGCCACCCCCGCCTGGGCATTGTCGGGTGGCAAGAAAAAAGAGAAAAAGAAAAAAGGCGGGCACGAAAAACCGGCCAAGCATGGAGAAGAAAGCCCATCAATACCGACCCTGGCACCAGAACCAGACCCCGCGCCCGAACATCAAGAGGCCGCTGCGACCCCGGTTTGCGAAGGGCCCAGCCCTGCCGAACAGGCCGGTTTGAGCGAACAGGAGCTGAACGTTTACCTTACCCTGGGGCAACGCAATCGATTATTGAACGAGCGGGAAAATGAAATTGCCACCCGCGAAGGTTTGTTAAAAGTTACCCAACAGCAAATTGACGAGCGCATCGCCAAACTGGAATCGCTAAAGTCTGATATCAATGGCCTGCTTGGCAAATTGGACGAAAAAGAAGAAAAACAGATCCAGACGCTGATCAAGCTTTACGACACCATGAAGCCCAAGGCCGCCGCAAAAATCTTCACCGGCCTGGACAAGGATGTCTTGTTACGGGTGGCCAGCCGAATCAAATCTGAAAATCTGGCGAAAATCATGGCGGCCATGCCAGCAGGCAAAGCCGCTGAGCTGACCGTAGCCCTGGCAGCGAGTAACCGATTGCCGGAAATGACCAAGGATTTGCCCGGATTTGCCTCTGGTGGCCAAAAATAGCCGGATTTTACAGCCCATTAAGAGGTCCACGTTAGGGTGTACCCATATGCATATTGTCAATACCAGTTTCGAACGTATCAATGGGGTGTAAAATGAGAAAAAATAAGGCTGAAGGCGAATTGATTGCCCCTCCAGATACTTTGCGCAAAAAAGTTGGCGGCAAATTAGGGCCAGCCAATATGGAAGCCATCGCCAAGGCGGAAGCAGCCCTTTCCAATCTCTCGGAAAATTTTGATACCTGGATTTGTGATGAAGTCGACAAGCTGGAAGTTGCCCGCAAGGCGGTTCTGGAAGAAGGATTGGACGGAGACGCCGGGCAAGACCTGTTCAACGCTGCCCACGACCTGAAGGGTCTGGGCACCACTTATGGTTATCCCTTTGTCAGCGGCATGGCGGATTCTCTTTGTAAAATCACGCTGGAAAAAGAGGTGCGCGCCAAGGCTTCTATCGAACTGGTCAGCGCCCATGTCGACAGCATCCGCGCCGTAGTCCGAAGCCATATCAAAACGACGAACAATCCGGTGGGCCAGGCGCTGCTCAAAGAGCTTTCCGATCGGGCAACCGAGTTCCTGGCCAAGGCATAAGGGCAACACGTCACCATTATTGCCCGGTGGGCATAGATCGCCACTGGCGGCTGGCTGGTTTCCCGGTTAAGATTTTCTCGTAAAGCGTGCAAAGCGCCATAAGAGGAAATGCCATGACCACCATCAAGTCGCCCCTATATTCTGCCATTGCAGGTTTGTTGATCAGCACAGCCTTAATGGCCGGTTCTGCCTCTGCGCAAGACCAAACCCTGTTATTAAGCCAGCCGGATTTATCCAGCGACCACATTGCCTTTGTCTATGCCGGCGATATCTGGATTGCGGATCGTGATGGCACTCATCCCCAACGGCTGACGTCGCATCCGGCCAATGAAAGCAATGTCAAATTTTCGCCAGACGGCAAAATGCTGGCCTTTACAGCCCGTTATGATGGCAACGACGATGTCTATGTCATGCCGGTCAGCGGCGGACAGCCCAAACGTCTTACCTTTCACCCAGACTATGACCGGGTTACCGGCTGGACGGCCGATGGCAGCGCCGTGGTGTTTTCTTCGCGGCGCGAAAACAGTTTTGGCCGCTCCGGGCAACTCTATCATGTCAGCATCAAAGGCGGTTTGCCGGTCAAGCAAATGGAAACCCGGTTTTTTGCCGGGGCATGGTCATCCGATGGCAAATCCCTGGCCTATATTCCCAACGGCCCGGCCTATAACGGCCTTTATGGAGGCTCATCGGGGTGGCGGCAATATCGCGGCGGAGCCTCGCCCTCGATCAACATCTATACCCCCCAGGCACAATCCGTAGAGCACATTCCCGGAAACCGCGTTAATGATCTGAACCCCATGTGGATCAACGGCAAGATCTGGTTTATTTCGGACCGGGACAACCAGTCGCTTAATCTTTTCAGTTATGATCCTGCCAGCAAGGCCATCACCCAGCATACCCATGAAGGCCCCTGGGATATTCGGGCCGCCGGCAGCGATGGCCAACGCATCATTTTTGAAGCCGGAGGACGGTTGAAGCTGTTTGACCCGGCCACCGACAAGACAACTGAAATCAAAGTCTCCATCCATCCGGACCTGGAGCAATTGCGCCCCAAATGGAAAAATGTTGGTGGCCAGACAACCCGCATCGGCCTGTCGCCGACGGCCAAACGGGCCGTGCTGACCGCCCGCGGCGAAGTGTTTACTGTCCCGCTGGAAGATGGCTCCACACGTAATCTGACTGGCAGTGATGGTGTGCGAGAATTTGATGCCTTGTGGTCCCCAAAAGGGGACCAGATTGCCTATATGGATGACAAGGACGGCCTTTATCGCTTGGTCATTACGGACCAGCGCGGCGAAAAAGAAAACCGGCGGCTGGCCCTTGGCCCTGATCATGCCAAGGCCTTTTATACCCTGTTGGAATGGGGTGGTCAGGGCAAACACATCCTCTATCAGGACAACCATCTGAACCTCTATGCCATAGACCTGAGTAATGGTGCCCGCACAAAGATTGCCACCAATACCCGGCGGGCCGGCTTTGCCACGGCCGTATCCCCCGATGGCGCCTGGCTGGCCTATACGCTGGAGAGGCCTAATTTTCTGGCGGATCTGATGTTGTATAATTTTGCCAGTGGGCAATCGATCCGGGTTTCCGACGGCATGAGTGATACTGGTTCACCCACGTTTAGCCGGGATGGAAAAATTCTCTATTTCACCGCCTCCACCAATTCAGGACCGACCCAGGTTGGTCTGGATATGAGTTCACAGGAACGCCCCTATCGGGCCGGGATTTACGCCCTTGTGCTCAGCGCCAAAGACAAATCCCCGTTATTGCCAAAAACCGGCGATGAAGACCCCCAAGAGAAAGCCAAGCCCGAAGCCAAGAGCAAAAAGGGCAAGAAAGACAAAAAGGAAAATGACAAGGACGAAGACAAAACGCCCATTACCAAAGTCGATATAAACGGCCTTGGGGACCGGATTGTCGCCCTGCCTTTGCCGGAACGTAATTACGACACCCTGGCCACCTCCAAAAAAGGCGCGCTTTATTATATAGAGCGCACACAGCCAGGCATTACCGTAGAACCGCAAGGTAAAAACCCACAAGCGGCCAATGTATTGAAACGTTTTGATTTTGAAGAGAAAAAATCAAAAATCGTGGCCCACAAGATCGGCACCTATTCCATGAGTGCCGATGGCACCCATTTGATCATCCGCAAGGTGAACAATACCATCGTTACCGCCAAGGCAGCCGAAAAGCTCAAGCCGGAAGTGCTTAAACTTGATGGGGTTCGCGCCTTTATTGATCCGCGCCATGAATGGGAACAGATCTTCGAAGAGGTCTGGCGCATGGAGCGCGATTTCTTTTATGACCCCAACATGCACGGGCTGGACTGGCAGGCCATTCATGACCGCTATAAACCTCTTTTGGCTCATGTAGGTCGCCGGGAGGATCTGAACACCCTGCTTACCGAAATGATTGCGGAAATGCAGGTTGGGCACAACCGGGTTGGCCGGGGCGATGTACACAAGGAAAAGAGCACCAAGACCGGCCTGTTGGGTGCCGATTTGCGCATTGAAAACGGTCATTACCGGATCAAGACCATTTATACCGGCGAACACTGGAACCCCTTCATAGAGGCACCGCTGGCCGAACCCGGCCTGGGGATTCATGAAGGCGATTACATACTGGCCATCAATGGCAGGACGCTCAGTGCAGACGATAATATTTTCGCCTTTCTGGAAGGCAGCGCCGGCACACAGCTGAGCCTGAAAATCAGTGCGACCGGCAATCGATCGGACGCCCGTACCGTCATCGTCGAGCCCACCCGGTCCGAGCGCCAATTGCGCCATTGGGCCTGGGTGGAACGCAACCGCAAATGGGTGGACGAACAAAGCGATGGCAGGGTTGGTTATGTCTATCTGCCCAACACCGCCGGTGCCGGTTATGCCTATTTCAACCGCATGATGTTTGCCCAGACCGATCGCGACGCGATGATTTTTGACGAACGCTCCAACGGTGGCGGTCAGGCAGCCAATTACATCATAGATGTCTTGCGCCGGGTGTACCTGTCTGGCTGGAAAGACCGTGACGGCAAGGTCTATAACACGCCGGGCGGTGCCATTTATGGCCCCAAAGTGATGCTGATCGACCAGGATGCCGGCTCGGGTGGCGATTATATGCCCTATGCCTTTCGCTATACCAATATCGGCAAGCTGATTGGCACGCGCACCTGGGGTGGGCTGATCGGTATCTCTGCCAATCCGCCATTGATTGACGGCGGGTTCCTGACGGTGCCGTTCTTCCGCTTCTTTACACCAGAGGGAAAATGGAGCGTGGAAAACGAAGGCGTGGCCCCCGATATCGAAGTGGCTCTGGATCCCATTGCCTTTAACCAGGGGCGGGATGCACAGCTGGAACGGGCTTTGGCGGACGTCATGAAAGACCTGCGCAGCTATCGCCCTGTGGACCGCAAAACCGCGCCGCCCTATCCCACCAGACTGGGCCATTAAGGAAAACCTGGAGGGCCGCCAGGGCAGGCCGTCACGCGATGGGCATGCCCGGTGAAGAGGCCTTGAAAGACTGATCCTTTCCCATCCAAATGAAACCATAATAACCCTCGCCATGATGGCGGGGGTTATTTCACGTTATCCCCACTTATCCGAGGGGCAATCAGGGGTAAAGGAGGGGCGTTTCAGGGTCAGTTTTCTTCTCTTCAGGGGTATTTAAGGGGTAAGTGATGGATGACCCAGGGGTAAGCCTTACCCCTCTTTGACCCTCAAACGTGTTATGCGGGGGATAAGTTCATCGGCTTCTCTTCATGTGTCATCCCGGCGAAGGCCGGGATCCATGTTGATGCATCAAGTTGGATGGCGGCCTGCGCCGCCATGACGGGGTGAGGATAGTAAAACCTTGTCCCACCCCGGTGCTGGTGGGGTATACTTCTATCCATACTTCGAGGGCGCTGCGCGCCACCTCAGTATGAGGCGGTCGTTAAAGGAACAAGACCCTCATCCTGAGGGGCAAACGTAGTGAGCCTAAAAGGATGGACGATCAAACCGCCCTAGACTTCGCGCTCGACCAGCATTTGCTTGATGGCACCAATGGCTTTTGCCGGATTGAGGCCCTTGGGGCACACTTGCGTACAATTCATAATGGTATGACAGCGATAGAGCCGGAATGGATCTTCCAGCGCATCCAGACGCTCGCCAGTGGCTTCATCGCGACTGTCGATCAGCCAGCGATAGGCCTGCAAGAGCGCCGCCGGGCCAAGATATTTATCGCCATTCCACCAATAGCTGGGGCAGGCCGTTGAGCAAGAGGCGCACAAGATGCATTCGTACAGACCATCCAGTTTTTCCCGGTCCTCGATGGATTGCTTCCATTCCTTGTCCGGGGCCGCCGTGGTGGTTTTCAAATAGGGCTGCATGGCTGCATGCTGGGCATAAAAATTATTCAAATCCGGCACCAGATCCTTGATCACCGCCTGATGTGGCAGCGGCGAAATGGAAATGACCTTGGATTTAATCTCGTCCAGCGGCTTGGTACAGGCAATGGTGTTGCGCCCGTCAATATTCATGGCGCAGGAACCGCATACCCCTTCGCGGCAGGAACGACGAAAGGTCAGTGTCGAATCCACATTATCCTTGATATAAATAATCGCGTGCAGGGCCATGGGGCCAAACTGGCTGGTATCCAGATCATAGGTATCCCAGCGCGGATTTTCGCCGCTGTCTGGATCATACCGATAAACCCGGAACTGACGTACATTTTTGGGGTCCGCGCCCTCGGGAGCCGGCCAATGCTTGCCTTTTTGAATGGTGGAATTTTTGGGTAGGGTTAGCTGAACCATATCAATACACCCGTACGGCTGGTTGGATATAATCAATTTCGTCGGTCATGGTGTAGGTATGCACGGGCCGATAATCGAGCGTAACCTTGCCGCCTGCATCAATCGTGCCCAGTGTGTGCTTCATCCATTTTTTATCATCACGATCGGCAAAGTCTTCGCGGGCATGGGCGCCGCGGCTTTCCTCGCGGGCCAGGGCACCATTGATCAATACCGTGGCCTGGCTGAGCAGGTTATAAAATTCGAGACTTTCCACCAGATCAGAATTCCAGATCATGGAATGATCCGAAACCTTCATGTCCTTGGCCATGTCCCAGATTTTGGCGACCTCTTTAGTGCCTTCGGCCAGCGTCTCGCCCGTGCGGAACACCGCGGCATAGTTTTGCATGGTTTCCTGAAGATGCAGGCGCAGATCCGCGGTAGAGGTTTTGCCATTGGCATTGCGAATGGCATTAAAGTTTGCCAGCGATTCTTCGCCCGCATCCTTTGGCAGATCGCGCTGTCGCGCGCCGGGTTTGAGGATTTCGACACAGCGTTGCCCGGCCGACCGACCAAACACCACAATGTCCAGCAAGGAGTTACAGCCCAGACGATTGGCCCCGTGCACCGAGGCCGAGGCCGCTTCGCCAGCGGCAAAAAAGGCCCGGCACGATGGCATCCTGATCGCCATCTTTGGGGCACACCACTTCGCCATGGAAATTGGTCGGAATGCCGCCCATATTATAGTGCACAGTGGGCAGAACCGGGATCGGTTCCTTGGTCACATCCACACCGGCAAAAATTTTGGCACTTTCCGAAATGCCCGGCAGGCGCTTGTGCAACAAATCCGCCGGCAAATGGTCAAGGTGCAGATAGATATGGTCCTTTTTGGGACCGACACCACGCCCTTCGCGAATTTCAATGGTCATGGCCCGGCTGACCACATCACGGCTGGCCAGATCCTTGGCGGTGGGGGCATAGCGCTCCATAAAGCGCTCGCCTTCGGAATTGACGAGATAGCCCCCCCTCGCCGCGGGCGCCCTCCGTGATCAGCATCCCGCCACCATAAATGCCGGTGGGGTGGAACTGGATAAATTCCAGATCCTGCAAAGGCAGACCGGCGCGCAGCACCATGCCACCGCCATCACCGGTGCAGGTGTGCGCCGAGGTGCAGGAAAAGTAGGAACGGCCAAAGCCGCCGGTGGCCAGAATGACCGCCTGGGCCTTGAAACGGTGCAGTGTGCCATCGTCCAGCTTCCACGCCAGAACGCCGCGGCAAACACCATCTTCCATAATCAGATCAAGGACGAAATATTCGATAAAAAAGCTCGTTTCCTCGCGCACGCATTCACCATAAAGCGTGTGGATCAGCGTATGGCCGGTGCGATCCGCGGCGGCGCAGGCGCGCTGCGCCGGGGTTTTGCCAA
This sequence comes from Robiginitomaculum sp., assembly GCA_030949705.1. Classification (GTDB taxonomy): domain Bacteria; phylum Pseudomonadota; class Alphaproteobacteria; order Caulobacterales; family Maricaulaceae; genus Robiginitomaculum_B. The sequence continues at coordinate 112,149 of JAUZSF010000001.1, read as the reverse complement.
ACTCTTTCATATGGCCGCCAAAGGGACGTTGATAAATCTTGCCCTCTTCGGTGCGCGAAAATGGCAGGCCCCAATGTTCCAGCTCATACACCGTTTGCGGGGCTTCGCGGCACATATACTCAATCGCGTCCTGATCGCCCAGCCAATCCGAGCCCTTGACCGTGTCATACATATGCCACTGCCAGCTGTCCTCCGACATATTGCCCAAGGATGCAGCAATGCCGCCCTGCGCCGCCACGGTATGACTGCGCGTTGGGAACACCTTCGAAATACAAGCCGTTTTCAGGCCACCTTGCGCCGCGCCCAGGGCTGCGCGCAAGCCCGCACCACCAGCGCCCACGACAACCACATCATAGGTGTGGTCGATCCATTCATTCGCCAAGGCCTTAACCTCCAAAACTGATTTTAATGAGGGCGTAAACCGCAATCAGCCACAGCCCCAACGCAAAAAGTCCATTGAGCATAAGCGCGATTTTACGCAAACTTCCGCCAAAATAATCCTCAATCGCGGTCTGCACGCCCAGACGCATATGCACCACCATAGCGCTGACCACCAAAAATGTTACCGCGGCGCCAAAGGGCGATCCCAGCCAGGCCATGACGCCATTATAGCCAGAGGTAAAGCTGGACAAAAACTGAAACAGAAACAGCGGGATCAGGATCAGCAAAGCCAGCGCCGTCACCCGTTGCTTGATAAAATGGCCAACGCCTTTGTGGGCGGCGCCCAGGCCGGTTACATTCTTATAGGATGTACGCATGGCTCAGCCCCCCACCTTCAAAAGATCAAGGCTCCAATAGGCGGTCACCCATATGGCCAGTGTCAGGATAGCGGCCAGTATAATCACCACCCAGGCGGTGCGATCAGCGGTTTCCTTGTCATAGCCAATGCCCTTGTCCCACAAGAGATAGCGCACGCCGTTCAGCAGGTGAAAGCTCAGCGCCAGAGTAAAACCAAAAAGCAGCGCCCGGCCCGGCCAGGAGGCCATGACCGCCATCAGCTTCATATAGGCCTTTGGCCCTTCGGCGGCGGCGGCCAGCCAGGCCACCAGCACAAACACACCACCATAAAGCGCCACGCCCGAGGCGCGGTGTAATATCGACGTCACCATGGTGACATGCCAACGCCAAACGGATGTGAATGGCGATAATGGCCGTGGATCAGACCAGCCTGTACTCATGCCCTGCCCCTTATTCCTTGCAGACGACTCAAGGCAGCCACCGCCACCCTTTGGAAAAGACGTTACGCCTCTGAATGTTCAAGTCAACGCATGGGGGTGAAGCAAATACGCATTGCCCGCAGACCATAATGAAGGTGAGGCAAAATGGACGGTAAAACAGTTATTTTGGGGTGGGAGCTTTGTGATTCACCGCTGTTTGAAAGGCATCGTCCTTGCCCCCAGCCAATAAGGGCGCGGCATCGGTGATGGCATCCAGCAGCGGATCCAGCCACCCTGCATCTTCTTTGGCAAAGTCATGCAATACATAATGGGTGACCAGGGCTTTATCACCCGGATGGCCAATGCCGATACGGGCGCGCCGAAAGTCTGGCCCCAGGGCGGCGGTAATGGATTTAATGCCGTTATTGCCCGCCGCGCCGCCGCCGGTTTTTACCCGGAACTTTCCCGGCGCCAGGTCCAGCTCGTCATGAAAAACCACAATGTCTTTCAAGGGGATTTTATAGAACTTTGCCGCGGCCTGCACCGCGCGCCCGGATTCATTGTAATAGGTTTGCGGCTTCATTAGCAGGGTTTTGACGCGCCCCGCATCCGTATCGATAAAGCCATCGGCAACCAGCGCGCCAAATTTGGCCCGCCACGGCCCAAAGCCATGAGCGCGCGCCAGCGCATTCACCGCCAGAAAGCCCGCATTATGCCGGTTCAGACGGTATTTTGGATCTGGATTACCCAGCCCGACAATCAACAGCATGACGCCCTCCGGCTGACGTGAAAACAGTGAACGCCAGAATAGAGGAAGTGGCAACGGAATGTCTTATTCCTCGCCACCTTCGCCGGCTTCGCCTTCTTCGCCCTCAGCGGCTTCGGCCAAGGCCTCGGCAGCGGCTTCTGCTTCGGCCTCTTCTTCGGCCTCCGAAATGGCAGCACGCGAACCAACCACGGTCACGATAGTAAAGTCACGATCGGTAATGGCCGAGGTAACGCCCTTGGGCAGCTCCACTGAAGAAATATGCGCCGAATCACCAATTTCATAACCGGTGAGATCAATTTCGATGGCCTCAGGAATATTCCCAGCCGGGCACAGCAGAGCCAATTCATGACGCACAACGTTCAGAACGCCGCCACGTTTCAGACCCGGTGATTCTTCTTCATTGATGAAGCGCACGGCCACTTCGACTTCGATCATCTGATCGGCATCAACCCGGTACAGGTCCACATGCATGGGCAAGTCAGTTACCGGATGATATTGAATATCCCGGGTCAACACCAATTGCTTTTCACCCTTGTGTTCAATGGTCACGGTCTGTGCAATAAAGTCACCTGCATTCAAGGCCTTTTGCACTTCATTCGCTTTCAGGCTGATCGGAACATTACCCAGCTTGCCGCCATAGATAACTCCCGGAATAAGCCCTTCGCGGCGGGTTTGGCGGGCGCCACCAGTGCCGGTGCGTTCGCGCACGTCAACAGAAAGAAGAATATCGGCCATCGGTCCGGTCCTTAAATTTCAAATGTCCTACAATCGGCACGCGCGCACAGGCGCGCCGCGCGTGTAAAACGCTGCGTAAATTCGAGCGCGGTCTATAGGCGAAGTTCGCGGCAAGCGCAAGCGTCGATCTGCAGGAAAGCCTGCCCCGGTTATGCCTTGCCGGATGCGGAACCACGTATGGCACGAACCAAGGCGGCCTCGTCGATCTGATAATGGTGGTAGAGATCATCCAGATCACCGCACTGGCCAAATTCACTGACCCCCAGCGCGCGCAATTTATGGCCATAAACACCCCCCAGCCAGGAGAGCGCCGCCGGGTGGCCATCCTGCACCGTGATCAGTTGCGCCTGCGCCGTTAACGGCGCCAGCAAGTGTTCGATGTGAGATACGTCATGCACGCCGCTTTGCCAGTCATGATAAAGCCGGTCGGCCGACATGATGGCCAACACCCCCAGCCCTTTATAGTCGTTTTTCAAGGCCTCATAGGCGGCCTGGGCCTCCGGGGCCACCGCGCCGCTATAGACGATCACCTGATCCACGTCCCCGTCCGGGCGGTGCAACCAATAGCCGCCTTTGAGAATATCGGCCTGCTGATCCGGACTTAACGTCCTCTTTGGCTGTTCCAGCGCCCGGGTGGACAGGCGCAGATAGACCGAGCCACCCGCCGCCTCGTCCTGCATATGGGCAAAGCCCCAGCGCATGATCAGGGCCAGCTCGTCCCCATAGGCTGGCTCGAACGCGGTCAGCCCCGGCTGTCCCAGCCCGATCAGCGGCGAAGAGATGGACTGGTGCGCGCCCCCTTCGGGGCTTAAGGATATGCCGGACGGCGTGGCTACCAGCATAAAGCACGCATCCTGATAACAGGCGTAATTCAGCGCATCCAGCCCCCGGGCAATGAACGGGTCATACAGCGTACCAACGGGGAAAAGGCGCTGACCAAAGAGTTTGTGAGAAAGCCCCAAAGCCGCCAGATTGATAAACAGATTGTTTTCGGCAATACCCAGTTCAATATGCTGGCCCGAGGGCGCGCGCCCCCATTTCTGGATGGAGGCCACCTTGTTTTCCCGAAAGGTGTCTGGCTTTTCGCGCCGGTGGAAAAGCCCGCGCTGGTTCACCCAGCCGCCCAAATTGGTCGATACCGTTACATCGGGCGAGGTGGTGACAATACGATCGGCCAGCGGCCCGCCCTCTTTGGCAATGGCGTTCAAGATACGCCCGAAACTTTCCTGGGTACTACTTTTATCCACGCTGTCGGTGGGCAGGGTTTGTGGAATTTCGACCGGAGCGGCCTGTTTTACCCGCTGTGATAATGGCTGATTGAACGGCGCATTTTGCAAAACCGCGTCAAAGCGCGTGGCCTCTACACCAATGGCCTCATGACGTTCCCATTCCTGCCCGGCACGCACGCCCATGTCTTTCTGGAAATCCGCCATTTGCCTGGGCGTCATCAGACCGGCATGGTTATCCTTGTGGCCCTGCAAAGGCAGGCCATGCCCTTTGATGGTATAACATAAAAACAGGGTCGGCTTGTCGTTTTGCACTTGGGCAAAGGCGTCCAGCACCGCCGCCATGCAATGCCCGCCAAGATCGGTCAGAAGGTTGTGCAATGCCGCGTCGTCATAACGATCCAGCAAGGCCATCAGATCCGCATCATCTCCCATATCGGCCTTGATCTGCGCCCGCCATGCCGCGCCGCCTTTATAGGTCAGCACGCAATAAAGATCGTTGGGACATTGATTAAACCAGCGCTTTAAGGATCCGCCGCCGCTTTGTTTGAAGGCCTCAAACAGGGTTTTGCCGTATTTCAGGGTAATGACGTTCCAGCCGACGGCGCGAAAAAACCGACCAATAATGCGAAACAGGCGTTCGTTCACCGTGCCATCCAGGCTCTGGCGGTTATAATCAATCACCCACCACAGATTGCGCACGTCGTGCTTCCAGGTATCCAGCAAGGCCTCATAGACATTGCCCTCGTCCAGTTCCGCATCGCCGACCAGGGCCACCATGCGGCCCGGCGCCTGCCCCGCTGGCAACAGATCCTTATGGCGCAAATAGGATTGCGTCAGAGCGGCAAAATTGGTCATCGCCGCCCCAAGGCCAACCGAGCCGGTAGAAAAATCCACCATGGCCCCGTCTTTGGTGCGCGAGGGATAGGATTGGGCGCCGCCAAGAGCGCGAAAGTTTTCCAGCTTTTCGCGGCTCTGATTGCCAAACAGATATTCAATGGCGTGCATGACCGGCGCCGCATGGGGCTTGACCGCCACCCGGTCCTGTGGCCGCAACACCTGCATATAAAGCGCCGTCATAATGGTTGAGATCGAGGTACAACTGGCCTGATGCCCGCCGACTTTCAGACCATCGCGGTTGGGTCGGACATGATTGGCATTATGGATCATCCAGGCCGATAACCAGCGCACCTTGCGCTCTATGGCCGTCAGTGTATCCAGCGTGTGTTCATCGGTTTGCATCAATACTGCCAGTCTTTCTGATATGGCTACAGGGTTTTTCTGGCCTTCAGGGCCGCAGTCAACGTGCCATCATCCAGATAATCCAGATCCCCGCCCACCGGCACGCCCCGGGCGATCGAAGTGATCTGTACATTGGTATCTTTCAAGGCGTCATGAATATAATGGGCCGTGGTCTGGCCATCCACATTGGCGTTTAAGGCCAGAATAATTTCGGTCACATCATCCGCCGCTGCCCGCGATACCAGCTTGCCAATGTGCAAGTCCTCGGGCCGTACCCCGTCCAGCGCCGACAAGACACCGCCCAGCACATGATAGCGCCCGCGATAGGCCCCGGCCCGTTCCAGCGCCCACAGATCGCCCACCTGTTCAACCACGCAAATACTGCTCTGATTACGCCCGCGGGCCGCACAAATGGCGCATGGGTCGCTGACATCAATATTGCCGCATTCGGTACAGGCAATAATGCGCTGGGCCGCCTCGCCCAGAGCCTCGGCCAGCGGGGCCATCAGGGCTTCTTTTTTGCGGATCAGATGCAAGGCGGCACGCCGCGCCGAGCGCGGCCCCAGCCCCGGCAGGCGTGCCAACAGGGTGATCAGACGTTCAATTTGCGGACCGGCAGAAGAATGTGGCATTTGCGAATCATACAAGTGTGTGGATCAGGTTTTATGCCATCAACGCCGCCGTATCGCGAGCGCTTTAGCCGTTGCGTTCTTCATGTTCTTCCACCAGACGCTGGTTATAGGCCAGCAGCGCATCTTCGCGGGAGATATAGCCAATGACCTTTTGCTCCCCATAGCGGGATTTTACCGGTGCCCCATCCAGATTTTCCGCCTTTAACAACCCCAAGGCCTTGCCCAGCGTGTCATCGGCATAGAGCACCGCACCGGCCATGCTGATTTCCTTGTTCAGGCGACTGATGGGGGTCATGAAATCGCGCACCCGCACGGTTTGCAAAATCAGACGCTGTGGTCCTTCTCGCAGAGTATAACCACGCAGTTCGATCTGTTTCTGGAACACATTACCCCGGGTGATCGCCTGGGTTACCACCGTGGCCAGCGACACCGCCAGCAAGACCGCCACCGAAGCCTCGTAAGATTGCGTCAGTTCGAACACGATCAATGTGGTGGATATGGGTGCGCCCAAAACCGCCCCGGAAAGCGCCCCCATGCCGACAATGGCAAAAAATGCTGGTGCCGCCGCCCCCTCGCCCAACACGGTCCCGGCCAGCGCCCCAAAGGCCGCCCCGGCCATCGCGCCCAGATAAATCGAGGGTGAAAACATGCCCCCGCCAAAGCGAAAGGACAGGGTCAGCATGGTCGCCAGGAGTTTAGCGGCCACCAGAAACAATAATAATGAGAGGCCATAGCCACCATGCAGAGCGGTACTGGTGGCCTCATAACCAATCCCCAGCACCTGGGGAAAGGCAATGCCGATCATACCCACCAGCACCCCGCCAATGGGGGGCAGCGCCCATAAGGGCAGACCTAGGCGCCCTGCCAGCTTTTCCACATGGTATGGCCCTTTGACCATCAGGGTCACAAAGATGATAGCCAGGGCGGCACAGATCAGCCCCAACAGGGCGGCGGCCGGAAAATCAATCAGGCTGGCGCTGGGCACCGGAGGCAGCAAGAATGCGGGCTGGGCCCCCAAAAAACGACCGTGCCACCACCGCACCGGCGGTGGCCGCCACCGCCGTGGGCGCAATCACCCGCAGGGCATAATGGCCCAGCACCACTTCGAGGCGAATAACAGGCCCGCCAGCGGTGCATTGAACGAAGCCGCCACCGCCCCGGCAACCCCACAGGCCAACAGCGTGCGGGCGTTGCGCGCGCCAAGGTTCAATATACGCGATGTGAGCGAGGCCAGCGCCCCGCCAAGGTGCACCGCCGGGCCTTCCCGGCCGGCACTGGCCCCGGATCCCAGCGATACGATGGTGATCAACGCGGAATAGACCCCAGGCCAAAAGCCGATATTGCCCTTGCCCACGGCACGGGCCTCAATCACTTCGGCAACACTTTGCGCCCGCACCTCGCTAAGCGCCTTTGTGCGCTCGGCCAGAAACAGCAAGGCCCCCACCACCATGCCGCCAATCACCGGGGCGAGCCAGACATGGCTCCAGTGCAAGGCGGCCGCCGTGCTGGCCAATTGTTCCTTGGCGCTGCCATAAAACAATCCCTGAACGGCCAGAATGGAAAGACGAAACCCCAGAGTGGCAAAACCGGCCAGCGTGCCGACCAGCACAGCCGTCAACCACAGCCAGACCGGATGATCCGCATGATATCGGATGCGGCGCACTATCCAGCGCATCCAAACCGCCAGAGAATGGTGGTGATGATGATGGGGGTGGGGATGCGTACCTTTTTGCCCGTCCGTTGATGCTGGATTATTCATGCGAGCCATCCACCGAAGTGCCTTGTTTGTCCCGGCCCAAGATTGACCCCACAGGGCAGTGCTGGCAAGGGCCGCCCCCGCCTCAGATACATCACCCCCGAACCGTCATCAAAATGTTAACTGCAAAGGGTAGGTGCAAGAGCATGATGCATGAAAAACCTGTTCGAACTTTCCGTGCCATATTCGTGTCTGACATCCATCTGGGAACCAAGGGGTGTCAGGCAGAACTGTTGCTGGATTTCATTCGGCACCATGAAGCGCAAACCTGGTATCTGGTGGGCGATATTATCGACACCTGGCGATTGCGCCGGCGCTGGTACTGGCCGCAATCCCATAATGATGTGGTGCAGAAATTTCTGCGCAAGGCCCGCAAGGGGGCCAATGTCATTCTGATTCCCGGCAATCATGACGAACCCCTGCGCCAGTATTGCGGCACCCATTTTGGCGGGGTGCAGGTACAGCGAGAGGTCATCCACACCGCCGCCGATGGCCGCCGGTTTTTGGTGGTGCATGGCGATGAATTTGACGGCGTCATCCGCTATGCCAAATGGCTGGCCATATTGGGGGATTATGGTTATCGCGCCTTGTTATCGCTGAACACCAGTTTTAATCGCTGGCGGCGCCGGTTTGGTTTTGGTTATTGGTCATTAAGCGCCTATATCAAGGTGAAGGTCAAAAACGCCTTGCACTATATCGATGATTACGAAAATGCCCTGGGTGAAGAAGCCCGCCGCCGTAATGTGGATGGGGTGATTTGCGGCCATATCCACAAGGCTGAAATCCGCAAAATCGGCAACATGCTGTATATGAATGACGGCGATTGGGTAGAAAGCGCCACCGCGCTGGTTGAGCATATGGATGGCCGTTTCGAGCTGATCCACTGGGCCAGCCAGCCGCAGACCGCCAAAGACAGCTTTGCCATAAAGCCAGCATGAAAATTACCAACATGATATTGCTCTCGCCAAGCCAGCACGGGCACGCTAAAGCATCCATAATTGTCTCTTGGGAGTAAGACATGCGCATTATACTGGTTACCGATGCCTGGGAACCACAGGTTAATGGTGTTGTGCGCACCTTAAGACGCACCGTGGATGAATGCCGCCTGATGGGCCATGAGGTCGAGGTGATCTCGCCCTATGACGGATATTTCACTTTCCCTTTGCCGACCTATCCAGAGATCAAGCTGGCGCTTTTTGCCAAAAAGGATATTCGCCGCCGGATCGAAGAGTTTGAGCCCGATGCCATTCACATTGCCACCGAAGGCACCATCGGCCAGACGGCGCGGGCCCTGTGCCTGAAATGGAACTGGCCCTTTACCACCAGCTATCACACCCAGTTTCCCGAATACGTGCATGCGCGTTTTCCCTTTATCCCCGTTTCCTTTGGCTATGCCTTTATGCGGCGTTTTCACAATTCCGGTGGCCGCATGATGGTGACCACCAACAGCATGCGCGATGAATTGCTGGCCAAGGGATTTCGCAATATCAGCGCCTGGGCGCGCGGCGTGGATACCGAGCTGTTCCACCCGGACCTGCGCGATGTCGAAAATGGTGTCTATGCAGGCCTGCAACGCCCGATCTTTGTCAATGTCGGCCGCATCGCCGTTGAAAAGAATATGGAGGGGTTTTTAGACCTCGACCTGCCCGGCACCAAGGTGGTGGTGGGCGATGGCCCGCAACTGGAAGAGCTGAAGCAGAAATACCCCGAGGCCGTCTTTACCGGGGCCAAATATGATCAGGAACTGGCCCGGCACTTTGCCGATGCCGATGTGTTTGTCTTTCCCAGCCGTACCGACACCTTTGGTCTGGTCAATCTGGAGGCCATGGCCTGTGGCACACCGGTGGCGTCTTTTCCCGTGCCGGGGCCCAGAGACATTATCGGCACGTCAGAGGCCGGTGTCTTTGATGAAGATTTGCGCGCCGCCAGCCTGGCCTGTCTGGAACTGGACCGTGAAAAGGCGCGGGCCCATGCGGAAACCTTTTCCTGGAAAGCCTGTGCCGAGGATTTTGTCAAAAATCTGGAAGTGCCGCCACAACCCGAAAGACGGCGGTTCTGGAAACGGCTTCGGCGTCTGGGGGGCAAGGTACGTCCCCGCCTGCCCAAACGCCTGCGCCGGTCCAGGCGGGGTAACACAAACACCCCCCGCCCGGACTGAACCACGGTCATGAACTCAGGGGCTTGTTGTCATCACTTTTAGTGCCCGAGCATTTTCACCAATGCGGGTGCGCTCTTCTTCGGGCAGCGGGATCAGACCCTTATCACCCAGATAGCCAAACTCTCCCCAGGTATCTTCGGATGTGAATTCGGCAACATATTCTGGAATGCCCGGGACCAGATCGGTGTGTTGCTTTTTCACATAAAAGAACAGGTCACGAGAGATCGGGTAGGCACCAGCGGCAATGTTTTCAAAGCTTGGCTCTTCGCCATCAACCACGGCGCCTTTGATCTGGTCGCCATTCTGGTCGAGATAGGAAAACCCGAAAATACCTAGGGCCGCCGGGGTTTTTTCCAAAGTTTGCACAATGGCATTGTCGTTTTCACCGGCATCAATCCAGGCCCCGTCTTCGCGCAACAAATGCGCGATGTGCTTGAAGATTTTTTTGCCGGCCAGCGGTGTGCCATCGGCCTTTTTACCCAGCCCTTCGGGCAAAAGTGGCACGATTTTCTGGTAATCGGCATCACCAGGCTTGGCACCGCGCAAGGCCTTCAGGCAAGCAATCTGTTTGGCGCCCTTTTCCATGGCCACCTCGACAAAGGCATCCCGGGTACCCGAAGTTGGCGGCGGGCCATACACTTCGATTTTTTCATCCGGCAAAGATGGATCGATCTGTGACCATTTGGTGTAGGGATTGTCCTTGAGGACACAATTATCATCGGCTACCGGGATTTGTGCCGCCAGCCCCAAAAACACCTGCTTCAGGGTCAGGTTAAAAGCCGGAGCATGAATGCCATTGGCAATGACGATGCCATCATAGCCAATCTTGACCTCAACAATCTGGGTCACCCCGTTTTTATGACAGATTTTCCATTCGCTGGCCTTCATGCGCCGTGAAGCATTGGTAATGTCTGGCGTATTTTCGCCAACGCCGGCACAAAACAGCTTCATGCCACCACCAGATCCGGTGGATTCAACGATGGGCGTTGGATATTTGGTTTGGGCACCAAAGTTTTCAGCCACCGCGGTGGAAAACGGATAAACCGTCGATGAGCCCACAATGTGCAGCGTATCGCGCGCCAGTGCCGGTGCGGCCAGGGCGCAGGTCCCCACAGCAAAACCGGCGAGGATCAGATGTCGTGTTTTCATGATAAAATTCCTTTGTTGTGGAAAAAGCAAAGCACGGAACGTGCCTTACCAGTCATATTGCAGGCGCATTTGCACGCCATCGGTATTGCCGGGACCAAATTTGGCCGTGCCGCGCGCGGTGGCATGCACGACGTCCAGCATGACCCGCACATGGCTTTGCGGATACCAGTTCAGCCCCGCGGTCCAGGTGTTCATTTTGCCCGCATTGGCACTTGTCAGATCCAGCGTGTCGAAACGCGCCGCGATTTCCCAGGCCCCCAGACCATCTTCGCCAACCGCATGAGCGGGTGTCATGCGCCCAAAGGCACCTTTTTTAACGCTGTATTGGCGGGTTTCCCCAGTCAGGAACCAGCCAGCCTGTACAAAAAATCCATCGGATGTGTGCAAAGCATCTTCGGCCATCCATTCGCCTTCAATGTGGAAAGGACCGGATACATAGGCCGCCTCAATGCCATAAACCGTAGAGTTTTTGCCCTGGTTCTTGGCATCCACCAGACGCTGGGAAAGGTGAATGCGTGGCCGGGCCCGGATGCGCAACTGATCCCCGGCATTGCCGGTAAAGCGGCGCACGCTGGCCCCCAAATGGACGGTCTGTTTGTCATTATGGATGGGCGTATAGGTTGCCCGCGCCGCATAGCTGTGTTCGTTCGAAAACAGGCCTTCGTTTTTGTAAAGAACGGCATTCATGTCATTGCCAAAGGCACCAGCAGCCAATGAATAATTATCGCCATGGGTTTTGATCACCACCCCCACACGGCGGGACAACCGGAAGGCATCGGTTACGCTGCCCCGTTCCAAAAATGTAGTGAAACGGCCCGAGGTCTGTTCTTCAAGAGAATTTGGCGTTTTCTGGTTGCCAAAAACAATCGAGGTATTGCCATTGACCTTGTATGTCAGTTTGACATCCTTGGCCTTGGGATCATGAAATTTGATGTTGCCACTGTTTACGAAATCAAACTCGGCGACATATTTAAACCGGCTACCCATTTTGCCAAACACGCCAAAGCGGGCGGTGCGAAATTCATTCGTGGAATTGGATGAATTCAAATTGGCCAGATTGTAATCAATATCGGCGAAATCCAGCAGAACCCGTCCACGCGGTTTGATGGTAAAGCCATTGGCGGCCATGGCCGCCCCCGGCATGACCAGCGTCGCAGCCAGTGCATATATAGAAATCTTGCTCACGTTTACCCCTCCAGGAAAAAGCTGCCGGACAATCTGCGCCCGGCAGGCCTCCTCTAGAAAGGGAATATGACACCGCGATGACACCACACAGGCATTTGATGACCTGCGCATGATGATACCGCATAGGCCTGCATTACTTACATCAAGCGCTTGCGTAACACCTGGCTGAGCAAATCAACCAGGGTGACGGCCACAATAATGATCAACAGAATTGCCGCCGTCTTGCCATACTGGAAGGAACGAATCTGTTCAAACAGAAGCTGGCCGATACCACCGGCCCCGATCAGTCCCAAAATGGTGGCCGAACGGGTGTTGGTTTCAAAGCGATACAGGGCATAGGACGTCCACAGCGGTGCCACCTGGGGAATCACCCCCCAGATCACCTCATGAATGCGCCGCCCCCCGGTGGCACGCACCCCCTCGACGGGGCCTGGGTCCATGGCCTCGACGGCCTCAGAGAACAGCTTGGCCAGCACCCCGGTGGTATGCACCGCCAGCGCCATCACCCCGGCAAACGGGCCAAGACCGACCGTGACCACAAACATGGTGCCCACCACCAGTTCGTTGATCGAGCGAAAGGCATCCATGATTCGGCGGGTGAAAAACACCACCGGCGCCGGGGCCACATTGCGCGATGATAACAGCCCAAAGGGAATGGCAAACAGGATGGACAGGAAGGTCCCCCAAAGGGCGATCTGGATGGTCACCGACATTTGCTGCAAATACAGCCAGCCTTCTTTCCAGTCCAGTTTCAGGAAGCCGGCTGCATACTCGCCCATTTTATCAGCATTATTGACCAGATCCGGGGTTTTATAAATCTCGGCGGCCACATAGGCCCAGATCAACAGCGCTAGGAATATTGCCCAGACGGCAGCATCAAACACGCGCTCGCGCACCGGTTTGACGGGACCGGCCCCGCGGGTGGCTGAACTCCAGAAAAAGAGGCCAAAGGCGACAAACCCGACGCTGAGCGTAAAAATGATCCGTTTCCATGGAATGGCCATGGCATGGCTGCGCGAGCTTTTTTTGGCTTTCGCATCAACCCCTTCGGCCTGGATGATTTGCGCTTCACTGGCCCCAATGGTTTTCAGTTTCTGGCGAAGTTCGTCCAGCTTGGCTTTGCGCTCTGCCTCACTAAGCGAAGTATCATTGCGCACCTCGGCCATATCCCGAATGATTTCCAAACGGATGATGGGATCCAGATGAGCATTGGACGCAGGCAAAAAGGCTCCAAAATCCAGTTCAGCCAGGATCTTGCGCTGACGCAGCAATTCTTCCGGACTGTCGGCACGGCGCCCATAGGTCATGAAGAAATAGAGCAGCTTTTCCTTGACGCCCTGGTCCAGATCTTTGCGCCAGACAATTGGGTCGGTCTGAATCAGGGGGGACTTCCACAACACCCGGATACGGGACAGGATTTCAGGCTGGGTACGGGCCAGACGTTTCAAATTGGTAGTGTTGTTGGTGGCCACATCGACCAGCTTGTTGGCCACCGCATAGCCATTAGCCTCGTGGGTAGCATTGGTGACATTCTTGAAGCATTCGGTGGGCACGATTCCGCGTGGCGCAAACACATAAGCCATGGGAAACAGGGTTCCCGACGTGGAATTAGGATCCCCCATGCCAAAATTGATGGTCTTGTCACACTTTAAGATGTCATCCAGCGTCTTGTAGGGGCTGTCTGCCGGCACCAGCAGTACCGAGTAATAGCCCGGCGCTCCATCCGGATAGGTCGCCTTGGCAAACACTTCGCCGTTAGAGCGACGCACCGCCTCCAGACCCGATTTATTGGAAAACCAGGACGCCTGGATTTTACCAAAGCGCATGGCCTCAATCAGCCCGGAATAATCAGCAGAGAAAAAGGCATTGACCTTCATGCCGGTCATCTTGCCCATATCTTCCAGAAATGGCGTCCACAGAATGGAGAGATTGTCACTGGCCTCGGTGGTCAGCACGCCAAAGTTCAACTCGGGCAGCGGCTTTTCCTTTTTCGCCTTTTCCTGGGCCATAACCGGCGGTGCCTTGACCGCGCCAAGCGCCAGAAAAAGGACCGCAAAGAGAAGAAAAATTCTGTTTTTCATCATCATACCGCCTCTGCCGTCCAGAAAGCATCCTCATACTCTTCGCCATAAATCTTGATCAGGGTCTTGCGATCCAAATCCTTGGCCGGCCCATCAAACACAATGGTTCCGGCCTTGAGCGCCACCACCCGCTGGCAGTATCGCATGGCATAATCCACCTGGTGCAGGGAAACGACCACGGTCAGGCCGTCGCGATCATTGAGTTCCTGCAACAATTCCATAACCTTGCGTGCCGAAACCGGGTCCAGCGAGGCAATCGGCTCGTCCGCCAGTACCATTTTGGCCCGTTGCACCAGCGCCCGGGCAATGGCGGCGCGCTGTTTCTGACCACCGGAAAGTTTTGAGGTGCGCCGGCCCGCAAATTCCGCCACACCAACCCGTTCCAGCGCGGCCATGGCCCGCACTTTGTCTTCATCAGGGAAAATGCCAAAAATACCGCGCCAGGTTTTAATACGCCCCAGACAGCCAATCAGCACATTACTGAACAGATTGAGCCGTCCTACCAGATTGAACGATTGGAAAATAAAGCCAATATCGCGCCGCCGATAGCGCAGGCCCTTGGCCAGACGACCATCACGTTGCAGTTTGCGGCCAAAGACTTCCACCCGCCCCGAACCGGGATCGGCCTGTTGCAGGCCATCAATGGTGCGCAACAAAGTAGACTTACCCGAACCCGATGCCCCGATCAGCGCCACCATTTCCCCGGGCATGACTTTAAAATCTATGCTGTCCAGCGCCTTGAACTTGCCAAAGGATACACTGGTTTTTTGCACCTCCAGGGCAGGCGCATTGGCGTCAGACTTCTGACGATTGGGCTTATCGTTCATCCGGGTCTCCCCACCACCTTCACAAGCGTATCTTCATCGCCGTGGAACTATGACGGCGGTATTGTTGCAAAACCTTGCCGTCTCGACTCGGGGTGCGAGTGTGACGCTCTTGACGCCAAGAGCAAGGCCTTAATTGCCAGCAAGTGATGAAATTGGAAAATGATGCATGTGTGCATGCATTCCGTATAAAACTGTCACAAAAAAGTGGGGCAACCTGAAAGGCTGCCCCACCATTTTCAAGCAAGTTCTGTTGTGCTTAGAACTTGTACTTCAGACCAACCTGAACAGACCAGTTTGAAGCCACACTGTTGATCGAGCTGCGGGTCAAGGACCCATCAGCCTTCAGAGCCGTGTTGGTGAAGTCGCTATAGACATATTGACCACCGACAAGATCGGCCTTCACAACCGGCTGAACATAGGGGAAGAACGCTTGTTCATACTGACCCCAGCTCTTCTTGATCATATTGCCAACATTGCGAATATCGATCGAGAAAATACCCTTGGCATCATTCGGGAAGATGCCAGGCACTTCCTGTTTGATGCTCAGATCCCAGCGTGTCGCCCAAGGACTGCGGAAGGCATTGCGCGGCGCAATCCCACCGGCATATTTGCTCAAGCCCGAGCTTTCCAGGAAGGAGAAGAACGCGGTTTGATCGAACCCAGCCGCATAGGTGACATTTGGATCATTGGGGCCAGTCGGCACGTAGAAGAGAGCCCGGTCACGACGGGCAAAGTCGCGGTTTTCACCAAAGATGTTGAGCTGACCACGGCGACCTGGATCGTCGAAGGTATAGCTGAACGGCTGACCGGAACGCGTTTCACCAAACAGGGTGAAGCGCGTTTCATTGTCCCCAATGAATTTATGACGATAGTCAAAGTTGAACGTAAAGCGGTGCTTGCGTTCATAATTTGACGTCGCCGCCGTTGGCGTCAAAGGATCAGAGGTCGCACTCTTACCATAGTTCGACGTTGCCGTAGAGCTGGTACCGGAGTTGGCATCAACAATGTTCTGGTTTGAATAGCTGGTCCGGAAGGTCAGATCTTCGAAGAAGGTCTTTTCCGCCAGGAATGAAATAATCCGCCCATGGCCGACGCTGGTATTGGTCAGCAACAGGTCAAAGCGCGAAGGATCACAGCTATAGATTGGACGACCGTCTGGTGCGGTACCGGTAGGCACGCCACAGGTCAGCTCTTTCCAATATGGTGCATCCTTTACAGAGGTCAGGATCAAATCGGTACTAAAGTTCCAGTCATCCCCAAGGGCACTACCCAGGAAACCGATATCCATATTCAAATCAGCACCCAAAGATGCTTTCCATTGGGATGGAATATTGAAGTTTGGATCCAGCGCATTCACATTACCGTCGCCGGCAACCAGGCCGTTTTGCGCAATATCAGGAACATTGAAACCATCAACCGGCGGCAGCAGGAAGCCAGGCAGGAAGATACTGTCAATGGTGACACCATTATTGGAATAGTTGTTGGAAATCCACACATTCGGATTACCACCGGCGAACAGGCCAACCCCACCATGGACGGAGAAGCGGTCAGACGCCGTCCAGTTAATACCGATCCGTGGCAGGAAGATATCCCGACCACTCAATGTGGCGGTATTGTCAAAGCCATAACGGTTCAGGAAGTTTACGTTCTGGATAATGTTCTTGGTAGAACTCACCGCCTCGTAACGTACACCGGCCTGAACGGTGACGGTGTCGCTGACATCCCATTGGTCCTGAATGTAAAGAGCGTCCGTCTTGAAGGTAAACGAAGCCGCACCATCCGCAGCATTATTGGTGACAGCATTTTGATAGAACAGGCCACCCGATGCGTTTTGTGCTGCCAGATCCGCAATGCTGTTAAAGGTGTAAGAGCCGCGTGAGCCCGGTACAAACAGGTTGAAAACATCGGTTTCCATATGCTCGTAGCCAGCGGTGAACAAGTGTGCACCATAGGTATAGTCGGCTTTGGCCTTGATGTTCAGCGTCTTGTTGGTCAGCGCGTTGGCATGGCGGAAGAAGTCCGGCCCGAAGAAGACATCACCACCGGGAACCCGAACCCGGAAAAGACCGAAGTCCGTACCACCCAGAGGAGCCTGAGAGGTAGGCGACTTCTTGAAGGCCACCTTGATTTCCGTAGACAGATTGTCCGTCCAGTCAGAGAACAATTGACCAGAATAGGAACGCAATTTCTGGCTGTTATTATACCAGTCAGACAACAGGCCAATGCGGTTGCCGCCCGTGTTTTGTGGGCGAAGCTGGTTGCCCTTGTCACGCTGCATGGTGAAAGAGGCACGATGGTTTTCGTTGATGTTCCAGTCAATCTTGGCCAGGATTTTTTCGTCGATCTCTTTCAAATCACTGGGATTGAAGCCCAGCGTGTCAAAGCCGTAAACGCTTTGCGCAATTTGAGTAATCTGATCAACCTGATCAACGGTTACGCCACGCACTTCATTAACAAAGCCACCACCGATGGGGCCCGTATCAAAAATGCTGGTGCCTTCAAACCGGTCATAGCTGGCAAAGAAGAACAGCTTGTCCTTGATGATTGGGCCACCCAGGGTGCCGCCATACGTCCATTCGTCAACGTTCAGACCGCCACCGGTCAGTCCGCTGGAACGGCGAAAGCCAAAGGCAGAACCATGGAATTCATTGGTACCGGATTTGGTAACCACGTTGACACTGCCGCTTTGGAAACCGGAAAATTCAACATTAAACGGCGTGGTTTCAACATTCAGTTGGGCGATGGCGTCAATGGAAACTGGGGCACGCAAGGTCGGGAAACCAGAATTGTTGAGACCGAAGTCATCATTTTGCTGAACCCCATCAACCGTAATGGACAAATAACGGTTGTTGCCACCGGCGATCGAAATGGCATTCTGGTTGGTCGGATCCAGATACACGTTGGGGTCATATTTCAAAACGTCTTTGAAATCCCGGGTAACGGTTGGCGTACCTTCGATGGTATCCAGGCCAAAGCGCGAACCGGCGCCCATGGTCAGATTGCCAGCGCCAATTGAATTGGCGGTTACCACAATGGCATCTTCGCGGATGACATCATCCAGCGTAATGTTCAGGCGTTTGGTATCGGCCAGGCTCAGAAACAGGCCTTCGACCCGATAAGGCGCATTGCCCGGCGCGGTTACCGTCACAATGTACGGACCACCTGGACGCAGGCCGCGAGCCGTATAGACCCCATTGGCACCGGTCGTAAATTGACGAACCGAACCTGATGGCACGTGCAAAATGGTGATCTGGGCACTTTGTACCCCGACGCCTTTTGAGTCTGTTACCGTACCACGAATGCTTGATGTTGTTTGCTGCGCTGCCGCCTGACCGGCAAACGAAGCCACAATCGCCACGGCGGCAACACCGCCGGCTAGTTGTCTCAAACTGATCATAAAAGTTCCCCTCAGAAACCAAGACAGACAGGGTGCAATCCGCTCCCTGCCAAACTACCATCGATCTGGCAATTACCCTTACCGTCCGACCGATACCCAAATCCTTGCGCCAAGGGTTTTTATGCCCCTAAAAACGCCTGTATGAAGCCTCTAGATGAGTGCCCCACCTTCGAATACACACGCTTTAACCGAAAATCCAGTGAGGAGAAAGAAATCTTGACCTTTTTATCAGGTTTGTGTCCCTTTAGTGACATTTCAGCCCTGAATAACACTATATTTTGTGGTTAAAAACGATCGAATAACGATTGCCATATCGAATCACCATAGACTTTTCATCTATTCATCGACTCACCCTGGGAATTTATGCGCCACCCCTCGTGCGGAGACACACATGGCACATTTGCGGATGTTGGCGCCTTTCATGACCGGCAAAAGTTTTTCTCCGAAAACTGTCTTTGCCGGTCTGGCTTTACTGACGGTCGGGCGGCTGGTGGCACTGTATTGGTCCCCGTTGGAGCTGGGTGGCGATGAGGCGCAATACTGGGCCTGGAGCCAGACCCCGGCCTTTGGTTACTTTTCCAAACCGCCCCTGATCGCCTGGGTTATTGCACTCACCACCTTTATTTTTGGCAATGCTGAATGGGCAATACGGCTGTCGGCCCCGCTGGCCCATGCCCTGACCGCCTTTTTCCTCTTTCACGCGGGACAATTATCAGGCGAAGGCACAAACGGCAAAACCACGGGCACTCTGGCTGCCCTGATATATATGCTTATGCCCGGGGTCTGGTTTTCCTCCGGCATCATGACCACGGATGCCCTGTTATTGCCCGCCATTGCCGGGGCATTGGTGGCCTATTTTTCATTATTGCGGGCGCCAACCATGCTCGCGGCGGCGGGTCTGGGCCTGGCGATCGGCATCGGCTTTTTGGCAAAATATGCGATGATTTATTTTGGTTTGGGTCTACTGGTTCTGCTGCTCCTTGACCCGGCCACCCGCTCCGTATTTTTCAGCCGTTACGGTCTGATCGCCACCATGATCGCACTGGCACTGATTACCCCGAACCTGTTATGGAATGCTGCGCACCAGTTCGCCACGGTTTCCCATACAATCAACAATGCTGGCTGGGAAAACCTGCACCTTTCCCCGCTGAGCGCCCTGAAATTTCTGGGGGGGCAAATGGGAGTGTTTGGCCTGTTGGCCTTTCCGGCTTTACTGGCCTCTCTATATTGGGCCCTAAGGGATAAAGCCGCACCGGCCACGGCGAAGCGGCTGGCGGTTTTTTCGCTACTCCCTCTTTTGATCGTAACCATCGAGGCCGTGCTTAATCGCGCCAATGCCAATTGGGCATTCAGCGCCTATGTCCCGGCCTCACTCTTACTGGCCTATTGGGGGGGGCGCGGCAAAAGCGCTGCCCTGGGCGGGGCCTTGCTTGTCAATCTGCTCAGCGGACTTGCTCTGGTCACCATCGCCCTTTCCCCGCCCCTGGTCGCCCGACTGGGGTTGGACAATGCCTTTAAACGGGTTCATGGCTGGCACCACAGTGCGCAACTTATTGCTGACCTGAACCGCCGTGATGATCAAGAGAAGCCCTATGACGCCCTGGTGATCGACAACCGCCTTTTTTATTACGCCATCAAATATTATGGCCGCCAGATGAATTTGCCAAAAATGTATATCTGGACCCGGTTTGCAACGCCACATTCTCATGCCGAACTGGTCAATCCGCTGGCACCGGGGTTTGACGGGCGATTGCTGGTGGTCAGTGCCCGGCGGGCCTATGTCCAACGCATGGCAGCAGACTTCAACCAGTTTTCTCGGCGCGGCACCTATGTTGTTCCGTTGGGCGGGAATAAAAAGCGCAAATTTGCAGTTTTTGAGGCACAGGGCTATAGGCCATTAGTACGGGACGAGGCCTATGAACAGCAATGGCCAATTGATGATGTTTCCTGGTGATGAGGTGTATTTTTACCTGAGATAGCTTGGGTAGTGCGAATTGATCTGCTAACCAGTTGAACCCGTGGAGCATAGTGACGTGAAAACCAGCAGTAATTTTAGTGGATCAAAGCGAGTAGCCTGCCTTTTTGGCATTGCGACCTTGATATTATCGGCTTGCCAGACTGGCTCGCAAACCAATGGACTTGCCAATCCTTTTGCGCGTGTTTTTCAAACCGCCGAAGGGCCGGCCAGCCCGGATGGCGAACCGGCCCCCCAGCAAAACCATAAAGAATCACGGCTACCCGAAGATCAGTCTCAGGTCTTCCCCGGCACCGGCAAGCGGATCGGCCCGGTACGCAAACAAGGCTCCAAAAACACGCAAGGGGGCTATAACGTCAATTTTCAGGACGCCAGCCTGCCCGAAGTGGTGCAAACCATCTTGGGTGATTTACTGGAGGTACCCTTTATTCTGGATCCACGTATTCAGGGCAAAGTGACCGCGGCCACTGGCGGTGCCGTAGACAAAAAAGCATTGCTGATCTTGCTGGAAACGATCCTGAGCAATAATTCCGCCCGCCTGATTGATGAAGGCAACAGCTATCTGATCAGCCCGGCCGGCGAGGCCCTGTCCGGCGGGCAGGCCCGCTTTTCCAGTGCCAAAACCCCGGGCCTGGGCGTAACCATCGTGCCGCTGAACCATATTTCGGCGACCAATATGATTACCTTGCTGGAAAACACCATCAGCCGTGCAGGCGCACTGCGCGCCGATCCAGCCCGCAACCTGATCCTGATTACCGGCACCACCACGGAACGGGAAAATGCGCTGGCGGCCATTGCCTCGTTTGATGTGGACTGGCTGGCCGGCATGTCCACCGCCATTTTTCGCCTGCGCAATGCATCTGCCGCCGATGTTATCAACGAGTTGGACCTGATCATGCAGACCGGCCAGGGTGGTGGTTTGGACGGAGCCTTGAAATTACAGGCCATGGAACGCATCAATGCCATATTGGCCGTCGCCCCCAGCATGAAAATTCTGGACCGCACCAAGACCTGGATTGAGCGTCTGGACCTTGGCGGCCCCAGCGATGTCAGCCTGCGCACCTATAAAATTGATAATGGTAAAGCGCTGGAAACGGCTGATTTATTGCAACAACTCTTTGGTGGCAGCAGCACTTCACGCCGCTCTTCTTCGGTTTCTCCCGGTCTGGCCCAGCGTAGCGCCTCCAGCAATGGCAGCACCACCAATCGTTCATCCGCCCCGGTCAGACGCACCGGCAAATCCGGCGGTGCTGTTTTGGGCAGTGGTCTTTCCAGCGCGCCGCGCATTATTGGCGACCCCATCAACAATACCCTGGTGGTGCTGGCCACCCCGCAGGGGCAGCGCCTGGTGGCACAGGCCCTGCGCGAGATCGACCATCCACCTTCGCAAGTGCTGATTGATATGGTGATCGCCGAGGTCACGCTGAACGATGTACTGCGCTATGGCGTACAGTATTTCTTTGAAACCGGCGGCATTCTGGGCGTTGGGAACGGCCCCACGGGCGGCGGTGGCAGTGGCGGCTTCTCCAATGGCAACAATTCGGCTGTCCAGGCTTCGTTCCCGGGCTTCAACTTTGTGCTGAAGAAAGGCGATAGTGCGCGCTTTGCGCTGGACGCGCTGGACAGCATAACCGATCTGAAAGTGGTCTCGGCCCCTTCTGTTGTGGTGCTGGATAATCAGGCCGCTCATTTACAGGTTGGCGATCAGGTGCCCGTCATCACCCGCCAATCCACTGACGTGATCAATGTCAACGCCCCTTTGGTCAATTCCGTTGAATTTCTGGATACTGGCGTGATTCTGGACGTAACCCCCCGGGTTAGCTCCACCGGCATGGTCACCATGGAAGTCAGACAGGAAGTCAGCAATGTCTCGACCACTGCCTCCACTGGTGACCTGACCCCTACTATTTCCAAACGGGTGCTGCAAAGCACCATCTCTGCCCGCAGCGGCCAAACCATTGTGCTGGGCGGCCTGATCAGCGATTCCAGCCAGGTTGGCACCAAGGGACTGCCATTCCTTTCCGACATTCCCGGGCTGGGCAATGCGTTTGGCGGCCATGAAACCACCAAAAAGCGTACCGAGCTTCTGGTCTTTCTGACCCCGCGTATTATTGATCCGGATACGGGCAGCAAAGCGATTTTGGACGAATTGCGTGACCGCATGACCCTGATTTCCCGCGAGGCCAATAAGAACGACAAGAGCAAGGGCTTCAAGTCGATACTTTCAAAGCAGGAATGAGCGCCCTACCCATATTCAATAATGGCTGGCTATCCCTGTTTCTCTTGCTGACCGGGCCATTTCTGGGCAGTTTTATCAGCGCCAGCGCCCTGACCTGGCCGGATCGTTCCAATTTACGCACCTCGCGTTCCCAGTGCGCCCAATGCGGGGCCGAACTGACCCTGGTGGACCTGGTGCCTCTGTTCAGTTTTTTTCTGCTGCGGGGCCGGTGCCGACATTGCAAAACCTCGATCCGGCGCCAACACATCATTGCCGAACTGGCCAGCACCAGCATCGCGCTCAGTTCGGTGCTGGTGTTTGATGGCTGGATCATGCTGGCCAGTACCGTTTTTGGCATGGTGTTGTTGTTTATTGCACTGGTAGATTATCGCACCCGCCTGATCCCCGATGGGGCCTCGTTTTTTCTGATCGGCAGCGGGCCTCTGATTATGTATCTCCTGCATGGCGATAAAGGTCTGAAGACCAGCCTTGCGGGGGCCATTATCGGTTATGGGATTTTCTGGCTGGTTGCCTTTGCCTATCGCCACCTTCGGGGCCGCGAAGGTCTGGGCATGGGCGATGCCAAACTGTTGGCCGGCGGCGGGGCCTGGATGGGCCCCTTTGCCCTGCCCTGGATTGTGCTGTTGGCGGCCTCAACCGCCATTGTGGGCTTATTGGTCGGCAGCAAAGGAAAATCCCTGCATCGCGAAACCGAATTGCCTTTTGGCCCGGCGCTGGCCTTGGCCATTTATGCCATCTGGCTTTGGTCATCGACCAACAATGCCAATTTGATCTTGCTGTAAGGGGAGGTCTGAGGCACAAGGTTTTATGCTCAGGAACCAACAGATCATCATTCGCAAAGCGCACCCGCCCAACCGCCTGCGGGCGTTATGGGCACAGCGTGAAGCCCTGTGGGCGCTGACGTTTCGGCAAATTCGCGGGCGCTTTGCCAAACCTGCCATCGGCCTGACCTGGCTGATTATACAGCCGGCATTACAAGCACTTGTTTTTTCTTTATTTTTTGGAATTCTGGTACGTGTACCCAGCGATGGCACCCCCTATCCGGCCATGGTGTTTACCGGCGTTGCCCTGTGGTATCTGGTGCAACACAGCGCCGCCGAGGGGGCCAATGCATTTATCTCGGCCGCGCCCTTATTGCGCCAAACCCCCATGCCCAGGCTGTATCCGGTCATGGCCGCCACGCTTAGCGCCAGTGTCGACACGGCCATTGCACTCTTGGTGGCCACGCTGGCGGGTCTGCTGTTTGGCACCCAGCCGGGCTGGCCCCTCCTCTGCGCTCCTCTGTTTATTTTTGTGGCGATGATGGCTTCGTTTGGCATTGCCAGCATCCTGGCGGCCTTGTGCGGGGTTTGGCGTGATATGCGCCAAATGGTACCTCTGGGACTGCAAATCCTGATGTTTGCCTCACCAGTGATTTATCCGGCCTCGCTGATCCCGGCGGCATGGCAAAAGCTTTATGCGCTAAACCCGTTTTCCGGCATTATCAGCGCGCTGCGCTGGTCGCTATTGGGCGCGCCGGCCCCGGATTGGATTAATCTGGCGATTTCTGTTGGCAGCGCCCTTACCCTGGGGGCTGTGGGCTTGTGGATATTTTTTGCGCTGGAAGGACGAGCGGCTGATGAGCTTTGATAAACTGGCCATCGAAGCCAAAGGGCTAACCAAAACCTTTACCCTCTCCACCACGGGGGGAGACCGCCCGCTGTATCACCGCCTGGGCGGGGAGCGTAAAAAAATACGTACTGCGCTCGACCATATCAGCTTTACCCTGGCCCCCGGCAAGGCCCTGGCGGTAATGGGGCGCAACGGATCGGGCAAAAGCACGTTATTAAAAATTCTGGCCGGCATTGTGGATCCCACCGAAGGCGAAGCCATTTTGCATGGCCAGGTGGGGGCTCTGTTGGAGGTTGGTGCCGGGGCGCATCCGGATCTGACCGGCTGGGAAAATCTGCGTCTGGTGGCCCGCCTGTTACAGGTGCCCACCGACAAGCGCGAAGAATATTATGATCGCGCCGCCTCCTTTTGTGCGCTGGGCGAAAAACTGAACGAACCGACGCGCTGGTATTCGGCCGGGCAATATGCGCGCCTGGGCTTTGCCATGGCGGCGATGGCCCCCACCGATATTTTGCTGATTGACGAGGCGCTGGGTGCCGGGGATGTGATGTTCCAGATGAAGTGTTTTGATTTTTTCTATGCAGCCAAGGCCCAGGGGCGCGCCTTTGTCATGGTCAGTCATGCCACCGCTGCATTACGTGACTTATGTGATGACGGACTGGTTCTCAATAACGGTCAACCGGTTTATACTGGCTCCGTAGCCTCGGCGATTGAACATTATGACCGTATTGCATTTTCTTGAAAGTTTACGTCCGTTTGGACAAAAGGGAAACAGTTTACGCTGGGGCTATGGACTTTCGCGCACCTTGCAATGTCCGGCCTGTCACACAACGGCACGCATGCAGACACGGCGCTCCATCGTCTCACCTTACGTGAAGCACAGACGTTTTCGTTTGTATGACTGCCCCAAATGCGCCACCGCCCATTTTCCAGATTTGCCAGCACCAGTTTATGAAAACCTGACTCATGTCGGACTGACAAAATTTTATGTTGAACAGGGCGCTGGTCTGGATTCCATGATTGCGCCGTATTTCTGGATTCTGGGCAACACCACTAAATCCCTGCTCGAGGTGGGTTGCGGGTATGGATTTTCACTGGATTTTGCGCACCAGGCAATGGGTTGGAATGTGTTGGGCATTGATCCATCACATCTAGCCCGAACCGGAGCATCCGAGTTGGGGATTCCAATTCAGGATGGCTATCTGGATGCAGACACAAAACTCGAAGGCATACCGTTTGATCTGGTTGTCTCTTCAGAAGTTATTGAGCACATTGCTGATCCAGATCCTTTTATTGATGCGCTTGCGATGGCTGCCGGTACCCACGGCACCATTTTGCTGACTACACCTGACATAGAGGGCTTACGAAAAGAGCGCGCGATTGAGAACACAATTTCTCTGGTTTCACCGGGCCTACATCTGGTGCTTTTCAGCAAGGATGGGCTAACGCGCTGCCTCAAACGAAAAGGCTTTGCACATGTCCGTGTCTGGTCAGTGGGCGACACGATATATGCTTTTGCTTCACAAAATACCATTGAAGTGGATTTTTCTATCCCGGTAGACCAGAACGTATTGTCACAATATTTACAAAACTGTTTTAATAAAAAGAACCTGCCCCCCCACCTCTTGAGTGGACATGGTGCCCGGTTATTACGGGTACAAACCAACGCTGGTAATTACGAAGGGGCACAAAATACTTTTTCCAAGCTCTGCGCACACTGGAAAGCCATTTACGATATTGATATTTCGGCCCCAGAAACAATTGAAAAAGGTGAACAGAGGAGTGAAGACTTTTTTGCTTATTCCTCCTTACGGCCATTTAATCTGACAAGTGTCTTGTATTTTGGCGGCGTTTTGGCACTAAATGCATCCCATGATCGAGACCTTGCCCTACAGTATTTCAAGGCTTGTATACGGAACTATCGCATTACCGAGCAAATCCTTGCAACCATCTATGTGTCGGATCTGGAAGGGCAGATGCTGGCACAATCGGCCCGCCTTTATAATGCATCAATCCTTTCTGGCTCTGCTCCGGACAAAGCCATTCTGGAATTTGAAAAGATCGGGGAAAGCATTGCCCCATCCCTTGGCACGCAATATGAAAAAACCCGTATGGAAGTCTTTGCTGCGGCTGCGAATTCTGGTGATTACGCCAGCGCCGAACGTTTGCGCCCTGCCGTCGAAGCCGCCCTGAAACCCGGCCCCTGTCAGGATGATTTCGAACACGCCGCCGCCATAGGGCTGGCCATGATAGCTCTGAATTATCGCTTTGACCGCCCAGATGGACTGTACTGGTTGCGCAAAGCTCTAACCCCTGTGCCCGATGGCCCCCAGTGGGAGGGAATGCGCAAGGTCTGGCAAAAACAAGCCGCCGCCTATGGCACAGAATTGCTGGTCCATGGGGGGCAACCGGCCTTTACCCGCAAACGCGACATCATCGGGGGTGCCCTGCAAGATGCCACGCTGAGTCCCAAAGATTTTGCCATCGCCGAAGCCCTGGGCCTGGCCTATATGGCAGACCAGCCACACACAGCCCTGGCCTGGCTGGAAAAGGCGCTGCCATTGGCTGATGAAGACCATCGGGGGGCAACCACAGCACGAATCGCCGATGCCCAAACTCGTATCTTCCTGAACGCCGTAAATACTGGTGATGCCCAAAACGCGGCCGAAACCTGTGCTACCGCCACCAGCCTGGCCGATGCTCATCATAATCCGGGTTTGCATTTCGCCCTGGGGCTGGATGCATTGAACCGGCGTTGTGATCTGGACGAAGCGGCCAAACGCTTTACGCTGGCTGCCGATCAGAATGATGACCCATCCTTGCGCATTCAAGGGGCCTTTCACCTTGCCTTGGTCCAGGCCCGCATTGGCAACATTTCCAAAGCGCAAGAAACGGCTGAAATACTCTATTCCAAAGCTAATCCCCATGCCGCCCTGGTTGCCCAACTCGTTGGCAACCGACAGGCAGAACTTGACGCCGCCATTGCCGCCGCAGCATAGAAGAGTATGAAAAAAATATGGAACATGCTTCGACGCTTCTGGATGCTGTTTTTCGGTGCCAGAGAGCGTAATGATTATGTGGTGCAATACGTAAAGTTTGCCTGGGCGCTGATCTTCGGCCGCGGCACCTATATCCGCCAGCGCTGGGGCAATGTTCCCGATGCCAAAGTGCACAAGGATGTCGCCATTTTTGTCCATTATGACAAGCAGGGACGCGTGCACGGCTATATATTGCAGTATATCAAAGCCCTGCAGGACGCAGGCCGCGCGGTGATATTTATAACCAACAGTCCTAAATTTCCTGATGAGGAAAGGCGAAAGCTCAATGGTCTTTGTGAACCGGTTTTGTGGCGCAAGAACAAGGGCTATGATTTTGGTGCCTATGCCGATGGGATGAAGCTGTTGGGGGATCTGTCCGCCTATAACTCAATTACGCTTTGTAATGACAGTGCCTATGGGCCGTTATTTCCGCTGGACACGGTTTACCAAGCCATGGACCCGGCCATTGCCGATATGTGGGGGCTGACCGACAGCTGGGATTCAGCGCACCACATGCAGAGCTATTTTCTGGTGTTTCACCAGGCCGTTCTTCGTAATGCGGCATTTCAGAAACGCTGGCAT
Organism: Robiginitomaculum sp.; assembly: GCA_030949705.1. GTDB lineage: Bacteria > Pseudomonadota > Alphaproteobacteria > Caulobacterales > Maricaulaceae > Robiginitomaculum_B. Next base: position 84,390 of record JAUZSF010000001.1, on the reverse strand, counting down.
AATTATATCCATGTACCGTCAAAATCATGGGTGATCCGCAAGCATGAAATTGGCTTGTCCAGCGATATGCGCAAGGCCGGATTACGAACGCGAGCGGTTTTTCCGTATCGGGTTCTGCTCGCCGATTTTTTTGATCACATTGGGGATGCCTCTATCTTGCAGGATAAAAGCCTGTTGCCATCCACCCGCAAGTTTTTAAAGCGGATATTCGAGCACGCCGAACATGGTGTCCCCCTTAATGTCACACACTTTTTCTGGGACCGGTTGATCACCGAATTTCAATATCCCTTCATCAAGAAGGAGATATTACAGTCCAACCCCTCGGCTTTACCCAGTTTGTACCTGTGGGAGAAGCTGATCCGCGGCGTCAGTGATTATGATACTGATCTTATTACCAGGCATCTGGAATTCACGATGCGTGGACGGTTTATGTAAACATGGCTGATGTAATGCTGGATACACCGGAATCGACAAGCTGGTTGGAAATTGCCGGGCTGAACCCCGCCGATGCCCAGCGCGCCGTCCGTGCCGCCCAGGACAGTGGTGAGCCTCTGGCTTCGGTGGTGCGCCGCCTGGGCTTTCTAAGCGACATGGCCATTGCCGATGCGCTGGCCAAAGCCCACGGTCTGGCCCGTCTCTCGGCCAAGGACTTTGCCGAAGAGGACCCCGCCGAAGGGGCCATTAATCCAGAGTTTCTGAATTCCAGTCAGGCCTGTATTGCGCAGATAAATGAAGATGGCGTGCTGTTGGCCCTGGCTGACCCCTCCGTGCCAGATATTGCCGATGCGGTGGCGCTGGCCACGGGCAAGCCGGTCACCCTGGCGCTGGCCCCGCTGGCCGACATAGAAGCCGCCCTGGCCCGTTATTTTGGCGCCCCCGAAGACACAGCTGATCCGACACATACGTCCAGCGCCGATGATGCCGATGCCGAACATTTGCGCGATCTGGCCAGCGAAGCCCCGGTGGTGCGTCTGGTCAATGATCTGATCAAGGATGCCTTGGCAAACCGCGCCTCGGATATTCACGTCGAGCCCTATCGTGATCGCCTGCGCATACGCCTTCGTATTGACGGGGTACTGCATGATCGCGAATCCCCCAGTGCCTCGCTGGCGCAACTTGTCGTTTCACGCATCAAGATCATTGCCGATCTGGATATTGCCGAGCGCCGCCGGCCACAGGATGGCCGCGCCCGGGTCAGCATTTCGGGAACGCCGCTGGATTTACGGGTGGCCACCACCCCCAGCGCCCATGGTGAAAGCGTGGTCATCCGCCTGTTGGAAGACCGCGATTCCGAGGTCGATCTGCATAATCTTGGCCTTAGCGAAAAAAGACGAAACCCGTTTGCTGAAAACGCTGGCCGCCCCCTTTGGCCTGATTTTGGTGGTTGGCCCCACCGGCGGGGGGAAAACCACCACCTTGGCTGGTGCGATCAGCACGTTGAACACCCCCGAGCGCAAAGTCATTTCCATCGAAGACCCGGTGGAATACCAGATTGACGGGGTTACCCAGATTGCCGTGCGTCCCGCCATCGGCCTGACCTTTGCCAATGCCTTGCGTTCAGTTTTGCGCCAGGACCCGGATGTGATTGTGGTGGGCGAGCTGCGCGATCAGGAAACCGCAGAAATTGCGGTTAATGCGGCGCTGACCGGGCATTTGGTGCTGGCCACCCTGCACGCCAATACGGCCGCCGGTGCCCCGGCGCGCCTGATCGATATGGGCATTGACCCCTCGTTATTGCGCTCCACCCTGCGCCTGATCCTGTCGCAACGGCTGATCCGGCTGTTGTGCAAAAAGTGCAAAAGAAAGTCAAAGGCAAATGGACCGCCGTGGGATGCGAGACTTGCGCTGGCACCGGCTATCAGCGGCGCACCGGCCTTTACGAGAGCATCGAGCTGAATGCAGAACTGTTGGACATGATTCAGCCAGGCCTGTCTGCGCTGGAGTTTGAACGCGCCGCCCGCAAGGCCGGCTCCCTGTCACTGGCCGATGATGGCCGCGCCAAAATTGCCGCGGGCCTGACCGATGCCAATGAAATCTGGCGCGTGATTGGCGAGCATGTGGAGCCATCTTCATGAGTGGCTTTCTCGTCAAGGCGGTCTCCAATGATGGCGTGCAAAGCGAAATCTATATCGAGGCAAGCTCGACTACTGATGCCGCCGCCAAAATCCGCGCCCGGGGCCTGACCCCGATATCGGCCAAGCCCGGCAATCCACCACGCAAAAAACGCCCGCCGCGCGGCGCAACGGCGGCAGCCAGCCGCATTGTGCGCGAACTGGGCGCACTGACCGGCGCAGGCCTGACGGTGGAACAGGCTTTGTCCAGCCTGTCGCGTTATGTCAGCTCGTCCTTGATGCAAAGCGTAGCCATGTCACTGCGCGAGGATATTCGGGCCGGAATGAGCCTGGCCGATGCCTTTGCCGCCCGGCCCGAAATTTTTCCACCCCCCTTCCCCCAGATTGCCGAAGCCGGCGAGGTGTCCGGTGCCTTGCCGGCCGCCCTGAATGATCTGGCCGACTGGCAGGAACGGCGCGCCAATTTTGATGGCGAAATACAAGGCGCGCTGGTGTATCCGATCATCCTTTTGGTGCTGGCCTTTGTCGCCGTTTCGGGTTTGCTGGTGTTTGTGGTGCCACGATTTGAACAGGTATTTGCCGACATGGGGGCCGCGCCGCCGCCCTTTGCCGCCGGGGTGTTTTCTACCGCCCGGGGCTTGGCCAAGGCCGCGCCGTTTATTCTGGTGATCGGCGCGGGCAGTACCTTTTTGATGGGGTTGTGGCTAAGGGGACAGGAAGCCCGACGCAGTGCCTATGCCTTTGCCCACCGCCTGCCCGGCATTGGCCCGTTATTGCGCTCCATGCTGGCGGCAAGGTTTTGCCGGGTGCTGGCGGTCTTGCTGCAAAACGGCCTTTCCGCCGTGCCCGCCTTTCGGTTGGCCAGCGCCAGTCTCAGCGATGATTACGCCAAAATGAAGCTGGACGAGGCCTTAACCCAGGTGCGCCGCGGGGCCTCGCTGCCCGATCAGATTGCACAGACGGGGGTTCTGCCCCCTTTGGCTGTCGAGATTATCCGGGTGGGTGAACAGACTGGCGAGTTGGGCAAAGCCACCGACCGGCTGGCCACCTTGTTGGAAAACCGGCTGGAGCGCGGCGCGCGCACGGCCCTGCACCTGGCCGAACCGGCGCTGATCGGCTTTGTTGGCCTGATCGTTGGTGTTATTATTGTCTCTATTCTTCTTGCTCTTGTGAGCGTCAACGATATTGGAATTTAAAATGTCAGAAGAAAAACCGCAAAACGAAGCAAAAACCGTGACGAAGCGCGACGGCTATACGCTGACCGAATTGCTGGTGGTGCTGGTCATACTGGGTCTGCTGGTCGGGCTGATTGCGCCCCGGTTTCTGGGCCAGATCGGCAAGGCCAAAACCAAAACGGCGCGGGTACAGATATCCAATCTTTCTACGGCGCTGGAATATTATCAGCTGGATACCGGGCAATACCCCTCGGCCTCCACGGGCCTGTCTGCCCTGATCAGTCCGCCACCAAATACACCAAACTGGGATGGGCCGTATCTGAAAACCAAACGGGTACCAACGGACCCCTGGGGCAACCCCTATATCTATCAACCTGGCGTTGGCGGCAGTTTTGTCATCAAAACCCTTGGGGCCGACAAACGGGAAGGCGGAGATGGCGAAAACGCCGACATTTCATCAGCCGACATCTGATAAAGGCCGCACGCGCGGCTACACCCTGGCGGAATTGCTGGTGGTGTTGATGATTCTGGGCCTGGTTACCGCCATTGCGGCGCCGCGCATTACCATGCGTTCGGACCCGGCCTTAATGCGCACCCAGAGTGCGCAATTGGTCAATTTATTGCGGTTTGCCAAGATCAGTGCCCGACGCACAGGGCAGTCAACGAAGGTATTGATCGACCCGGTACAAAAACAGATATGGATCGAGGGGCAGGACAAAAGCCTGAATCTTGACCCCAAACTGTCGCTAAAGGCCACTGGGGCCGATACAGAATCTTCGGATGAAACCATCGGCATTCGCTTTTTTGCCGATGGCATGAGCACTGGCGGCGAGATTGAGTTGGGCATTGGCACCATGGCGCGCAAAATCGAAGTGATCTGGGCAAACGGGGAGGTCCGCCTTGCGCAATCCTGATAATGCCGGCTTTACCCTGATCGAAACTATCATCGCCACGGCGCTGGCCTCGGTGGGTTTTGCGCTGGTGTTTCAGGGCCTGGGTGGAGCGGTGCGCCTGACCAAGGCCAGTGCCGAAACCGAACGATCTGTCCTAGTGGCCAAATCGGTATTGGCGGAGAACACCCTAAATCCGGTAGAAATTCATAGTCAGGGTATTACCGATGGCATTGCCTGGACCCTGAATGCCAATGTAGTGGTCGAACGCGAGGACGGGGTTAAGCTGCTGCGTTATGACGTGCTGGCCGAGGCGCCATCGGGGCGACGGGTGCGCCTGGTTACCGAACGAACGACGTCACCATGACCAGAACCACGCCCATGGATCGCCGTGCCGGACTGACCCTGGCCGAACTGTTGATCGCCCTGGTGATTGGCGGCATGACCTTGATCATCACGGCCCAGGCCTCCACCAATGTGCGCCGATGGACAGGGCAGCTCAAAGAGGCCGAAGAGAATAATTCCAAGGCAGTAGGCCTGTATCAATTTACCGAAAAAATGCTCGCCGATGCCCTGCCCATGACCCACAAGGTCGAGGGCAATACCATCGCCCTTTTTGAGGGCAATCAACACGCGGTCCGCTTTGTCCGGGCCGAGCCAGGCTATCCGTCACGGGCCGGAATTTATCAGTATTATCTGTACAGCGTCAAAACCCCGGATGGGCAGTGGGCCTTTAATCTGGAACGTGAATTACTGAGCGACCCGACAGAATTTGGCACCATGCAAAACCCGGCACGCCTGAACCTTTATACCGATACCCAGCCCCCGGTCTTTGTGTATGGCGGCGATGAAGGCTGGCAAACCGACTGGGCAGAAAAGGATGTGCCGCCCAATATGGTCAGTTTTGGCCTGAATCAATGGCCGAGCCTGAGCATTGCCCTGCCTCGCCCGACCAAAATGACCCCTGAAAAAGACAAAAAGAAAAAGAAAGCCACCACCAAACCAAAGGTGGCGGGATGAAAAAACAGGACGGCTTTATACTGTTGATGGTCATTGCGGTACTGACGGCGGCGTCGGCCGCTCTGGCCATTGCCAGCCTGTCGGCACGGTTGGGGGCCAAGGAGGTTGGGGTTACCATAGACCTGGCCCAGGCCCGCGCTGCCAGCGAGGCGGTGCTGGCCCGTTCGGTGCTGGAACTGAATGGTACCTCGCCGCTTTACGCCGATGGTCGCCCTTATCATTTTGCAATCCACGGCATCAATCTTACCTATTGGCTGGTGGACACCCGGGGGCTGATTGACCTGAATGGGGCCAAGGAAAAATTGCTGACCGCGTTTTTTATGCAACTGGGTCTGAACACCCCGGATGCGGAATCCATGGCCGATACCATTGCCGACTGGCGCGATAAAAACGACCAGGAACGTCCCCGCGGTGCCGAGGCGCGCGCCTATCAGAATGCGGGTCTGCCGGGGCCAGGCAATCGACGGTTTATTGATGTCAGCGAGCTGCGCGGTGTTCTGGGCATGACCGCAGCGCTTTATCAGGCGGCGGCCCCCTATCTGACTGCCGGGCCGGGCAACTCTGAGCCGGACCCTCTCAGCGCCCCCGAACCGGTACTGGCGCTGTTATCCCTTAGCGCCACCGAGCGCGATGAAATACTGAACCGGCGGCGCAATGCCAGCACGCCGTTATCCCGAGACGCCTTTACCGATACAAAAGAAAAAGCCAACGCAGACAAAGCCAAAACACCAGAAGGGCGATACCTTCTGATGGTAGAGGCCGAACTGCCTAGCGGGACAAAACAGGCCATGCGGCTTGTTTTCTCAACTGGACCGCGCCCGGGTGAGTATGCCATTCTTTCCCGGCGCACTTTGCCTTTTGGAGAAGCGGCAAAAATTTATGAAACCAGGGCCAAAGATGTCAATTTCTAGTACAATCACAGAATTATGGTCGCAATGGTCCCGTCGCTTTGACGAAGGCATGGCCCAAGTGCCCGGTCTGGGCGCATGGTTTCAACCTAATTGGGATATCATTGTGGTCAATCGCGACGGCCAATATGCCCTGGTCGATGACGCCGGTGCCTTACACACGCTGGATGAAGCGCAATTACAACAGTTGGCCAGACACAAACGCATCTGCCTGCGCCTGGGCGAAGGACTGGGTCAACAGCGCACCATCACCCTGCCTTTGGCGGCGCGCCATGACCCCACGGCCACCATCGCACTCTCCATGAAACAGTATTTTCCCTTTCCCGAGGAAGATACCGCCTTTGCCGTTCATGGCAGCGGCCAGCTGGATGGTGCCAATCAGTGCCAATTCCCGGTCAGCTTTGCACGGCGTTCGATCATAGAAGACATCCTGCGCCATGCGGCAACGATGGGCATCGTGCCCAAAGTAGTGGATGCCCTTGGCGATGATCCGTGCGATCCGGTGAATGCCGATCTGATCAGCGGCGAAAAGGCCGGTGGTGGCAAAAGCGCTGCCAAACTGGTATTGGGCCTTTGTGTCGTACTGATCGCCGTGGCGGTCTCCATCAATATCTGGTCATCCCTGACCCTGGCGCCAACGGCCGCGGCGCTGTTGGAGCAACGTCGACCCGATGGCACCGACCAGGCCATGATGCAAAAACAGGCCAAAGCCCAGGCCCCCTCTGTGTTGAACATCTGGAAAGCAGCCACCAAGGCATTGCCTGATGACGCCTATGCAGAATACATGATTTACGAAAAAGGGCGATTGCGCCTGGCCGGCAAAGCCAAGGATGCAGCCATGTTGGTCAATGCCATCGAATCCCAGAATATCTTTAGAGAGACTTCCTTTGCGGCGGCGTCTCTAAAAGAAGAGGACGGCAAGGAAAGTTTTGATTTGACCACCACAGTGCATAAAGAGACCCGGCCATGAATCCCCGCCATATAACCTGGCTGGCCCTGGGGGTGGGGGCACTGGCCCTGATACTCAGCCTTAGTGTCGCCGTACAAGCGGGCCTGCATGCCTGGCAATTGCGCCAACAGATCGATACTGCCATCGCCGCCCAGGCGAATCAGAGCGACCAAAACGCCCTGCCACAGCTTTATTTGTTGCGTGCGCCCTCTCATGGAGCTGCCGGGGCGGCTTTACTGACCCGGTTGCGTGCCGGGGCACGTCTGGCCGGCGTTTCCCTGCAACGGGCCGAACCGCGCCCCTTGGATCCCGCCGATCCGGCCAGCGTCAAAATCTCGGCACAGGCCAGCGGCTCAACCCGGGCGATTGCGGCTTTTCTCTATGAAATTGAGGCAAAACCACCGGCCCTGATCATCGAGCGGGCCAGATTAAGTACCGATAATGGCAAGGCCGTTTCGGTTGATATTCTGGTCTCGGCACGCGCCCAATATGAACGGAGCGCCCCATGAACCGCCGTATGGTCATCCTGCTTTCCACCGTGGGAGTGTTGGGCTCTTTGTTTGTGCTCGACCGGTTTGTCCTGAACCCGCAAGGAGGGGACAATCTGGCCGCGCCCGTGGCGCGCACCGAACGCCCGCGCCCGGCCCCGGTTAATACCGCACAAATCAACAAGGTCCTGTTTCTGGACCCATTGGCAAAATTTGATGAGATATGGCAACGGCCAATCTTTGTCCCTACGCGCCAGCCTGCCGCCATGGCTGCCCCGCCCAGCACCAATACCGATGAGGGGCCACCCAGTGATCAACCGCCAAACATTAATATTATTGGCGTTGCTATCGGGCCAACCAACAGCGCGGTGATGGTGCGCACGGACCGGCGCACCATTAATCGCTATTTTACCGGCGAACAGATCAACGGCTGGACCATTGAAGAGATCAAGGCCGATATGGTCACCGTCAAACGCAATGGTGACCGCTGGCAATTGCCTGTCGGGGTCTCAAACTAGCCCGGCAGCCATCAAGGTGCATCGGTGCGAATCGCAAAGTTCGTCGCCCCGCGCACAACCCCCGCCGTATCCTTGAAACGGACAAATATACGATTGCTCGCCGGATCAAACGGGATGTCCCCGGTAGCATTGGCAAATACCGAAAAGGTCCGGGTCTCTCCGTTCACCGAAGTAACGGTGAGTTCTGTAACCGGGTTTGCCAGACAGGCTGCCGTGGCCGGATCGGTTTCACAGACAAACAGCGACACCGGCAACCCTTTACCCCCATCATCGGCGCTAAGCTTCAGAACACCATCGCTGCCAAGAGCAGATGTCGCAATGGATGCCGCAGCAGAACCAGAAGGACCCTGCATGGATACTACCCCATCCCCGGCAACTGTTAGGCCGATTGTCAGCATATCAGCAGGGGAGACCTCAGCCGCTGACAGAATGAAGCTGTTCACACCGATGATAACATTGGAGGATGTCCCTTCATCACATTGGGCCTGAATGCCCAGCTCCTGCTGGTTCATGACCTGTGACGGGGTGATGGCAAAGACAAAATTTTGCGATGCACCTGCAGGAATGGTTACCGGCGTATTGGGCGAGCCCACCGCCACATTGGTTGTATCGGTTTCCTGATAGGTGAAGCCTCCTTTAAATTCGCCCGGGCTGAGCGAGATAAAACAATTGGTGCCATCAACCGTGCCGGCATTGATCACCGTCATAAAGGCCGTTGCCTGGGTGCCAATTTTCACCGAACGGGCATAGGGAAGCACCGCCGTCACCAGATTGGGTAGGGCCGCGCTGGCCGATGCCCAACCCAGCTTCACCAGACCGGACGCGCCGGCCTTTCCATCTACGGCAATGTGATAGGTGGTACCCGAAGTGGCGGTAAAGCTGACCTGACTGGCCCCGGCGGAAAAGGCCGGGCCAACTGCTGCCGTGCCGGAAACGCCCTGATTATCATTCGAGGCGATTTCGGTTAGTGCATCCACACTGGCCCCGGTATAAACCGCCAGAATTGTATCAAAATCTGAACCATCGGTGTTGAAATTGAAGTTGCCATCAGAAGGGGCCACCCAGTCAAACCAGATGGATTTCGCAGCAGGCAAGCCACCATGTGCCGGCTCGCCGGTTTCGGCGGTGGCGTTCACCGTATGACTGTTTGCGCTGCCCGCTGCGCCGGCAATAGAGGTGGCTGTTGCAAAACCATCATTACCCGACGCCCCGGACATCAATACCGACAAGGTGACGTTGCCGCTGGCCCCGTTATACCCATCCACACCAAAATAATAGGTGGTGCCTTTGACCGCACTGAAGGTAACCAGCGAGGTCAGGATATTATTGGGATTGTCTTCGTCATCATTATTGGCCAGCGGGGTAAGGGTTTGCACGCTGGTGCCGGTATAGACCCCTAAAACCGTATCAAAATCACTACCTGCCGTGGTCACTTTGACCGAGGTGCTGAGCGGTGCCACCCATTTGTACCAGATCGACGCGCCCCCGGCATTGGCACCACCAATATGATTGGGTTCTCCGTTTTCTTTGGTCGCCCCGATGCTGGTACCGTTGACCGTAGGTTCCAGCCCTGACAGAGGCAGAGCGTCGGCAAAATCATTATTGGCCAGAAAGTTTGCCGTCGCCCCGGCTGAGCGTATGGCCGTATCGGTTCCTACACTAAAGGTTACGGTACCATCATCAGACCCAACGCCACCACCTGCCAGTTTGCTGGCATCAACGGTGACCACAACCGTATCCGTAGCACCAGCGGCCAGGGTCCCACCTGATTTATCCAGCACAATAAAGGCCTTGTCTGCAACCACACTCCAATTAATGCTGCCGCTGTTATTATTGGTCAGGGTATAGGTTTTGGACCCAAAACTACCTGAATCACCCGGATTACCAATACTGAAAAACCCATCCGCTGGCGCGATGGCCAATTGACCAATGCCCGCGCCGCCACCATTGGCCAACAGGGCATTGGCCAGATCCACACGGATCCGCGGTTTGTACAACAAATTACGGCCATCCAGAATAGGCTTGCCCGTTGCCTTAAGGGCATCCTCGATTTCCTGCACCGTGGCCGTGGGATTGGCGGATTTCAACAGGGCAAAGGCCCCGGCCACATGGGGTGTGGCCATGGAGGTGCCGCTAAGGGTTGCGCCATAATTGGTACCGCCAACATTGGGGTAAGCGGCCAGAATGGCAACGCCCGGGGCCAATAGGTCCACCATCGGCGAAGAATTGGAAAAGCTGGCCACGGCATCCTGTTTGGTGGTGGCGCCAACCGTGATGGCCGTAGAAATACAGCCAGGATTGCTGACCCCGTCGGAAAAACTTTCATTGCCAGAGGCAATCACGGTAGCCACACCTTTAACCCGCAACTGGTCAATCAACTGCTTCATTTGCTGGGTATCAATGTCATTGTTGTCACAGATCGCGGTCGCCTTGCCGCCACCCAAACTCATATTAACCGATGCAATCTTCATGGTATCGGCATTGGTCAGGACATAATCCAGCCCTGAGCGCTGGTCAGAACTGAACGACAGGATACAGGGGGCAGTAGCCGGGTCTGGCGGGGTATTATCCGGGTCACAATCGGCCGGTTCAGTAAATTTGCTGAACACCTGTATCGCCACCAGATTGGCCCCCTTGGCCACCCCTTGAATGGTTTTTCCCGAACTGAGTGCAAACGTCCCGCCCATGGCCGTTGAGGCCACGTGGGTACCATGGCTGCACCCATCTATACCTTCGGTAGTGCCATTGGTGGCCGGGTCATCCACGGGGCAGGTTTCCCCCGCCGCCGCGTCAATTTGCTGGTTGGTGCCGTCGGGGCAAAGGGATACGGCATTTTGCGCCGCATCAGTGGTTGAAAAACAGGCCGAGCCAACCACCTTGCCATTGATCATGATATGGTTCAGGGAAGAGCCGGTATCCAGCACAGCCACGGCATAGTCGGCACCATCACTGCCGGTGGCCCACACCGCCGGCGCACCAATCAGAACCGTGGATTCGTTCAGGCTGGGCTTCATCAATTTGTCGGTAACAATCCCGGTCACGCGGGCATCAGCGGCCAGTTTTTCCATTTCATCGCGGGTGAGATACAGCGCCATGCCCGCAACATTGCGAAACTTACGAATGACGGTAGGCCTATCTTTGGCCACTTTTATGCCAGAGAGACCCGAAGCATCCACATAGCCTTGCCCAAACGCATCGCTTAGAACCGAAGAATAGGTAATGGACAGCTTTTCGCCTTTTTGAACGTTACTCGCCCCCCCTCTGCCAGGGGCCATGGCCTGCGGTGAGGAAAACCCGACGATCACCCGCACCCGCTCACCTGCGGCAGCGCGCTCTGCGGATCGACCCTCCAGTTTGATTTTCCCCGATTCGGCCCATACGCCGGTGGACATAAATGACAAAAAGAGAACCGCAAGCACAACACGAATAAACATAAATTTTCCTTTTGCATGGCCCGACAAGTATTCCGGGCTGAGCAGATATTCTTAACTAACGTTTGTATAACCACTTCCAGTCTATCCCCCCGCATAAAAGATGCAAAGCGATTTTTGCAAATGGCGTTAACAACCCTTGCCCTAAACAAAATTTCTTCGCGTTTCAGCTGGCGTTCATGTACAAGGGGATAAGATACGTCCCGTGCTCGCCGTTCATTCCGGTTCATGCATTCAGACGAGCGCAGATTTGTTGTCACGATAGGCAGGGGGTTATCATGCGTCGTCTTTTTTTCATCATTCTGGGTTTGTCCTGGCTGTACAGCCAAAGCGTTATGGCCAGTTCGCTTTGGCAAATCCAAAATCATAAAAGCGTCTCTGCCGCGCAACGGGCGCAAAGCGCCGACGTAAACGGGTTTGACAAAGCCTATATCAATCTGAATGCCGATCTTATTTTCAGCATGCAGCCCGGGCACAAGGCCGACATTTACCTGCCCAATGGCAAGATGGTTCCTGTGTCGCTGGAAACCATAAAAGGACACACACTGGGCGGAAAATCCTGGCTCGGCTGGGCCGGGAAAGGCACAAATCGCGGCCGCATTGTGATGACCAAAGTCAATGGATTTACCTTTGCCGCCATCACCTATGGCCATGAACTTTACCTGATTGAACCGGCACAAAATGGCGGTGGATATGTACTTTACTCAACCTCGGCACCCGGCCTGAAAGAAATGGACCTGGCCAATGATACCATCACCCCGCCGCCTGGGGCCATCCCGGCCAGCGCCACTCCCAAAGACAAAGGCATTGCCCGGCCCGCCGCCAATGGCAGCACCGGCACGGTGGATATAGGTATATTTTATCATTCCTCCATGCGTGATCGCTGGGGCCTGGGCCTGTCCGCCCGTCTGCAATTTCTGGTACAACTTTATGATACGGCCATGACCGACAGCCTGACCGGCATTCGCGCCAATCTGGTGCATATCAGCGAAGTATCCGGCACGCAGACAAAATCCAATGGCGACACTCTGACGGATCTCAAAGACGGGGTCAGCAATGCCGATGGTGACTTTTCCGGTATTGCCGCCATCAAGGCCGCCAAAGGCATTGATATTGTCACCTATATTCGCCGGTTTAAGGAATCTACCCATGTTTCCTGTGGCACCGGGTATGTTCTGGGCACGGGGGGCAGCAACACCATTGGTCTGTCTTCGTCGCCATTCGGGTTTAATACAGTCAGCGATAACATTGATGTTGATGCCCCGCCCTCGGGTTCATTTTCCCTGTGTTCCGTGTTTACCTTGGCCCATGAAATTGGCCATAATATGGGTAACCAGCATGATATAGCGACCACACCAGAAGACGGTGTATTCAGCTATTCTCATGGACATTTGGTTGGCAGCGACTTCAAAACCATCATGGCGACCGGCGGGAATACCCGTTTGGGCTTTTATTCCAATCCGTCCCTGAACAAATGCACCGACCCCGGCGGATCGGGCCAGGGCAGTACGCCCTGTGGCACCGCAGGTGCCGATGTGGCCCGTTCCATGCGCGAACAAGGCAAGAATGTCGGCACGTTTAACGCCCCTGCCCCCCGTCTGGTCTCGGCCGTATTACCGGTCAGCCGGTCCATCAAATCCGATGCCACCGCCACCGCCCTTGCCACAATCATCAACCCGGCCGGCACCGGCACGGCCATCGGATGCAAGCTGGCTTTGCCGGGGGCAAGCGCCAGCCAGTTCAGCTATACCGCCACCTCACCCAGCGCGGCCGCCGCCAATACGCCAGTCAACGTCCCCGACGGCGGAGTACAAAACTTTACCTTCGCCATCACCCCGGGAGCGGCCTATGCGGGCTTTGTCCCCACGCTGACGTCAGACACCTTCACCGGCGCGGATCTGGCCATTGAATTTTCCTGTGACAATCGCCAGTCGGCAGAATCCATACCGGGATTGAACACGCTGTTCTTTGTGGCCGAAAACGGCCCGGTAATGGACGTAATTGCCCTGGCCGCCGCCCCCATCCCAGGCATTGTGGAAACCGGTGGTGGCACTGGTGCGTTCAGCGTTTCGGTCAGCAATATTGGTGCTGCCGGTACGGTTACGGTTACCGGCGAGCCCAGTGCCGGCGTTACCGCCACAGTCACAGTTTGTGAAACCAACCCGGCAACCGCAGCCTGTAAGGCACCACCGGCGGCCTCGGTCAACAAAACCCTGGCAACCGATGAAACGGCCACCTTTTCCTTTTTTGTGACTGAAACCGCCACCATAATTGCCGATTTTGCACAAAAACGTATTTTTGCCCGCTTCAAAGAAGGCTCTGTGCTGCGCGGGGCAACCTCGGTGGCCGTACGCAGTGCGCCATAATACACATCATACATGCAGGTTTTTCGTTCATGGTGGCGTCACCTTAGCAAGAGTATGATAATCATCATGGTGGTGCCGGTTTGCATTTCGCAGGCCGACACCTCACATTATGAATGATACACAATCATAACGACGCACAAGGCGGAGGAAGACGTATGCAAAACTGGCTAAAGACCATAGGCCTTGGCGTGTTTTTGACTTTGCTCGCCCACACGACAGTGCACGCAGACGTTAACATCACCGCCCAGGAAACCGGATGGCAGGTAGATGCCCAGAACGAACCCCTGACCGGCATTTTGAATGCCATTTCCAAAACCGCCGGCATCAAGGTCAGTGGCACCGCCAAATTGGTGGAAAACCCTATGATTACCGGCATGTATGAGGGCCCTCTGGAAACAGTGCTGCGCCGCCTTTTGCGAAACTCCGATTATGCTTTCCAAACGGTGACCAAGAAAGATGGTACTCGCAAAATCACCCGCCTGGTGGTTTTGTCGGGCCGCAAGGGCAAAGCCGCCAAAGCCCGGCCCATCGTGGCTCCCCGTAAACTGCCAACGGCCAAAAGGATTGAAAACCCCCTGACCCAGGAAGAAAAAGAACAGGGTACGCGGGTGGCCTCACTGTTGAACAAACGGGCACAATTGGTCACCGGTATACAGACCGAAGCGGCGCCGGAACAGGCCCCAGAAAATTCCCCGGCGCGGAGCAACACCGGCATTACCCGTAATGCCGATGGCAGCTTTGACATTACCCCTGAGGCCCAAGCCCGTATGGCCGAGGCCACCCGGCGAGCCCAACAGGATCTGCAGGCATTGGTCGCCTCATTGCGGCGCAATGCAAATAATCAGAGCAGCGATAATTAGATCCGTTATTTGGTGCCGAAGAGACGATCCCCCGCATCCCCAAGACCGGGTACGATAAAGCCATTTTCATTCAGCTTTTCATCAATGGCGGCGGTGATAATCGGTACATCAGGGTGCGCCTGACGCAGGTTTTCAACCCCCGGCGGGGCCGATAGCAGACAGACAAAACGCACATCGCGCGCCCCGGCCTCCTTGATCCGGTCAATGGCGGCAATCGCCGAATTGCCAGTGGCCAGCATCGGGTCCAGCGCGATCACCGTGCGCTCGTCCATATCTTTTGGCATTTTCACCAGATATTCCACCGGTTTCAGGGTTTCCTCGTCCCGATAAAGGCCCACATGGCCCACCCGGGCCGAGGGCACCAAATGCAGCATTGCCCCCAACAGCCCCTCGCCTGCGCGTAAAATCGAGACAAAGCACAGCTTTTTCCCCGCCAGTACCGGCGCATCAGTTTTACAGATCGGCGTTTCTATTTCACGCAATTCCGTGGGCAGGTCCTTCATCGCTTCATAGCCCAGCAACATCGCCGTTTCTTCCAGCAACGCCCGAAACTCGGCGGTGCTTTTTTCCCGGCGGCGCATCAGGCTTAATTTATGTTGCACCAAAGGGTGATTGACGACGGTAACGCCCTCAATGCTCTGATCGTTCACGTTCACTGCCATAGGTCCACCCTCGCGCTTGAATTTCGCCCATGTCATGACCTGATTCATACGGGTAATCCAGTCTGACGTATCAGGCCCCTCTGGGCAGCATCAGATATGCCAGGTTATGTTGATGATCCTGAGGCGGCGCGAAGCACCCTCAAAAGATGGTGCTCTTAGGGTTCAAACTCATTCAGATGATTGAGTCTGGACCCTAGTCACCCGAATCTAAAGTTCGGCACATAATCTAAAGTTCGGTGCATAAGGTTTGCTGTGTTTTGTGGCAGAAGCGTTTGACGGAGGCAAGGATTTCATCGGCGGATTTGACCCATCTGTATGGTTTTGGGTTTTCATTGTGGGTCTCAATGAAGGCGAGAATGTCAGCTTCCAGTTCGCGGGTTGATCGGTGAACACCGCGTTTAAGTTTCTTTCGGCTCAACTCGGCAAACCAGCGTTCGACCTGATTGATCCAGGAGGCGGAGGTGGGCGTGAAGTGAACATGCCAGTGAGGCCGCCGGACCAACCACGCCTTGACTTCTTTGGTCTTGTGGGTCGCGTAGTTATCCATCACCAGATGCACGTCCGGTCCTTTAGGCAGACACTCATCAATCTGTTTGAGAAAGCCCAGAAATTCTTGTGAGCGGTGGCGTTTGTAGCACTTGCCGATCACCGCACCGGTGGCAATATCAAGGGCGGCAAACAGGGAAGTCGTGCCATGGCGGATATAGGTGTGAGTTTGTCGCTCTGCCACCCCAGGCATCATTGGCAGAACCGGCTGTTCGCGATCCAGCGCCTGAATTTGGGACTTTTCGTCTACACAAAGCACAATCGCCCGGTTGGGCGGTGACATATAGAGACCAACAATGTCCCGCACCTTGTCAACAAACAAAGGGTCGGTCGAGAGCTTGAAGGTCTCACGCCGATGTGGTTGCAGGCCAAAGGCATTCCAGATGCGCCGGATGGTGGTATGCGAAAGACCGACCTCTTTGGCCATCGAGCGGATCGACCAGTGGGTGGCATCTTTGGGTGTGCTGTGCAGCGTGCGCTCAATCACCTTCGCCACTTGTGCATCAGACACCGTGCGCGGTCGGCCCGGGCGATACTCGTCCGACAAACCCTGCACACGGTCCCTCACAAATCGTCGCCGCCATTTGCCAACCGTATGTTCATGCACGCCCATGGTGCTGGCCACTTCCTTGCTGGGCAACCCATCGGCGCACAGCAGGATCATCCGGCAGCGATCCGAAAGTGAACGCGGTGCCTTGTGCCGCCTGACCTGACTTTCCAGAAAAGAACGTTCTTCAACACTCAATACAACAACACCAGCAACACGACCCACCAAAACCTCCAAATCAATAGCATCATAATGATATCAATTACAGTTCCAGATGACTAGGTCTCGGCCCCGACCGCAAACAATTGCGAGGCGTTTTCGCGCAACCAGCGACGCGGTGCCTTGGCGGCGCCGACCTGTTTTTCCACCAGTGCCCAAAATTGCGGTCCGTGATTGTGTTCGATCAAATGGGCCACTTCATGGGCACAAACATAATCGAGCACGTCCATCGGCGCGCAGATCAGCCGCCAGGAAAAATTCAGCCGCCCATTGGCCGAACACGAGCCCCAGCGACTGGCCGTATCGCGAACGATAAGGGCAGAAAATTCTGTATCCAGTGCCCGGGCATGGAACCCGGCCTGCAAGGTCAATACTTCCCGCGCCAGCGCGATCAGGGCCCGCCGGGTACGCCCGGCAAAGCTGGCCCCTTTGGGACAGGGCACGATAAACACCCCCTCCGCCTCTCGGGCAGGGCCGCGCCCGGCTTCGCGCACCAGCTCCACCCTTTGCCCCCGCAACAGGATTTGCCCGCCATCCTCGAACGGCAGGGGCGGTGGCAGATTTTGTAAATGACCGTTCAGCCAGTCGGCCTTGTCGCGGATCAGCCGGTCGGCACGTTTTTTGTCCCGCGCCCGGGGCAACACAGCCACCGCCTCGCGCCGGGCCGTATCAATACGCAAGGAGACCCGGCGCGCCCGGGGCCGGACCACATAGCGGACCGGAAGATCAGGGTGCGTCGTGTTCACGGATAAAGTCCGCGATGCGCGGTGCAATATTTTCGCGAAAGCGGCGACCGCTGAATACCCCATAATGACCAACACCCTCTTGCACATAATCTTTGCGCATTGTGGCCGGGATATTCGAGCAAAGATCATGGGCTGCCTGGGTCTGGCCAATGCCGGAAATATCGTCCAGTTCGCCCTCTATGGTCATCAGGGCCATATCGGTAAGCGCGCCGGGATCAACAGCGCGACCCCCGTGGCGCATCAGGCCCCGGGCGAGACGGTGTTCCTGAAATACTTCACGAATGGTTTGCAGATAAAATTCTTCGGTAAGGTCCATCACCGAAAGATATTCATCATAAAAAGCGCGGTGGCGCCTTGTGCTGTCCCCATCACCAGCCACCAGATGGTCGAAGAATTGGCGGTGCGCATCCACATGCGTATCCTTGTTCATCTGGATAAAGCTGGCCAGTTGCACAAAGCCCGGATAAACCCGGCGCATGGCCCCGGCATTGGGCATGGGCACGGTACTGATCACATTACGGGCGAACCAATCCAGCGATTTCGATTTGGCCAATTCGTTCGGTAACGTCGGTGAGCAGCGCGTATCGATGGGCGAACCCATCAGGGTCAGACTGGCCGGGCGCGATACCTCATCATCCTCGGCCATCAAGGCGGCGGCGGCCAGCACCAGCGGCCCGGGCTGGCAGACTGCCAGCACATGGGTGTTTGGTCCCAAAAAGCGTAAAACCTCGCGAATATGGTCCACATAATCATGCAGATCAAAGCGCCCGGCGATGACCGGCACGGTGCGCGCATCGCTCCATTCAGTGATAAATACTTCGTGCGCCGGTAAAAAGGCCTCTACCGTGCCGCGCAAAAGGGTCGCGTAATGACCAGACAAGGGCGCCACGATCAGGAGTTTCGGATCTTCATGATCGGGATCAATATCGCGCCCAAAATGCGTCAGGGTCAGCCAGGGTTTGCGCAAAACCGGCATCGGCGTCACCGCCATATCTCTGCCGTCAATAGAGGTGCTCTCAATGTCCCAGGCCGGCTTGCCATAGCGCCGGGTCAGGCGCTCGAAAAGATCAGCGCTGGCAGCCAGACTGCGCCCGGCCAGCGTCCCCGACCACGGGTTCAGCGGCGACGTATAGAGTGCCTGGGTGCCCCGGGCCACCTGGCGCCAGGGTTTTAAGGCCGCATGGGTAAATTCATACGCGCTATAGAGCATTTAACATCGCTTTCCGTCCAGATGACGACGCAGACATTTGGCAATATCGTCCACACTGCTGGAATGGGTAAAGACGGCCACGTATTTGCCGTCCTTGTCCATCAAAAACATGGCGCTGGTATGGTCCATAACATAATCGTCCCCTTCGCCGACTTTTTTGAAATATACCGCATAAGCCTTAGCAATGGCTTTAATTTGTTCCGGAGTGCCGGTCAGGCCCACCAGACCGTCCGGAAAACTGGCCGAGTGGACATATTGTGCCAGATTTTCCGGGGTATCCCGTTCCGGGTCCACCGTAATAAACACCGGCGTAATACGGCTTTTGTCCTTGCCCAGGGTATCCAGCGCGGAGGCCATCATTTGCAAGGCATAGGGGCATACATCGGGGCAATAGCTATAGCCAAAATAGACCAGCATGGGTTTGCCCAGAAAATCCGCTTGGGTAACGATTTTGCCGCTGGTGTCGGTCAGGGTAAACGGGCCGCCAATGTTCACCTCGGTGCGGGCGGGCGGTGGCTGCCGTGTCATCTGAATGGCAAAAGAGACTGCGATCACCAGCACCATGGCCGCGGCGATCCAGCGAATGGCGCGCAGGGTTTGCGAAAAGGAAGACGTACTCATAATAGCACCATAACGTGCCTGCGCCGGGCCGCCAGTGGTTTTTCAGGGCGGCCCCACCTTAAAACGCACACCAACACCACATTGCAGGCATGGCTAATCTGGGTCATATCTGGACCAAGTCATAAAGTGGAGGCCATTTTCGTGCTCAATATCCTTTCTTTGGGAACCAAAGCCCCGGAAACCAATTTTGGTATCCGCACCCGCACGCTGATCCTGTTGCGCTGGATTGCGGTAGTGGGGCAAAGCGCCGCCGTGTTATTCGTTGCCTTTGGCCTGCACTTTACCTTGCCTCTGGCCGCTTGTCTGGCGGTGATCTCGGCCAGTGCCTGGCTGAATATATTTTTGGGATTTTCCCTGAATTCGGGGCGTTATGCCACGCCCAATTATACCCTGGCGCAACTTATTTTTGACCTGGTGCAAATGGCCATGTTGCTGGGTCTGACCGGGGGGTTGGCCAACCCGTTTGTGATCCTTCTGGGGGTGCCGGTGGTGGTGGCCATTACCGCCCTACCGGTACGCAGCACCGCTATCCTGGGGGTATTGACGCTGAGTGCCGCCATCATCCTTAGCAAGTTTTCCCTGCCCCTGCCCTGGCTGGAAGGCCAGCGCCCCCACATCCCGGACCTGTTCATCTGGGGACAGTTTACCGCTCTGGTCACCACCACCGGCTTCATGGCCATTTATGTGTGGCGTGTATCCATGGAAGGGCGACGCATGCAGGCGGCCCTGACCGCCACCGAAGCGGTACTGGCCAAGGAAGCACGCCTGTCGGCGCTGGGGGGGCTGGCGGCGGCTGTGGCGCATGAACTGGGCACGCCGCTGGGCACCATTGCACTGGTTGCCAGGGAAATGACCCATACTTTGCCCAAAGAGAGCGAACTGGGCGAGGACGCACAATTACTGGTGGAACAGGCCGGCCGGTGCCGGGAAATTTTGTCCAAGCTGTCCGACAGCGGCGCCGAGAACGACCCCATTCATGCCCGTCACACCCTTAGCGATTTGTTGGAGGAAATTGCCTCGCCTTTACGAAAAAGCGGCATTGCCATTACGGTTAGCGCCAAGGAAAAAGGCGGGCGAACCGATGTAAAAGTGCCGGTATTGCGCCGCCAGCCCGAAATCATGCATGCGCTGGGTGCCTTTGCCGATAATGCCGCCGATTTTGCCCGCTCAAAAGTGGATCTGAGCGGATTTTGGGATGATAACTGGATTGAAATTGTCATCAGTGATGACGGCCCGGGGTTCTCGGATTCGATCCGGGAAAAGCTGGGCGAGCCATATGTCACCACTCGCGCCGGGGGGGATTCACAAGGCCATGGAGGTATGGGCCTGGGCATTTTTATTGCCACCACCCTGATTGAACGCACCGACGGCGTGATAAAGCTGGGAAAAAGTGATAGACTGGGTGGCGCTATGGTCCGCGTCATTTGGCCGCGCGTGAACGTTGAGACACAGACCACTATATAGGGGCCACAAACAATACAAAGGCAAGCATAATGGAAACCATGGATAGCCAACAGAGCAAACTTGATCTTCCTGCCGATCACACCTTGCTGATACTGGATGACGATGCCCCGTTTCGCACGCGTCTGGGCCGAGCATTAACCGCCCGCGGCTTTATTGTCAGCGCGGTCAGCACCGTGGCCGAAGCCATGGACATTGCCCGCATGAACCCGCCCGCCTTTGCGGTGCTGGACATGCGTCTGGAAGACGGCAATGGCCTGGAAGTGGTCAATGATCTGCACACCCGCCGCCCCGATTGCCGCGTCATCATGCTGACCGGCTATGGCAATATTGCCACCGCCGTGGCCGCGGTCAAAGCCGGGGCCATTGATTATCTGGCCAAGCCCGCCGACGCCGATGATGTGGTCAAGGCCTTATTGGCCATGCCCGGATCAGCCCCCGAACCGCCAGTGAACCCGATGAGTGCTGACCGGGTGAGATGGGAGCATATTCAGCGGGTGTACGAGCTGTGTAATCACAATGTTTCAGAAACCGCCCGGCGGCTGAACATGCATAGACGAACCTTGCAGCGTATATTGGCCAAACGCGCCCCCCATTAAAAAAATATTTTTAGGGGCGCATTAAAAGAATTTCAGCACTTTGCATTTAGACACGCCGGACCTTTACTGAATTTGTGCAGTAAAGCTCGGGGAGAAATAATGCGAACGTTTATGTTCCTGCTGTTGGCCTGTGTGGTGATAATTGCCAGTCCGTTCCGGGCCAGCGCGGATCGCCCCGTACCCGCAGCCAAAAATGGTATTCTGGACCTTCGAGACTGGGATTTCAGTAAACCCCATAGCGCCATCCCTTTGAAGGGGGGAGTGGAATTTTACCTGGAAACATTTCATTCACGAGGGTGCAGCGGCAAATGAGAATGCCTTCTCTATGGTCAATGTGCCCCACCCATGGCGGGGCACAAATTTTAACGGGGACATCTCTGACGGGCGGGGTTATGGCACCTACCGATTACACATCCTACTCCCCAAAAACGTCCCGCATCTGGCCCTGAAATTACCTGGCCTGACCTATGCAACGGCCACCGTTGCCAATGGAGAGCTGGTCCGGATGATCGGCAAACCCAGCAGCACCAAGGCCAAAGAGAAACCCTATTATATTGTTGATGCCTTTGCATTACCTGGCGCAGCCATCAATCAGGACACCCTGGACCTGGACATCTATATTTCCAATCATTTTCACGCCCGAGGCGGTATGACCACCGCTTTGATTCTGGGATCAGCCAAGGAAATCATGACCGGGCAGGCCCGCTATGAGATTTTTCTTGTAGCCCTGGTCAGCGGCATGCTGGCTCTGATGGGCTATTGTCTGGTGATGTATTTTACCCAGCGTTCTTTTCGTACGCCCCTGTATTTTGCCCTCTATCTGCTGGCGATCGCCACCCATATCGGTACCAGCAAGGGCGTGTTTGTCGAGGCCTTTCCCTTTATTTCCGGTCAGACCCTGTTACGTCTTGAATACCTTTCCATGGTGGTTGGCGCCTATGCCGGATTTGCCTTCATCGCCAGTCTGTACCCACAATTTTTCAGCAAAACCGTACATCGGGCCATTCTGATCTATAATGGCGCGGCGGCCCTGTCCTTGCTGGTATTGAGCACCTATCATTTTTCTTCGGCGGTTTATGTTTACGAAGCCGGCATGATGCTTACCGCGCTGGCGGCCATGATCGGGCTGTGGATGGCGGCGAGGGCACGCCTGAATGATGCAACTTTTTTGCTGGTCGGCCTTGGCATTTCCTTCATTGTCGTATCCATCGGCATTGTCGCGCACCATGTCAGCGGTGCGCCAGGATGGTTGCTCATCTATGTGGCCCTGATCACCAGTATTATCGCCCAGGCCACCACGCTGGGCCGCCGGATCAACCGCACGGTTCGCCATACCGAGGACCTGAGCAAACAATTGTCGCAGACCAATGAATGGCTGGAACAGCGGGTTAACGAACGAACTCAATTGTTGAACAAGGCCCTTAACGATGCCGTGAAAGCCAATCAGGTCAAGTCAGAGTTTCTGGCCGCCATGAGCCATGAAATCCGCACCCCCATGAACGGGGTGATCGGCATGACCGAGGCGGTGCTGGGCGGTGAATTATCCGAGAAACAGCACGAGAATGTGGGGGTGATCAAACAGTCGGCAAAGGCCTTGATGGTCATCTTGAATGACATTCTGGACATATCCAAAATCGAAGCTGGAAAAATGACTCTGGAAAGTCGCGCCCTTTGCGTTCAGGACGTGATCAACCGCACCATCGCGTTATGGCAACAACCGATCCAGCAAAAAGGCCTGACGCTGAACACCGTAATCGAGGGCGATATCAGCGATATGGTTTTGGGGGATGAAACCCGCCTGGGTCAGATCCTGTCCAACCTGTTGTCCAATGCCTGTAAATTCACCCAAAACGGTTACATTACCCTGACGGTAAAGGCCCATGATGTTGAAAATGTAAAACAGCTGGAATTTCGTATCGAAGACACTGGCCCCGGGATCAACCGTTATAAAGTAGCAGAAATTTTCAAGCCGTTTTCCCAGGAAGATCAAAGCGTATCACGCCGCCATGGTGGTACCGGGCTGGGCCTCTCGATCAGCGTCAATCTGGCCAATATTATGGGGGGCACCCTTAAATATGATAGCGCCTATGAACAGGGGGCGGCCTTTGTGTTCAAGCTGGCCCTGAAAAAAACCGACAGCGCCAAATCCATCGGTGATAAAACGACCCCACAAAGCGCCCCAAAACCCCGACAGCTGAAAATTCTGGTTGCCGAAGACAATGCCATCAACCGAAAGGTTATGCGGGCGATCCTCTCTAAAATGCCGTATGATCTCAGCTTTGCCGAGGATGGTGCCCAAGCCTATAAAATGGCCGATACCGCCTACTTTGACGTGATCCTGATGGATATACAAATGCCAAATATCGGTGGTATTGAGGCGACACGGATGATCCAGACTGGCACGGGGCCGAATGCCAACACCCCCATTATTGCCATTACTGCCAATGCCATGGCCGGGGACAAAGAGGCCTATCTGGCGGCAGGCATGTGCGGCTTTGTTTCCAAGCCGATCAATCCCAAAGACCTGATCCTGGAAATCAGCAAGGCGACATCGCGTTCTTCTTCATTGACAAACGTACAGACAAAGCGCGCCTGACCCCCAAAAGGCCGGACAGGGATTATTCCCCCAGGCTTCCCAGCAAATCCCCCAAAGGATCGTCTGATCGGGGCGAAGCCTCAACCCGGGCCTGTGATTGTGGGCTTGGTGACCGCGTAGCAATCGCCACACCAGGTGTGGGTGGCACGGCGGCCGGGGCGCTGGGCGGTACGTCTTTGAGGGCCTGCACCATATAGGCATGCCATATCTGTGCCGGCAAAGAACCACCGGTAATCTTTTTCATGGCGCGGTTTTTATCATCGCCAACCCAAACCCCGGCAATATGGCCGCTGGCATAGCCGGCAAACCAGGCATCGCGAAAATCATTGGTAGTGCCGGTTTTTCCGGCGCTGGGCCGGTCGGTCAAGCGCGCCCGACGCCCGGTACCATCGCTCATCACCCGTTCCAGCATGACATTCATCAGGGCATAGGTGCGCGGGTCCAGCACCACTTTGCGCGGCGGTGTTTTATGGGTCCATAACACATCGCCTTCACGGGTGGATATACGCACCAGCCCATAGGGACGGGCCAGCACGCCACCATTGGCAAAGGGTGCATAGGCCGAGGTCAGTTCGATCAGGCTGGTTTCATTAGAACCCAGTGGCATGGAGCGGGTCAGACCAATGGGAGAGGTAAAGCCCAGCCGGTGCGCTGCCTCGGCAATGCGGTCCCGGCCCACTTCGTTGGCCACCCGCACGGCCACGGTGTTTACGGATTTGGCCAGCGCCGTGATCAGCGCCATGTCCCCGGCGTATTTGCCCGAATAGTTTTGCGGCTGCCAGTCGCCAATGCGCACCGGCGCATCCTCGCGCACGGTCCAGGGGGACAGGCCGGCCTCGATCGCCGCCAGATAGACAAAAGGCTTGAAAGCAGAGCCGGGCTGGCGGCGCGCCTGGGTGGCGCGGTTAAACTGGCTGCGGGCATAGGAAACCCCGCCCGCCATGGCCCGCACTGCCCCATCCGCATTTAACGCCACCATGGCGCCCTGGGTGGCGCCGCGTGCCTTCGCCTTGGCATCCAGCGCCGTTAAAATGGCCCGCTCGGCGGCACGCTGGTCATCCAGATCCAAAGTGGTCTCAATCAACAGGTCCGCGTCCACATCCCCCGACAGTTCGCGCACTTTGGGGGCCAGCCAGTCAACAAAATACGAAGCCGCCGGGCTGGCCTGCGAGCGGCGCACATGCACCGGCTGTGCAAAGGCCGCCTCACGCTCGGCCGCCGTGATCTTTTTTTGACTTGACCATCACGTCCAGTACCACGGTGGCACGGCGCTCAGCCCGGGCCAGGTCCGCCGTCGGGCTATATCGGTTGGGGGCTTTCAATAGCCCGGCAATCATCGCCGATTCACCCAGGTTCAATTCGGTTGCCGGCTTGCCAAAATAGCGCTGGGCCGCCGCCTCGACCCCCCAGGCCCCGCGACCAAAATACACCCGGTTCAGATAGAGAGAGAGAATTTCCTTTTTCGAGAAGCGGCTTTCCAGCCAGAAGGCCAGCAACACTTCCTGCGCCTTGCGCTTATACGTGCGATCATTGGTCAGAAACAGGTTTTTGGCCAATTGCTGGGTCAGGGTCGAGCCCCCCTGCACCACCCCGCCGCGGCGCACATTGGTAAACATGGCCCGAGCCAGACCGATGGGGTCTACACCAAAATGATGGTAAAATCGCCGGTCTTCAATGGCCAGCACCGCATCCACCAGGTGGGGCGGCAATTCATCCACATGAACGGGGGGCGCATAGGCCGCCCCGCGCACCGCGATCTGGCGACCCTTGATATCTACATAAGTAATGCTGGGCTGGCGTTCCACCTCCCACAGGCTGGACGTATCGGGCAGGTTAGAGGCCAGTAATAACAGCCCCGCCCCGCTGATAAGACCAATCCACAGACTGGCCACCATGCCCCAATAAAACATCTGTCCAAAGGCGCGGCGCCATTTGCCCGCGGCCGGTTTACGTTTGCGCCGGCGACGATTGCCGGTATTGGGCCGCGCCGGGCGACCAATGGTGGGGGGGCGTTTACGCGCAGTTGTGCCGCGGCGTCTTGGCCGTGCGGTGGTGCTGGGCTTTTTGGTACCGCGTCCCGGCATGCACTGGTCCCCATGAAAAGTATCCCAACAGTCTCGCGCACCCCCTGTTAAGGGGAAGTGAATCGACACGTATCCACCGGCATTTCGCCTTGCTGTTTGGCAATAAGTTTCTTAAGGTCTGACCATGTCGATTATTGTAACGCTTGATGTCATGTTGGCCCGTCGCAAGATGAAGGCCCGGGATCTGGCTGAAAAAGTGGGCATTACCGAACAGAATTTATCTCTATTGCGCACCGGCAAGGTCAAAGGCGTGCGCTTTTCCACGCTGGAAAAAATCTGCGAAGCGCTGGAATGCAAGCCCGGCGACATTCTGGATTATGAATCCGACGGCCCGGACTGATTGTTGGTATTGACGCCCTTGGGGGCAAAGACAATCAGCACCGCGCCTTCGCCGCCTTTGGGTGCCCGTGATGGCCCAAGAAGCGCCATAGCCCCATTGGCCGCGCGCTCGGCCACCAAAACGGCCCCTTCGGGCAAGACCGCCAGCACCGTTTCCAGCGTATTTTCATCGTCCAGCGTAATGGCCGCAAAGCGCCAGCCCTGCCAGTAATCGCGGATCAGGGTGTCATAGGTCAGCCCCCGGGCCATGGCGGTGCGCCCCCGGGCAGTAAAGATAATCTGGTGTTCGGTGCTGTCTGCATCATCATGGACGCTGAACTGAAACACTTTGTGGCGACCAAGCTCGGGGGCAAATTCCACACAGACAAGCGCATTATACGCCTCGTTTGATGAGGCGCAGAGCAACCAGTCTATCTGGGTGTGGTCCAATTTTTCCTCGGCATTTTCCGAAAGCACCTCACCGTGAAAAACCTTGATGCCGTTCAGGCGCGCCGGGCGCAGATTTTGCCAGCTTTGATCGGCCAAAATCACTGGGGTGCCAACCTCTTTCAAGGTTTTGGCCAGCGCAATGCTCCACGGATTGGCCCCCACCAGTAACAGGCCTTGTGGCCCCGCATGGGACAGGCCCAGCCAGCGCGCCAAGGGCGCAATGGTAAAACCGTGGGCCAGCACCGTGGCAAACACAATGGCAAAGATCAGCGGCGTCAAGATAGCCGCGTCCGGGCGCCCCCGGGCCACCAGTTCGGCGGCGAAATACCCGGCCACGGCCACGGCCACAATGCCCCGGGGCGCAATCCAACCGACCAGTGCCTTTTCGCGCCAGTTCAGATCGGTACCAAAGGTGGAAACCCACACCACCAATGGGCGAACCACAAACAGCATGGCCGCCACAAAGCCCAGCATGCGCCAGTCAAAGGCCATCAGGTCCTGTTGGCTGAGTCCGGCGGTAAGGATCACAAACAGCGCGGACACCAGCAAGGTGGCGATGCCCTCCTTGAAACGACGCAATTCCTCGATGGCGGCAAAGCGCACATTGGCCAGTGTCACCCCCAGCGCCGTGACCGCCACCAGCCCGGTTTCATGGGCGATCAGTTCGGCCAGAACATAAACGCCCATCACCGTGATCAGCATCAGGGGCGCCTTGAGATATTCCGGCACCCAGCCACGACGAAACGCGGCGGCCAGCGCATAACCGGCAGCCATACCAACCACCGTCCCGGCGATTACCGCCAGCACCAGCATCAGGATGGCCGTGCCAAACCCGCCTTCATGGGTGCCAAGGGCACTGCCCAGCATGATGAATTCGAAAATCAGGACGGCGAACACCGCCCCCAGGGGATCGTTGATAATGCCTTCCCATTTTAGCACCGACGCCGGGCGGGCGCTCAGCCGGGCCTGGCGCAATAAGGGGATGATCACCGTTGGCCCGGTAACCACCAATATGCCCCCCAACAGCGCCGCCAGATCCCAGGGCAATCCCATGGTGTAATGCACCGCGCCAGTGCCCAGCAGCCAACCCAGCGGCGCCCCCACCAGCACCAGCCGGATCACCGCGCCCGAGGTGGCGCGCACCTCGGCAAAGTTCAGTCCCAGTCCACCTTCAAACAGGATCACCGCCACCGCCAGCGCGATGGCCGGACGCAAAAGCGGGCCAAAATCCTGCGCCGGGGCGATCAGCGGATCGCCAAAGACCAGTGCCCATACCGGCCCCAGGATCAGACCGGCCACACTCATCAATACAATGGCTGGCCATTGCAGACGCCAGCCCAGCCATTGCGCACCGATACCGGCGCTGATGATCAATGCCAGCTTGGCAGTCATATCCAGAGTGAAATGTGCATCCATAAGGCCTTATAGCGTGGCAAATCCCCTCGCCAAAGCTCTTTCGATCGGGGTTCAATTCTTCTCGCCTGCACCTTCGCAACGCGCTATGGTATTGATTCGATCCAGGGCGATAAAACATGAGCGCGCAAACAGCATCCATCATCGTTACCCTTGGCGCAGTCTTCTTTGCCATTGCCGTAACCTTATGGGCGGTCCGCCTGACCAGAGGGGTACGCGAGGCCAATCTGCGCTGGCGGCGCCGTGCCGAAGAACTGGAAGACAAGATCAACCATGCGGATTCTCTTTTTGCGGCCCATCCCGGCCTGGTCATGGTGTGGTCCGACATCGTTAATACCGAAGAAGAGGCATGGGGAACACCGCGCATATTTGGCAGCCAGGTCGCCCTGGGCAGCATGCTGAAATTTGCCCAGAACGGCAATCGCGCCGATCCCGCCGGTTCCATCTTGCAAGGACTGGCCGATTTTGAAGCCCGCGATGCGTCTGGTGCCGATACCACTTTGCGAGAGCGTTTAAAGGCGTTGCACAGCCGGGGCGAGCCGTTTTCCCTGACTATTATTGGCCCCAATGGCCATTTTCTGGAGGCCGATGGGCGTGCCGCCGGGGCACAGATCGCCCTGTGGCTGACCGATTCCACCATTAAGGGCCTTGAAGAATCCAGCGCCCGCGGTCGCCTGGAAGAGCTGCGTCATACCATATCCAAAGACCCGGTGGCCTTTATCGACATGCTGTCCAAGGCCCCACAGCCGGTGTGGCGGCTCTCCTCTGGCCTGAAGCTGGATTGGGCCAATGGTGCTTATTTGCGTGCCGTAGAAGCCCGGGATTTGGATCATGCCATTGAACGCCAATTGGCCCTTGATCCAAAGGCGCAGGCCCTGGCCCGTTCGGTCATTGAAAGCGGCAGCGCCCAAAACCTGACCCTGGGCGTAGTCAGCGGCGGCACCAATCATCATTATGCCATTACCTGCTTTCCCGTTTCGGGGGGGGTGGCCTGCATCGCCAATGATGTGACCGAGGCGGAAACGCTGCGCCAGCAGCTGGACCTTCAATCGCGCGCCCACGATGAAACCCTGAACCATCTGGCCGATGCGGTGGCAATTTTCTCGCCCCAGCAAAAACTGATTTTTCACAATACCGCCTTTGCACAATTGTTTGGTCTGGATGAAAACTGGCTGGCCACCGCGCCCAGCCACGGGGACTGGCTGGATTTTCTGCGCGAGCGGCGGCGCATTCCCGAACAGGCCAAATACAGCGAATGGAAACAGGCCGAACTGGCCCAATATACCGCCGGACCGCAAAGCGAAACCCCCGACGAATTATGGCATCTGCCTGATGGGCGTATTTTGCGCATGACCCGCTTGCACCACCCGCTGGGCGGTTTGCTCTTTATTTTTGAGGACATGACGGATCAGATCAATCTGAAGGCCCAGTTCACCACCCTGATCAATGTGCAAAAGGCCACCCTGGACAAACTGATCGAGGCGGTGGCGGTGTTTGGCTCGGACGGGCGTATCCGCCTGCATAATG
Organism: Robiginitomaculum sp.; assembly: GCA_030949705.1. GTDB lineage: Bacteria > Pseudomonadota > Alphaproteobacteria > Caulobacterales > Maricaulaceae > Robiginitomaculum_B. Next base: position 54,714 of record JAUZSF010000001.1, on the reverse strand, counting down.
CCGCCTTTGAATCCCTGTGGCAGTTGGGCAGCAAAGACATTGCCGAGGGCGAACCCTTTGATGCCATTGCCGAAAAATGCCGCACCCTGTTTCCCGGTGGTAAATACTGGGCCGATATGAAAGCGCGCATTACCGACCCCGGTGCGGAAATGCGCCGTCATGTTACTGGCGAGATCAAGCGCACCGATGGCTCCATACTGACCTGGTTGTCTCATCCGCTGCCCGATGGGGCCAGCGTGGTGGCCTGGTCAGATGTGACCGACAGTAAACGGGTGGAAAAATCGCTAAAAGACCGGGCCGAGGCCATTCAGGCCGCCGCCGATCTGAAATCGCATTTTGTGGAACATGTTTCCTATCAGGTGCGCGCCCCGCTCACCACCATTAGCGGTTATGCCGATTTGCTGGAAAGCGGCTATGCGGGACCGCTGAATGACAAATTGAAAGGCCCGGTGGATGCCATCCATGCCGCCTCGGCACAATTGGCCACCATGCTGGAAAACATTCTGGACGTGGCTGCCGTGGAGGCTGGCACCCTGGCGCTGGATCTGGCGGATGTGGACCCGGCCGCGATCATTGAGGGCGTGGTCTCGCTGGTACAGACCCGGGCCGAGCAGACCCGCGTGCATATCAAGGTCGATTGCCCCGAGGATATTGGCAAATTGCGCGCCGATGGGCCGCGCCTGAAACAGGTATTGTACAACCTGATGCGCAATGCCCTGACCTATACCGAGGCCGGAGGCACCATACAGGTGGGCGCCAAGGCCGAGGAAAACATGGTGCGGTTCTGGGTGGCCGATGATGGGGTTGGCATTGACGAGGAAAAACGCGCCCGCGTTTTTGAAGAATTTGAAAGCGGCAAAGGCGGCGGGGCCGGTCTGGGGCTGGCGCTGGTGCGCTCCTTCATCGATCTGCATGGCGGTCTGGTGCAGCTGGAATCGACCAAGGGCAAAGGCACCAAAGTCACCTGTTTACTGCCGCGTCTGGCCAGCACCACCAATGCCGCCCCCGAGCTTGCCTTACAAGAGCTGGAGGAAACGCTCTGATACACGTACACGGCCATCCCGGCGACGTGATCTGAGCAAGACAAAGCATGGATTGGGATAAACTGAAAACCTTTCAGGCCGCGGCGGAAACCGGGTCGCTGACCGCAGCGGCAGAACGGCTGGACCTGTCACAATCGGCGGTTTCGCGCCAGATTGCCGCGCTGGAAGAAGATCTGGGCATGCCGCTGTTCCACCGGCATGCGCGGGGCCTGTTGCTGACCGAACAGGGGCAAATATTGCAAGACACCACCGCGGGCATGAGCGAACGGGTGGCCTTGGCGCAATCGCGCCTGCGCGACAGCCGCGAAAAACCCTTTGGCCCCTTGCGGGTAACCACCACGGTGGCGCTGGGCTCGATCTGGCTGACCCCGCGTCTGGTTGAGTTTACCAGCGACTATCCAGATATCATTCTGGATTTCAGACTGACCGATCAAAGCCTGGACCTTGGCAAATTGGAGGCCGATTGCGCCATCCGCCTGTTGCGCCCGACCCAAGCGGACCTCATACAGCGCAAACTCTTCACTGTGGGACAGAGCCTGTATGCTTCGCGCACCTATCTCAGCCAGCATGGCAGCCCCAGCAGCATTGCCGATCTGGATAAGCATCCGATTGTGCTTTATGGGGCCACTGGGCCGTTGCAGAACGTCGACTGGCTGGCCACCTTGGGGCGCAGGCCAGGCAATCCGCGCAAACCCAATCTGATCCTGGACAATATTTATGGGGTGATGAAGGCAGTGCAGTTTGGCGTCGGCATTGCCGGCCTGCCGGACTATGTCGCCAGCGGCAATCCCGAACTGGTCAAAATTTTGCCCGACGTTAGCGGCCCGGAATTTGACATTTATTTTGTCTATCCGGAGGAATTGCGCCGCTCGAAACGGGTAAAGGCGTTTTCAGATTTTCTGACCCGCCAGACCCGTCTCTGGCGTAATGATTTTGGAATATAACTTCATGAGGCACCGGTTTCTCTGGCTGGGCGTTATGGTGATGTTCGGTGTTGTGGCTCATCCACAATATGCCCGGGCCGAAGCACCAGAGACATGTCGGTTAGGCCTTATTGTACTGGGTATTGCCCAGGACGCCGGCAAGCCGCAAATCGGCCATAATGAAGATCCCGCATGGCAAGACCCGGCGCAGGCCGAGCCAGCAAGCGCGATTGCCATCACCGATGAGCAGTCTGGCGCGCGTTATCTTTTTGATGCCACGCCAGACATAAAGGCCCAGCTATACGCGCTGGATCGCGCCACCGACAAAGGCGGCTTTGCACTGAGCGGCATATTTCTTACCCATGCGCATATCGGCCACTATCTGGGCCTAGCGCAATTGGGCCGCGAGGCCATGGGGGCAAAATCCATTCCCGTTTACGTCATGCCAAAAATGCAGACCTTTTTGACCAATAACGGGCCGTGGAGCCTGTTGGTACGCCTAAAGAATATCGCCCTGATGCCCTTGGGAAATGGGCAAACCATCTCCCTTGATGGCGGTCTGCAAGTCACCCCGTTTTTGGTGCCCCACCGCGCCGAATATACCGAGACCGTAGGCTATCGAATTAAAACGGAGGGAAAAAGCGTCATCTACCTTCCCGACATCGATAGCTGGGCGCAATGGGATGAGCTCGGCACCCATCTGGAAGATATCATTGCGGACAATGACCTGCTGTATCTGGATGCAACGTTTTATAGCGGCGATGAACTGCCCGGCCGGGACATGAGCAAAATCCCGCACCCGACCATAACCCACACCATGAACCGCCTAAAATCCATGCCCACAGCGCAAAAAACCAAAATACGCTTTATCCACCTCAATCATTCAAATCCGGCCCACGATCCAACCAGTGAAGCGTCGCAAACCATACGCAAGGCCGGGTTTAAGGTGGCGAAAACTGGCGAACATTATTGCCTGGATTAAACAGCCCTTAGGCTAAGTGACGAATTGGCCAAAACGCCCGGCCAGCCCGCGCATTTTACCGCGCCAGCTGGGGTGACACGCCGCCATAAATTCGAACGCATTATATAAACGCAGGGGCACCCCCGCCAGAATTTTAGCCCCATAGCGATCGATGAAGTGGTGCTGACGGGCGACAAAGCCCTCGCCCAGCACCTTGGCGGTGCCTAACGCAATTTGGTCATTGGCATAGTATTTTTTATAATGGTCGTGACCGGCCCCCAGATCGATCTGGCTGATGCTGAGTTTTCTGGCGTTTTGTATAACCCCTTCCAGCAATAAAAGACCCGGCGAATAACGGGAAAAGACCGGATCATAAGCGGCAATCCAGGAGTGGTAGATACCTTCGCAATAAAGCCCGATTTCGGCTGCTGCCGGTTTGCCGCCCAGATACAGCATGTTCAGCACCACCCGAACCCGGCCCCCCCTCCTGCCAGAGATGACGCAGCAAAGCAGGGATCCAGCGCGAGGCCAGTACGTCGCCTTTGCGGGTACGGCGATATTGGGCGCGCTTATGCTGTACCAGAAAGGCAAAATCCTCTTCTCGTTGGGAATCCAGTACCAGCTCTACCGTTCCATGATCACGCTGGGCGGCGCGGGCGCGCTGGCGCATTTTTTTTGAAATGGCGGCCATGAATTTTGCCCTGCCGGGCGAAATACGACGCAGAGCCCGCGCGCAGATCGACCAGATGGGAAACTGCCTTGGTGGTCGGCTGATGGCAGACCTGTCCCCTGGGATCGTTCAGTGCCGTGAAAGGCAAGGCCCCCAGGCCCGCCGCCTTGAGAATGTCTGTAATATCAGCAGCAAAACCGGCTTCGGTAATAAGGGCTTGGTGGTCGCTCATGGGGGCGGCCAAGGGGCGGGCATAGCCGCCCAAACATAGATGCACCGCCAAAATGCCGATCTGCCCATTATGATCGCGGGCAATGATAATACGGGCGTCCTGGCGCACGGCCCCCACGGCAATGGTAAATTCCGGGGTCAGAAATGGGCTGGACCAACCGGGTTGGCCGATCAAGGCCGCCCGCCAACGCAATTTTACGGCAAAAGGCACCGCGTCTGGGCGTACTACCGATACAGTGTCCAACATGTTCTTTTTCCCGTTTTGAAGCCTGAACATGCCGACATCGCAAGAATCGCGCCTCAGGCGAGTTTCAAAACGGCACACGGTTCAAAACGGGAAAAATGCTCTTTATTGGGTGCCACGCCTTTAACTGCCAAACACACTGACCCACATTAAGCGGCCCGGCAAAAATGCAAATAATCCGGCCAAAACCAGCGCTCTGGTAAACAGGCCGCGCATGGCCCGGCCATGGCCATGGCCATCCTGCCGATAAAGCGCCGACAGGCCGCCATAGAGCCCAAAAATGGTAAGCGGGATAAAAAGATGAATGGGGCTGAACGATCCATGGTTGATCCCCCGGATGAAAAACGCACTGATGGCAACCAGAACCATCAGGCCCACCCATATCCAGCCCATCACCATATGGGCGGTGCGCCCCTTGGGCAGCACCATTTGAGCGCTGCCCAGGCCAAAGGCACTGATGGCCCCAAAGGCGTGTACTTGCACAGCCATGGGAGCTTCCAGAAGCAGATTAAGTGACATCCGATACCCCACTTTAGAACGACAAGGTTTTCAGATGTACGGTCTGCCGGTTCTGGCCGTCATGCACCGCAAAGCGCGCATCGGACCAGCTGGCCGGACCATGAATGGCCGGGGCATCATTGGAAAACCCAAATGGTTCGGTGGGAACGGCCCCATCTTGCATGTCCAGCTGGCCGTTATCATTGACGTCCTGAAACATTTTAATGGCGTAGATGCCCGACGGCAGATCCTCAAAGCGGATCGCCATCTTGTTGCCTTTTACCGCAATACGCTGGCCTTGCACGGCCTCGTTTTTGGAAAAGCCGTCCTGTGAATTGAATATCGCAACCATCAGGGTGCCTTTGGGTTGTGCAATGTTCTGAACATCCACTTTTAAGGACGCGGCGGCGGCGCTTTGGGTACTGGCAATCTGGGCCGCCAGTGACAAGGCGATGCCAAGAACCAGACAGGTTTTTGAAAACCGGGGTGCGAAACGATAAGTCATTGTTTTTCTCCGTGGTTATTTTCATTTTCAACGAGGCACAACGCCTCTTGCCCGGTCACCATGACGGCTTTGAATTGGCGTGCCAGCACCTTTGCGCAAAGATGTATTCTCCTTTCGTCAAATGGCGCTAAGATGGTTTGACGAAGCGCGAAAATTCGGGCAACGCCATTCACGAAGCGCGAACAGAAGGAATGAGGGCGGGGATGCAGGGGTGAACTGGAGACCTTCAAGACATTTTATGGTGCAGGTTCTGTGGGTGGTCGGGATTGGCAGTTTTCTGGCCATCACCTCCCCCTTTGGCGCCACCAAGGACCTGCCCCCGCTAATTGGCTGGGCGTATTGGACCGGCTTTGTCGGTTATGGCGCGCTGGCGGCCCATTTTATTGTGCCGGCTTTGGAAAAATTTCTGGGGCACTGGCCGCGCCCGGTGCTCTATCTGGTATTATCCCTAACCTTGGCTGTCGTGGTCAGCGCCGGAATTGTGGTCATGGCCATGCTCGCCGGGGAACAGGTGCCCATGCGTTTCTGGCCAAAGCTGTATGGCTATGTCTGGGTGATTTCCATCGGCATTACCATTGTCATGGTATTGCGCAGCCAAAATGGTGAAGTGCCACAAAATCAGAGTGCCAATTTTGAAAGCCGTATCCCGGCCAAGATTGCTGGCGGCACGCTGTATGCCATCAATGCCGAAGATCATTATCTGCGTATTCGCACCAGCCGTGGGGAAGCAATGATTTTGATGCGTTTTGGCGATGCCCTGGTCGAGCTGTCCAGTATGGACGGCCTGCGCACCCACCGTTCCTGGTGGGTGGCCCGCGCCGGCGTGCGCGAAGTGCACCGCCAGAATGGCAAAATCACACTGGAACTGCGCGATGGCACCATGGCCCCGGTCAGCCGCACCTATGCGCCAGAACTGCGCGCCGCCGGATGGTTTTCATGAGCGCGCTGAAAGACGTTGACCAGCTGAGCCCCGATGAGGCCGCGCAGGAACTGGCGCGGCTGGCCCGGGAAATCGCCCAGCATGACCGCCATTATTATGAAAAGGACGCGCCCAGAATATCCGATGCGGCCTATGATGAATTACGCCGGCGCAATCATGCCATCGAGGCCCGCTTTCCGGACCTTGTGCGCCCGGACAGCCCGTCAAAGCGCGTCGGCACCCGCCCCGCCGAAGGGTTTGGCAAAGTTGCCCATGCCGTGCCCATGTTGTCGCTGGATAATGTCTTTACTGATAAAGAAGTGCGTGAGTTTGCGGCCCGGGTGCGCCGCTTTTTACGCTGGCCCGAAGACAAGCCTCTGGTCTTTAGCGCCGAACCAAAAATCGATGGCCTGTCCTGTGGTATTCGTTATGAGCGCGGGCATTTGGTGCAGGCAGCCACCCGCGGCGATGGACGCACCGGCGAGGACGTAACGCAAAATGTGCGCACCATTTGTGATGTGCCCAAAGCCCTGAAGGGCGATGGCTGGCCCGACGTGCTGGAAGTGCGCGGTGAGGTTTATATCCCCACCACCGAATTTGCCGCCATGAATGCGGCACAGGAGGCCGCGGGTAAGCCAGTTTATGCCAATCCACGCAATGCCGCCGCCGGATCCCTGCGCCAGCTGGACCCGGCAATCAGCGCATCACGGCCCTTGCGGTTTTTTGCCTATGCCTGGGGTGAAATATCCGGCCCCTTTGCCCAAACTCAATACGAGGCCGTGCAGAAATTTGGCGCGTGGGGATTTTCCATCAATGATCACATGCGCCGATGTCAGAACGCCGACGAGATGATTGCGGCATACGCCTTGATCGAGCGTGAACGAGCCACTTTGGGCTATGACATTGACGGGGTGGTTTACAAGGTGGACCGACTGGATTTACAGGCGCGCCTTGGCTTTGTTTCGCGCAGTCCGCGCTGGGCCATGGCACATAAATTCCCCCCCGAACAGGCCAGCACCACCCTGGAAAAAATTGACATACAGGTGGGGCGCACCGGGGCGCTGACCCCCGTGGCAAAATTGCATCCGGTCACCGTGGGCGGCGTGGTGGTTTCCAATGCCAGCCTGCACAATGCCGACGAGATCAAACGTCTGGATGTGCGCGTTGGCGATACAGTACTGATCCAACGCGCCGGGGATGTGATTCCCCAAGTGGTCAAGGTGCTGGACCCGGATCGTCAAGGTCGTGCCGCCCCCTTTGCCTTTCCCACTCATTGCCCCTGTCCGCTGTCTACCCCGGCGGTGCGGGAACTGGACGAGAAAACCGGCGAAGCCGGGGTGATCACCAGGTGCAGTGGTGAATTTGCCTGTCCGTTCCAGCGGGTGCGCCGTCTGGAACATTTTGTCTCCCGCCAGGCCTTTGACATAGAGGGGCTGGGTAAAAAACAGATCGCCGCCTTTTTTGAAGAAAAAATCATCACCGAACCGGCCGATATATTCACCCTGAAAGAACGCAATGACGTCCTGAAGCTGCAGACCCGTGAAGGCTGGGGTGAAACCTCGGCCGCCAACCTTTTTGCCGCCATTGAAGAGCGCCGCACCATCCCCCTAGAGCGTCTGTTGATCGCCCTTGGCATTCGTCATGTGGGCCAGACCACCGCGCGGCTGTTAAGCACGACATATTTGAGCTGGCAAAATTTTCATACCAGTATGCTGGCCGCGCAAGACCGGCAAAGCGAAGCCTATAACCAACTGACTTCTCTGGATGGCGTTGGCGACGTGATGGCCGAAGCCATCGTGCAATATTTTGCCGAACCGCATAATGAAGGACTGGTCGAACGCCTGTTGGCGCAGATCACGGTCAAAGATGCCATCCCGCCCAAAAATGACAGCCCCGTGGCCGGTAAAACCGTAGTCTTTACCGGCAAATTGGTGGAGATGAGCCGCGATGAGGCCAAGGCAGGCGCGGCGGCACTGGGGGCCAAAGTTGCCGGCTCTGTATCATCAAAGACCGATATACTGGTGGCCGGGCCCGGTGCCGGCTCCAAGCTGAAAAAAGCAACGGAACTGGGCATAAAAACCCTGACCGAGGAAGAATGGCTGGCCCTGATCGCAAAGGCGTAAAGCATCAAGGCATTGCACGCCTAAGCGCAATATCCGGGTGGGGAACGAAGAACCGGCAGGGTAGGGTTGCACAAATTTGCGAGGGATTTCCATGGCCATCAACCCACCACTGTTTCCAGATCACCAAACCCGCCAGCATAGCGAAGCGCATCTTTCACACGTTTTGGAGATGGTTCGCCAGCGCACAGGTGGCCGCTCCGTTGCCCCGGATATTGATCTGGACGCCTTTCGCCGCGCCCTGGCAGAGAAAACCTTTGATCGTCCCGAAGAACTGGACACACTGATCAACTGGACCATTGAAAGTTTGAAACATGGTATGGTGCAGATGACCCACCCGGGCTGTTTTGGCCTGTTTAACCCCTCCCCCAGTTTTGCCGCAGAATGCGCCGATCGCATTGCCTCGGCGTTTAATCCGCAAATCTGTGTATGGTCCCATGCGCCGGTGGCCGTGGAGATTGAAAAACATGTCATTGCCCATATTGCCCAGCGCGCCGGCTTACCCGCCGGATCGGGTGGGCATTTCACCAGCGGCGGTGCCGAAGCCAATAACACCGCCCTGATTTGTGCCCTTAGTGCCGCCAGTCCTGATTATGCTGAACAGGGCGCTCGCGCTTTTGCAGGTCAGCCTCGGCTCTATGCCTCAGCAGAAAGTCATCTGGCCTGGCTGAAGATTGCCCATATGAACGGCATTGGCCGCACGGCGGTGCGCCTGATCGCCACCGACGGCAGCGGGCGCATGGACCAAGATGCCCTGGCCCAGACCATCAAAACCGATATCACTGCCGGTGATGTGCCGGTGATGATTGCTGCCACCGCCGGGACGACCAATGCGGGCATGGTTGATCCGCTGAACGCCTGCGCCGACATCGCCAAGCGGCACAGCCTTTGGTATCATATTGATGCCGCCTGGGGCGGGGCATTGATCGCCTCGCCAAAATACCGCGCCGTTCTGGATGGCTTGAGCCGCGCCGATTCCATCACCATTGATGCTCACAAATGGTTCGCCACCACCATGGGGGCCGGCATGTTTCTAACCCGCAAAACCGCCATATTGGCACAAGCGTTTCGGGTCTCCACCGACTATATGCCGGACAGTAATGTGGTCGATGATTATTATGTCACATCGGTGCAATGGTCGCGACGCTTTGTCGGCCTGCGCCTGTTTCTGTCGCTGGGGGCGGCCGGTTGGGATGGCTATGCCCGGCATATGGAAAATGCCATTCAACTGATGGAGCATCTGATAACCCGGCTTACCGCCTTGGGTTGGACCCACGAGAATGCCTCTTCCATGGCGGTAGGCTGTTTTACCCCGCCCAAAGGGGCAGACCCGGTGGAGGTCATTGTCGAGCGGGTGGTGCAGAGCGGCAAAGCCTGGGTTTCGGTGGCACGCTTTGAAGGAAGAGCGGTATTGCGCGCCTGTGTAACCAATGGCCACTCTACCATGGCAGATATAGATATTCTTGTGGACGAGATCACTAAATCTTAATCAGCCTATGCTGGGATCTGCATGCCCTTAGAGGGTGTGATGATGCATTACAGGACAGTCACGCATTGATGATTCCCTGCATAGTAAAAAACCCGCCCACAATCATCGCGGTCAGCCAAAAGTGTATTCAGCATTTTCCCATGCCTTTCACCCATACCGCCGCAACCCGTCTCAACACGTTGTTATTATAGTTATTTTGCAATATAAACACGGATCATATCGGTAATAATAATGTCGGCATAGCGGTTTGTTATCATTCAGGAAGCGGTTATGCTGTCCCCATTATCAAGTCTTATACGAGCCTTGAAATATGTATAAAATGGTTTTCGGGTTTACAGATCAGGGGCTGGAAACAGGTGCGTTATGAGTGATGCCATCCAGGCACTGGACCCACAAAATCCGCAAAAAAGTCAGGGCAAGCGCGCCATTCGCGAAACCAATGAGCGCCTGATTATGGAAGCGGCAGAACAGGAATTTGCCCTGTCAGGTTTCAAGGGGGCCACCACCGATGCCATTGCACGCCGCGCCGGAGTACCCAAGGCCAATCTGCATTATTATTTTTCCACCAAGGCGGCGCTATACCGCCGGGTGATTGAGGACGTATGCGAGCACTGGCTGGCCGCCGCGCAACCTTTTGATGAAACCGATGATCCACGGACGGCGCTGCGCGGCTATATCAAGGCCAAAATGGATCAGGCGCGGACGCGCCCATTTGGATCCCGGGTCTGGGCCATGGAGGTGATCCGCGGTGCCCCGGTGATTGATGGCTATCTGCACACCGTCCTGAAACCCTGGTACGAAGCCCGAAATCAAAAACTGAAGGAATGGATCCGCGCCGGTAAAATGGACCCTATCGATACCCAGGCCCTGTTTTTTATGATCTGGGCCACGACCCAGCATTATGCAGATTTTGACAGCCAGATCAGGGTGTTGAACCATGACCGCCCCCTTAGCGACGAACAGTTTTCAAATGCCACAGATCAGGTCTGTAAGATCATCCTGACCGGTATTGGATTGAAGTCTTAATAAAAAAGCTGACCATTTGGTCAGAAAGTGCTTGACCCTTCCTCCGGTTTTGCCGATGGTATGGTTTGGCACTGGTAAAAGTGTCGGAGAATCAAGGGAAAAGGCACGCAAATGGGCGAGCATCCAGTGGTTAGCAAAACTGGCAAGGCGTTATCGGCAGAAGATATTGCCGCCAATTTTGAGGATTTACACCCGCCGCTAAACGCCGAGCAGGTGAGTGTGGAGGCCAGCCGGTGCCTGTTTTGTCATGATGCCCCTTGCGTAGCGGCCTGTCCGACCTCGATTGATATTCCCAAATTCATCCGCCAGATCGCCACCGGCAATCTGGCCGGATCTGCGCGCACCATTTTGAGCGCCAATATTATGGGCGGCACCTGCGCACGCGCCTGCCCCACTGAAATTCTGTGCGAACAAAAATGTGTGTTAAACACCGGCGAGCATGACCCCATCGAAATTGGCGCATTACAACGCCATGCGGTGGACCACCAGATCGCCAAAGGCGGACCGCATCCTTTCGCCCGCGCCCCCAAGACCGGCAAAAGCATTGCCGTCATCGGGGCCGGTCCGGCGGGGCTAACCTGTGCCCATGCCCTGGCAGTGCAAGGACACACGGTCGAAATTTTTGAAGCCCGTCAAAAACCCGGTGGCCTGAACGAATATGGCCTGGCGGCCTATAAAATGGCCGAGGACTTTGCCGCTCGCGAAGTGGATTTTATTCTTAAGGTTGGCGGCATCACCCTGCATTACAATCAGGCATTGGGCCGAGATATTGCGTTTGCCGATCTGCAAACGCGCTTTGATGCGGTGTTCATGGGCATAGGCCTTGGCCGCCCGCGAAAACTTGGCCTTGCCGGGGAAAACCTTGGCGGCGTCATGGACGCCCTGCAATTCATTGAGGATATTCGCCAGGCCGATGATCCGGCACAAATGGACCCCGGCGAAAATGTCGTGGTCATTGGCGGCGGCAATACCGCCATTGATGCGGCCATACAGGCCAAACGCCTGGGCGCGCGCTCCGTGACTCTGGTCTATCGACGCGGGCCCACGCAGATGGGCGCCACCCAATGGGAACAGGATCTGGCAGCCATCAATGGGGTAACCATGATGCACTGGGCCAAGCCGGAACGCCTGATTGGCGAGGATGTGGTGCACACCGTGCATTTCGAGCGCACCTGCCTGCAAGACGGAAATCTGGTTGGCACGGGCGATCATTTCACCCTTTTGGCCGATCGGGTTTATACCGCCATTGGACAGGAACTTTACGATCAGGGCCTTGCCAGCCTTCGCTGCGAAAGCGGCAAAATCATGGTCGATGAGGCCGGGCACACCTCCCTGCCCGGTGTCTTTGCCGGGGGCGATTGCATCGCCTCTGGCGAAGACCTGACCGTGCAAGCGGTTGAGGATGGCAAAGTGGCTGCCGCTGGCATTCACACCTATCTTGGGGAACAAAATGGCTGATCTGGGATGCACCATTGCCGGCATTGAAAGCATCAACCCCTTTTGGCTGGCCTCGGCCCCGCCCACTGACAAGCAATATAATGTGGAACGCGCCTTTGCCGCCGGTTGGGGCGGCGTAGTGTGGAAAACGCTGGGCGAAGACCCGCCGGTGGTCAATGTGACCAGCCGTTATGGCGTACACAAGGACACATCGCGCGGCATTTTGGGCATTAATAATATCGAGCTGATTTCCGATCGCCCGCTGGAAGTGAATTTGCGCGAGATCGAGGCAGTGCGCAAAAACTACCCCGATCGCATCATTATTGGCTCGATGATGGCACCGGTCGAAGAAGAGCTATGGAAAAGCCTCGCCATCAAGATTGCCAATACCGGTGTGCATGGCATCGAGCTTAACCTTGGCTGCCCCCACGGCATGTGCGAACGCGGCATGGGTTCGGCCATTGGCCAGGTGCCGCAAATGGTCGAGGACACCACCCGCTGGGTACGCGAAGTCGTCGATATTCCGGTCTTTACCAAGCTCACCCCCAACACCACCGACATCTTGCTGCCCGCGGAAGCCGCGCTGGCGGGCGGTGCCGATGCGGTGGCGCTGATCAACACTGTCAATTCCATTATCGGCGTGGATCTGGATCAAATGGCCCCCAACCCGGTACTGGATGGCAAGGGCACCCATGGGGGATATTGCGGATCGGCAGTCAAACCCATCGCCCTGCATATGGTGGCCGAAATTGCCCGTAATGGGGCCACAAAGGATCTCGACATTTCAGCCATTGGCGGCATTACCACCTGGCGCGATGCGGCCGAGTTCATCGCCCTTGGGGCCAATGCGCTGCAAGTCTGTACAGCTGCCATGCTCTATGGTTTTCGCATTATCGAAGATCTGCATGATGGCCTTTCAGACTTTATGGATGCCAAAGGGTATAAATCCATCGCGGATTTTCGCGGGCGGGCGATCCCCAATACGGTCAACTGGAATGACCTGAACATGAATTACGACCTGAAGGCGAAAATCGATCAGGATAAATGCATTGAATGCGGGCGGTGCCATATCGCCTGCGAAGACACCTCGCATCAGGCAATACGGATGCAGGCCAATGAAAAAGGCGGACGGGATTTCACCGTGGTAGACGCCGAATGTGTGGGGTGTAATCTGTGCCAGCATGTGTGCCCGGTGCCAGACTGCATCACCATGGTGCCACAAGAAAACGACTTGCCGTATCTGACCTGGCCCGAGCACCCGAAAAACGTTCTCAAAGCTGTGGAGTGATCTCATGAACGCCCCTGTTCCGAACGATTTGGAAGCCTATTGGATGGGGTTCACCCCCAACCGGGCCTTTAAAAAAAAACCGCGTATGTTTGTCGCCGCCGATGGCATGTATTACACCACCCATGATGGCCGACAGGTGATGGACGGCATTGCCGGCCTGTGGTGTTGCAATGCCGGTCATAACCAGCCTCGCATCGTCAAAGCGGTGCAGAAGCAGGTGGCCGAGCTGGACTATTCGCCGGGCTTTCAAATGGGCCACCCCAAAGCGTTCGAGCTGGCCAACCGCCTTAAATCCATCATGCCCGGCGATCTGAACCATGTATTCTTTGTCAATTCCGGCTCCGAAAGTGTGGAAACGGCGTTGAAAATCGCCATTGCCTATCACCGCGCCCGCGGCGAAGGTCATCGCGTGCGCCTGATCGGGCGCGAAAAGGGCTATCATGGGGTCAATTTTGGCGGCATGTCCGTGGGCGGCATGCCGGCCAACCGCAAAATGTTTGGCGCGCTGGTCACCGGTGTCGATCATTTACGCCACACGCATGGGCTGGAAGAAAACCTTTTTACGCGGGGCCAGCCTGAACACGGCGTCGAGTTTGCCGATGATCTGGAACGATTGTGCGATCTGCACGACCCCTCAACCATTGCCGCCGTGATTGTGGAACCCATCGCCGGATCCGCCGGGGTGATCATGCCGCCCAAGGGCTATCTGGAACGCCTGCGCGCCATCACCAAAAAGCACGGTATTTTACTGATCCTGGATGAGGTCATCACCGGCTTTGGGCGCATGGGCAAGCCCTTTGCCTCTAACTATTTTGATCTGGATGCCGATATTGTCTGCACCGCCAAGGCCATTGCCAACGGGGTTATCCCCATGGGCGCGGTATTTGCCCACGACCATGTCTATGACGCCTTCATGCAGGGGCCGGAAGAGCTGATCGAGCTGTTCCACGGCTACACCTATTCGGCCAATCCGGTGGCCTGCGCCGCGGCGCTGGCCACATTAGACACCTATGAACAGGACGGCCTTTTTTTATAAAGGCACCGAGCTGTGGTCCTATTGGGAGGATGCGGTGCATTCCCTGCGCGGTCTGCCTCATGTGACTGACATTCGCAATATGGGCATGATCGGCGCGGTGGAGTTGGAAAGCATTCCCGGCCACATCACCAAACGTGCCACGGAGGCCTTTTTGAAGGCCTATGGAAAAGGGCTGCTGATCCGCACGACCGGCGATATTATTGCCTTTTCACCACCTTTGATTATCGAAAAACCCCATATCGATTTCATGTTTGAAACCATGCACGATGTGCTCAAATCCATAGAGTAGGAAATCGCCGTGAAAACCATCCCTCATATCATTGGTGGTCAGGAAACCGCCGGCGGCACCGGCCAAACCCAGGCCATTTACAACCCGGCCACGGGCGAGCAAACCGGCGAAGTGGTTCTGGGCGGCGCGGGCGAAATCAGCGCCGCCGTTAAAGCCGCCAAGGCAGCCCTGCCCGCCTGGGCCGAGGCCGCGCCCGCCAAACGCGCCAAGGTGATGTTCAATTTACGCGACGTGATGATCCAGCGCGCCGACGAGATTGCCCGCACCATTAGCGCCGAGCATGGCAAAACCCATGACGATGCCCTGGGCGAGGTGACCCGCGCGTTGGAAGTGGTGGAATTTGCTGCCGGCATCCCGTCGCACCTTCAGGGCGATTTTTCCCGCGAGGTGGGGCCCGGCATTGACAGCTTTGCCGAGCGTCAGGCGCTGGGCGTGGTGGCGGGCATTACGCCCTTTAACTTCCCGGCCATGGTGCCGCTGTGGATGATCCCCATGGCGCTGGCCTGTGGCAATACGTTTATCTTGAAACCCTCAGAGCGCGACCCCTCCTCCGCCAATTTGATCTATGACCTTTTTCGCGAGGCGGGCCTGCCGGACGGGGTCTTAAATGTTGTCCATGGCGGCAAGGACGCCGTGGACGCCGTGCTGGACCATAAAGACATTCAAGCCGTTAGCTTTGTCGGCTCAACCCCGATTGCCGAGTATGTCTATACCCGTGGCTGCGCCGCCGGCAAACGCGTACAGGCCCTGGGCGGGGCGAAAAACCATATGATCATCATGCCGGATGCTGATCTTGATCAGGCCGCCGACGCCCTGATGGGCGCGGGCTTTGGCTCGGCGGGAGAACGCTGTATGGCGATCTCGGTCGCGGTGCCCATTGGCGAAGAAACCGCTAATGCGCTGGTTGAGAAGCTCACCCCCCCGCGTGGCGGCACTCAACATAGGCCCCAGCACCGATAGTGCCGCCGAAATGGGCCCGATCATCACCATGGAGGCCCGCGACCGTATAGCGGGTTGCATTGCGGCGGGCGAACGCGAAGGCGCGAAAGTGGTGGTTGATGGGCGCGGCCTTCACTTACAAGGCTATGAGAATGGCTTTTGGATGGGTGGTACCTTGCTGGACCATGTGACCAAGGACATGAGCGTCTACAAAACCGAGATCTTCGGCCCGGTGCTCAGCATTTTGCGGGCCAAGGATTACGCCGAGGCAGTGGACCTGATCAACGCTCATGAATACGGTAACGGTACCGCCATTTTCACCCGCGATGGCGATGCGGCGCGTGATTTTGCCAAGCGTATTCAGGTGGGCATGGTGGGCATTAATGTGCCCATACCCGTGCCCGTAGCCTATCACAGTTTTGGCGGCTGGAAGCGCTCTATCTTTGGCGCGCACGGCATTTATGGCAAGGAAGCGGTGCATTTTTATACGCGCCTGAAAACCGTCACCGCACGCTGGCCCACCGGCATTCGCGCGGGCGCACAATTCACCTTTCCAAGCATGGGATAAAGGATAAACACGATGACAAAATTACGCGGCGGCCTGATCCAGATGGCCCTGAAAGCCTCCACCGATGAAAGCCCGGTCGAAATAACCCGGGCCATGATCGAGGCACATATCCCCTATATCGAGGAAGCGGGGGAAAAGGGCGTGCAGGTGCTGTGCTTTCAGGAGGTGTTTACCCAGCCCTATTTCTGCCCTTCGCAAGATGTGAAATGGTTTGATAGCGCCGAAAAAATCCCGGACGGGCCGACCACGCGCCTGATGCAGGACTACGCCAAAAAATATAACATGGTCATCGTCGTGCCGATTTATGAGGCCGACGATATCACCGGGGTTTATTATAACACCGCCGCGGTTATTGATGCCGATGGGGAGTACCTCGGCAAATATCGTAAAACCCACATCCCGCAAGTGGCCGGCTTTTGGGAGAAGTTTTTCTTCAAGCCCGGCAAGTCCAACTGGCCGGTGTTCCAGACCAAATATTGCAAATTGGGCGTTTACATCTGTTATGACCGCCACTTCCCCGAAGGCTGGCGGGCATTGGCGCTAAACGGCGCCGAATATATCGTCAACCCATCGGCCACGGTGGCAGGACTTTCCGAATACCTGTGGAAGCTGGAACAACCGGCCTCGGCGGCGGCCAATGGCTGTTATATTGGCGCGATCAACCGCATTGGCCGCGAACAGCCCTGGGATATTGGCGAGTTTTATGGCCAGAGCTATTTTGTTAATCCGCGCGGCCAGATCGAAGCCGAAGCCAGCCGCGACAAGGACGAGCTTTTGATCCACGATATGGACATGGATATGGTGCGCGAAGTGCGTAATCTGTGGCAGTTCTTCCGCGATCGCCGCCCGGACACCTATGGCAAGCTGGTGGAGAGTAAATAGAAAACCTGTCATTACCGGGCTTGTCCCGGCAATCCAGCAAAAACAAAATAAGGCTGGATTGCCCGGATAAACCGGGCAATGACAAGAGGCGAAACGTTTTCTCATCACCTCATCCTGAGGTGCGACCGAAGGGAGCCTCGAAGGATGCAAACGCCGCCTGGCCGTGCGCCCTTCGAGGGCGCTGCGCGCCGCCTCAGGGTGAGGTTTAAAACAAAACGCCGGGGAGGGCGTGAGGTATGACACAAACCATCAAAGGCGCGGATCCGTCGCTTTATAATGCAGACATGGCCCCGGCCGAGGATGCGGATCGCACCTGGAATCTGTGGTCCTTTGCCTCGCTTTGGGTAGCCATGGTGGTGTGTGTGCCCACTTATATGCTGTCCGGTGGGCTGGTCGCGGCGGGGATGAACTGGTGGCAGGCGGTGCTGACCGTGTTTCTGGGCAATGCCATTGTGTTGATCCCGATGATGCTGATCGGCCATATGGGGGCAAAATACGGCGTGCCGTTTCCGGTGCTGTTGCGGTCAGCCTTTGGCACCAAAGGCGCGAAAATCCCCGCGCTTGCCCGTGGCCTTGTGGCCTGTGGCTGGTTTGGCATCAACACCTGGGTTGGTGGATCGGCGATTTATGTGATCCTGAATGCGCTCACCAATGATATGTTCAAGGGACCGGACCTGCCCGTTTTGGGCATTGATATGGCCCAAACCATCAGCTTTTTGGTGTTCTGGGCCATGCACCTGTATTTCATCAAAAAAGGCACCGAAAGCATTAGATGGCTGGAAACCCTGGCCGCGCCGTTTTTGCTGGCCATGGGCCTGTCTTTGCTGGCCTGGGCCTATATCAAGGCCGGCGGCTTTGGGGCCATGCTATCCTCCCCTTCGCAATTTATCGAAGGCGGTGCCAAGGAGGGCCAGTTCTGGCCAACCTTCTTTATCTCACTCACCGCCATGGTCGGGTTTTGGGCCACCATGGCGCTCAACATTCCGGACTTCACCCGCTTTGCCAAATCCCAAAAAGACCAGATGATCGGACAGGCCCTTGGCCTGCCCATCCCTATGGCGCTGTTTGCCTTCATCTCGGTGGCGGTGACCTCGGCCACCGTGCAAATCTATGGCGAAGCCATCTGGAACCCGGTGGATTTGGCCGGACGCATGGGCGGCGTCGGCGTTATCTTCGCGCTGGCCGCTTTGGTGATTGCCACCCTGACCACCAATCTCGCCGCCAATGTGGTGGCACCCGCCTATGGGTTTTCCAATCTGGCGCCCAGCAAAATCTCGTATCAAATGGGCGGCTATATCACCGCGGCCATCGGCATTGCCATTTTCCCGTGGAAACTGGTCGAAGATGCCGGGGCCTATATCTTCACATGGCTGGTCGGTTATTCGGCGCTGCTTGGCCCGATCGCAGGCTTGCTGATTGCGGATTATTTCCTGCTGCGTAGCACCAGGTTAAAACTGGATGATCTCTTTTCTCATGACGGGATTTATGGTGCCAATAACGGCTGGAATCGCGCTGGCATGATCGCTCTTGTGGCCGGTATCTTGCCCAGCCTGCCCGGCTTTTTACACGCTGCCGGGTTTATGAGCGCCGTGCCCCCCGTATTTGATACCATCTATGGCTATGCCTGGTTTGTCGGTTTTGGCGTCGCGGCCATAGTGTATTTGCTGCTGACAAAAAGAAATAAGGAACTAACCCCATGACCTCACTGATACGCGGCGGTACCATCGTTACGGCAGAGCAGACCTTTCGCGCGGATATTTTGTGCATGGACGGCAAAATCGCCGCCATTGGTCCCGATCTGGAGGCCACAACGGGTGCAGAGATCATTGACGCCGGTGGGCAATATGTGATGCCGGGCGGTATTGATCCGCACACCCATATGCAATTGCCCTTTATGGGCACGGTGGCGAGTGAGGATTTTTATACCGGCACGGCGGCGGCGCTGGCCGGGGGCACCACCTCGATCATTGATTTTGTCATTCCTGACCCACAGCAAAGCATTATGGAGGCCTATAAGACCTGGCGCGGCTGGGCGGAAAAATCCGCCGCCGATTATGGTTTTCACGTCGCCATCACCTGGTGGGACGACAGCGTGAGCAAGGATATGGGCGATCTGGTGCGCGAAGAGGGCGTCAATTCCTTCAAGCACTTCATGGCCTATAAAGGCGCGATCATGGCCGATGACGAGATCTTATATAACTCGTTCACGCGTTCGCTGGCGCTGGGGGCCATGCCCACCGTACACGCCGAAAATGGCGAGCTGGTGTTCCAGCTTCAGAAAAAACTGATCGAAGAGGGCATTACCGGCCCCGAAGGCCACCCTTTGTCGCGCCCCCCCGCCGCCGAAGGCGAAGCGGCCAACCGGGCGCTGCGTCTGGCCGAAGTGATCGGTGTGCCCCTCTATATTGTCCATGTTTCTGCATCTGACGCGCTGGAAGAAATAAAACGTGCCAGAGCCGCAGGCCAGCGTGTCTATGGCGAAGTGCTGGCCGGGCATTTAACCATAGATGACAGCGTTTATCGCAATCCGGACTGGGATGTCGCGGCCGCCCACGTCATGTCGCCGCCGTTTCGCTCCCCCGAACATCAGGCCGCCTTGTGGAAAGGCCTGCAAGGCGGGGCGCTGCAAACCACGGCCACGGACCATTGTTGTTTCTGCGCCGATCAAAAGGCCATGGGCAAGGACAATTTTGCGCAAATTCCCAACGGCACCGCCGGGGTGGAAGACCGCATGAGCGTGCTCTGGACCCATGGGGTGAACACCGGGCGCCTGACCATGAATGAGTTTGTCGCGGTGACCTCGGCCAATGCGGCTAGAATTTTCAACATCTATCCGCAAAAGGGCGCGGTGCAGGTGGGCGCCGATGCGGATCTGGTCGTCTGGGATCCTGAGATGAGCAAAACCATATCGGTAAAAACCCATCATCAGAATGTGGATTACAATATTTTCGAGGGCATGGAGGTCACGGGTCTTGCCACCCACACGCTTAGCCGCGGCGTGCTGGCCTATAAGGACGGTGATTTGCGGGCCGTAAAGGGCGCGGGGCAATACGTCAAACGCCCGGCCTATCCGGCCACTTTCGAGGCGCTGGCCAAACAGGCCGCCTTGCACAAGCCCAGCCCGGTCAAGCGCGACTAGGCCGGGCAGTCTTCGCGCGCCGCCAGCGCCGTTTCCAGATCCGGTGTGGCTGCAATCAGGGCCCGGGTATAGGGGTGGCGCGGCGCAGAAAACACGTCCTCAACCGGCCCGTCCTCAACAATTTTGCCGCCACGCATGACCAACACCCGGTCACAAATGGCCCGCACCACGCCAAGGTCATGACTGACAAACAAAAACGATACCCCCAGGTCGTCCGACAGGTCGGCCAACAGCGCCAAAACACGCGCCCGCGCGGTCACATCCAGTGCCGATACCGCCTCGTCCAGCGCCACCAGCGATGGCCGAGTGATCAGCGCGCGGGCAATGGCTATACGCTGTCGCTGACCACCGGAAAACTGGTGCGGATATTTATCCGCATCGGCGGCGGCCAGCCCCACCCTTTGCAGCATTTCAACCACCGCCGCCCGGCGCTCTGCATCCTTGCGTTTTTTGCCATCCAGATGAAACGGCTCGGCCACCAGACGCGATACCTTGTGGCGGGGATTAAAACTACCATAGGGGTCCTGAAACACCATTTGGATGTCTTTGCGCTGGACTTTGCTCTGTGCATTGGCCCCGGGTTTGAATTCTTCACCTCGCAGCAAAACCTCCCCCTCTTGCGGCGCACGCAAAGCCAGCAAGGCCCGCAACAGCGTGGATTTTCCACAACCCGATTCGCCCACCAAGCCAACATTTTCGCCTTTTCTGATTGTCAGGCTGACATCATCCACGGCGCGAAAGTCCGATTTTTCATAACGGCAGACAATATTTCGCGCTTCGAGAATGGGCGTGTCCTTTACAATCACATGGGGGGTACGCAAGGGGCGCAAGGCGGTGCTTTTGAGCAGGGTTTTTGAATAGTCATGGTTCAGGCCACGCAGCAAAGCGGGCGTGGGGCCGCTTTCAATAATTTCACCCCGGCGCAGTATCGCCAGATCATCGGCCATTTGCGCCATCACCGCCAGATCGTGGGTGATCAGCATCAGCGACACCCCGTCTTCATCCACCAGACGGCGCAACAGATCAAGAATTTGCGCCTGCGCCGTCACGTCCAGTGCTGTGGTTGGCTCGTCCGCTATGATCAGTTTGGGCCTGAGCACCATGGCCATGGCAATCACCACGCGCTGGCGCTGGCCACCGGATAGCTCGTGCGCAAAGCGATCCATTGGAATATGGGCGGGCGACAGACCCACCCGGGCCAGTATTTGGGCGGCGCGTGTAAAGGCTTCGGCGCGCCCCACCCGTTCGTGCACCCGCACGGTCTCGGCCACCTGTGCGCCAATGGTATGCAGCGGATTCAGCGCGCTCATGGGTTCCTGAAACACCATGCCCACTTGCCGTCCGCGCACCGCGCACATCTGGCGTTCGGTCCTGGATAAAAGATCATCCCCATCAAGGGTGATGCTGCCGCGCGCCGTGGCCGCGTGGGGCAACAAGCCCATAATGGACAAGGCGGTCATGGATTTACCCGCCCCGGATTCCCCGGCCAGCCCAAAGATTTTGCCCTTGGCAATGGACAGGGATACATCGCGCAGGATCGGCGTTTTGCCAATGTCCAGCGACAGGTTTTTAATGGCAAGCAGGCTCATTTTCGCCCCCGCCGGGTGCGCGGATCCAGAAGGTCACGCAGACCATCGCCCAGAAGATTAAAGCCAAGCACGCTGATCAAAATGGCCAGTCCCGGAAAAATAGCCAGCCACGGCGCAAAGCCGGTCATGGTTTGCCCATCAAACAGCATTCGCCCCCAACTGGCCGCTGGCGGCTGTACCCCCAGCCCGAGATAAGAAAGCCCGGCCTCGGCAATGATGCCCATGGAAAACTGGATGCTGCCTTGGACCAGCAAAAGCCCGGTAATATTGGGCAATATATGTTCGATCGAAATGTGCGCCGCATTTTTGCCGCTAAGGCGTGCCGCCAGAATGAAATCCCGCTGCCAGAGCGACAGGGCCGTTGCCCGGGTGAGCCGGGCAAAAACCGGAATATTGAAAATACCAATGGCAATAATGGCATTGATCGCCCCCGGCCCAAAGGCTGCGGTGATCAGAATGGCCAGAATAAGCGCCGGAAAGGCAAATAAAAGATCATTGATACGCATCAGCACATCGTCAAGCCAGCCGCCTTTTGCCGCCGCCAAAAGACCCAGCGGTACCCCCGCCCCCATGCCAATCCCTACGGCAATTAGCGCCACCATGATGGAATTGCGCGCCCCGGCCATAATCATCGAGAGCACATCCCGGCCCAGATGATCCGTGCCAAAAACATGCGTTCCGGACGGGCCCTGCAGGCGCGCCTGAACATCCAGCACGGTTGGATCATAGGGTGTCCAGAACAGCGACAAGGCCGCCATGGCGGTGACCAGCACGGCCAGACCTGCGCCCCCCCACAACGCAAAATAGGCCCGCCTCATATGCCTTGCCCTTTCTGTACCGGACGGCGCAGACGTGGGTCCACCAGATGATAGGCAATATCCACCAAAAACGTGACCATCACCACGGCCAGAACCAGCACCATCACCACACCTTGCACCACCATCAGGTCGCGTTGCAGGATGGCCTGATACACCAGACGGCCAAGACCGGGCAGGAAAAATACGTTCTCGATAATGATGCTGCCGGCCAGCAGGAAAGAAAGCTGCATCCCAATAATGGTCAGCACCGGAATCAGCGCATTGCGCACCCCGTGCCGCCAGATCACTTGCGAACGGTTCAGGCCCTTGGCCCGCGCCGTGCGCACATAATCCTCGGCCAAAGCCTCAACCAGAGCGGCGCGCATCACCCGCGCCAATATGGCGGCCTGTGGCAGGCCCAGCGCCAATGCCGGCAGGGTCAGTGCCTTTAATCCCGGTAATATCCCCGCCTGCCAGCCGGGAAAGCCACCCGCCGAAAACCAGTGCAATTGTGTGGAAAACAGCAAGACCAGCAACACCCCCAGCCAGAAATTGGGAATGGCAATGCCAATTTGCGTGCCCCCCATGACCAGCATGTCGGCGGCGCGGCCCCGGCGCGCGGCGGCGAAAACCGCAATCGGAAAGGCCAGCACAATGGAGATCGCCAACGCATAAAGCGCTAATGGCAAAGACACCGTCAGACGTTCGGCAATCAGATCACCCACCGGCACGCGATAGGTATAGCTAAGCCCGAAATCACCCTGCAACAGCCCGCCAAGCCAGTGCAGATAGCGCAGCGGCAAGGGTGCATCCAGCCCCATTTGGGTACGCAGGCTGGCCAGCGCCTCGGGACTGGCATTCAGGCCCAGCATCAGGCGCGCCGGATCACCCGGCAACACCTGGATCAGCACAAAAATCACCAAAGAGGCCGCCAACAGTGTCAGCACCAAAGAAACTGCCCTGTGTATCAGCCAATGGGTCATTGCCCTGCCCGGCGGTTAGTTTTCAAGATAGACATCGTGCAGGTCGGCCCCTTGTATCGGTGCATTGGCCCACATACCTTTCAGGCGCTTGTCCCAAACCCCCATCTTGACCAGCTGGAACAAAAACCCGTTGACGCTGTCCTTGGCAATCAGACGTTGGGCCTCGCCATAGAGCCGGTCACGCGCCGCCGGATCGCTGGTTTGCGCCAATTTGCTCATCAGGCCCTTAAAGGCATCGCTGTGATACTGAAAATAATAGTCATCGCGCCCATAAATACCAATATCCATCGGTTCGGTATGGGCAACGATGCTAAGGTCATAATCCTTGTTGGTGAAGACCTGTTCCAGCCACTGGGCCCATTCAATATTTTCAATGCTCACCCGAATGCCAACTTTGGCCAGTTGCGCGGCTATGATCTCGCCAGAGCGTCGCGCATAGCTGGGCGGCGGTAATTTCAGCGTGGCGGCAAAGCCGTCCGGATACCCGGCCTTTGCCAGCAACGCCCGCGCACGGACTGGATCGTAAGGGTACATGCCGGTCAGATCCACATAGGCGCGATGGCCAGGTGAGAAATGCGAACCTATGGGAATGCCCCGGCCAAACATGGCCCCGTCTATGATTTCCTGCCGATTCAGGGCATGGGCAATGGCGCGACGCACGCGTATATCGTTAAAAGGCGCGCGGCCATTATTGATGGCCAATATGGTTTCCCCCTCGGTGGCACCAATGACCACGTCAAAGCGCGGATCGGCCTCAAAAGCGGGCAGATTTTCCGGAGCCGGATAACCGCCAAAGCCATGCACGTCGCCCCCCATCAGCGCGGCAAAGGCCGCCGCCGGATCGGTGATAAAAACAAACTGGATGGTTTTTGATTTTGCCGGCGCGCCCCAATAGTCATCATTACGGCGAAGCGTGATGGCATAGCCCTTGCGCCACTCGGAAAACAAAAATGGCCCGGTGCCTATGGGGTGCACCGCATTGTTGGCCGCAGACTTTGGGTCCACCATCACGGCATCGCCCAGCCCCATGTTAAAGAGGAAATCCCCAACCGGATGGGACAACGTCACTTTGACGTGCAGGGGATCCAGCACCTCTACACGCTCAATCGGGGTAAACAGCGCCTTTTGCGCATTTACCGAATCGGCGGCCCGGGCACGGTCCAGCGTGAATTTCACATCCGCCGCGTCAAAGGTGCTGCCATCATGAAAGTGCACGCCGTCTTGCAAGGTGAAGGTATATTCGCGACCATCGGGTGAAACCGTCCAGGATTTGGCGAGCGCCGGTTTGACGCTGCCATCTTCGGTAATGCGGGTCAGGCCCTCGAAAATATTGGCATAGACCACATCATCAATGGCCCCGGCGGCACCGCGTGTGGGGTCCAGCCCCGGCGGTTCCAGTTGCATGCCCAGCACCACCTTGCCAGCATCCCCATGGCGGGTTGGTTGTGCGCCGCACGACCAGACAAGGACAGGCACAAGCGCCAAAAGAATATATTTTAGCATTGGCCCGATCCGTCCACAGTCTCGCAAAAACCCTGCGACGATATACACCATGCAAGGGTTTTGCATCCGCTTTGGACACCAAAAATGTAGCGCAAAACCAACTGGGACTAAAAAGTAACAGTAAATAGTATTTGCTTTGTGCGGCAATCCGTGGGACAGGACGTCAACTTTTACCGCGCGTGGATAACGATCATGTCGTTTACGGTGAGGGTCTGTTGACGCAAAAGCCCATCGGGTTTTGCCAAGTCACCGTGCGAAAGCACGCCATCCCACCGGCAGCTGTTCTACGCTAGCTCCCCCAACATTGGCATAATGCCATTTGCCCATGCCGTTTTTGGCATTGGGCGCCCTTATATTGAGAGTATTCTTTTGACATCTTTTACCGATCTCGGCCTGGCCGAGCCCATCCTTCGTGCGGTTACCGCCGAAGGCTATACCAAACCGACCCCCATTCAGGCGGGCGTTATACCCGACATGATGAACGGGCGCGACATTGTCGGCATAGCCCAGACGGGCACCGGCAAGACGGCAGCCTTTGTGCTGCCCATCCTGCACAAGCTACACAAGCTGGAACGTCCGGCACCCAAAACCTGCGCCGCATTGATTTTGGCGCCTACCCGCGAACTGGCCATGCAAATCGCCGATAATGTTCGCAGCTACAGCCAGTTTCTGGGCCTTTCCGTGACCGTTGTGGTCGGCGGCGTGAAGCCCCGCGCGCAAATTCGTGCCCTGGCACGCGGCGTGGATATTCTGGTGGCGACACCGGGCCGTCTGGAAGATCATATCAACACCGGCGCGATTACATTGACACGCACCAATACCGTCGTGCTCGACGAAGCCGACCAGATGATGGACCTGGGTTTTATGCCTGCCATTCGCCGCATCATGAAGCAATTGCCAAAGGCACGCCAAACCATGCTGTTGTCGGCCACCATGCCAAAGCAAATTCGCGCCCTGGCCAGCGATTTTTTGTCCAACCCGTCCGAGATCAGCGTGGCCCCACAATCCCGCCCGATTGAGAGCATTACGCAAAAAGTTTATTTTGTTGGCAAACAGGCCAAACGGCAATTGCTGGAAGAACTGGTCCTGTCCCCCCAAATCGAGCGCACCATCATCTTTACCCGTACCAAGCATGGGGCCAACAAGGTGGTGATCAATCTGCAAAAACGCGGGCTGCAAGCCGCCGCCATTCACGGCAATAAAAGCCAGAACCAGCGCCAGAAAACCCTAAACGCGTTTCGTTCGGGCGAGCTGAACATATTGGTTGCCACCGACATTGCGGCACGCGGCATCGACATTGATGATATTTCCCACATCATCAATTACGAACTGCCCAATATCCCCGAGTCTTATGTGCACCGTATTGGCCGCACCGCCCGCGCCGGCAAAAGCGGCGTTGCCATTTCGCTCATGGATGGCACGGAACGGGGCTTTTTGCGCGATATTGAAAAGCTGACCGGCATTACGCTGGAGCGTATGGAAAGCGAATACGGCAAAACCTATGATGCCAGCCAGGAAGGCAAGCCCGCCAATCCGCGCAATTTTGGCAATACGTTCAAAAAGAAACCCCGCCGCCAGGGTGGCCGATCCAGTGGCCAGCACGGCAGCCCCAAAGCGGCGCAAGGTCGTCATGGCCAAAAGCCAAAACGCCGCGGAAATCACAAAGCCGCTTAATTACAGAATTGTCAAAAAAAGAGTGCCGTTCGGTTGAGCGGCACTTTTTTGTTCCCCCAAAGAAAATTATTCGGTGATCGCCAGGTCACGGGTTACGATCTGGCGGACATATTGTATCGCCGCTTCGGCACCGGCGGGCAAATGCGTGTGTTCGATCAAGGGGCCAAAGGTCATCTCAAAGGTTTTGCCCGCCTTGTTCAATAACTCGTAAAACAGCGTAATATCGCGCAATTCACCATTGAGCATGCAAAAGAGATAATAAAGTGCCGAATTTCGAGCCCGAATATGCAGCGGCGTGATCGGGGCCTTGTATTTGCGCGCCAGACTGGTGGCGCTGGCGGCCCAGGGTTTGTCTTTCAGGCCCTTCAGGGTCAGGCTGGCCAGCTTGCCCGCCGGAAACATGACGATACAGCGCTCATCCGCCATCGCTCTTTTTACCCCGCCTAGCGTCTGTCTGGCCGTTTCGCGAGAGCGCTTTTCCAGCACCCATTCCACCGGAATGATCAGGTCGGCCCCCTTAGGCACCACCCGCAAAGCATCGGCATTGGCCAGAAAGATCAGATCCGGGCGATGGGCTTTAAGCGCGTCAAACACCGCCACCCCGTCGGCCAACCCGGTGGGGTGATCGGCAATGACCACCAACCGCCCGGTTTTGGGCACATGGTGCAGGCCTTCGATATTCAGTTTCAAACCCAGAATATGCGATACCGCCTCGAAGGCCTGAAACCCATTCAGGTCTTTTATCTGATTGGCCATGGCACAGGCGCTCTTATAGCCCAGTGCCCGGTAAAGCAGCTTGTGCAGCATGGCCCAAAGCACCTGATTGCGCCGCAAATGCACACAGCGTTCTTCAATTAATTCGTCAACAATATGCTGGCGTTCAGGCATGATCCGCTTTCACTTTGATGGCGCAACACCATTACATTGGTTTCATCCCCGGGCCATCAAAAAAGCGCATCTGCACCGTGCAGAGCGGCAAGACAATGACCAAGCCTGTTGTGTACTTTCCTTCATTTACCGTTCATGTCATGCTCGCTAAATTTTCAAAGTCGTACTGATACGGCACACATACATATCAACCGCTTTGCAAACTGGAGATGACGATCATGAAAAAGACCACGACCGCTTTCTTGGGAGTTGCCATCATTTTAGCAGGTGCCAGTGCGGCTATGGCCAAGCCACCGAAGGAAGGAGATGTCTATCACTATTACGGCAGAGGAGGTGAATGCCTGGAAGATACCTGGGAAGCCGCCGATGAGGGCACTGGCTTCGAACCTGCTGGTGGCTGGGGCCCGTGCCCGATCGCCAAACCACATGGCAAGGGTCAAGTGGTCAAGCAAAAAAAGAAAAAGCACGATACGCACTGATCGCTGAACCCGTTTTGGGAAAAAACAGCAAAGAGGCCGTCGGCATGCCGACGGCCTTTCTTTCTGATGTGTCTCCCGGATGCCGTCTATCGCATCTCAAGCGGCGCGGATATTGCTGAGGAAGTCCTCGACCTGGGAACGCAGGGTTTCGGCCTGCCTGCCCAGCTCGCCCGCGGCTTCGACCACATTGCCAGAGGCCGCGCCGGTTTCATTGGCCCCTTCCAGAACCTCGACAATATTGCGTGAAACATCCTGGGTGCCAGTGGCCGCTTCCTGAGTATTGCGGGCAATCTCCTGGGTGGCGGCGGCCTGTTCCTCGACCGCGGCATTAATGGCGACAGAGACCTCGTTCATTTCATCAATGGTGCTGCGAATGGCACCGATGGCCTCCACGGACTGACCGGTAATGGTCTGCATGCTCTGGATTTGTCCGGCAATGTCTTCGGTGGCTTTGGCGGTTTGCGTGGCCAGGGATTTCACCTCGGAGGCCACGACCGCAAAGCCGCGCCCCGCCTCGCCGGCGCGGGCCGATTCAATGGTGGCATTCAGCGCCAGAAGGTTCGTCTGTTCGGCAATGTCGGAAATCATATTGACCACTTCGCCAATTTTTTCGGCGGCACGGGCCAGGGATTCGATAGTATCATTAGTCGTTTGTGCCCGCTCAACCGCCTGACCGGCAATTTCGGTGGAATGGGAAACCTGTTGCGCAATCTCGCTGACCGATGCGCCCATTTGCTCAGCCGCCGTAGCCACCACCGAAACATTTGCCGTCGCCTCTTCGGCGGCGGCAGACACGGTGGTTGATTTTTCCGAGGTGTGTTCGGCGGTACTGGCCATGGTCTGGGCCGTGGTTTCCAGCTCGGTTGCAGCCGCTGCCACGGATTCCACAATCCCCAGCACATTTTGTTCAAAAGCACTGGCCAAGGTTTCCATATCCTTGCGTTTTTGTATTTCAATTTCTTCCAGATAGATGGAAATGGCAAAGTCCATATCCAGCATGGCGGCCTTGTTCAGCGCGGTAAGGTACAGCGCCCGCTTGTCGGCCAGCTTGTCCTTGCCCATGCCTTTGGACACAAAAGCAGAGGAAATTTTTTGTGCCAGTTCGGTAACAATGAAGGCATAGCCCGCGATATACCAGCGTGGCTCCAGCCCCAGCTTGGCATGCACTTTGCCAATCTTGCGCACCGATTGCACATAGGAATCATCGAATTTACCGCTGGTAATATTCATCCAGTGATCAAACTGTTTTTGGCTGGCATGGGTTTTCTGCGCCTCATTGCCAAAGAACTGGTTCACCTGAGGCCATTGACCGATATGGGTATAAAACCGATCAAGAATTTCGGGTAACCACTCCCTGATATAGGGCTGCATTTCCTGTAAGGCGCCGCCACAGCGCCCACGCTGCAAATCCATAAATTTCAATCGCTCGTCGATGGCAATGCTGTCTGTCATGATAGAAACACCTGTTTTTCAGCCTATTGCTGGCCAATGCCTAACGCACAGACCGGCTTTTATCCCCGAGCTTTTTCACTTGAACTTGATTTGGTTACCAAATTATTATGATTTATTATTAATTGGAAAATACTATCCTAGCGTGCGTTTGAGAAACCTTGCACATAATCATAGAGTGAATAAAGCGTCATCGCAGCGGCAATGCCGATCAGGATCAGGCCAAGGTTATTGGCCAGCCCCAGCATATGAAACGCCACCACACCGATTTGTGCCGCGCCCTGGATGACCGCCTTGATTTTTCCGGAAACGCGCGCGCCAGTGCTAACCCCGCGCGAGGCCGCCATGATACGGGCATAAGAGACAATAATATCACGAAACAAAAACGGGAAAACCAGCCAGAGCGGCATCCAGCCGGCCGCGGCAAAGGCCAGAAAAACGGTAAGCCGGTAAAGGCTGTCACACAGGGGGTCCAGCGCCTGTCCAAGACCGCTGGACAATCCCATCTTGCGCGCCAACGCCCCATCCAGCACATCGGAAATTTCGCTAAGGATGGCCAAGACCAGCACCACCCACAGCAAAGGCGAATGAGTGGCCAGCAAATAATAAATACCAAACCCCAGTACGACACGTAACAAGGTCAACAGATTGGGGGCGGTGAAAAAACCGGGCGTACTGGACTGGTTCATGGATTAATCCTTCAGGCTTAGAGGGGTGGACAACAGGGCCTTTGCCACTTCGGCAAACCCCGATGACGCATCCTGGCGGGTAACAAAGGCCGGTAAATCCCCTGGAGGCAAGGTATAATTTTCTATGCCCTGTACGCCAGTGGAAAGTGGAAATTGTTTGAACATGGGCACATCATTGGGCGAATCGCCGGTATAGATGCTCATGTCCAGAACATCCTCAATACTCTGGCCGCGCACATCTTTCAGCCAGCGTTTGAACATGGAAAGCTTGTCATAACGACCAAACCAGGCGTTGACGTGAATGGAACTGACCTTGGCGGTGGCCCCATGATCTTCGAAACGCGCCCGGATGGCCTCTGCCGTGGCCAGCGGCAAGGGCTCCACCTCTTCAGCAAAATCCACCGCCACATCGCTGGCCCGCCAGGGATTATCTTGGGCCAGGGCGGTACCGGCAAATTCGCCCACAATCTGGTTGGCAATTTCATGCAGGCGGCGCAGGTTTTGTTCCCGATCTTTGGCCGTATCATGCCAGAGCTGGCATACCCGATCCCCGTCCCGGTAAAAACACAAGGCCCCGTTTTCCCCGACCACCGCATCCACCGGGAAAAACCGGGCGATCATATCGCACCACCCGGCAGGCCGCCCGGTGATCAGGACCACAGTGCGGCCACTGTCGCGCAAATTTTGCAAGGCCGAAAAGCTGTCTGGCGGAAACACCCCGTCCTCGGTCAGGGTGTCATCAATATCGGAAAGCAGATAACGCACTCTGGCCAGGGTCGAGGCAGGCATTTCAGAAAAAGGCTTCACCGGTTTATTCCTCACACATCATCATGAAAAAAATCATAGATGGTCTTGGCCATTTGCCGGGAGACACCATCCGCAGATGCCAGATCCCCAAGCGTGGCATTGCCTACCGCTTTGGCAGAGCCAAAGCGCGCCAGCAAGGCTTTTTTGCGCAAGGGACCAACCCCCGGAATGGCATCCAGCGGGTTTTCCCTGGCCCCCTTGGCCCGGCGGCGGCGATGCGCGCCAATGGCATAGCGATGCGCCTCGTCGCGAAGGCGTTGTAAATAATACAAAACCGGGTCGCGGTGTTCCAACCGAAATGGCGCACGGCCCGGGATAAAAAAACTGTTCCCGCCCGGCATCGCGCTCGACCCCCTTGGCAATGCCGGCGACTTTAATTTCGTCCTGGCTGATGCCCAGATCAGCCATCACCTGCACCGCCTCTTTTAGCTGGCCGGCACCACCATCCACCAGCACCAGATCCGGCACCAGGGCTGTGCCCTTTTGCTTTTCTTTCAACAAGCGGGAAAAACGACGGGTCAGCACTTCGCGCATCATGGCAAAGTCATCACCCGGGGTCAGCTCTTCGGATTTGATATTAAAAATCCGGTATTGATTTTTTTTCCAGCCCTTCGGGACCGGCCACAATCATTGCGCCCACTGCATGGGTGCCGGATATATGTGAATTATCATACACTTCGATGCGTTGGGGCGGGTGTTCCAGAGCAAACACCTTGGCCACGCCGGCCAATTGCGCCGTGCGGCTGGTGCTTTCGGCAAGTCGCCGACCAAGCGCATCGCGGGCATTATTCAGCGCCTGACGCAACAGGTCCAGCTTTTCGCCGCGCTGTGGCCGTATGATCTGTACATGACGGCCCGCACGCACCGCCAGCGCCTCGCCAAGCAGTTCCTGTTCGGGCAAATCATGGCTGATGATCAGGGTTTTTGGGCGGGCGCTTGTTTTCATAAAACTGTGCCAGAAAGGCGCCCAGCACCTCGCCGGCCTCGGCGGATTTATCATGGCGAGGGAAAAATGCCCGCTCGCCCCAGTTTTGCCCGGCCCGATAGAAAAACACCCGCACGCAACTGGCCCCGCCATCCATATGCAGGGCCACCACATCGGCATCCTCGGTACTGCCCGGATTAACCCCCTGATGGGCAGTAACCGCCGCCAGCGCCCGAATCCGATCGCGCAGGTCGGCGGCCCGTTCATAATCCTGCACCGCGGCGGCCTGTTGCATCTGTATATTCAAGGCATCGCCCAGTTCGTTGGATTTTCCACTAAGAAAAGCCTTGGCCTGGGCCACCAGCTCCGCATAGTCCTCGGGCAGGATCTCCCCCCGTGCAGGGTGCTGAACAGCGTTTGATCTGGTGCAGCATGCAGGGGCGACTGCGTCCCTCATAGACCGGGTCCGAACAGGTGCGCAGCAAAAATGCCTTTTGCAGGGTGTCCAGCGTACGGTTGACCGCCGAAGCACTGGCAAAGGGGCCGTAATAATCGCCCTTGAGCGATCGCGCGCCCCGGTGTTTCAGCACTTGCGGGGCCTCATGGTCGTGGCGCAACACAATATAGGGAAAGGATTTGTCGTCCCGCAGCAAAATATTATAGCGTGGCTTGAGCCGTTTGATCAGATTGGCTTCCAGCAATAATGCCTCGGTTTCGGTGTCGGTAACAATAAATTCCATCGACCGGGTGGCGGTGATCATGCGCGCAATGCGATTGGGCTGTTTATCGATGCGGGTATAGTTTTTAACACGCACCTTCAGACTTTTGGCCTTGCCCACATACAGCACCGCCCCATGGGCATCCATCATGCGATAGACCCCGGGTTTGGCCGGCAGGCGACGCACATGATCGGCAATCAGAGCCGCCCCGGTTAAGAGCGGTGGTGTATCATCGGCGCGGGTCATGGGGCGAGTTTAACGGGTTTCTTTTCCATCGCACACCCGCGTTATCTCCACTCCCGCCGCATCGGCAGCGGCCAGGGCATTGGGCTTTTCAATGCGCACGGTCACCGCCTTGACCCGGGGATCCTCCAGACACCAATTGGCCAGCCGCTCGGCCAGGGTTTCTACCAATTGCACATGGCCCTCTTTGGCAAGTGCTTTGGCTTGATTGGCCACGGCCTCATAATCAATGGTTTCGCCCAGGCGATCCTCAACGGGCGGCGGGGTATTGCCCAGATCAAGTTGCACATCAATAAAAATGGGCTGGGTGCTTTCGTGCTCGTGCGGGTATACGCCAATGGAGGCATCCACACGCAGGCCGCGCACAAAAATGGTACTTTGCCGGATGCTCATTCGCCAACGCCCTGTACATCGGCCGTGCGCCATAACAGATGCTGGCCGCCATCGACCACCAGCGTTTGCCCGGTGACCGCCTTGGCCGACAGGAAATACCGCACTGCATCCACAATCTCTTCAACCGGCGAGCCGGTACCCAACAGGGTTGCCGATACCTGCCGGTCAAAATCCGCTTCGCTCTGGCGGGCATTGCGCAGGGTTGGCCCCGGAGCCACCGCATTGACGCGAATGCGCGGGGCCAGCGCCTGTGCCATGGTTACGGTGGCACAGTTCAGCGCCGCCTTGGAAAGGTAATAGCTAAAAAATTTGGGGTTGGGTTTGCGCACCCGCTGGTCAATCAGATTGATGATGGCGCCGGTATCAGTTCCTGACAATTGATTGGCAAAAGCCGAGGCCAGAAATACCGGGGCACGCAAATGGGTATCCATATGAATATCCCACAGATCGTGGGACAGGTCTTCCAACCGGTCGTCTTCGAAATGGGAGGCATTGTTGATCAACGCCTGAATCGGCCCGATGGCATCCACCGCCTTTGGGATTAGCGATGCCACCGCCTCCCGATCTGTCAGGTCCGCCTGCACTGCTGCGGCCTGGCCGCCATCGGCAATGATCTGAGCGATCACCTCTTGTGCTGGTTCCGCAGAATGCCGGTAATGCACCGCCACGCGCCAGCCATCGCCACCCAACGCCAGTGCCAGCGCTTTGCCAACCCGCGCGCCAGCGCCAGTGATCAAAACGCCAGGCGCACTCACAACAGCCCTTCCTGGGCCATTAATCCAAACAGATAGGCCCCATAGGCAACCAGCAATAACACGCCGGCCAGTCTGCCGATTTTGAGTTTGGCCAGAGCAAAACCACCAAGCAATACGCTGGCGCCGATCATCACCCAGAAATCGTATTGCATAAAGCTGGGAGGCACGGTCAGCTTGCCCGCCATGGCCGAGGCCCCGCCAACGGCAAAAACATTAAAAATATTAGAGCCAAAGGCATTGCCCACCGCCAGGTCGCCATGACGGCGCAAGGCCGCAATGACCGAGGTCGCCAATTCGGGCAAAGACGTACCAACCGCCACAATGGTCAGACCGATAATGGCTGTGGAGACATGCATTAACTCGGCAATGGCGACCGCATTGCCCCCCACCAAGTGCCCACCAAATGGCAGGCCTACAATGCCAACCAGAATAAAGAGTGCGATTTTCATGTTGCTGGATGGCAGGCCCTGCATGTGATCCACATCGGCCAATTCCTGAATATCGGCGGCCATTTCCATGCCGGCACGGGCCTGGGTAAACAGATAAACCAGATAAATGATAATCAGCGAAAAGAGCACCACGCCCTGCCAGAAACTGATCACACCATTCCAAGACATCACGGTGAGAATGATCGAGGCCATAAGCGCAAACATGACATTGCGCCCGGTGCCTGGCGCATTGGTGGCGATGGGTACAATCATGGCCGGTACACCCAGCACCAGCAGCATATTGGCAATGTTCGAGCCAACAATATTGCCCATGGCCAGACCCGGTGCGCCCTTGAGAACCGCCCCAACACTGACCACCATTTCGGGTGCAGACGTGCCCAGCGCCACCACCGTCAAGCCGATAATCAGCGACGGAACGCCCCACCGGCGAGCCAGCGCCGCCGAACCACGCACCAGAATATCGCCTGCAAACAGAAGAATAAAAACACCGGCGGCTAGCCAGAGAAAATGCACGAGAATTGGCATGAACACTCCAATGTGCCCCCATCAACAAGACAGTGGCTTCACTGCACACCTATAGCCGGACTAACCAAAGAATGAAAAGGGGGGGCACAGATAGTGTTTGTATCATTTACACAACTAAGAGATGATTATGAATTATTTTACCCTTTTTGCGTTATTTATGACAATTAATATAAACTTGGAGATATCTTATGCCCGTTACCGTCGACCCCGACCATCCGCCCACTGTCCGAATGGAAAGCCTGAGCCATGAGTTACGTACCCCGTTAACGGACATTCTGGGCATGGCGCATCTGCTGGATGATACGGTGCTGGAACAGGATCAGAAAGAGTATGTACAAGCCATCATGCGGGCCAGCCATGAATTGCTGGTTCATGTTGACAATCATCTGGATCAGGCACAGCTGAACAATGATGCCCTGGGCGTACAGGAAGAATATTTCGGCATTACCGAAGCGCTGCTGGTGATGGTTGAACGCTTGCGCCCTTCCGCAGCAGCCAAAGGATTGGGGATTAGCCTGGAATTTGCCCCCGACATTGGCACCAAAATTCATTGTGACAAGGCGCGGTTATCACAGGCGGTTTACAATCTGGCGGCCCATCTGATTGCCCGCCATTCGGACGGTATTTTACGCATGGCCGCCAATATCCGGGAAGGGCAATGGAGCGATACCCTGCACGTCACCATTACCTCTAATGCCCGCTTTAACGGAACATCAGTACAAGAGAGCGACAATGTGGACGTCTTGGAAATTACCCGCCGGCTGGCACGCCTGATGGGTGGAGAGGTTAGCCTGGATATGGATGAAAATCAGTCAGAATACGGCCAACTCACCATTTTGGTGGAAACCCCCAAAGAGGAAGCCGGCCAAATTGACCGTCCGGCGCGCATTCTGGTTGCCGAAGACAGTCGCGCCAACCAGCGACTGATCGGCTTGATATTAAACAAGCTCGGTCATGATTTTGAACTGGTCGCCAATGGTATCGAGGCCGTCGAAGCGGTCAGGAATAACCATTTTGATATGGTGTTGATGGACCTGCATATGCCGCAAATGGATGGCATGGCGGCCTGTCAGAAAATCCGCGAGCTGGATGATGAAATTTCTGCACTGGTACCGGTGATCGCTCTAACGGCCGATGTACGCCCGGAAATGCCCGCCAAGGTGCTGGAAGCCGGCATGGATGCCTATCTGACCAAACCCCTGGATGTCACCAAATTATCCGAAACCATTCAGGCCAGTATGAGCACGACCCGCGTCAGAAAAATGAAACTGGCCAAAACCGCCTGATTTACCAGCGCAAGATCGGCATGGCGTAACGCGCCCGGGTTTGATGCTCCTGCAACAAATGCCCCACTTCTTCGGCATAGGCACGGCCTGAAAAATGCGCTTCGTGAATCCCGCCAGTGATAAACAGACAATCCAAGGATTGTGAAGCCGCCCCCAGAATATCAGTGGGCAGGCCATCGCCAATGGCCAGAATACGGCTTTTATCCACCGAATGGCCGCGCAAAGCCGCAAGACGTTCATAGCTAAGCTGGTAAATGGTATCATGCGGCTTGCCCGTATACACCACCTTGCCCCCCAGCGCCGCATAGTTTTCGGCCAGTGCTCCGGCGCAGTAAATCAGTCGATCTCCAAAATGCACCACCTTGTCCGGGTTGGCACAGATCATGGGCAAATCCAGCGCCGCGGCGCGGGCCAACAAGGCATCGTAATCTCCCGGGGTTTCCCGATTGTCGTCATAAAAACCGGTGCACGAAATCAGCTTTGCGTCTTCCAGTTTCGCAAACGTCATGCCGGTGCCGTCATAGAGGCGATCATCCTTGGGCGGGCCCAGCTTGAAGGCCGGACCGGGGGCGTTTTGCGACAACAGGGCCTTGGTGGCATCTCCCGAAGTAACAATACCGTCCCAACTGGTATCGGGAACACCCAGCGCCGCAAACTGTGCCGGTATTTCTGTGGATGGTCGCGGCGCATTGGTCAGCATCACCACAATCCCTCCGGCCTGGCGAAACTGGGTCAATGCCTGGGTGGCCGCCGCAAAGGCGGCCTTGCCATTATGCACTACCCCCCAGACATCACACAAAAGCGCATCATAGTGCGGTGCCAATTCACCTAGGCCAGCAGGGGTTTGGGGCAGCTGTGTCATGGCACGGCGCTTACGGTGAGCCGACCACCGGGTCAAGGTCAAATGAGCTTGCCTCTTTACTTCGTGCATAGGCGCGCTATGAGGCGGCATGCGTATCGAACCCTGTCGCCTGTATCTGTTGACGCCGCCGCGTCTTGATGACCTGGGCACCTTTGCCAAGGACTTAGAGGTCACCCTGGCCGCCGGTGATGTGGCGGCGCTGCAAATTCGTCTTAAAGACGTATCGGACGCTGAAATCCGTGACGCTTATCAAACCCTCGCTCCGATTGCTCATGGTGCCGATGTGGCGGTGCTGATCAATGACCGGGTGGATCTGGCCCGGGAACTGGGTGCCGACGGCGTGCACCTGGGCCAGGACGACATGCCTCTGCGCGAGGCCCGCAAAATCCTGGGTCCCCAGGCCATGATCGGAGCCACGGCGCATAACTCACGGCATCTGGCTATGCTGGCGGGGGAAAGCGGTGCCGATTATGTTGCCTTTGGGGCTTTTTTTGAAAGTGCCACGAAAACGCCTAAAACACAGGCAACAACAGATCTTCTTTCCTGGTGGTCGGAGCTTTTTGAAATTCCATGCGTAGCAATCGGCGGTATAACAGTAGACAATTGCGCCCCTCTGGTACAGGCCGGGGCAGACTTTTTGGCCGTTTGTGGCGGAGTTTGGAATGCCCCGGACGGACCGGACGAAGCGGTGCGGGCCTTCAATGCCGCCATCCAAAAGGCCTCCTTGGCGGCTTAATCATCGCGCTTTGGGCCGGCCCGTTCTTGGCAATGGCACAAACCGGTCCGGTGGAAAAACCTCCCGTATTCAAGGAAGGCATCATCCTTGGCGAAGACGCCTTGCCGCCCCTGATCGATGTACCCGAATTTCCAACCAGCAGCTTTGCCAATGATGACTTTGATGCGGCCCAGGCCTATGCCCGCGGCGAATATGCATTGGCGCGTACCCTGGCAAGTGCCCAAAGCGCCCAGGGCGATGCCCGGGCACAATATCTGTTGGGTACCATGATGCGCAAGGGTCAGGGCGGCCCGGTAGAAAGCGCCAATGCGGTTAACTGGTTCAAAAAAGCTGCCAAAGGCGGCGAGGTCTATGCCTGGTTATCTCTGGCGGAAATGGCCTTTGACAACCAAGGCGGCTTGTCGGCCAGTGATGGTCGGCGGTTTTTGCTGAACGCCGCCAGAAAGGATTCCACCGAGGCTAAGGTTGTACTGGGTCAGGTCTTCTCCTCGGGCCTAGGCGGCCCACTGGATACCGAACAGGCCAAATTCTGGTTCAAAAAAGCTATTTATGATGGCAGCGTGCACGCCAAGCAATTGCTGGGCAATTTGCTCTTTAGTCAGGGCGAGGATGAAGACGCCTTGCGACTCTATAAAGAAGCCGCCCGCGAAGGAGATATCCGCTCGGCCTATCAGGCCGGCATTATCCTGGCCGACCCGGAAAGCCCCCTTTTCGATCAGGCCGCCGCCGCCCCTCTGATTGAGCAGGCGGCCAAAGGCGCCCTTCCCGATGCCATGACTGCCTGGGCCATTTTTACACTGCATGAAGAACCACCGCGCCCCGCCGAAGCGGCCCGGTGGTTACGCAAGGCGGCTGAGGCCGATGATGGTGAAGGCCAGTACCTTTACGCCATTGCGCTGGCCAAAGGTGAAGGCGTGATGATGGATCGCGAAGCGGCCTATGAATGGGCCGTGCGCGCCGTGCGTCATGATCCGCAAAATGCCGAGCGCCGGGCCCTGGCCATGGCGCTGGGCAGTGCCCTGCCCGGCCCGACCCGCGGCCGCATTGAAGAGATTGCCAAACAGCCTTTGCTGATCCTCTCGCACACTGCTTCGCCTTGACCCGCAAGCGGCGCACAGATAGAGCACCTCACACATAAACACCTTGAGGGCAGTACGATGAAAATCAACGGCAACGAGATCAAACCGGGCAATATTATCGAGCACCAGAACGGCTTGTGGGTGGCGGTGAAATGCAATGCCGTCAAACCAGGCAAAGGCGGTGCCTTTAATCAGGTCGAACTGAAAAACCTGGAAGATGGCCGCAAGCTGAATGAACGCTTTCGCGCCTCTGAAACCATTGAAAAGGTTCGCTTGGAACAAAAAGATCATACCTATCTTTATGACAATGGCGACACGCTGGCCTTTATGGATATTGAAAGTTACGAACAGGTCGAGCTGGCCAAGGAATTTGTCGGTGACATGCAGGCCTATCTGCAGGACGGCATGACCGTGGTGATCAATTTTCACGAAGAACGCCCCATTGCCCTTTCCATCCCCGATCAGGTGGTTTTGGAAATTGCCGATACCGAGCCGGTGGTCAAAGGCCAGACGGCGGCCAATTCGTTCAAGCCAGCGACCTTGGAAAACGGCGTGCGTACCACGGTGCCGCCCTTTGTCGGCGTTGGCGAAAAGGTGGTGGTTTCCACCGCTGATGGCAGCTATGTCAAGCGTGCGGATTAAGGGACAAGATCATGGCACAGGCCTCTGCCCTCTTAAACATCATGACCGGCGCCGCGCGTCGCGCCGCCGGGAAATTGAACCGCGATTTTGGCGAAGTTGAAAACCTGCAGGTTTCCAAAAAAGGCCCCGCGGATTTTGTCTCGGCGGCGGATCGCAAGTCCGAAGAAATTCTGGTGCGGCTGCTTTCTGAATCCCGACCGGGCTACGGCTTTTTGCTGGAAGAAGGCGGCGAGATCAAAGGTACCGACCCGTCCCACCGTTTCATCATTGACCCGCTGGATGGCACCACCAATTTTCTGCACGCCATTCCGCATTTTGCCATTTCCATTGCACTGGAACGCAAGGGCGAGATTGTCGCCGGCGTAGTTTATGACCCCATTCGCGACGAAATGTTCCGGGCCGAGCGCTTTAAGGGCGCGTTTTTGAACGAACGCCGCCTGGAAGTTTCCGCCCGCACCAGATTACAGGACTGTGTATTGGCCACCGGCATCCCCCATCTGGGCAGACCCGGTCATGCGCGCTTCCTCAAGGAGCTGCACCGCATCGCCCCCAAGGTTTCCAGTGTGCGCCGGTTTGGTTCAGCGGCACTGGACCTGGCCTGGCTGGCCGCTGGCCGGTATGACGGCTATTGGGAGCGTGATCTGGCCTTGTGGGATGTCGCCGCCGGGGTTTTGATTGCCCGTGAAGCCGGGGCCATTGTCGGCGATGACAGCGAATCCGATAGCAAGGCCGCCATCAATCCAGCGCTGATCATAGCGGGCAATCCCAATATCCAGCCGTTTTTGAAGGCCCTGCTTGCCGAGACCGCCGCATCGTGAGCGATGGAGCGGACAGTATTGATCCGCTGGCGCTGGCCCAGGCGCTGATCCGTTGTCGTTCAGTCACCCCCCTGGATGACGGCGCACTGGATATTCTGCAAGCCCAATTGGAAGCGCTGGGCTTTGTTGTCAAACGCTATCCCTTTGGCGAAGTGGATAACCTCTATGCCCGTATCGGCACCGGTGTGCCCAATTTCTGTTTTGCTGGCCACACTGATGTGGTGCCTACCGGCAATCCCGATGACTGGCGCGATGACCCCTTTGGCGCCACGGTGCGCGATGGGGTTCTGTGGGGTCGCGGGGCTGCTGACATGAAAGGGGCCATTGCCGCTTTTATTGCCGCCGCCCAGCGTCACCTTTCACACAATCCCCTTTATGGTTCGATCAGCCTGCTGATCACTGGCGATGAAGAAGGCGAAGGCATTAACGGCACCAAACGAGTACTGAAAGCGCTGGCCGAAGAAGGCGAAACCATCACCCATTGTCTGGTGGGCGAGCCATCCAACCCCAAGGCCCTTGGGGATGAGATCAAAAACGGCCGCCGGGGATCGCTGAACGGTATTATCACCATCAAAGGCCAGCAAGGCCATGTGGCCTATCCGGAACGGGCGCAAAACCCGATCCCGCCGCTGATCACCATGATCAACCGGCTTTATGCGCGCCTGCTGGATGATGGCGTGCCGGGGTTTCAGCCCTCCAATCTGGAAGTGACCAGCATTGATGTGGATAATCCGGCCCACAATATCATTCCGGCCGCCGCCAGCGCCCGTTTCAATATCCGCTTTAATGTCGCCCATACCGGCGCGCAATTGTGCGACTGGATAGAGGAAGAAGCCCGTGCCGCCGAGCGCGAACACACCTGTGCGGTCTTACTGGATCTGAAAGTGATGGGTGAGGCCTTCCTGACCCCGCCCGGCCCCTTTACCACCCTTTTACAAAAGGCGGTTGAAGACGTAACCGGGCGGCACCCGGCCCTGACCACCGGGGGCGGTACATCAGATGCGCGCTTTATCAAGGACTATGCGCCGGTGGCGGAATTCGGCCTGACCGGGGCCAGCATGCACAAGGCCAATGAACACGTCCCCGTCAGTGACATTCACCAGCTAAGCGAAATTTATGAGCGGGTTTTGGTACTGTATTTCAAGGAATATGAGGTGGCCAAGCGCCCGATTGTGCATGGGTAGGCAAAACCGGCGCACGTCATAAAAAGGCAAGAATAGCATCTCCATTCGTCGCCCTCCGGCTTGACCGGAGGGGCCATGCGAGCACTTTGCCTTTACGGGCTAAGACCCTCGCTTGCGCCACAGGTCCAGCGAATAAAGCGCCAGTCCCATCCAGATCAGCACGAACGTCAACAAGCCGCCCAGGGTGAGTTTTTCACCCACGACAATGGCCATGATAAAGGTCGAGCTGGGAGCGATATACTGGATCAGGCCCAAGGTAGAAAGCGGGATACGCCGCGCCGCAAAGTTAAACATGGTCAGCGGTATGGTTATGGTCAGGCCCGCCGCCAGCAATAAAAATACCGTGCCCGGCGAGCCGTGCAGCAAATGACCCGTGCCCTGATTTTCCATCCAGATAATGGCCCCCAAAATCAGTGGCGAAATGATCAGGGTTTCGATGAACAGACCTTCCTTTGCCTCCGCCGCCACGGTTTTGCGTAACAGCCCATAACCACCAAAGGAAAATGCCAGTGTGAGCGCAATCCACGGGGTTTTACCAACCACAATTACCTGGTTCAGCACCCCCAGGGCCGCCAGCCCCACGGCCATCCAGCGCCAGGTGTTTAGCCGTTCGCGCAACAACACCACGCCAAAGGCCACATTGACCAGCGGATTGATGAAGTAGCCCAGCGAAGCCTCGGCCAGATGGCCATTCATCGCCGCCCAGGCATAGACCATCCAGTTGATCGAGATCAGCACCGTGCTGGCAAAGAGGGTGCCGATGACCTTTGGCTTGCGAAACAGCGACAAGGCCGGGCCCAGCGCCCCGCTAAACCCAAGCACCCCCAGCAACATGATAAAGGTCCAGAAAATGCGGTGCAGGGTAATTTCAAAGGCGCCAACCCCATCGGGAAAGGCCCAGAAATACAGCGGCATCGCGCCCCAGAACAGAAACGCCCCAAAGGCCGCTAGCGTGCCGCGACGCTCGTCGCCAGCCATCAGGCCCCGGCCTTGGAAAGCAGGCCGCGATTAAGCGCCAGTTCGGCAATTTGCACGGCGTTCAGCGCGCCGCCCTTGCGCAAATTATCAGACGTTACCCACAGGCTCAGCCCGTGATCCACGGATTTGTCTTCGCGAATACGCGATACATAAACCGCAAACTCACCGGCGCATTCCACCGGGGTGATATAACCGCCGTCCTCGTGCTTATCGATCACCATCAGGCCCGGGCTTTCCCGCAGAAGCGATTTTGCCGCCGCCGCGCCTAGGGGCCGTTCCAGCTCGACATTGACCGCCTCACCATGGCCGACAAATACCGCAACCCGTACACAAGTGGCGCTAACCCGGATATTCTCATCCAGCATTTTATGGGTTTCGTTGATCATTTTATGTTCTTCGCGGGTGCCGCCATCTTCCATAAAGACATCCACCTGCGGGATCACATTAAAGGCAATCTGTTTGGGAAAAACCTCGGAGGTTGGGCTGTCGGTGACATAAATGCCCTTGGTCTGATCCCACAATTCATCCATGGCGGCTTTGCCAGCCCCCGATACGGCCTGATAGGTGGAAACGACAATGCGTTTGATTTTGGCAGCGTCATGGATGGGTTTTAAGGCCACCAGCATTTGAATGGTCGAGCAATTGGGATTGGCAATAATGTTTTTGGCCCGCGCGCCCATCACCGCATCCGGGTTTACCTCGGGCACAATCAGGGGCACATCCTTGTCCATGCGAAAGGCCGATGAATTATCAATCACCAAAGCGCCCGTAGCGGCAATTTTGGGCGCCCATTTTTTGGCCACATCACCACCGGCGGCCATAAATACCAGATCAACAGATGAAAAATCGAACCGTTCCAGATCTTCGCAAACCAGGGTGCGGTCGCCAAAAGAAACCTCACGGCCCATGGAGGCCCGCGAGGCCAGCACATGCATGTTGTCTATGGCAAACAGACGTTCATCCAGAATGGACAGAATTTCGCGCCCGATATTGCCGGTAGCGCCCACCAGGGCTGCATTGATACTCATGGTCTTACTTCCCTTTGTCTGATCATGCCCCATAACGCTTTGCCGGGCGCGCGCAAACCCCGTTATGTGATTCTTTTTGCCATCCACAGTGAAAAATGAAGAGTAACGAATAACAAACGTCACCCTGATGAAAATCGGGGCGACGGCGCGTGCAGTTTTGCATGCATTAAAAAACAATGCAGTAGCATATGCCCTTGCAGTTTTTATTCAGAAAAGTGAATGAGATTGAACCCCGGTAAGAAAGACCCCGTGCCGGGGGGGCACGGGGCTAAAAGACGGTACTCCGGGGAGAAGTGTGCAAGTCGTGCGGGGGAAGCTCGCCCTTGCCCGTCAAAAAAGGTCTTACTCGCTTGTCGCCAGTTTCGTACCAGACAAAAGATCGGCATTGGCCTGGGCCAGCGCCGCATCCGGCGAACCGGCAGCGGCCGTAAAATCAGCCAGCGCGGCGTCTTTATTGCCGGCCAGATAATTCACCACACCACGGTTATTCAACGCCCGCCAGTTATTTGGTGCCATTTGCACGGCCAAATTACAGGCATCCAGGGCTTCATCGAGAGTAT
This sequence comes from Robiginitomaculum sp., assembly GCA_030949705.1. Lineage (GTDB taxonomy): Bacteria > Pseudomonadota > Alphaproteobacteria > Caulobacterales > Maricaulaceae > Robiginitomaculum_B. The sequence goes on along the minus strand of JAUZSF010000001.1, from coordinate 10,467 downwards.
TTAGCTGACCCAGAGTGGCGCATAGATTGGAATATGCAATCGAGCGGCGAGACTTTTTAATGCCCTTGGCCGTCGCTCTGACGTTGAAAGTCTTGGCGATTTTATAATCACCGCGGGTATAGGCGTTATAGCCACCGCGAATGTTGGAATTGGCCGCGCTTTGCACAGCAAATTCCGGGGCTGCTGCCGCAGCCTGGGCAGCAGGAATGCTGATCAGGCCCAAAACAGCAATGGCCGTCGTTACGGCGAGTCCTTTACGGTAAGACATTCTGGTTCTCCTCATTGAATGACCACCTCTATATAGGGACATAATCATCGTTTGAAAAGTGAACACTGTTCACCTTTCTGCATATTTGTCATTCAATATTGAATTATACTTTTCACCGTCATTCCAAAAATCTTGGCAGTATACATGGGCGAAAGGTGGCCAACAGGCGTTATTAAATAAAGTGTAACATCTCTCAATTGACCGCTAAATTCCATTGACTATAGATGCAGATTAGGCATTCAATCGTGAATGAAGGCGACATATTGCGCCAACATAAACACGAACGGTGTCCTTGCATGAATAAATACTGGGCTGATTTCCCGATATTGTTGGCGGTGGCCGAAACCGGCAGTTTGACAGCTGCCGGCGACAAGCTGGGTGTCAGCCAGCCCACCGCCGGGCGGCGCATCCGGGCGCTGGAAGAGTATTTTGGCGCACCACTACTAACCAAGGAAGGCAACCAGCTGGTCCCCACCGCCTTTGGCGATACGATATTGTTGCGAATCCGGCGCATGCAGGAAGAAGCCGATGCCATAGACCGCGCCCGGGCCGGGGCGGATCAAAGCCTGGCCGGAACGGTCAGAATTTCCGGGACCGAAGGCCTGGGGGACTTGTGGCTGCCCTATGCCTTGCAACCTTTTCATGAAGAGCATCCGGAAACCCGCATAGAAGTGATTGTCGATCAGCGTTCGGTCAATCTGGCGCAACGTGAAGCCGACATTGCCATACGCTGGATGGGGCCAGGCAACCAAAACAGCCTGATTGGCCGCAAAGTGTTATCCACGGGGTTTGGCCTGTATGCAGCACAGGCCTATATACAGAAACATGGCAGACCGCTTAGCCCGGATGATCTGGGAAAGCATAAGGGAGTTATGGTCACCCTGGGCCCCAATTCCAATTTCTGGCCGGATGAGCTGGACCATGAACGCAAACGCCCCAACCCCATCGTTTTTCGTTCCAACTCTTTTCATACCCAGGCCCATGCCCTGATGGCCGGCTATGGCATCGGGCTTTTTGCCCATTTCAGCTGGCCTGCCGGCAGCAGGCCAGACGCCGTCGAGCGCGTTTTGCCGGCAATGGATTTTTCAGAGGATCTATGGGTGGTCGCCCATGAAGATTTGCGAAAATCTGCAAGAATCAGAATGGTCTACGACTATATCGTTTCGGCGCTGATGAATGATCGCCAGTATTTTGAAACCGGCGGCCAGTCCAAATACGTGCCGGTCCAGACAAAATAAAAGCGCCTATTCCGGCGCGATCAAATGCAATGGCAGGTCTGTTGTATCTTTGACCGAACGAATCACAATGCGCGAAACGGCGGTTTGCACCAGATCCATGGACAAGATCTGATCGCGCAGAAAATCATCATAGGTATGCATGTCGGTGGTGACGATGCGCAAAACATAATCCACCGCCCCGGTGACTGTGGCACAGCCCAGCACTTCGGGAAACTCTTTGACCGCCGCCTCAAACGCCCGCAGGTTCGAACGCGTCGGCCGGTCCAGTTTCACCGCCACATAGACCTCAAAATTCAAACCCAGAAGTTCGCGGTCCAGAATCGTTACCTGACAGGCAATGATGCCGGTTTCTTCCAGCCGCTTGATCCGCCGCCAGCACGGCGAAGAAGAAAGCCCGACCTTGGTGGCAATGTCGGCCACCGACAGGGAGGCATCACTTTGCACCAGTTTGAGTATTTTAGCATCAATGTCATCAATTTCGCTGGTCACCGAGAATCCTCACCGGAAAATTCAAAAAATATTTATGCATATGAATGCACTTTATAGAGGACAAATGCAATCATATTCGCCATAATGAGGGTGGAAATTGCCAAGCACCGCGATAAAGGGGCATAAAGCCCCTAAGCACGGTCAAACCCATGAGTGACCCTATGACCCATGCGCCATCACGCAACAGAGCCGGATTTACCGTTCCCGAGCCCTCGGCCCGCCCCGGCGAAAAACCGGACTTTTCGAGCTTGGGGCTGGCACGGGGTATTCCCGTTACACGGCCTGATCCGGATTGCCCGGCCAAAGACACTCATATGCTGGCAAATGCCCTCATAGGCGTATTGAATAGCGAGCATCAGGCGCAAGGGCAATGGGATCCTGCATTATCGCCCAAAACCCTGCGCCAGGGCTTGCATGTGATGCTGAAAACGCGGCTCTATGATGACCGCATGTTAAAGCTGCAACGCCAGGGCAAAATTTCCTTTTATATGAAGGCCCGCGGCGAAGAGGCCGTGGCCTGTGCCGCTGGCATGGCCCTTCGGTTTGAGGACATGTTATTCCCATCCTATCGCCAACAGGGGCTTCTTTTTGCCCGGGATCGGGACATGGTGGCAATGATGACCCATTGCCTGTCAAACGCCAAAGACAATCTGAAAGGGCGGCAATTACCGATCCATTACACCTGGAAGGAAGGTAATTTCTTCTCCATTTCCGGCAATCTGGGCACCCAGTTTCCCCAGGCTGTGGGCTGGGCCATGGCCAGTGCGGCACGCGGCGAGGATACGGTAACCGCCTCGTGGGTGGGGGATGGCACCACGGCGGAAGGCGATTTTCATGGCGCCTGCACCCTGGCCAGCACCTATCAGGCGCCGGTGATCTTGAACGTGGTCAACAATCAATGGGCCATCTCGTCCTTTGCCGGCATTGCCGGCGGGTTGAACGCCACCTTTGCGGCCAAGGGCATTGGCTATGGCCTGGCCACATTACGCGTGGACGGCAATGACTTTCTGGCTGTCTATGCGGTAACGCAATGGGCCGCCGATCGCGCCCGCGCCGGGCACGGCCCCACCCTGATCGAGCATGTCACCTATCGCGCTGATGCCCACTCCACTTCGGATGATCCTTCGCGGTATCGCCCCAAGGAAGAAGCCGCGGCCTGGCCCCTGGGCGATCCGGTGGAACGCCTGAAAAACCATCTCATCGCGCTTGGGGAATGGGACGAGGCCCGCCATGAGGCCTTAACCGATGCTCTCAGCAAAGAAGTGCTGGCCTCTTATAAAACCGCCGAAAGCTATGGCACCTTGCGTGATGGGCCGCTCTCTCCCGTGCCCACCATGTTCGAGGATGTGTTTGTGGAACAGCCCTGGCACCTACGCCGCCAACGTCAGGACCTGGGGGGTTTGATCATGAGCAAAACGGCACGCATGACCATGATCCAGGCGATCAATTCGGCCCACGATGTTTTGCTGGAACGCGACGAGCGCGTTTGCGCCTTTGGCGAAGATGCCGGCTATTTTGGCGGAGTATTTGGCTGCACCCAGGGCCTGCAGGAAAAATACGGCAAAACCAGAGTGTTCGATACGCCGATTAACGAAGCGGCCATTGTCGCCATGGCCATTGGCATGGCCGCCAATGGGATGCGCCCGATTGCAGAAATTCAGTTTGCCGACTATATTTTCCCAGGGTTTGACCAGATCGTATCCGAGTTAACGCGCCTGCGTTATCGCACCGCCGGCGCGTTCAGTGCACCTTTGGTGCTGCGCACACCGTGCGGCGGCGGCATTTATGGTGGCCAGACCCATTCCATGTCGCCAGAGGCGTTTTTCACCCATATTCCGGGCCTGGTCATCACCATGCCGTCCAACCCTTATGACGCCAAGGGCATGTTGATCGCGGCCAGTGAAAGCGATGATCCGGTCCTGATTTTTGAGCCAAAGCGGCTGTATAACGGCCCCTTTGACGGCGACCCACACAAACCGGCCTTAAGCTGGTCGGCCCACGAAAAAGGCGCCGTACCCACCGGTCATTATACCGTGCCTTTGGGCAAGGCCGATGTAGTGCGCGAAGGGAGCGCGCTGACCGTGGTGGCCTATGGCACCATGGTGCATGTGGCCCTCGAATCGGCGCGCCTTGCGGGCATTGATGCCGAGGTGATCGACCTGCGCACGCTGATCCCCTATGACATGGAAACCATTGCCAAATCGGTGAACAAGACCGGGCGCTGTGTGGTTCTACACGAAGCCCCGCGCACCTCGGGCTTTGGGGCCGAACTGATGGCACAAATCCAGGAAGAGTGCTTTTACGCCCTGGAAGCACCGATCAAGCGCGTCACCGGCTGGGATACCCCTTACCCGCACGCCCATGAATGGGAATATTTCCCGGGTCAGGCCCGTGTCATGCGCGCGCTCAAAGAAACGCTGGAGGCTTAAATGGGATTGCTGAGCATTAAACTGCCGGACGTTGGCGAAGGCGTGGTCGAGGCGGAGATTGTCGAATGGCATGTCAAAGTCGGGTCCCGCGTTGCCGAAGATGATAACCTTGTGGATATCATGACCGACAAGGCCACCGTGGAAATTCCCTCGCCGGTTACGGGCGTGGTAAAATCCATCACCGGCGAGCCGGGCGATGTGTTGGCCGTTGGCACGGTGATCGTCACCATTGAAACCGATGGTGCCGGTGCGGTGGAAGAAGAAAGCGCAGTACAGGCGAAACCCGTGCCAGAACCAAAGCCAGAACCGGCGCCCCAAAAACCTCATCCTGAACCCACCCCAACGCCTCATCCTGAGGTGCGCCTGCAAGGCGCCTCGAAGGGTGGCGCAACATCTAATACTAAACCCCTCGCCTCTCCCGCCGTGCGCAAAGCCGCACTGGAGGCAGACATTGAGTTGGCCAACGTACCGGGCACCGGACCGGCCGGGCGCATCACCCATCAGGATCTTGAGGATTTTATTGCTGCCGGTGGCCGCCTTACCGCGCGTGCCGCGAGCCATACCGGCCGTGCCAAACGCACCGGCACATCCACACAAAAAATCATCGGCCTGCGCCGTAAAATTGCACAAAACCTGGCCCATTCCAAACGCACCATCCCGCACTTTGCCTATGTCGAAGAGGTGGATATGGAAGCGCTGGAAACTTTGCGCGCGCATCTGAATGCCAATCGCACAGAGGACCAGCCCAAGCTGACCCTGTTGCCATTCCTCTCCATGGCGCTGATCAAAGTGCTGCCGGACTTTCCAAACGCCAATGCGCATTACGATAACGAAGCGGGCGTGGCCACCAAGTTTGAGGCGGTGCATATGGGCATTGCCACGGCAACGCCCAACGGCCTGATGGTACCGGTGGTGAAACATGCCGAGGCCATGGACATCTGGACCCTGGCAAGCGAGATTGCCCGGGTCACCACAGCGGCACGCGATGGCAAGGCCCATAAAGACGAGCTGAGCGGCTCGACCATTACCATCACCTCATTGGGGGCGCTGGGCGGTATTGCCTCCACCCCGGTGATCAATGCCCCCGAAGTCGCGATAATCGGCGTCAACAAGCTGCAAATCCGCCCGGTCTGGCAGGATGGGGCCTTTGCCCCACGCAAGATGATGAACCTGTCTTCCAGCTTTGATCATCGCATTGTCGATGGTTATGACGCGGCCCTGATGATCCAGCGGGTGAAAACCGCGCTGGAAAACCCTGCAACCCTCTTTATGTGAGCGCCCCGGTTATGAGCAAAACCAAACACACTGATGTTCTCATCATTGGCGGTGGCCCGGCGGGCTATCCGTGCGCCATTCGCGCCGCGCAATTGGGCCTGGGCGTCATTCTGGTGGACAAAAGCGGTCTTGGCGGCACCTGCCTGAACCGGGGCTGTATCCCCTCCAAAGCGGTGATCCATGCGGCCAGTCGGTTTGCAGAAATCTCGGATCATGCCAGCACGCCCGCCATGGGCATTAGCTGTGCCAAGCCAAAAGTGGATATGAAGGCGCTGACAAGTTGGAAAGATGATCTGGTCGGCAAGCTGACCTCGGGGGTTGGCATGCTGCTCAAATCCGCCGGGGCAGAAGTGCTGAACGGCTGGGCGGAATTTTCCGATGCCAAAACCTGCACGGTGACGCTGCAAGACGGGGAAGCTGTCACCATCAAGGCACAAAACGTGGTGCTGGCCACCGGTTCCACCGAAGTAGAATTACCATTTCTGCCCTTTTCTGATGAGCGCGTTATCTCTTCTACCGGCGCGTTGGAACTGGACAAACTGCCCAAAACTCTGGCTGTGGTGGGGGCGGGCTATATCGGATTGGAGCTGGGCATTGCCTTTGCCAAGCTCGGCGTAAAGGTCAGCTTTATCGAAGCCCTGGACCGGATATTGCCGCTTTATGATGTGGCCATGACCCGGCCCGTATCCCGCTGGTTAAAAACCCATGGGGTGGATATGCACCTCTCGTCCAAGGCCAAGGGCCTGACCAAAACCGGCATTGAATTTGAAGACAAGGACGGCAAGGTTCAGGAAATCGCCGCCGAAAAAGTCCTGGTGGCCGTGGGCCGCAAGCCCGTAACCGCCGGCTGGGGGCTGGAAAATATGGGCGTCGATATGGACGGCCCCTTTGTGCGCGTAGATGATCAATGTGCCACCGCCATGCGCGGGGTCTATGCCATTGGCGACCTTATCGGCGAGCCGATGCTCGCCCACAAAGGCACGGCGCAGGGCGAAATGGTGGCCGAAATTCTGGCCGGGCATCGGGCACGTTTTGACCCGGTGGCCATCCCCGCCGTCTGCTTTACCGAGCCGGAAATCGTTGGCGTGGGTCTGACCCCCGACGAGGCCAAAGCCGCCGGCGAGGACGTTATCACCGGCAAATTCCCTCTTGCGGCGCTGGGCAAAGCACTTTCCATGCAAGGCGGCAGTGATGGCGGTTTTGTGCGCGTCACGGCGCGCAAATCCGATCATGTTATTTTGGGCATTCATGCGGTTGGCGCGCATGTGGCTGAGCTGTCGGGTGAATTTGCCCTGGCACTGGAAATGGGGGCGCGTCTGGAAGACATTGCCGGGACCATTCATGTGCACCCAACCTTATCCGAAGGCTTTGCCGAAAGTGCCATGGCCGCCCTTGGCCAACCTCTGCATATCAAGGCGTGAGTGCTCATGTAGCGAGCTTTAGCATCGCGTTAGCACGCTAAGGACGTGCTCATGTAGCCAATAGGCGATAGCACAGAAAAACGCCTTGCGCGGAAGCGCACGGGCGCGTATATCCCGCGTCTCAAATCACGGCATTGGTATGGCTGGGTAGCTCAGTTGGTTAGAGCGCAGGACTCATAATCCTGAGGTCGGGAGTTCAAATCTCCCCCCCCCGCCACCATTCGCAGGCGCTTTGGCAAAGCCAAATCAAAAGGTCCGGTGGACCTTTTGAAGCCGAAGAATGCCCCGGCAGGGGCGGTGATTCTCGTACAATTACCAAAGTTTCTTGCCCTATTGCTTCGCTATATGAGCACGGGAAACACATATTTGTCATTACCCGGCTTGTCCGGGTAATCCAGATCGGATTTAACTCTCTACTGGATTGCCGGAACGAGTCCGGCAATGACAAAATCGATGCCTCCCCAAAAAAAGGACCAAAGCCCATGAACTCGCTTCACCCCACGCCAAAAATCCTGATGGGGCCCGGCCCATCCGATGTTCCCGCCCGCATTTTAGAGGCCATGGCACGCCCCACGGTGGGCCATCTGGACCCGCAATTCATTGCCCTGATGGACGAGATCAAATCTCTGTTGCGCTTTGCCTTTCAAACCGAAAATGCGCTTACTTTTCCAGTTTCCGCGCCAGGGTCCGCAGGCATGGAAACCTGTTTTGTAAATCTCATCGAGCCCGACGATACGGTGGTGGTATGCGTTAATGGCGTCTTTGGCGGGCGCATGGTGGAAAACGTTACTCGCGCAGGCGCCACCGCCGTGGTGGTTAGCGATGACTGGGGCAAGCCGGTGGACCCGCAAAAGGTGGAAGATACCTTGAAAGCCCACCCGGAAGCCAAAATTCTGGCCTTTGTCCATGCCGAAACCTCCACCGGTGTCCTGTCGGATGCCAAAGCCCTGTGTGCCCTGGCGCGCGAGCATGACTGTCTGACCATAGTCGATGCAGTAACGTCGCTGGGCGGCGTGCCGGTTAAGGTGGATGAATGGGGCGTGGACGCGATTTATTCAGGCACGCAAAAATGCCTTTCCGTGCCGCCGGGCCTTTCCCCGATCAGTTTTGGCCCGCGCGCCATTGCCGCCGTCGAAGCCCGCGTTACGCCGGTGCAAAGCTGGTTTTTGGATCTCTCTTTGGTGATGAATTACTGGCAGGGCCCGCGCTCAAATAGCGATAGCGGTAGCGCACCAAAAAAAGGCGGACGGTCCTATCACCACACTGCGCCGATCAATGCCATGTATGCCTTGCATGAAGGGCTGTTGATGCTGCACGAGGAAGGGCTGGAGGCCGCCTTTGCCCGCCATCAAAGCCAGCACGAGGCACTGCGCGATGGTTTGGAGGGCTTGGGCTTTTCATTCCTGGTCGAGCCGGATTATCGCCTGCCACAACTGAACACGGTGCGCATCCCTGAACGGGTTACGGACGAAGCCATGATCCGTAAAAATCTTCTTGAAAACCATGATCTTGAAATCGGCGCCGGGCTGGGCGCGCTGGCGGGCAAGGTCTGGCGCATCGGCCTGATGGGGGCCAGTGCCTGTCCGGAAAATGTAGAAAAATGCCTGGGGGCTTTGCAGGAAGAGCTGGGTTAATTAGCCAGCTCAACCCGGCCATAAATCAGGCTGTCGCGTACCCCGATATGAGTGTCCCAATTGCCTTTCAGGCGGCCCTCATAGGTCATGCCGCATTTTTCCGCAATGCGAATGGAGCCGATATTGTTAGGGTCCATATCGGCAAAAATGCGCCGCATGCCTTCAACCTCGAACCCATAAGTAACCACGGCTTTGGCGGCCTCAGCCATAATGCCCTGCCCCCAGGCATCGCGGCACAAGAGATACCCAATTTCTGCAATACCTTCATTGCGGCCAGGATAGATCATCACCCAGCCAAGGACGGGCTCTCCTTCTCCTTTGGTGATGGCCCAGGTCAGACTATCTGTCTTACCGATCGTTTCATCGACCCGGTTTTGCGACTGCTGCAACGTGGTATACGGGCCGTTTGTCCAGTATTTGCAAACCTCTTCGTCAGAAAAGGCGACATGCAAATCAACTGCATCTGTGTGTTGTAATGCCCGCAGCACCAGGCGTTCTGTCTTGAGGGTTGGCGGTGGAAATTTCATGACAAGGCTTGCCCCTAGGTAATCCCCCCGAAAATTAGTGGTGTTCACGGGTAGAATTTTCTCGGCATGATAATCTGAGGAGATTTTGATGAAGAACAAACGATATAGCGATGCGCAGATCATGGGGATATTGAAGCAGGCCGAAAGCGGTGTGCCGGTATCTGAACTTTGCCGTGAACATGGCATGAGCAGCGCATCATTTTACAAATGGCGGGCCAGGTACGGCGGCATGGATGCATCGATGATTTCGGAACTGAAGGCGATGGCTGAAGAGAACCGCCGCCTGAAGCGGATGTATGCGGATGTGAGCATGCAGAATGATCTGCTGAAGGAAGCCCTTGGAAAAAGCGCTAAGGCCGTCTCAGCGCAAAGAGATGGCCATGAAAGCGGTTCCGTGGTGTCAGCATTGCGCTGGCCTGCCGCGCATTTCAGATCAGCGAATGCTGTTATCGTTACGACCGTAAACTGGGTGATGAGAATGCCGAAATTGCGGGGTGGCTTGTGAAGTTGACCAGCAACCGCCGTACCTGGGGCTTTGGCTTGTGTTTTCTGTATTTGCGCAACGTGAAAGGCTTCGGCTGGAACCACAAGCGCGTGTACCGGATCTACCGGGAGCTGGAACTCAATTTGCGTATCAGGCCAAGGAAACGCTTGAAACGAGATAGACCGGACGCATTGGCGGTACCGGATGCACCCAACCATACGTGGTCAATGGATTTTATGGCTGATCAGCTTGCGGATGGTCGCCCGATCCGAACCCTGAACGTGCTGGATGACTTTAACCGTGAAGGATTGGGCATTGAAGTCGACTTCTCGCTGCCCGCCGAGCGGGTGGTGCGCAGCCTGAACCGGATTATTGAATGGCGTGGCAGGCCGCAGATAATCAGGGTCGATAATGGCCCAGAATATATCAGCGGCAAACTTATGGCATGGGCTGAAAGGATGGGCATTTACATCCAGTATATCCAACCCGGCAAACCTCAGCAGAACGCTTATATCGAACGATACAATCGGACGGTTCGGCATGAATGGCTGGATCAAAACATTCTTGAAACCATAGAGGAGGCACAAGAACAAGCCACACAATGGCTATGGACTTACAACAATGACCGGCCCAACATGGCCATCGGTGGGATAACTCCTGCTATGAAACTGAAACTAGCCGCGTAGTTCTACAAGCGGACCC